>NZ_JAVKCA010000017.1:0-214360 GCF_040222955.1 Marinoscillum sp. | reverse complement strand
TTGATAAATTTCGCCAGATTCAAGCATGTTCAGATACCAGTCGTAGAATTTTGAGACTTGTTCCTTGGGTTCGGGGGCGTTCAGGGATAAAAGTAAGATCAGGAGTTTCATTCTGCGTTCCGTATAGTGGCATCTAACGCCGGGTAACAACACCTGTGTGGTTGTTACTCGCCTTGTATATTAATCCAAATCTAATGGATTTTGAATCCTGGACAAACCATTAACGGCTATGTGGGTGTATACTTCTGTCGTGCGCGTGGAGCTGTGACCAAGCAAGGCCTGAATATACCTCAGATCAGTACCAGCTTCCAATAGATGGGTGGCAAACGAATGCCTGAGCATATGCGGAGTGACGCGCTGGCTGATTTTGGCCCTTTTGGCCGCCCTAGCTATGATTTTCACCACACTGGTCGCACTGTACTGTCCTCCATCAGGGCCTTCAAATAGGTAGGTCACCGGCTTCCAGATTCGGTAATATTGCCTGAGATCCTCCAGCAGTCGCTTGCTGAGCAGTGACACCCGGTCTTTCTTACCTTTTCCCTGGCTCACCCTGATCGTCATCCGCTCACTGTCTATGTCGCTGATTTTGAGATTGAGCAGCTCAGCTCTGCGTAAGCCACTGGAGTAGAGCAAAGCGATGATGCATCGGTGCTTGATGTTGGGACACAGGGCAATCATTCGGAGGACACTTTCTTTGCTGATTACCTTCGGGAGAGACTCTTTTTTGAATGGCCGTTCCACACGGTAAAAGCGGTTCGGCATCTCCAGTACCACCTCATAGTAAAATTTGATGGCATTGATCGATTGGTTGATATAAGAATCCGATTTTCCCTCCAGGACAAGGGATTGGAGGTAGTTGATGATTTCCTGCTCACCCAACTCCAGCAGATTTTCTACAGTTCGGTAGTGGTTAATAAACCTCTCAAACATGCCGATGTAAACACGGGCGGTGTTCAAGCTATATTTTCTGATCTCCAGCTTTTGGTAAAATGCCTCCGGACACTGCCGAAAACCAGCTTTGATTGGCCTTTTGCGATACTCATCCACACTCAGCAGGCTGTTCCCGGCAAAAACAGGCCGGTTGGTGAAAAAGTGCTGAACGTTGATCCAGGCCACACCTTTAAATTTCTCAAAGATGTCTTGAAGGTTTTTTGGCGTGTTTTTAATCAGAATAAGCCCGTATTGCTCACTCCAGCGTGGATGATCAAGTGTTTTGATCAGCGCGTCAAGCACCTTGTCAGGGTAAAACTTAATCCCGATCATTCGCTGCGAATCAATCAAAATATGCTTAAGCGTGATGTGTCTTTCTCTGGATGTAGGCTTCATGGCCTTAAACCACGCTAAAAGACAAAACTTAAGTTGGTTTATAAGCGAATAGTTACGTTAATAAACGTATATTAATACGGATAAATTTTTAGAGATGGACCATCAAAAATGTCAGACCTGTGATAAGCCATTGGCAGGCCGCATCGATAAACGCTTCTGCGACAGTCAGTGCCGGGCCAATTTTCACAATAGACACAAGCGCAAGACAGAGCGGGTCATAGCCGCAGTGAACAGGCAGATCAGAAAAAACCGAAGCATCCTTTTTAAATTATGTCCCGACGGGAAGGCCACCGTACGAAAAGAGCGACTGGTGGATCTGGGCTTTTCCTTTCAGTATTTTTCATCGGTCTACCAGGAGGGTTCACTCACCTATTACTTCTCTTATGAGTATGGCTTTGCGCCAATCCTCCAGCAATCACGCACAGAAAAAGTACCGGTCCAAAAGGTGCTGATCATCCAGTATCAGGAACACATGAAAGGGAAATTTGATCCCTGGAAAATGACTTAAATAGTAGCAAAGTGTCACAGGAGAATTTGAACCCCAGACAAAGAGTCAACGACTAGCAAGCGCAGACTTCTCCAACTGTGGCAATCACTTTTTTTGCAAAAAGCACTACTCCACTGTCACACTCTTGGCCAGGTTTCTGGGTTGGTCCACGTTGCTGCCGCGCATCACAGCGATGTGATAGGACAAAAGCTGAAGCGGGATCACAGACACCAGCGGCATCAGGGCTTCGTGCGTGGCGGGCACTTCTATGGTGAAGTCCGCCATCTTGGGGATCAGCACATCCCCTTCTGTCACTATGGCAATTACCTTTCCCTTCCTTGATTTCACCTCCTGAATATTGGACACGATTTTGTCATAAGAGCTGTCTCTGGTGGCAATGAATACCACCGGCATGTTCTCATCAATTAGGGCAATAGGGCCGTGCTTCATTTCGGCTGCAGGATAACCTTCCGCATGGATGTAGGAGATTTCCTTGAGCTTCAGGGCGCCTTCCAGTGCCACAGGGAAATTGTACCCCCGGCCCAGATACAGGAAGTTGTGCACGTCTTTGAAAAGTGCAGAGATCTCTTTGATTTTGTCATCGCTTTTCAGCGCTTTTGACACCTTTTTGGGGATGCTTTCCAGTTCCACCAGGAGCTCGCGAAACTTCACGTCCGAGATGGTGCCCTTCTGCTGTGCCACACTCAGCGCGATCATGGTTAAGACCGTGAGCTGTGCGGTGAAAGCCTTGGTAGAGGCCACACCTATTTCCGGTCCGGCATGCAGGTAGGCCCCTTCGTGGGTAGCTCTGGAAATAGAGGACCCCACAGTATTTACGACCCCAAATACAATGGCCCCTTTTGACTTGGCCAGCTCAATGGCCGCCAGGGTATCAGCCGTTTCGCCCGACTGGGAAATGGCGATCACTATGTCACCTTCTCTGATTACGGGATTTCGATACCGAAACTCTGAAGCGTATTCCACCTCTATCGGGATGCGGCAAATGTCCTCAAAAAGATACTCGGCTACCAGCCCGGCATGCCATGAAGTACCACAGGCGATGATGACTATGCGCTGCGCATTCGTCAGCGCACTGCTGTAGTTTCTGATGCCTCCAAGCATCAACCTGCCCTCCGCGGCGTTGATTCTGCCACGCATACAGTCAGCGATGGATCTGGGTTGCTCAAAGATTTCTTTGAGCATGAAGTGCTCATATCCACCTTTCTCTATGGCCTCCAGCTTGAGGTCCAGGGTGTGGATGTAGGGCTTCTGTGGGATGTCTTTGGTGTTGACAATCTCAAAACCCTCTCTGGTAATAATGGCAATTTCTTCATCATTGAGGTAAACCACCTCGTTGGTAAATTCTATAATGGGCGTGGCATCCGAGGCCACATAGTATTCACCTTTGCCCAGGCCGATCACCAATGGGCTGCCTTTTCGGGCAGCAATGAGCTTACCCGGATCGTCCTGAGACATAATCACGATGGCATAGGCACCTACCACTTTGGTCAGGGCCACACGTACAGCCTCTTCCAGGCTTACACCCAGTGTTTTTTGAATATCCTCGATGAAGGTGATAAATACCTCCGTATCAGTGTCACTCTCAAAAGTATACCCCTCTTCCTGAAGTTCTGTTTTCAGGGCACCATAATTCTCAATGATCCCATTGTGTATGATGGCTAACCGGCGGTTGCTGGAGAAGTGGGGATGCGCATTCCGGTCGCTGGGTTCACCATGAGTGGCCCATCTGGTGTGTCCTATGCCCACGGTACTGTCAAAGGTGTGCCCGTTGGTCAGGTTTTCCAGCTGCTGTACCTTGCCCTGTTTCTTATAGATCGTGAGGTTTCCATCCTCCAGCAATGCCACTCCGGCACTGTCATACCCCCTGTATTCTAATCTCTTCAGTCCATTGATCAGTATGGGGAAAGCCGGTTTGTTTCCAAGGTAAGCAACGATTCCGCACATGGATAATCTAGTCTTTTAGTGTGGTGTAGAAAATGGTCAGTTTCATGCCCGATTTATTGAATGAGGTCTGACCCAGGCTGATGGTTTCAGGGCTGGTGATGACCAGGTGCTCAGTTAAGAACTTGTCGCTCAGGACATAGTCATCGGCCAGTATCTGAGTGAACAGGGTCACGTTGGCGGCATATTGGGAGTCATCCTTATTGTATGCCATCGTCAGGATGTTTGTGGAGTTGGATGAGGTATAGTCAGCTTCCGTCAGGATGGCATTGTTAAAGCCATCGCCCCGGCTCACACCCGAGCCATTGATCTTGCCATTGCTTTTGATGAAGTAGTTTCTGATGAAAGGCACAGTCTCTATATAGGAGAATTCATCATGCGGAACCACCTCCATGGAAATGGTGGCTCTGTTGATGATAAAGTTCTCATGACTCTTCACAAAATCCGTGTAGGGACTCAGGTCAAGTTTGGTATAGAGGCCACTCACCATGTCCAGATGCGTTCTGCCGGTGATGACGTTGCTCTCTTCATATTCAGCCACAATATCACTGAACTTACCCGAGCTCCGGTCTCTGTCTATCTGCGAATAGTGTGCGTCTGAGAAGTCAAAGGAAAACTGATAGATCTTACCTGAGGCACTTTTCATGTTCACATAAATCCTCGTAGTATCGTCTCTCAGGTCAAATGCAAACAGGCCTTTGTTACCTGCCCCAGGGATCAGCGCCAAAGGAGGGTAGTGATACATCCCCAAAAGCAGCGAATCCTGATTGACACCTCCCAGGGTGGCTTTTTCAAGACGCTTATATAAAAACTGTCCAAAAGCGTCAGAGAGCGGAATCTGAATAATAGAATCCGTCAGGGGGTTAAAGTCAAACGTGTAATCTGCAATGGCGTTAGGTTTGTGATCCAGTTTACGGTCGGCCAGGTACACCGGCTGGTTGTAGAGGGTGTCATTCACCTCATGAATGATGACCTGCTCCCCTGCAAGTCCACGCTGTGCCCGCTGTCCGGCCACTTTTAAGGAGAGCACGGTGGAGCTATACTCCAAAGAATCTCCACCTGGCAGAACACCCCCAAAGATGTTGTATTGGTTGTAAGAAACCACTGTGGCCTTGCCGGCAATAGAGTCTTCAAACTGCCCAAAAATACTGTGGGTAAACTGATCGGTGCGAAGACTGTCTATGTAAATGGTAGAGGCAGGCAGGACAAATTCCATTTTTTGAGTGACAATAGGGTTGTCCTCAGATTCTAACTCCAATCCCAGCCTACTGGGGTCATCACAGGCAAAAAAAAACGGGACCAGCGCAATGGCCAGTCCCGATGTAATCCCGTATGTTAGTTTATCCAACAAGTTCATTGTATAAGTTAAAGTAAGAATCTTCGAAATTTTCATCCTTCTCAATGGTATCAATTCTTTTGTCCGCCAGTTCGTTCATCAACTTCTTGAAACTTTCAGTAGTTTCCTGATTCGCTATGTTCACAGCATCTGCATACTCCACACCCATTTTCACAAAACCTTCATAATCGGCAGTTTTGAGTGGTCCGAGCATACTGTCATCTATGTCGATCATCTTCACCTTCTCCAGAAGATCAGCCCCAAATTTATGGCTGAAATTGTTATCATATATGGTAAAGACAGTTTTTGATTCTTTAAAAATCGGATCGTTTTTGTAGGTCGTTTTTACGTACAGTGGGATCAAACTTGTCATCCAGTCGTTACAGTGGATAATGTCCGGTGACCAGCCCAGTTTTTTCACCGTCTCTAAAACGCCTTTACAGAAAAATATTGCGCGCTCATCATTGTCTTCATAGAAATTATCTTCTTTATCGAAGAAGACTGACTTTCTGTGAAAGTAATCTTCATTATCAATGAAGTAAACCTGTAACTTGGCATTTGGAATGGAGGCTACCTTGATGATCAAAGGCTTTTCTTCGTCCCCAACAGAGATGTTGATGCCGGAGAGCCTTACCACTTCATGAAGCCTGTTTTTCCGCTCATTGATTAATCCGAATCTTGGAACTAAAATCCTGATCTCCATACCCCTTTCCTGCATAGCCTGCGGAAGTCTTCTGACAAAATCAGCAACTTCTGTAGTTTTCAGGAAAGGATTAATTTCACTTGCCACATAAAGGATTCTTAAATTCGACATACGATGTGCTATTTTATTGAGGATTATCTAAAATGACCTCAAAATTACCATAAATTTGCCATATTATCAACGTTTTCAATAAGTTAGGCAACATTAATTCTTGGTTTGATGGAGGTCATTAAGCACCCCAATGACATTTTTAGATACACGGAAGATTTAAAATCCAACGGTAAAAAAATTGGTTTGGTTCCCACGATGGGAGCCCTCCATCAGGGGCATTTTTCACTGGTCAGGCAGGCCAGAGCCGCCAATGATTTATTGGTAGTCAGCATATTTGTGAACCCCCTTCAATTTAACAATACTCAGGACCTCACCAATTATCCAAGAACCCTGGAGGACGACCTGGGGCAGTTGGAAAAGCTGGGGGTTGACCTGGTTTACACACCGGATGTGGAGCACATGTATCCCACTTCCCCGGAGGTGCAGGTGGATTTTGGCAGAATGGCCAATGTCATGGAAGGAGCTTTTCGCCCGGGGCATTTTTCGGGCGTAGGGGTGGTCGTGTCCAAGCTCTTCCATCATACCAATGCGCACCGTGCCTACTTTGGGCTGAAGGACTTGCAGCAGTATTTACTGATCAGGAGAATGGTGGCAGACCTGTCTTTTCCGGTGGAGGTCATTGGACTTCCCATCGTTCGGGAGCCATCGGGTCTGGCCATGTCTTCCCGAAATAAACGTCTGACATCCGGGGGGCTGGAAATAGCCAGTAAGCTCCACCAGGGGCTGGCGATGGGAAAGGCCCTTTGGGAGGAAGGAAAATCCCCAAATGAAACTAAAACGGCCATAATTGATTTCTATAAGGGACAAACGGGATTGGAAGCCGAATATGTGGAGTTGGTAGATCCTGATGACCTTTCGGTGATCACTGAAAACCATTCTCAGCCGGTGGCGTTATGTGTTGCTGGCTACGTAGAGGGCATAAGATTAATTGATAACCTATATTTGCGGCAAGATTGAAGCTGAGATGACAATAGAAGTATTAAAATCCAAGATACACAGGGTGAAAATCACCCAGGCTGAGCTCCATTATGTAGGCTCTATCACCATAGATGAGGACCTGATGGATGCCGCCGATCTGGTGGAAAACGAGAAAGTCCAAATCGTCAACATCAACAATGGAGAGCGCCTGGAGACTTATGTAATCAAAGGAGAACGCGGTAGCGGGCAGATTTGTCTGAATGGCCCGGCGGCCCGCAAAGCTCAGGTGGGAGACATTGTCATCATCATTTCTTATTGCTCTGTAGAAAAGGAAAAAGCCAAAGCACACACACCAGTCATCATTTTCCCTGACGAAAAAAACAGACTCACTAGCTGAAAAGCGCTTTGATGATTAAAAAAGCCACTTCCGTCTTAAAATATACATTTTCATTGGGGTTGGCGCTGGCACTGCTTTACCTGGCGTTCAGAAATGTGGATTTCTCCGAGTTCATCGAGAAATCCAGGCAGGTCAATTACACCTGGGTCATCGTCTCTATTCTACTCTCTCTGGTGGCTTATTATGCCAGGGCCTACAGGTGGAATATTCTCCTTAAGCCACTGGGGTACCCAAATCTGAACGTTCACAAAACAAATCTGGCCGTGCTGGTGGGGTACCTTGCCAATCTGGCTTTTCCGAGGCTGGGTGAAGTGACCCGCTGCGGAATGATGAAGCGGAGCGATGATGTACCCGTGTCCACCTCTTTGGGAACAGTCATTACCGAGCGGATCATTGACCTGTTCACCCTCATTGCTTTGATTTTGCTGGCACTGGTGCTGGAGTACGATCGGCTGATCGAGTTTCTTACGAACATTTTTTCGGGGCTCCAGGATGTAGAAGGACTGATGTGGAAGGCGGGGATGCTGATAGTGATCGGCGGTGCCGCGGTGTTGATACTGGGCTATGTCCTGTATGTAAAAAATGACAAGATTCGTTCATTCATCAAGGACCTGATCCGGGGCATCCTTTCTCTGAAAGATGTAAAAAACCGATGGGGTTTTGTACTATCTACTATCGTGCTTTGGGTCACGTATTACTTCATGTCCTACATCATCGTGTTTTCCATTCCGGAAACTGCCCACCTCTCCTGGGTGGCCGGGATCATGCTTTTGGTGACTGGAGGCATCGCCCTGGCAGTGCCGGTGCAGGGTGGTATAGGCACCTATCATGCCTTCATCAGTGCCATGCTGGTGCTGTATTCTGTGGAAAAGACTACGGGTGTTTTTCTGGCTACCCTACTGCATACCTCGCAGATCGTAGCGATCGCTATCTTTGGGGGTATAGCCCTCCTGGCATCGGTTTTTATCAAAAAGAACAATGAACCCGACCGCACAGAAGATCGTCCGCAGAAGTGAGCTCCCTGTCATGGTGGCGCAGTGGCGACGTGATGGGCAGCAGATAGTCTTTACCAACGGGTGTTTTGACCTGCTGCACCTGGGGCATATCGATGGTCTGGAGAAAGCCCGCCGCTTAGGTGACCGGCTGATTGTAGGCCTGAATTCGGATGCCTCCGTGCAAAGACTCAAGGGAGAAGACCGGCCATTGAATAATGAAAATATTCGGTCCAGAATGTTGGCGGCATTGGAATTTGTAGATGTGGTGGTGATCTTTGACGAAGATACTCCAGCGTCTCTGATTGCGGAGGTCCTGCCGGACGTTCTGGTGAAGGGCAGTGACTATCAGACAGGCAACATCGCAGGGTCAGATATCGTATTGAGAACAGGAGGTAGAGTGGAGCTGATCGAATTAACGAAAGGCTTTTCTACCACGAGCATAATTGAACAAATAAAGCGTTTAAACGAATAGAAGAAGATGTTATTTATTATCATTATCGGATTTATGATTGCCAGCCTGGTGGTAAGTACCCGGCTGAAGAATAAGTTTAAGAAATATTCCAAAATCCCACTGTCCACAGGCCTCACAGGTCGCGAAATTGCCGAGCTGATGCTGGCTGATCATGGGATCCACGATGTGAAGGTGATGTCTGTACAGGGACAGCTCACGGATCATTATAACCCGGCGAATAAAACCGTGAACCTCAGCCCGGATGTTTACAATGGCAGATCCGCAGCGGCAGCAGCCGTGGCTTCTCACGAGTGCGGACACGCCGTACAGCACGCCACAGCTTATAGCTTCCTGGAGTTTAGGTCGGCGATGGTACCCATTCAAAATATCAGTGGGCAGATCATCAATGTGGTCTTCATGATGATGTTCTTTGGTGCCTTCCTTTTGCCATCCATCATTCCATTCAATCTGGCCATTCTGGTGATCATAGCCTGTTACGGGGTGTTCACCCTTTTTGCCTTCATCACCCTGCCAGTGGAATTTGATGCCAGCAAACGAGCGCTGGCCTGGATTCAGGATCGGAACATCGTGAACACTGGCGAGCACAAAATGGCGAAAGATGCGCTGGACACCGCTGCAAAAACCTACGTGATCGCGGCACTTTCTGCACTGGCCACTTTGCTCTACTGGGTAATGATCTACTTAGGTGGCAGTAGGGATTAACTGAAAACAGAATAAAATTTGCAAAAAAGCCTCATTTCCAGAGGCTTTTTTTGATTCCAAATGTTATGCATGCATAACAAAATTCCTTATTTTTGCTTCACCTAAAAACAACTTTAACCTCTAAGACTTAAAACAACATACCATGAATTTTAACCTAACTGAAGAGCAGCAGGCAGTTCGGGCAGCGGCCAGAGATTTTGCAGAGAAGGAACTTTTGCCAGGAGTAATAGAACGGGACAATGCGCAGGAATTTCCGGCTGAGCAGATCAAGATGATGGGGGAGCTGGGATTTATGGGAATGATGGTGGACCCGAAATATGGCGGTGGCGGCATGGATACGGTATCCTACGTGCTGGCCATGGAGGAAATCTCGAAGGTAGATGCTTCTGCATCCGTGGTGATGTCGGTGAATAACAGCCTGGTGTGTTGGGGGCTGGAGCATTTTGGATCTGAAGAGCAAAAGCAAAAGTATCTGCCCAAATTGGCTACAGGAGAGCAGATCGGAGCGTTTTGTCTGTCGGAGCCGGAGGCCGGATCAGATGCCACCTCACAGCGTACAACTGCCGAAGATAAGGGTGACCACTACCTGTTGAATGGAACAAAAAACTGGATTACCAATGGCAACTCGGCTTCTGTGTACCTGGTCATGGCCCAAACGCACCCCGAAAAACGACATAAAGGAATCAACTGCCTGATTGTGGAGCGGGATTGGGAAGGATTCGTAGTAGGCAAGAAGGAAGATAAGCTGGGCATCCGGGGCTCTGATACGCACTCTCTCATGTTTACGGATGTGAAGGTGCCTAAGGAGAATAGGATCGGTGAAGACGGCTTTGGCTTTACTCTGGCCATGAAATCACTCAATGGAGGTCGGATTGGGATAGCTTCTCAGGCCCTGGGCATAGCAGCGGGCTCTCTGGAGCGATCCATAGCCTATGCAAAGGAGCGTAAGGCGTTTGGGAAGGAAATCGCCCAGCATCAGGCCATCCAGTTTAAAATAGCCGATATGGCCACCAAAGTAGAGGCGGCGCGTCTGCTCTGTCTGAAGGCTGCCATGCTGAAGGACAGAAAAGAAGATTATTCACAGGCCAGTGCCATGGCCAAGCTGTATGCCTCCCAGGTAGCCATGGAGAATGCCGTGGAAGCGGTGCAAATACATGGTGGATATGGCTTTGTGAAGGAGTATCATGTGGAGCGTTTCATGCGGGATGCCAAAATCACACAGATATATGAAGGCACCTCAGAAATTCAAAAAATTGTCATTTCCAGAAACGTATTGAAATAATATAATTTGATTCCCGGTGGTTCCTCACCGGGAATTTGGCTTATTCCAATTTTTAATATTAGATTTATACAATTATTTGAGATAATAATCGTCTATTATCCGCATTTAATTATATTATAAAGATTGGTGGAAGACTACAATAAGATTATAGAATCACTGGGGGTTCGCTTTATTAAAGCTAAGAATATTAATATTTTGAAGCCAGTGACCATTGAGAACAACTATGACATAGAGAACTCATTGGTATTGGTAAACACTGGTCACCTCAGGTTCGGGAAGGAAAAAGAGGTTTGTGGAGAGGGCGAAGTGTTTTTTGTGCCGGGTGGCCGGCAGGTGACCGTATCTTATGGCATCAACAACCCGATTAGCCTTTCAAAGGACGATTTTCTGAACAATAAGGAGCTTTATTTCCAAAGCTATATAGAAAAAGCCCAGGCGCCTGATAGTTATAGCTATGTGTCGTTTGAGGCCAAAGCATTCGATTCGGTGAACTTCTTTGCCTCGCTGGATATACCCCCTTTCAAAATTGTGGACTCTGGAAAGATCAGGTCGCTCATCAAAGGGATCAACGCGGAGGTAACTTCCAGTTCTCCGGGCAAGGGCCGGATCGTGAAGGTGATGACTGAACAGTTGGTGGTGGAGCTGATCCGATACATCCTGAAGCAGGGGCTCTTTGTGGAGCAGTTTGCCACCAATAGCACGTACTTCAAAGACCCCAGGCTCATCGATATTTTCACCTTCATCAAAGAAAACCTTGGCGAGGACCTTTCTAATAAGGTACTGGCCAATGTGGCCAATGTTTCTGAGGATTATGTGGGTCAGTACTTCAAAATGCTAACAGGCATCAACCCACAGGACTACATAGAGTACCAGCGCATGGAAGAGGCCGTCAACCTGCTCCGCACTTCCAAAATGAGCATCCGGGAGATCGGCAAGGAAGTGGGTTATAAGGACACTGCGTATTTTTGCCGCCGCTTCAAAATGATGTTTGGCATACCGGCGGGCAAGATGAGAAGAAGAGAATCGTTGATTAACGTGTAGTCTTTTTCTTTCCCACACTCTCTGTTCCCATTTTTTTGGAAAGGATCAGGGCCAGCTGAGTGCCCACAAACTGAATGGCAGCCAATGTGGCCTTTTCGAGCAGAAGTTTTTTCACACTAAAGCCTTCCTTCACCTTGATTTGCTGAGCTTTTTCGGCCGTTTTTTTGGGCGGCTGAGCCGGAGGCTTCTCTTCTTTGGTCAGGGCCTTAAACAAGGTGTAGCCGGCAAGGACCACTCCGCCAGAGATCAGTGAGATGATCACCACCTTTTTCACCTGGGACTCAAAATTTTCAGAAGCTTCTTCCAATTCATCCTTTACCCGTGATTCCCGGGCTTCCAGTGATGATTTCTTCTTCATCCAGATTCCGGATCTTTTATTCTTCATTTTGCTCGGCGATGGTTTCACTTAGGTTAACAAACAGGGCTTCCAGCCATTTTTGGATATTATTGGACCTGAGCAGGAAGAAGATGATCAATAGCATGATGAAGTAAAAGCCAGCTACGATGAGGTAGCCCAGGTGCGGACTGTCCAGTATCATATTGAGGTAGGCACTGAGGGCCATGGAAAGAAAAATCAGCAGGAATAATCCGATGATGGCGATGGTGAGAAAGGCCACAAAATGCGCCAGTAGCTTGGCCACCTGAGCGATGATTTCCAACTTGAGCTTTTCTCCCTTGAGCCGGATGTACTCAGACAACTTATCCACCAGCTTATTGATTACAGACATGTCTTAGGTGCTTTTGTATGCGTTTGACAATATATATAATATCGCTCTACCCCTAAATGTTTAAAGAACTATTTATTTGAGGTGAGCTCTATGGAGGGCTGCTTGTGTTCGTAGGAAGCCATATTTCCGCTTTTGCTAAAATAAATGAGCGTGAACGGAAGCAGGAAGAAAACGACCAGAATGTACGCGAACGCGGTGACTTTATATTTGAGCGAAATGGCTCCCAGTTTGTCTGACAGGTAGAGCGGAATCCGTCCGAAGAACGGGATGGTCAGAAAAATCAATACCCCGATGCTGTTGAACAGAAAATGGGCGATCGCCAGGCTAATGGCCGCTTCACTTTTGAACAGCGCCGCCAGCAATGCCGTAATGGTGGTGCCCAGGTTGGCTCCCATGATGAACTGAAAGGCTCGCTTGAGTTTTACCTTGCCTGTGGCGGCTAGTGGCACAATGAGCGAAGTGGTAAGTGAGCTGCTCTGAATGACGGAGGTGAGCAGAAATCCCCACCCAAACGATTTGAATGTATTCTGAAAGGCAATAGACTCAAACCTACTCTGAGCATTGCCAATAAGCTTATCGTAAAGGATGTTTGAAATTTTCTTCACGATGTAAAACAGTAAAACCACCGATGCAATCAAAAGCACAAACGGACCAAACCAATTGATAAGCTGGTTTCCTCCAATATCAAGCCAGTGGTAAATGGATAACTGATTCGGTAAGGTATCCACCGCCTTGGGAGTGTGTACCACGGTAGCGATGCTTGTGCTGAGTCTGCTCAAAAGCCCATAACGGAGCTCTAAAGGGAAGAGTAGAATACAAGTGAGCACATTAAAGATGTCATGTACCGTACCTGCTGAGACGGCCTTTCTAAACTCGCCAGTCTTGGTCATATAGCTCATGGACACGATGGTGCTCGTAAGGGTGGTCCCTATGTTTGCCCCCATTACCACCGGTATGGCATTTTCCAGAGACACAGAGCCCGCTGCCACTGCCGCCACTGCCATGGAGGTGGTGGTGGAGCTGCTTTGCAGGATAGCCGTACCCAGCAGGCCTATAAACAGACCAATGGCAGGGTTGGCAAAGGCCATATCGAAGATCTGCGAAAATCCGTTTCCGATCGACTGGAAGCTAAGCCCCAGCAGGTGAATGGAAACAAAAAATCCGAAAACGGCCAGAAGTATACTGGCGATCCCTTTAATGGATTGGGAGGTCTTCATGTCCTGAGGACGATATGGTGTGTTTTTAGTAAGATTGTAGAACTTAGTTAACAACTTCTTCCTGTCGTTTTAAACTTCGTTCAGACTCTCCCGTAATGGCCTCAGATACATTGATTACATGGTCACCTACTTTCTCCATCGACTGGAAGAGGTCCTTGTAGAGCGCACCTACCTGGATGTCATACTTTTTACTTTCCATTTGATGGATATGCTCTTTTCTGAGCTTATTTCTGAAATCATCAATGGCCTGTTCCAGCTCAAGGGCCTTATCAAGAGTGACGTGTGAGTAGTTGCTGTTGAGGTTAGTGACCATATTATGGATCGCGTCATCTACCAGGGTAAACATTTCAAACAGATTAGCTTTTTGCTTTTTGGTAAAACCAACCTTGTCATTCTGCTTGTTTTCAAAATCTTTGGACATCTGGAAGAATACATCTCCGATCCTTTCCATGTCATTGATGATGCTCAGCAGACTCACTACTCTGGTGGAGGTGGCAGAACTCAGGCTTCCGTCAGACACCCGAGAGAGGTATTTTGAAATCTCTTCTTCCAACTGGTCAGTGATTTCTTCAAATTTTCTCATCTTTTTGATGAGCTTTTTCTGTTTCTTCTCTTTAGGCTCAGAGAGTAAATCCTTAGCGGTATTAGACATTTTCACAATGACCTTACCGAAAGCGACAGTCTCCTTTTGTGCTTCTTCCAGAGAAAGCTCTGCCGTATTGAGCAGTCCCGTACCGATGTATTCCAGCCTGAATTCATCTGCATCCTCTCCTTTTGGCTTAACCACACGGGTACAGATGGCCGCAATGCTTTTGACAAATCCCAATAGGAAAATGGTGTTTAAAACGTTGAAACAGGTATGGAAAAGTGAGAGAGCGATAGGTACGGATTCCGGGTTAGTTTCAGGAGAAAGACCTGTCTGGAATACCATATAGCTGGAAATCAGGCTTAAAAATGGACCCATTACCAGAATGATCCAGGTAACACCAAAGACGTTAAATATAAAGTGTGCGAATGCCGCGCGCTTGGCATGCACATTTCCTACAATGGCAGCAAGGTTGGCGGTAATTGTGGTCCCGATGTTTTCACCTAACACCATGGCCGCTGCAAGCTCCAAAGGAATCCATCCATTGTTGGCCATTACCAGGGTGAGGGCCATGGCGGCACTGGAGGACTGAACGATGACGGTAAGAAGTGTGCCAATTCCTACAAATAGAATGACAGAAAGAAACCCGAGATCAGAATACTGGCTGAGAAAAGCCAGGATTTCGGGGTTTGATTTCAAATCAGGAACGGCATCTTTGAGATAGGCGAGGCCCAGGAAAAGTAGCGAAAAGCCAATGAAAACCTCTCCCCAGGATTTGATACGGTCTTTGCTGAAAAATAACATTGGAAAGGCCAACCCTATAATCACGAGAGCATAAGCCGAGATCTTCACCTTAAAACCAACAATGGAAATCAACCAGGCAGTAACCGTGGTTCCTATATTGGCACCCATGATCACCCCGATAGACTCTACCAGGGATAGCAAACCCGCATTCACAAAGCTGACTACCAGCACCGTGGTGGCTGAGGAAGACTGAACCAGTCCGGTTATGAGAAAACCAGTGAGTACGCCTTTGAAACGATTGGACGTCATTGAGTTCAAAATCTGACGCATTTTGGAGCCAGCCACTCGCTGGATGGCCTCACTCATGATCTTCATGCCGTAGATGAAAAAGGCAAGGGAACCTAAGAGGTTCAGTCCATCCATTAATCCAAATTCCATAATTGTTCTGTTTGGGGTAAAAAACAGTGCAAAAATACAACTCTTATGTTAAGCAAATATTAACTTATCGGGATGTTCTTGGTAAGTTTGGCTTAACAATTTTTTAATAGTATCGATAATTTTTGACCTTATTTATAAAGTGGAGAGTAGTATTCGAGGGTGTTTTACAATTGTACTTTTTTCTGTTTGCTTGTTTTATTCGGGGTATGGCCTGGCTCAGATCCCCATTGATGCCAGTTGGGGTAAGGGTATCAGGGTAGAGGCTAAAGACTCTTCCTTTTCGTTAAAGCTTGGGTTAAGGTTTCAGACGCTCTATGAAGGAGAAAAGTATCTGGAAAGTGGCAAGTGGAATGAACAGCTGCTGATACGCCGGTACAGGTTGAAGTTTGATGGCTATGCCTTCCGGCCCAATATCAAATACAAAATGGAGTTGGGGATTTCCAACCGTGATTCTCGCTCAGGGAGTATGGAAGAGATCGGACACACTGCGAATATTATCCTCGATGCAGTGGTGAAGTGGGAGTTTACGCCGGGTGTTGAACTATGGGTGGGCCAAACCAAGCTTCCCGGAAACAGGGAACGTGTCGTGTCTTCTCAGAATATGCAGTTTGTGGATAGGAGCCTGGTCAATTCCAGATTTAATCTTGACCGGGACATTGGCTTGCAATTGCGGGCTGTCCAGGGTTCCGGAGTGGTATTCAGAGAGTCGCTTGCCATCTCCCTTGGGGAGGGCAGGGGTGTAGTGGTGGACAATCCCGACAATGGTCGCCAGTATACCACGCGCCTGGAGGTTTTACCCATGGGGTTATTTAAGTCAAAAGGTGATTACATGGGAGCGGATACCGAAAGACAACCGAGTCCGAAATTGGCGGTTGGAGTGACTTATGACTACAATCAACATACACCAAGATCACGGGGCAATCTTGGTTCTTTTTTGACGGATTCAGATGATAATTTTATCTATTCTGACCTGTCTACCTGGCTTGTAGATGCGGTATTCAAATATCAGGGCTTGTCATGGAATGCAGAATATGCTCACCGCTCTGCATCGGATGAGGTAGCCGGGTTCGGTTACGGAAAGGGCTTTGTGACTGCTTTAGGGTATGTGTTCAAGTCAAACTATGAGATTGCCGGGAGATACACCACAGTTGAGCCATTGGGTGTCAATTCTTCCATCAGCGAGGCTCAGGAATATACCTTAGGCTTTTCTAAATACATCGTGGGACATTCCCTGAAGGTACAAAGTGACATTTCCTACATGGATACTACCGATGATTATCTACGCTTCAGGGTTCAGATGGAATTAGCACTGTAACCTCCCTGACTCAGGCATTGAGCTCAGCAATGGTCAGCCAGGCAAACAGCCCCATTCCTATTTTGAGGGAGGACTCATCAATGTCAAAAGTGGGGGTGTGCACTCCCGAGGTAATCCCTTTGGCTTCATTGCGGGTACCCAACCGGTAAAAGCAGGCATCTACGTGATGGGAATAAAAAGCAAAGTCTTCTCCAGCCAGCCAAAGGTCAATTTCTTCCACATTCTCCTCGCCTAAATAGGCTTTGGCGGCTTCCATATTTGACTGAGTGTATTCGGGGTGATTCTTAAGATGAGGGTAGCCTTTCATCACCTCAAAGTCACATTTTGCGCCCATGGCTTCTGCAATGCCTTCAGCCATTTTTTTCATGCGCACATGTGCGTCAGCTCTCCATTCTTCATCGTAAGTACGGAAAGTACCCTGCACTTTTACTTCGTTTGGGATCACATTCGTTGCGCCCAGTGCTTCCACTCGCCCGAAGGAGAGTACACTCGGTGTTTTTGGACTGCAGTTTCTGCTAATGATCTGCTGGAGTGCCACGATGATGTGGCTGGTGATGAGGACCGGATCTACGGTATTTTCCGGCATGGCGGCATGTCCGCCTTTTCCGGTCACCGTGAAGTAGATTTCATCCGCACTGGCCATGTACATGCCTTTTCTGAAACCCACTTTGCCGGCAGGAATGAGCGGCATTACATGCTGCCCCAGAATCCTGTCAGGCTTTGGGTTTTCGAGAATCCCTTCTTTGATCAGCACTGAGGCCCCACCGGGTAGTTTTTCTTCTCCCGGCTGAAAAATCACCTTGACGGTACCACTGTAGTGGTCTTTGAGTTCCTTCAGGATTCGCACAGCGCCGAGTAAGGAGGAAGTGTGTACATCATGTCCGCAGGCATGCATGACGCCTTCATGCTTTGATTTGTACGGCACTTCATTGGCCTCAATGATGGGCAGAGCATCTATATCCGCTCTCATGGCCACTACTTTTCCATTGTCTTCACGGCCTTTGAGCATGAAGGTGATGCCGGTTTCAGCTTTGCGCTCAAAATCGGTAATGCCCATTTTTCTTAATTCCGCTTCTATAAAGTCGGCAGTCTCAAACTCCTGAAAGGACAGCTCCGGATGGCTGTGAAGGTGATGCCTGATGGCCTGAATGTCTGAAAAGTACGCTTCGGAAAGGGATTTGATTTTGGCAATGGTCTCAGTCATAGTCTACACGGATTCTTTCTGGGATGAGCAAGGCAAGGGGAAATTCAACTTTCAGTCTTTCAAATACTTCATGAGCCTCCAGTCTGTTGATGTACTGACCGGCCTTCACCTTGTAACTGGGCTGGTAGTACTGTATTTGCGGATCCAGTTGCGGATCGATGGACATGGCTCTGTTCATGGCCTCTGTGGCTGCCTCCCGGTCATTCCCGGTATATATCTGGATGGTGTATCCATCTACATAGCGCTGTGCCCGATTGTTGCTGATGATGAGCTGATTCACGCTGTCCAGCTCCGTTTTCAAATGTCCGCTGGGCAGGGTGGTGCTGGCCATAGGCGCTTCCGCTTCGGGTTCTTCGGCTATTTCCTCAACGAACGAAGGCCGCAGAAAGGCCAGATCTTCCTTATAAACCTCCTCTGACGATGTGGGGACAGTGGATGTTTTACACCCGATAAGGCCTATGAGCAACAGACCGATTACGACTCGATGAGTATGCATTTGTTGTTTTTTAAATCCTCTTCTACTGTTTTGTATTTCACATCCTTTTTCACTGATCCATCCCCGTATTGTACTGTGACCCGGTCATTTCTTCCCGCGATTTTCACGGATTTGGCCGGCTCCACTTTCTCAGCAGGTGGTCGGTTGGCCTGCCCTCTGTTGAGCAGCGAACCACTTTCTTCTTTGGACTCCTTGTAGTTGCGGGCAGCTCGCTGATCCCTGGCTTCCTGCACCTGGTTCGGATCCTGAATCGGAATCTGCGCTTTCATCAGGAAGGACGTACATTCCTCATTTACTTTGCCCAGGAAAGATTTGAAAAGCTCAAAGCCTTCAAACTTGTAAATGATTAAAGGATCTTTCTGCTCGTAGACGGCATTCTGCACCGACTGCTTCAGGTCGTCCATTTCCCTCAGGTGTTCCTTCCAGGTCTGATCTATGATGGCCAGCGTAATCATTTTCTCCATGGCACGGATCATTTCCACTCCCTCAGTTTCCACGGATTTTTCCAGATGGGCAGTGACACCTATCTGCTTTTTCCCATCGGTGAAAGGCACCAAAATGTTCTGTACGGTGGCTCCTTTTTCCTTGTGAATCTGCTTGAGAAGTGGGAAAGCTCTGGAAGCCGTAAACGCATTTTTGTTTTTATAGTGCGCTTTGGCCGCATCGTACAGCTTGTCCGTAAGCTCGTTCTCCATGGATTTGGAGAGCTCCTCCTGGGTAATGTGGAAATCCAGCCCCAATACACTAATGGCATTGAGCTTCAATCCATCCAGGTTGTTGTCGGCTTTGGCATTGAGGGCAATGTCCTCGCAAGTGTCAAAGAGCATGTTGTTGATGTCCAGCTCCAATCGCTCACCGTAGAGGGCATTTTTTCTACGCTTGTAGATAACCTCCCGCTGAGAGTTCATCACATCATCATACTCCAGCAACCTCTTACGGGTGGCGAAGTTGTTTTCTTCCACCTTTTTTTGCGCCCGCTCAATGGATTTGGTAATCATACTGTGCTGAATTACCTCGCCCTCCTGCAGGCCTAACCGGTCCATGATTTTGGCTACTCTATCGCTCATAAACAAGCGCATGAGGTTGTCTTCCAGACTGACGTAGAACTGTGAGGATCCCGGATCCCCCTGTCTGCCAGCCCTACCACGCAACTGCCTGTCTACCCGGCGAGACTCGTGCCTTTCTGTACCGATAATGGCCAATCCTCCTGCGGCTTTGGCCTCCGGAGTAAGTTTAATGTCTGTACCTCTACCGGCCATGTTGGTGGCGATGGTCACTGTGCCGGGTTTGCCTGCCTCTGCCACAATGTCTGCCTCACGGGCGTGTTGCTTGGCGTTCAGTACCTGGTGATCAATGTTTTTGATCTTAAGCATCCGGCTGAGTACTTCGGAGATTTCCACGGAGGTGGTACCTACCAGAATTGGTCGTCCCATTCCTCTGAGCTCCACAATCTCATCTACTACGGCGTTGAATTTCTCACGGATCGACTTATAAACCTTGTCATTCCTGTCATCCCTGACGATCGGCCTGTTGGTAGGGATCACAATCACATCCAGTTTGTAGATGTCCCAAAGCTCACCTGCTTCTGTTTCTGCTGTTCCGGTCATCCCGGCCAGCTTGTGGTACATCCTGAAGTAATTTTGCAGGGTAATGGTGGCGTAGGTCTGGGTAGCGTCTTCCACTTTCACATTTTCCTTGGCCTCTATGGCCATGTGAAGCCCGTCAGAATACCGTCGACCATCCATTACACGGCCGGTCTGCTCATCCACGATCTTCACTTTGCCATCTACCACGATGTATTCGGTGTCCTTTTCGTACAGGCAGTAAGCCCGCAGGAGCTGGTTGATACTATGAATGCGCTGCGCTTTGATGCTGTAGTCCTGGATGACCACCTCTTTACGTTTCAATTTTTCACTTTCATCCAGCACGGTATCATTTTCCAGCTTGGCTACTTCATCCCCAATGTCCGGTAGAATAAAGAAATTAGGGTCTTCACCTGATCCTGTGATCAGATCGATCCCATTTTCTGTGAGGTCTATGCTGTTGTGCTTCTCATCAATGGTGAAATAAAGCGGCTCATCGGCCTCAGGCATCATTTTCTGATTGTCCTGAAGGTAAAAGTTTTCTGTTTTCTGAAGGATGGCCCTGATTCCGGTTTCACTCAGGAACTTAATCAATGGCTTGTACTTGGGCAACCCTCTGTAAGCCCTGAAAAGTGGCAATCCGCCTTCTGATTCTTTACCCTCTTTGATGAGTTTTTTGGCCTGATTGAAATACTCAGAGACCAGTTTCTTCTGAGCTTCTACCAGCTTGTTGATCCTTGGCTTCAGTTCATAAAACTCGTGCTCATCTCCTTTGGGGATAGGGCCGGAAATGATCAGAGGTGTTCTGGCTTCATCAATCAAGACAGAATCCACCTCATCCACCATCGCGAAATGATGTTTACCCTGAACCAGCTCCTCGGGGCTGCGGGCCATGTTGTCGCGGAGGTAGTCAAAGCCAAATTCGTTATTCGTACCGTAGATGATATCTGCCTGGTAAGCCTGTCTCCTTTCGGGGGAGTTGGGCTGATGTCTGTCGATACAGTCGATTTTCAGTCCGTGAAACTGGAAAAGCGGGGCATTCCACTCCGCATCCCGTTTGGCCAGGTAGTCATTGACCGTCACCACATGTACACCACGTCCTGCCAGGGCGTTGAGGTAGGCCGGTAGGGTGGCTACAAGGGTCTTTCCCTCACCGGTGGCCATTTCAGCTACCTTGCCCTGATGCAATACAATCCCACCGATCAGCTGCACATTGTAGTGAATCATGTTCCACTCCACATCAGTGCCGGCCGCTTTCCATTTATTGACCCAGGTGGCTTTGTCACCCTCTATTTTGATATGCTCCTTCTTAGCGGCCAGCTCTTTGTCCATCATGGTGGCGGTTACCACCAGCTGCTTGTTTTCGGTCAGCCTGCGAGCAGTCTCCTTCACCACAGCAAAAGCCTGTGGGAGGATTTCCAAAAGGATGTCTTCTAATTCTTCATCTCTTTTGGATTCCAGGTTGTCGATGCGCTCAAATATTTGTTCCTTTTCCAGGATGTCCATCTGAGTGTCGGACTCTACCTGGTCGTGCAGTGACTTCAGTTCGTCATCCACGTGCTTTAATTTCTCCGCAATGATCGCCTTCAGTTCGGCCGTCCGGCCTCTGAGGGCGTCATCTGAAATATCTTTGAGTTGCTCGAATTCCTTGTTGATCTTCTCAACATATGGAGTCACGGCCTTTACGTCCTTATCTGCTTTGGTTCCAAAAACCTTCGTTAATCCCTTAGTGACTAAATCTAACATGTATGTATATTCTTAATATTGGGTCTAAAGTTAAGCGGAATTGAATCAAATAGGCACTTCCACGATGCCTTCAAATACTTTTTTGGCTGGCCCGGCAAGATAAATATCCTGAAAGGATTTGGCTTCTGTTTTTGTAAATGAAACGGTCAGGCTTCCGCCTTTTGTTTCAACTTTCACCGGACTTTCATAATCTATCAAACCAGCTACCAGGGCACAGGCTGTAACGCCGGTACCACAGGAAAGGGTTTCATCTTCCACACCTCGTTCGTAGGTACGTACTTTGATGCCTTCGGGTGTGGTTTCCACAAAATTCACATTGGTGCCGGCAGGCTGATAGGGCTTGCTGTAACGGATTTCCCGGCCTGGTTGTACAATATCCATTTGGTCAAGTTCTTTGACTAACCGGATGTGATGTGGAGACCCGGTATTGATGAACCAGTCCTCACCCTGTGATTGGGCCTGCCCTACATCATGCAGGTGAAAATGAACGGTGTCTCCCACTATGAATGCGTCATGCACACCATCAGTGGTTTCAAAGACGGTCTCGTTACCTATGATGCCGAGGGTTTTGGCAAAGGCTATGGCACATCTGCTGCCATTGCCGCATAGGCTTTTGCTGCCATCCGGGTTGAAGTAGATCATCCGGAAATCGTGTTCGGGATGGTTTTGGATGAGAATGACCCCATCAGCACCCACACCCATCCTTCTGTCGCAAAGGAAAGAGATCAGTGCGGTGTTATCTGCCGGGAAAGTTTCGTTGCGATCGTCGATCATCACGAAATCGTTGCCTGTGCCTTGGTATTTATGAAATGAAATCTTCATAGTCAGGAATGATAGACAAAAACCATACGCTTCACCTGATAGCGGGGCAAATTAAATCAATATTCTGCCAAATCGTCAGTGGTGCAGAGTAGAAAACCGAGCGGTGTAAAAACAAAAAGCCAACTTTACGAGTAAAGTTGGCTTCATGAATATTTTGAATGAGAAATTAAAGTTTCTCCTTAATTCTTGCAGCTTTTCCTTTTCTGCCTCTCAGGTAGAACAAACGAGCTCTTCTTACTTTTCCTTTTCTTACCAACTCGATTTTGTCAATATTGGGAGAAAGGATCGGGAAGATTCTTTCTACACCGATACCGCTTGAAATTTTTCTTACGGTGAAAGTTTCACCTGTAGACCCTACATTTCTGATCTGAAGTACGGTACCCTGAAACTGCTGGATACGCTCCTTATTACCTTCCTTGATCTTGTAGTGTACGTTTACTGTATCTCCAGCACTAAAAGCAGGATGATTTGCTTTAGCTGCTTTATTTTCTTCTTCTACGAATTTAATTAAATCGCTCATGTCTTTACGCTATCGAGTGTTTCTCAAAAAGGAGTGCAAATATAGATAAATAATTGATAATTGGTAAAGGGGATTGAATAATTTATTGGTACCCAATCCGTATAAGACATTTTAAATCAGTTGATTGCTCAGACAGTACTGTACCGCCTGGGAGCTGTTGCTCACATTGAGTTTTTTCAGGATGTTTTTGCGGTGGGTTTTCACCGTATGATCGGAGATAAAGAGCTTTTCAGCAATTTCTGAGCTGGTAAGCCCCTGAGACATCAGCCGGATGACATCAATTTCCCTTTCACTAAGCTTGTATTGCGTCACTTCTTCTTCCTGAGAGTTGAAAGTGCCGATGCGGTCGTAATACTGTCTGCCACCCATGACCCGCAGCACTGCGTCGATGAGCTCCTTTCCGGTATTGTTTTTAAGGAGACACCCGTCAATGCCTATTTTTACTATTTCCTCCACAAAGGAGCGCTGGGCATACATGGTGAGGATGATGATTTTCACTTTAGGAAATTCCTTTTTCAAATGACGGGCGCAGGTGATGCCATCCATTACCGGCATGTTGATGTCCAGGATGACAATGTCTACGGCATTGGTTTTCATAAACCGGAGGACTTCTTCACCGTTTTGCACACATCCGATTACCGAGATTTCTTCATCGGCGCTTAGCACCTCTTTCAGGCCTTCCATGACTATGGCGTGATCATCTGCCAGCAGTGTTTTGATGTTTCTCATAATGGTATGTCTATGATGGTGGTGGTTCCTTTGTTCTTTTTACTGTCGATGGTCATGTGACCACCTATTCGCTCCACGCGTGATTCCAGGTTTCTCAGTCCCATGCCTTTTTGTGGCTGGCTCTTGTCCAGGTCAAAACCTACACCATTATCCTGAAAAATCAAATTGAGGTTATCCTCAATCTGGTTGAGGTCGATATTAATTTTGGTGGCCTGGGCATGTTTCAGGGTGTTGTTGATCAGCTCCTGCATGATCCGATAGACGTTTTTGCTCACTTCTCCATTCAGCGTGTTGCCGATCTGGATGTGGCTGGCCACTGTGATGGTTTGGGATTCGTTGAGGGCATCTACCAGCTCCTGGGCCGCCTTGGCTAGTCCAAAATGCTTGAGCACACCAGAATCCAGGCTGTGGGAGATCTTGCGGGTAGACTCGTTGGCGATTTGTGCCACTTCACTGATTTTTTGAGCCAGCTTTCTTTGGGATTCAGGGTCTGTTTTTTTCTGGAGCGTATCAGCAAACATATTGAGCGTAACGAGAATACTCCCGAGGTTGTCGTGCAGTTCCTCGGCGATGTGTTTATAGGCTTTCTCCTGGCCGGCCAGCATGGCATAGGCGGAGCGGAGTTCCTGTTTTTTCAGGAGGTCTTCGATTTTTTGATATTCCAGCTTCCGCTTGATCAGCTTCCGCTGATAGAGGTAAATAAAGATGGCAATGGCTGCTGTGAGGAGTAGCATGCCGCTGGTGCCCAATACCAATACCATTTCTGTATCTAGACTGCCGCTCTGACTTTCCATAAACCGATTGCGAATAAGATGTTTTTGAGAATGTTAGCGATGTTGTGAAAGGCCCAAATACCAGCTCCACTACCATCTTGGTGATGTAAATAGCTGAACATGGACCATGAAAAAAGCGCACCAGAGAAATAGCATACAATTGCCGTGTTGTACCAGAATTCTGGAGACTTGTCTATGAAAAAGTATTGTTGCTGTTGGAATAAATAATAGTATCCAATAATACCGTAGATAATAAAGAAAATACACTCGAGGCTTATTGTTAATGAATTGATTTGGCGTATCCCCAAGATATAGAGTTCAAATAAATAATACAGAGCAAATAGAATTCCTAGGATAATTGTATACTTCTGTCTGCCGAGGAATTCAAAATAGAATACACATAGAAACAGAAGTTGTGCGATTATGAAGAAGTGAATAATCCAGTAATTATTTCTGAAATACAATGCCCATATATAGGATAGGATGTCACAACAAAAAGATAATAAAGAAATAGCCAGGATTGGTCTCCCTGTTCTGGCTATTCTTTTGTAATTAATTAGGCCTATACTTATTGGAAATAGTGTTGATAGTAAGGCTGTTATTTGTAAGATTTTCTCCATACCTATATACATCCCTTAGGGACAAGATTGAGGGCAGGGGAAGGTTGCGTTATACCCGCTGCCACCTTCTTCAAAAGGGGTATTTTCAATCTCTTCTCTGAGTTGTTCGAAAAACTCTTCGTCCGTCATGAGGGCTTTATTTCCATTGAAGAATTTACTCCTGAATGTGACATAGTCATCGTCAATTGTGTCGATATTCAGAGTGTCACGAGTAGGGTAGAAGAACACGTCGGGCATGAAGCCGGAAGGCAGGAGTTTGGCACCATGGTACAATCTTAGACCATCTATCTTCAGGCTATCTACACTTTGTGTGTCGTTATATTGTCGGATACTGTCAACATAATTGTATAAAGTGCCAAAGTCAAAGTAGTAACCATACATTGCTTCGCTCCAATTAACTGAACCAGCTCCGGCTTGTATACTTATTCTATCTGCCCAAATCTTGAATAGACGAAGCTGTATTGTTGCATCACCCTGAGTAATTCGATGTTTTTTTGGGCCTCGAATGTAGCTTTTTATCTCTGACTGTCTGGCCACATCAGGTGTGGCTCTTGTAGGGATTACACCTCGGTTTGATTGAATTCCTGCCTCGGCTATGTCAATAGTACGTGATGGATTTTCATCCGCACTGGGTTTTTTATCGCAACCCATTGAGAATATCAAGAGCGAGCAGAGTATGATTCCTGTAATTTTAAAATTTGTCATTTTCTTAAAGTTTTAAGGTTAGGATTTGGTTTTACTGAAAATACGGAGATTCTTTCAGTATATCAAAAGTGGTGGGTAATGGGGGGATTGTAAATACCTATAAAGAGGTAAAAGGGGGAGGAGCAGGGTGTAATAAAAAAAGCCCGAGGGAATCGGGCTTTTTTTATGGACATACATCAGGGCATGGGTTTGAATTATTTAAGATAGGCGGCTCTCCTTCATTGTTACGGGCTTGTGCAGTTGGCGAAACATGCACATCTGTCATGTCCCTCATATCCTTTTGCACGGGTATCAGAAAGACATCCTTGTAGGTGGTTGGTAGCCCGTCTATTTCCTTTGTAGTTAAGGCATTGTAGATTCTAATTCCCGTTAGCTGGTTTTCCGCAGCGCGATTCAGGTTCTCTGCATCTATTCGTGCAATCAGTTCCTTAAACTTATTCAGTCCAAATACATAGCCATAAACCCCCTCTATTTCTTTCCCCTCAGCAAGATATTCCGCTCGAAGGTCAAGGTAGGCAGAGAGCTTTTCATTCGCACGGGCATGCGTGATGAATTCTCCCTGATCTGGATGCGCGTCTCCGGGTCCATATTCAACTTCGCCGGATGGGAACATAGATGCTTCGTCGTGTACGGTTTCAGAGCATTGAAAGCCTAATGATGCAATCAAGGCCAGTGTGAGCATTTTCAGATGTTTCATTTCATTAAGATTTTGGTTAGAAAAAATGACAATGACTGAAAATACGAATAGGGGGGGGGGTAGGTGCAAGAATTATTTATTTTATTTCACAGCGGTTCGAGAAACGGCAACTGAGTAATCGCTTCGAGTAACTCACTCCAATAAATCCGGTCGGCGCTCCTGGGTGCGTTTCACCGCTTCGTCGTGGCGCCATTGCTCTATTTTGGCCTCATGGCCGGAGGTGAGTATTTCGGGTACTTTCCAGCCTTTATAGTCTGCCGGGCGGGTATAGACTGGCGGGGCCAGTAGGTTATCCTGAAAGGAATCTGTGAGCGCTGAGGACTCATCATTGAGTACGCCGGGCACCAGGCGGATCAGCGAATCTGCCAATACCATAGCGGCCAGCTCGCCACCGGAGAGCACATAGTCGCCAATGCTGATTTCTTTGGTCACAAAGTGATCGCGCACCCTCTGATCCACGCCTTTGTAGTGTCCACAGAGGAGGATCATGTTTTCGTGCAGAGAGAGCTGGTTCGCCATGCCCTGATTGAGGGTTTGGCCATCAGGAGTAAGGTAGATCACCTCATCGTAGGTGTTTTTGGACTGAAGTCCCGAGATGCATTTGTCGATGGGCTCTATCATCAGTACCATACCGGCTCCTCCACCAAAGGCATAATCATCTACATGGCTGTGCTTGTCAGTGGTGTAGTCACGCAGGTTATGAATAACGATTTCTACCAGGCCTTTTTGCTGCGCCCGCTTGACGATGCTTTGGTTAATAGGCCCGTCGAACAGTTCGGGCAGGCACGTGATGATGTCCAGTCTCATGGTTTCTGATCCAGGTATACATCCAAAAGTCCATCGGGGAGGGTCGTCAGAATTTTTCCCGCCGCAATATCCACTGTATGAACAATGGCTTCTTCCAGGGGAATCAGAATTTCAATACCCTGATGATCCACGGCCAGCAGGTTGTTATTGGGCATTTGATAGACCTGAGTCACCAGACCCAAAAGCTGGTCTCCGTCAAATACCTGCAGGCCGGGTAGCTCGTGGTAATAATATTTGCCTTTTGGGAGCTTGGGGAGTCTGTTGAGTGGGAGGTACAGGTCTCTGCCGACCAGCTCACCGGCATCTTCTATGGACTCTATTTCCTCAAAAGCCACAATGGCCCGGTCTCCCTGGAGATGAAATGACTCCATAAAAAAAGGAACCAGTTTTCCATTGATGTCAATGAAAACTGATTCCAGTTCCTGATATTCCTGTGGATTATCTACATCGAGAAAGAGCACTACCTCTCCTCTCAATCCATGAGTTTTGGTCACATTACCTAACTGGTAGCACTCCTCAAAACCCATTTTACCAGATTAATCCTCTTTTTTCTCTTCGTCAGCTTCCGGAGCTGCTTCTTCCTTAGCTTCAGCTTTAGGCTCCTCTGCTTTAGGCTCTTCAGCTTTAGGTGCTTCTTCAGCTGGAGTTTCCTCCACTGCCGGAGCTTCTTCCGCTGCCGGAGTTTCTGCTGCTGATGCTACTGCTTCGTTACCTTCTTCTTCCAAAGCTTTTTCAGCTTCGTCAGCACCAGCTTCAGCGATTTCCGCTACAAGCGTGTCATCAGCTACTTTTTTCTTAGCAGCAATGGCTTCTGCTCTGGCGTCAGATACTTTCTTCTCAGCTGCAAGACGTGCCTTGGCCTCAGAGGCCTTAGAGGCAGAAAGTTTTTCAACTTTACCCTGAATCTTAGCTTCTTTCTCAGCAAGCCAGATCTCAAATTTCTTGTCTGCGTCTTCCTGAGTGATTGCTCCTTTCAATACGCCAATCTGAAGGTGTTTTTTCATCATGATCCCTCGGTAAGAAAGCATCGCTTTTACAGTATCTGTAGGTTGCGCGCCTTTCATCACCCAGTCAAAGGCTTTCTCATCATTCAATGAGATAGATGCTGGATCAGTATTAGGGTTGTACGTCCCTATCTTCTCAATAAATTTACCATCTCGTGGTGCTCTTGAGTCTGCCACTACTACATCGTACATGGCTTGTTTTTTGCGTCCTCGACGCGATAGTCTGATTTTTACAGGCATAATTTGTTTTGTTTATGGAACTCGTCCATTCAAAGTTTGAATAAAAAGGACCGCAAAGATAGCTGTAAATTTCTGTTTATAAAAGGGTGAGTTTAAAGTACCTGAAAATCAGTCAATATTCGTGTAAGCGGGTTAGCGGTTTTAATCTTAAACATACAGTCCATATATTTGTTCCACTAAAAAATAAACAACGCCCATAGAATGGACAAATACTCATACATCTCCAATGCCGATGTGGGCTACATCGACGAACTCTACAAGTCATATAAGGAGAACCCTGAAAACGTGGACCAATCCTGGCAGAAGTTTTTTGAAGGATTCGAGTTTTCACAGCAAAGATATGGTGATGGTGGCCCCTCTGAGGAGATCATTGCCGGATCGAAGGAAATAAAGGTTCGAAACTTCATTTATGCCCACCGCTCCCGGGCGCACCTGAAATCCGATACCAATCCTGTTCGTCAGCGGCGTACACATAACGTGCGACTGGAGTTGTCAAATTTTGACCTTTCTGAGGCAGACCTGAATGAAACCTTTGAGGTGGGTTCTGAGATAGGGTTGCCCAATGCCACTTTGAAGGACATTCGTGATAGACTGGCTAAAGTCTATCTGGGCCATATTGGTTATGAATACAATCACCTGAGAAATTCGGATATTTTCGATTGGATGAAGACCAAGGTGGAGACTGAGGGTGTAGATGTCAATCCAAGCGACGAAGAGAAGACGCGTATTCTTTCAAAACTCAATGAGGCTGTAGTATTCGAAAACTTCCTGCACACCAAATTTCTGGGGCAGAAGCGTTTTTCACTCGAAGGAGGGGAGAATACCATTCCGGCATTGGATAAGATCATCAGGAAATCTTCTGAACTGGGTGCAGAAGAGGTAGTGATAGGCATGGCGCACCGGGGCAGGCTCAACGTACTGGCCAACATCATGGGCAAAACCTACGAAGAGATTTTTGCGGAATTTGAAGGGAGCACAGATCCTGACCTGACCATGGGCGACGGTGATGTAAAGTACCACCTCGGATATTCCAGCTACCTTCAGGCCAATGGCAAAAAGATTTATGTGAAACTAGCACCAAACCCATCGCATCTTGAGGCAGTAGATCCTGTAGTGCTGGGTTACTCCAGGGCTCAGATCGACGATGAGTACCGTGGCGACATGAAAAAAGTAGTTCCGGTGCTTATTCATGGGGATGCTGCCATTGCCGGGCAAGGCCTCGTCTATGAGTGCATCCAGATGTCCTTGCTGGACGGTTACAGATCCGGGGGTACCATTCACTTTGTGATCAACAATCAGGTGGGTTTCACCACAGACTATGATGATGCCCGCTCCAGTATCTATTGTACAGACCTGGCTAAAATCGTAGATGCACCGGTCATTCACGTCAATGGCGATGATCCTGAGGCCGTCAACTTTGCGGCCAACCTGGCTGTGGAGTATCGCCAGAAGTTCAATAAAGATTTTTTCATAGACCTGCTGTGCTACCGAAGACACGGGCATAACGAGAGTGATGAACCAAAATTCACTCAGCCCAAACTCTATAATCTGATTGCGAAACACCCCAACCCACGGGAAGTGTATGTGAAGCAATTGATCGAAAGAAAAGACATCAGCCCTGACCGTGCCGAAACCCTGGATAAGGAGTTTAAGCAACAACTACAGGACAGACTGGATGAGGTGAAGCAAAAGCCACTTCCTTATAAGCCTCAGAAAATAGAGGAGGAGTGGCACTTCCTGAGGAGGTCTAAACCAGAGGACTTTGATAAGTCCCCCGAGACCGGGATCAGTGAGGACGTACTGAAAAAGGTATCAAAAGCCCTTACCACCATTCCGAAAGGGTTCAAACCCCTTCGTCAGATTGATAAGCTGTTAAAGGAGCGCAAGAGTCACTTCTTTGACGAAAAGATGCTGAACTGGGCCGATGCAGAGTTGTTGGCCTACGGATCTTTACTGGCAGAGGGCAATATTGTACGGATGTCAGGTCAGGATGTGAAGCGCGGTACGTTCTCACACAGACATTCTTATCTGTTTGATTCTAATACCAATGAGCCTTACTGTAACCTGGATCACATACAGGAGAAGCAGGAGCCCTTCAGGATATTCAATTCGCTTCTTTCGGAGTATGCAGTATTGGGATTTGAGTATGGCTATGCCATGGCCACACCCAATGCCCTGGTGATCTGGGAGGCGCAGTTTGGTGATTTTTGCAATGGTGCCCAGGTGATGATCGATCAGTTTATCACCAGTGCCGAGACCAAGTGGCAGCGGATGAACGGGTTGGTAATGCTTTTGCCGCATGGCTACGAAGGCCAGGGGCCGGAGCACTCCAGTGCACGGATGGAACGATTCCTGCAGATGACCGCTCAGGAAAATATGATTGTTGCTGATGTGACTACCCCTGCAAATTTGTTTCACCTGGTACGGCGACAGCTTACCTGGGAGTTTAGAAAGCCTTGTATTGTATTCTCACCAAAATCACTTCTGAGACACCCTAAAGTAGTTTCTCCGTTAGAGGAGTTTACCAAAGGAAACTTCCAGGAAGTAATCGGTGATGACTATGTGACCAACAAAAGCGTGAAGAAGGTGCTCCTGTGCACAGGTAAGGTCTATTTTGACTTGCAGGAGGAGCAGCAAAAGAAGAAGGTGAAAGACATAGCCATCGTGAGGTTGGAGCAGCTGTATCCGTTTCCAAAGAAACAGCTGGAGGCCGTATTGAAGAAATACAATAACCCGCAACTGGTGTGGGTACAGGAGGAGCCTGAAAATATGGGTGCCTGGGGATTTATGTTGAGAATATCCGGGTTGAGTCTGAAGCTGGTGGCGCGTAAGCCGATGGCTTCACCCGCTACAGGATACTCCAAGGTTCACAAAAGTGAACAGGCAGAAATAGTGAATAAAGCATTTGAAATATAATAAGACAATTATGAGCCTTGAAATGAAAGTACCGGCAGTAGGTGAATCAATCACGGAAGTCACGGTAGCACAATGGACTAAAAAGGACGGAGATATTGTGGAGATGGATGAGGTGATTTGTGAGCTGGAATCAGACAAAGCCACCTTTGAAGTCACCGCAGAAGCGGCTGGGCAGCTGAGTATCAAAGCTCAGGAGGGAGACACTTTGGATATAGGTGCGGTACTCTGTACCATAGATGAGTCCAAGGCTGCGGCCGGGGACGAAGCACCCAAAGCAAGTACACCTGCATCATCAGGACCTGAGAAAGAAGGTAAGGCTACCGGAGAGGTTGTGGAAATGCACGTTCCGGCAGTGGGAGAGTCCATTAACGAGGTGACCATTTCGTCCTGGACCAAAAAGAGCGGAGATACAGTAGAGCTGGATGAGGTGATTGCCGAGATCGAGTCTGACAAGGCTACTTTTGAGTTGACAGCTGAAGCCAATGGGAAACTGGAAATCATAGCGGAGGAGGGCACAACCCTGGAAATAGGCGCCCTGATCTGTAAGATTGAAGTCACAGACGGAGGCGGAAGCAGCGCCAGTGCACCGTCATCGGCCCCTGCTTCGGGCAGTTCTGCCAGCTCCTCATCTGAGTCTAAGGAGACCTATGCCACCGGGCATGCTTCGCCCGCAGCAGCTAAAATCCTACAGGAAAAAGGGATCTCTGCAGCCGCGGTGACAGGCAGTGGAAAAGATGGTCGCATCACCAAAGAAGATGCGATGAACGCTGAGAAGTCAGCGCCAAGGCAGGAAACAATCAAAGACAAGGCACCTGCGAAACCTGAGTCTAAGCCTGCATTTGAAGCGCCGGAGATAAAATCTGGAGTGAGTCGCGGACAGAATCGTCAGAAAATGACCTCTCTCCGAAAAACAGTGTCCAGAAGACTGGTTTCGGTAAAGAATGAGACCGCCATGCTCACTACATTCAATGAAGTGAATATGGGGCCGATCATGGAACTCAGAAAAAAATACAAGGAGTCTTTCAAAGAGAAATATGAGGTGGGTTTGGGCTTCATGTCCTTTTTCACCAAAGCGTGTACAATGGCCCTTCAGGATTGGCCGGCAGTGAATGCCATGATAGATGGTGAGGAGATCGTCTACAGTGACTACTGTGATGTATCCATTGCCGTATCCGCACCCAAGGGATTGGTGGTGCCGGTGATTCGAAACGCAGAGTCACTCAGCTTCGATCAGATTGAAAAAGAAGTGGTGCGACTGGCTACCAAGGCGCGTGACGGTAAGTTGAGTATTGACGAAATGCAGGGCGGTACCTTTACGATTACCAATGGCGGTATTTTCGGGTCCATGCTTTCTACACCCATTATCAATGCCCCCCAGTCAGCTATTTTGGGGATGCACAACATTGTGGAGCGTCCGGTAGTAGAAAACGGTGCTGTGGTGGTAAGACCTATTATGTATGTGGCCCTATCTTATGACCACAGAATCATTGATGGTCGCGAATCGGTGAGCTTCCTGGTACGTGTGAAACAGCTGCTGGAAGATCCTACCAGACTTTTGTTGGGAGTTTAAGCTTTTTGCCAATTTGATCTAAAAATGAATCAATGCAGCTAGCGGATATACCATGACAAATGGTTGGAACATTCAGCAGCCTGCAGGATACTCAAATATTAAATACTATGCAATACGATGTAACGGTAATCGGATCAGGACCAGGAGGATATGTAGCGGCCATCAGAGCTGCACAGCTCGGGTTCAAAACAGCCATTATTGAAAAGTACCCTACCCTGGGTGGGACTTGCCTGAATGTGGGATGTATCCCGTCCAAGGCATTGCTGGACTCTTCAGAGCATTTTCATAATGCCGAAACTACCTTCAAAGAGCATGGTATTGATATCAACAAGCCTAAGGTGAATCTAAAGCAGATGATTGCCCGCAAGGCTGACGTGGTAAAACAAAATGTGGAAGGGATATCCTACCTGATGAACAAGAATAAAATCGATGTTTATCAGGGCGTAGGCTCTTTTAAAGATAAGCACACCATTCTGGTGAAGTCCGAAAAAGAGGAGCAGGAAATCACCTCTGATAAAATTATTATTGCCACAGGTTCCAAACCATCCTCTCTTCCCTTTATCAAGCTGGATAAGCAAAGAGTGATTACCAGCACGGAGGCATTGGAGCTTAAGGAAGTTCCCAGGCACATGATCATTATTGGCGGAGGGGTGATCGGCATGGAGTTGGGTTCCGTGTATGCGCGTTTAGGTGCGAAAATCTCGGTGGTGGAGTTTTTGGATAACCTCATCCCGTCTATGGATGGCACGATGGGCAAAGAGTTGCAGAAGTCATTGAAGAAGCTTGGGTTTGATATTTACCTGAGCCATAAAGTGACTGCTGTAGCGGCCAAAGGCAAAGAAGTGACCATTACAGCAGAAAACCAGAAAGGCGAGAACCTGGAACTCAAAGGCGATTATTGTTTGGTATCCATAGGCAGAAGACCTTATACTGATGGTTTGGGTCTGGAGAATGCCGGAGTGAAGATGACCGACCGGGGACAGATAGAAGTGGACGATCACCTGAAGACCAATGTGGACAATATCTGGGCCATTGGAGATGTGGTGAAAGGCACCATGCTGGCGCACAAAGCCGAAGAGGAAGGCGTATTTGTAGCAGAACAAATGGCTGGTCAGAAGCCACACATCAATTATCATCTGATTCCCGGAGTAGTGTACACGTGGCCTGAGGTGGCAAGTGTAGGATATACTGAAGAGCAACTGAAGGATCAGGGAAGAAAATACAAAACCGGAAAATTTCCATACAAAGCCCTGGGCCGTGCGCGAGCTTCCATGGACCTGGATGGGCTGGTGAAGGTATTGGCAGATAAGGAGACCGATGAGATCCTCGGGATTCACATCATTGGTGCCCGTGCAGCCGATATGATTGCTGCTGGAGTTACGGCCATGGAGTTCAGAGCCTCAGCTGAGGATGTGGCCAGAATGTCCCACGCGCACCCGACTTATATGGAAGCCGTGAAGGAAGCCTGCCTAGCGGCCACTGATAACCGCCCAATTCATGTTTAAGATAAGCATATCCTAAAGGGTTTTTAGTTATATTAGGGTGAAGGTACGAGGAGTTGCGCTCAATGCTAAGTGTGTTTGAGTGCCACTCTTCGAGTGAAAACCAATGGTTATTGGTTGAAAGATGGCCTCTGTCGAAAAGGATACAAGTATCAAAATCCTTTTTACTATTTTCGATACCCTATGCTGAGAGTATTACTTGCATTTTTCTTTATCCTGACTTTTGGGTCGGGTTATGCTCAGGAATACCCCCTGTCGAAAAGTGATTCAGGCATAGTATACAAGAATTTGGAGAAGTACGAAAGACTCATCGCCAAAGATGACTTTCGGGGAGCCTCAGGCGCGCTGAATGACGTGGCGTTTGTCTACTGGAATAACAACCACTATGCTGAAGCAGCTACATATTATGAGAAGTCTCTTGTTCTCAATGAGCGCGTTTCCAATGAAAATGGCATAGCCATGATCAACAATAACCTGGGAATGCTCTATGCGGATATTGGTCGCTACGAAGAGTCGCTGGCGGCTTTTACCAAAACACTAGCAGCCAGAAGGGCTTCCAAAGAGCCGGCAGGAGTCATCTCTGCTCTTGTGAACATCTCCGTTGTCCTGAACAACCTTCACCAATACTCAGAATCCATCGTCCATCTTTCTGAGGCCATCGATATTGCCAGGGAGCTGTATGATAAGCACCAGATGAGAAGTGTATATGGGATGCTCTCAGAAACCTACGAGAAAATGGGCGAGGTAGAGAAGTCCCTGCAGTACTTTGAACTGTACAAATCCTTTCATGAAGACATACAGCGAGCCGAAATCAAAGGGATGAACCGTGAACTGGCAGAAGAGCGACTGGAAAAACAGGTGCTTGAAGCTGACAAGGCCAAGAAGGAAATAGAGTTGCTGAAACAGCAGTTGGAAATCTACGAGAAAGAAGCCCAGATCCAGGCAAAGGACTCCATTAATCAAAGCCTCTACTCCAATCTGAGCAGAAAGGAAGTGGAGATTGAGCTTCTGGAAAGGGACAAGGAACTTACCGCGATGGCTGCCGCCGCCAGAGAAGCTGAGAACAAAAAACTTCAGAATCAGAAAGCTTACCTTAGGAATTCACTGATCATCACCATATTGGCCGTAGTGGTTATCGGCATACTGATTTTGATCAATATTTTCCGATCCAGAAAGTACAATAAGGAGCTGCTACTCAAAAATCAGTCGATAGAAGTGCAGCGGCGGGAGTTGGAAATCGCCAATGAAACCAAGGATCGGATTTTTTCCATCATTTCACATGACCTCAGGAGCCCGATTGGATCTCTGGAGGGCTTTTTCTTTTATGTCATTGATGACTTTGAGATGTCAGATGACCTCAGAAAAGCACTCAACAGTGTTCAGAATCAACTCACCAACAGTGCAAGTTTGGTGGATAATCTGCTCAATTGGTCACGCTCTCAGATCAAGAAAGAGGAACCACATATAGAAGATGTGGAAGTAGCCAAACTGGTCGAAGAAACGTTCAGGTTGCTGCGTCACCAGGCCTCAACGAAACAAATTGAATTGATCTCAAATCTGTCCCCCACAGACCGGCTAAAGTCCGACACCCAAATGGTCAATATTGTAGTGAGAAACCTGGTTCAAAATGCCATCAAATTCACCCCGAAAGGAGGTACCGTGGTAGTCGATTTTGAAACGGACCAAAAGGGTGATTGCCTCAAGATTTTTGACAATGGCATCGGGATGGACGAACAGAAAATTGCTTCTCTTTTTAATATTTCTACGAACCACAGTACACTTGGTACCGAACATGAAATGGGCTCAGGTTTGGGACTTATCCTTTGTAAAGAACTTATAGAAAAAGTTGGGGGCCTTATTGAAGTCTCCAGCCAACCCGGAAATGGAACCGAATTTTCCTTAAGATTTACCAAAACCGAATACCAAACCTAGCTTTAAATGAGATTCTTTATTTATTCAATTGTTTTCCTGACGGGAGTAGTATGTCTTGCTCAAAACCGTCCCACACATTTCACCGACTCTACTGGCGCGCTGTATTGGCGTAAGTCCACTCCGGTTTACCTGTTCGTGTCAGACGCCCCGGAAGGCGGAGACAAAGAGCGATTGAAGAGTAAGGTGACTGCCCAGTATTCAGACCCTTTTTACCTGGATACAGAAGGGGTTAACTATATCAGATCCCGAAATGCCGTGGATCCGGAAACCAAACGTGTGATTCCGGATACGGAGGTGATGTTTGAAATTTATGCGGATGGGATTGCACCAGTCACTTCTGTTTCCTACGAAAATGTGAATAAATTTCAGGGAGACCTGCTGTACTACAAAGCGGGAATCACCGTGGCGCTCGAGGCAAAAGATCAGTTATCTGGAGTCAGAAAACTTCAATATGCAATTAATGACGCCAAGTATACCCCTTATCAGAAACCGTTGACTTTTAATGATCCGGGGATTTATAAAGTCGAGTACTATAGTGAGGATGAGGTGGGCAATGTGGAAGACAAGAAAAGCATCAGCTTCGTGGTGGATCCCACACCACCATACTCTGACCTGACCATCAATGGCATTACCGAGGATCAGGTGATCTCTACCGGATCAAAGCTTTATATTCTGGCGTTGGACTCTATTTCAGGGGTCTCTACGGTTTATTATAAGTTTGATGATCAGGCCGTCAGAAAGTACAACGGGTTGCAACTACCTACCGCGCAGTTGGAAGAAGGAGAACATACCATTACCTATTATGCCGAGGACAAGGTTCACAATGTAGAAGAGAGCAAGAGCTTCACTTTTTTCCTTGATAAATCTGCGCCGCTTATGGTGGCTGATGTATTGGGAGACCGGTTTATCGTACTGGATGAGGTCTATTTTTCTGGCAGAACCAAGCTGAAGTTAACCGCCGTGGATAACAAAGTCGGGGTGAAAGAAGTGATGTATTCGGTGGACAATGAGGAGTTTAAGAGGTACGAAAAGCCGTTTTATCTCCCGAGTGTTTCCGGAGTTCACCTGATCAAATATTATTCAGTAGATAATCTCGATAATTCTACTGCGGACAGTAAAAACAGTCGCTACATCGGCCAGGGTGGGTTTGAAGAGTTCAAACACAACGTCAACAAATTTTATGTCGATTTGACCGGGCCTGTAATCAGCCACAGCATTGGCAATTACACGTTTACCAGAAGTGATACACTTTTCATAGGACCATATTCTAAAATCAAACTGACTGGTACTGATCCGGAATCAGGGTTCAAAAGCATTGCATATAGCTTGGGAGATGACGTGGGAGAAGAAGAGTACACAGGACCTTTTACGCTGAACCGAGAGGGATTCAACACCCTTAACTATTATGGGTATGACAATGTAAACAACCGAAACATTGCCAAGTTTAACTTTTACCTGGATGCTCTGGCGCCCGACATCTTTATTCAATTTAACACAGGTAACACCGACAGCAGAGAAGGGAAGCTGGTCTATCCGATCACTTCCGGTATATTCCTGTCTGCCACGGATAAGACGTCAGGGGTGAATTCTGTGACCTATAGTCTGGATGATGCACCTTTCAAACCATATGCAGGATTGATCTCAGGTTTGAAGAAAGGCAAGCATTCGCTGGTGGTAAAAGCCAAGGATTTCCTTAACAATGAGGCCGTCAAAGAGGTGACTTTCCACATTAAATAAAACAAAACACCCGGCGAGCTAACTCGCCGGGTGTTTTATTATTTCATCGATTTATAAGTCCGGAGGACTCCCACTACCCCTACCAGAATGCCCAGTCCCAGACATGCATAGTACCATGGTTCGGACATGGTGTATGACCCTGATATGGCATTCCCAACCACATTCCCAAGGTCCCTGGGTGAATGCGTTTGCGCCCAGTAGATCATAAATAATCCCACCGCGATGAATAATAGTCCTCTAATCATTCCGCTTTTCATGAATTTATAGTTTGGTTTCACCAGACAACTTAATCAAAAATCTGCCATTTAAAAATGGTGGTGAATCCGCACCAGTACCTATGCTGTTTTTTGCTTGAAAAAAGGATTGTATATCAGACCTATCACATTCATCCATGGATCTTTGACCAGGGCCACCTTGATTCCTTCCCCCACGTCGTTGGGAGTTTCCAGTTCCTTGGCGCCGTGGCTCACCATCTTGTCATAGGCATCCGTGATGTCCTCCACGGCCCAATAGGTCAGTACATTTTCAGTCCTGATGCCCTCTACCTTTTCGGGAAGGAGCCCGAGCTCATATCCTCCTATGTCAAATCCGACATAGAAAGGTTGGTCGAAATAAGGAGAGACGCCAAAAGCACGTTCATACCAGCTTTTGGCTGTTGTGAGATCATCTACTTTGTAGATCGTCGTTCTCAGTCCTTGTGAGTTTATGCTCATTTTTCACAGTGTTTTTTTGATAGGATTTTAATTAAGTCCGGTGTTTTTCACCCGATAGCGCAAAATGGTTTTGAGCTTTTCCGGCGCCACCCGCTTAGGATCAGTGAGGTATATTTCTTTGTGGTAAGAAGTTATTTCCATTCGATTGGCTTTCACAAAATCCAGGAGTTGACGGATGGAAGGCTCTTCATCCTCCCAGGAACCTCGGTGCAGTATCTGTACGCAAAGCCCTTCTTGGGAAGATTCAAATTTCACATCCTCAAGGGCTTTCATATGTGCTTTTTTGGTTTTGGCCAGGTGAACAGCTCTGAAAAAGTGATCGGATGCTACCATGTCTGGCATTCTGATGGAAACCTTCCAGTGCCACTTCGACCTGGGAGCCTGTGCGAAGAGGTGTTGTTGTTCCAGTCCGCCAGCGATCCACCAGTTGCACTCCATTTTCGGAACGACAAAGTCATTGTCTTCTGCTTTATTTAAAAATTTGATTCCATAGGCCACCGCGTATATAGCTTCTATAGCCTGAATAAACCGGGGGTCTTCCGGAGCAGACTGACCCGAAATGGTCAGGTAATAGTAAGCTCCCAGATGAACCAGCGCAGGAGTGGCTTTTGCTTTGTAATAGAGTGGATCTGCTTTTGTGAGATCCAGTTTGCTTTCTAGTGTTTCCATGGTTTTCAGTTGGATTGGAAGGGTTGGAAATGGGCGAAAAACTTGGTTTCCTTAAAAAAGTGTCCGAACTCGGCAGCTCTCGGGTGCTTTTCGAAGTTCTGCTGAGCCGCCTGTGCCTGGGCTGTGGTTTCCCAAACGATGGTATCCATGTAGGTAAGGGGCTCATTCAGCATCTGATCGGTCTCTATAGACAGCACTCCCGTATATCCGGCCAGAATTTCCCGAACAAACGCGAGCGCGTCTGATGGTTTTATTTCAGCATTGAGGGTGTAGACCACCACTTCTTTGATTTTTTGATTAGTCATTTGCTTTGATTTTTTGGTTTGTGAAACAAAGAAATGACCCGGAGTGACAACCCTATGTCACTTGATTTTAGGAGGTGAAATATTTTTGGTGGTGTGTAACTAAATTCTGCGAATAGCTGGCCACCAGTCCCTGCAGCTTGGGGGGAGAAACGACCGTGACTTCTTCTATAAACATCAGAAGCCACCGTGCAAGGTATTCGTAATGGGGAGTGATAAATTTCATTTCCACCACATCTCCTTCCGTTCGTTCCTCCACAAAGCCGTAGTGATACTTTTGATCCTGAATGAATCGGGTGACTTTTTTGGAAAACCGAATGGTGGCTTCATTGGCATCTGTTCCTCCAATCATCCTCTGTAAGAATTCCATATAATTGGGATGGTCCTCGGGTTGGTAGCTTTCAGGTAATATCCTGAGCTTTTGAATTCTGTCTGTTCGGAAGTCCCGAAGATCTTTTCTCAGGTGGCAATAGCCGATCAGGTGCCACCGCGAGGAATAATACACCAGGCCCAGAGGAGCCACCTTTCTGTCGGTAAGCTGATCTTTATAATTGGAGTGATAAGATATTTGAATGATTTTTCGGGCAGCCAGGGCCATCTGGATCTCAGCTATATGAGAGTCCGGAAATCCAAAATTGGTAACTGTGGGTGAGGCGATCACGGAAATACTTTTCTCCAGGGTATCTAAAAACTCCCGGTCGTGACACTTGAGAACAGCCTTGATCTTGTACATCGCCTCCTGAAAATTTTTGGCAATCTGACTATCGGCATTTTGTTCGATGAGTTTTGCGCCTAAAAGAAGGGCCGCAGCTTCTTCCTTATTGAATACCACTGGCGGCAGGTGATAGCCATCTACGATGAAATATCCTTCTCCCGCATCTCCGCCTATCGGCACCCCCGCCTCCATGAGCGATTTGAGATCTCTGAAGATGGTTCGGCGGCTTACCTCAAAGCGCTCTTCAAAATCTTCCATCGGAATGCGTGGTTTTCCCTGGAGTTGAATAAGGATGGCGGTCAGTCTGTCAATACGATTCATCTGGAAAAATGCAATTGGCAATAATACATACTTGAAATTGAAGAGGTGGCCTTTTTTGCTTTGGGAATTTGTAAATATGAAAATTAATCGGCCACTTTATCAAATTTAATTTTAATCGGTTTTCCCGTGGAGGTTCCCTGACTTAAATTTGCCCCAATTTGTACCTATGTAACCTCCATTACTTATGCCAAAAGACTCCAGTATTAAGTCAGTACTCATCATCGGAAGCGGTCCCATCATCATTGGTCAGGCCTGCGAGTTTGATTATTCAGGCTCTCAAGCTGCCAAATCGCTGAGAGAAGAAGGTATTGAGGTCACCCTTATCAATAGCAACCCGGCCACCATCATGACAGACCCGGTTACTGCTGATAACGTGTATCTCCTCCCACTGACCAAAAAATCCATTAAGGAGGTTCTGGAAAAACATGACATTGATGCCGTACTCCCTACGCAAGGGGGGCAGACAGCACTCAACCTCGCCATCGAATGTGATAAATCCGGGATTTGGGAAAAATACGGTGTGAAAATGATTGGGGTGGACATCAATGCCATCGAGACCACAGAGGACAGGGAGAAATTCCGTCTGAAGATGGCAGAAATCGGTGTACATACCTGTAAAGGTGAAACAGCCACCTCCTTTTTGAAGGGAAAAGAAATTGCCCAGGAAATCGGGTTTCCTTTGGTCATCAGACCGTCCTATACCCTTGGTGGGTTTGGTGGCGGCTTTGTAGACAAGCCGGAAGACTTTGACAAAGCCCTCAATGCAGGTCTGCAAGCCTCACCTATACACGAGGTGCTTGTGGAGCAAAGTATCATGGGCTGGAAAGAATATGAGCTTGAGCTGCTCCGTGACAACATCGGCAACATCATCATCATCTGTAGCATAGAAAACTTTGACCCGATGGGTGTCCATACCGGAGATTCCATCACGGTGGCGCCAGCCATGACATTACCCGATACGGTGTATCAGCAGATGCGAGACTTGTCCAAGCGGATGATGAATGCCATTGGGCAGTTTGCCGGCGGATGTAACGTTCAGTTCTCTGTACATCCCGAGACAGATGAGATCGTAGGGATAGAGATTAACCCAAGGGTTTCCAGATCATCGGCCCTGGCGTCAAAGGCTACCGGGTATCCCATCGCCAAGATTGCTGCCAAGCTGGCCATCGGGTATAACCTGGATGAATTGAAAAATCAAATCACTAAAACCACATCGGCGTTTTTTGAGCCGGCACTGGATTATGTGATTGTGAAAATACCGCGTTGGAATTTTGATAAATTCCCTGGATCGGATAGAAAGCTGGGCTTACAGATGAAGTCTGTGGGTGAGGCCATGGGTATCGGGAGAAATTTCCAGGAAGCACTGCAGAAGGCCTGCCAGTCACTGGAGATCAAGCGGAATGGCTTGGGTGCTGACGGTCGCGAACTGAAGGACCAGCAGGAAATCCTGTACAGCCTTGAGAATCCGAGTTGGAATCGTCTTTTCCATATTTATGATGCTTTCAAGTTGGGGATACCCTTCAAGACCATCCAGAAGCTCACCAAAATAGACCCCTGGTTTTTGCATCAGATAGAGGAGCTGATCTATCTGGAAAACAAGATCAGTGCGTTCACCCTTGATAGCTTGCCAAGACATCTTCTGAAGGAAGCCAAAGAGAAAGGCTACGCTGACCGTCAGATAGCACACTTGCTCAAATGTCTGGAGAGTGAGGTTTACCAAAAAAGAAACGATGAGGGCATCAAGCGGGTATACAAACTGGTAGACACGTGTGCTGCAGAGTTTGAAGCACAAACCCCATATTACTACTCGTCCTTTGATCAGGAGAACGAGTCCATCTCCAGTGATCGGAAGAAAATAGTCGTGCTTGGTTCCGGACCAAACAGAATAGGCCAGGGGATAGAGTTTGATTACTCCTGTGTGCACGGGGTACTCGCTGCCAAAGAGTGTGGCTATGAGACCATCATGATTAACTGTAACCCGGAGACCGTTTCTACGGATTTTGATGTCGCAGATAAGCTTTACTTTGAGCCGGTCTTTTGGGAGCATATTTATGACATCATCCTTCATGAAAAGCCCGAGGGCGTGATCGTTCAGTTGGGTGGACAAACCGCATTGAAGCTGGCCGAGAAGTTGAGCAGATACGGAATCAAGGTCATTGGGACGAGCTACGAAGCACTGGACCTGGCCGAAGACCGGGGACGTTTCTCAGATTTGCTGAAAGAGCAGGGCATTCCTTACCCGCAATATGGCACCATAGAAGATGCTGAGGAGGCTATTGAGCTTTCCAAGGAGATTGGTTTTCCGTTGCTGGTAAGGCCCAGCTATGTACTCGGTGGCCAGAGCATGAAGATCGTGATCAACGAGCAGGAGATGGAAGAGCATGTGGTGAATCTGCTGAAGGAAAAAACCGATGGCAAGATTTTACTGGATCACTTTCTGGAAGGGGCCATTGAAGCGGAAGCCGATGCCATTTGTGATGGCACAGATGTGTACATCATTGGGATCATGCAGCACATAGAGCCTGCAGGAATCCACTCGGGAGATTCGTATGCGGTACTGCCACCTTACAACCTGGGGGATTTTGTGATTCGCCAGATCGAAGAATATACCATTAAAATCGCCAAGGCACTGCAGACTGTTGGACTTATCAACATCCAGTTTGCCATTAAGGATGATAAGGTCTACATCATAGAGGCCAATCCAAGAGCCTCCCGTACGGTGCCTTTCATCTGCAAGGCCTACAGAGAACCTTATGTAAACTACGCCACCAAGGTGATGCTGGGAGCCAAGAAAGTGAAGGACTTTGATTTCAAACCATACAAGCATGGGTATGCCATCAAGGAGCCGGTATTCTCTTTCCATAAGTTTCCCAATGTAAATAAGGAGCTGGGGCCTGAAATGAAGTCTACCGGTGAGGCGATCTACTTCATCGATGATTTGATGGATGATTACTTCCTTGAAATTTACGCTGAACGAAACCTCTACCTCAGTAGATAAGTTAATAGAGTACTATGTTAAAATTCTTATTGATAATAGCCCTCATCTCTTATTTGATTTATCGAGTGGGAGGGTTTCTTTTCAGAATACTCTTTTTGAGCGCTCAGCAGCAGCGCCAGCAATACCAAAGCACAGGACCAAGTAACCAGCAGCATGCCAGAAAGCGTGCTGCTGGAAGTAATCTGGATATAGACTATGTACCTGGCGAGCGGAAGAATGAGAAAAAGGATTTCAGAGGTGGCGATTATGTTGATTATGAAGAAGTTAAGTGAGATCTGACTTTTTTGTAAAGGATCAATGCTACCGTGTGATTTAGAAAAGCGAATGACTTCCTCTCAAATTACCCAACATCACTTAGTTTTGCAGTTCACTTAAAATCGGCATATGGCTTGGTTTAAAAGACAAGACAAAGGAATCAACACTCCTACGGAGAAAAAGAAAGAGGCCCCTGACGGACTCTGGTACAAAACCCCAAGTGGCAATATCATTCACATGCGTGAGCTTAAAAACAATGCTTATGTGTGCCCTGATGATGATTATCATGTGCGGATTGGCTCCAAAGAGTACTTCGAAATTTTGTTTGATGACAATCAATTCACAGAACTGGATGCGGGTCTGACCTCCGGCGATCCACTGAAATTTACAGATACCAAAAAGTATCCGGAACGTATTGCGGCAACGCAAAAAAAGACTGAGCTGAAGGATGCAGTGCGGACGGCCCATGGCAAAATGAACGGTCGTGAAATCACCATTTGTTGTATGGATTTTGCCTTTATTGGCGGGTCTATGGGCTCTGTGGTGGGAGAGAAAATTGCGAGAGGAATTAATCATTCTCTAAAGAAGAAAATTCCCTTTCTGATGATTTCCAAGTCGGGTGGAGCCAGAATGATGGAGGCTGGTTTTTCACTCATGCAGATGGCCAAGACTTCTGCAAGGCTGGCGTTGCTTTCAGAAGCCAAAATACCCTACATCTCCCTGCTCACCGACCCTACCACTGGCGGGGTAACGGCATCATATGCCATGCTGGGAGATTTTAATATCGCCGAGCCTGGTGCGCTTATTGGCTTTGCAGGCCCACGGGTGATCCGTGAGACCATCGGCAAGGATTTACCGAAAGGCTTCCAAAGTGCTGAATTTGTAAGAGATCATGGGTTTTTGGACTTTATCGTGGATCGGCGCCAGCTCAAAAGCAAGCTGACTTCCCTGCTTAAAATAATCTATTGATCAGATGAACATTTGGTCAAACATACTGTTACCAAACCGAGAACTAAATAGACTTATTCTGCCTTTATTCAGAATGGTTTATCACTTATATTTGCTTCAATTTAAGTTCAATCAAAAGGCTTCAGCCCTATGTCATCAGTCATAATTACGTCAATTATTGCCTTTACTGCAGTAATTCTCCTGTTAGTATTTATCCTACTCTTTGCTCAGTCCAAGCTGGTGCAATCTGGCCCGGTTAACATCATCATCAATGGTGATGAAGCCAACCCGATCACCACTTCAGCGGGATCCACGCTGCTGTCTACACTTTCTGGTCAGAAGATATTCTTACCATCTGCATGCGGTGGTGGAGGTACCTGTGCCATGTGTAAGTGCAAAGTGGAAGAAGGAGGCGGAGATGTACTTCCAACAGAGGTAGGGCACCTGAGCCGCACAGAACAGAAAGAAAATGTTCGACTTTCATGTCAGGTGAAAGTGAAACAGGACATGAGAATAGAGATACCTGAAGAGATCTTCGGTATCAAAAAATGGGAAGCAACTGTAGTGAGAAACTATAACGTGGCCTCATTTATTAAAGAATTTGTAGTGGAGATCCCCGAGGATATGGACTATCAGGCGGGTGGATACATCCAGATAGAGGTACCTGAGTGTGAGGTGGACTTTAAAGACATGGACATTCAGGCCCACCCAGAGGAGCACGATCAGCTGGACAAATTCCAGCTGGAGTGGGACAAGTTTGGTCTTTGGGACCTGAAAATGAAAAATACTGAGACGATCGAGCGTGCCTATTCCATGGCTTCTTATCCTGCTGAGGGGAGAGAAATCATGCTGAATGTGAGGATCGCCACGCCTCCGTTTGACAGGGCTGCCAATGGCTGGATGAAAGTGAATCCGGGAATTGCGTCTTCCTATATTTTCTCAAGGAAAAAAGGAGACAAAGTGACGATATCAGGTCCTTATGGTGAGTTCTTCATCAATCCATCAGACGCAGAAATGTTGTATGTGGGTGGTGGTGCCGGCATGGCTCCTATGCGCTCTCACCTGTATCACCTCTTCAAAACACTGAAGACCGGGAGAAAAGTGACCTACTGGTATGGAGGTAGATCTAAAAGAGAATTGTTTTACCTGGATCACTTCTTCCAACTGGAGAAAGACTTCCCTAATTTCAACTTTTTCCTTGTGCTCTCAGAGCCATTGCCTGAGGACAACTGGAAAGTGAAAAAAGATATTCATGATAAAGAGGGTGATGGTTTCTTAGGGTTCGTTCACCAGGCGGTGATCGATCAGTACCTGAGCAAACATGACCAGCCAGAGGAAATTGAATTGTATTTCTGTGGACCTCCATTGATGAACGCGGCAGTTCAGAAAATGGGAGAAGACTATGGTATTCCTGATGAGAACATCAGATTTGATGATTTCGGAGGGTAATCCGATCAAGAAAATAGAAGGGAAAGTGAGAGCTTTCCCTTTTTTTATGCCTGATCCTTCGCGCCACATTTTACCACATTGAGCCTCGGATTTTTTAGTAGATTTGTTGCAAACCTAGCCCTCATTCAATGGACCTGAAACTGTTTTTTGATCCTATTTCCAGGGAAATAGACCTCTCCAAGCTACCCACTTCGGCACTGGCCCACTCTATTTACATCAACCAGGAAAGGATGCCCGATACAGATGACAAAGACATAGCCATCATTGGGTTACAGGAGTCAAGGGGAGCAGAGGAAGCGAATCAGGAAGGGATTGCCCGTTCGGCCAATGAAATCCGTAAGAGTCTGTATCAGCTCAAGAAAGGCTCAGGTCACTTCAAGATTGTGGATCTGGGAAATTTCAGAAATGGCCCCGAGCTGGAAGACACCTACCAGCGTCTGCAGGAAGTATGTGCCCACCTGATGGAGCAAAATATACTTCCGCTAATCATAGGAGGGAGTCACAACCTTGACATTGGTCAGTACATGGCTTATGAGAATCAGGACAAAATCATCACCCTGCTCAATATCGACAATAAGCTGGATCTGAGTGATCCCAAGACCGGCATTCCTAACCAGACACATGTGCACCGCATCTTCAAGCACGATCCGAATTTCTTATTCAACTATTACCAGTTAGGGCATCAGTCTTACCTGGTGGAAGAAAAAGAAACCGAACTTCTGGAGAAGCTCTACTTTGAGGTGGTGCGACTGGGAATGGTGAAGGAAAACATCAAAGAACTTGAACCCATCGTGAGGGATGCGGACATGGTGAGTTTTGATATTTCGGCCATCCAGGCACACTACTGCCCGGGAGCCACAGATGCCAAAGTCTACGGACTTACCGGCGAGGAGGCCTGTCAGATCTGCTGGTATGCCGGGCTGAATGATAAGCTAAGCTCTATTGGGTTCTATGAATACGACGTGGCCAGGGATACCGACGACCGAAAGACCGCATTTGTATTGGCCACCATGATCTGGTATTTCATTGAGGGCTTCTATAACCGCAAAGGCGATAAAAATTTCAGATCTAATGATTACCTGGTGTATGAGGTAGCCCTGGGTGGAGAGCCTTCTACCATTCGGTTTTATAAAAGCAAGATTTCTGAAAAATGGTGGATGGAGGTACCTCACCCTGAAGAGACCTCTGGTTTTCTACGAAGCAGAATGGTACCCTGCAGCTACTCGGATTACCAGATGGCCCAGAGCGGCGAAGTGCCCCACAGGTGGATCACCACCTATTCTAAGATGATCTAATACTGCTCAGGCACCACTATCCAGAGGATAATGTATACCAGAATCCCAGGAAAGCCTACGCTCAACGCAGACAATACCAGGTATCCTATTCTTACCAGTGTAGGATCCAGATCAAAGTATTCGGCGATTCCCCCACACACGCCGGCAAGCATAGAGTCTTTTTTGGATCGATAGAGTCTTTTGGTCATTTCCATTTTATTTGTTGTTTAAATATGGGAGATTTCTGGTGAAAATGTGCAGTAATCTGGTTCCAGAATTAAATTTTGCGCTGGATGCAGTGCCGCCGGTTTGCTGCGGTTCTGCCTCAGTGGCATCTACTTCAGCCACTTGCTCCTGGTGCTCCGGTTCAGGCATGTTGATATTGTCTGCTGTGAAAATGGGACTGTTCATTGTCATGATCAATGCAATGATCACTCCCAGTATGATAAGGAGTGTTTTGGCTTGCCCGCTTTTGATATTTGTATTTTTTCGTAACATGACATTGTCCTATTGGCAATGGTTGTGCCAAAAAATGTAAGTGACTGTAAATAAGTCACTTGTGATGATTTGCCGACAGATGGTTATCCCTATACTGTACGCCATCGGACAAAATGGAAAATGAATGTGTTCGGTATCAGTCACCCGGTGGTTGGCTTGAAAATTTTTCATTTGGAGAGACTGATTCTAAATATGAGAAAACTTCCGGGGATTTAAATTCTGTAAACAGCTGGTATACAATGTTTTGTGTTTTCGGATCGATTATTTCTTAAGTGTGATCATTGTTGAATTTAAAAACGAAAAACATGAAACCTACTAAGCCCATTACGAATACATTTTTAAAGCTTTTTGGAGTGTTGGTTATGACCGTACTGGTTGTGGCTTGTTCCGGCAAGAAGGAAAAGGAAACCCCTGAGGATGCCATGACGGAACTAAAGGATTCTTTTGAGCAGGAGAAAAAGGACCTGAAGTACGAGTTGGAGGAGATCAAGCTGGACGTGGAAAAAGAGTTGGATAAACTCGATGATAAGATTGCCGAGGCTACTGATCAGAATAAAACCGTGCTGGAAAGAATGAAGGCTGACCTAAATGATAAGGCCGATGACCTTGACCGTGCCATTGACAAGGTGGAGAACTCCACCAAACAGGCATGGAATGACACCAGGGAATTTGCCGTGGAGACCTCCGAGGATGTGAAGAGTTCACTCAAGGACTTTGGCGAAAAGATTAAAGAAAAGTTTAGTGACTCCTAAAATTTAGGAACTAATAGTTGATAGTGAAAGCCATTCCGAATTTCGGAATGGCTTTTTTTGTTAATGGCCTTAGGGAGATATTTGGAGGAGAAATGAAGTGCTTCGAACTTTCTTTTACACATCTAATATTGGATAATGTAAATCTTTACCCAAAAGGAGTACGTTACCTTATATTGTTTCTTTATTTTCAGCTTTATGAATAAAATATTTACGCTGGCTTTTGCCCTTGTTTTTAGTCAAACCGCATTTGGTCAGGAGTCTGACCCGGAACTTCCGGTGATGGATTTCGAGCTCTATGACCCCATTTCCACCCTTGTAGTGCCGGAGCATCCCGTTACCCGGGCCAGGTTCCCGTTTATAGATGTGCACAGTCACCAGTGGAACCTCACAAAAGACAGGATCGCCAAGATTGTTGGGGAAATGGACACGCTGAACATGGGGATCATGGTCAACCTGAGTGGCAGGGGGTATGATCGGCAGGCTGGAGATATTGGCAGTCAGGAGTACCTGGAAGGTATGACCAGTCGCATTGCCGGGGAGGCTCCCGGTAGAATTGTCGTTTTCACCAATGTTTCTTTCAGGGAAATAGGCAACCCGGGATGGTCAGAAGAGGCCGTACGTCAGTTGGAGGAGGATGTGAAAAATGGGGCGAAAGGGCTGAAAATATATAAGAGTCTTGGGATGGGAATCAACGATGTGAATGGAAACAGGGTGGCTATAGATGATCCCAGGATCGACCCTGTATGGGCCAAATGTGGTGAGCTGGGGATTCCGGTGATCATCCATGCTGCAGATCCCAAGCCTTTTTGGGATGAACATGACGAAAAGAACGAGCGCTGGCTCGAGCTGAAACTGCGGCCAGGCAGGAAGCGGAGCGCCACCGATCCGGCTTCATGGGAGCAGATCATTGCTGAGCAGCACCGTATTTTCCAGAAGCATCCGGGTACCACATTCATCAATGCACACATGGGTTGGATGGCCAACGATCTTCAGGCGCTGGGCGCTCACCTGGATCAGTATCCCAATGTAAATGTAGGTATCGGGGCAGTAATTGCAGAGCTGGGTAGACAGCCGCGAGCAGCCAAGGCATTTTTTGAACAATATTCAGATCGGATTCTCTTTGCTAAGGACGCTTATAATCCGGAGGAGTACTACACCTATTTTCGGGTACTGGAAACTGCCGACGAGTATTTTCCATACTATAAAAAGTACCATGCTTTCTGGCGTATGTATGGGTTAGATTTGTCTGATGAGGTATTGAAAAAAGTATATTACAAAAATGCCTTAAGAATCATTCCGGGCCTGGATGCTTCCCTTTTTCCGGAATAACCGTGTGCTCTGGAGTGATCTTCGGATTTGATTTTCGGCATGAAATACTCATCCAAAGTTGGATTATATCGATATGAATCACCGACTCATCTAAAACCTTAACCCTTGATGAGGTCAATTTCCTACATTTATTAGTTCGAAGAGGCACGGAAATTTGACACTCAAAAAATTCATACCATCATTAGGTACCAGCGCACCCATAGAGGTCAAACTCTTTGATGTCATTCTGGTATTGACCACCATGGTGTTGTATTTCTGGCTCGTTTTCTGGTCCGTTTTCAGCTATTTTTCCAGGTACGAAAGTGACTTCTTACTACTATATACGGCAGGATCCCTGATTTTTACCGGATTCTATTTTGTCCGTAGAAATTGGCCATTCTATAAATGGATGACTGTGCTCTATTACCTGCTGGTCTATCTGTTGCTGGGTATTGCATGGCTCCCATCAGGCGGAGTGACAGGCTCCATTCACAATATGTTTGTGCTGATCTTTTTATCAGGATTGCTCATCCTTAGGCCGAAGCAATTCAAAATGTTCATCGGCATTTCTATGACAATTGCCGTGGGGTATACCTGTTTTGAGATTTTAAACCCTGATTCCGCAAAACCATTTCTGGACCACACCGAGCGTATGATCGACCTGGCTGTGTCCAACGTTTTGATGCTCACCATTCTTTCATTCACCTTATTTTTTTATAAAAAGGAATATGAAAGGGATCGGGAAAGGCTCAAATCGTCAAATATTTTACTGAGCAGAGAAAAGCTGCGGGCTGAGTCTGCGGATAGGATTAAGACCACCTTTCTGACCAATATTAGTCATGAAATCAGAACGCCACTCAATGGGGTATTGGGTAACCTTGATCTCCTGAAGAGAACGGATCTTTCTCCGGAACAGGCCCTTTTACTCAAAGACATGAGCCATTGCAGTGATATTTTGCATGGGCTCATTTCAGACTTACTGGACATGACCATGATAGAGGAAGAAGGAATGGTGCTGCAGGAAGACAGAATAGACCTGCATATGGTGGTGTCTAATGTGATTCAGTTTTTCATTCCAAAAGTGGCAATGAAGAAGGAAAAGGTTTCGATTAATTATCATGCTGATAAGCGTATCCCCAGGTATCTGAAAGGCGACCTGACCCGGGTACGTCAGGTGTTGATCAACCTGGTCAACAATGCCGTGAAATTTACCGATGAGGGAGAGGTAAATATCCGCTCGATGCTCTTGTCCAAGACCTCCCGGCAAGCGGAAATTAAAATAAGTATCTCAGATACAGGCATGGGCATCCCCGAGGGTCAGAGAGCAAATATTTTCGATAAATTTCACAGGAATGACACCAATACTACGCTGGAAGGGATAGGTCTGGGCTTGAGTGTTTGTAAGAAAGTGGTGGAGGCTATTGGGGGAGAGATTGGATTGGAGAAGCAGGCCGGTATGGGATCAAGTTTTTATTTTATCCTTCCATTCAAGATCGAAGGATCCAAATGGGTGAATCAGGAGGAGCCCGAGCTGGATACCTGCAGATACTCCAACCTGAACGTGCTGGTGGCTGAAGATCAGCAAGTCAACCAGTTAGTTACCAGGAAAATGCTGGGCACCCTGGGAATTAGCAATGTGGAGATTGCAGAAAATGGGAAAATGGTGGTGGAGATGGCAGCCTCCAAAGCCTATGACTTTATACTCATGGACATACGCATGCCCATGATGAGCGGAATAGAAGCCACCCGCGAAATTCTTAAATCGGCAACCGCTAAACCACCCGTGATTGTGGCGGTAACGGCCAATGTGACCAAACACGAAATGAAGGACTGCTTTGAAGCTGGAATGAGGGACTTCATTAGCAAACCCTTTAGCCTGGAGGTATTGCGATCTTCTTTTGAGAAGTTTCTGAGCAAGGACAAGGCCTGATTTTTAGGTCAGGTCAAACTACAAAGCCATATTGAGCGAATGTTTTGTTGAATGAAAGATCCCTTTCAACTCCATCCTCCCGTTTCCTTCAAAGTTGAAAATTTCGAAAATATCTTTAACTTAATTTTTTGATGTGTAAAATCTGATGGTTATTTACCATCTGAATTACCATAGAATTAATGAAGTCTAGAGAACTCTATATTGCTTATAGTGTGCGAAGGGATCAGGACCTCTGGCAGGATCTGTGCACAGGCGATAGGAATGCTCTGGATTATATCTATTACTCTCAGGTACCAGCTCTTTTGGCCTATGGGCGCCACTTAACACCCGATTCCACCCTGGTCGATGATTGCGTTCAGGACCTTTTCGTAGATCTTTGGATTAAGAGAGACCGGCTTGGTGCAGTACGTACCATTCGATTTTATCTGATGAAGGCGCTCAAGCACAGAATAGTGAGGGAACTCCAAAACCAAAAGAAGCGCAGGAGTCTGACTGAATCGGAGGGTGCTTTTGAAGACCTGATAGATCCCAATCCCTTTTTCCCGACTGGGCAATATCAACCAACCTCCGCCGTAATGGAGTGTTTAAACAAGCTATCCCCGCTCCAAAAGGAGATCGTGTATCTAAAATATTTCAACGGACTCACCTTTGATGAGATTGGCGACATCCTGGAGCTGGACAAAAAACAGCTCTATAACGCCCTTTCCAAGGCCATGCACAATCTCAGAGGGATGCTGAAACTGGCGGTATTTATAGCCTTGCTTGTTTATTGAAAATAATTCAATTATTTACCTTAAACTTTGCATTTATTGTTTTAACGATCTCATATCATTGAATTTATTGTAAATATTTAAAAATACCTTCTTTTACAGGGAGTAATCTGAGCAGGGTCTGTATCTCTAGGGTATAAAAGCAGAAATACCTACGTGAAGACCTGGAAGAAAAAATACGATGATTATAACCTGGAGGACTTGCTCCTGGATGAGTCCTTCATTTCCTGGATTCAGGGCGGGAAGGTAGCGTCGAATCCCTGGAATGCCCGTCTGGTAGAGAGCCAGAGGCTCAATGAGGAGGCCGGCAAGGCGGAAGAAATTATCCAACAACTTCAATTTCGAGAGTTCCAGGAGGATAATAAGCGAATAGAAAACCTCAAGGATAGAATCGACATCAGAATAAGAGCTTCAGACGTCAGAGATGAGTTCGGTACTTATCAGGAGAAGCCCACTTCATCCAATTGGTATCGGTCTTTGGCGGCGGCGTGTCTGGCTTTACTCTTTGTAGGGGCCCTGGGGTACTACCTGGCCAATGAGTACCCACCGGCAGAGCAAAGTGTATCACAGGAAGTAGAAGTGAGAAATACCCGCAATGGCCAGAAGCTCATGGTTCACCTCAATGATGGTTCCAAGGTGAAGCTTAACTCAGGAAGTAGTATCAAATATCAGAAGTACTTCAGCGATACCAGCAGAGTGATTGAACTAAAGGGAGAAGCATTCTTTGAAGTGGCTAAAGATTCATTAAGGCCATTCAGGGTAGTCGCGGGTGGCACGGTCACTCAGGCCCTCGGTACATCTTTCAATATCTATTCGGTGGAAGGTGATCCTACTAAGGTGTCACTCGTCACCGGAAAGGTCTCGGTCACCTCCATCGGTAGTCAGGAGCAGGTATTGCTCAAACCGGGCCAGATGGTGAAGGCATTGGCCGGCACCCTCGGAAATATAGTGCGGTATGAGTACGGTGAGATAGCTTGGAAAGATGATGTGCTTTTTTTCCTCAGATGCGATCAGGCTGAAGTGTTTGACAAGCTGGAAAAGTGGTATGGAGTCAACTTTCGAATAGAAGGAGAGCTGAATGAAGGATGGAACTATTCGGGGAGTTTTGATGGCCAGACTTTACATGCGGTACTGACAAGCATAGGTTATGCAGAGGATTTTACCTTTCAGATAAAGAATAAAGAAGTTGTGATCAAACCCAGCATATTATGAGATGAATAACGACTAAAAAAAAGAAGGCTTTCGGAAGCCGAAAACCTTCAGATGTGATTACCCATTGGCGTGACGTAATCACAAAATAGTTTAACAATTGGACATTATTAAACATGTAAATATATGAAAATATTTATACAGCAATCCCTGTATTTAATGAACTGGATGCTTAGAATTTTTATGATACAGGCGGTTTTTGCCACCGTGCTGTTTGCCAATAATGGAAATGCTCAGTATAAGAGTGTCAAGGACATCTATGTGAACCTCACCTTCAATGAAGCGGAATTGATTGAGAGTTTTTCCACTGTAGAGCAGTTGACAGACTTGACTTTCTCTTATGACCACCGCGTGTTGGACAAAAACCAGAAACGCCTGACCTATGCCAGCAAGGGAGCTACTGTAGAGGAGTTTTTGCTCTTTCTATCCAAGGAATACGGGCTCACTTTTCGCCAGGTCAATAATGTAATTAGTACACAGAAAAAGAAGGCGCCCTTTACCCGGGATGAGGTGGAGGTGATCATAGGTGAGGTTACCATCAAAGGAAGAGTGACCGATGAGAATGGAGAAGGACTTCCCGGAGCCACCATCACCATTAAAGGGTCCTCACAGGGTACCATTACGGACATAGAGGGAAACTTTACCCTTTCGGTTGAGGAAACTGCACAGGTTTTGGTCATTTCTTTTGTGGGTTATGTCACTCAGGAGGTAAGTATCGCCGGAGCCACTGAGGTGAATGTTTCGCTGGTGCCCGATTTTCAGGGTCTGCAGGAAGTGGTGGTCATTGGTTATCAAACCGTCCAAAAGAAAGACCTCACAGGATCCACTGCCATTATCAGCCCGGAATCTTCTGCGAGAGTCACCGCCAACTCACTGGCCGAATCCATTCAGGGCCTGGCGCCGGGTATCACCGTGAGAAACGGAGGCGCACCGGGTCAGTCCTCAGTTATTGAAATCAGGGGAGTGGGTAGTTTTGCAGACATTAATCCACTTTATGTCATAGATGGAATGTTGGCAGATGCCAACCCCACCATCAACACCAACGACATTGAATCCATTCAGATTTTAAAGGATGCCTCTGCGGCAGCCATCTATGGTTCCAGAGCGGCCAATGGTGTGATCATCATTACCACCAAGCAAGGCAAGGAAGGTCCCATGAAGGTGAGCTTTTCCGGCAAAAAGGGGGTGCAACAATTACCCAACCGGTGGGACGTAATGAACAGTACCGAATTTGCAGCCATGCAAACGGCACAATATGAGAACTCCGGTTTAACACCACCTGCACTCGTAGGTGCAGACTTTGACCCTACTGTGGATACCGACTGGCAGGATGAAATCATCCGAATGGGGACGTTGCAGGACTACAACCTGAGTCTCTCTGGCGGGTCTGGTAGTGGTACTTATATGATTTCCGGAAGTTTCTTTGAAAACGAAGGGGTCCTGAAAGGAAGGGATTTCGAAAGGTACAGTTTCAGGGTAAACAGTACCAGCAAAATCGGCCGGGTGACCTTCGGGGAGAACATCCTATTGTCCCATTCTATTAACAATACGCCCGATGCGGGAAACCCGTTTTACGATATGCCACAACTGCTACCGGTGATCCCGGTGCAAGGTGAAGATTACGTTTCAGAAGGTAACCCTGGAGGATGGGGAATAGGCTCCGTGAATGCACCTTCCTATGCCTGGAACCCGGTGGCCATTTTGGATTTGAGTCAGCGAAATAACCAATATTCCAAGCTGGTGGGAAATGCCTACATCAATGTGAAAATTGCCGACTGGATCAGTTACAAATTCAACGCCGGACTGGAGGCCAGCTTTGATTACTCCAAATACCTGAGAAAAGATGGAGTGTGGTCGTTTAATGCGGCTGTGTACCCCAGTTCTGTAGCGGACACCCGGTCTACCTGGTTCAGCAAACTCTTCGAACACACACTCAACATCAACAAAGAGATTGGGAAGCACTCGCTGAATGCGGTGGTTGGTATCTCACAGCAGTCTTCTCAGCGCGAAGAGACCTTCGCCCAGCGAAGTGAGTTACAGCAGTTCAACGGCCAGTACCTCAACACCATCAACTCGGCTACCGGAGATCCTACGGCGAGTGGTTCCAGAACCCTGGACAACTTCATTTTGGGCTATATGGGTAGGGTTAATTATGTGTATGATGACCGGTACTTACTGACCCTAACTGGCAGAATTGATAAAAACTCGCGTTTTGCCGAAGATTATCGCACCGGGGTGTTCCCATCCATAGCTGCCGGATGGAGGATCAGTGAAGAAAGTTTTTTCAATGTGCCGTTGATTTCCAACCTGAAGCTGACTGCCTCTTATGGCCGACTGGGAGTGATCCCGGGTCAGGTGGGCTCATGGGATTACCTGGGCAATCTCAATAGTAACCCCAGGGCTATTTTTGGGCCGGATCAGGCGGCCAACGTAGGGGCTTACCAGGCCCGAATTGCCAATACACAGCTGAAGTGGGAAACCAGAATTTCGCAAAATGTGGGCATTGAGACAGGCTTATTGGATGATCGCATTCTGTTCACAGCTGAGTGGTACAATTCCCTTTCACAGGATGCTATTTTGCAGATTCCATTGCCTCAGTACCTGGGTAACCTGGGAGGAAATCCTTTCGTCAATGCGGGCTCCATTCGGAACCGGGGCCTGGAAGTGAGCGCAGCCTATCGCAAGCGTGAAGGTGCTTTCAAATGGGACGCTTCAGTCAACTTTACCACCATCAAAAACAAAGTGGAAGACGTGGGAAATCAGGGCGAAGGGATTGACTATATCCCAACTGGCCTGACCAGATCCAAGATTGGAAGGCCAATCTCGGAGTGGTATCTGCTGAAGACTGCCGGAATCTTCCAGAGTGCGCAGGAAGTACTGGATCACACCACGGAGGATGGTACGGTCATCCAGCCGGCTGCCCAGCCCGGAGACATTCGCTTTGTGGATGTAAATGGCGATGGACAAATCACAGAAGACGACCGGGACTATAGTGGAAAATCACCATGGCCGACACTTCAGGCCGGTGGTCAGTTTAATGCTTCTTATCAAAACTTCACCCTAAATCTCCAGCTTGTTGGCGTATTTGGCAACACCATTTACAATGGGGTAAGACAGGTGCTGGATGGCTATCAGAACACCAACTTCAGGAGTGACATCCAACCATGGACAGAAGAAAATCCCAACACCAGCGATCCGAGAATTGGGGTGGCCACCGACGATGTGGCGCTTTCGCAAAATGCTTCCAACAGTACCCGGTGGCTGGAGGATGGCTCTTATCTGCGAATCAGAAATCTTGAGTTGGGGTACAATTTCTCCGATAATTTATTCGGAGAGACGGGCATTCAAAATGCAAGGCTCTATCTGAGCGGGCAGAACCTCCTCACATTCACCAAGTATTCGGGGTTGGATCCTGACGTGGTGGGCAATGGAATTCTTGAGCGCGGCTTTGATGCGGGCAACTGGCCATCGAGCAGGGTTTATTCTTTAGGACTTCAATTTCAATTTTAAACCAGCACGATCATGAAAAAATTATTCATTTATATAGCAATCATAGGAGGGGGATGTTTCGGCTGTGAAGATAAGTTGGACATTGAAAACCCCAATGAACCCAATGTGGGACTGTTTTGGGAAACAGGCGAAGATGCCGAAAAGGGCGTGAATGCGATCTACAGTACTTTGCATAAAGGATCGATATCCCGATGGATGCCTATGCTGTACTCCACCCGGGCAGACATTGGCGAAAGCCGAAGCCCCTGGACTGACCTGGCCAATGCACTGGATAAGTTCATTCAGCCGGATTACAATTTCGACCCGGTATCAGGAGTATTTGCAGACAATTATGTAGGTATTTTCCGTGCCAATCAGGTGCTGGACAATGTTCCGGGTATCGACATGGAGGAGAGTGAGAAGGACGTCCTGTTGGGGCAGGCTTATTTTCTCAGGGCCCTGTTTTACTATCACCTGGGTACCCTTTATGGAAATGTACCGGTATTGCTGAAAACGTCAGAGCCGCAAGACTACCCACCTAACAGTACTCAAGCGGAAGTGTTTGAACAAATTATTGCTGACCTGGAACTCGCGGTGCCAATGTTGCCTGCCAGATATGCAGATGCATCGGATCTGGGTCGTGTGACCAAGGGTGCTGCTTACGCATTACTGGCCAAAGCACATATGCAGCTTGGTCAATACAATGAAGCACTACCGGCTTTGCAATGGCTTGTGGATGGTGAAGGTAGAGATATCTATGACCTGGTAGCCAATTACCGGGATAACTTTTTGATTACCACCGAAAACAACGTGGAATCTGTTTTTGAATGGCAATTTGCTGAGAACCCCAATGAGTTTACAGACAATGACATCCAGACACCAAACCATAACTACGGTACTTCTTTGGCTCAGTTTACCGCTCCGGTGGGTATCGGTTGGTCCGATGCAGAAGCACGCCGATGGATCATCTATGAATTTGATGAACTCACCGTTTCTGGTAACAGAGATCCCCGGGTGGCTGCGAGTTTTCTGTTTGATTCCACAGACATCAATGGGCCTGACGCCACGATGATCTATGGGCAGTCATTCAGTAGCCGGTATGGCACCAGTGCTGATAGCAAGCGTGTTTGGGTGCGAAAATTCCTGAACGACCACTGGAAAAACCAGGAGGGATACCGGTCTCCCAATAACTACCGATACATCAGGTACTCCGATGTACTGCTTATGTACGCAGAGTGTCTGAATGCCACCGGGAGCACTGCTGCAGCATATCCGCATGTGGACAGGGTGCGTCAGCGGGTGGGACTTCAGTCCCTTTCTGTGGCCAGCCCCGGGCTTAACCAGGCTGCGTTTTTGGAGCAGTTGAAACATGAGCGTTTGCTGGAGCTGGCTGGCGAAGGTCACCGATGGAATGACCTGGCCCGATGGGGCGATTTGGGCCCCGGGCTGGCGGTAAATGATCCTGCCTTTGCCAACTTCGAAGTAGGTAAACATGAGTTGTTGCCTATCCCACAGTTGGACATAGACGCTAACCCCAATTTGGAGCAAAATCCGAAATGGTAAAATAATGCCCCGGGCACTATCGCCCGGGCGTATTTCTTTTTCAAAACGAAACCAATGATATCATGCAAATGCTGAGAGCCATTTTGGTTCATCTTGTAGGAATCCTGTTGCTCGGGCTTACAGCCTGTGCCGAAGAGGGATCACCCAAAATTGATAAGGATCCGCCTAAGGAAGAGCCCACAGTGGATTCCCTGTTTCTCAATCCCATTCATACCAGTGGACCCGATCCATGGGTTTTCCAGAAAGATGACCATTACTACCTCACATTTACGACCGGGATCAATGTAACCCTCTACAAAACAGATGTGATGTCTGACCTGTCTGGTGCTTCTCAACGGGTGGTATGGACCCCCCCTGCAAGTGGGCCAAATTCGCGTAACATCTGGGCACCGGAGATCCACTTTGTTCGAGATAAATGGTATATCTACTATGCTGCCGATGATGGCAACAATGATAACCACCGCATGTTTGTCCTTGAGAATGCCAATGCCGACCCTACCGTTGGTCAATGGGTGGATAAGGGGGAACTGAAGCTCCCCGACAATCGCTGGGCCATTGATGGGACTATTTTTGAGCATGAAAGCCAGCTCTACTACCTCTGGTCAGGTTGGTCGGGTGCCACCAATGGGCGGCAGGACCTCTATATCTGCAAGATGACTGATCCCTATACGGCTACAGGTGAGCGGGTGCTATTGACCAAGCCCGAGCTTTCGTGGGAGACCAATGGTACCGACCCCACAGTAGTGGAAGGTCCGCAGGTTTTGAAAAAGGACAACAAACTCTTCATGGTGTACTCTGCAGGAGGCTGCTGGACCGATGGCTATGCTTTGGGAATGCTGACTGCTGCTACGGATGCCGACCTGATGAAGCCTGATTCCTGGGTCAAGTCGCCGAATCCTGTATTTAGTCAGAATCCATCAGGCAATGCCTTTGGGCCGGGTCACAATGGATTTTTTAAATCGGTAGATGGCACAGAGGATTGGATTATCTACCACGCCAACCCTTTCGAGGGTCAGGGCTGTGGAGGAGCAAGATCCATCCGTATTCAGCCTTTTACCTGGGACGAGCAAGGCCTTCCTGATTTTGGAGTGCCTCACCCCCTTTACCAGAAGCTTACCAGGCCTTCTGGCGAGTACTAGTCAATTACTAAATAAACCTAAAAGCAATGAAAGCTAAGTTGATAATAGTGATAACATTAATGATCATGGGCACGGGCCTGAGGGCTCAGGATGCCATTCATGATCTGGATTTCGATGTGCAGAAGTCCAGCATTTCGGCAGTCGATATTGATGCCGATGGAGATCGGGATATTCTAATCATCGGAGAAAACCCAGACGGAAAATTTGCGCAGTTGTTTCGCAACAATGGAGAGATGAGTTTTGAGAAAGTAGCCTCACCTTTTGCTCCTTCGGCGATTACTTCGGTGACTTTTGGAGACGTGAATGGAGATGGTCAGTTGGATGCTGTTCAGTCCGGATTTGCGGATTCGGTCATTGTGAACCTCTATTCTACTAATGAAGAAGGCGAGCTTGCGCTGGATGATTACTATAGCAGCCTGGCGCATATTGCACCTTCTTCCGGTATTGCAGATCTCAACAATGATGGTCATGCGGATATTTTGGTTTTTGGAAACCACAACATTGAAGACCAACGACCGAAAATCTACTTTGGAGACGGATCCGGAGGGTTTTCTTCAGAGTCGCCGTTTGACACCTACAAATTTATAGACCCCAAGGTGAGCACGGTAGATGTGGATACTGATGGTGATCTGGACCTCTGGGTGATGGCTGGCTATGAAGAGGGCATCGATGCCCGCTTTGCGCGCCTCTTTATCAATGATGGGGGCACTTTCACGGAATCAGACCCTGGCATCGTTGCGAAAGGGCCGGGTTCCTCTGATTGGGGAGATTATGATGGTGACGGTGACCTGGACCTGCTGATTGGCGGGTGGGGCTATGTCAATTCCGGAGAGGACAACGACATGATCTATCGTCTCTATAAAAATACAGGGGGTACTTTCACAGAGGCGGCCGTTTTCCAACCCTTTGGGGCGTTCAGTCCGTCTGATGCCTCCCGGTTTGCCGATTGGGACAACGACGGTGACCTGGATGTAATCCTGACCGGATGGAATCCGGATGAAGGGGGACAGCGAACTGCTTTTTTTATTAACACTTCAGGGACATTTGCGGCAGCTGACTACAACGCCACCCTCCCGGGTATTTCAGAGAGTGCCGTGGCTATTTCGGACCTGGATGACGATGGAGACCTGGACCTGATCATCAACGGCTACTCAGGAAATAACTGGAACGGAGAGGGCTCCGCCTACAATAGGAATGTGGCCCTGGTGATAGAAAACACTACGGCCGGTACCAATGCCGCTCCGGCACCACCAGCTAATTTACTGGCCAAGGCCAACGGAAAAGCCGTGACCTTTAGCTGGGATGAAGCTACAGACGATTCCACACCCGCTGCTTCTCTGAGTTACAACCTGTTTTTGGTGGATTCTGAAGGAAACTATTTCTACTACCCACTGGCAGATACCACCTCCGGTAAACTCACTGTGCAGGAAAAAGGCAACATGCAGCTGAATAAAAGCTGGACAGTAAAAGGCCTCCCTTATGGGGAATACAGATGGGGAGTTCAGGCCATCGATCACAGTTTTGTCGGGTCGGCTTTCGCCAAAGACAACTTCAGTCATTTGGAAGGAGGGCCTTTGTCTGCTGCATTGAAGACTGATGCACTCATATATCCAAACCCCAATCATGGTCAGATACAGGTCCGGGTAAATGATCAAATTCGGCAGCTCAATGTTTTAACGCTGGATGGGAAACTGGTCAGAGCTGTTGATGTGACAGAGCGCACTCAAAACATCAGGCTGCCCATGACCGCAGGGATTTACATCGTGCGGGCATTGCATGCCGACGGACATTATACTTCGGAAAAAGTGATTGTCCAATAGTACTCCGAAGGGAAAGACGGATGAAGTATCAAAACAGCCTGAAAGCTATGTCCTTACTTTGGTTATTGTTGGTGATCTGGTCTTGTGTACCGGATGAAAACCCCACTGTGAAGCCTCCCGAGGAAGAAGAGGAGGATACCACCACCTGGGTCATCGAATACTCAAAGCCGGGAGCACCCATTTCGCACATTAGCTGGGGAGAGCCGGTGAAAGTCTCCCATGAAGTGTTCGGGGCAGAATACCCGCGAATGTTGCAGTTGGGCGACGATACTTTGTTTTTGGCTTACCATGGGGGCGATGAACAAAACGCCTGGGACAACATCTATCTGAGAAAAAGTTTTGACCGGGGAGCTACCTGGACCAGCGAGGAGGTACTGATGGCTGACAATAACCCCAATTACTGGGGCTTTGCCAATCCGGAATTTCTGGAACTCAGGAGCGGGCGGATTTTAATGGCTTTTACCGGGCGTGGCAGGCCAGATGATAACCAGCATGACAATATCCAGTTCATGTACAGCGATGATCGGGGCACCACATGGAGTGCCCCGAGAATTGTGGCCACTGGCCGATCATGGGAGCCGGCCATGGTGCAGCACCCCAATGGGGAGGTGCTCCTTTTCTACTCCAGTGAAGCCCGATGGTGGCAGGTGGTGCCGGCAGATCAGACTCAGCAGGAGATCCTCATGGTCACTTCAAAAAATGAAGGCGGCTCATGGAGCCTGCCCAGGTCTGTGGCCTACACCTCCGGAATGCGCGATGGCATGCCAGTGCCTCTGGTGCTGAAAGATGCCAGGGGAATTGCTTTTGCCATTGAGTCCGTGAATAACAGGGATTCTCCATGGATACTTCGCTCTTCGTTATCCGCACGCTTCCAAAGTCCTGAAGACATCAGCAAAAGACTGGCGGCACCCAAAACCCTCGTGAATTTCGGGGGCGGCCCTTATTTGGTGCAGCTGCCCACCGGGGAGACCATTCTTTCATGCCATGATACCGGCGGTACGGACATAGGCCCTGACTGGAAGCGGAACACCATGTATGTGCTGATAGGTGATGCTGAGGCTGGAAACTTTTCAAATGTGTCCCACCCTTTCCCGGACCTTCCTGCGGATGAGGGCGCGTTTTTCAATGCGCTGCATGTGCTAGATGAACAAACAATCATCGCATTGGGCAGCAGGTATTTTCCTGATGGGCATACGGAGGTTCATTGGGTGACCGGCGAGGTGGTGAGAAAGTAGAAGATACTAAGGCAGGATTTTGCTTAAAACGTGGAATCCACGGGCGGCCCAAGGGGCCGCCCATTATTACGGCTAATTGTTGTTTCTGTGTTATGCGCCAGAAAGATTTTTTCATTTCAAAACGAACGCTATGAAACTTAAGAAATTACAAATCAGGATCATCCTTATGGTGATGGTCGTCATGGGTGCTTTCGGCGCTGACTTATATGCTCAAACCACCAGGTTTGAGTCGCATAACTTCCCGGGCAATTATATACGCCATGCTTACAGCCGTGGACGAATAGATGCCAATGTGAATCCGTTTCAGGATTCCGAATTCAGAATCGTACCGGGGCTGGCCAATGGGTCTGCCATTTCACTGGAGTCTGTGAATTTTCCCGGGAGCTTTTTACGACATAAAAATGGCGAGATCTGGCTGGAGCCGAATGATGGTTCGGGTATTTTTCACCAGGATGCTACCTGGTGGATGCGAAGCGGACTGGCTGGTGGCGGCGTGTCAATTGAGTCTTACAACTTTGGGGGCAATTACATCCGCCATCGAAATGGCCTTTTATACAGCGAAAACCCAGGCGGATTGCCTGCTGATGCCACTTTTCATGAGCGTCCGGTTGGGGGTGGTGCCATGGTAGATGCCTTTGAGGGTGCCGATCCTGAGATCACCAACTTCGATGGCAACTATCGCATCTACGTCACCAATCAGGGGGGAGTGATCAGATGCATGAGACCCTATGACAATAACAACCTCAAGGGAAGCTGGTATGCTACCACCGCTTTCACCATGCCTCCACACCTGGTGAATGGCTGGGCGCCAGCGGTGGTGAAAGTGGGTAGTGAATACCGGATGTATTTCAATGCCCGAGATACCAGAGGTCCGGATGACAACAACATCTACGTGGCCTTTTCCAATAACCCCAATTCCGGGTTTTCCAATGAAGTGGAGGTAGTACATGATGGTGCGGGTGGCTGTACGGATGTGATCGACGCGGGCATTGACGGCAACATCATCTACTATGGTGGCTCTGTGGGAGGTGGTGCATTCATGGCGGACCTTACCAACAATGGACGCAGTTCTGCCAATCACCGGATGGTGAACGGACTTACCAATTATTCTGAAGCGCCTTTTGTAGGGTATGTCACCGGTGTAGGTAAAGTGATGCTTTATGCCAGAGGATTCTACTACAATGATTCCTATGGTACCAACTGGGCCACTGGCGATGGACAAAACTGGACGTATCAGGGGCAAGTGAATTTTCCCAATGCCGACCAATATTTGTTCAGATTAGGTCATGCCTCTACTGTGGACGATTACATCGCCGTGAATAGCAATAGGGCCGGGACACCCGTACGAAGGATTGCCATCGGGCGCCTCACTTTGCAGGGGGGATATCTGGAAGGCAATCGTGTAAGTGATAACCCGGACACAGATACGGACGGGATGGTACTCACAGTAGTCCTCGAAGACGTCACGGATGTGAATGTGGTGGCAGACTTTGGCGAAGTGAAACCCAGTGATTTTAAAATATATCCCAATCCGGTGCAAGGCAATGAATTTTACATTGCATTCAATGCACTTGAAGCAGCCACTTCTGCGCAGATCAGTATTTATGATCTGAGCGGAGCCCTTGTGCGGCAGGTGAACAGGGAGAATGTTGAGACGGGAGTTAATTCCTATCAACTGGATCGGTCAGGTCTTGGTGCAGGGCAGTATGTGCTGCGTGTGACCGACGACCGTGGACAACTACTCGGCGGGGATACATTTATGGTGAAATAATAACATAGAAACTGACGAATCCCTTGCTCCACAGGTAGCAAAGGGATTCGCTTATTACCTTAGAATATAGAATGAATAAGATCATGATGAGAAACATACTGACATTAATCCTGGCCCTGGGCCTCTGTGGTGCAAGTGCACAGTGGAAGCCGGCGGGCGACAAAATCAAGACCAAATGGGCCAGCGAGGTGAATCCCGACAATGTGTTGCCCGAGTATCCACGTCCGATCATGAGCAGGACCGACTGGAAAAACCTGAACGGATTGTGGGATTTTGCCATAGTCAAACGCAATGCCGGGGAACCTCAGGCCTACAGTGAGCAAATCCTGGTGCCTTTTGCGGTGGAGTCCAGTCTGTCCGGGGTACAGAAAATGGTGGGTGCGGAAAATGTGGTTTGGTACAATCGCACCTTCGAGGTGCCATCAGCCTGGAAGGATAAAAACATTTTGCTCCATTTTGGTGCGGTGGACTGGCGCGCGGAGGTGTTCGTCAACGACATTAAAATAGGAATGCATGAAGGTGGTTATACGCCGTTTTCATTTGACATCACTCCCTATCTGAAAGATGGTGTGCAAAAGCTGACCGTCAAAGTATGGGATCCTACGGATGACGGCCCTCAGCCAAGAGGGAAGCAGGTGAACAAGCCCGGAGGCATCTGGTACACCCCGGTGACAGGCATCTGGCAGACGGTCTGGTTGGAGCCGGTGAATGCTACGTCTATTCTGGATATTCGAACCAATCCCAACATTGATGACAATACCCTTAGCGTGAAAGTGGCTACCCGGGGGAGTTCTTATGGAGACCTGATAGAGATAAAAGTACTGGATGGTGCTAATGTGATCAACACTGTGAAAGTTGCTGCGGGACAGGAGGCGGTGATTGCCGTGCCGTCACCTAAGCTTTGGTCTCCCGAGTCACCATTTCTTTATGATATGGAGGTAGCCCTCCTCAGCGATGGAGTGGTGAAGGATGAGGTGAAGAGCTATTTCGCCATGCGAAAGATCTCCACCCAGCGAGATGCAAAAGGGATCGTCAGACTTCAACTCAACAACAAAGATTACTTCCAGTTTGGCCCCCTGGATCAGGGCTGGTGGCCCGATGGTCTGTACACTGCGCCCACTGAGGAGGCCCTCATTTACGACATTCAAAAGACCAAGGATTTTGGTTTCAATATGATCCGAAAACATGTGAAAGTAGAGCCAGCCAGGTGGTATACCCACTGCGACAGGATGGGCATGCTGGTGTGGCAAGATATGCCCAATGGCGACGATCAGCCCATCTGGCAAAACCGTCAGTACTTTACCGGCACGGAATTACAACGTACCGCAGCGTCTGAAGCCATTTACCGCAAGGAATGGAAGGAGATTATGGATTACCTTTATTCTTATCCAAGCATTGTCTGCTGGGTGCCTTTCAATGAAGGCTGGGGTCAGTTCAAAACCCGGGAAATCGTGGAGTGGAATATGGCCTATGATCCCTCCAGACTGGTGAATCCGGCAAGTGGGGGCAATCATTTTCAGGTAGGTTCTATGCTGGACCTGCATAATTATCCGGGACCGGAAATGTACCTGTACGATGCACAGCGACCTACAGTCCTGGGTGAGTATGGCGGGATTGGGTTGCCGCTGAAAGATCACCTTTGGGAACCCGACAGAAACTGGGGCTACGTACAGTTTAAAACCTCCAAAGAGGTAACGGATAAATATGTGGAGTACGCACGGCAGCTGGCCGACATGGCAAAATCCGGATTTTCTGCCGCCATTTATACCCAGACGACCGACGTGGAAGTGGAGGTAAACGGCCTGATGACCTATGACCGGAAGGTGATCAAGCTGGACGAAAAAGAAGTAAGAAAAGCCAATCAGGCGGTTATCAATGCCATTCAGAAATAAAAGCAAATGAACTATTCACACAATTTGACCATTGCGGCGGTTCTGGCCTTTGGCCTGAGCTGCTCCACACCTCCCAAACAAGAGGCCACTACCAAAACCTACAGCAACCCCATCAATGTGGAGTTTGGGGACCCCTACATACTGGACAATGGGGACGGCACCTACTACATGTATGGCACCGGGGGTGGCGCAAAGGATGGCTTTGCCACGTACTCCTCCACAGATCTGGTAGATTGGAAATTTGAAGGGCAGGTGTACACCGGAAATACGGACAGTTCGTGGAATGAGAAGTGGTTTTGGGCACCGGAGGTTTACAAACGCAGCGATAAGTATTACATCTTTTTCAGTGCGCAGTGGAAGGAAAACCCCACCAATGAGGAGGAAAACTTCATGATTGGCGTGGCGGTGGCGGACAGTCCCACAGGACCTTTTGTGGACATGTACGATCGCCCTGTTTTCAACACCGGTTATCCGATCATCGATGCGAATGTTTTTGTGGACGATGACGGGAAAAACTACCTGTACTATTCCCGTGCCTGCTACAAGCATCCGGTGGAGAGTGAGGTGGCCGACTGGGCCCGGGAGAAGGGCTGGTACGAAGAGATTGAGGAGAGCTGGGTCTATGGTGTGGAGCTGAAGCCGGATTTCAGTGGGGTGATCGGGGAGCCGGTACTCTTGCTGCGTCCCCCCGTAAAGATGGATGATCAGCAGGCCGAGTGGGAGAGCCGATCGGTCACCGCACAGGAGATTAATCGCCGTTGGACGGAGGGGTCTTTTACTTTCAAAAAGAACGGTACTTACTACATCATGTACTCGGCCAACTACTATGCGGGGAAAAACTATGCCGTGGGCTATGCCACCGGGGAGGGGCCACTTGGGCCTTTTCAAAAAGCCGCTAACAATCCCGTGCTGCAAAAGAATGTGGAGCAGGGGGGTGATGTGACGGGCACCGGGCACAACATGGTGTTGTTTTCGCCCGACAGCTCCAAAATGTATTGCGTCTATCACGGGCGCACCACGGCCAGCGGGGACAACAGGGTGCTGTTCATAGACGAGCTGCGCATAGAAGAAAATGGTCAGCTGGTGGTAGATGGACCTTCCACCACACCCAAGCCCTATCCGGTATTGCGGTAGGGAGCGCCCCGTTTTTACCATCAGTCAAAAGATCAAAAGCATCAGGGAAAGCCTTGATGCTTTTTTTGTGGGGGAGCTTGGTGTTTTGATGGGCGAGTACAGGCTGATACTCGGGCAGCTATCGCATATCGCGATAATTCTACTGATAGCTGCCGTGAGAGCGAGGAAGCCGTGTGAAAAATGCCAAAATAATTGACCTGGGCGGTGGTGATCTGAAATAAAAGAGGCACTTGAAAGTTTTTCATTCTTATCTTTAAAATCCAATGACTAAAACAAGGCTTACACTTTCCCAACTCGAACAATATTTGTCTAAAGCAGCCTGGATACTCAAAGGCCCGGTAGATGCTTCGGACTTTAAGGTTTACATCTTTCCACTCTTGTTTTTCAAAAGGATCTCTGATGTATATGATGAAGAATTTCGTGTGGCCTTGGAGGAATCCGATGGAGACAATGAATATGCGTCATTGCCGGAATTCCACCGGTTTGTTATTCCTGAAAGCTGTCATTGGAATGACGTCAGAGAAACTACCTCCAATGTGGGCTTGGCTATCGAAAAAGCTTTGCGGGGAATAGAACAAGCCAATCAGGAATTTCTCTATGGCATATTCGGAGATGCCCAATGGAGCAACAAGAATAAACTCTCGGATCGGTTGCTTATTGATCTGATCGAGCATTTTTCGCAATACGAGCTCTCTAATAGCAATGTAGATTCAGATTTGCTTGGAAACGCCTACGAATACCTGATCAAGCACTTTGCAGATCTTACCAACAAGAAAGCGGGCGAATTCTATACACCGCGATCAGTGGTTCATTTACTGGGATTGATACTCGACCCACACGAAGGAGAAACCATCTATGATCCTGCGTGCGGTACCGGTGGAATGCTGCTGGAATGCATTGACCACCTTAAGCACAATGACGAAGATTTCCGTACGCTAAAGCTATATGGGCAGGAAAAGAATCTAACCTCCAGTTCGATTGCCCGGATGAATATGTTTCTTCATGGGATTGAAGACTTCCAGATTCATAGGGGAGACACTTTGCGCCATCCAGCCTTCTTTGAAGCCGATGGTTTGAAGACCTTTGATTGTGTGATCGCCAATCCTCCATTTTCATTGAAAGAATGGGGCGCTGAGAATTGGGCAAACGATCCTTACGGAAGGAACATTGCCGGAGTGCCTCCGGCTGGCAATGGCGACATGGCCTGGGTGCAGCACATGATCAAGTCTATGAATAGCACGGGACGAATGACGGTAGTACTGCCGCATGGTGCTTTATTTAGAAAAGGGGCAGAAGGGCGAATAAGGCAAGCGCTCATTAAGCAAGACATGCTGGAAGCGGTCATTGGTTTGGGTCCTAATATCTTCTACGGAACTCAACTGGCGGCTTGTGTGATGGTGTTCAAGCAAAACAAGAATTCTGATAAGAAAGGCAAAGTCCTTTTTATCGATGCTTCCGATCAGGTACGCGTGGGTAGAGCTCAAAACTATCTGGAACCAGAGCATGTCAACCAGATATTCGATTGGTTCAAATCGTATGCGGATGTGGAGAACTATGTGAAAGTGGCCGATCTCAAAGACCTTGAGGAGAACGACTTCAATCTCAATATTCCATTGTATGTAGAGAAAGTTATTGAAGACAACCTGCTGAGTGTGGAAGAAGCACTTGCGGATTTGAAAACTGCTTGGGAAGCAAGTCAACAGGCAGAGGTGAAGTTTAAGAAGATACTAATGAAGTTCACCACAGATAGCGCAGATTAGCACAGATGGAATCTTTGAATGAATTGTCCTATAAGATTATTGGCTGTGTATATAAAGTTCATACGGAATTGGGGCCCGGCCTTTTGGAATCAACCTATGAAGTTTGTTTAGAACATGAATTACTAAAAACAGGCTTGAATATCGAACGACAAAAAGCGCTTCCAGTGGTTTATAACGAGATAAAACTGGATGCCGGTTATCGTATTGATCTCTTGGTGAACGGACAAATCATTCTGGAAATCAAATCGGTGGATGAAATTGCTCCGATTCATAAGGCACAGTTAATGACGTATTTGAAATTATCTGGATTAAAGTTGGGGCTGTTGCTCAACTTCAATGTGCAGGATATGAAAAAGGGAATAAATAGACTAATAATGTAAAAACGGTCACCACGGATCACTCAGATTAAATCTGTGGTTATCTGTGTGAATCTGTGGTTAATAAATAAGATATGACCCAACAACAACTCGAAAAATACCTTTGGGGGGCGGCTACCCAGCTACGTGGCACCATCGACGCGGGTGACTACAAGCAGTACATCTTTCCGCTGTTGTTCTTCAAGCGTATCTGTGATGTGTATGACGAAGAGTTTGAAAATGCCCTGAAAGAAAGCGATGGCGACATGGAATATGCCGCCTTTGCTGAGCATCACCACTTCCTGGTGCCGGATGGTGCCCATTGGAAGGACGTTCGCGAAACCACTACCAATGTAGGTATAGCCCTGCAGGAAGCCATGCGGGCAATCGAAAAGGCCAATCCCGATACGCTCTACGGGATCTTTGGGGATGCCAGCTGGACCAACAAAGACCGGCTGAGTGACGAGACCCTCACCAACCTCATAGAGCATTACTCCCAGCACAAGCTGAGCCTGAGCAATGTGGCAGACGATAAACTGGGCAATGCCTACGAATACCTGATCAAGGAATTTGCCGACGATAGCGGACATACTGCTGCGGAGTTTTACACCAACCGCACGGTGGTGAAGCTGATGACTCTGATTATGGACCCGCAACCGGGCGAAAGTGTCTATGACCCTACTTGTGGTTCAGGTGGTTTGTTGCTTAACTGTGCCCTGCACCTGAAGGAAGAAGGCAAGGAATACCGCACCCTGAAACTTTACGGGCAGGAGATTAACCTGCTTACCTCGGCCATTGCCCGCATGAACATGTTTATGCACGGCATAGAGGAGTTTAGCATTGTGCGGGGCGATACCCTGGCCCACCCGGCCTTTTTGCACAGTGATGAATTGAAAACTTTCAACGTCATCCTGGCCAATCCCCCTTACAGCATTAAAGCCTGGGACCAGAAAAGCTTTGCCAATGACCCGTATGGACGAAACCTTTGGGGTGTGCCGCCGCAAGGCTGTGCAGATTATGCTTTTCAGCAGCATATTCAGAAGAGTTTGAATCCTATGAATGGAAGATCTTGCGTTTTATGGCCTTACGGAGTTTTATTTAGAGATTCCGAGAAGGGGATGCGCAAAAAAATGATTGAACAGGATTTGGTGGAATGTGTGATTGCACTTGGCAAGAATCTATTCTACAATTCAATAATGGAATCATGTCTCCTGATTACAAACAACAATAAACCAACAGGCCATAAAGGAAAAGTGTTATTTATTGATGCAAGAGAAGAATTAAAACGAGAAAAAACCATCAGTTACTTATTGCCTGAACATATCTCCAAAATTCACAGCACTTACTTGAGTTTCGAGCCTAGAGAAGGGTTCTCTTATGTTGCTGATATCGATGAGGTAATAGAAAAGGAGGCTAGTCTGAACATACCTCTGTATGTAACCGGAGCAGGTGATACTTCAATTTTAGAGCCTTCCATTGCTTATAATCAATGGACAAAGTCTAGTGAAGAGTTGAAAAAATCTATGGATAATCTGTTCAAAATATTATGAGTGAAGTAGCTGAAATCAATATTACAGAAGCCATAGAGAATAAAATTGACAGATCTAAATGGGTCAAGTGGAAATTCTCTGACTTGGTGGAAAATATTGTTGAAAAAGTTGTACCCAAAAATTCTGGTTTAGAGCATTATATCGGACTTGAACATTTGGACACTGAATCGCTTAAAATTCGAAGATTCGGAGAAACATCAACTCTCATTGGAGATAAACTGAAAATTTACAAAGGCGATTTAATTTTCGCCAAGCGTAATGCTTATTTGAAGCGTGTTGCAATTGCCGATTTTGATGCTGTTGCTTCTGCTCACTCGATGGTTTTAAGGCCAAAGCCTAAAAACGTTAATCCAGATTTCTTACCATTTTTCATGATGTCTGAAATGTTTTGGAAACGTGCAATTGAAATTTCAGTAGGTTCCTTGTCTCCAACCATTAATTGGAAGGCACTTGCCAAACAAGAATTCCTCCTTCCCCCCAAAGACCAGCAAGCCCAGCTGGCCGAACTACTCTGGGCCATGGATGAGGTGATTGAAGGACAACTCAAACATGAAATTACGGCGCAGACACTTTTAAATAGCTGCATCTTCTCCTTCTTCAAAACGCAACTGAAGTACTCTGTTAAACTATCAGATATCGCGTCTATTAAGTATGGAATCACACTGAATTCTAAAAGAAAAGAACTTCCTAAACAGGTGGATTATTTGAGGGTGGCGAATGTGGGGAGAGGCTATATTGATTTCACAGATATCAAAAGAATGGGTTGTACAGAACAAGAATTATTGCAGTTCAAGCTGAAAGAAGATGACGTTTTAATCGTTGAAGGGCATGCCAATATTGAAGAAATTGGCCGTGCTGCCATATTCAGGGCAAATGGAATGGAACTCTTACATCAGAACCATTTAATCAAAGTTACAGGGTGTAAAGACATACTACCTGAGGTTTTGGAAGCATATATCAATAGTGCATTTGGTAGGACTTATTTCAAGAGGTATGCAAAGAGCACAAGTGGTCTTAATACGATTAATTCCACAGTCGTAAAGGAATGTAAAGTCCCAAAAATGTCCATGGGAATTCAAGAAAAATTCTTGAAAGAGAAATCTCTAATACATTCTTCCTTGAAGGACTGCCAAAACGTTCTAAGGAATTCCCAATCCCTTCAAAAGAGTTTAATCAATCAGATTTTTTAGGGGGATGGAAATACAGAAAATACATGAGCAAGTTTTCCAAGCACTCTTAAGGGAGCATGAGAAAAATCCTGATCATTTTTTCTTTACTCTTCGAAGGAATAACAATAGTCAAAGGCTAGAGAAGGGCTATTGGTTTCATGGGAATGATGGGTATCTATCAGTATCCTTCTGGTCTGGAATGGATTGGAAAAATAAGACACCCAACATCTACCTCAATATTAATCATGAAGGAGGATGCCATTTGTTTTTTTCAGCTAAGGATAATAAGAACAAGCGAGAGTTCGCGCTGATGAAAGTTTTTCCTCTCCTGGAGGAAATTGTTAATTCTAAAATTATTGATGGCACGCTCGAAATAAGGGGAGATGTGATATCACTGGCATTCAGTAGGAATTACTATTATATAGATGTACTTGATAAAGTACTTGTACATATAAAACCTCAAATTGATAAAGTGGTAAAACAGAAGCAGGATGATCATGAGGCTTATTATCAATCGATGAAAGAGTACAATGAGCGAGACGATATTCAAGGCACTCAGGAGATTGAAGATAGGGGTGAGGGATATAAGCCAATTGATTTCATATGGCCTTCAGAGTTTAGAGACGACTTAGACCGTGTTCTAAAATACAGAGATAGATTTCTTAAAAAAGAACCGACAGAAATAGTCAATGTTGTAGCTCAGATTAAAATAAACGATATTGGAGATATCAGACAGCAAGTTGTTATTGATATTCCGGAGGGCTGTAATTGGGTGTTTTTGACTGGAGAAAATGGTTGCGGTAAGACAACAATTCTAAAGGCTATCACTGCAGCCTTTTTTCATGGTGAACTGTTGTTTCCGAGTTTCATTAAGTCTGGAAAAGTGGATGTTCAGTTACTTAACCGCAACCAAAGTTTAAGCTCGATACCTTTTGCAGCATATGGGCCAACTCGCCTAATTTCAACTAATGATGACCATGAGAATTATCCTTCTGATATTAGGTCAGAACATTGGTACAGCCTTTTCTATTCAGATGGGATTTTAAAGGGATTGAAAGAATTACACCATGTGTACTCAGATAATTTAGACGGGCTCCAAAACGCTGTAGATTATCTTAACGAGATGCTTACTTATAGTGAGAAGGATGCTGGTCAAACGGACGCAGGAAGCACTAAAGGAGAGCTGATTCCTCAACTTGAGTACGTTGATTTTAGCGACTTTATATTGGACAAAAGGGTTAGATTTTTTGAAAAGGATAATAACAATATTGGGTATGGACAGGCACGATCATTCAATGAATTAGCTTCTGGTGTAAAAAGTCTGGTCGCATTAATTTCTGATTTGATCATTAGATTTCTGGATAAGAATCGAGATGAAGCAGATTTAACCAATTTTAAAGGGGTTGTACTAATAGACGAAATAGACATTCACTTTCATCCTTCAATGCAAAAGCAAATTGTCGAAATTTTGTCTCAGTGGTTTCCGAAAGTTCAGTTTATTGTTACAACACATAGTCCGGTTTCACTTTTGGGTGCTCCCAAAAACTCAGTGATCTATAATGTAACAAGGACTGCAAAAAAGGGTGTGTTAACTAGGAGAATAAGAGGAATTGACCTAAAGAATTTATTACCCAATGCATTGCTAACATCACCAGTGTTTGGTATGGATACATTGATTCCAGTATCAAACGAAAATGAAGATAAAGTAGTGGTTGACGATCATTTTGATGATAAAAAGCTCTTTAAAGCGGTTGATAAAAAGATTGATGAACTTTTTAATAAAGGAAAATTGAGTGACTCAAAGTATTTCAAATGAGATCAGTAAAGAAGTCATACCAGAGAATCCCTGATTCACTAAGAAGCACTGGGTGTCATCAAAGCCTTGTTAATGTATGTAATGGAGGTACTCCTGATAAAGACTCTATTTCCTCCGATTTTTATAGAAGTGCGGACGTTATCAATAAATTGTCAAGAATCTATTTAAACAAATGTGCCTACTGCGAAACCGTAGATCCTGATTTTGAGGTTGAGCATTATCGACCAAAAAAACAAGTCGCTGTTGTAGATAGAAATGAACAAGAACATTTAGGGTATTATTGGTTATCATATGAATGGTCCAATCTGATCCCAGCCTGTCATGATTGCAATAAAACGGGTGTTAAAGGCAATCGATTCCCAATTAGAGGAAACAGAGTCAATTCACCATCGCTGAATAATGGAGTTGTTGATCATAATGCCAATCATTTTCTAAGTGCTCAATTATGGGATGAAATACCACTTTTAATTCACCCAGAAGAACCTTCCTTTGATCCGAATTACTACTTTAAGTTCAATAATAAAGGTGAAATGGTTGCAAGACCAAGACCTGGAACATTGAATTTCCAACGAGCAAATACAACCATTGAGATTGTTGCCCTGAATAGAGAAAAGTTGAAGATTATCCAAAGAAAAAAGGCTATTCAGGATATTGCGTATCAGCTCAAAGGTATTCTACTTGAGTTTGTTCATTCATTCGAAAGTGATCATGATAGAGCCTACAAGAGATTAAAAAAACAATATTTCAATATTTTAAATCAAATCAAGAAAAAGGCAAGTCCTTCCAATGAATTCTCATTTTTCTGGGATTATTTGTTGAAGCACATGGATGTCGTTTTTCAGGTAGCCATGAAACCTAAATATCGGAAGGTATTTATCGTTTTGACTAATGAATTCAAACGCCTGTAGTAAATAGTAAATTCTTAATTCGCGATTCGCGAATTAAGAATTTAAATCCTACCTTTACTGGATAGCAAAACACCCACCAATGAAAAAGCACAGCGGCATGCGTCCACAGGATATTGTCATCCTACTCAAAATCGCCATCAAAGGTGAGCAGTCCTGGACCATGAAAGAGCTTTCGCATGAGTTGGAGATCAGCGCCAGTGAGGTCAGTGAAAGCCTGAATCGTTCGTCTATTGCAGGGTTGCTGTACCAGAATAAGAAGCAGGTCATGCGTCAGGCTTTGATGGACTTTTTGCAATACGGTCTGCGCTACGTGTATCCTCAGCAGCCGGGAGCACTCGTCAGAGGAGTACCCACTGCCCATGCTGCACCACCGCTCAGTGAGGAGATCATGAGTGATGCACCTTATGTCTGGCCGCATCATGAAGGGAATGTAAGAGGTCAGGCGATAGAGCCTCTTTATCCAAGTGTGCCAGCGGCCTGCCTCAAGGATCCGGCTTTTTATGAAGTAATGGCCTTGTGTGACGCGCTCAGAGTGGGCAGAGCTCGTGAGCGAAATATCGCAGTAGAAGCACTCAAAAAGCGGATATGCTAAAGAACACGCAAATCAACCGGGCAGTCACGAAGAAGATCGCCACTGCTTTAGGAGAGCTTAATGATCAGGTGGTGTATGTAGGAGGTGCAGTAGTCAGTTTGTACATAGATGATCCATCTGCAGATGATGTTCGTCCTACAAAAGACCTGGACTTGACCATGGAGATTGCCAGTCTGGGAGCGCTGGAAGCCCTGCGAGAGGAGTTGATCAGTCGTGGATTCACACAAACTGCGGAGGATTCAGTGGTCTGCCGCTTCCGATATGAAGATGTGCTTGTCGATGTGATGGCCACCATACCCGTTGGTTGGGCACCTGGCAACCGCTGGTTTGAGCTTGGTTTTGGCCAAGCCTTCTCATACGTTCTGGAAGGGTTGTTGATCAAAATTTTACCATTACCCTATTTCTTGGCTACCAAGTTTGACGCCTTCCGTGATCGCGGTATGAAGGACTTATATGCCAGTCATGATTTTGAGGACATTGTTTATTTACTCAATCATACTTCTGATATCCGTGAAAAGATCCTCAATTCAGATGAAACGGTAAGAAACTATCTAAAGGAATCCTTTTTATTGATTTTGGAAAGTAAATTGTTGCAAGAAGCTATTATTGGCAACCTATACCATGAGCAACAAGACGAGCGATTTGGTATGATCATGACCACATTAAAGGATACCGTCGATGGGATTTAACGAACTCAATAGCGTTGAACATTACATCATTCATCAGCTGAGTGGTACCAACCTCAATAGCAATGCGGCAGAGGAACCCAAGGTATCCTACAGTAATAGTTGGCAATATCGTTCTGCCTCCGAGCTAGGCAGAGGCATCAATGAGGTACTGGTGGAGTCGGAGTTGCGCAAGGCTTTGATCAACCTGAATCCCGAAATCGCCGAACGAAATGAATTGGCGGATGAAGTCATTTATAAACTTCGGGCCATACTACTTACAGTGAATCAGGTAGGTCTCGTTCGTGCCAATGAGGAGTTTTTCAAGTGGATGACGGGCGAGAAAACCATGCCCTTTGGGGAGAACAACCGGCACGTGCCCGTGCGACTGATTGATTTTGATCACAAGGCCAATAATACCTACATTATCACTAACCAATACCGGGTTCATCACCGGGAGACTAAGATCCCTGACATCATTCTCTTGATCAATGGGTTGCCCGTAGTAGTCGGGGAAGTGAAAACACCTATTCGCCCATCGATCAGTTGGCTGGATGGTGCGCACGAGGTGCACGACATCTATGAGAATGCTGTTCCACAATTATTCGTACCCAATGTGCTCTCTTTTGCCTCTGAGGGCAAGCAGCTTTATTATGGCGGTGTGTGCACACCTCTGGATTTTTGGGCGCCCTGGCGGATAGAGGGAGAAGAAGATGAGTTGGCCAGGCGTCTTGGGCTTGGAGAGATCGGAAAGGAGTTATCTGATTTATTGAATCCCGGCAGGTTATTGGACATCCTACAAAACTTTACCCTCTTCACCACGGACAGTAAAAAAAGAAGGATTAAAATCATTTGCCGGTTTCAGCAGTACGAGGGTGCCAATAAGCTGGTGGAGCGAGTCAGGGAGGGGAGAATCAAAAAAGGACTCATCTGGCATTTTCAAGGCTCGGGTAAATCATTGTTGATGGTGTTTGCGGCGCAAAAGTTGCGCAAGCTTGCCGATCTAAGGAGCCCCACGGTGTTGATACTGGTAGATCGTACAGATTTGGATACGCAGATCAGTGGCACATTCAATGCAGCAGATGTGGCCAATGTAATCACTACAGAGAGTATCAGTGAGTTGAAAGATCTTTTGCAGAAAGACACCAGGAAGATCATCATTACCATGATCCACAAGTTTCGGGATGCACCTCCCAACCTGAACGACCGGGAGAACATCATCGTGATGGTGGATGAAGCGCACCGTACGCAGGAAGGTGACTTGGGGCGCCAGATGCGTGCCGCATTGCCTAATGCCTTTCTATTTGGCCTTACGGGAACCCCCGTCAATAAAGCAGACAAAAATACATTCTGGGCTTTCGGGTCAGAGGAAGATCAGGGCGGCTACATGTCGCGATATACCTTCCATGACTCTCTTAGGGATGATGCCACCAAACCGCTACATTTTGAGCCCAGGCTGGTTGATGTTCATGTGGACACCGAAAACATCGACAAGCTATTTGCAGCATTCAAGGAATCCTCAGCTTTGTCTGATGAAGAGGCGGATGCGCTGAACAAACATTCTGCCCGGATGGCAGCATTTCTCAAAAGTCCGGAGCGGGTAGCTAAGATCGTGGAGGACATTGCACAGCATTTCCGAGAGAAAGTGGAGCCTCATGGATTTAAGGCCATGATCGTGACCCCAGATCGGTATGCCTGTGTGCAGTATAAAGAGGAACTGGATAAATACTTTGATCCTGCAGCAAGCAGGGTGGTGATTTCTACATCTGCCAACGATGATTTTGACTTCAAGCAGAAATGGGGTGTGGACAAAGGAAAGCAGGAAAAGATCGTGGAGGAGTTTGAGGATGAGCATTCATCATTGAAATTTATCATCGTCACTGCTAAGCTCCTCACGGGATTTGACGCACCCATTCTCCAAACTATGTACCTGGACAAATCCATCAAGGATCATACCCTGCTTCAAGCCATATGCAGAACCAACCGACTGTATAAGGGCAAACATTTTGGGCGCATTGTAGATTATTTCGGTGTTTTTGATGATGCCGCTAAGGCGCTGCAATTTGATGAAAAAAGTGTACTAAGACTGATCACCAACTTATCTGAACTCAGAGAAAAATTACCTGAGGCGATAGCGAAAGCATTAAATCATTTTGGAGGGGTGGATCGAACCCTTCAGGGGTTCGAGGGACTGGAAGCTGCTCAAAATGCCATTGGCACGAATGAAAAGAAGGATGCCTTTGCCAGGGACTATAAGTACCTGTCCAGGTTGTGGGAGTCACTTTCACCCGACCCTGTGCTTGATCAATTTCAGGTTGATTACAAATGGTTGTCGCAAGTATTTGAATCGGTGCGTCCGGCATCAGATCACACGGGCAAGCTTTTATGGTTTACACTTGGTGCCCAAACCACGAAGTTGATCCATGAGAATGTGCATGTGGGTGAGGTTCATCATCTGGATGAGTTCGTGTTGGATGCCGATACCATTGAAAACATTTTCAACAATCCTGACCCCAAAAATGCCGTAAAGCTGGAGAGAATTTTGGTCAAACGATTCAAGAAGCATGCAGGCAATCCGAAGTTCAAAAAATTGAGTGAACGTCTTGAAGCCCTCAGAGATAAAGCAGAACAGGGATTGATTACGTCCATTGAGTTTGTAAAGGAACTCTGCAAATTGGCCAGAGAAACGGTCCAGGCAGAAAAGGATCTGGAATTACTGGTAGAAGAGAAAACACCAGAAGCAGCATTGACAGAATTGTTTATGGAACTAAAAACCGATCAGACTCCAGCGGTGGTGGAGCGGATCGTCAAAGACATTGATGAAATAGTGAAGCAGGTGCGTTTCCCGGGCTGGCAAAACTCATCCGCGGGAGAGCGGGAGGTTCAAAAGTCCCTCAGGAAGGCATTGTTGAAATATCAGCTTCATAAGGACCAAGTGCTCTTTGATAGGGCCTATGAGTATATTAAGGAGTATTATTGAAATAGGATGATCAATGGATTCAATAGAATCTTCAACAACCATAATTGCTAATATAGTCACGATAATGGGTGTTATCGGCTTAGCGGCCATTTGGATTTCTCATCGCTTAAGTGTTAAGCAATTTCAATTTACGGTCATGCTTAGTTGCATTGATCGCTTTCAGAATCTTTATCCTGTTCAGAGGGATAGTCAGGAGGGGGATTTTGAACAGAGGCTTATAAAATACCTGGATTTGACCAATGAGGAGTTTTTTTACTTTCAAAATGGATTCATTCCGAAAGTGGTGATGGTAGAATGGATGGATTCAATTATTGAATGTTTGCCTATTTATCACATCGATAATCAGGAACCTTTAAATTATGATTTACTTGATTTCCGTGAGATCCACGATCGCAAGCTGCTTCAAAAATTTCCCAGATTAGAGATAGCTATGAAGGTGAATGGAAATTATGATTTTAGCGTCATAGCGGATAGGGCCACCTCAGATTCGAGAAGGCAAAGAAGGGAGCTGATCTCTGAAATCCTGGGTAATCTTAATGTAAAGGTGAAGAAGTCTCACTTTGATAAGGCCTTGTTGATCGTATAAAAAGGCTGTGACAAATCGTTTGGGTTTAATTTTATGAGGATTACTTTCAGTGATCCTGTAATCGTTCCGAATTCCGATAGCAAAGCCCTAAATCAAAGATTTAGTCTTTTGTGTTTTTCTTCCTTTTCAGAATGAATTCTGAACGTCTAAAAACACAAAAGCCCTTTCATATACATGAAAGGGCTTTGCTCTCTTAGTGACCTCCGCAGCCTGCCTGCCGGCAAGGCAGGGATTTTAAACGTGGACGGCTAGTTGCGGACGGCTAGTCGCGCCCGGCCAGGGCTGCAACCCGTTGCAGGTTTGATTGGAGAGATATAAAACAGAAAAGGCCCGGGATTATTTCCCGAGCCTTTCTTAGTGACCTCCGCAGGATTACTTTCAGTGATCCTGTAATCGTTCCGAATTCCGATAGCAAAGCCCTAAATCAAAGATTTAGTCTTTTGTGTTTTTCTTCCTTTTCAGAATGAATTTTGAACGTCCAAAAACACAAAAGCCCTTTCATGTGCATGAAAGGGCTTTGCTCTCTTAGTGACCTCCGCAGGATTACTTTTCAGTGATCCTGTAATCGTTCCGAATTCCGATAGCAAAACCATTGAATCTGCGATTCAAATGGTTTTTGTATTTCAAAGGCTCCCTTGAATAAATTCAAATCGCCTTTAAAACACAAAAACCTGCCGCATGCGCGACAGGTTTTGCTCTCTTAGTGACCTCCGCAGGATTCAAACCTGCAACCTCCTGAGCCGTAATCAGGTGCTCTATTCAGTTGAGCTAGGAAGCCATATTTCAATTGCCGTAATCAGGTGCTCCCTGCCTGCCGGCAAGGCAGGTATTCAGTTCAGTTCGCCATTAGGCGAGGTAAACTGGGAAGCTATTTTCGTTTTAAGCCATTCCCTTCCGGAACCGCTTTTGAGATATTTCTCTCTATTTCTTGCTTCTGCTCTTGTATCGTACTCTTCCAGATAAACTAGTTTCCAAGGTTTGAAAGCCCTCGTTGATTTCGTTTTACCAGAATTATGCTCCGACAATCTTCTTTCCAAGTCAGAAGTCATTCCCGTATAGTGACGGGCATGCTCAATGCTTTTTAGAATGTAAACATAAAACATTTCATCATTTCAATTGCCGTAATCAGGTGCTCCCTGCCTGCCGGCAAGGCAGGTATTCTCCCGATAGCTATCGGGGGAGCTAGGAAGCCATTTTCGATTTTAACACTTTTTATAACAATGATCTCCATGAAATCATTCCTCTAAAAGTATCTTCGTCCGATCATTAACACAAAACCCCGCAGGAGATTCATGCTTTTTTCTGTCCGAATCAAATCGAGCACAAAGTTAATAATTTGTGGTATAAATCATCGTTAATCCTGTAGGTTTTAAAATAGATTCTATCTTTGCGCGAAATTAAAAATGAATATGAAGCGAATTTGCGGAGTTGCCTTTCTACTGACACTTACTTTCACAGCGTTTTCACAGGACAATTCACGACCAAAGCAGCCTGATCTTCCCGGCGATCTGATGCTGGATTACGGGTTCAACTTCTGGACACAAAAACCAGATGCGCTGCCCACCCGCATGTGGAGCTCTAATTCATTTGGTATCTACTACAGCTCCCGCGTGCGGTTCAATGATTACATCTCTTTTCACCCGAGTGTAGGTTTTACATTCGAGAAATATGGCTTTGATGACAACCAGACCTGGCTGAGAGGTACGGATGGCACCATTTCACTAGACTCAATCAGTGGTGTCTCTTTGACCAAAAACAAACTGGTGACCAACTATTTTGAAATTCCAGTTGAATTCAGGATTCACCCTCTGGGTACCGTAAACGGCGAAGGTTGGTTCATCGGACTAGGAGCCACTGGTGGCATGCGTGTAGGATCCGCTCACACCAAGATCAAATACAGCGAGGGGGACAATTCTATCAAGGAAAAGCTCTACGACGATTTCAATGTGAATCGCTTCAGATATGGTCTACAGGCCCGATTTGGTTTCAAAACCTTCCATGTCTACTACAAGACTTACCTGAATAATGTATTCAGCAGTTCACCTGACGACACCAAGAACCCACAGGCCTACACCATTGGGGTGACCTTCAGTGGTTTCTAACCAAAGAAGAAAAGCGCTACAAAACAGAATACAAAGCCAAAAATAGCTCCGGTCCAGCTTTCACCCGGTGTATGTCGGTTGAGATACAGCCGGGAGGTGGTGGTAAGACCAGCGATCAGAAAGAGCCCGGCCAATGGCAGGATGATGTCCGTAGAGAGGTATTTTATACTGAAAGCGGAGAACAATCCGGCTACCCCCCAGACCGCTGCGGAGTGCACGCTAATCTTGAACTTAAGGCTAATCAGAAAAATCGCAAAGATCATGGCCGTCACGGCGATCATAATGACGAGCAGGGTGATTGGCAGCCTCATTTTGGTGTAAAACATGTAAGTAGTGACCCCATAAAATGCCCCGATCGACAGGAAGGGGAGTGACCGCTCTTCCAGTTTGGTGATTTCCAGGTTCGATACCCGTTTGGTGAGTTTGAGGAAAAGAATACTCATGGCCGGAATCACACTGGTGGTCATGAAAATAGCACCGATGAAATACGGTACAGACTGCAGTGGTATGGGGCTGTATATTTCGGGTACAACCAGGTAGAAAAGCACACTACAGTATGTGGCCATAAGTAGCGGGTGAAAGAGCGCAGAGATGATTTTCATAAAATAGCCCGTCACCTAGAGTTGTTTTCTCAGTCTGGCCACAGGAATATTCAACTGCTCGCGGTACTTCGCTACCGTTCGTCTGGCGATGTTGTAACCTTCGGCACGGAGCATTTTTTCGAGTTTATCATCAGAGAGCGGCTTGGCTTTGTCCTCACCTTCTATGATCCCCTTCAGCTTGTGCTTGACCTCTCGGCTGCTCACATCCTCACCAGAATCCGTGGCGATGCCCTCAGAGAAGAAATATTTCAATGGATAAATTCCAAATTCGGTTTGGATGGCTTTGCTGTTGGCCACGCGAGACACGGTGGAGATGTCCATGTTGATGGTGTCTGCAATGTCTTTCAGGATCATGGGTCTCAGCTTCGCTTCATCACCTTCCAGAAAATACTCGTACTGAAAGTCGATAATGGCCTGCATGGTGTTCAGTAGGGTATTTTGCCGTTGCTTGATTGCATCGATAAACCACTTGGCTGAATCCAGTTTCTGTTTGATGAAAGTGACGGTTTCTTTGAGTTTTTTGTCGCGTTTGTCACTTTTGTCATAGGCATGCAGCATATCAGAGTATGACCGGCTGATCTGCAGCTGTGGGGCATTACGCGAGTTGAGGGTAAGCTCCAGCTTGCCATTGTTATTGGTGAGCATGAAGTCAGGAATGAGGTATTGTGTTTTCACCAGGTCTTCGCCACTTCCGCCCGGTTTGGGGTTGAGCTTGGTGATCATGGCAATGGCATCTTTCAGCGCGTCTTCACTTTCGATGCCCAGTTTTTTGGCAATCTTGTCGTAATGTTTTTTCGAAAACTCATTGAAGCATTTGTCTACAATCAGTCGGGCGATTTCCAGGTACTCCAGGTCTTCATCTTTGCGTTCCAGTTGTAGCAGGAGGCACTCCTGAAGATTTCGTGCTCCTACTCCCGGCGGGTCAAAGTTTTGAATTTTGTACAGGATACTCTCCAGCTCCTCTACATCGGTTTCTATGTTTTGGGCGAATGCCAGGTCATTGACGATGGCCTCCAGCTCTCGGCGGATGTAGCCGTCTGCATCTATGCTCCCTACGAGCTGCTCACCGATCACGTGCTGACGCTCGTCCAGGCGGAGGTAACCAAACTGGGTCATGAGCTGCTCATGGAGGGTACTGCCCACAGAGATGGGCATCTCCTTATCATCCTCATCCGGATTGCGACCGTCCCCTTGCATTTTGTAACCTGAAAAGTCATCATGCAGGTACTCTTCTATGGTTGGTTCAGAGTTGTCAAACTCGTCCGGTGCATCGTCCGCATAATCATCTTCCTTTTCGGGCAAGCCTTCTTCCAGTGCAGGATTGATCTCCAGCTCTTCCTCTATGCGGGTATCCAGCTCTGCTGTGGGCACCTGCAGGAGCTTTATAAACTGTATCTGCTGTGGCGACAGTTTTTGGGATAATGATTGGGTAAGGTTGAGTTTTTGCATTGTTCAGTTTAGCTCAAAACCAAAATTATTCATAATTAAAGGATTCTTTGATTAAAACGGTAAATTATCGTTTTTTTGCCCTGTTTTTAACAGACTTAAGTTATTGATCCCGTGAGAGAAAAACGTACGAAAATTCAGGAAGTTTTGGCCAGAGAGCCAATAGGTGAGGAATTGACCCTGATGGGTTGGGTAAGGACCAAACGAGCCAGCAAAAATGTGGCGTTTATCGCACTGAATGACGGCTCCACGATCAATAACATTCAGGTGGTGGCAGATGTGGAGAAATTTGGTGAGGAGCTCCTGAAAAAGGTAACAACCGGAGCCAGCATTGCGGCCACAGGTAAGCTGGTGGCTTCTCAGGGAGCAGGTCAGTCGTGTGAGCTGATTGCGGAGAGCATCGAGGTGTTTGGAGAAGCTGATCCGGAAAAGTACCCGCTGCAACCCAAAAAACACAGCCTGGAGTTTCTGCGCGAGATCGCGCATTTGCGTCTGCGTACCAATACTTTCAGCGCGATCATGCGGGTGCGACATGCCATGGCTTTTGCGGTGCACAAATTTTTCAACGACAAAGGATTTTTCTACATCAATACCCCCATCATCACGTCATCGGATGCAGAGGGTGCGGGTGAGGCCTTTAAGGTGACCAACTTTGAGCTGGACGCCATCCCCAGAAATGCGGAAGGCGAAGTAGATTTTAAGCAGGACTTTTTTGAAAAAGAGGCCAACCTCACGGTTTCCGGTCAGCTGGAAGGCGAGCTGGCTGCCATGGCCCTGGCGGAGGTTTATACCTTTGGGCCTACCTTCCGGGCGGAGAATTCCAACACCACCAGGCACCTGGCGGAGTTTTGGATGATTGAACCCGAAATGGCATTTTATGACCTGAAGGACAACATGGACCTGGCTGAGGAGATGCTGAAGTACCTGGTGCAGCATGCCCTGGACAACTGCGCTGACGACCTGGCCTTTCTGGAGAAAAGAGCTGAGGAGGAGGATAAAAACAAACCTCAGGCTGAGCGCGCGGAGATGACCCTCACAGAGCGGTTGAAGTTTGTGTTGGAGAACGATTTTGAGCGGGTGAGCTATACAGAGGCCATAGAGATCCTGAAGCGATCAAAGCCTAACCAGAAGAAGAAGTTTCAGTACCTCATAGAAGAGTGGGGTGCAGACCTGCAGTCTGAGCATGAGCGCTTTCTGGTGGAGAAGCATTTCAAGAAACCGGTGATCCTCTACAACTACCCACGGGACATCAAGGCTTTCTACATGCGCCAAAATGACGATGGGAAGACCGTAGGTGCCATGGACATCCTTTTTCCCGGCATTGGGGAAATCATCGGTGGGTCACAGCGTGAGGAGCGGATGGACAAGCTCACTGAAAGAATGGAGGCCATGAATATTCCTGTGGAGGAAATGTCGTGGTACCTGGATACCCGACGATTCGGATCGGTACCACACAGTGGCTATGGACTGGGCTTTGAGCGCATGATTCTGTTTGTCACGGGCATGGGCAATATCCGGGATGTGATTCCCTTTCCTCGTACTCCGGGCAACTGCGAATTTTAAAAAAGTTTATTCAGTACTTCATCCCGATAGCTGGCACCTATCGGGATTTTTTTTGCGCCGATGGTGAGGTCATGACCGGAGTGGCTGTCTACCCGGTGGCTGTTCACAATGAAAGATTTGTGCACCCTGATGAAAGTTTCCTGCGGAAGCTCCGTTTCCAGTTTCCGAAGCGACTCCAGTACAATAATTTTTTTATCAGTGAGCACAAAGGTGACGTACTCCCTCAGGCCTTCTATATAAAGTATATCTGTAAGCGCAATCCTGTGGGTCTGACCATCAGACTTGATGAGAAAATGCTCCGATGAAATACCTGCAGAGGTTTCTGATGAAATTTGTTTTTTCTGAATGACTTTGTTGACAGCCCGTAGAAACCGATCGAAAGCAATGGGTTTCATCAGGTAGTCGGTCACTTCCAGCTCATAGCCTTCCAGTGCATATTCAGAATAGGCGGTGGTAAGTATGATGTCGGGCTTGTACCTCAGGGTTCGTATAAACTCCAACCCGGTTAATCCCGGCATTTGTATATCCAGAAAGAGGATGTCAATTTTTTTAGTGGAGATGGTAGAAATGGCCTCCACGGGATTTTTGAACTCACCAAGGATGTTGAGTCCGGGTATTTTTTCCACATAAGTGCGGATAAGCGCCCGGGCTGGCTGTTCGTCATCTATGATGAGGCAGTTGATGTTCATTTGCAATCGATCTGTAGGTTCACATGAAATACATTGTGCTCGATCTCCTTACGAAATTGATGCCTTCCCGGATATCCCATGGCCAGTCTTTTGGTCACATTTTCTATCCCTATGCCTGAGGTTTTGTCTTTGGTGTGTTCCAGCGTAGGGATGGAGTTTCGGATGTCGAAAATCACCTTATTATGCTTAGTAGAGATGGTTATGTGGATGAATCCCTTCGGATCATTCTCGATGTTGCTATGCTTAAATGCATTTTCCACAAAAGGGATAAGCAACATAGGCTCGATGATGAGGTTGTTATCAGCTTCCTCATGGTGAAAGGAGACGTCAATCGGTTCTCCTATTTTGAGATTTTGAAAGTCGATGAAGTTTTGGATGTACCCTATCTCTTTTTCAAGTTGCACCGGGCTGGTGTTATGGTAGACCACATGGCGCAACATCTCCGATAGCTTGAGGATCAGCTGGGGGGCTTTTTCAGACCTGGTGAGAGAAAGCGAGTAGATATTATTTAGCGCATTGAAGAGAAAGTGCGGATTAATCTGAGACTTCAGAAAGCGCATTTCTGATTCCAGGTTTTCATTGATGAGTGTGGCCTCGCGCTGCTTTCTCTTTCGGTTTTCGTCCGATAGCCAGATGATGGTAGAGAAGAAGAGCATGGGAAGGCAGTTGATGATGGTGAAAATCATCAGACGGCTCATGGCACGGTCGGGCATGGACGGTCTGTTGCGCAATGGTGTGCCTTCTCTCATGCCGGGGGGCATTCTCATCTCCGGTCGTGGGGAGAGGTCATTGGTGAATAAAAAGAGGAGATAGGCGGCTCCCAGGATGAAGAGGACTGATAGTGAATACTTGATGAACTGATTGGATTCAAAAAATCTGGGCAGAAGGAGGTATAGGTTGATGTAGAAGAGTGCCATACCAATACTGATGAGCCTCGCCGTTTGAATCAGTGCATTGGGGTTGTCAAACATGTTTGAGTGCCAATAGAAAACTATGAGCGAAAATGCCAGCCAGGAAATGATGTGGATACTTACTTCTTTGCGTCTCATCTGGGGTAAAATTAAAGTATAGCGTAATAGTACCCTTTTCACCTGTCTTTTCGGGAGGATTTCTACCAACTGCCTGGTGTATTCAATCAACGAAGGGTTTTGTTCAACAAACCTAGTCTCTGGCTGCATTTTGGTCGTTTTGGGTTTGTTGATTGAGATTTTGCTCTGGTTGGTTGAAATCTTTTGAGCAGGATTTTTCCCTCGCCTACTTTCGATGCACATTAAAACTGGCACAACATGAATGCATTAAAAGTAACAATGTTTCTGGCACTTATTTACCTGGGTTACCAAAGTGAAGCTCAGCGGGGGTCATTTGATCCTGTGGCTAGGGTGTCTGAGGAGAAACAAAATGTCCTGGAAAATATGGAAGACCTGACAGAAGACCAGCAGGTGGTAATCGATAAAATCTATGAAGACCACGCATTAAAAGTACAGGAACTAACCGCTTCGACTGATGGGCCTTCGCCTGAGATGAGGGAAAAGATGATGAAGATCCGGAAAGAGAAAAATGAGCTAATGAAAGATCTGCTCTCTGAAGCGCAGTACCAGAAATATGAGCAACTCATTGCCGAAAACGGGAGAGGTCCCCGTGGTAAGTGAAGCAGCTTCTATTCATATTTTTCTGCGTTGTGACCGTGGTGGTCACCGGGCAGGATCTTAAAGTAACTGGGAGGGTTTTGAGTGAAGGGGATGGTGAACCCGTGATGGCCGCTACTGCGGCCATTGCAAGTCTTAAGGATTCCACGGTTCAGTACTTCGGGCTGACAGATGTGGATGGCTATTTTCAGTTGTCGGGGATCACACCCGCTTTTTACAAGTTGGAGATCAGAAGTGTGGGCTTTCAGGTGTACCAAAAAATCATCAGGATTCAGGGTTCTCTGGAGCTGGGTACGGTAGAGCTGGCCTATGACACCCAGGTGCTGGATGCTGTGGAGGTGAAAGGGCAGACAGTGGGTGTGATCATTAGGGGAGATACCACTCAGTACTTATCCAGTGCCTACAAGACCAATCCTGACGCCAATGCCGAAGACCTGATCAGAAAAATGCCGGGCATGATTGTGGACTCAGATGGCGTACAGGCCGAAGGGGAATCCGTCAAGAGCATATTGGTGGATGGAAAAGTGTTTTTTGGCGATGATCCGTCCATAGCCCTGAAGACGATTCCCGCACAGGTGATCGATCGGATAGAGGTTTTTGATCAACTAAGCGAACAATCAAAGTTCACCGGTTTCAATGATGGCAACACGACCAAAACCATCAATATCATCACCAAGAGTGAGTTTCAGAACGGTCAATTTGGGAAGGCGTACATCGGAGCAGGGCAGGATGAAAAATACAGCGGCGGGGGAAACATCAATTTTTTTAATGACGATCAACGAATAACACTGGTGGGCCTCAGCAATAACATCAATGTTCAGAATTTTTCGTCCGAAGACCTGGTCGGGGTGTCGAGTGGAGATACGAGGGGAAGACCAGGTGGAGGACGTCCTCCGGGACGAGGTGTGGGTTCCGGGAGCAGTTCGTCTGATTTTCTCACCGGTCAGCAAAGCGGAATTTCTCAGACGGAGTCTTTTGGGGTCAACTTTACCGATGACATTGGCGATCAGCTGAAACTGAACACCAGCTATTTTTATAACAGCAGTGATAATTCCAATGATCAGCTCACCCACGAGGAGTATTTTTTGAGCAGCGCGGAGGATCAGCAGTACACGGAGACATATAATGCTGATAGTGAGAATGACAACCATCGGCTTAATCTCCGGATGGACTATACGCTCAATGATAAGACCTCTGTATTATTTACACCACGGATCAGTTTTCAGCAAAACCTGGCTGATACCGACTTGCAGGGGGTGTTTGATGCGGCAGATGGCAGCAGACTGAGCACCACGCAGACCCAAAGCACCACTGAGAGTGGAGCTTATAATTTATCCAATGACCTTTTGATCAGGCACCGGATGAATACCCCCGGCCGAACCATTTCTCTGGGGTTAAGGTCAAGTGCCAATCATGTGCAGAAGGAAACCCTGCTCAACGCCCTCACCAGCTATACCAGCAATGATGGAATAAGTGACACAACCAACCAGCGGACAGACACAGAAGTGAATACGACTACATATTCAGCAAACCTGAGGTTCACAGAGCGGATAGGAGAGGCATCTATGCTCGAACTGGGCTATGCGGCAGGCGTCACTTTCAACGATTCCAACAAAGAAACTTTCAGTCTTGATGAAGAACAAAACGCTCAACTGGACACCACTCTGTCCAGTGTGTTTGGTAGTGAGTATCAAACACACCAGTTGAGTGCCGGGTACATGTATCGCAAATCTTCGATGATGCTCAGGGCTGGTCTGGCTTATGAATATGCGCTGCTCTCGGGAGAAAGCACTTTTCCTACGAGTGAAGACCTGGGCAGGAGCTTTCAAAATGTCCTACCCTCCGTCATGTTGAGGTATGAATTTGATGACAGTAAGAACCTTAGGCTGTTTTACCGAACCAACACTCAGGAACCCTCGGTCACAGACCTGCAGGATGTAGTGGACAACAGTAACCCGCTATCACTTGAGTCTGGTAATTCCAACTTGAGACAGAGCTATTCGCACACACTCATGTCCAGGTATGGGGCTGCCAACAGTCAGCGGGGGACGAGCTTTTTCGCCATGTTTTCTACCACGCAGACGAATCATTACATCACCAGTTCTACTTTCACAGCCACACAGGATACCACCCTGGAGAATGGGATTCGGTTGTTGTCCGGAGGCCAGTTTACCCGTCCTGTGAATATGAATGGGTACCTGAGCAGCAGGGTATTTATGACCTACGGACTGCCGCTGAGTTTTTTGTCGTCAGGGCTCAATTTCAATACCACGATCAGTCACACAATCACCCCCGGACAGGTGAACGGTCAGGATAATAAATCCAGGTCCACGGGGTTGGGACAGGGCCTGGTGCTTTCCAGCAACATCAGTGAAAAGGTAGACTTTACCCTGTCATATGATGGGAGCTATTACATGGTCAATAATACATTTCAGCCACAGCTAAACAATAATTATTACTATCAGGTGACTTCAGCCAGGGTCAACCTGATTCTTCCTGCGCAGATTGTCTTCAGGACGGATTTTAGTCATCAGCTTTATGCCGGTCTCTCAGACGCCTACAATCAGCAATACGCCCTGTGGAATGCTTCCATCGGGAAGAAGATATTTCCCGAAAACCGGGGCGAAATTGGTCTGAGTGTATTCGACTTGCTGGGTCAAAACACGAGTATTTCCCGAGAGGTGACAGAAACTTATGTTCAGGATACCCAGACAGAGGTTTTGGGCACTTACTTCATGGTCAATTTCTCTTATAATTTCCGAAATGCCAACTAGCAGATGAAGTCAGCGGTGATCATGTTGATTTTGGGCACAGTGGCCTGTACCCCGACCGGGAGGGTTTCTTACACCGATGATCCGATGATCATGGATGGCAAGGCGGATGACTGGGCAGAGGGGTTTGACCGAACCGAATTTGGTGAGTTGGTTTTTGCGCTCGCCATGGATCAGTATTTCGCCTATGTGCTGGTAGAGGGGACGGGAGAGAAGACCAGGCGCATGATGTTTGATTCGGGGCTTACCCTCTGGCTCAACCCTGACGGGAGAAAGACCAAAAGTATTGGGATTCGCTACCCGGTGATCGATCGGGTTAAGCCTGATCTGTCGCCAGTTCACACCCGGTATTTTCGAGTGCCGAAACCGGGCCTGGATGATTTCGGCCTGAAGGGAGTCATTTCCAATCAAATGTTGGTCGTGCAGAAATCCCGTCTTCAGCTGGACCTGGATGTAGTGGTTGGGTTGGACAGTTTGAGTCAGCACCTGGTTTATGAATTTAAAATACCATTGAAATTTCTTGAGATGAAAAGTAAAAAAGGACTGGAGCGCCTGGCCGTAGGGTTTGAGGTGGAGGACAGGGGTCACGGAATAGGCCCAATGCTCGTCCCCGGCTATCGGCGGACAGATAAAATTGATTTTTGGCACATAGCGACGATCGAATGATCAAAAGGAGTAAAAACAGACTATCAGGAGTGTTGATGTTGGCCCTCCTGTGGGGGTGTTCGGAGACATCACTGATTGGAGATGAGTTTTTTGGAGAAGAAAATTTCCAGGTTTCCTACGTGGATTCCGTCGGTCTTCAGATGTATACCGTGAAGTTTGACTCCCTACCCACCAGTGGCACCGGCCGTCTGATGGTAGGAAGAGGATCTTATGACTATGTGGGCGACGTTACCGCAGAAACCTACTTTTTGCTCTTGCCTGCCAGTGATTACTCCATTTATGATTTGGAGGATCAGGAGCTGTTCGATTCGGTTACCCTCATCCTCTCTCCGGATGGTTACACTTATGGGCTGGATGAGGATGTCTATCGATCGATGGTGGTGGAGAGGCTAAGCGCTGACCTGGCTTACCGCAGTGATGGACAGCTCTATAATGTCTCAGAGCAGAAGGCTACAGTGGGAGACCTGTTCGAGTTGGGTAGGAAGCAGGTCAGACTTTCACTGGGCCGATTGGAGGAAATTGAAATCACGTTGAACACGGATTTTGGGGAAACTCTTTTTGAAAAAATCCGGGAAAAGGATGAAATCTACTACTCCGATTCTGAATTTCAGCAGTACCTCAATGGTTTTCGTGTGCGATTTGACAGCACAGAGCTGGCACCCTTTCTGGGGTTTGAAACCGATGGGATCAGGATGAGGCTTTATTATTCAAATCCCCATGAGCTACCGATCACGCAGAAATATTTTGAGTTTTCCATAGATGGAGCGCCTCACTATACGCGGATTGGGCAGACTAACGTTGATCCGGCTTTTGCAGACCTGAAGACCCTGGAAGATGAGGTGTCATCTAATGAGACGGGGCACGTGGGGACGGTGGTAGGAGGCCTTGGGTATGCCATCCGGGTGGATTTTCCCGGAATCAGAAACCTCCTGCTCGAAGGTGATGATTATCTCATTGCTTCTGCAGAGCTGCGCCTGTATCCTACCGGTAAAAATTCAGAAGATCAGCCTTTCCCGGAGCGCTTAAAGGCCTTTTATGTGAACGATTATAATGTGACGGTTACAGAAGACCTCACCTATGCCATCCTGCATAATGACGATGAGTTTGGCAGAGACACTTATTACACTTTGGACGTGAGCACACTGGTGGAGAATCTGCTGGAACCGCTCGTGATCAACCAATATGCGATTTTGATTACCATGGACGATGATTATCTCAATACGTCCATCAATTCATTGGTTCTTGGAGATGCATCCCTTCAAAGCGAATTAATCATATATACCATTTCAACTAAATAAAGCATGCGAACTAAATTATTAGGTTTCTTATCGGCCATTCTTTTACTCTCCATCACCAGCTGTGATGAAAGTACCGATACCACTGATTATGGCAACTGGGTGAAGCAGTCAGATTTTGAAGGGGTTACCAGGTCCGGAGCCATTAGCTTTTCCATCGGGAATTATGCCTATGTGGGACTAGGCTCGGATGGAGATGATTACCTCACAGATTTTTGGCGGTTTGACCCATCCAAAAACTTCTGGCAGAAGATGGCTTCTTTCCCGGGTGTGGGACGGTTGTCCACAGTGTCTTTCAGCCTAGACGGCAAAGGCTACATGGGCACCGGCTACAATGACGACCTGGACGAAGAAGAGCTGGATGACTTTTGGGCATATGACCCGGACACAGATACCTGGACACAAAAAGCTGATTTCCCGGGAAGCAAGCGCTATGCTGCGGTGGGATTTGCGCTGGCAGGCAATGGTTACATTGGCACAGGATACGACGGAAACTACCTGAAGGATTTCTGGAGATATGATCCCTCCAGCGACTCGTGGACCCAGGCTGTAAGCTTATACGGATCCAAAAGAGAAAGTGCGACGGCCTTTGTCATGAATGACCAGGCCTATGTAGCTACTGGCCGAAATAACGGAGTATATCTTTATGATTTCTGGAGGTTTGACCCTACTGATGAGAGCTGGACTGACCTTACACTTTATGATGAAGATGATACTTATGAGATCTATTTGAGTGCCATTAGCCGGTACAACGGGGTCTCCTTTTCGGTAGATGGCCTGGGTTATCTGGCCACGGGTATTTCAGACTCATACACGTCGAGTGTCTTTAGTTATGACCCTGAGGCCAATGAATGGGAGGATGACATCACAGCTTTCGAGGGGTCTTCCAGATCCAATGCGGTGGCATTCGTGGTGTCTAATAAAGCCTACATCGCCACTGGAAGAAACAGCAGTCAGCGTTTTGATGACATATGGTCATTTGATCCTTTGGCAGAATATGACGAATATGACTAATAAGGGCAGCTTTTTGGTGCTGCTTTTTTTTGCCTTAATGCTTCAGGTAAGGGCGCAGTCCACCACCGGTTCGGCATATAATATTTTTGGTGTTGGTACGCTCGTTGGCGAAGGAATTGGCGGATACCGCAGCATGGGCAATACCGGGATAGGTTCCAGGTCCACTTCCTATGTCAACCTGGAGAACCCTGCGGCACTCAATGCCATCTCAGGACCTACTCAGATATTTGACATAGACCTGTCGCTGAAAAATCTGCACCAATCTGCCGGGGAAGAGTCTTTTTCCACCATGCTGGGCGGACTGGAAGGGATGAATCTCTGGCTCAGAACAGGCAAAAGGTCCGCCATCACCCTGGGCGCTTCCGCTTTCAGTGATGGGCGGTATGATGTGACGGACTCCTATGTATTGTCCTCACTAATTAATAGCTATAGCGTTCGCTATCAGGGAACAGGAGGGATTACCAGGTTTTATTTGGGTGCGAGTCAGCAGGTTACCAAAAGACTTAACCTGGGGGTGAAGGGTAGCTTCTTGCTGGGCAACTTGTCTTCGTTGCAGACGGTTTCGGGCAATAGCCTTGTGAATGGCCTGGAAGTAGAACAAAACAGCGCTGTTCGAAAATTCATTGCAGAATTTGGAGGCCAGTACATCATACCCGTGGCGGAGGGTCAGCGGCTGACCATCGGTGCCACCTATCGGCCGGCATACCGGATGACGTTTGAAACTGAAAGTAAGGTGATCAGAGCGACCTTCGATAGCCTTACCACGGTGGGACAGGAGCAACTGACCTTACCGGAAAAATGGGGTTTGGGAATGGAGTATCAGTTGGGCTCATGGCGGATTTCCGCTGAATCCCAACTGGAAAAATGGGGTGTGAATGAGAGTGCCGAGAACTTTGATTACCGCGATCAGCTTTCCTTTGCGCTGGGTGCAGAATTCGTCAACAATCCCGCTTCAGTGTCCTATTTCAACAGGATCTCCTGGCGTGCAGGTTATGAGTGGAAGACTAACTACACCGTAGTGCGAAATACCAATTACACCAATGCCGCCATTTCCGTAGGTCTCAGCATGCCTGTCAACAGAGGCTTTGGCCTGCTCAATCTGGGCTATCAGTATAGTGGGATGGGTACCCAGTCCAATCAGTTGGTCTATGAGCAGACCCACACCTTCACACTCAATGTGAGTATGCGGGATGTGTGGTTCAGAAAGAAGGTTTACGACTAATTCACAGTTCCTGAGTGTAGGACTGCATGGATCGGGGGATGCCAATGGTGTTTTTGTCCAGATGGTATTCCACTTTCACGGATTGCTGGCCGGAGAAGCGCATCACGTACACTTCCAGGTGCAGGTGTGGTCCACTGGCCCAGCCAGTGGAGCCACTCAGCCCTATCGGCTGTCCGGCTTTTACTTCCTGCCCGATGGAGACCATAGCGCCTCGCTTTTTCAGGTGCGAGTAGTCCGCAATGCTGCCATCCTCATGTCGTACCAGTATGAAATTGTTAAACTGCGTGCATTCTTCTTTAGGGCACCCTTTGGAGTTGTTGTCTACGGCCTGCATCACCACTCCGTCCCGTATGGCACAGACGCTGGTGCCCTCGTCCATGTTAAAATCTACGGCGTATTGATTCATATGAGTGGGACGCTCGTTATACCCCTGTCCCACCAGGTAAGATTCCCCTTTTCGGAAAGGGAGTCGATAGACATGGTCGTCGTTGTGCACGGCAGTGACATCCCCCTGGATATAAGTGTATTTGTAGTTGTAAGAATAAGACGTGCCTTTTTCCGGGGTGAGTGAAAAGGCGTATTTGGTTTCGCCGGGAGCCACCAGCAGAACCATGGGCAGCGATTCTGAAGACTCCATGCCTTTGATGGTTCCTTCTATTTTCACACTTTGAGGCACTTCAGTGATGTTTTTGGCAAAAATCCGGATGGACTTATCCGGGAGCTGTTCATGAAATACGGTCACACCCTTTTCCTGCATGGATAGACCCATTCCAGGAAAAATAAGAAGTAAAAGAAGGTATTTGATCAAGTTGGCTATGCTTTTTGCTCTTTCAGGTTCGGGTCAGAAAACTTCCCCGAAGGCGTACGGTAAGCCTGAAAGGGAATGCCCAGTAAGTTGCCCAGGTGGTCATTTTCTTCGGGCTTCATATGGGTATCTATGCCATACTTCAGACTCCTCGTATCTTCAACGCTCGCAAAGGTGCCAAAGATGCGATCCCAGAAAGAAAAAATGTTTCCGTAGTTGGTATCGGTAAGGGGTTGGGTGAAATGGTGGTGTACTTTGTGCATGTTTGGGGTCACAAATACAAAGGAAAGCAGTTTATCTATCCGTGCCGGCATGTTGATATTGGCATGGGTGATGTGCGCAAACAAAACCGAGAGCGACTGATAGAGCATCACGATGCCCATGGGAGCGCCCACCACCATTACGGCCAGGATGGTAAATGTGATGCGAAAAACCGTTTCCCCGGGGTGGTGCCTCAGGCCCGTAGTGACATCCACGGTGGTGTCGCTGTGGTGTACCAAATGAAATTTCCACATCCATTTCACCTTATGTTCGGTCCAGTGAATGAAATAAGCACCAATCAGATCCAGGAGTAAAACACCTACAATTACCTGTAGCCAAAGGGGCATTTCCACCAGGTATAAGAGGCCGATCTGATGGGTGGTGACATAGTCAGAGGCCATGAGCAAAACCCCCGCCAGGCCAAAACCAATGACGGCTGTAGTGAAGGTAAAAAAAAGATTTAAACCGGCATGTCTTACTTTTTTGTATTGAAAAGAGAAAAGTGGCAATACACCTTCCAAAACCCAAAATATCACGATACCACCGATGAGAATCAGTGAGCGAAACCAGGTCGGTACATTTTCAAAAAAAGCGATCAGATCTTCCATTTCTTATAGGTAATTTTTGGTCGTACTCGTTACGACAATCTCAATATTTTCAATCGTTGCCCAAAATATTCTTCGATTGGTCCTCTGGTTGCTTCTTATCGGATCCATTGTGCGACTCCAGAGAATGCGGTATTTGTTTTTACGATTCTTTTTCTTTTAAATTTAGATTTTGATAATTATAAAAGGAAGAAACCACCCTTCTTTTAATTATTCAAAATTTCTAATGACATTAATTGATATATTTTGAATACTCATTTCATAGAGCAGATAACCATTTTATAATTCCTTTTTGGAAAGCCCTGGTACATGATGCCGGGGCTTTTTTGTTTGATTCAACTCCCAATCAGCGGTTTACGTATTCCATTTTGGGTGCACGGAGGCAAGAGTTATATAATCTCCCGAGATGTCGCAATTCACCCACTGGATTGTCGGATATGTACATGAACGAGCCAAACTGCCCTGGCTAGCTTTGGGTAAAGCTCGGTGAGCTTGGGTAAAGGGTTCTCCGAACTGTTTTTTTAATAAAAAAATGACACGGTGATTGAGATTTTCAAAACGGATGTGATGAGCACAGAAGATGCCTCTTTCCTGATTAGGCAGCTAAATCATCAAATGGGGTATACGGCCAATTTTGACCTTCAGGATTGCGATCACATATTAAGGGTGGTTAGTTCGGAGGGAGAGGTTGAACCTAAAACGGTTATTCGGATGTTGGAAAAGCAGGGATTTCGCGCAGAGATACTTCCGGATGTGGTGGAGCACCCTATCGAACGAATGAGATAAACCTTTAACAAAACCGACATGAAATATTTAGATACTTTCAGCAGCTTTTCCGTGAATGATTTAGGCAAGGCCAGAAAATTTTATGAGGAGATCCTGGGCCTGGATGTCCGGGACAATCCCATGGGCCTGTTGGAACTTCACATTTCTGAGAATAAAACGGTAATGGTTTACCCAAAGCCGGATCATCAGCCGGCTTCTTTCACGGTGTTCAATTTTGTGGTGGCGGATATCGAACAGGCTGTGGATGACCTGATAAGGCAGGGTGTCACCTTTGAACAATACAAGGGGGCAATAGACACGGATGCTAAAGGCATCAGTAGAAGTGAGCATGGACCCGCAATAGCCTGGTTCAAAGATCCGTCCGGGAACATTCTATCCGTGATTCAGGGCCAAGGTTGATAGCAATATTTGTTGAAAAAATTGGATTGAGACCCTTGTTGCTTTAGTTTTGGAACTCGCCTTTATGATCGACTCCATTATACCCTTAACCAATGAAATGGATTGCGATTACCCTTTTACTGTTGGTCTTTAGCCAATATGCCCTTGCACAAAGTAGCCTTCGCGACGTACGTGACAATGGCCGGTATTCAACAGTCTCGGTGGATTCTAAAACATGGATGGCCGAAAACCTTCGATTTAACAAAAACCACAGTCATTTTTACTACCTCAGTGGGAGAGAGGTGTATTATGCCGGCAGTGCCATTGCCAGTGATACCCTTTGCCCCAAAGGCTGGCGTGTCCCTACCCTGGATGAATGGCAGGCCCTGGGAAACAGTGCAAATCTCATCCGGCCCAAACCTGTTGGTTTTTTGGAATCAGGTCGTTTTTTGGGCTTTGGGAAGCAAACGGTTTACTGGACCTCAACCCTCGATGACTCCCTGAACATGCCGCTGGCAGTAGAATTAAACGCTGAAAACGGAGAAGTTAGCATCAGGCCTGCCTCCGGGTCGTTGAGGACGGCGTGCAGGTGTGTGAAAGAGTGATTTAACTTTACTTATCATAAAAAAAGCCTCCTAAACTCAATCAGGGGGCTTTTCTGTGGTCTCACCAGGAATCGAACCTGGATCTAAAGTTTAGGAAACTTCTATTCTATCCGTTGAACTATGAGACCTTAAAATTTCGGGTAGCAAAAGTAGGAAATTATTGATCTAATTCAATTCATCTGAAGGGTATTTTAAAGCCTTTGAACGCCCTTTTAAGCGGTTTCTGTTCCTCCTTCCATCAAACAATACCGGGTTTGCGTGGTTGAGGGGGTAAAAGAGAGGAAAATGGAAATAGCCGAAAATGAACTGCTTTTCATCTATGACTCCAATGATCTTCAGGATAGGGAAGCCCTCGCCTACGCGCAAAGTCTGAAAAATTATCAGGTGAAAACCCTCGACGTAAGAGCGCATACCTTTACCGAGTGGCAGCTGCAGGAGATTTTGGAGCGACTGGAAGTGGAGCCTGAGGATTTAATCAACCGACGATCAGCGGTTTACCTGAAGGAGTATGTGGGCGTGGAGTTGGACAGGGAGGATACCCTGAAAGCCATCCGAAAACATACGGATTTGATCAAAACGCCAGTGGTGATCTATCACGACAGTGCGAGACTGATTGGTTCCTCCTATGAATTGATCAAAAAAGACATGAGTTAAGAGACATCTCCAGGCACAAATTTGGATGCCCATCGTTTGAAAAATAAAGATGTTTTGCATCTTTAGCGCATGAGAAAATTTTTGAGGGTGGTTGGCTATTTCATTGCCATTTTTTTCATCCTGAATATTCTGATTCAAACCATCAAGAAGACCGACGCAGGGGAAAGATGTTCTGATGGGTTTGATATAATCAATACCGGAAACGATCGTTTGCATACCCGCGGTTGGAATTTCGTAGATCAATCCAGAAGTTTTTGTGGAGCCTATCATTCGAGAGGAGCCGTCAGTGACCGGTTGGCTAAAAAACGATTGGCGATGAACCTTCGCGGGGATAACTATCTGGAATTTTGGTCGGAGGTTTATTCCAACCTGGTGACTGACAGTAAGCCGGACATCAGTTTTTTGGTAGATTCATTGGCTACCATTGCAGATCGCAATGACCTCACCAGGCTTGAGCTGGCGGAGTTGATTGTGAGTTTCGTTCAGGACATTCCCTATAGTTTCGTGGTGCCGGAAGATTGTAAGGAAATCCAAACGGATGGGCGGCCCTGTATGGGAAGCGTGGCATTGGGAATTTTATCACCTTATGAGTTTATACATTCCCTTTATGGAGACTGTGACACCCGGGCTGTCCTCATCTATACCATGCTCGAAGAATTGGATTTTGATCCGATGATTGTGGTAAGTAATGAATATGCCCATGCAATGCTTGCGCTGAAAGCCCCCGCTACCGGTGATTACCTGCTGCACCAGGGGGAAAAATACTACTTTTGGGAAACTACCGCTAAGGGGTGGCCGCTGGGGATGCTGCCTCCCAATACAAGCAATGTAAACTACTGGAAAACTGCACTCGCTCATGAACTATAGCATCGCCATACTTGGACTGATTGAAATTTTTTCTGCCATTACCATTGGTGTGTTTATTCTGGTCCTCACCTTCAAGCTCTTGCAGTGGGTAGGTCGAAAATATTACGGCATTGAGGCTTTCAATGTGGCCTACAGCATTTTTATGGCGTCTATTATCTTGTCGGTAGGCATCATGGTGAGTGGGATTATCCAACCGCTGATGTCTTCTTTCAGGCTGCTGGACAAGCAAAGTGAGAGCTTCATCCTGGCATTGAAGTATATCGGTATTGGGGGGATTTATATTGCCATTGCTTACACGGCAGCTATTTCCATTGGGCTGCTCAGTACCTTTTTGTATAGTAAGCTCACACCCATCGATGAGTTTAAGGAGATTAGGGAAAATAACATTGGGGTAGCCCTGGTTATTGGTAGTATACTGATCACGCTTACACTTTTCACCAGAGATGGAGTGATGATGCTCATAGAAGCGATAGTGCCTTACCCGGCTTTGCCTCCGATGGGCAGCTTTTAGTAATAGTTTTTCCCCACCTCACTATAAGGGATGTCTCCATCGTAAGTTCCTGTGGCGTGGACATACATCAGTTCCTGACTGGCACCGATTTCTGAGGTATAGTAGCCATAAATAGTCATACTCTTGAGCAGCGAGAAAAAAGAGCCACCTTTCGCTGTTTGGCTTTCTGATTCCAATTGCTGGAGTAGTTTGATCTGATCCTCCTGTGATAGTTTCAGAAAGGTCTGACCAAACTGTTTTTGACTCAGAATGTCGATGGTCTCCAGGCCGGAAACAAAGCCTTCTTTTTCAGGAGCATCACTGACCATGCTAAGTACCCGGTCAATGTACTGGTTGACACCAGCGGCTTTTGCTCCTGGGGTGTCTGTAGTGGGGATAATCAGTTCAACCAATTCCTGAAGCAGCGCATCTTCCTCAGCAGAAAAGGTCAGGGCTTTGTACGAGAGTTGCTTTTTCGATTCACAACTACCAAGTGCCGCAATGAGCGATGCGGAGAGGCTGATGCCAGCGGCACTCAGTGACATATTGATCAATGCTTTTCGTCTGTCCATGGCTATAGATTTCCGGATTTTAATTGTTTCACAGCAAAATCAGCAGCCCGCGCTGTGAGTGCCATGTAGGTAATGGACGGATTTTGACATGGCGAAGAGGTCATGCATGCTCCGTCAGTCACAAAAAGATTGGGTACCTCATGTGCCTGATTATTGCCATTGAGGAAAGAGGTCTCAGGGTCCCTTCCCATTCGGGCAGTGCCCATTTCGTGTATGCCAAATCCTGGCACGGCCCCGGCTGCATTGTCTTCAGCCGTGATGTTGGTACACCCTACATTTTCGAGCATCTCTGCCATGGAGTCCAGGCAATCCTGCCGCATTCTTTTTTCATTGTCCTTGATTTCCGCATTGAAAACCATCTTCGGGATGCCAAACTCATCTGTTTCGGTGGGGTGAAGGCGGGCATGATTGTCGTAGTAAGGCAGGGTTTCACCAAATCCCCACATCCCTACCCTCCATTCTCCGGCTTCTTTTACTTTGTTTTTGAAATCCACACCAAAACCCTCCATACCAAAGGCTTGTGACCACCCTTCACGATAGGCTGATCCTTCAAAGCCGTAGCCTCTTGAGAAACCGGGCATATCTGAGTCTCCACCAATGTTTCTATACCGTGGGATATAGAAGCCGATGGGGCGGTTGCCACGGGTGGTCCTGTCCAGAAAGCCGGGGACGGTAGCGTTGACATCCATGCCCAGGTGGTGATCCATCAGGTAATGTCCCAGCACGCCGCTGGTATTGCCAATGCCGTCTGGAAATTCTTCCGATTTAGAATTGAGCAGGATCTGGGTGGAAGCCATAGCCGAGGCACACACAAAGACCACTTTGGCCTTAAACTCTATCGTTTCTTTCGTCTCACTGTCAACGATCCGCACCCCTGATGCTTTGCGGGTTTCAGGGTCATAAATGATGCTGTGAACCACACTGAAGGGGCGGATGGTAAGGTTGCCAGTGGCCGCTGCGGCAGGCAAAGTAGAAGACAGGGAGCTGAAATAAGATCCCGTGCTACAGCCGCGCCAGCATGGGCCACAGTAGTGACAGGGTGCCCGCTCGCCAATGGGCTCTGTCAAGACAGCTGCTCTGGCGATGGTGAGGTATCTTTCTGGGTAAAGCTCACGGATGCGCTTTCGCAGATGTTTTTCTACCACATTGAGCTCCATGGGCTTTTGGAAGTTGCCATCGGGGAGATGATCAAGGCCCAGTTTTTCACCGGAAATCCCTGCGAATTGCTCCACATAGTCATACCACTGAGCAATGTCCTTATATCGGATGGGCCAGTCCACGCCCACACCCTCTTTCAGGTTGGCTTCAAAATCCAGATCAGAAATGCGGAAAGTATACCGCCCCCAGGTAATGGACTTACCACCCACCTGATAGCCCCGGGCCCATACAAAAGGTTTTTCTTCTACATAGGGGCTCTCTGAGTCCTTTGAAAAGAAATGCAGGGCGGTTTTATCCAGGTAGCCGATCCTTACCGCCTGTGAGTATTCCTTTTTTTCTTCTTTGGTGAGCTGCCCCCTCAGGTCAAATTCCCAGGGAGCTTTATGTTCTGTGATATAGTCTTTCCGATGTTCTACCGGGCGGCCCCTTTCGAGCACCAGGGTTTTCAGTCCTTTTTCGGTAAGCTCTTTGGCGGCCCAGCCGCCGGAGACACCAGAGCCAATAACGATGGCATCATAGGTGGCCGCCTGTTCTCCAATCTGAAAAGTAGTGTTAATGGGCATGTTGCTGAGGTTTCAGATACCCATTTTAAACATAATTTGTCAGAATCTGAAATGCTCAGAGGCCCCAACAGTTTGAAAATACCGCCATCCGCCCTAAAATCAGAAAGTTTCCGGTTCCAGGTAATTGGGGTAAATCTTGATGTGCTCTTTCTTTACCTCTTTGGCCAGGAGCTCCCGCAGCTCAGTCAGGTGATATTTTGTTTTGGCAGAGACAAACATCGATTGGTCATTGGCTCCATTCTCATTCAAATGAAGCTCTGCAATGTCCTCCACCTTATCTACTTTATTGTAGATTTTAATGGTTTTGATATCGGCTGCACCAATCTCCTCCAGGGTTTTTTCCACCACCTGGATATGGTCTTCGTATGCCGGATTAGACACATCGATGACATGGAGCAGGAAGTCGGCCTCCTTTACCTCTTCCAGGGTAGACTTAAACGACTCAATCAGGTTGTGGGGTAGTTTGCGAATGAACCCTACGGTATCAGACAGTAAAAAGGGAATCTGATTAATCACCACCTTGCGCACGGTGGAGTCCACCGTAGCGAATAGTTCGTCCTTGGCGTACACCTGCTCCTTGCTGATGAGGTTCATCAGGGAGGATTTTCCCGCGTTGGTATAACCCACCAGCGCCACACGCACGATTCCATCCCGCGATTTTCTCCTTGTGGCAGCCTGAGTCTCTATTTTGTCCAACTTCTTTCGCAGGACATTGATCTGATTTCGGATGTTTCTTCTATCCGTTTCTATCTCTTTTTCTCCGGCTCCACCTCGTGTGCCGGTGCCCCCTCTCTGGCGTTCCAGGTGAGTCCACATGCGGGTAAGGCGTGGCAACAGGTACTGATATCGGGCCAATTCTACCTGGGTCTTTGCCTGGGTTGTTTGGGCTCTTTTTAGGAAAATATCAAGAATGAGCAAGCTTCGGTCATAAATCTTTACTTTTAACTCTTTCTCAAGATTCCGCAATTGTGAAGGCGTGAGGTCATCATCAAAGATGACATTGCCAATATTCTTTGCCTTGACAAACTCCTTGATTTCCTCCAGTTTTCCTTTGCCCACAAAAGTCTTGGTGTCCGGGCGCTCCAGTTTTTGAGCGTAGGTTTTTTCTACTTTGATGTCCAGCGTTTGTACCAGAAATTCCAGCTCTTCAAGAAACTCAAGTGTCTTATCGTCAGCCTGAAATTTCGGGGTGACAGCTACCAGTACGCCGTATTCTTGTTCTTTTTTAGTTTCTATCATAAAAATTCCCTGATATTGTGCTTCACTACATATATTGTTATCAGGAAGTTCAAAATTAACTAAAATCAGGAGGCTGCTCAGTATCATCCATGAAAATTGCGATTATCATTAACACCAGCTGGAATATTTATAATTTTCGCAGGGGTCTTGTGAGGTACTTTCTTGACCGTGGTGACGAGGTGATAACCATAGCTCCTGAGGATGCCTACTCGGCAAAGCTTGAGGAGATTGGGTGCAGGTTTATCCACATGCCCATGTCTGCCAGTGGAATGAACCCGGTCACTGATTTTGTCCTGCTCCTGAAATTAAGGAACCTGTTGAAGGCGGAAAGGCCTGATGTGGTACTGACGTACACCATCAAACCCAATATCTACGGGTCATTGGCGGCCGGATGGCTCCGGATACCGTGTATTTGCAATGTGAGCGGATTGGGAACCACCTTCCTATGGAAAGGCTGGGTAAAGAAAATGGCCACGACGCTTTATTCATTTGCTTTTCGGTTCAATCGCTGGGTGTTTTTCCAGAATGCTGATGATCGGGATGAGTTTGGCCGGTTTGTGAAAATTGACATGAGCAAAACAAGTCTTCTTCCGGGCTCGGGAGTGGATATTGATTATTTCAAGCCAGGGCCGGCACCAGAGCATTCTGTTCCTGTTTTTTTAATGATCAGCCGACTTTTGGTGGAGAAAGGCATTTACGATTTTATTGAGGCCATCAGGATTGTGAAAAAGAAGGGGAGGAAGGCCCGGTTTCGGTTGATCGGTGGGCTGGATGAGGAGCATTCCCGGACAGTCTCCAAAAGGGAGTTGGAGGCGTGGATAGGTGACGGGCTGATCACCTATCAGGAACATGTTGAAGATGTGAGGTCGGACATTGCACGGGCCGATGTGGTGGTCTTGCCCTCTTACAGGGAGGGTACACCGCGTACCCTGCTGGAAGCCGGTGCCATGGGTAAGCCATTGATAGCCACCGATGTGCCCGGGTGCAATCATGTGCTCATCGATGGATATAATGGATTTCTCTGCAAGGTCAGAAACCCCAAGGACCTGGCTGCTAAGATGGGATTGTTTCTTGCGCTCAGTGAAGAGGAGCGATTGCAGATGGCGCAAAATGCCCGTCAGAGCATTGTGGAGCGGTTTGATGAGCGACTTGTGATCGCTAGGTATGGGGATAAGATAGATGAATTGGTATCGGGCTTATAATAGACAGTATCACGGCTATTTTTAGGTTTTGGCTTATCTTCGCCATCAAACTCAGTTGTTCTATATGATTTCTAAGATATCCACGATGCGGTGGCTTTTCCTTGGGTGTGTGGTTTTTTTAAGTAGTTGTAAGGTTTACAAGCAGGATCTTATGTTTCGGCTTGATGACAATTTTACCGAGGAGGATTTATCTATGCCCGTGAAGAAGGCTGAGGAGAACTATCGGATTCAGGTGAATGATTATATCGAGTTAAACTTATTTACGAACGACGGGGAGCGAATTGTTGATCCCAACCCTGAGGTATCCGGATTAGGAGGTAACAATCAGAATCGCTTGAACAACCGTCAACAATTTGAGTACCTGGTTCAGATAGATGGAGTGGCGAAGTTGCCGGTAATAGATCGGGTGAAACTGGAGGGACTTACTGTCAACGAAGCGGAGATAGTGCTGCAAAGTGCTTATGATGAGTTTTATAAGGACTGTTTTGTAAAGCTGACTGTGAACAACAGGCGAGTGGTGCTGCTTGGCGCAAATGGAGGTCAGGTAATTTTGCTTGAAAATGAGAATGTAACATTGGCCGAAATACTGGCCCTGTATGGAGGCCTGAGCATGGGAGCGAAGGCAGGGAATATTAAAGTGATCCGTGGTGATCTCTCCAATCCTCTGGTTTACCAGATCGATTTGACCACAGTTGATGGCATGAAATCCACCATCATCAAGGTGGAGCCGGGAGACATTATTTATGTCGAACCGTGGAGAAGGGCCTGGCAGGTGGGTATACGGGATATTTCTCCTGTGCTCAGCATCACCTCCAGTGTGATTGCATTCTTTCTACTTATTCAGAACATCACCAGGTGAAAGATTTCGATCAAATAGAGAACACCCAGTCGGGAGATGAATTGTTCAATTCCTTTGACCTTGAGAAATTTTTGTTCATTCTCAGAAAAAGTTTGTTGTGGATCATCCTCTTTGTGGGTAGTTCTGTTTCCCTGGCATATGTTTATTTGAGGTATACCAAACCGGTTTTCCAGTCAACCTCCTTGTTGAAGCTGGATTTTGAGAGCGAAGCCACTTCTCTTGGGCTCACATCAGGGTTTAAGGGCTCCATGGGAACAGGCCTTTCAGGAGAGATTGAAATTTTAAGATCAAAACTCTTCTTTGACAAGGTGGTGGATGTAATAGATATGGATGTCTCCTATTACTATTATGGCCGATACCTGGTAGATGAACGCTATCGCAATAGCCCTTTTGTGGTTTCGTACAAAATAAAAAATTCATTCTTTTACAACAGGCCTTTTGATGTGGACATTAAGTCCCCTGATACTTTTGAATTGATCTACATGGACAAGGGGAATGAGGTCAGTCAGACATATTCATATGGGGAGGATATCATTACCGACGGATTCAATTTTGTCATTCACAAGACTGACTATTTCAATTACCCGGAAGTGGGTGGCAAGTATTATTTTACTGTAAATAGTGAAGATGCACTGATTGGATACTTGCAAAGAAACATCAGTGTGAGCCCGGAGAATATTAACGCCCGGACCATTCGGATTTCTTTGGAGGACTTCAATCGCAATAAGGCGCGTGATCTGCTTACAGCTGTAGATACCTTGTATCTGGATTATTCGCGTCAGGCAAAGAATATTACCCTGGAGCAGAAGATAAAGTTTCTGGATTCACAAATTATGCTTACTGAGGACACCCTCGAAACATACGATTCATATTTCGAAAATTTTATCATTGAGAATCGAACCCTTAATCTGGTAGGAGATATCCAAAGGGTGATTCAGAGCCTTATTAATTTGGATTCTGCGCAGAGTCAGTTGGAGGATCAGCTCTTAGAGGCGATTGAGTTTGATGAGAATTTTGAGGGCTATGATTCCCTGCTCGCCGGATCCGACCTGCCGGTACCGGCATCCCTGAACAACTTTCTTACCAGATACAGGGAATTGTTAAATGAGCGTAAGGAGAAACTGAGGTATTACAACGAAAACACACACATCATCAAGGGAATCGATGATCAAATCGAGTCCTTTCAAAATACGTTGGAGGAATTTATCCCCAGGCACATTGCCTTTCTGAAAGAAAAGGAAAGGAGACTGGGAGGCAAAAGTGATTACCTGGAAAAAATCTTCGCCGAACTACCGTCCATGAGGACGAGCTTTGATAGAAACAAGCGATTTTATAACCTGCATGAAGGCTACCTGATGTCACTTTGGCGGACGAAGATGGACCTTGAGATTACAAGGGCTGGCACCGTTACTGATTTTGTGATTCTATCTCCCGCCTCGCTCCCCGGAGCTCCCATTAAACCCCAGCCTACGATCATTTACAGTATTTCATTGGCTGCAGGGTTCCTGATTTCTTTTGTTTTTCTTCTGATCAGGTACCTGCTCCATAATAGCATTTCCAGTTACCGCGAGCTCGAAAAATTGGTGAGTGTGCCCATACTTGGGTCTGTTCCGGAATTTACCACGCACAAATTGCCACTGACCAAGCTGGTGATTATGCCTAGCTCCAAGTCGGCCATTAGCGAGGCCCTGAGAACCATCCGTACCAATATGGAATTTCTGAATGGGAATAAAGTGACGAAGACCATTACCATCACTTCCACAATTTCTGGTGAGGGGAAGACCTTCGTTGCTGTGAACCTCGGTGCCGTGATGGCTTTCTCCAAACAACGTGTGTGCGTGGTGGACATGGATATGCGCAAGCCAAAAGTGCACCTGGCTTTTGGTGATGAGGCCCATTTTAAGGGAATGAGCACCCTGCTAATTGGTAAAAATTCTCTTGACGAGTGTATTACGAGTACGTCCATTCAGAATTTGGATTACATCCCTGCAGGCCCTAATCCACCTAATCCATCGGAACTAATCCTTAATGACGAGTATGACAACATCCTGGCTGAGCTTGAAAAACGATATGATCTGGTGATATTAGACACTCCACCGGTAGGCCTGGTGACAGATGCGGTACTCAGTATGAAAAAATCTGATCTCCAGCTTTATGTGGTGAGGTCTGACTATTCCAAGCGGTCATTTGTCAAATCCATCGAGAACCTCAAAAAGATCAACCGCTTTACCAACCTGACGGTAATCTTTAATTCAGTGAAGGCTGGTGGAAAGGGTTACGGTTATGGCTATGGTTATGGCTATGGTTACGGCTATGGCTACTACGAAGAATCTAAATAATAGCCTTACCTTTGTGGCCAGTTCGGGGTATATATGTTTGGATGGTTTTCTAAGAAAGTAGGGATTGATATCCGGGTTGATGTTCACAGTCACCTGTTGCCAAATCTTGACGATGGTGTGCGTGATTTTGATGAATCGCTCGATATTATTCGTGAATTTTCCAGACTGGGCTTCAAAAAACTTATCACCACCCCCCATATCTATTCAGATCACTATCCAAATACCCATGAGACTATTCTGAATGCCCTGAGTGAATTGAAACAGCACCTCAGCCGGGAAAAGATGAGTATTGAGGTGGAAGCTGCCGCGGAGTACTATATCGATGCTCATTTGATTGATCTGTTAGACAGAAAAGAGCCGATCCTAAGTTTTGGAACCGCAGGGTATGTGTTGGTAGAAACCGGATTTCATACCAAGCCCATCATTTTCGATGAGGTGATATTCAAACTCAAGTCCCTTAATTACGTACCTGTCCTGGCACACCCGGAGCGCTACTTGTATTTGGAGGATGATCTCTCCTGGCTAAGGCAGATTCGTGAGAAAGGTGTCAGGTTGCAGGTCTCCATACCATCGCTGAATGGATTTTACGGTTCAAATCCTAAAAAGATGGCCATGAAATTACTCAAGGAGGCAATGGTGGACTTTTTCGGGTCAGATATACATCGGAAAGGCCAAATGGAGGGTTTTGAGAGGTCATTGGAGATTAAAGTTTCTCCGCAAAATGTGCTGAACAATGAACTTATTTGATTGTTTGGTTGTGGATAACTTTTCGATCTGTGTTGATAAACCGCACTGAATTTTAAAGTATATTGTTTTAACTACATGTAAGCACTTTTAACTTTTTTATATGCAAGAAGAGTATAAGCGCAAGGAAGAGAGAGAGTTGGTGAGAAAGTTTGAAGCGTTCCTTAAAAATAAGGAGCCATTTTACTTCGACGAAGAGACCTTTCTTCAGGTCATCTCCTATTATCAGAATCATGAGAAATACAATCAGGCATTGCGGGCTTGTGAGGTGGCCTTGGAGCATTACCCGTATTCTGTGGATATGCTGATGGAGCTGGCGGATGTTCTGGTGAAACTGGACCGACAGGATGATGCGATAGAAAAGCTGGAAGAGGCCCTTAATTATCACCCGAATGATCCTGAGTTGCTCATGCAAAAAGGGACCATTCATTCCCTGCTATCGGAGTATCAGGATGCAGTGGAGTGTTATCAGAAAACACTGGATTTCGCAGAAGACAAGGATGAGGTGTATTATAGCATCGGTTTGGCTTTTCAGGGGATGGGCAATTATGAAGCTGCTGCCGAGAATTACAAGCAAGCTATTGAGTTTAATATGCTGAATGAAAATGCCTTGTATGAACTCGCCTATTGCCTGGACGTGTCTGGCGAGCTCGAAAGTAGCCTTGATTATTACCACAAATTTATCGATCAGGATCCGTACTCTGAATACGCCTGGTATAACCTGGGGATTGTCTATAATAAACTCGAGCAGTTTGAGAAATCCATTGATGCCTACGAATATGCAGTGGCCATTGACGATGACTTCAGCAGTGCCCACTTCAACATGGGTAATGCCTATATGAGCCTGGAGCAGTACGACAAAGCCCTTAATGCCTATACCAAAACGATGGACATTGAGGGGCCAACTTCAGAAACATATTGTCACATAGGCGCGGCATACGAGAAAATGGAGCAGCTGGAATTGGCTGTAAAAAATTATCAAAAAGCCACTAAACTCGATCACCTTTATCATGAGGCCTGGTATGGGCTGGGTATTTGTCTGGGGCTTCAGGAAAAGTGGTACGAGGCCATTCACTTCCTGAATAAGGCACTCAAGCTTGATGTGGAAAATGGCATTTACTGGAAGGCCGTGGCTGACGCTGAGGCAAAAATGGGTAATGTCATTTCTGCACTGGAGGCTTATGCCGAGGCCAGCGAGATGGATCCTGAAAATCCACAGGTATGGTTGGACTGGTCTAATGTTTATTACGAGCAGGGGGACTTCCAGCTCGCTCAGGATACTGTGGAAGAGGGACTCGCTGAATGTCCGGATGATGCAGATTTGTTTTACAGGAGCGTAGTATACCTCATAGAGGGAGGGAAGTACAAGATGGCCATCAACCGCCTCGAAACAGCACTTATTCTCGACTTTGAGGGCCACTTACAATTGTTTGATTATTTCCCCAACTTGCACACTCAGAAAGCACTATACAAGATCATCGAACAATACCGAAAAAACAATTAGTAGATCGGTAGGTCATTTTGAGCAGAATTTCTGATTTTTGTGCCTTCAAAAAATCCCCTGTCAAAACATCTTTTATGAATTATCATTTAAATCAAATACCCCACCGTACGAGCAAGCCACGTAACACTGGTTATACAATGATTATGGATAAAGGCCTCAGTATCAGAGAGGTGGAGGATATGATTGACATATCCGGGGATTTTATCGATATCGTGAAGCTGGGCTGGGCGACTTCTTACGTCACCAAAAATTTAAAGGAGAAGCTGGCTGTTTATAAGTCTGCAGGGCTTCCGGTTTACCTCGGGGGAACACTTTTTGAAGCTTTTATTGTCAGAAATCAGTTTTCAGACTACCAGAAAGTGCTGGATCAGTTTGGGTTGGAGTATGCTGAGGTGTCTGATGGCTCCATTGAGATGAATCACGACGAGAAGTGTGGCTATATCAGTACACTGGCAAAGCAGGTGACTGTGCTGAGTGAAGTAGGATCGAAGGACGCAGCAAAAATCATCCCACCTTATAAGTGGATAGAGCAGATGCAGACCGAACTGGATGCTGGTGCCTGGAAAGTGATTGGAGAGGCCAGGGAGAGCGGAAATGTGGGACTGTTCAGAGATTCAGGCGAAGTGAGGCAAGGTTTGGTAGAGGAGATTCTTACCAAAATACCCGAAGACAAGATATTATGGGAAGCCCCTCAAAAGGCCCAGCAGGTGTGGTTTATCAAGTTGATCGGAACGAATGTAAACCTCGGAAATATTGCTCCCAATGAGGTGATTCCATTGGAAACCATCCGGCTTGGACTGAGGGGTGATACATTCGATTATTTTCTCGATAGTCTTAAATAAGAAATTTAGCCACCCTCAGGTGGCTTTTTTGATGGTATGAAAAGAATAGTTTTACTCCTGAAAGGCATGGCCATGGGTGGTGCCGATGTGATTCCCGGGGTGTCCGGGGGTACGATTGCACTGATCACAGGGATCTATGAAGAATTAATCCACTCCATCAAATCTGTGGATGCTGTGGCATTGAAGCTAATACTGAAACTTGACCTTAGGGGTTTGTGGGAGCGCATTAATGGAGCTTTTTTGCTCAATGTGTTTGCCGGAGTGCTGATTAGTATTTTTTCATTGGCCAAACTCATTACCTATTTACTGGAAGTGTATCCCATCCCTGTCTGGTCTTTCTTTTTCGGACTCATCCTTATTTCCGCGTACTTTGTGATGCCCCGCACGCGTGGCTGGGTTGTTTACCTTTCAATGTTTGTGGGAGTCATTTTGGCTTACCTGATTACCTCACTTACCCCTGGTAATACGCCTGAAGAACTTTGGTTTATTTTCATTTCCGGTGCCATTGCTATCTGCGCCATGATTCTGCCTGGAATTTCCGGCTCATTCATTCTTCTCCTGTTAGGGAAGTACGAGTTCGTATTGGGCGCTGTAAAAAATCTTGACCTGGCCATTATAGCGGTATTTGCTGCTGGCTGTGCGGTTGGGATTATTGCCTTCTCCAAGGTTATTCATTGGCTTCTGCTTCATCACAAGGGAGTCACGTTGGCTCTTCTCGCAGGATTCATGCTGGGATCGCTGAACAAAATATGGCCCTGGAAGGATGAATCCGGAGATGTTTTCGTGAATTTGAGCCCGAATGACTTTACAACGATCACAGGTCAGCCAAATCAACTATATTTAGCTATTATATTCTTTTCCCTTGGCATCATCATCGTTGGTGGTTTGGAGTGGATAGGAAAAAAAATAGCTTAAAAATGAAAAGATATGGTTTGATTGGGTTTCCGCTTGGTCACTCTTTTTCCCGTGGGTATTTTCAGGAAAAATTCGCCCGACTCGGGCTTACTGAAAGTCACAAATACGACCTCTTTGAGATAGAATACCTGAAGGATTTTCCCGCGCTGTGGGAGCGATATCCGGATCTGGTGGGAGTTAATGTCACCGTTCCTCACAAGGAGAATATACGCCGGTTTCTGGATCGGCTGGATAGCAGTGCCCATAAGGTGGAGGCTGTGAACGTGGTGAAGAAAGAGGGAAATAAACTGGTGGGCTACAACAGTGATTTTTTCGGATTCAAACAATCCATGGTCAACTATTTTCAAGGAAATATTACCTGCGAAAAGGCGTTGATTTTGGGTGGTGGCGGTGCTTCTAAAGCTGTGGAAGCGACTTTTTTGGACCTGGGCATTAAATACATGGTGGTCTCCAGGGACAAGCATAAGGGAGACCTTGTTTATCAGGATCTCAAGGATGATCCCTCCTACGTCTCAAAGGTGGATATGATTGTTAATACCACCCCACTGGGTATGCACCCCAATTTGGAATCTAAACCGGACATACCTTATGATGTCATACGTGCCGAACAATACTTGTATGATCTCGTTTATAACCCGGAAGAAACGGCATTTATGAAAGAAGGAAGAAGCAGAGGAGCGCGTACTAAAAACGGATTGGAAATGCTGTATGTACAGGCCGACCGTGCCTGGGAAATTTGGAATTCCTAAACCTCCATGGATTTTAAAATCAGTTCAGAATACGTGCCTACCGGCGACCAGCCCAAGGCAATCGCTCACCTTACTGAAGGGATTAATAACGGAGAAGGTGCTCAGACTCTTTTGGGAGTGACGGGTTCAGGAAAGACCTTCACTGTGGCCAATGTCATTGAGCAGGTACAGAAACCTACCCTGGTGCTTTGCCATAACAAAACCCTGGCAGCGCAGCTGTATGGTGAGTTCAAAAGTTTCTTTCCGGAAAACTCCGTAGAATATTTTATTTCCTATTACGACTACTACCAGCCGGAGGCATTTTTGCCCACCACGAATCTGTACATTGAGAAAGACCTCTCTATTAACGAGGAAATTGAAAAACTCAGACTAAGTGCAACGTCTGCGCTCCTTTCGGGTCGTAGGGACGTCATTGTGGTAGCCTCTGTTTCCTGTATCTATGGTATTGGTAATCCCGAGGAGTTTGGTAAAAATGTAATTAAGGTTCAGGAAGGGGACACCATTCCCAGAAATCAATTTTTGTTTCAGCTGGTGGATATTCTGTACAGCCGTACAGAAGTGGAATTCAAAAGGGGCACCTTTCGCGTAAAGGGGGATACGGTAGATGTCTTCATCGCCTATGCTGATTTTGCCTATAGATTTATTTTTTGGGGTGATGACGTAGAATCTATTCAGCGGATTGATCCTCATACGGGCGAAAAGCTGTCAGAAGAGCGCATTGTGAGCATATTTCCGGCCAACCTTTTTGTAACTGGCAAGGATTTGCTTCAGGTGGCCATTCGGGAAATTCAGGACGACATGATGGCTCAGGTTCAGTTTTTCGAAGAGGAGCGTCGTTTTTTGGAAGCCAAGCGCCTGAAAGAGCGAACCGAGTTTGATCTGGAAATGATCCGTGAGATCGGATACTGCTCGGGCGTTGAAAATTACTCGAGGTACTTTGACCGCCGTACAGCTGGCGCACGACCTTTCTGTCTGTTGGACTACTTCCCGGATGACTACCTGATGATCGTGGACGAGAGCCATGTTACAATCCCTCAGATACGCGGGATGTGGGGAGGAGATCGAAGCAGGAAAGTGAATCTGGTTGACTATGGTTTCAGACTACCGTCTGCTTTGGACAACCGGCCGCTTACTTTCAATGAGTTTGAGAGCATGCTGAATCAGGTGGTGTTTGTGAGTGCGACACCCAGTGAATATGAGCTGATCAAGTCAGAAGGGATTATCGTGGAGCAGCTCATCAGGCCCACAGGTCTGTTGGATCCTATTATTGAGGTGAGGCCCAGTGTGAACCAGATCGATGATCTGCTGGAGGAGATATGGCTACGGGTGGAACGAAAGGAGCGGGTGCTGGTGACCACACTCACCAAGCGAATGGCAGAAGAGTTGACCAAGTACATGAGCAATGCAGGAGTGAAGACACGATACATTCACTCAGAGGTGGATACCCTGGATCGGGTGGAGATATTGCGTGAGCTGCGTTTGGGGGTTTTTGATGTGCTGGTGGGTGTCAACTTACTCAGAGAGGGTCTCGACCTACCCGAAGTTTCGCTGGTTACCATCATAGATGCAGACAAAGAAGGCTTTTTGAGAAATGAACGCTCCCTGGTTCAAACCATCGGCCGTGCCGCCAGAAATGAGAATGGAATGGTGATTATGTACGCAGATAAGATCACAGATTCCATGCAGCGATCGATCGACGAGACCAACAGGCGCCGTAGTATCCAGCAAGCCTACAACGAGGAGCATGGCATAGTACCTAAAACTATTATCAAGAACCGGGAGGCTATCTTGGGACAAACCTCTGCGGCAGATAAGAAAAAGGGAGCCAAGAAATACTATACCGGAGATGAGGTGGAGCTGACTGTGGCAGCAGACCCTGTAGTTGCTTACATGAATAAGGATCAGTTAAAAAAGCTGGCTTCCGATACGCGTAAACAAATGGAGAAAGCCGCCAAAGATCTTGATTTTATGGAAGCTGCCAGGCTGAGGGATGAGATGCTGGAGATCGAGAAAATGTTAAAGAAGTGATCTCCGTCATGAGTGTATTTCACTCATGAAACCAACAAATTCTGTTAATTTAGCCACCTGAATGATTAAATAGACATGTACAAGCGCATCAATGGTATTCAACACATCGGGGTAGGTGTTTCGGACTCTGAAGTTTCACAAAAATGGTATCGAAAATTTATAGGAATGGACATTCCTATTTTTGACGGTGTGGCTCCTGCTCCATTGATGGACGTATACACCAAGAACGAGACCATTACCAAGCGTGCCACGATGATCCTAAACCTTCAGGGTGGTTGTGCCATGGAGGTGGTCAATCCTACTTCTTTTACTCCACGTCCTCCCGATTTTGAGACTCAGCTGGGTGACATTGGGATCTATATCAATCAGGTAAAAGCTCTGGATGTGGAAGCTGCATATGCTCATTTTGAGAAACATGGAGCCAACCTGCGCTCTGGAATAGTGGACATGCCAGATGGAGCGAAGACCTTTTATGCAGAGGATCCCAATGGCTTGTTATTTCAGATCATTCCGGGGCACAACTTCTATACCAGGGGACACCACATCACAGGTGGGCCAAATGGATGTGTGATTGGTGTTTCGAACATTGATAACTCACTGAAGTTGTATGCCGATGTATTGGGATATGATAAGGTGGTCTATGATGAAACCGGGGTTTTCGAAGATTTCAAATCACTGCCCGGGGGCGAAAAATCCTTCCGAAGAATTCGCCTGACACAGTCCAATCCTCCAGGTGGGGGCTTTGCCAAAGTGTCTGCTGACACTTACATAGAATTGATTCAGGCGATGGATTATCAGCCTAAGAAAATTTACAAAGGCCGAATTTGGGGAGATGTTGGTTTTGTACACGTGGGATTAGACGTTCGTGGTATGAAAGCGTTGGGCGAAGAGTTGGCCACTAAGGGCTTTGGATTTACCTGTGATACTCAGGATACCCTTGATATGGGGGGAACCACCCGCGTTCACTGCACCTACATTGACGATCCGGATGGTGTGCTGATAGAGATGATCGAGGTGTACAAAATTCCCATCATTGAAAAACTGGGCGTATTCCTGAATGTAGAAAAACGAGATCCATTGAAACCGTTGCCAGATTTTATGCTGAAAGCGCTGAAATTTAGCAGAATTAAGGACTGATCCTCATTAATCGACCTGCTGTCCCATTGCCTTCTCACGGATGATTTCGCCTACAGGGCGATTTTCAATTTTACTTTCCAGCCAGGAGATGATATCGAAGTAGACAAAGGCTCGTTTGTCGTATTTGCTTTGAGCCAAATTCATTAGCTGATTTCTCAGTTCGACAAAACCCTGTATCAGTTCCTTTTGAGTGGTCTCCCGGCTCAGGCTTTTTAGGAAAGCCAGAATATATTCCTGAAAGGAGTGTAGATCGTGTTTTTTGAGTAAAAAGCGATAGGTGGATCGAATGTAGTAGTCAATTACGTCACGGTTTCCGAGCTCGTAGTGGGTGATGAGGTTGACTATTCGGGCAAAAGAATGCACATCTTGCCGAATGTCTTCATCTTCTGAGTTGATGATTCGATTGAGCCATTTAAGTGCCTTTCGGTAGTTGGCATTGCCAAAATAGAGACAGGCTATTTTGTAGAAAAGCACCAACTCAGAGTGTTTGTCGAGCATCCCGATGTACCCCTCCAGCCTCTTTTCTATTCGCTGAAGCAGGTTGACCCCACGCTGAAAATCACCTACCATGAAGTAGCCGTTGAACTGATGGGCGTAGCTGTACTTAAAGAGTCTTATTTGCAGGTTTTCATTGAGTTTCACCAGACGATGGCTGGCCAGATCCCTGAGCTTTCGGTGAGTTTCCTGAAATTCTTCATGTTTTTGCAATCTTGCCTGGGCATTGAGAAGGTGATTGAGCCCTTTTAAGTACATCTCAAAATAATAGGCAGAGGTAGGGGGGTAATCGAACAGGTTGACCCATTTCTTGGCGTACTCAAACACCTCGTGAAAATCCTGGATAAAGCTGTAGTAGCTTAGCTGAATGTCATACCAGAGGAGTCGCTCACGAAAGGAAAACTTCGACTGATTCCATTCTGGAATTTGTGAGGAAAAGATGCTGCTGATCCTGTCATGGTCTTCCTTGTTTCTGATGTATCCGGTTTTAAGATAGATCGCGCTTAGCTCCACAGAGAGGTTTGTGAGTAAGTTGACCCGCGTTATTTTTTCATTAATATCATTGGACTCAGCCACCACCTGACTTACCCGTTTTTGATTGCCTTTGCCAATCGAGTAGGGGAGCAGGTTTTTCTCCCACTTGAGCACCTCCAGCTGGAGCTCCAGGTTGTCACTTTTCTTGATCACCTTCTTGGCCTTCTGCAGGAGCTGCATACTCTGCTGGTACAGGCTCCTGTCAAAAAGAATCTGGATGTAATCGATCTGTTCACGGATGTTAATGTCCTCATTGGAGGAGGCGGTATATTCCTTCAGGCTCTGGAGGATTTTTTTATAAAGATGGGCCTTCAGGTTGCTGAACTGGCGGGGGTTAATCCATTCATTCTGCCGAATGATGAGGTCCTCGTCAAAGGCTTCCATTTTGTCCAGGGCATCGAATAACATCAGGTATTTCGCATCCTCCTGATTCTGACCTTTGTTGCGCACCTTGAAGTAGCGCTTTTCATTTTTGCGCATGGATCGGATAAGGGTGAACAAGTGATCTGATCGCTCTTTAGGCATAGTAATTAAAAATACGTTTTGGATGCAATTTAAGCCTATTTGATCTGAATTGATATAATAGAAATCGTAATTAAAAAATTATTTGATTTTTGGCTTCACCAGTTCCCCTATACTTTCGAGGAATTAAATCAATGTGTGAATGCACGGCCAGCGGAAGGATCGTTTCCTCAAAACATCTGAGGCCATTTTAAAGAAGATATCATGAGTGATAAAGTATATGTGTTTGATACTACCCTGAGAGATGGCGAGCAGGTCCCTGGTTGTCAGTTATCCACCCCTGAGAAAATTGAAGTAGCAAAGGAGCTGGAGATTTTGGGTGTAGACATCATAGAGGCTGGCTTTCCGATTTCTAGCCCCATGGATTTCAACTCGGTCATCGAGATTTCCAAGGCGGTTTCAGATCCGATTATTTGCGCACTTACGCGTTCTGTAGAGAAAGACATAGACTTTGCGGCTGATGCCTTGAAATATGCTAAGCGCAAAAGAATACACACGGGAATTGGCTCATCAGACTACCACATCAAATACAAATTTAAGAGCGATAGAGAGAAGATCCTGGAGCGCGCTGTGGCGGCTACCAAGTATGCCAAAAAGTATGTAGAGGATGTTGAGTTTTACTGCGAGGATGCCGGGCGTACAGATAATGAATACCTGGCGAGGATGGTAGAAGCGGTGATCAAAGCCGGAGCTACTGTAGTGAACATTCCTGATACCACTGGCTATTGCCTGCCGGAAGAGTATGGAGCCAAGATTAAATTTTTGAAGGAAAATGTTAAGGGGATTGACAATGCAATTATCTCCTGTCATTGTCACAATGACCTTGGGCTGGCTACTGCCAATACCATGGCAGGTGTACTGAATGGCGCACGACAGGTAGAAGTCACCATCAATGGAATTGGAGAGAGAGCAGGTAACACTTCTTTGGAAGAAGTGGCCATGATTCTGAAAACACATAAGGATGTGGACCTCCATACCAACATTGACAGCAAGCACATCTATGCATTGAGCCTGTTGGTAAGCAAAATGATGAGAATGCCGGTGCAGCCGAATAAGGCCATTGTGGGTAGAAACGCCTTTGCACATTCTTCAGGTATTCACCAGGATGGCGTCATTAAGCATCGGGAAAATTATGAAATCTTAGACCCTGAGGATGTGGGCATCCCGCAATCATCCATTATTCTCACCGCGAGAAGTGGCAAGGCCGCACTGAAATATCATCTGGACAGATTGGGCTATTCGCTCGAAGAGGCTCGTGTGGAAGAAGTTTACGATGACTTCTTGAAAATGGCTGATGCCAAAAAGGATGTGACTGATGATGACCTGATCATTTTGATAGAAGGCTCACTTCCGGAAGGTGGTATCAAGTTGAAAAACGTCCAGATTATATGTGGGGAGTCAGTTTTTCCTTCGGCCACAGTAGAGTTGGAGGTCAACAAAGAAATTATTCATGCATCTGCCACAGGTACCGGATCAATAGATGCGGCATTCAGAGCAGTAGATGAAATATTAGGTGAAGTGTTTGATATGGATGAGTTTTTGGTGCAATCCATGGGCAATAGAAATGATGATGGCAAGGTTCACCTGCGTGTGAAGTACCAGGATCAGCATTATATGGGATTCGGTGTTCATAAGGACATCATCATAGCCTCAGTCAAAGCCTATGTTGATGCCATTAATAAGATCACCTCAGTAAAGAGTAAAGTACTCAAAGCAACCGCGTAAACTAGTAGAATCTAAATATTCCAGTCCTCGTTTGGCCCTTCGCATAACTGTGAAGGGCTTTTTTTGTTATTGGTCGATATGCTCACCAGGCTTTGGTAGGTCGATAAAAGGCTGGATTAAATGGGATATTTACACTTTTTCAAAAATTATCAACGTTCCAAAGGAAATTTTATATTCCCCCACCTAAAATGTAAGGATATATTGCAAGCGATATAAAAATTGCCAGAAACAGGGAGATAGTTTTGGTATTATGAAAGTAAATTCTGTTTCTTTGGCGCGTTTGAAGGTGACCAATCTGTGACAGACGAATCTCTTTCGGCACCCACCCAACCAGCATAGTAAGTTGACACGGCGACTGATTTTCGCAAATCAGAAACTGTGAGTTTTTCACATTTAAAACCTAATTCATTATGCGAAAACTATTACTTACAGTGGGTACAGTCCTGCTTATGGCGTTTACAGTAAATGCCCAGAATCAGAGGTTATGTGCCTCAGATGAAGTTTTTGATCGGCAAAATGCCAATCCGAAGACCTTCGAGCTTCGAAAAAATGTCGAAGAGCATACCAGAAACTTCCTGGCCAAGGGAGCTAAAGCCAATCAGCGAACCGGAATTTTGAATATCCCGGTGATCGTGCATGTTATTTACAACACCTCACAGCAGAACATCTCTGATGCTCAGATCCAGTCTCAGATTGATGTGCTTACTGAGGATTTCAGGAAAATGAATGCTGATGTGAGTCTTACTCCTTCAGAGTTTGCACCATTGGCATCGGACATCGAAATAGAATTTTCTTTGGCACAGATCACCAGAAAGTCAAGTTCTAAGACTTCCTGGGGAACCAATGATGCCATGAAATCATCTGCTCAGGGCGGAGTGGATGTAGTGAGTCCGGATGAATACCTGAACGTTTGGGTGTGTAATATCGGTGGAGGAATCCTCGGTTACGCACAGTTTCCAGGCGGTCCAAGCTCTACAGATGGAGTGGTAATTTCACCACAGTATTTCGGAAGCATCGACCGACAGGGTGCCGGGGAGAATTTTTACCTCAGCTCTCCTTTTGATCTGGGAAGAACAGCGACTCACGAGGTGGGGCATTACCTGAACCTGAGACATATCTGGGGAGATGGCAACTGTAACGCGGATGACTTTGTGGCAGATACACCTACAGCAGGTGGGGCCAACTACGGTTGCCCAAGCTACCCATCCAAGTCATGTAATAACAATGGCGGATATACCAGCGATATGTTCATGAACTATATGGACTATGTGGACGATGCCTGCATGTACATGTTTTCTGCCGGACAGAAAGCTCGAATGGATGCTATTTTTGAACCTGGAGGAGCCAGAGAAACGCTGGGAACATCTTCTGGTGGATGTACATTAGCTGCGCCATCAGGTTTGTCTTCGTCCAACATTGGGGACAATAGTTTCACACTGTCATGGAGCAGCGTGTCTGGTGCTACCGGATATGACGTGAGCGTGGACGGCACCGTGACCAGCACATCCGGTACTTCTACTACCATCACAGGGCTCACCCCCGGAACTACCTACACCACTAAGGTAAGATCTAAGTGTGCCAGCGGAAGCGGAGCCTACTCTGCTAATTTGATGGTAACTACCACAGGTAGCAATTGCAACACCGGACCGGTAACACTTTCACTTACATTGGATAACTATCCCGCTGAAACAAGCTGGACACTGAGCAAAGATGGCTCCACAGTGGCTTCAGGAAGTGGATACAGCACAAGTGGACAAACCATCACAGAAGTATTCGACTTTGGTAGTGGCAGCTATTCATTTACCATCAATGATTCCTATGGAGATGGTATCTGCTGCTCCTATGGAAGCGGCTCTTATTCACTGACAGATGCCAATAGCACGGTGATTGCTTCAGGAGGAAACTTCTCAAGTTCTGAAAATACCAGCTACTGTGTAGAGGGCGGTGGACCTACACCTGATACTGAGGCACCAACTGCCCCGGGGTCTCTATCAGCTTCTAATGAAACTCAAACCTCAGTGGACTTGAGCTGGAGTGCCTCATCGGACAATGTAGGTGTGACTGGTTATGATGTATTTGTAGATGGCAGTTTGGATGGCAGCACTGCTGGTACTTCCTACTCCGTTACCGGATTATCATCTGCCACTACGTATTCACTTTCTGTAAAAGCTAAAGATGCTGCAGGCAATGAGTCTTCTGCAAGCACGGTTTCTGCAACTACCCTATCTGCGGGCGGTGGTGGATCTGACGTGTTGTTGACAAGTTATTTCGAGTCAGGATGGGATGGCTGGTCTGATGGTGGTAGTGATGTGGCCAGATACTCAGGATCCAGATCTTACGAAGGATCATATAGTATCCAGCTAAGAGATAATTCGGGTACAGCTTCTGCTATGACTTCCGGATCACTCAATGTAAGCGCATATGACCAGCTTTCTATAGAGTTTTATTTCTATGCCAATAGCATGGAGAATGGTGAGGATTTCTGGGTGCGGTATTACAATGGCAGTTCCTGGAGCACAGTGGCTAGCTATGCACGTGGCACCAACTTTGACAATAACACTTTTTACGTTGCTACTGTGACATTGGATGCTTCTAACTATACTTTCCCGAGTAATGCACAGATAAGATTCCAGTGTGACGCCAGTGGCAACAATGATCAGATCTATATTGATGGAGTGACTGTAACAGGGATCAGTAGTGGTGCCAAGGCTGCCGGTAATTCCATAGCAGCATTGGATATGGAGCGAAGAGTGGTTGATATGGACAATGGCGTGGACATTGATGGCTTCAATATGTATCCAAATCCTACTATCGACCGAATAGCTCTGATGGTGGATGTGGATGAAAATGCCCAGGTACAAATGGTCATCCATGATGTTCAGGGCAGAGTGGTTCTCAAAAAAGCGTGGAGCGGATTAGAAGGCGTGACGAAGCTTGATGTGGACGTAAGCTCGTTGGAGAAGGGACTCTATTTTGTCAGAGTGAACGATGGCAATGGATTAAATGAAGTCCAGAAACTGATTAAGAGATAATACTTCTTTCAATACTATAGCAGAAAGCCGACTCAATCGTTTGAGTCGGCTTTCTTTTTTATGGACTGATGGTTTTTTGGATATCTTCGGGGGAGCAAAGAATAAAAACAAATCAAAATGCCCATATCCAAAGCCAACTTCAGGTTTCTTAATGAGTTGAGGCTCCACAATAACAGGGAGTGGTTTGCTGACCATAAGCACGAGTATGACACTTTCCATGAGGAAGTAAAGGCTCTGGCAAGGGAGGTTGAAGTACTCATGAATGAGCACGATTTATTAGCCGGAGGTCGGGTGTATAGGATTTACAGGGATGTGCGTTTCTCCAAAGATAAGACGCCCTATAAGGATTATTGGGCCGGGAGTTTTCGGAGGGCCACGGCACTTCTGAGGGGAGGATATTATTTTGAGATTGCTCCGGGAAGATCCTTTGTGGCCGGCGGTTTCTTCGGCCCGAATGCGGCCGACTTGCTACACATCCGAAAGCAAATCAGTCAGGACCCAGAACCATTGTGGGAGGTGCTCAATCAGGAAGACTTCAAACAGTATTTCGGTGGATTGAAAGGAGCTTCAGTTAAGACCTCACCCAAAGGGTTTTCTATTGATGATCCGGCCATTGCGCTCATTCGGCAGAAGCAGTTTGTGGTGGAGCATTATTTCACCGATGCTGAGGTATTGTCCACTGATTTCTCCCAGATCTTAAACGATTCATTCAGAGCTATGAGGCCCTATCTGAATTATATGAGTGAAATTCTCACGACTGATTTGAATGGGGAATCCATTGTGTGATCGCCTACCGCTGAGTAAATATCCAGGGTGGGCCCCATAGCCAATCGTTTTTTACTAAAAAGCATATGAAATACATTTTCACCTTTCTATCCTCAGTTCTTTTCCTGATCGCGGTTTCTGCTCAGGAGGTTGAGACTTCTTACGCAAACATTCCTGATTATCCGGCTGAGTTTACGGCGGAGACAGTAGCTGCCCGGATGGTGGATGGATTGGGTTTTCGATACTATTGGGCCACTGACGGCCTCAGGGCAGAGGATCTTTCTTTTCGTCCGAATGAAGAGGCCAGATCCACTCGTGAAACGCTGGAGCATATTTTTGGGCTCACACTGATTCTGGTTAATTCTACCCGGATGATTGCTCACAGTCCGGAAGATGTTACCACGCTTTCATTTGAAGAACTGCGGACCCGGACTTTGGAAAATATCGCTGAGGCTAGCCAAAACCTGAAAGGGGAGAAAGCAAACCTCGAGGACTTTCCGGTGATTTTTCAGAGAGGTGAGGAGCAAACAATTTTCCCCTTTTGGAATCAGATCAATGGTCCCATTGCCGACGCCCTCTGGCATGTGGGGCAAGTGGTATCGTTCAGGCGAACCTCAGGCAATCCGCTGAACCCGAATGTACGGGTGTTCACTGGTACGGTGGGTGAATAGTCACCTTCGATTTTGAAAAATGGATTTCAAACTCTCAGCCACTACGGTCAGAAAGATCAGTGATCCTCCAATATAAGTACGGCCGGCGGGAATTTCATGCAGGACAAGATAACCCAAAAATGTACCTAACAGAGGCGTGAGTGCGCTGATGACACTTACGGTACTCACGGTGAAGTGCTTGAAGCTCAGGACAAGCAGGGTATGACCTGCGGCTGTAGTGAATAACCCGAGGATGAGTAAGGCCTCCCAGTTAATGGAAACCTGTGCCGGCTCAAATTCAAAAAGGAATAGCCCTGGCCAAATGAGCAGTGTGATAAACAGGAGCTGGTAAAACATCAGGGTAATACCGGATTGCTCGGCCACACGTTTTTTCATCAATATGTTTCGTATAGAGTAAGTAAGAGCCGAAAAGATCCCGATGGCTATACCTAACGTGTAGTCATTTTCAAAACTTAACTCTGGTGCCAGCAATGCCACACCCACGAAGGCCAGCATCCCAAATGCCAGGCTGCTTTTTTGAAATCTGGTTTTTAGAATAAGCGGCTCCAGAAATGCAGTGATCACAGGATAGGTAAAAAGTGAAAGCATACCTACGGCTACCGTCGAGAGTTTTAACGAATAGAAATACGATATCCAGTGAGCAGCCAGGAGCAGGGCGCTACCAAAAAGGAGCCAAAAGTTTTTGCGGTTGCCTATGCGCAGGTCAAATTTTCCTGCTTTCAAAACGATAAACAGCGCTACCGCTCCTATTATACATCGCATCCAGATGGTGACAGGTGGGGGAAGTTCAATATACCTGCCCAGAGTACCGGAGCTGGACATGATAAAAATAGCCAGACCGAGCTGGAGAAAGTGAGCGAGTTGATGATTCATGCGCGCCAAAGGTAATTGATTATCGCTTTTAGCTGTTGTAAGCGTGTGTTTTCGGGTATTTAATTGACCGGATCAACCAATCTGTTCTATTTCCGTTCTCAGCATCAGCATGATGCAGATACTGATCATTGAAGACGAAGTGAAGGTCGCCAACCACCTGAAAATGGGACTGGAGGAGCAGGGTTTTGCTGCGGACATAGCCTATGATGGAAATGTGGGGCTGAGGCTTTTCGGCCAAAAAGAATTTGACATGGTACTGGTGGATGCGATTCTCCCCGGGAAGAACGGATTTGACATTTGTCGGGAGATCCGGACGCAAAATGCTACGGTGAAAATCATCATGCTCACGGCCTTGGGCACCACAGATGACAAAGTGGAGGGGCTGGAATCTGGTGCGGATGATTACATGGTGAAACCGTTTGATTTCAGAGAGCTTCTGGCAAGGATACGTGCCATTTTGAAGCGGAATCTACCCTATACTGGAAAGGAGCGTATAAAAATCGGAGACCTTTTGCTGGATATGGAGCGGAAGACCGCCATCAGGGCGGGCGTGAATATAGACCTTACGGCAAAGGAGTACGCGCTGCTCGAGTTTCTCATGAGAAATAAGGGGAAGGTGCTCTCCAGAATGGAGATCACTGAGAAAGTGTGGGACCTGGACTTTGATCCAGGCACCAATGTGGTGGATGTTTATGTGAACATTTTGCGCAAGAAGATTGACAAACAATTTGAAACCAAACTGATCCATACCCGGGTAGGCATGGGCTATTTTCTGGATGACCTCTCTTAGGCTTAAATTCCGCTCCCCGGCCATCAATATCAAGGACACACTCGTACTGAGGTTTGTGTTGATTTTCGGCTTGCTTTGGGTGCTGGCTTCATTGTCAATTTATTATTCATCAGCCCAGTTTCGACACGATGAGTTTTACCAGCGCCTGCATACCAGAGCGAGTACAGCTGCCAAACTGCTCATAGAAGTAGAGGAGGTAGACGCCTCGCTCCTCCGGAAGATAGAAGATGCCAATCCGATCAAGCTTCCAGGGGAGCGCATCACGATCTACGACTATAACAATGCGGAGATTTTTAGCACAGACACTCAGGATTCCATACGCATGGATGAGGAACGGTTCAACGACATTCGCATTGAAGGGGAATACCGCTGGAGGCAGGGAGAGGTGGAAGTGCTGGGACTGCTGTACACAGATCAGTATGAGCGGTTTGTGGTGGTGGCTGCTGGCCAGGATGTGTACGGTTTCAGAAAATTGGATAACCTTCGGAATATCCTGCTTACGGTATTTTTTATTTCCCTTGTCGTCATTGCCATGGCCGCCAGGGTGTACGCCGGAAATGCCCTGCGCCCCATCTCTGAAGTAGTGGCGGAGGTCAATCAGATTGGAATCAGCAACCTCAGTAGGCGAGTTTCCGAAGGCAATGGAAAGGATGAAATTGCCACTTTGGGGATCACCTTCAACCGAATGCTTGATCGGCTACAAAGTGCCTTTGAGAGCCAGAAAAGTTTCATTACCAATGCCTCTCATGAATTGAGGACACCCATGACCAGCGTGCTATCACAAGTAGATGTGGCCTTGCTCAAAGACAGGGAGGCGGAGCATTACAAGGGCACTTTACAGTCGGTGCGGGACGACATCCAGGAACTTTCTGCACTGGCTGGTAAGTTGCTGCTGCTGGCTCGTGTAGATGCATTCAGAGAGACCTTTGAGCCCATCAGAGTGGATTCTATACTGTGGCAGGCCATCAGTGAGATCTCCAGACACTTTCAGAACAATATCCTTGTGGATTTTTCTTCCGACATAGATGATGAGCAGTTTTTCACCATCATGGGGAACGAGCAGCTGATAAGGAGTGTCCTCCAAAACTTGCTTGAAAATGCCTGTAAATATTCTCAGGGTAAAGATGTACGGGTGTTGGTGGCACTTGGTGCAGTTGGATTATGTCTGAGGGTTGAGGACAGGGGGGTGGGAATCGCACCTGAGGATCTTCCGGAGATCGGTCAGCCCTTTTATAGGGGAAAAAACACATCAGGATTTTCCGGAAGTGGAATAGGCCTGAACCTGTCCAAAAAGATCGTGGAGTTGCACCAGGGCACATTTTCCCTGGAGTCACGCATCGGCGAGGGAACGCAGGTGAGCATTTCTTTCGAGTACATTGGATTTTAATCCTTTTTTAATCTCCTCCTTAGGAGGGCTTAATCCCTGCCTCGTTTTCTCTCCTAAACCAAGAAAAATATTAAACCCATGATTACAAAATCTAAAGAGAGCGTTACTGCAGTGATAGTGACCCTCTTGTTCGTCCTTGCATGTAGTGTTGCTGTTTATTTTTTCTCTCTAAAAAACCTTGCTGAAGATGAACTGACATCTGAGAAAGTAAAAACGGAGAAGATGCTTTCTGAAAAGCTTGCGCTTTCGAAAGAAATAGAGAAGTTGAAAGGTGAGATTGTTGGATACAAAGGGAAAAGTGCGGATTTAGATAAAAAATTATCAACCCTGGAGACTCAGTTACAGCAGAAGGAGAGTGAGCTGAGAAATCACACGCGAAAAGGTGAATCCGCTACCGCCGACTATAAAAAGCAGCTGGCGGACCTTCAGGCTATCAGAAACAAACTAAATGAGGAAATAGCCAGACAAAGTGAGCAACTGGTGGCCTTGCAGAAGGAAAACGGGAACCTCAAGAGTACCATCGCGATGATGGAGGAAACTCATGAGGATCTGGTGACCAGAAACACAGTGTTGTCCCAACTTATTTCCGAGAATTATGGTGTGGAAGCTCACAAGAAGCGAAACAAACTCACCGTGAACTCAAAAAGGACTAAGGAAATATTGCTGGGCTTTGATGTGCCCACGGAGATGACCGAAAAGCTTTCGTTCAAGATTACCTCACCAGATGGTAACACAGTAGCCAGCAACAATTCAAAGACCATTACCTATTCAGTTAAAGAGGATTTTGAATTCAGTGATTCAGAAGTGATGGCCAGTATCAATGATACTTTCAGCAGCATTTCAGACAAAAGCAATAAGAAGCGTGTGGTACTCACATACAAACCCGAGCAGAAACTGGCCGGTGGCGTATACATGATCGATATCTTCTCTGACAGCACCTTTGTAGGCAGCAGCCAGATCAGGTTGAAATAGTAATAAGAAGTTTGAGTTAAGGTTAGGTGAAAGGTTGAGGGGCCGTCAGTTGGTTGACGGCCCTTTTTTATGTCATTTGCTGTCATGCACGCTTGATCACTCCCAAAATGAGTGAAATTAACGCGATGATCAGCAGCGTGTGAATCAGACCGCCCAGACTGTATACAAAGAACCCGAGTAACCATCCGATCACCAGGATGACTGCAATTAGATATAGCAAAGATCTCATAATTGATGTTGTTTGTTTGTATTATGAGCTTACAAAAGCCTTTCCAGAATCGATAGGTGGTATCTATTTGGTCTGAGGAGGGTTTTGGTATGGAGTGATCATTTCAAAATGAGGGGATCTTTCTCAATATGGGGCACGCATGTGGTTTTACAGATTGCCAAAAGTGATTTCATTTCTGAGTCCTGTCAACTCAAGAACGGTGGAAGAAAGCTGAGATGGCTGCCCGTTGATGGATGGTGACTTTTTCAGCTCAGGTGACGACAGAATGATCTTCCAATCCGATTGAGTTTGGGTGATGACAAATCCGGATTTTGATTTTTCGAAGGAGATCAGGTTGTTTCCCACTTTTATGTTTTCCAGCTTCACATCATCCCACCCAGATGGGAAATTGGGTTCAAAGGTGACCAATTTTTTGTCTGCCTCAGGTTTCACGCCAAAATAATAGGACACTATCGGCGTGGCAACAGCGTAGATGTTCCAGGCCTGCACGATCATGCCATAGTCCGGGCTTACCTCATACATAGAACCCGGCAGTGCATAGCCAAACCCATTGGCTAATTTTTTCAGGTACTCCAATGAAGCATCAGCATGGCCATACCGGGCTTCGCTGATGGCTTGCACACCGGTAGGGAGGGTCATCACGGCGCCTACATAGCTAAACGATTTCCACTTGGAGGCCTTACCCTGGCTTTCGTCCCTGTCTATGCCGGTCACGTACATCCCAAAGGGATTGGTGTATTTTCTGGCAGTTTCCAGAGCCAACTCCGCCTTATCGGCATCCGCGATACCGAGCTCCATGGGCGTGTTTACCACCCAGTTGTGATGCACTACCTGGCTTTGCACCCGATTGTCCCTGAGTCTGCCCACCTGCACTTTGAGTTTTTTCAGTTCCTCCGCGGCCCAGGGCTTTTGGATGGTGTCTGCCCGCACAATGGCAGCGTCTATGAGCTGGAGGGTTTCCACCCGGGTGGCCCGAAAGTCGGCAAACGAGCCGGCGGAGGGTACCCACCATTCTTCGTTGATCTTTCTGGACAGATACTCCGCTTGCTGCTGATAGGACTCGCTCGCGGAACTATCACCCAGGGTATGGGCCATTTTAGAGGCTGCTGCGTAAGCGGCCTGGGTGTACACCACCACATCGATCATTTCGGAGTGCAAACCATGGATTTCCATCATACCAGCACCATCCGGGTATCCGTTGCCGTCTTTATCTTCCTGCTCCAACCACTCCAGCCCCTTTTGCACCGTGGGGTAGGTCTTTCGGAGCATGTCCGTATCTCCGGTCCACTGATAGTATTGCCACAGTAAATGGATAAAATAGGGTGTCGTGTTGAGGTTTCCCGGATTGAAAACTACCCCGTTGGTGGAAGCTTCATGCATGATTCTCCCATTGTCGTTGACCTTTTCAGAGAGCTGTAGGATGAGCTCAATGGTGGCTTTGACTTCTTCATGAGCGCCGGTGGCCAGCAGTCCCTGGAGGGCATAGGTATTGTCCGTGCCAAACCACCAGGGGTAGTCGGGGATGCCGGCAGAAAGCCCGCGACCTTGACCAGCTACATCCCTCATAAGCCAATCGGTATTGTATTTGGTCCAGGTGTACATCTCCTGGATTTCCTGATCAGGAATGGCGAGTTTGGCAGTATTGGCAATGGCTTCGTACCGGGCTATTTTTTGTTTAAGAAGGGTGTTAGCCTGTTGAATTTCCTCGTAGGTTTCCAGCGCCTGCTCCTGTGAGCTATATGACCCTGCTATGAAATACCGCACCACCTTTTGCTCACGTGGTTGGAGTGCGATTTCACTTTGAATCAGTAGATCAATTCCGTTGCCCTTGCGGCTATCGCTACACTGAGATGCTGGCTGCTGCCAGGCAGAAATGGGTTGATCGGTCCCAAAGACTGTGTGCCAGGAGTTGAGCGAGTCCCGGGCAGACCAGGTGCCAGTGAGCTGGTCAAAATCAGCCAAATCCTTTCCATCTTCCTGATTGATCCTTTCTGAGAGCCATACCGGTCTCAGGTCTACCATGCCAGTGAAATCTACTTTTAGATTCAATGCTTCATCTCCAGTGTTTTCCAGAATGTATTCAATGATCATTCCTTCCTTTTGGTCGGGTACGAACTGGGTACGTGTGACAGTTATGGACTCAGCCGGGTAAAACTTATGCTGATTGGCCATCGGAAAATTGATGAATTCCTCAGCGTTGTTGAGGCAGTGGTAAACCGTCCCGGTACTGATCCCCAGCACGAACCCATCCATTAGTTTGATGGGATGATCCCAAATACCTCCCATTTCCCCTGTGACGTGCCAGCCCAGATCTGGAAAACTCCCATCCTGATGGCCCACAGCGTAAAGCCGATCACCTGCGGTAACGTAAGGGGTATTCAAATACTCCGTTTTTCCTACTTTGGCCGGGAGGTTAGACAGCAATGTGTCAAATGACTCTGAAGGAGACTGTGGGGTGCAACCGGCGAGAACAAGAATCAAGGGGATTAAGAAAATAGGCTTCATTCATTTCATTTTTTGGAAAATGAAGATAGCAGATTTCCTGCAAAAGTGATTCAAGGGCTTGGATTGGTCGCTTCAAAAGTCTGATTATAATAGCTGAAAGCCCGGTAGACACCCTCTTTCTGATCCAGATCCAGTTGGTTATTTTTGATGAATTGCTCCATCCACCGGGAGTCTCCACCGAAGGCCGCAATCAGGTCTTTTTTTCTTTCGAGCGGGATGAGCTCCTTCTTTTTTCCCACCGTGAAAAACGGCGGGTAGGTGCTTTTGGAATAGTCATCTTTGACAATCCCGGGCTTAAAGAGAAGGGTGATTTTGCCATCAGAGAGCACCTCAAAAAGGTGAGCTTCTCCATCCAACTCGTAACCTTTGTAATGGGTTTCTTTGCCTTCGGTTCCGGTATACCTCACCTCTTTGATTTGCTGGGCACTGAATATCTGGGTTTTTTCATCGCTTCGGCAGAGCACCTGATTGGATGCGGGGTTGATGTCAATGATTCCCTCGTACTTGCCCTCAGAGGTTCTAATCACACCTGAGGTGGCGGCGTTGGCATTGAAGGTTTGGGCCATTGAGGCCAGGTGAGCACTACAAAGGAATAGCACTAAAGTGTATTTCATAACTAGATGGTTGGGAGGTCAAAGGAAGTCTTGACTTCTCACACATCAAAGGATGTTACCGCAACTTCACCGAAGCATAAAGCGGTCATAATCTGAAGTGCTCGTTGTTATGAAATAATTGCATTTTCCTTATTCGGAGTACCAATTTCGGAGCCTGACATCTATCTGGTCGCTTCCTTTGTTCACCAGCTGCTTGAATCCTTCTATGTCATTGAGACCTCCCTGGCCACGGTAATGAAACGGATAGACCACAGCTGGCCTGAACTCCAGTACAGCACTCGCAGCCTGATCTATGTCCATTGTATAGGGGAGGTTCATACAAACGAAAGCCACATCAATATCCTTTAGTGCCCTCATTTCGGTAATGTCTTCTGTGTCTCCCGAGATGTAAATGTTTTTACCACCCAGATGAAGGACATATCCATTTCCTCTGCCCCTGGTGTGACGGGAGTCTTCACTTTCCGGCAGGTTATACATAGGCACTGCCATGATGAGTATGTCATTAACTTTCCTACTTTCACCATTCTTCATTACAATGACTTTGGAGGTAATTTCTTCGGGTAGCTGATCCGCCACGGCCTGTGGTACCACAAAGGTGGCGCTCTCAGTATCGATCGCCAGGAGGGTTTCAGGGTTGAGGTGATCTCCGTGAATATCTGTAATGAGAATCATGGAGGGCGCTGGTAAGTTCTGAAACCTCGATGCCCCGCCGTAAGGGTCTGAGTAGATCACTTCACCGTTCCATTCCAGCATCAGTGTGCCGTGCAGGATGGGCTGTATTTTTATGCTGGTGTGATTGGCAGGGATATAATCTGGCGCAGGTGGTTGTGTATTTCCAGCCATTGAAGCCAGTAGGAGGAGGACAGGGAGTAACGCTTTCATGATTTAGGTTTTGTTCAGCATAACGATTTTATCCCTATCAATTAGGAATTTCATATGGCGGTGAGTTTAGTTGGAAAGGACTGAAAATAGAAAAAGTCCCGAACTAATCCGGGACTTTTTTTAATTATTTTAAAAAGCGGTTTACTACTTGGCGAATGCCACAGCCCGGGTTTCCCGAATCACGGTCACCTTGATCTGACCTGGGTACTGCATGTCTTTTTCTATCTTCTGCGAAATATTAAAGGACAATTCTCCTGCACGCTGATCAGTCACATTTTCTGCATCCACCAGTACACGGAGCTCACGGCCTGCCTGAATGGCGTAGCATTTGTTTACACCCTCAAAGCTCAGCGCAACTTCCTCCAGTTCTTTTAAGCGCTTGAGATACTGTTCCATGATTTCACGACGGGCGCCAGGTCTACTGCCAGAGATGGCATCACAGGCCTGCACAATGGGCGAGATCATAGTGGTCATTTCTATTTCATCGTGGTGCGCCCCGATGGCATTGCAGATGTCCGGAGATTCTTTGTATTTCTGTGCGAGCTCCATACCTATAATGGCGTGAGGCTTTTCTGGTTCGTCTGGCCATACCTTGCCAATGTCATGCAAAAGTCCGGCACGTTTGGCCTGCTTGGGGTTGATCCCCAGCTCAGAGGCAAGCGTAGCACAAAGGTTAGCCACCTCTCGGGAGTGCTGCAGCAGGTTTTGTCCGTAAGATGAGCGGAACCTCATTCTGCCCACCAGCTTGATCAGCTCAGGGTGCAGCCCGTGAATGCCCAGGTCAATGACCGTGCGCTCACCGATCTCCACTATCTCCTCGTCAATGTTTTTGGTAGTCTTACTCACAATCTCTTCAATTCGCGCAGGGTGGATTCTGCCATCCTGCACCAGTCTGTGAAGCGACAGCCTGGCAATTTCTCTTCTTACAGGATCGAAACCTGAGATAATGATGGCTTCCGGCGTATCGTCTACGATAATCTCCACTCCGGTGGCAGCTTCCAGTGCCCGGATGTTTCTACCCTCTCTACCAATAATTTTTCCTTTGATGTCGTCACTTTCAATGTTGAAGACAGAAACACAGTTTTCGATGGCGTGCTCTGTGGCTGTGCGCTGAATCGTCTGAAGGACTATCTTTTTGGCTTCTTTGGTGGCCGACATATTGGCTTCCTCCATGATCTCTTTGATGTGGGCCGAAGCGTCCGTGCGGGCCTCATCCTTGAGGGTCTGGATCAGCTGGGCTTTGGCTTCTTCTGCGGTGAGGTTAGATACTTTCTCCAGGATCGAAACCTGCTGATTTTTTAGCTTCTCGTATTCGTCTTTTCGCTTTCTTACGATCTCCAGCTGAGCCTGCAGATTTTCTTTGGCAGATTCCAATTCTGCTTCCACACGTTTGTTTTGTTCCATCTGCTTAGAGATGGAAGACTCCCGCTGCTTCAGCTTGTTTTCGTTGGTGATGAGAAGGTTCTTTTTACGGTTGGCCTCTTCTTCAAATTCGGTTTTGAGTTTAAGGAATTTTTCCTTGGCCTCCAGTACTTTATCCTTTTTAATGCTTTCGGCATTTACCTCGGCTTCTTTCAGGATCAGTTTTTTCTGGTCTTCAGCACTTTTTAGCTTCTTGGTGATAGACCGTTTGAGTATGACCCGGTCTATGACAAACCCCAGGAGTATTCCCCCCAGAGCAATCAAAATGTATAATATATCCATCGATCAATTTAAGTATGTATTTCACATACATGGCCTGTCGGGGAGGGCCGGGAATGGGGTGTGGACTGTATTATGGAGGGGTTTAAATAGCGTTTGCTATCAATTGGCTAATGTTTCGTAATTGGTCAAGTGCTACTTCGTCCGTAGATTCTATAGTCTCTTCGTTTTTCATTTTGTCTACCAGGCAATCAAATGCCACCATGGCGAGCAGGTCTTGGTTGTCTTCTATACCAAACTGATTGCGATAAGATTTTATTTTTTCATTTAACATCTTACCGGCCCGTCTGATACGTTCCTCATCCTCGGCCTTTACCCTCATGGGGTACTCCCGGTTTCCTATTTTTAGCTTTATTGATAATTCTGCCATCAGGTATTTAAGCTTCACCCAAATGAGCAATGCATTTATCTATCTCCTTAATATAGTCGTCAAGCACATCCTTCACCTCGTTCGCATCGCTATCGCCGACTACCATGCTTTCTACAATTTTACTAATTTTCATTTGATTTTGAAAGTTTGCAAGATTGGCTTCTTGTTGTGAAGCCTGAGCTTTCAACTGTCGGTTCTCATTGCTTACTTTTTGGAGCTCTACTTTAAGCTGTGTGTGTTCACTAAGTAAAAGTTTAACCTTTCGTTCCAGATTGTTGATTTCAGTTCTTAGTGTTTCGTTGCCCATTTACTTTCTGATAATTGCTCCTACTTCATTTTCAAATGTGCTGATCAGGCCATTCATGACCTTATCAATACCCTTATCTGTGAGTGTTTTAGTTTTGTCCTGAATAAAGAAACTCAATGCGTATGATTTTTTACCTGCTTCCAGTTTGTCCCCTTCATACACACTAAAGACATTAATTCGATTTAGCAATTTTTTCTCAGACTTGAAAGCTAAATCCCGAATCTCATTGTAAGATACCTTTTTATCCAGTACCAATGAAAGATCTCTGCGTACCTCAGGGTATTTTGAAATTTCTTCAAATGAAGTTTCCACCTTAGCCGCTTTCACCAGATCCTTCCACAAAAACTCAGCGTAGAATACTTCCTGCTTAATGTCGTAGTAACGGGTAACCTTGGTTTTTAGCATCCCTAATTTTCCGATCACTTTATTATTCAGCTTTACCTCCAGTCCATACTCCAGGGCCGGGTCTTCCGTAGGTTCGGTAGTGTATCCGATGACTTTCAAGTGTCTTAAGGATGAGAAAACGACTTTAGAGAGGTCGTGAAATCCGATTTTCCGGGCACTTTCTAACCAACTTTCCTCGTGAGAGTCGCCACTCATATAAAAAGCCAGCAGCTGATCTTCTTTGTACTTTTCGTTTTTCCGGGAGTAAGTTTTCCCAAATTCGAAAAGATTCAGGTTTTTCGTTTTCCTGTTGATGTTGTGTCTGACGGACTCAAGGGCGGTATAAAGGAGCGAGGTTTTCATGTACCCCAGGTCTTCGCTTGATTTATTCAGAATCTCTACCGGCTCACCACCAAGGCCCAGGTCTTTATAGTATTTTGGGTTGGTGAGCGAGTTGGTTTGTATTTCCGAAAAGCCCTTTCCGGCCAGATAGGTAGAAAGATCTTCCTGAAGCTTGTAAGGTTCTTTTTCGCTGAATGAAGATAAGTATCCCGCGGACAGGGTTTCTTCCAGTGGAATGTTATTGAACCCATAAATCCTGAGGACTTCTTCTACCAGGTCTGCTTCGCGGGTCACCTCACTCCTGTAAGGGGGCACGATGGCCGTGAAAGTGGTTTCATCTACAGCTTCGGTCTGGATGTCCAGCAGATTAAGAATTTCGATGATCTGATCATTGGGCAACGTGATGCCAATGAGCCGATGAAAATTTTGAAAGGTGGTAGGAATCCTAACCGGTAGTATAGGGTTTGGGTAAAGGTCTACCACTTCTGATGCCAGGTGTCCCCCAGCGAGCTCCAGAATGAGCTCTGAGGCCATTTGCAGCGCCGGGATGGTCATCTCCGGATCGGAGCCCCTTTCGAACCGGAAGGAAGCATCTGTAGATAGCCCGTGTCTCATGGCCGTACCTCGCACCCAATCTGCCGAGAAGTGAGCACTTTCCAGGAAAATACTGGTGGTGTTGTCTTTCACACCAGAACGGGTTCCCCCAAACACTCCGGCAATGCACATACCCGATTGATCATTGCAGATCATGAGATCTTTCTCATTTAGCTCACGCTCCACCTCATCCAGCGTGGTGAATTTGGTACCTGATGGTAAAGTTTTTACGGTGATTTTATTGCCAGCAATTTCGTCTGCGTCAAAGGCATGCATGGGCTGACCCAGGCTCATCATCACATAGTTGGTGATGTCCACCACATTGTTGATAGGAGATAAGCCAACAGCTTTTAGTCTCCACTGCAGCCAGTCAGGTGAAGGTCCTATTTTGATGCCCCGAATGGTGAGGCCTGAGTACCTCGGACAAGCCTCATAATTCTCCACTTTCACCTCAATGGGCCGATCGATTTCAGTTTTTAGATTTCTGGACTGAAGTGAGTCCATCGGCCGTTTGAAAAATGCTTTGAGGTCCCGGGCGGCACCCAGGTGAGAGGTAGCGTCTCCACGATTAGGTGTAAGACCGATTTCAAAAACATAGTCAGACCCCGATTCGAAAATTTCGATTAGTGGGGTGCCGTTCGGTTTTTCAGTTTCCAGTATCAATAGGCCATCATGACTTGTGCCCAGACCGATTTCATCCTCGGCGCAGAGCATGCCCTCTGAGACTTCTCCTCTGATTTTGGCCTTTTTGATTTTGAACGGCTCACCACTTGTAGGATAGATGGTTGTGCCTACAGTTGCCACGATTACTTTGAGGCCTTGTTTGACATTAGGAGCACCACAGACGATGGGCAGGAGTGCTCCGGTGCCCACATCCACTTTGGTGAGCTGAAGTTTGTCTGCATCAGGGTGAGGCCGACATTCAACAACTTCTCCGATAACCAGCCCTTCAAATCCACCCGGGATTTTCTCCACATGTTCTACGCCTTCCACTTCCAGCCCGGTTTGGGTGAGGGCAGAGCTGATTTCTTCTGGTGATTCTGAAAGTGTTATGTAGTCCTTGAGCCAATTGTAGGAAATCTTCATCCTGATGTAAGTGTATTTTTTAAATCTGTTTTAACCGGGTTATCCGAGGGGATTACACCATCTTTTATAGTGAACAGGATCCCTCTGATATGTAACCGGCAAAAATAGGAAAGTGAAGTCTAATGCCCTATCAAATCAATGGTTATAATCTTTTTCGCCAGCTTCTATGCGAAGGGGCAGTACATTCTCTGCAGGGGGTAGTGGGCAGGAGTAGTCACTGACATAGGCGCAGTAAGGATTATAGGCCAGGTTAAAATCAATCTCTATGTTATCCGATTTGCCGATCTGTAGATCCAGGTAGCGGCCGCCGCCATAGGTGCCTTCTCCACTGGTCTCATCTGCAAAGGCTGTAAAGTAGGTGTTGGGGAGGGCTCCAAAGCCGGCGGGCTTGAGAATGAGCAGCTTAAGGGACTGGCCGCGGAGTTTGAAAGTAGCGTAAGCAAATTTGGAATAGGGCGCTGAGGAACCATCACTGCTTTGTATCATCACTCTGGTGGGTGACTGGAGTCTTTCCAGGTTGGCGCGTACTTTAAATGAGGGATCGATGGTGTAAAAATTGAGTGGTTCGTATTTGAGATCAAATTGCTTGAAAGGGGATTGATCTGAAGATTTCAGAAAGCGTACTCGCTCCGCGCGCGTATCGGCCACTTTGCTGATATAAGCCTCATCTGAATTCCCTGAGAGTGAATAAAAGATGATCACAACAGCTGCTACCGGGACCAGGATAAAAAGGAGTTTTTTCATGTTGATAAAGCACTAAGGCATTATAGATTCATCCGAAAAGCTAAAATAGGTGTGATCTGTGAAAATGAGGTGATCGTATACAGGAATGTCCAGGAGCTGACCGGCTGATTTCACTTTGCGGGTGAGTATTTTATCTGCTTCGCTGGGTTGGACATTGCCGGAAGGATGATTGTGTATGAGAATGAGGCCACTGGCCATGACATCCAATGCTTTTTTGAAAATAACTTTGGGGTCTACCGCAGTGCCTGAGACTCCACCGACACTGATTTGTTCTTTCCCAATGACCGAATTGTTTCGTCGGAGCAGGATGATCCAAAATTCCTCATGAGGCAGATCCGTAAGCTCGGGCTTCATATATTCATAGGCCTCATTGGAAGAGGTGATTCGGAGGGTCTTGCGGGGTTCAGATTCCTTTCTTCTTCGGCCAAGCTCCAGCGCGCTCACAATGGTGATGGCCTTAGCTTCTCCAATGCCCCTGAATCGGATGAGATCGGTGACAGAGAGTTTGGCGAGAGCATGAAGGTCGTTATGAACCGAACTGAGGATTTGCTTGGCGAGATCTACAGCGCTGAGCGTTTTGGTACCCGAGCCAAGCAGAATGCCGATGAGCTCAGCTTCAGATAGACTTGCTTTTCCTTTGAGGAGTAGCTTTTCCCGTGGGCGGTCTTCTTCGGCCCACTGATGGATAGCCAGATAAGTATGATCGGATTTTTCCATTACCTGCCAGTATTTTACAGCACTGAAGATAATAAAAAACCCTATTCGCCATGCGAACAGGGTGTGAATATCCTGAAGAGGACGAACTAAGTCTTAAAGCGCGTTAACTCTTTTAGTTAAGCTTGACTTAAGGTTAGCCGCCTTGTTGTTATGAATGATGTTATTCTTAGCAAGTTTATCTACCATGCCCAGCACTTCACCCAAAAGCTTCTGAGCTTCGGTTTTGTCTGTAGCGTCTCTCAACCTTTTGATGAAGGTTCTTGTAGTTTTATGCTGATAACGATTTCTGAGTCTCTTTGCCTCGTTTGATCGTATTCTCTTTAATGCGGATTTATGATTTGCCATAAGCTTTTTATTCTCCTATCCTTGTTTAAGGGATGCAAAGATAGAGCAATTGGTAAAAAAAACAAATACATTTCATAATGTTCGCCTTAAAAAACCCACGAAAAAAATGACTAATTTCATTTTGCGATGAAAGGAGCACACAAACTTTATCTTATAGTGGTACTGGGGGCGATAGTCTCCAGTAGTTGGGGGTTTTTCTCCCATCAGAAAATCAATCGGGTGGCGGTGTTTACGCTACCCATAGAAATGATGGGCTTTTATAAGTATCACATACAATACCTCACTGAGAAGGCGATTAATCCGGACAAGCGCAGATACATCATGAAGGAGGAAGCTGCCAGACACTATATAGACCTGGATGTATATGGCGACAGTGCCTTGTATAAAATGCCACGTTACTGGAATGATGCCGTGGCAATGTATACTGAAGACACGCTGCAGGCCTATGGGATTGTCCCCTGGCACATCAATCTCGTGAAATACCAGCTGACACAGGCATTTCTCAATAGAGATGCGGATAGGATTTTGAGATATTCGGTGGACCTGGGACATTATATCGGAGACGCCCATGTGCCTTTGCATACCACTGAGAACTACAATGGGCAGCTTACCGGCCAGCTGGGTATTCACGGGTTCTGGGAATCGCGGCTGCCGGAGGTGTTCTTTGAACGTTATGATTTGTTTACAGGGAAAGCAGAGTACATCAAAAACACCCAACTGGAGGCCTGGAAGGCAGTGGAAAGTTCACACCTGGCTTTGGATTCGGTACTGAGGTTCGAAAAGCTCCTGACCCTCAGGTATCCGGAGGACAAGAAATACAGCTATGAAGAGCGAGGCGCAACCACCGTCAGGGTTTATTCCTATGAGTTTTCACGTGACTATAATGAAATGCTCAATGGAATGGTGGAGCGTCAAATGAAGCGGGCCATCAAAATGGTGGGGGACTTTTGGTTTACCGCCTGGGTAGATGGAGGGCAGCCTGATCTTGATCTGCTGATCAATGTACCTATGGGAGAGGAGGAAATTGCACCCGCCAGAGAGCAGATCAAGCTGCGCAATCACGAGAGTGGAGAAGAGATAGGTTCGTAGACGCTTCAAATCCGGTACTTATCTGATGATTAGCCAAATGCATCGAAGACTTCTTGGTGTTATTGCGATATTTTGAGTATTTTAACATTACATTAAAATACTTCTAAATAATTGTATTATGAGAAGAGGTGGTTTTATCAAATTTGCAATAGGTGTTTTTTTCTTCGTTATCATTTCATTCACAAATACTCACGCACAACTGGTCAATGAGTCGGATATTTCCTTTGATATCCTGAAGTGGCACTTCCACTACTATCCAAAAAGTGAAACCAAACAGTGGATCAATCTGGGAGAGGATACCTACACGGTATCATTTGTTTTTGAGTCTTTGGATGTATCTGTAGTTTATGATTCCCGGGGCAAACGAATAGAGGAACGTGTGGATGTAACCAATAATATACCAGTCTCTCTGGTTTATCATCTTGATGATCACTATGAAAAGTACAAGGTGACCAGGTTTGAGAAGGTGACCAAGTTTAAGCAGGACAATTCCGTGGGCTACGAAATGAAAATAAAGAGTAAAGAGAAGGGGGATGAGCAGTTATATTTTGATCAGAACATGGTGCCCATAGATTTTAACCTCATTAGCAAGGCAGACTAAAGATGAATAGGCTCAACCAGAAATAAAAAAGCCTCATGATCGAAATCATGAGGCTTTTTTGTAGCAATCGGGTTATAATGATTACCCGATAGAGATTCTTTTGAATTCTGATACGGTCAGACCTTTGCTCACACCATTCAGGTAAGAAGCGATGGTAAGAGAGTTGTCTTTCACGAAAGACTGGCTCAGAAGTGTGTTTTCTTTGAAGAATTTCTGAAGCTTACCTTCAGCAATTTTTTCGATGATGGCCTCAGGCTTACCTTCTTGTCTGGCTTGCTCTTTGCCGATTTCGATTTCCTGCTCGATGACTTTAGGATCTACTCCGTCTTTGTCAACAGCCACAGGGTTCATAGCAGCAATTTGCATAGCCACATCTTTACCAGCTTCCTCTACGTCAGCGCCGTTTACATTTTTCAATACGACCACTACGGCAAGTTTACCATTGGAGTGGATGTAAGGTACTACAGCTTCACCAGTGAGGGTTTCGTAGAATTTAACATCTATTTTTTCTCCGATTTTACCAGTAGCTTCAATGATTTTATCACCGAGAGTGATATTGCCTGCGCTCAAGGCCAACAGGGCTTCCACGTCTGCGGGAGCATTTTCAAATGCCAGGTCAGCAGCCAGATTAGCCAGGGCTACAAAGTCGTCATTTTTAGCCACAAAGTCAGTTTCGCAAGTGAGTGCAAGCACCACACCTTTGGTGTTGTCTTCGTTGGTTCTGGTCACCACTATACCTTCAGTGGTCTCTCTGTCTGCTCTGTTAGCAGATACTTTCTGACCTTTTTTTCTGAGTAGCTCTATCGCTTTTTCAAAATCACCATCTGCTTCTACGAGTGCCTTTTTGCAATCCATCATGCCGGCACCAGTCATTTGTCTTAGTTTGTTTACGTCTTGCGCAGTAATAGCCATTCTTGTCTTCTTTTAATTTTTAGCAATGCTTATTAACAAAAATTGAACACCGTCCGAAAGGAATCGGAGCAATGTTCAATTTTTGAAATGATTATTTCATGAGGAAGCTTATGCCTCTTCGTCTACTTTCTTCTTAGCTTCTTCCTCTTCCTGTAGTTTTTGATCTTCCTTGTCCTTCTTACGCTCAGCCAAACCTTCTTCCAGAGACTGAGTGATGTAGTTAGTGATCAGGTTAATTGACTTCCAGGCATCGTCATTACCCGGGATCGGGAAATCTACCTGCGTGGGGTCAGAGTTTGTATCTACCAAAGCAAATACAGGAATGTTAAGCTTCTGAGCTTCCGCTACAGCAATGTGCTCTCTTTTGATGTCGATCACGAAAAGTGCAGCGGGAAGTCTGTTAAGGTCTGCTATACCACCTAGTACTCTTTCCAGTTTTTCTTTTTCGCGGCTGATCATCAATCGCTCTCTCTTCGCAAGGTTGAGGTAAGACTCGTCTTTCATCAACTTGTCGATACCAGCCATTTTCTTCAATGACTTTCTGATTGTTGCGAAGTTGGTCAACATACCACCCAACCATCTTTCGGTTACGTAAGGCATGCCCAATTTCTGAGCGGCAGTTTCTACCACCTCTTTAGCCTGCTTTTTGGTAGCAACAAACATTACCTTGCGGCCTGATCTTACGACTGACTGTAAGGCGTGTGCTGCCTGATCCATGCAGGTCAGGGTTTTATTGAGATCTATGATGTGGATGCCATTCTTCTCCATGAAGATGTAAGGCGCCATTTGTGGATTCCACTTACGTGTAAGGTGACCAAAATGAACACCAGCATCCAATAAGTCTTTGTATTCTAGCTTTTGCATAATGATATCTTAACGTTTACTGAATTGGAATCTTCTTCTTGCTTTCCTTCTACCGTATTTCTTACGCTCTACCATTCGAGGGTCACGAGTCATAAAACCTTCTTTTTTCAAAGCTGGTTTGTTTTCTTCGTCTAGCTCTACCAGTGCTCTGGAGATAGCAAGTCTTACCGCTTCAGCCTGACCTTTTGGTCCGCCTCCATCAACATTCACGTTGATATCATAGTTGCCGTCGAGTTGCAGCGTCACTAGAGGCTGCTTTACGATGGTCTGTAAAATTTCAGAGGGAAAGTAGGTGGCGATATCCTTGTTGTTCACAGTGATAGCACCTTTACCGCTCTGTAGGTAGATTCTAGCTACAGAGGTCTTCCTTCTTCCAATGGTGTTAGTGATTTCCATCTAGGTTTTTAAAGTTTTACTTCTTTTGGTTGTTGTGCTGCATGAGGGTGATCCGCACCTGCATACACGTATAAATTTTTAAAGAGCTTACTTCCAAGTCTGTTTTTAGGAAGCATGCCTTTAACAGCTCTTTCTACTAAAAGGGTTGAAGATTTAGCCTTCACTTCAAGGGGAGTTTCAAAACGCTGCCCACCAGGAAATCCTGTGTGACGAACGTACTGTTTGTCATTCCACTTTTTACCTGTCAGTCTTACTTTGTCTGCATTGATCACGATGACATTGTCACCACAATCCACGTGCGGAGTGTAACTGGCTTTGTTCTTTCCTCTAATGATTTTAGCTACTTCGCTGGACACTCTACCCAACACTTTTGAATCTGCGTCTACGATGACCCAATTCTTTTCTACTGTAGCACTGTTTAACGATACCGTTTTATAGCTTAAAGTATCCAATTTTTTATTCGTTTAAATGAACTTAATGGTTCTCCCCTGGAAAAGGGACACAAAAATAGAAGTTTAATTCTTGAAAAACAAAAGATGGTAATGAATTAAATCACAGGTATTTACGCAGCTGCTTGATTAAAACGCCAAAATCCTTCGGGTAAGGCGCTTCTACCTCGATTGTTCGTTCTTCATTAGTGTCAAAATCATAAAAGGCAATGTTGTGTGCATGAAGGGCTACGCGAGGTAAAATGGGCTTTTCCTCGTCGGTATGGCGGGAAAGGTTGAAATTTTTCTTGATGTTGGAGAGGTAAATATAGTCTCCACCGTACACAGGATCGCAGCTGATCGGTGCTTTGTGAAAAGCCAGGTGTACACGGATCTGGTGGAGGCGACCGGATACCGGAAAACATTTTACCAACGTATGATATTTGAAGGTTTCGAGCGTACTGATGAGGGTGAGCGAGGGTTTTCCTTCTCTGAAATCTACCCGAGACTTGCTGTTGGTGGAGTAAATGGGCTGGTCTGCGGAAACATTGTCAAACTCATGAATGCCTCCTACCACGGCATGATAGACCTTCTTCACCTGGCGCCTTTCCAGCATGATGGCAAAATGCCGGTAGGCTTCCTGATGCTTGGCAATGACCAGTGCTCCGGAGGTTTCTTTATCCAGTCGATGGCAGACCTGAGCATCGGCATGGTGCTCTTTAGCCAGTTTTAATATGTCAACAGGATCGTTTCTGTCATCCAGTGTGGAGATATACGGAGGTTTGTTGATGACCAGGTAATGGTCATTTTCAAAAATAATCAGGTCATTGAGTGTGATCCCTTTCAGGTATTTATGCATAGTCTTCTTCGTCCTCTTCGTCTTCCTCCACAAATCTATGCGCAACTGGCTTACCTTTTTTCAATTTAAAACTAAAAGTAGATCCTTTTTTCACTTCACTCTTCACCTCCACGGTGGATCCATGGCCTTCCATGATGTGCTTGACAATGGCCAGTCCGAGTCCCGTTCCGCCTTTTTCTTTTGAACGGCTCTTTTCTACCCGATAGAATCGCTCAAATATTCTTTTGAGGTCTTCCTGAGGAATTCCCCTGCCATTGTCTACCACGGAGGTAATGACATAATTATCTTTTTCAAGGAACCTGATTCTGACTGTGCCTTTTTTCTTGGTGTACTTGATGGCGTTCGACATGAGGTTGATGAGTACCTGATAGATTCGCCGGTAGTCACCTTTCACAAAATGTTTGGCCGAGGGGTCCTCTATCTGTATGTCTATTTTTTGTTTTTCAGCTTTATCTTCCAGTTGGTCCAGTACTTCGCGGGTAAGGGCCACTATGTCAAAATTCTCCACGTGCATTTTGATCTCTCCGGTTTCCATCTGAGAGATGGTGAGCAGGTCCTGCACCAGGATGTCCAGTCCATCCAGGCTTTTGGCGGCTTTCTTGAGAAATTTCCCCCGAACCTTTTTGTCTTCCACGGCGCCATCCAGCAGGGTATGCACAAACCCCTGAGCGGCGAAAATGGGGGTTTTCAGTTCATGAGAAACGTCTGCAATGAATTCCCGGCGAAACACTTCCATGCGTTTGAGCTCCAGTATTTCCTGCTGCTTTTTCTCCGCATAGCTGAAAATATCTTTGTTGATTCTTTTCAGAGGATTGAGCGAAAGCGTCTTGGTGGGTTTGGTGATGTTTGACAACTCCTGATCCTGGAAGTTCTCCAGTGCCTCATTGATGTCGTTGATGTGTCTGAAGAAGAGAAACTCCAGCACCAGTCTGATGAGAATGTAAGAAGCACAAAAGGTGATACCAAAGCCAATAACCAGCGCAGTGGTGAGCACAGAGGGGACCAGAGCCAGGAAGGCCGTCGCAATCATGGAGATCACGAAACCAAGCATGAGGGCCAGTCCACGGGAGTTGATAATCATCGATGTACTGAGTCAGTTCTATTAATTGGTGTCAAACTTGTAGCCTACTCCTTTGACAGTGGAGATGTAGCCGTCACCTATTTTTTCTCGCACTTTCCGAATGTGCACATCCACTGTTCGGGCCAATACATACACATCTGTGCCCCAGATGTTCTGCAGGAGTTCATCTCTGCTAAAGACCTTGCCCGGATTCTGAGCGAGAAAGTACAGGAGTTCAAATTCTTTTTTGGGAAGGCTTACCTTTTCTTCCCCTACAAAAACCGTGTAGCTGGTTCGGTCTACGATCAGGTTGTCGATAGAAATCTGATTGGATTCTTTTTTCTTTTTCGATTCCCTTCTGAAAAGGGCATTGATTCTGCTGACCAAAGCGCGAGGCTTGATAGGCTTGGTAATGTAGTCATCGGCACCCATGTCAAAAGCAGCCACTTCGCTATACTCCTCCGATCGGGCCGTAAGGAAAATCACAAAGGCATTGGCCAGCTCCGGGATTTCTCTAATCTGACGACAGGTTTCCACTCCGTCTTGCTTCGGCATCATAATGTCCAGGATGATGAGATCTGGAACAAATGATTTGGCAATATCCACACCTTTGATCCCGTCCAGAGCTATTTTGACATCATAGCCCTCTTTTATAAGGTTATATTTTAATAATTCAAGAATGTCCGCTTCATCATCTACGACCAAAATTTTTTGGGCATGCTTAGCCATGAGTTTATGGTTTGAGTTAAAGAAATCTTAACAGTTTATTGATAAAAAATTAACTCGTCTTAGCCGCATCATCAGGAAGTGGTGAATACCAGCAAAGACATTCGATATTATTCAAAATTAAAGACAAATCGGTTTTATGAGTAATAAGGTAACAATTTGTTAATTAAAGTCACTTTCCATACTTTTTTTTCAGGTCGGTGAGCATCAGTTTGATGTTGTCGTCATACTGATGAAATATGGTTTGGATGGAATCTTCCTGATCATGATAGCGCCGGTGGGCCATGAAGTAGGCATTGTTTGGCAATACCTCATCAAAGATCTTTTGGTACCGGGCATTATAGAATGCGCCGTTTTTTAGGTGGTCGGCAATGCCCTGAATGCAGTTGCTCTTCAGTGAATCTTTGAGTGGGGTACTGAGCGTATCATTAAACGTACCATATAGGCTATCGAGCGTCGTGGCTCCCTTCAGGATGATTCTGGTTAGGGTTTTTGAATCTGCCTGGGACTGGAGGTACTCCAGGTGCTGAGCCGAACTGTCCCCAAAGTGGGAGATGAGGAAGTGCTCAGCACCTTTCTCTCCAATAAAAGAGGCCAGATTTTCATTGAATTCCACTTCGTTTTTCACAAACAGGGTAGCATGCGTGAGCTCATGTATAATCACCTCGGCCAGTGCGCCATCATTTCTCTCCAGCATGTTGGAGAGTAGCGGATCTTTGAGAATGCCCAGTGTGGACCAGCCACCCACGGTTCTGATGCGCACATCCAGTCCTTTTTCTTTCAGTGATTCAGCCTCTTTTTTGGCTTTTTCTAAATCAAAGAAACCTTTGTAGGGCATTTCGCCCAGGAAAGGGTACTGCCAGGTGTAGGCCTTGAGCGCATAGGGTTCACTTGCTGAAACATTCCAAAGGAGTGTCTTGCCCTTCTGGTCATATAGCTCAGTATAGTTGTCTGACTTGTTCAGGCCCAGACTGTCTACCGCAAAACCACGAACGGCCATGGTGAGTTTGAGCTTCTGTTTCAGAGAATCAGGAAAGTCGGGGTCCTGGAGGAAATCTTCAATGGGTCTGGATTCGGTAATGACTTTAAGTTGTCCTTTGGCCTGAAAATAACCATAGGCAAGCCAGTTCCAATAGTATAAGCATAATGCTATTAATATAAGCAAAATACCCCACGATATTTTTTTGAGCATTTAAATACTAATTATTTTAGTTTTTAAGAAGGAATTTCAATCAAACGCGGTATTTTTGTTAAGTTGTAATTACTTCGCATTATAAATAAACTTCACTAAGAATAAGCATGTCTGATAATACGGAAAAACTCAAAGCCCTTCAACTGACGATAGATAAGTTAGAGAAGGCTTATGGCAAAGGTACCATCATGAAATTGTCCGACAATAAGGTACTGGATGTCCCTACCATTTCTACAGGATCATTGGGGCTGGACATGGCACTGGGTGTAGGGGGTATCCCAAAAGGCAGGGTGATAGAAATATACGGACCTGAGTCTTCAGGTAAGACTACTCTGGCGATGCACTGTATTGCAGAAGCTCAAAAGAAGGGTGGACTTGCGGCCATTATCGATGCGGAGCATGCTTTTGATAAAACCTATGCTGAAAAGCTGGGTATTGATACCGAAAACCTTTTGATTTCACAGCCAGACAATGGTGAGCAGGCACTGGAAATCGCCGAGCACCTGATTCGGTCAGGCGCCATTGACATCATAGTGATAGACTCTGTGGCGGCTCTTGTTCCCCGCAGTGAGCTGGAAGGTGAAATGGGAGACAGTAAAATGGGTCTTCAGGCCAGGCTGATGTCTCAGGCATTGAGAAAACTAACCGGCGCTATTAATAAAACAGGCTGTGCCTGTATTTTCATTAACCAGCTGCGTGAGAAAATTGGTGTGATGTTCGGAAACCCCGAGACTACCACAGGGGGTAATGCCTTGAAGTTTTACGCTTCTGTTCGCCTGGATATCAGAAGAATTGGTCAGATCAAAGAGAGTGCTGACAATGTGCTGGGTAACCGCACCAGGGTGAAGGTGGTGAAAAACAAAGTAGCGCCTCCGTTCAAGGTGGTGGAGTTTGATATCATGTATGGCAAGGGGATCAGCAAGTCCGGCGAATTGATCGACATTGGTGTGGAACTGGATGTGATCAAAAAGGCGGGCTCGTGGTTTTCCTACAATGACAACAAGCTTGGTCAGGGGCGTGATGCGGTGAAGCTTCTGATTGAAGACAACCCGGAACTGATGGAAGACATAGAGCTTAAAATAAAGGAAAAGATCCAGGGGACCATCATCAAGGAACCAGCTGATGCTGAATGATGACTCGCTGAAAGAAAACAGAATCCCGCCTCGGCGGGATTTTTTTTGTTTACTGAGAGCGGATGGCAATCACCGGGTCAAGCCTGGCAGCCATGGCCGCAGGAATGATGCCAGAGGCCATGCCGATAATGGCTGACACACCAAGCCCGAGTACGATATTCGAAAGGCTCAGTACCAGCTCCAGAGAGCCCAGGCTTACAAATGAGAGAAGCCAGACCAGCAGTATGCCTATCCCGCCACCAATCACACTCAGGAAGACCGATTCGAAAAGGAACTGGAAAAGGATAAAATAATTTTTGGCGCCGAGTGATTTCTGAATGCCTATGATGTGGGTGCGCTCTCGTACAGACACAAACATGATGTTGGCAATCCCAAAGCCACCTACCAGGATGGAAAAACCGCCAATGACCCAACCTGCCAGACCAATCACATCAAACGTGGATCCTATGAAATTGGCAATGGCCTCAGGTCTGTTCAATGCGAAAGTATCCTCTTCTTTGGGCTTCAGTGATCGCTTTTTGCGCATAAGCCCACGCAGCTCAGCTTCCAGTTCCACTAGTCCGATGTCCTTATCCAGTCCTTTGACCGTAATGTGAGATTCTACCCCGGATCGTTGCCCTGAATAATAGATTTTCAGAAATGATTTGTAGGGCATGTAAACATTCTCATCATTGGACGGAGCACCCAGAAAGCCATCACCCTCTTCCTTGATCACCCCAATCACGTGATACTTGAGTCCCTTTATTTTGATGGATTTTCCTACCGGGTTCTGATCTGGGAAAAGCTCCGTAGCGGATCTATACCCTATGATGACCACATTTCTTCCAGCTTCAGCTTCCTGTGGCGTAAAATACCTGCCTTTTTCAATGGGGATTTCATAGACATCCTTGTGGCCATGCACCACGCCCAGCAGGTCCAGGTCCACACTGCTGCTGCTTTCATATTTGGCGGTTACTCCGCCTCTAACGGTGAAAATTGACAGACCCTGGGCATTTTTTACATTGTCTTTCAGAAACTTGTATTCGTCATAGGTTGGGTATGGCCGCTGCATGTATTTCCACCATGGATAAGGTCCGCCCCCAAAGCCATACGGCCATTTCTCTACATTGATGTTGTTGGTGCCCAGAAAATTCAGACTGTCCTTGATGCTGCGCTCCAAAGAATCTACCAAAGTGAACACAGCAATGATGGCAAAAATACCAATGGTTACCCCCAACAGGGAGAGGGTGGTGCGCAGGATATTCATCCTCAATGCATTCCAGGCAAAACGAAAACTTTCAAGTATGAGTCTGATGATGAGCACGGTGCTTTATTATGGGTTTCAGATACAAGGTTATATCGATTTTATGCTAAATAAACAAAACTATTTGCTAATTTTGCGCACTTATTTAATTCACGACTTTTGGTCAATCCAAGCTTTCAATATGAAATTATCAGCGTTCAAATTTGATCTACCTTCTAGCCATATTGCCCTTCACCCTACTGAAAATCGCGACGAGTCCCGATTGATGGTGATACACAGGGATACTGGTGAAATCGAGCATAAGACGTTTAAAGATATAGTAGATTATTTTGACGAAGGGGATATGGTAGTGATCAATGACACTAAAGTATTCCCAGCCAGGTTATACGGCAATAAGGAAAAGACGGGTGCTAAAATTGAAGTTTTTCTCCTTAGAGAGCTCAATAAGGAAATGAAACTGTGGGATGTTCTTGTAGATCCTGCGAGAAAGATCCGTGTAGGAAACAAGCTTTATTTTGGAGAAGGAGAGTTGGTGGCGGAGGTCATTGACAATACAACCTCCAGAGGGCGTACTATCCGGTTTCTGTTCGATGGTGAAGAGGACGAATTTTACAGGATGATCGATCGCTTGGGCGAAACCCCACTTCCGAAAAGTATAAAAAGGTCTACCGTGCCTGAGGATCGGGAGCGTTTCCAGACCATTTATGCTAAAAACGTGGGAGCTGTAGCGGCACCCACTGCCGGCCTCCATTTCACACAGCAGGTGCTTAAGCGTTTGGAAATTAAAGGTGTAGATATTAATCCGGTAACGTTACATGTGGGTCTTGGTACTTTCCGTCCTGTGGATGTGGAAGACCTTACCAAGCATAAAATGGATTCAGAAAATTATTTCGTTCCTGAGCCTACTGCCGAGCGCGTAAACCGTGCCCTGGATGAGAAAAAACGTGTACTGGCGATTGGCACCACAGTAATGCGTACGCTGGAGTCTTCGGTATCTGCCAATGGCAGGTTGAAGGCCAATGAGGGTTGGACTGATAAGTTTATCTTCCCACAGTACGAGTTCAAGATTTGTAATGCATTGGTTACCAACTTTCACTTGCCGGAATCCACACTGCTGATGATGGCTGCGGCATTTGGTGGGTATGACCTCATCATGGAAGCCTACAAAGTAGCTATGAAGGAAAAGTATCGTTTCTTCACCTATGGTGATGCGATGTTGATCCTCTAAGAATGCAAAAGAGCGTAATCATAGTAGCTGGTGGTAGTGGCACGCGCATGCAGCAGTCACTACCCAAGCAGTTTATAGAAATTCTAGAAAAGCCTATAGTGGTTCATACCATTGAGGCTTTTTTAGCTTATGATCGGTCCATTTTCGTGGTACTGGTACTTCCCACACATTATTTCGATACCTGGAAGGCCCTCGCTGACCGGTTTTTCCCCACAGTTAATATCCACGTGGTAGCTGGTGGGGCTACAAGGTTTCAAAGCGTCAAATCAGGACTCAGTGTGATTGACCGGGGGCTGGTGGCTATACATGATGCGGTTCGGCCGCTTATCTCCCCTCAGGTGATTGCAGAATCATTTCTTTCCGCAGAGGAAAAGGGCTCGGGTGTGGTGATGGTGCCTTTGAAGGATTCTATCAGACGTAAAGCAGAAGGTAAAACCCTGGCTGAGAATCGGGCAGATTTCTTTGCGGTGCAGACCCCACAGACGTTTCAGGTCGCTCAGATCAAGAAGGCTTTTGAGCAAAACGAACTGGACACCTTTACGGATGATGCCTCAGTCTATGAAAGTGCCGGAATGCCGGTCTCACCGGTCGTAGGGGAGTATACCAACCTCAAAATTACTACCCCGGAGGACTTGATTATTGCAGAGGCAATGATGAACCAGCGAAAAAAATAGAAAAGCCTCCCGATTTGCTATCGCAAGGCTTTCAACGTTGTTAGATGGATCCTTAACCTTTAGTACTCATCCTCATTAAAGAAGAAGTCTTCTTTGGTGGGATAGTCAGGCCAAATCTCCTCAATGTTTTCATAAGGTTGTCCATCGTCTTCAAGTTCCTGAAGGTTCTCTACAACCTCTAGCGGAGCTCCTGATCGAATAGAAAAATCTATCAATTCGTCCTTGCTGGCTGGCCACGGTGCGTCTTCAAGATATGAAGCTAATTCTAATGTCCAATACATATTCTTATGCCTTTAAAAATTTCGTGCAAAAATAGGTTTTCTATCGTAAAAACAAATTTTAATTTAAGTTTCTACCTGATCAATCCCTTAATGCGTAAACTAATTTTTTTGTTTCATTTATCAAAAAAACTTTTAATCCTCCCTTTTAAGCAACTGGAGTAAGGTTTCTTTTACTTGAATTTTTCCTTTTTGTTGCGATAGTTTCTTTTCTATCAGGTCCATTGTCCCGCCAAAAGAGGAGGAAAAGTTGGCAGAATTCTCCTGATACTTGTCCAGATCAGCTTTATCACGGTTGATCAATTCCTCCAAAATGCCAATTCTTATCTGGCGTTTTTTAGCCTTTTCAAGCTCTTTAAAGTTTTTGAAGCGCTTGTGGGCCAGTTTGTCGATGAAGTCACGTTCCAGTAAAAGCTGGATGGTCTGGAAGGCATTTCTCCTTAGATTTTTCCCTTCAGGATCATTGGGGCGATAAGACTTTAGTTGGGTTTTAAGTTCCTCCAATTGTTTGAATCCATAGGGCTGCTCTCCATTGGTGAAGCGCTGAAGGGTTTTGTTTAACTCGTTGATGTCAAAGCCCTGTGACTGCCCGGGCCTTGGGCCGGGTTTTAATTTATTGTTAAACGCCCGAAGCAAAGGAGAATAATCTTCTTTCTGAATATTGCCAATTTCCCGCCATTCATCTTTCAGCGTCTGAATGAAGTCGAACCGCTCTTTTCCGTGCAGGTTTTCCAGCTGGTCAGCTTTGGCAATTACATGTTGATAATCGCGCTTGCGTTTCTCTCCCAGCCTTTTTTTGTCTTCGTAAAATTCTTTTTTCTTATCAAAAAACTGATCAATAAGGCCCCAGAAAGTAGTATCCAATTCTTCCTGAAGTTCTTCTTTTGGGTTTCCGGTCTTGATCCACCGGGCTTTGATGTCATGTATTTCCTGGGTGGCTTCCTTCCAGTTTATTTTTTCTACAGAGACCCGGAGTTCTTCTATCAGGGCTTGTTTGATTTGGGTGTTGCGTGCCCTGTTTTTCTCGATGGTTTCCTCCAGATAGGCTTCCTGTGCAGTGAGCCGGTTCAAAAGTGACTGGTAATCTCCCAAACCATCATGCGTACCCAGCAGCTCCTTGAGGTGGATAAGCTTCATGAGGAATGAGCCTTTATTTTCAGAAGTTTCAATCTCTTTTTCCAGGGCGGTGATCTTAGCATCCAGCTCAGTGAAGCGCTCTTCAAAATACTTTACCGAAGTTTCCTCATCTTCCCTCACCTCACCGATTTCACGATCAGGGTAAGCACCCCAGGCACTGAGAATGATTTTATTTTCTAATATTTTCCCGAAAGGTATTTCCTTTGCACTCACGACTTAAAACTGTTATACTGTAATCTAATCTGGACAGATAAAAACAGTAACTTCAACTTCTTTTCAAATTAAGCAAAAATGTCAGACGAAAAAATAATCTTTTCAATGGCGGGGGTAAACAAGATCTACCCTCCAAAGAAACAGGTACTGAAAAATATCTATCTATCCTTTTTCTACGGTGCGAAGATAGGAGTGTTGGGATTAAATGGATCAGGAAAATCTTCCTTATTGCGGATCATCGCCGGAGTGGATCAGGATTATCAGGGTGAAGTGGTGTTTTCGCCCGGATTTAGTGTAGGGCTACTCGAGCAGGAGCCCAAACTTGATCAGGACAAAACGGTGAAGGAAGTGATCAGCGAGGCAGTCACAGAGATCACTGAGCTTTTAAAGGCCTATGACGAGATCAACCTGAAATTTGGTGATCCGGAAATACTGGAGAATCCGGATAAGATGAATAAGCTGATAGAGAAACAAGGTGAGGTGCAGGACAAGCTGGATCAGATGGGTGCCTGGGAGCTGGACAGCAAGCTCGAGCGGGCGATGGACGCGCTTCGCACCCCGCCTGAGGATGCGATCATTAAGAACCTGTCGGGAGGAGAGAAGCGACGTGTAGCGCTTTGCCGTCTACTCCTTCAGGAGCCGGATGTCTTACTGCTGGATGAGCCTACCAACCACCTGGATGCCGAGTCGGTGCATTGGCTGGAGCAACACCTGCAGCAGTATAAAGGTACGGTGATTGCAGTGACTCACGACAGGTACTTCCTGGACAATGTGGCTGGCTGGATTTTGGAACTCGACAGGGGAGAGGGCATTCCATGGAAAGGAAACTACAGCAGCTGGCTGGATCAGAAGCAAAAGCGCCTGGCTCAGGAGGAAAAATCAGAGTCTAAGCGGCAAAAAACACTTGAACGCGAACTGGAGTGGGTACGCATGACCCCCAAAGGTCGACAAGCCAAGGCTAAAGCCAGGCTGTCTGCTTATGACAAACTTTTGGGGGAAGAGGGCGCTCAGAAGGAGTCGCAGCTCGAATTGTACATTCCACCGGGCCCCCGGTTGGGTGCTAAAGTGATTGAAGCCAATGGCGTGTCCAAGTCATACGGAGATAAGCTATTGTTCGATAACCTGACCTTTAGCCTGCCACAAGGTGGTATTGTTGGCGTAGTTGGTCCCAATGGAGCGGGTAAGACCACCCTTTTCAACCTGATCACGGGCAGAGAGAAGCCCGATGCGGGAACATTTGAGGTAGGAACGACAGTGAAAATGGCTTATGTGGATCAGGAGCACAATGATCTTAAACCCGATGATACTGTGTTTCAGGCCATCTCTGGTGGCAATGAGATCATACACCTTGGAGAAAAGGAAATGAATGCACGGGCCTACGTGAGCCGATTTAATTTTTCAGGATCGGATCAAACGAAAAAGGTAGGCGTATTGTCTGGAGGAGAGCGCAACAGGGCACACCTGGCCATCACACTGAAGCAGGGTGCCAATCTTATATTATTGGATGAACCTACCAATGACCTGGACGTAAATACCTTGCGGGCACTGGAAGAGGCACTGGAAAACTTCGCCGGATGTGCGGTAGTTATCTCCCACGACAGGTGGTTTTTGGATAGAATTTGTACCCATATTCTGGCGTATGAAGGCGATTCCCAGGTTTACTGGTTCGAAGGGAACTTTACGGACTATGAAGAAAACAGGAAGAAAAGACTGGGAGATCAGGCGCCAAAAAGGATCAAGTACAGAAAGCTCAAATAAATGAAAAAGAAAGAATGCCCTTCCTGCGCCATGGAGGTGCCCTCAAAAAGCAAGGAATGTCCCATTTGCGGGTATGAATTTACTGACTTCAGCCCTACCTATAAGTGGGTCGCTATCCTGCTGATTGTGATGATGCTTCTGTATTTGGTGTTCTGAGGTCGGGAAAGGCATCTATCATGGCAGAAAGTGTGGGAAAGGTATAATGGGCCAGACCCTCGCCTGGAGGGGTATTTCTCCTGTCGATCAGGATGGTTGTCAGACCCAGCTGATTTCCAGCTTCTATTTCGGAGCTTGGATTGTCCCCTATGACCAGTATTTCTTTTTTTTGGATTTGATACTTTTCAATTAACCGATCAAATGCATCCCTCTTTCCCTTCCCACCCAGCAGTGGGTCATCTATCATGATCTCTCTGAAATGAGAGGAGATGTTGAGTGCCCGGATCTTCTTTTTCTGGAATTGGGTGAAGCCCGAGGTGATCAGAAATTTTTCACAGGGGAGATTCCTGACTAAGTTGTAGTCGGGATAGGGTTTAATGAGCCCGGTTAGGTTGGCGACTTCCAGGGCACTAAGTGCGCCGGAAATCATCTCTTCGGTGAAGTGATATTGCTGGAAAACCAGGTGGATAGGGGAGTTCCACATGGCCTGCTCGGCATTGTTCAGGTCTGCATCTGTCAAATGTTTATTGGACGCTCTGATGGCTTGAAAAAATGGTCGGCTTATGTGGTCAGGAATGGATCGGGTCGGAAAAATGGTGTCGTCCAGGTCGAGGAAAAGCGCCGAAATCATGTGAATTATTTTTGATACCCGCTAAATTTAGAAAAACAAACCCTGACGACCATGAAATTCGGAAGCGTAGACAACCCCGATCTTGTAGACTTTACCTTGCCTGCTGACGACCCCGGTACTGAGCGTGTGCTGACCAGTAAGGGAGGCGCCGGATTGTCGGAGATCTATGTAGGCTGTGCCAAATGGAACAAAGGGGATTTGAAGAAATTTTATCCGAAAGGGATTAAAGATGAGTTGGCATATTATGCGCAGCAATTTAACTCGGTGGAGCTCAACGCGACTTTCTATAATAATTACGGACCGGAGCAGATCGAAAAGTGGAATGAAAAAGTACCCGATGGGTTTAAGTTTTTCCCAAAGGTATCTCGCTACATCAGCCACATTAAGCGGCTGAACGCCGTAGGCGTATATGTCAATGATTTCTGCCAGAATATTTCCACTTTTGGGCCTCATCTGGGAATGGCCTTTTTGCAGGTGCACGATAATTTTTCGCCTAAAAATAAAGATCGGATCAGTGAGTTTATGGATGTATGGTCCTGGGACATTCCGCTGGCCGTGGAGCTCAGGAATACGGACTGGTTCAATGATGAAGAAGCCAGTGAATGGATCTATGATCTTTTTGAGAAATATGAAGTATCCAATATCGTCACAGACACGGCCGGAAGAAGAGACCTCCTGCACATGCGCCTCACCTCACCGGTGGCCTTCGTGCGCTATGTAGGCGCCAATCATGAGAGTGACTATCAGCGGCTGGATGACTGGATAGCCCGAATCAAAACCTGGAAAGAACAGGGCCTGGAGAAACTGTACTTTTTTGTTCATCAAAACCTGGAAAAGGCCTCTCCATTCCTGTCAGCTTATTTTCTTGAGCAATTCAATAAAGAATTTGGCACCAGTCTGCAGCTCCCTGAACTGGGAGAGCAGCCACAGGGTAATCTATTTTAATCCTTCCTGATCGATGAGATAAATCATGGCTGTCATAGTACCAGCTCCGAGTTCAAGCTCACGCTTATCCACCACTTCAAATACATCAGCTTCAGTGTGATGATAGTTGAAGTATTTCTGAGGATTGGGTTCCATTTCCATCAAAAACACCCCCTGGTCTTCTAACGGGCTAATGTCAGCACCGCTTCCCACCTTATCGAAATTCCATACAAAATAAGGCTCAAAGTATGGCTTCCAGCTTTTGATCTTGGCTCTAGAGGCTTCATCTCCCATGGAGGAAAAGCCCATGGGGCCAAAGGCTCCCGAATCAGACTCCAGCCCTGCCAGGTGTTTTTCTCCTTTTTCTTTGGCTACTCGGGCATATTCCTTTCCGCCCCGCAGTCCATTCTCTTCGTTCATAAACATCACTACGCGGATGGTTCTTTTCGGCTGAATGCCTAACCTCAGGAAGGTGCGACCTACTTCTATAGACATCATGCATCCTCCGCCATCGTCATGCGCTCCTTCTCCTACATCCCAGGAGTCCAGATGGCCACCCACCACGATGATTTCCTCCGGGTATTCCGTGCCTTTGATTTCACCAATGACGTTGTAGGAGAGTACGTCTTCCTGCATTTGGCAGTGCGTTTCTACATACATTTTTAAGTTTTTCTGATCCTTTAGTAATTCGCTAAGCAAGTCGGCATCATTGGTGCTGATGGCTACAGCGGGGATTTGAGGCATGAGCGGTTTATATACCAGGCTGCCGGTGTGGGGAATGTCATCCTTCCGGTTGGTCATAGAACGCACGATCACGGCCCGGGCACCAAACTTCCCGGCTTCTGAGGCACCATAAGCACGCTGTACTACTGCGCTCCCATAGGCCTTGAAAGGGTCTATTAATGTCGGGTCCATCGCTCCATTGCAAAAGACGATCTTGCCTTCTACGGCTTTGCCCAGCTCATTGACTTCTTCTATGCTGCTCACTTCGATTACCTCAGCCAAAACCCCCTCGGGGCCGGTGCCCACAGAATTTCCCAGTGCTACTGTCTTCAGCTCACGAGTGCCCACTTTGACCGAGTTGGTGATTCTGGTGATTTCGGTATTGCCTCTTACCCATTTTGGAACCATCACAGGCTGCAGATAGACCGTGTCAAAGCCATAATCGATCATCAACTGACGGGTAAATTCTACCGCCGCCGCAGCTTGAGGAGAGCCTGTTAGCCTTGGTCCAATTTCTTTGCAGAGCGACCTCAGGTTCTCATATACGGGGCTTTCAGAAAGCTGATGATCGTATATTTTTTTGATCATAGCCGTGTGATCCTGACCAAAAACACATAGCGGTAGGAAAAGAATAAGGAACAGTGCTTTTTTCATGAAGCGAATATAAAATGATTAGGATAAAAGGGATTGGTCCCTACAAGATTCTGTCTCTTTGCAATGCATCCATGAGTGTGCGAACAAAAGGGCTGAGCTGGGGTATCCCCGGGGTAGCAGCGTCATACTTGTACTGATAAGTCCAGATGAGGTTATTGTTCACATCCTCAGCGGTGAGGTCATAGGCATGGGCTTCGTATATGAAGGTGCTCGACTGTGTGTAATAGTCCGGCTGATAGATTTCCTTATAGGTACTGATGTAGGTGGCACCGAAGCGGCTTCTGTCTGCCGGAATGATATACGTAGGCCCCGACACGAAAATAGCCCTGGTAGTTACATCTACTATCGCCAGTGAAATGACGGCATCCACTCCCTTGGAGAGTAGATGTTTGCGAATGCTTTTGACATCCAGATCTTTCATCCACTCCGGTGGGATGATGGTCATCCCCGGGATGGATTGATAACTATTCTTTCTGAGCTGGCCCACCATCGCTACTTCGAAATCGCTCGCATCCTGAAGGTCTCTGGTAAGCCCAAATACGGCTATGTTATCAAATTTTTTAAAGTCATGGTCGGGAGCCACCCAATTGTAATAAGAAACCGAAGGTATACAGGCCGATAAGAGAAGTGAAAGCAGTGTAAAAAGCGATATGGATTTCAGTAGATACAAGCCTTCAGTGGATGATCGATAGTAAAAATAAAAAAAAGCGGAGGTTAATCCGCTTCATTGTTGATCTTTTAACAACATCCCCCGCCATCATAATGATAGGTGCTTTCAGAGAGGTAAATGTCTTCCCGTTGCAGGGCTGCCAGGTTTTTGGCAGTTTTGTCACATACCGCCAGAGGCTGGTTGGGGGTCATCACATGACCGTTGTGGTCATCAAAGTACTCCTGATCTCCGAAATAGATAGCTGTTTTTCCGGTAAAAACACATGGTCCATCAGCAGGCATAGGATCTTTGATGGCACAGACTTCAACACTTTCAATAAAAATGGTTTCCGCGGTATCATAATTTTTGGAATCAAGAATTCTGTAGGGGCGTTTAGCTCGAATCTCAATCGTTCCAAAGCCAGCGTCGGTAATTAGCTTGATATAATCATTGAGCGGTAGTGCCCCACTCAGGCAGAGCCCTCTCAGCCTGGGATCATTTTTGAGCGTATCGGGCATGGACGACTCGCTGACAGGATCAGAAAGAACCAATCGGCCGTGAGGTTTTAGTACCCGATACATTTCCTCCAGTGCTTTTTTCAAGTCCTCTTCATGAAAGATATTAAAGAGACAGTTTTGAGCGGCCACATCTATAGAGGCATCCTCCACCGGTAGGTTAAGCGCGTCACCTTTGCGCAAATCCACGAAGTTTTCCTGAAACCAGGGGTTCTCCCGCTCGGCTATTTTGAAATTTTTTCTACTGGCTTCCAGCATTTCATCCACCACGTCCACACCAATAACACCCCCTCTTTGGCGGCTGAAGTATGCGAATTGCAAAAGTTCCATGCCTCCGCCTACACCGACGTAGAGAATTCTCGGATCGTTGATGAGGTCGCGGGGGTGTACTGTGCTTCCGCATCCGTAGTTCATCTGCTGCATGATCTTGGGAATTTCCAGTCCTGGGAATGCCCAAATGGGTGTGGTAGTGCAGCATAGTCCCACATCCGGGGTGATGGCCGCCTGCTTGTAAATGTCCTTGGTTACTTCTAAGTATGCCATGATGAGTCAAAATTGTTTTTTAGTCCCTCAGTATTATGTGGTGGCTCCCCCACAGCTGGACCCTGCTCCGGCAGTGCAGCCAAAGCAATGCTGGCTGATGCGGATGGTCCGCTCATTGGTGGCCGTCAAATCAAAGTTGGAAATATGAACAGGGGCGTCTTCCAGCTTCAGGTCCAGCATCTGATTAAAGTCACAGTCGTAGAGGTACCCATCCCAGCTGATGCTGAGTGTATTTCTGCACATCACTCCACCTGCTGCTGCCGGATTAAAAGCATTGACCAGCTCGTGCATGTAGTCTTCATAATTTTCAGAAGTGATCAGGTAGTCCAGAAAACGGCTGATGGGTAAGTTGGTGATCGCATAGAGTTCATTGAACTGTACGTTGTACCCCTCCAAAAGCTTTTGCTTGAATTGCTGCTCAAGTTCGGCCTGGTCTCCAGGTAGAAAAGCACCTGAAGGATTGTAAACCAGATCCAGTTTGAGGTCGGAGTCCGACATGCCATAACCCACCTCATTGAGCATTTGCAGGGCTTTGATAGATTTCTCAAAAACCCCTTCTCCACGCTGCGCATCTGTGCGCCTGGCGGCAAAGTATGGCAGGGAGGAGACTACGTTCACTTGGTGTTTTTTGAAAAAATCCGGAAGGTCGTGGTATTTTGGATTGGCCAGAATGATGGTCAGGTTGCATCGTACAATCACTGATTTTCCCATTTCGGTTATCTGCTCTACAAACCACCGGAACTCAGGGTTCATCTCAGGGGCACCACCTGTTAGGTCCACGGTTTTTACGTCCGTGCCTCCGATGGCATCCAGAATTTGCATCATCGTGTCACGAGTCATAATTTCCTGCCGGTCAGGCCCGGCATCTACATGACAGTGCTTGCACACCTGATTGCACATCTTCCCCACATTCACCTGAAAGATATCTATACCGGTAGATTTCAAAGGGAATAGCCCGATGGTTTCCAGCTTCTCCTGAAAGCTCGGTATGCCTATCCCCTCATGGTCATCCAGGATGCTGATCTGGCGATTGGTATCAGCCAGATTGTGGTTTTGTCGCTTGAGTGTTGCTAAATTCATTTTTCAGTAGATTTTAGGGTTTGAAGCAAAATGAGCGGTCCACTCACATCATTTTGTCCTTCACCTGATTCATCATTTGGACACCATGTACCAGCGAGGCTCCACCACGTATGGCGGCAGCCACATGAATGGCCTCCATCATTTGCTCTTCGTCAACTCCTTTTTTAAGCCCGTCGGATGTATAAGCATCTATACAATAGGGGCATTGGATGGCATGGGCTACTGCCAGCGCGATGAGTGATTTTTCCCTGGCGGTCAAGGATCCCGGGGCGAAAACGCTTCCGTAGTAATCGAAGAATTTGTCTCCTAATTCCTGCTGGAATTCAGTGATCTTGCCAAATTTCCCAAGGTCTTCACGGTTATAATAAGTCTCTTTCATCTGTCAAATAGAGGATTGTGAGCCCATTGGCTCGGTTTTAATTAAATAGGAAGAAATAATGAAGGAACTAGAGAGAAGGGGGCGCTCGTAAAGGAAGATTTGCCACCATGAGGCGGGTTTGGAAAAAAGCAAGGCCCGATGCCTGCAGGAAGAAGTGACCCAACAAATGCAACAATGGCTGGAGGATTGATCGCCGGATTTTGGTTTTGAATACCTGAGTGAAATCCTCCGAACGGTTAATGTCTGAAAGCTGCTCCAGATGGGCCACGTTTTCCGAAACGGAAGAAAGGACCTCATAAAATCGGTTGGTATGCCAGGGTAGTCTCATCAGCCATTCCTTACGGAAGATCTTTCTGGATATTCCGATGAGATAAGCACCGCCATGGCTATCGGGACCAATGACCAGGTCTCTGGAGCGAAGTAGCTCATTGGCAAGGGTCAGGTCAGTAGATTTTAATTGGGGGCAGTCATTGCCTACCACGATGACGTTCTCAAAGCCCTGGTCAAATGCTTCTTTAACCGCCTGGAAAAAACGTAATTCGATTGGACCCTGAGCGATCCCGGGATCCTCTATTTCCAAAGCAGTAAGGCCCGTGTTGGAGATGAGTTTCCTGGTTCGGTTCTGGAAATACCGCACCACCCTGGGAGTAGAATGAAGCGATTTGGATCGGATTTCATCTATTTCCCTGCGGGTAAAGAGCAATATGGCCGTTTTGTTTTTCATCTGCCGAAACAAGATAACCATTGTGAGCATCAAAAAGTTGTTTGATCTACTTACGCAGGCTCAATTGTCGGCGGATTTTCAAATGCGGTAAAAAACTCAGATTTGTTCGATCACTACTCCTACACTCTGAAAGTCTTTCCAGAAATCCGGGTAGGATTTCTGCACCACAGAGGGGTCATCAATGGTGATGTCACTGGTGGCACAATAGGGCGCAAAAGCCATGGCCATGCGGTGGTCATCATACGTGTCGATCACCTCTACAGCGGTCGGCAGAGTTCCCGGGATCATCGTCCATGAACTCCCGTTCTCGATGAGGTTTGCGCCTAGTTTGCGGAGCTCATTTTGCATGGCCGCTATTCTGTCTGTTTCTTTGATTCGCAGGCTTTCCAGTCCGGTCATCTTCAACGTTACGCCTTTCGCTGCGGCAGTTACCATCACTGTCTGTGCCAGGTCAGGGCAGGTTTTGAAATTGATGTCGATTTCCCGTGCTACCTCATTGGTTTGAACAAGCGTGGCTCCCTGATCATCGTAGGTGGTTGTGATGCCCAGCTTTTTCATAATAGTGGCGATCTCCTGATCTCCCTGCAGGCTTTCCGCGCGGAGGCCCAGGAGTTTTAGGGTTGAATCTTTTCCAAGTGCAGCCAATGAGTACCAATAGCTCGCACCAGACCAGTCACTCTCTATGGTGTATGCTCCTGATGAATAAGCCTGGGGGGCTATTTTGATTTCGTTGCCTTCCCAAAGCGATTGCACACCAAACCGCCGCATCAGGTCGAGTGTCATTTCTATGTAGGGTCTGCTGAATACTTCAGTGGTGAGTCTTAAAGTAAGTCCATCGGGTAGACTTGGCCCGATCATCAGTAGCGCACTGATAAATTGGCTACTGATATTACCCGGAATTTCTATCAGGCTGGCTTGCTGGTCTTTTATGCCGATTATTTTCAATGGTGGATAGCCATCCTGCCCCAGGTATTCTATTTCGGCTCCCAGTTTCCTGAGGGCTTCTACCAAAACACCAATGGGCCGCTGGCACATTCTGGGAGTACCCGTGATGGTCTGCCCGGATCCTTTTACAGCCAAAAATGCTGTGCAAAACCTCATGGTGGTTCCAGCATCCAGTACGTCCCATACTTCACCGGATTCCTTCAAGAGCCGCTGCATGGTCTGGGTGTCTCTTGCGGCCGACAGGTTGTGTAGCTGAAGCTGATTTCCACTCAATGCGTTAATAAGAAGCGCCCGGTTGCTTTCACTCTTAGAAGAGGTCAATTGCACGGCTCCTTTGAGGGGTTGATCGAATTTTTTAACGAGATATTTCAAGCAGAATATATATTTAAAGTAAGGTATAACCGCGTTACAACTGTTTCCGTTATACGATTGTCTTAATGATTAATTATGTCTATATCAAAAACCATAGGAACCCTTATCGCTACCGTTCTGGTTGGATCTTTGACGCTTTTAATTACTACACCAAAGAAAGTAATGAAAAACAAAGCAAGAACCGCCAAAACTAGTACGCAAAACGGGATTGAGGAAAAGGAAAATCTATTTATTTGAGGTTTTGATAATATTGGAACGCTTCATCGATCCATTTCAGGTCAATTAACTCATCAAAAGAGCACTTACCCACCCCATCCAGCAATGAGAAACTAATTTCATTGCCCACATTTTTTTTGTCCTGTAACATCAGCGGCATGATCTCATGGATTGGCGGCAGCTCAAATTTCCCAAATACGGAAATAAGATAGGCAGACATTTCATCCAGATCGGAAGCGCTTAGTTTTTCTAGTTTTTTGGCTAAAAAACCTTCCAGAATCATCCCGATGGAGATGGCTTCTCCATGTAGCAGTGACTGTCTGGAGTTGAGATACCACGTTTCAATGCCATGGCCCAATGTGTGACCGAAATTCAGGATTTTTCTCAGTCCGGCCTCTCGCGGATCTTGTTCGACCACCTCACTTTTGATTTCCACAGACCTTTTGATTACCTCAGTCCAGTTGAGATCAGGAAAATTGGATTGGCGAATGCGCTCGAAATATGATTGATCATAGATGAGCCCATGCTTGATCACCTCTGCAAAACCAGACCTGAGCTCACGCTCGGGCAGGGTTTTTAGAAATAGGTCCGAGATGACTACCGCATCCGGGTCATTGAACACCCCGATGTGATTTTTGAACCCCCGAAAATCGATCCCCAGTTTCCCGCCAATATTGGCATCAACAGCAGCCAGCAGGGTGGTAGGAATGTTGATGAACCGAACGCCACGCTTGTAGGTGGATGCGGCAAAACCGCCCATATCGCCAATTACTCCACCGCCCACATTGACCAGCACAGATTTTCTGCTAAAGCCACAGGTGGTCAGTGCCGCCCAGATGAGTTCACAGCTATTAAGGTTTTTGAAGAGCTCGCCACTATGGATTTCAATGATTTCTGCATCGTCACCTACTTGCAGAAGTGGGAGGCAGTGCTCCCGGGTATTTTCATCCACCAGATAGGCGATCCTGTCTGGTTTGAAGGTTTCCAGAAGTGAACGAAGCTTCTCGGCAGGGTCTTCGGTGAGCGTGATGTAGCCTGGTATTTTCAAAGTGCTTGATTATAAAGAGTAACAGTTGTAATGAAGGTGAAAAAATGATTGAGGGCTTACTATCTTTGCCGTCAGTTTTCAAAAGTATGTCAGAAAATTCAAAAATCAACTTCGAAGATACGGCAACTGCATTTGCGCACAAGAGTACGGCGAGGCTTTGGAAGTCTCATTTTGTGTTCTCTACCATGAATTATCCGTGGGTAGTGAAGTTGGGTACCTCTGTCACCAGTGCCGCCCTCAAAATGCGTTTGCCTGTTAAGGGACTGATCAGGAACACCCTGTTTGATCAGTTTTGCGGAGGAGAATCGATAGAAGGCAGCGAACCCCGAATGATTCTGCTGGCCCAGTCCAATGTAAAGACCATTCTGGATTACTCTGTGGAGGGTGAAGCCTCCGAGGATGGCTACGATGAGGCGGTAGAGGAGGCGTTGCGTGTTTCTGAATACGCCAAACAACATGTAAGCATACCCTTCTGTGTGCTGAAAATGACTGGAATTGCCTCTACCAGGTTGATGGAAAAGAAGCAAAAGGGTGAACAACTGACCCCTCAGGAGGCTAAGCGCTTCGATAGGGTGCTGGAACGAATAGACACCATTGTGGGCAGAGCCGTTCAGAATGACATGAAATTCATGATTGATGCCGAGGAGTCCTGGATACAGGACGTGATCGATCGCATCACTTATGACCTCATGCTAAAATACAATAAGGAAAAGCCTTACGTGTATAATACCTATCAGCTATACAGGCATGAAGCGCTGGCCAACATGAAGGCCGGTTTTGAAGAGGTGACAAAGGGGGGCTGTTACTTTGCAGCCAAGCTGGTGCGGGGAGCCTACATGGAAAAGGAGCGTGATAGGGCTGAAGAGAAGGGTTACCCGGATCCGATTCAAACCAACAAGAAGGAAACGGATCACGATTATAACATGGCACTACAGTTTGCCATAGAGCACATCGACAAGTTTGCGCTTTGTGCGGGTACACACAACGAGGATTCCTGCCAGCTGCTGGTAAACCTCATGGACACTCACAACATAAAGAAATCTGATGACCGGGTGTATTTTGCCCAGCTGCTGGGGATGAGTGACAATATTTCATTCAAGCTGGCCAGTTTGGGATACAATGTAGCCAAATATGTGCCCTATGGCCCGGTAGAAAAGGTGCTCCCCTATTTATTTAGAAGAGCTGATGAGAACACCTCCATCGCTGGTCAGAGTGGCAGGGAGTATAGCCTGATCAGAAAGGAATTGAAAAGAAGACGAAGTAAATCATAAAAAATGCTAAGCGAACAAGAAATCCAGCGAAGAAACGAGCGAGAGGCTTTGATGAAAATGGGGATAGACCCCTATCCGGCGGACCTTTTTGAGGTGAACGTGAGCACCAAGGATATTCATGAAAACTACGAGCGCAATAAGACGGACTATAAGAACATCTCCATTGCCGGAAGACTGATGAGTCGCCGGATCATGGGATCAGCTTCATTCGCAGAAATACAGGATAGCTCTGGCAGGATACAGATTTACCTTCGTCGTGATGACATCTGTCCGGATGAAGATAAAAGTCTTTACAATGACGTATTCAAAAAACGCCTGGACATTGGAGACATCATCGGTATTACCGGCTATGTTTTTACCACCCAGGTGGGGGAGATTTCTATCCATGTGACCAGTTTGAAGATTCTGAGCAAATCTCTGCGACCATTGCCTATCGTGAAAGAGGTGGAGGATGAGGAAGGAAATAAGAAAACCTATGATGCTTTCAAGGATCCCGAGCAGCGCTACAGACAGCGTTATCTCGATTTGATTGTGAACCCACACATTAAGGAGACCTTTAAGAAGCGAACCCAGTTGGTGAATACCATCAGGGATTTTCTGAATGACAAGGGATACCTGGAGGTAGAAACGCCTATCCTTCAGCCGATACATGGAGGTGCTGCGGCTCGCCCTTTCGAGACACATCACAATACGCTGGACATGAAACTGTACCTGCGCATCGCCAATGAGCTCTACCTCAAGCGACTGATCGTGGGTGGCTTTGATGGAGTTTATGAATTTGCCAAAGATTTCAGAAATGAAGGCATGTCGCGTTTTCATAATCCGGAGTTTACGCAGGTGGAGCTCTATGTGGCCTACAAAGACTACAACTGGATGATGGACCTGATGGAGGCCTTGGTAGAGCAGATCGCTATCAATCTGCATGGAGACACCAAAGTACAGGTAGGTTCGCATGAAATTAACTTTCAGCGCCCCTGGAAGCGCTTTACTATGTTTGAGGCCATCGAACACTTTACGGGCATTGACATCTCTGCCATGGAGGAGGCTGAGTTGAGAGAGACCGCTAAAAAGCTACATGTGGCAGTGGATGACAGCATGGGTAAGGGCAAGCTCATTGATGAGATTTTTGGGGAGAAGTGTGAAGGTCAGTTGATCCAGCCTACCTTCATCACGGACTACCCGGAGGAGATGTCTCCGCTTACCAAAAAGCACCGATCCAAGCCTGGTCTTGTAGAAAGATTTGAGGCCATCTGTAATGGCAAAGAGATTATGAACGCTTACTCAGAGCTCAATGACCCTATCGATCAGCGCAAGCGATTTGAGGATCAGATGGAGCTGGCTAAGCGTGGTGATGATGAAGCGATGGCTCTGGATGAGGACTTTCTCAGAGCACTGGAGTTTGGGATGCCTCCTACAGCGGGTGTAGGCCTTGGTATTGATCGTCTGACCATGATCATGACCAACTCCAATTCCATTCAGGATGTGCTTTTCTTCCCACAGATGAAAGCAGAGAAAAAAGCCAAAATCGTAACGGATGCTGAACTAATGGCGCTGGGAATCAGGGAGGATCTTTTGCCGATTATCAGAAAACTTGCGCTCAATACGATTGAGCAGATCAAGCATAGCGATGTAAACAAACTGCACAATGACGTATGTGGAACGCGTAAAAAGCTAAAGCTGAATGACGTCCAGAATCCTACAAAGGAGGAAGTACAGAGCTGGATAGAAGGCTAGCGGATCGTTCAGGACAATGAATAAGAGGCCGCTCAATGCATTGAGCGGCCTCTTTTGTTACAATTTTCTTCTCATGGCCACCTGATCGATGGCCTGGTTGCCGTTTTCTATAATGGGTTGACTATAGTATTTGAGGAAGTGACCCTTGGATACAAAATAGTGCTCAAATTTCATCTTCTCATAATACTTGATGGTATCTGCGCTGGTATCTGCGGTTTTTACAATCAGGTAATCATAGCCCTCCATTTTTGAGATGCGCATCACATATTTGATGATTTCTTTGCCAATGCCCTGACCCTGGTATTTATCAATAATCGAGATGTTCTTAAGCTCCATTTCCTGAGGGTTGTTGGGCATGAGCACAAACACACCTACCAACTCATCGTTTAACTTGGCCAGATAGCACTCTCCTGAGTACAAGTACTTTTCGATCATCTCTATGGAGGGATCTGCCTTGAACAGCAAATCCATGGGTGCCTTTTCAGTATGTCCTAGTTTACCAATCTCCAAATTCATTCTTATCCAATCTTACTTTTAGCGTGCTCTATTCCGAGATTTATCCACCTCATTAATTGTTCTTCAGTCTCAAACCCACCTGCACTCACATAAACGAACTCCTTCATGGGACTTTTGGTGAAATCCATGGGCCGGACGTGCGCTTCAGCCAGTACTTGCTCCATTTTATCCGAAACCACCCTTACGGCCAGGTCGTCTTTCACTACTCCTACGGTCATTTTGCCCTCATACAGAAAAGAGAGCCCACCGAACATTTTCTTTTCAGTATACTGAAAGGAGCGAATCAAATCCATAGCCATACGGATTCTCTGAGCCGTTTCTTCGTTGAAAGCCATGTGCGAGGTTTTGTCTCTTAAAGATGCACAAATTCACTTAAAATCGACTGTCCAAAAAAGCTCTTTGCTTTTTTATTGAAGTTTTCAGTTTCATCAGTGGTTAAAAATCGAAGTTGATGGTTTTTCAGACAAAGATCTGAAATTTCCGGGTGGCGATCCAGATAATCTACGAGACTTGGCGCCACAATTTCGCCCTGATTCAGCACGGTGATACCTTCAGGAAGCCGGGCACTTATTTTTTGGATCAGCAAGGGGTAATGGGTGCAGGCGAGAAGGAGCGTGTCTATTTTTTCTGATTGACTGAAGAGCTCCCGGAGGTACTTTTCCACAAAGTAGTCTGCCCCGTCTGAGTCTTGTTCACCGTTTTCCACCAGGGGCACCCACATCGGGCAGGCTTGTTGAAATACCTTAAGGTCAGGTGATTGCTTTTTGATTTCCAGTAGGTAGGATTCGGAATTTACCGTCCCTGTGGTGCCAAGTACCCCTACATGCCCGGTCTGGCTGTATTGGCTGATTACCTCGGCTGTTGGCCTGATCACCCCCAGCACTCGTTTGTCTGGAGCCAGGCCGGGGAGATCTCGCTGCTGTATGGTTCTTAAGGCTTTCGCCGAAGCGGTATTGCAGGCGAGAATGATAAGAGGGCAATCTTCATTCAATAAGTATTTGACGCTTTCCAGCGTGTATTCATAGATGGTTTTAAAGGATCGGTTGCCGTACGGAGTACGGGCATTGTCACCGAGATACAAAAAGTCATGATCGGGCAGAACTTTTACGATCTCCCGAAGTACAGTAAGTCCGCCATATCCCGAATCAAATATGCCAATAGGTCCTTGCTCCATGCCGCTAAGCTAGTTACTCAAACGGCAACTCATCAACTATTTTCTGCAATTTGGCACGGCTGTATAGGCCTGAGGTGGCATATATGATTTTACCATCCTTATCAAGCAGATAGAAATAGGGCAAGTCTTTATCCGTGATGTTCAGGGCATCTCTATATTCTTTCAGTGTACCCTGATAGAACAGGACATTCGGATGCAGCCGCGGATCCACATCTTTTTCCACTTTTTTCATCACCTGTTGATAGGCGGGCCGTTTGGCTCCGGTGAGCATGGGTACAAAATAGACGTTCACGTCATAACTGAAAGCAAACAGACCCTCCTCCGGTTTTTTGATCAGCTGGTCATATACCGGAGTAAACCATGAGTTGAGGGATTTTTCTGATTTTTTGGAAAAGGCAAGGCCAATCAAGGTGTGTTTTCCTCTTACGTCCTCAGGTAAATTCACCTCGCCGTGTATGAGGTTTTCACCCGCCAGACCTGGGAATAGGGTTCCCTTTTGTGCAAAGAGTAATGATGGTGAGCAAATGATCAGAGCAAGAATAAGTTTTTTCATGGGTCTATGGTTTCCTTATAGTAACTCCCATGAAGTTAATATATTTCATTCATCCAAAGTGGGATGAAAAGCCACCCCACTCAAATTAATTGTAATTCAGTTTTCTGAGTCTTTCGTGGGCCAGTAAACTAAAGTTTTCACAGGAAGGAATATACTGACCGATCTGTTCGGCAGTGGCCAGGCTTACATATTTCACGTGCTGTTCGCGGTATTTTTCAGTAAGGAGCATGTCACATTCCATTAGCTCCTTTAGGATAGGGTTGTTGCTCTCGAGCTGTTGAATTTCATTCAGGCGTATTCTGTATCGTTCGTGATGTTTCGGGTGCTTGATCAGGTGAAACAGTGTGTCAAAATAGAGCTCAAAGGCTTCCTTCCTGTTGTTAGCCCTGATAAACTTTCCCTTTAGGTGTTGATCAAAAGAGTGTCGCTTCAAGGTAGACCAACTGCGAATGATCAGATCCAGGTGATCTTCTTCTGCCATGAAAAATACGTCTGTCCGATAAATGGAGGAAATGATCAGGGAGTGACTTAGCGTGAGCGACTCTATCAATGACCGAAAGCTCTGCGCATCATGATCCTTAAACCAGAAAGAAGGAGCGCAACTTCCTTGAATGCTGAGGTATTGAATTTCTTTCATTTTTGGACGGATAATTTGATGAAAATAACTAGGAGGCCGGCTACCATCCCTATGAATTTATGAAAAAAGTAATTAATGTGCCATTTCTATCCTGATTTTCTCACACCTGATCGGATGCCCCGGTGACTCACTGCAGTCTTCTTTTCGAACTTTTAGAAAAAAGATACATTGGGAGTACTTATTAAAATTCTGCTTGCATAATTTTAAGTTATGACTCTAAATCAACTAGACTATGCCCTGACGCTGTGGCGAATTGGCAGTTTTAGCAAGGCCTCGGAGCGGTTGGGAATCACACAGCCGGCGCTGAGTGCTCAGATCAAAAAACTCGAGGAGGAAATCGGGATAAAGCTTTTTAACAGAAACACTACACCCATAGAGATCACCAGAGATGGCTTGAGATTTCTCGAACGTTCGCAGCAGATTTTGACCGATGCACGCCGATTGATCAATTTCTCCCAGGAGCTGAGTCAGCAATATAATGATGTGATCAGGGTGGGAGTAATCCCCACGCTCGCGCCGTTTCTGATTCCGCTTTTTTCTGACGACCTGCAGAAGGATTATCCGGAATTCAGGTTGGATATCCACGAGCTTACCACGGAGAGCGTAGTGGCTGGTGTCAGGGATGGAAGCCTGGATGTTGGTCTTATTTCTACACCCATCAGCGTTGCGGGGATCGTTTTTGAGCCGTTATTTTATGAGAAGTTCTTTCTTTATATGTCTTTTCAGCCTGAGACCAGGACCCATTTCGATTTGCAGGACATTAGCTATGATGAGCTTTGGCTTTTGAACGAGGGCAACTGCTTTCGCGACCAGATCAATAATTTTTGTGACCTTAACAAAATCAGGCAGCACAAACACTTCATCTACCGCAGCAACTCCATCGATGCACTGATCAGGATAGTAGACACCAAAGGAGGCATGACCATACTGCCCGAGCTGAGTATGTTGAGCCTGGATGAAGAACAGGAGGAGCGTGTGATCCCGATTGGCGGCAAACCAAAGGCTCGGGAGATCAGCCTTATTATGACCAAACATTACGATAAGCAGCGATTTATTGATAAGTTGGGAGAATACATCAGGAAGAACATTCCACGGCATATGCTCTCATCACAGGACTATGAAATTGTGGATCCGCAAATCAATATTGGCTGATATGGGACTTACCATCCATCAAATTGCCGCAGATCTTGGCGGGCTTTTGGTAACCTTTTTGTGCTGAATGAGTAAACTAAATGGTCAAAACTCTAATTAAAAGTCGCCATGTTCAGCCTGTTTAGCAAAAAGAAAAAATTTAAAGCCTCCTGTGATCTGAGTGGCAGTCCACTCGAAAGGGAGTCTGCTTACCTGGTATCCACGGCACAGATCATCTCCTCCAGAAAATTCTGGGATAACATTATGACTGAGCCCGATACCATGACTTACACCGAAGCGTATTTCAAAAGCGGCGATCAGACTGCTACCAATATCAGAGGAATGATATTTAAGAAGTATGCAGATAAAGATCGTGCATGGGTCATTTCGGACTCACATCTCCATCTTTTCGACATTGATGAGTCTGCTGCCAAGACAGTGGCCAATGAATGGTGGGACTCCGAAGGAAAAGAGGTTCCACAAGAATTGGAAAACTCTCTGGCTGGTCTTGATGAGAGTTCCTTTGAAGAGATCAAATCTTACGCCGTGAAAGAGGCAGGAAGAAGGTTGGTTCAGGTATGACAGGGGTCATACCTGATCTGATGTCTTAGGCAATGTTGGTATAGACGGCCTGCACATCATCGTCATCCTCTATTTTATCCAGCATTTTTTCTATTTCTTCCATTTGCTCATCAGTAAACTCTACCGGGCTGGTGGGAATTCTCTGCAGGCTGGATTTTTTCAGTTCTATGTTCTGATCTTCCAGGGCTTTGGACAGCGAGCCAAAGTTGGTGTAGTCCGCATACAGGTAGACCATTTCCTGATTCGTTTCTATTTCCTCAAGGCCAGCATCTATTAGCTCCAGTTCCAATTCTTCCAGCTCCAGCCCCTCAGGTTTTTCAAATTCGAATACCGCCTTGCGGCTAAACATAAACTCCAGAGAACCATTCGGGACTATGCCGCCGCCTGCCTTGTTGAAATAAGACTTTACGTTGGCTACAGTGCGTGTGGTATTATCCGTGGCGCATTCCACAAATACGAGCACACCATGTGGGCCCTTTCCTTCATAGGTCACTTCGGTATAATCCGCAGCGTCATTGCCCAATGCTCTTTTGATGGCATTTTCGATGTTATCCTTGGGCATGTTTTGTGACTTGGCATTCTGGATGGCCGTACGCAGCTTGGAGTTCGTTTCCAACTCGGGCCCTCCCTCTTTCACGGCTACAGTGATGGCTTTGGCCAGCTTAGGAAATATTTTGGACATCTTGTCCCAACGTGCCTCTTTGGCTGCTCTTCGGTATTCAAATGCTCTTCCCATGGATTTTTATCTTTTGGAAGGCAAAAATACATAGATGAACAATATCTAAAAAAGTTTTCTCAACGTGTGATCAACAATATTCAGAGGTGCCGGATTTTTGGGAGCAGTTCATGCAATACTGGCCAACGCTTCCTGTAGTTTGATCAGGTCGATGGGTTTTTGCACAAATGCAGCGTAAGGGATTTCGCTGTAATGGGCGGCCATAAAATCCTCGGAATGTGCCGAGACAATGATGATTTTTGGTCGATGTTCAAGCAAGTCGATGAACTCGGGCCCTTCCAGCCCTGAAATGTTGATGTCCAGAAATATAAAGTCAGGTTTTTGTTTCTCTATCTGGATGGTGGCATTGACCGTGTCTGTGTACATGCCTAGTACTTGAATTCCCACGGTCTTTTTCAGGTAAAAGGACAAAAGGTCCTGGTGGTGTATTTCATCTTCTACGATGATACAGGTGCGCATGGTCTGGTTGGACATTTTAACAAAGGCTGGTTTGGGTCACAAATGAACACATAATCATTCTCATTTGGAAATGGCAAGGCCTGCTGATTACTGACCAAAGAAATCCTGGAAGCTTCGTCTTTTTTCGATTTTCAAATCCTGCAGGAGTGCTGATTTGGGGCGGATAATCAGACTAAACGATTGGTACCGTCCAAATGGTACCCAGGAGAAGTTGAGGGTCCAGCAATGGAGGTCACGTGCCACTCCTATGTTGGTTTGAGTGAAATCCTTGTTTTTGACGTCATAGCCGGAGTTGAAAGTGATCTGGGTTTTGTCAGTGAGCCCCAGCGTACCACTAAACTGTACGCCATGACTGGAAATGAGGGCGTCATCCAGTCCGTTTTTAGTTCGGCTCAGGTTATAGGCCACACGAAGCGACCAGGGTACATTGAAGTCCACATAAGCCTCCGGGTTTTGCTTGATATACTCTTTTTCATCCTCCGTACCAAACGGGCTTTGGTCTATGGCTGCACCATCGTTTTCAAAGGCACTGCGATTATTGGGGTTGCTATTTGGATTGTCATTAGTCTCCTTGGAACCTTTGGGCTTCAGCGAGAAGCTGACCTGCGAGCTGAGGGTTCTCAATGTACCAATTCCTTCGCCGTTGTTCCAGGCGTAGCGGTCTATTTTTTGCCCGGAGGAGGTTCCGTTTTCAATGTAGAGGTAGGGGTCGTAAGCGCCACTCAGGGTGAGGTTCACCTTTTGGTTGAAAAAGCTGGTTCGGGCGTTCCAGTTAATGTTGCTCAGCCGAAAGGAGTCTGCAGCGAAATTGTAGCCACTGTTGACGGAGAGGTTTTCGAATATTTTTACTTTTTTGAATTCATTGACAGAGTCTTTTTTGGCTCGCACTTTCATTTCCAGGTTGTTGGTGAGGCCGAAGCTGACTGTGCGACTTTCATTGCCCGATGGGCTTCCGTAAGCGAAGTTCTGGTATTTGGACAACCGCTTCGTATTACCCAGTGTATCCATTTGTACAGTTTCGTATACACCATATTTTTCATCTCCAAAGTCCGGATTGTAGCTGAAAGATAGGCTGGGCGTCATGACATGTCGGATGGCTTCTATACCAGCAATACCTTTCACATAGTACATCCCGTACATCCGGGTATTGATGGAAGCGCCTGAACTCCAGCTACCTGCTCTGGAAAACCCCTCCACAGTATCTACCCGCACACCATTTTGCTCAGGTACATAGGTATATTCCAATTCTCGGGTATACCATACTTCCTGATAGTTGAAGCTGGGGCTTACGGTGAAGTATTTTAGGAGGTTGAAAGAAGTAGAAACCGGTATGGTGTGTTTCCCACCGATTTTAGACCGGTCATAAATATCTCCCAGATTCTCCACATTCAGTTCGATGGGTTCCTCGTCTTCTGTGACATTGCCATTGATAGGGGTAAAACCCAATGAAGTAGGTGACACAGGAGCATTACTGATTTCATTTTTGGCCACGAAATTATGGCTAAAGCTTATTTTGGCGATGGGAGAATTGGAGGATTTAGCCAGGTTTTTGAAAGGGTACATCCTGTTCATATTGAGCGCAAAATCCGGCAAGCTCATATTGTAGATACCTGACTGAATATTTTGACGCTGCCTGAAGGTGGAGGACATATTGAAGGGTATGCGCTGAAACTTCTGGCTATAGCTCAGACTCGACTGAAACTCGGAGCTGATACTCTGCTGAGGATTGTAAATGGCTACGTTGTTGTTGGTATTGAACCCTCTTGTACCACCGTTGACAGATGCGCTAAAGCTGGAATTTCCTCTGGTCTCCGGCCGGTGGCTCCACCGCACCCAAAAATCATTGGTCACACTGGGCACAGTTTCTGTTTCCGTCACATTTTTGTTGTAGGCGAAGTTCATGGACCCATTGAATTTGTACCGTACCTTATAATTGGTGGTGGCATCAAGGGCATATCCACCTTTTGAGTACACGTCGCCAGTAAGTTTCAGGTCAAAGTATTCACTAAAGCCAAAATAGTAGCCACCACCTCTCAGAAAAAAACCTCTTCGGGTTTCTTCACCATATGAGGGGAAAACAATGCCTGAAGCTTTCTGGCGGGGTTGCGGAAACATCCCGAAGGGAAACCACAATGGGGTAGGGACTTCCCTGAATTTAAGATTGAAGGGGCCGGACAGCACTTTGTTTCCCGGGATTACTTTGATTTTTTCTGACTTGATAAAAAAGTGGGGGTCTGACAGGTTGCAGGTGGTGTACTTGGCTCCTTTGATGAAGAGTTCGTTCTCCTCATTTTTTTTCACATCTTCTCCGTGCATGATGGCCCCGTCCTGTTCCGTGATTACACCTTTGATAATGGCCCGCTTGGTTTTGAAGTTATAAAGAATGTCATCCGTTTCGTAAACACTGCCTCCCTGCGAGAAAACGGGCTTCCCGCGCTTTCTGCCCAGCGTATCCAGGGTATATCGCGACTTGATATTTCGCTCATTCCAGTCTATGGTGGTCTGGTCAGATTCCAAGGTGATGCTCCCATAGTCTATGTGGGTATTGCCATAGAGAAACAGTCGCCTGTCCTCAATCTCAAAGATCATAGAATCTCTGGCAGTATAGTTGATAGTGGTTTCAATATCATTTTTTTTGGAAGCTTTTCCGGAGGGAGCAACCAAAGAATCTGGCGGTGTGATGAGGGAGTCTGAGGGGATCAGTGCCAGGCGGGAACTATCGTTGGCCTGAATGAAATCTGAACCTGTAAATTTGAGCTCGGGATTGGAACCAATCACAGCTCTATCAGCTGACTCAGAGGAGGTAGAATCAACTTGCGCCTGTAATCGAATAACAATCGATATAAAAATAGTTACTAGCGCAATTCTCCTCAAGCCCTCGGATTTTATTAACTGGTTAAAAATTTACAATTTTGCGTAAAATTATGGGAATTTAAGATATAACCGAGTAGGCATGAGAAATATTGTAATTCCATTTGGCATTTCCATACTGCTGGTGCTGGGCTCCTTTAATACCGTAGGTATTACCAAGTACAAAGTAAGGAAGATTGTGATAGATCCCGGACATGGAGGGAAAGATCCGGGTACACATGGTAGCATTTCGAAAGAAAAGGACATTGCGCTTAAAATTGCGCTGGAAGTAGGGCGTGTTATTAATGATAATCTCCCGGATGTGGAGGTGATTTTTACCCGTACAGATGATAGTTTCCCAAAACTACATGAGCGGTCCAATCTGGCCAATAAAAAGGATGTGGACCTCTTCATTTCCATTCACGCCAACTGGGTGTCCAACCCAAGTATTTATGGCACTGAGACCTACGTAATGGGTGTCCAGAATACCGCTGGGAATTTCGAGGTAGCCAAGCGTGAGAACTCTGTAATCCTGCTGGAGGACAACTACGAGACAAAATATGATGGATTCAACCCTGAGTCACCAGACTCGTATATTCTTTTTTCACTGACTCAGTCAGCCTTTCAGGAGCGGAGCCTTAGGCTGGCCGGCCTGATAGAAGATCAGTTTAAGACCAGGGTCGGCAGGAAAAGCCGGGGAGTAAAACAATCCAGTCTATGGGTGCTTTGGAATACCGCGATGCCTAGTGTTTTGGTGGAGGTAGGGTATCTTAGTAATGAAAAAGAAGAGAAGGAGCTTAATGATCCACTCAATCAGGTTTACATTGCATCCGGTATTTACAGAGCCTTCCGTGATTATAAAATGGAACTAGAGTCCATGAACTAATAAACTAATGCCTTAGCATGTCAAAAGAATTTAAAGTAGGTCTCATAGCGCTTGTCACAGGTGTGCTTTTATATTATGGTTTCAATTTTCTAAAAGGGATAGATTTCTTCTCGCCCACGCATAAATACTATGCGGTCTACGATAATGTGGATGGACTCAATAAGTCCAACCCCGTCATTATCAATGGACTTACAGTGGGGCGGGTCAGTCGAATCAGACTACTGCAAAATCAGGGCAACCTTATTTTGGTGGAGTTGGATATTGACGAAACCATCACCCTGGGAGATTCCACTGTGGCATCCTTGATGAATACCGATTTTCTTGGGAGTAAAGGCATCGTGCTCACTGTGGGACCGCTGGATAACCCTATAGAACCCGGAGATACCCTCACTTCTTATGTAGACAAAGGGCTTAATGAAATCCTGGCCAGTGCGGAGCCTGTAGCCAGCAACCTGAACACCACTATCACCAGAGTGAACGAAATCCTTATTGGGCTGAAGGGAAGCGGAGAAAAAATCAATGCTACGATAGAGGAGGTACGCAAGACCACAGTGAGTGTGAATGAGATTATCTCCGAGAACCAGGCGGAACTGGCACTGATCATGACCCGAACAGCGGTACTTATTCAGACTTTGAATAGTAAGCTGGATAAGATAGACCCGATTCTGGTGAAAACGGGCGGTGTATTGGACTCATTGAGTAACCTTGAAATTAACCAGACGCTGGCTTCTATTCGTGGGGCAGTGGATAACCTGAATGTGACCATTAATGAACTCAAAAGCGAGGATGGCACACTCGGAAAGCTGATCAGTGATGATTCATTGTATAACAACATTAACCGGACCATGACCGATCTGGACAAATTAATCCTTCATATGGATCAGTACCCCAAGCACTTCTTTTCACCTCTGGGCAAGAGTCATAAGAAAGTGATGGAAGACATGAAATAGGGGGTTTGATCACCCCTTTTTAATTATCCCTAACACCCCAATTCATCTTTATGGATATTAAATTCAACAAAAACGAAGATTTAAATAAACAGCTGGTTTCTGAACTACACCGAAGACTCAAAAAAGTACATTTTGGTGGGGGCGAAGGGAAAATAGAGAAGCTGCATCAGAAAGGAAAATTATCAGCCCGGGAGCGTATTGACCTTTTGGTGGATTCCATGGATACTTTCCTCGAAGTGGGCGCTTTCACAGCCGATGGGATGTATGAAGAATGGGGTGGTTGCCCATCCGCTGGAGTGGTCACTGGACTGGGGGTAGTCTCTGGCAGGCAGTGTGTGATTGTGGCCAATGATGCCACCGTGAAAGCCGGAGCGTGGTTTCCCATGACTGCCAAAAAGAACCTGAGGGCTCAGGAAATAGCCATAGAGAACAGGCTTCCAATCATCTATCTGGTAGACAGTGCCGGCGTGTTTTTGCCTATGCAGGATGAGATATTCCCCGATAAGGAGCATTTTGGCAGACAGTTTAGAAATAATGCACGAATGTCTTCTGAAGGGATCATCCAGGTAGCGGCTATCATGGGTAGCTGTGTGGCTGGAGGGGCTTATCTCCCGATCATGTCGGATGAGGCAATGATCGTAGACAAAACCGGATCGATCTTTCTGGCAGGGAGCTACCTCGTAAAAGCTGCTGTTGGCGAGGATGTGGACAATGAAACACTGGGAGGGGCCACCACCCACTGCGAGATATCCGGTGTTACAGACAACAAATACCCTGGTGATAAAGAGTGCCTCCAGGCCATTCGGAATATTTTTGATCGGATTGGGCATTTCGAAAAGGCTGGTTTTAACCGTGCGGAGCCTAAGCCACCCAAAGAAGACCCCAAAGAAATTTATGGCCTATTTCCGAATGACCGGAACACTCCCTATGATATGCTGGAGATCATCAAGCGACTGGTGGATGATTCGGAATTCGAACAGTACAAGGAACTCTACGGCAAGACCATACTCTGTGGGTACGGTCGCATAGATGGCTGGAGTGTGGGTATTGTGGCCAATCAGCGTACAGTGGTCAAGACCAAGAAGGGTGAGATGCAAATGGGTGGAGTAATCTACAGTGACTCTGCCGATAAAGCCGCACGGTTTATCATGAACTGTAACCAGCGAAAAATTCCGTTGGTATTTCTGCATGATGTAAATGGATTCATGGTGGGCAGCAGATCTGAGCACGGGGGTATCATCAAGGATGGAGCGAAGATGGTGAATGCCGTATCTAACTCCGTGGTGCCAAAGTTTAGCATCATTCTGGGTTCGTCTTATGGCGCCGGAAATTATGCCATGTGTGGCAAAGCCTTTGATCCACGACTCATATATGCCTGGCCAAATGCCCAGATAGCCGTGATGAGTGGTAAATCAGCTGCCAAAACCTTACTGCAAATAAAAGTTTCAGCGATGAAGGCCAAAGGAAAGGTGATTTCCGACGAAGATCAGCAGACCATGCTGGATGAGATCACGGATTCTTATGAAGCCAAGCTAAGTCCTTATTATGCTGCATCTCAGCTTTGGGTGGATGGCATCATTGACCCGCTGGAAACTCGCCGGGTGATTTCCACTGGAATTGCCGCGGCGGATCACGCCAAAATAGAAAAACCCATGAACGTGGGGGTTATTCAAACTTAAGGTGTGGAAATTGCCTGTTTCATGTAGTAAGAATTATTAATTTCGTCTTTTATAATCCTATTTTTAGAAACAATTGATCAAGGAAAGCGAACTTAAAGCACTGGTAACTTTACTGGAGGATGACGATGAGGAGATCATCTCCCATGTAGAGAAAAAGCTAATGGAAATTGGCACGGGTGTGATACCCTTGTTGGAACAGGAGTGGGAAACCAACTTTAATCCGCTTATTCAACGCCGCATAGAAGACCTGATCCATACTTTACAGTTTGAGCTTTTTCAGGAGCGCCTGGAGGATTGGAAGGCGAACAGAGAAGATGATTTACTGGAAGGATTGTGGCTGGTCGCTACCTATCAGTACCCCGATCTGGACCTGGAGGAACTTCGTCAGCAGGTGCATCAGCTTTATGTAGAAGTTTGGCGGGAATTCAGAGAGGACCTCAACCCTTTTGATCAGGTAAGGGTGATGAACAGCGTTTTGTTCAATCGATTTAAATTCAGGGCGAATACCAAGAACTTCCATTCGCCCGCCAATAGCATGGTGAACGCAGTGCTGGAATCGAAGAAAGGAAATCCAATATCGCTCTGCGCAGTATATCTGCTCATAGCACGCAAGCTGGATTTACCTATCTACGGAGTGAATCTCCCCAACCTTTTTATTCTTACTTATCGCAGCCAGCATTCTGATTTTTACATCAATGTATTCAACAAAGGCCTGATCTTCTCTAAAGAGGATATTGACAACTACCTGGATCACCTGGACATCCCTCCTCAGGAGATTTTCTACGATCCCTGCCCCAATATCGATATCGTGCTGAGGTGCCTGCGGAACCTCATCGTCTCATTTGAGAAACTGGGCGATTACCACAAGAGTGATGAAATCAAAACAGTTTTGACTAAACTGGATGACAAGAACATCGGATTTGCTTAGGTGATTTTTTAAAGACTATAGGCCAGGAAATAATCCCGCACAGCTTCATAGTGGATTCTGTAATGCAGCTCAATCTGATCCTTTTGGATGATCCCGTTCATCACGCTGTCCGTCTCAAACTCAATGAAGGTTTCATCCCTCATGCTCAGCTTTTTGCGACCGTAGATTTTATAAAGCACTTCTTTGCCACACCAGATGGCACATAGTTTTTGGAGGTTATCTCTGTATGCAATCTCTCGCTCGTTGACGAACTTATCCTGAATTTTGACCAGCTTGTTGCGGGCACGCTCCAGATCTATCCCGCAAGGATTGTGTAGGTGAATCATGGCTGCAGCCATGGGAAATGAATGCGAAATGGAAATTTCAGCAGAAGAACCGATCAGAAAGGGCTTGCCGGATTCATTGGGTGTGAGGCCCCGGTACTTTAGGGCAAACTGAGCACATAGGTTTTGGATGAGAATCCTCCCGACTATCCATTCAGCCAGTCTTGTTGGGTTCAGCCCTTTCGGTACGTCTTCTTTAATCAATCCCAAAAGAACCTGATTGGTTTCTTGTATGTTCCACACTGCGTAGGCAGAATATGGGCTGATTGGTTTAGATAATAACAATGGCATAGTCTATTCTGATCACCTATGGTTAATTTTACCTCAATTTATTGATTATGAGTTCAATTCAAGTAAAAAAGCAGCATACTTTAACGGGGCACAAGGATAGCCTGTACACCTTGTGTGCTTATACCGATTCTGCTTTTTTCTCTGCTGGTGGGGATGGTATGGTGGTTTTGTGGGACCTGAAATCTCCGGATACCGGGAAGATGATCGTGAAGGTGCCGGCCAGCGTTTACGGCATATCATACAATAAGGAGAGAGATGTTTTGGTGGTCGGGCAGAACTTCAGCGGAATACATCTGGTGGATGTGAATACAAAAAAGGAGATTGGATCTTTGGCGCTTACTTCCAAAGCCATTTTTGATATACAAACCACGTCGGAGGCTATTTTTGTAGCGACAGGCGAAGGTGAGGTGTTTAAAATTGACTGGAACCTGCAAATTATGGCTTCAGAGAAGCTCAGTGTGGAGAGCGCCAGGAGCATAGCGGTATCTGAGGAAAGAAAGGAGATGGCAGTAGGATTTAGCGACCACCACATCAGAATTTTTGATACGGAATCTTTAAACCTGAAAAAGGAGTTTAAAGCGCATGAGATTTCCGTGTTTTCGGTTCGTTATCACCCCCAGTTGCCTGTACTGATGAGTGCAAGCAGGGATGCGCGGTTCAAACTGTGGGATTTAGACAATGACTATCAGATGGTGGAGGAGGTCGTCGGCCACATGTATGCCATCAATCACATAGAGTTTGGCGGATCAGGAAAGTACTTTGTGACCTGTAGCATGGATAAGTCTATCAAGGTGTGGGATGCGACCGAATTCAAACTGCTCAAGGTGATAGACAAAGCTCGGCATGCCGGGCATGCTACCTCCGTGAATAAGCTCCTTTGGATGAATTATCGCAATTGGTTAGTATCTTGTAGCGACGATCGCACGATTTCGGTTTGGGAAGTTCTTTCAGAACATTAATTTAGTAGCATATGAAAATCACGCCGATAGAGATAAGGCAGAAAAACTTCGAAAAGAAGCTTCGTGGGTACGACAAAGATGAAGTCAGTGCCTTTTTGCTTTCTCTTTCGAATGAATGGGAGCGGGTTTTGGATGACAACAAAGAACTCAAAATCAAGCTTGATCAGGCCGAGAAGGAAGTAAGAAAGTTGCGCGAGGTGGAGAGCTCGCTTTTCAAGACATTGAAAACTGCAGAAGACACAGGTGCCAACCTGATAGATCAGGCCAATAAGGCCTCGGAACTTCACCTCAAGGAGACCCAGATGAACGCTGAGGCCATGATGAGTGAAGCCAAGGCTAAGGCTAAAAATCTGATAGAGAAGTCTGAAATGGAAGCCCGACAGATGATAGAGGAGATGCAGGACGCCATCAAGGACCTGGAGCAGAACTATCGGGCGTTGGAGAATCACCGTGACAACATCATGGCGGAGTTGAAGAATTTTGCGGAAGATATCCATGACAGGATCAATAGGACGACCAAGCAACAGGCGCCTTTCAAGATGGAGGACCATACCAAGAAAGTAAAAGCGTTGGTCCGCGAATCTGAAGCCTGGATCAACAAAGAGAAACTGGAGGTGAAACCGGTAAAAATGACACCCCTGAAGCAGCCGGACCTCAACAACACGCGATCTCACCGCCCTGCACCCAAGCCTGCATCAGCACCTCCCGCGGCGAAGAAGCCTACAGAACCTGTAAAGACCCAATCAGGGGGAGGTTCATTTTTTGATGATCTGGAGGAGTAAGGATGGGATGGGTTTCACTGGAAGGCATGGAGTTTTATGCGCGCCACGGCTACTACGAGGAGGAGCGCAAAATTGGCAATAAATACAGTGTAGACGTGCAACTGGAAGTGGACTTTGCGGAAGCCGCCAGTGAAGATAAGTTGGAGGGCACAGTCAACTATGAGAAAGTCTATGAAGTAGTGGCCGAGGTGATGAGTATAGATGCCATGCTGCTGGAGCACCTGGCCGGTAAAATGATCAGAAAACTGAAAGACGCTTTTCCGAAAGTAATCAAAGTGCAGGTAAAGGTGAGTAAATACAATCCCCCGATTAAGGGCTTATGCCATAGGGCTATGGTAACCCTGGAAGGGTGATCTTACACGGGTGAAGGGGTGATAAACACAAATCCGCGGGCATCTGCACCGTCATAAAAATCCACTTCTTTCCCAAGTAAAAACATCATTTCGCGCTTTTGAATGAACACTGGAATCCCGTCAATGTCATAAGCCTGATCATTCTCCTTCTTTTTATCAAAACCGAGCACGAATGTCACCCCGCAACCGCCGCCTTTCACCCCCACTCTCAGGCCGTAGCCTTCGGGAATATTTTTGTTGGCCATGATATGCTTGATTTCTTTTTGTGCTTTCGGGGTTATGTGTACGGGCTCATTCATTTCGCCAAAGAAAATACTTATTTTTGATCTTTACTTAAGCGCTAACACTTAGAAAATGGAGATGGTTTACGACCTGTTGAAAATTACAATACCTGGATTACTCATTTTGTATACTGCTTATCTGATTGTGAGGTCATTTATGAACAAACAACTGGATGAATTACACCTGAGTCTCAGGCACAAAAATCAGGAGGTGGTCTTGCCCATCCGGCTGCAGGCCTATGAGCGAATCTGCCTCTTACTGGAGCGGATTTCACCTAATCACATCATTCCTCGTCTGAATGAAAAGGACTTGAGTGCTAAACAACTTCAGGGGGCGCTGGTTAGCGAGATTAGGAGTGAGTTTAGTCACAACCTTTCTCAGCAGGTCTATATTTCCGAGGAAGCCTGGATTTATGTCACGGGTGCCATTGAGCAGTTGATTTCCCTCATCAATGAGTCTGCCAACGAGCTGGAAGACTCGGCCACCAGTCTAGATTTGGCAAAAATGGTGTTTGAGAAAAATATGCGCAACCAGCAGGACACCATCAGGGGCGCACTCTCGTTTATTAAAAATGAAATAAAAGAACTTTTCTGAAATAAGTATGGGCACTACGAAGCTGGATAGGATTTACAATAAAGCCAAAGAGACAGTCACTCAAAATGAGAAGGTAAAGTCTCTGCTCACTGAAGTGAAAGCAAAAATGGATAAGATCAACTCTGACTCAGAGGAGCGATCCACATTCATTTATCAGATACAGGTACTGGTGAGGATGATCCGGGCCCATTTCAATGGCAAGTATTCCGCTTTTTCCACCTCCACTATCCTGACTCTTGTATTTGGCCTCATTTATTTTATTACACCTATTGACCTAATTCCTGATTTTATTCCGGCATTGGGGTTGACAGACGATATTTCACTGATCTATTTTATTTTCAGAAACCTGGCTGAAGATATAGGGAGATTCAGGTCTTGGGAAGAAACAACTGGCTGATTTTTCACCATAAACGAACCGAGTAATGTCTACACACACCGCACTAATCGTAGGAGCTACTGGACTGGTAGGAAAGCACTTGCTGGATCATATGCTCACCAAAACTTACTACAGTAAAATTAAGGTCCTATCCCGCCGGCCGCTTGAAATAGACGATCCCAGGGTAGAGGTTATTGTTCTTCCTGATTTTTCAGAGATGAATTCTATTAGCGCTCAGCTTGCAGTCGAGGACTACTATTGCCTGCTGGGTACCACCATCAAGTTGGCCGGATCCAAGGAAAACTTTAAGAAGGTGGATTTAGAGTATCCATTGATGCTGGCAGAGATCGCACAGAAAGCCCCGGAGTTCAGACAGTATCTGGTGGTAACAGCTGCGGGATCAAATGCGGATTCCCCACTGTTTTACAATGAGGTAAAGGGGCAACTGGAGGAAGGACTCAAACAACTCCACCTGAAGGGGTTGAAGATCTTCAGGCCATCACTGTTGCTGGGAGAGCGTGATCACTTTAGGCTGGCAGAGGAAATTGCAAAGGGTATTTCCAAAATATTCTCTTTCTTCATGGTAGGGCTGAAGCGCGGCCTGTGGTCTATCAATGCCTCAGATGTGGCCAAAGCCATGCACATTGTGGCTTCAGAAGGAAAGGAAGGAATCAGGGTATACAGTTCCAATGACATGTTCAAAATTGTAAATACACAGGGACTTTGATTGCCGTTATTCAGCGGGTTTCAGAGGCGTCGGTTACCATTTCAGACATAGAGGCCTCCCGGATAGGCGTTGGGCTGCTGATTTTGCTGGGGATTGAGGGGGCCGACACCACAGAGGATATTGACTGGCTCACCAGAAAGGTGGCCAACCTGAGAATCTTTTCTGATGAAGAAGGGAAAATGAATCTTAGTCTTTTGGATATTGGTGGAGAAGTTTTGGTCGTGAGTCAGTTCACCCTACATGCACTGACGAAAAAGGGAAACCGACCTTCATACATCCGGGCAGCCTCGCCCGAAATTGCCATTCCGCTCTACGAAGCTTTTGTGAAAAAAATGAGAGTGCTTGGCCCACCGGTGCTTACTGGTGAGTTTGGTGCAGATATGCAGGTGAGCCTCGTCAATGACGGCCCGGTAACCATTATTATTGACACCAAAAACAAACAATAGCCCCCGAGAATCCTTTTGCATTAGCATTACTATTGACTCATCTTTATACTACCTTTGCAGACTTTTAATTGGATATGAAGCACATTAGGAATTTCTGCATCATTGCGCACATCGATCATGGTAAAAGCACCCTGGCCGATCGACTCATACAGTCCACTGAGACTGTCTCTGCAAGAGACATGCAAGCGCAGTTACTCGATGACATGGACCTGGAGCGCGAGCGAGGGATCACCATCAAGAGCCACGCAATACAGATGTATTTTCCGTATGAAGGCAATCAATACACCCTCAATCTTATAGACACACCTGGTCACGTGGATTTTTCTTATGAAGTTTCCCGGTCTATTGCAGCCTGTGAGGGTGCCCTGCTGGTGGTAGATGCTGCCCAGGGCATAGAGGCTCAGACCATTTCAAACCTTTACCTGGCCCTTGAAAATGACCTGGAGGTGATTCCAGTGCTTAACAAAATAGATCTCCCGGGTGCCATGGTGGAGGAAGTTTCCGATCAGATTATTGATTTGATTGGTTGTAACAGAGAGGATATCATCCATGCCAGCGCCAAAGAAGGCATAGGAATACAAGAAATATTACATGCCATAGTGGAGCGGATTCCGGCCCCTACCGGCGATACTGAAGAGCCACTACAGGCCATGATTTTTGATTCGGTTTTCAATACATATCGTGGGATAGAAGTTTTCTTCAGAGTTTTCAACGGTACCCTGAATAAAGGGGATCATGTGAAGTTTGTCAATACAGGCAAAACCTATGAAGCTGATGAAATAGGTGTACTCCGACTTACCCACGAAGCAAAGAACTCCATTTCAGCTGGTAATGTGGGCTACCTCATCTCAGGCATTAAAGTGGCCAAAGAAGTGAAAGTAGGAGATACCATCACACATGTGAGTCGTCCTACCCAGCGTACGGTGAAGGGGTTTGAAGATGTGAAGCCAATGGTTTTTGCTGGGATTTACCCGGTGGATACCACGGAATTTGAGGAGCTAAGAGCCTCTATGGAAAAGCTCCAGCTGAATGATGCCTCTCTGGTTTGGGAGCCCGAGACTTCCATGGCCCTTGGGTTTGGATTCAGGTGTGGTTTCCTGGGGATGCTGCATATGGAGATTGTGCAGGAGCGTCTGGAACGAGAATTTGACATGACCGTGATCACCACGGTACCTTCTGTGCAATTTCACGCGGTTATGCCAGATGGCGCTGTATTGAAAGTCAATGCACCCTCAGAACTACCTGAGCCCAACTATGTTTCTCATGTGGAGGAGCCTTATATACGTGCACAGATCATTACCAAGTCAGAATTTATCGGGCCGGTCATCGGGTTATGTATGGACAAGCGCGGCGAGATCAAAAATCAGGTCTACCTGACAAGTGATAGAGTAGAATTGACTTTTGAGCTACCATTGGCAGAGATCGTTTTCGACTTTTTTGACAGACTAAAGACCATTTCTCGAGGCTATGCCTCGCTCGATTATGAGCTGATAGGATACAGACAGTCCAATATGGTGAAGCTGGATATCATGCTGAATGGGGAGAAAGTGGATGCCCTCTCTGCGATTGTTCATAGAGATAAAGCCTACGAATGGGGAAAGAGACTTTGTGAAAAGCTGAAGGAGTTGATCCCTCGTCAGATGTTTGAAATTGCAGTGCAGGCTTCGATCGGCACTAAGATTATTGCCAGGGAATCTGTGAAAGCAATGAGAAAGAACGTATTGGCCAAGTGTTACGGAGGTGATATTTCGCGTAAGCGTAAACTCCTGGAAAAGCAGAAAAAGGGGAAGAAACGTATGCGACAGGTGGGGAACGTAGAGATTCCTCAGGAGGCTTTCATGGCAGTCCTTAAACTAGATAGCTAATCAAAATAGAATCATAATGCCTACATTATTAGACGGCAAGAAAGTTGCCGGTGACATCAAGAACGAGATTTCGGCCCGGGTACAGGATTTGAAATCAAAGGGAAAGCGAGTTCCCAATCTGGCCATTATTATTGTAGGCGATGATGGTGCCAGCCATACCTATGTGAATGGTAAAATAGCGGCATGCAAGTCTGTGGGGTTTGATTTTACCCTCATGCATTTTGCCAGCACCATCTCTGAGGATAAATTGATAAAGCATGTGGAAAACCTCAATGCCGATGAAGACATTGATGGTTTTATAGTGCAGATACCACTTCCGGAGCATATCTCCGTGGAGCGTGTCACCGAAAGTGTAAAGCCCGAGAAAGATGTAGATGGATTCACCAATCAGAACTTTGGGAGCATTGTTTCCAAACACCAGCTCATCATGCCCGCAACACCTTTTGGGGTGGTGGAATTGCTCAGGAGGTATAACATAGAAACCGAAGGCAAACATTGTGTCATTGTGGGAGCCAGCCGATTGGTGGGAGCTCCTCTGGGTATGATGATGACCGAAGATGGAAAGGCCACGGTAACCCTTTGTCACAAATACACTAAAGACCTGTCCAGCCATACCAAACTGGCGGATATCCTCATCGTGGGGGTGGGTAAACCCGGTCTGGTCACAGCAGACATGGTGAAAGAAGGAGCCGTGGTGGTGGATGTAGGGACTACCCGGATAGAAGATAAGTCGAGAAAGACAGGCTTTAGGTTGGCTGGTGATGTAGAGTTCGACACGGTATCCGAGAAATGTTCATTCATTACACCCGTACCAGGAGGCGTGGGGCCCATGACCATTGCTTCTTTACTTTTGAATACCATGAAAGCTTATGAGGACCAGCACGGATAAGGTGGTGACCGACCTTCCCTTGATGGAGTGCTTCCTCACCATACAAGGTGAGGGCTATCATACGGGCAGCGCGGCTTATTTTATCCGCCTTGGCGGATGTGATGTCGGATGTGTTTGGTGTGATGTGAAAGAATCATGGGACGCAGATGCTCACCCAAAAGTTTCCTTGGCTCAGATGGCTGATGATGCCAAAGCTGCCGGTTCTGAGATCGTGGTGATAACGGGAGGGGAACCACTCATGTATGATCTGGATGATTTTACTAATCTGCTACATGATGCAGGATTGAAAACTCACATCGAGACCTCCGGAGCTCATCCATTATCGGGAGATTGGGATTGGCTTTGTTTTTCCCCGAAGAAATTTATGGCCCCTTTGCCCGAGTTTTATGAGAAATCAGATGAATTGAAAGTCATCGTCTATAACAAATCCGATTTTGCCTGGGCTGAAGGCCATGCAGAAAAGTGCAACCCAAACACCAGGCTTTTTCTACAGCCTGAATGGTCAAAGAAGGATGTCATGATGCCGCTTATCGTGGATTATGTAAAGAAAAACCCTAAATGGAGGATATCTTTACAGACACATAAGTATCTGGACATCCCATAATGACCCCAAGACTCCTTTTTGCTGTTTGTTGTTTACTTCTTATAACCGTCGGTTTTAGTCAGCCTTACAATAAGCGTGCAGTCAAACTCACAGAGAAAGCGGAGGAGGCGGCCAAATCCAGAGATTTCAGTGAGGCCAAGGTCCTACTAAAGAAAGCCATTGCGGTGGATCCGCTTTATGACAAGGCCTATCGGCGGCTAGCCACTATTTATAGTGTCTACCTGCAACCAGACTCAGCAGCCCTATATTACAACCTGCTCACTGAAATACTACCGGCAGATCAAATAGATGATAGGCTATGGGATCGTATTGCCGGATTAAACTTCGAAGTTGGTAACTACACTAAAGCACAGGAGGCCATTGCCCACGTATCTGATCCGAATCCTTTACTGGCTGAAAGCATCGCCTTCGCCGTGAAGTCAGTGCAGGAAGCCGGGCCTCTGGAGATTGAGGAGCTACCCCCTGCAATCAATGCCTATCGGTTGCAGTATTTTCCGGTGCTTACAGTGGATGAACGCACCATTATCTACACCAAGAGAGATGCCGATAATCCGTCCGCTGATGAGGACCTGGTCGTGAGTGTCAGGATCAATGATGAATGGATACCCTCTCAGTCTATCTCTCGGGAGATCAATTCTCCTTTTAATGAGGGAGCCTGCACCATTTCTGCTGACGGAAGCACATTGATCTTCACTTCTTGTGAAGGAAGATCCTCCTTTGGCAGTTGTGACCTTTATGTGACTTATAGACAAGGGAATAAATGGACAAAGCCGGAAAACCTGGGTGCTGCGATTAATTCCAGGTATTGGGATTCTCAACCGTCACTTAGTGCCGATGGGCGAGTGCTCTATTTTGCATCAAACAGACCCGGGGGAGTTGGCAAACGTGACATTTGGAGTTCCCGACTCTCAGAAACCGGCTGGAGTGAGCCTGTTAACCTCGGAAAACCCGTCAATACAGCTTATGACGAGACCACTCCTTTTATACATGTTAACAATGATTTGCTTTTTTTCTCTACACAGGGCTACCCTGGGTTGGGAGGATTTGATCTCTTCTTTTCTGAAAAAGCAAATGGGCAATGGTCGCTCCCGACTAATCTGGGTTACCCGATCAATACCGTAAATGATGAACTCTCCTTGTTTATTAATGCTTCGGGGACGTTTGGTTATTATGCCATCGAGAAGACCGAGTCAGGTGTGACCAGCTCTACTAACATTGTGAAATTCAAAGTACCCTTTGATTCTCTGGTGAAAAAGAAAGCGAGCTATGTGACAGGCCGGGTTCAGGATGCGATCACGGGGGTGCCATTAGGTGCCCGGATGAGAATGTCCAACTTGAATGACACCACAGACACTTATTGGGTTAATTCTGACTCCATTTCAGGACGATACTTTCTGGTATTGTCAGAAGGCAAGGAATATGGCGTCTTTATCAGGAAGAAGGACTATTTGTTTGAAGACTTGAGGTTTGAAGCCCAAAGTTCTACCGCTTTAAGGCCAGATACCCTGGATATCTTACTACATCCAATCGAAGCAGGGGTCTCTCTTACTCTGGAAAATATCTATTTTGAGTTTAATGAACACCTATTAAATCCCAAATCCCGGTCGGAACTCAATGAAATCGTGGAGTACCTAAAACTTAACAAAGGTTTAACCTTCGAGATTCAGGGGCATACAGATGGGGTAGGTAGTGAGGCCTACAACCTGTCATTATCTGAAAAGCGAGCTCGTACAGTGTATGATTATCTGCAGTCTAAAGGTGTGAATGAGTCCAGAATGTTTTCTAAGGGTTACGGGAGTAGCCAGCCGATTGCCGACAACAGTACCCAAAATGGTCGGGATTTAAATCGACGGATCACTTTTAGAGTGATTTCGAATAGGTGATTTTTGAGAGGTTACATTTTTTAACATTTTTTTTATTTTTTTTCTCAGAATTTAAATTATGAAAATAATCCAATTAGAGATGATTATTTCGCCTTATTGAAATCTATAGTAGAATTGTAATTTTTTATAGTGTAAAAAGGCCTTTTCGCAATAAATAGAGGGGTTTTCTCCTAATCACTTTAGTTTTTCCCTTTTTGCTGATTACGATCAAATTGTTATAAATTTAGTAGTTGAAACATAATGTACAATTTAAAACAGTATAATATGAAGAGGATTCTACTACTCAGTTTCATGTTGACTTTCGTCTTTGCGTTCAGCGCATTGGCGCAAAGGACAGTATCTGGAACCGTTACCTCCGCAGAGGATGGTAGCGGCATTCCAGGTGTAAACGTTGTGCTGAAAGGAACAACGACAGGTACTACCAGTGATTTAGATGGTAACTACCGTTTGAGCGTTCCAGAAGAGGGCGGAACGTTAGTGTTTTCATTTGTAGGTCTTGAGCCAAAAGAAGTTGAAATTGGCGCTAGATCTGTTATCGATGTAGGGATGAGCTCTGATGTTCAGCAATTGACTGAAGTCGTTGTAACGGCTTTGGGTATTGAGCGTCAGGAGAAGTCACTTACATATGCAGTTCAGGATGTAAAAGGTGATGGCCTTACCCAGGCGAGAGAAACCAACATCGTTAACTCCCTATCAGGGCAGGTAGCTGGTGTGCAGGTGACTAGTTCTAGTGGTACTCCGGGAGCTTCTTCTCGAGTGGTACTTCGTGGAGCCTCTACTATCAGTGGTAGCAACCAGCCTCTATTCGTAGTGGATGGTGTGCCGATTGACAACTCTAACTTTGGTACTGCCGGTAATGGTGGTGGTTATGATTTGCCAAACGGTGCTGCTTCGCTTAACCCTGATGACGTAGAGTCTATCTCTGTGCTGAAAGGCCCGGTAGCGGCTGCACTTTATGGTAACAGAGGTGCCAATGGTGTAATCCTCGTGACTACTAAAACAGGAAAAGGCAAGAAAGGTCTAGGCGTTTCTGTCAACTCTTCTACCATGTTCCAGACTCCTCTAAGATTGCAGGACTTCCAGAACTCTTACGGTCAGGGAGCCAGCAATACTTACTTTGAGTTTGTTAACGGACAAAGTGGATATGGTGACGGTGTTGATGAAAGCTGGGGTGCTCCTTTGGATGTAGGATTAGAATTCGTTCAGTGGAGTGATTATAAGGATGATGGAACCACATCAAGCCCAAGCCCCTGGAAGTCCTATCCAAATAACATTAAGGATTTTTACGAAACTGGTGTTCAGTTGAGTAATAACGTGGCAATTGCTGGAAGTGATGGAGACAATGCTTTCAGACTTTCGGCTACTAATATGAATCAGACAGGTATGGTGCCTAATACTGATTTTAACAGATGGAACATCAACTCTTCTGCCAGCTTGAGATTGCTGGAAGGACTTGAGGCTTCTTTCTCTGCTAACTATATCAAGGAGCACGCAGATAACCTTGCTTCTATTGGTTATACCAATGATAACCCGGTTCAGCAGATGATCTGGTCTGGTAGAAACGTGGATCTTCCAGCGTTGAAGGATTACAAAAATCTACCATTGTCACCAGAAGGAACAGCAGCAGCAGGTACTCCTTTGAACTGGAATACAGTATTCCAGAATAACCCGTACTGGGGACAGGATGTCAACTTGCAGGGTTACGACAAAGATCGTTTGATCGGTAACGTTAAGCTTGCTTATCAGTTCAATGACTGGTTGAGTGCTTATGTAAGAACTGGTATTGATAACTGGGATATGAGAAATAGCAACATTAAGGCTATTGGTACTAACTCAGCATCAGATGGTTTCTACTCAGATCAGGTGAGAAGATTCACAGAGATCAACCATTTCTACATGGTTACAGCTAACAAAACATTCGGAGATTTCGGTGTGGCTGTGAGCGTAGGTGGTAACAATATGATTCAGGAATATACAAGACATTATGTTGGTGTTCCTGCATTGGAGCTTCCAGGATTGTATAACGTTTCTAACTTGAAGTCAGGTAGTACTCCTACTTTGATTAATACGTTTGAAGCAGAGAAAATCAATAGTTTGTTGGGTACAGCTCAGCTTTCGTTTAGAGACTTTGTGTTCTTGGATATTTCTGGTAGAAATGACTGGTGGTCAGTACTTCCAAAGGCTGATAACTCATACTTCTATCCATCGGCTTCATTGAGCTTTGTTCTGACTGACATGTTGGATATTTATTCCAATGCACTTCCTTATTTGAAAGTACGTGCTGGTTGGTCTAAAGTGGGTAGTTCAGGAGGACTTGACCCATACGAACTACAGCAGCTTTATAGCTTCCGAACAACTCCTTATGGATCTGTTTCGTTGGCATACAATCCTGCAACATTGAACAACCCAAACATCAAACCTGAAACAACTACAGGAATTGAGATTGGTTTGGCTGCTAAGTTTTTCGATGGAAGAATTTCCTTGGATGCAACGTACTACGACCAGACTTCTGAAGATTTGATCGTTGAGGTTGAGGTTTCTCCAACCAGTGGTTATCAGGCAGCATTTGATAACATTGGTTTGATTGAGAATAAGGGTATTGAGCTCCAGTTGGGTGCTACTATTGTAGATACCAAAGATTTCTCAGCTGGCTTGAACCTAAACTTTGCTACTTACAATAACGACGTTATTACTGTTAATAACATTGACGGTGATGAAGGTGCTATTGTATTAGGAGGTCAGTGGAATGTGGATTTGCAGGCTAGAGAGGGACATCCATATGGTGTGCTTTTTGGCCCTGGGTACCTTAAAGATGAGGATGGTAACATCGTTCACGTAAATGGTAGACCACAAATCGATCCTACATACCGAGTATTGGGAGACATTCAGCCAGATTGGACTGGCGGTATTGCAGTGAACTTGCGTTACAAAGGTCTTTCTTTGAGCAGTTTGTTTGATGCCAAATGGGGTGGTGATATTTATACTATGACTACTACCTGGGGTAGATACGCAGGTGTTCTTGCGGAAACTTTGAAAGGAAGAGAAGAAGGTATAGTAGGTAAAGGTGTGATGCAATCAGGTACTGACACAGATGGTAACCCTATCTATGTGCCAAATAACATTGTAGTAACTGCTGAAACATACAATAAAGCAGCATTTAGCAACGGTGTTGCTGAAGGATCTGTTTTTGATGCTTCTTATATCAAATTGAGACAAGTGACCTTGAACTGGAAACTTCCAAGTCAGTGGTTTACCAATGTTCCTTTCAAAGATGTAAACGTTGCATTAGTAGGAAGAAACCTTGCTTTGTTGTACTCTAAAGTGCCACACATAGATCCAGAAAGTGGATTTAGCAACTCTGATGCACAGCAGGGCCAGGAATTTGGTCAGTTGCCATCAGCAAGAAGCATGGGTTTCAATATCAACTTTAAACTTTAATCGATGATGAAGTCTATAAAATATTTATTTACGGGAATTTTCTTCGTCCTTTTTGCAACGAGTTGTGATAAGGGATTCGAGGAATTGAATCAGGATCCTAACAATCCTACCACTGTTCCTTCTGATCTTCTGACAGCAGATATCATTAGGAATGCTGCCAACAACTTGCATAGCACGTTTGTAGGTGGGGATATGGGTTCAACTTGGGCTCAGCTTTGGACTAAAGTTCAGTACAACGACGAAGAGCGATACGTTCCAAGACAGTCGGTAATTGAGTCGACTTGGGATAACATCTACGAAACAGTGATATCTGATGCTAGATCCATGGAGATTTTGGCAACAGGAGAAGGTAATGATATTTCTAAGGGAGTAGCACTGACGCTGCAAGCTTGGGGGTATTCTTTACTTACTGATTTGTATGGAGATATACCTAATACAGAAGCCATCCGTGCTACTGAGGGTATCTTCGCTCCTGCATATGACGAACAATCTGTGGTTTACGATAGCATCCTGGCGAAGCTCGATAGAGCGAATGCACTGATCGCTGGAGGTAACGGGTCACTGAATTCAGCAACCGATTTAATGTATGGTGGAGATGTAGCCAAGTGGAGAAAGTTCGCTAATTCATTGAAAATCAGATGTCTAATGAGGATTTCTGGTGTTCGTGATGTGTCTGCAGATTTGCAGGCTACAGTAGCGCGCCCAATATTTACTTCAAATGCAGACAATGCGGCAATCGCTTATCTGGCGGCTCAGCCGAATGCTCACCCATTCTATGAGACCATTGATTATGGTAGCAGATTAGAGTGGAAAGTTTCTGAGCTTTTAGTGCAGACCCTTGAAGGATTTAGTGATCCTCGTCTGGAAGTGATGGCTGCTGAGAATGCAGATGGAAACTACAGAGGTAAGCCAAACGGAATTCAGGATGTACCTAGTGAAGAGTTCAATTATGAGAACGTTTCTGGTATTGGTGAGTTCTATTTGAACCCTGAGTTGCCAGGTATGTTTATGTCATATGCTGAACTGCAATTCTTGCTAGCTGAGGCTGCAGCTTCTAACTACATAAGCGGAGATCCTGCTACTTTCTACAATGCGGGTATCAGAGCTTCTATGGAAGAGAATGGTATCACTTCTGGTGTGGATGCTTACTTGTCCCAGTCAGGTGTGTCATACAGCGCGGCTGCTTCAGCTGAGTTGATTGGAACACAAAAGTGGATATCCCTCTTTGCTCAGGGAGTAGAAGCATGGACAGAATGGAGAAGAACAGGTCAGCCTGCGTTGTCTCCAGCTATTGATGCTGTACTATCTCAAATTCCTACAAGGTACTCTTACCCTGCTTCTGAGCAGACTACCAATAAAGCTAGCTATGATGCAGCGGTGGCAAGTCAAGGTGCAGATGTATTGACTACCAAAGTTTGGTGGGATAATTAATAATTGTCAATTAACATTAAATTGAAATTATCATGAAAAAAATAAATATATACATAGCCATCCTAACCCTTGGTCTTTTTGCAATCTCATGTAATGAGTCTGAAGATTTGGTTACTGCGGATGCTAAAGAGGCTGCCCTTACCACAATTGGAGGTTCTGGCGGCGCTTTGTTAGGAAACCCTACAGAAACTGGTGAGGTAGTTTTCGTGACAGCAATGTTGGATTATGCTGTTACTGTCTCTTCGCCAAATGCTTCTGATGTACAGTCAATGACTGTTTATAAGTCATATGGAACTGAGATAGTGGAAATCACTACCGCCTCTACCTATCCAATAGAAGTGAGTTATGCTTCTATAGGTGACTTTATGGAGGGCTTCAGTGCCACAGCTACTGATCTGGCTATCGGTGATGTTATCGGGTTTTATACCGAGATGACAATGACTGACGGACGTGTTTTGGCTCAGGCGGCAAACAGAGTGAGCCTTACAGTTCAGTGTTTGTCTGACCTGGCAGGATCATACTCCATGACTGGTCAGAGAGATGATGGAGCTTCTTATTCATTTCCTGTAGTAATCACAGAACTTGGACCTGGAAGCTATGTTTCTAGCAGAAGTGGATCTTGGGCTAAAGGAGTTTTGGCTACCCCAACAGGTGAGGCACCTATGTTGTTCAATGACGTATGTGGTCAGCTTTATATTCCTATGCAAACATTGGGAGATTTCTATAGCAATGGTGTATGGGGTGAAGGCGATGGTGCTGAAGTTACAGGATCTGTTGACGCGAATACTGGTGTGATTACTTACTCCTATACGATTGAGTTTGGCTCTGGTAACCGAGTGTATACGGAAGTTCTGACTCCTAATTGATCTTGAATCTTTAAATGAAATTAACTATGAATAAGATATATAGATTATTACTGATTTTAGTAGTGGTGAGTTTCGGCTTCACATCTTGTGATGATGAGGACTTTACCGGACACTCTTCACTGGTACCGACTAGTCCGACTATTTCGGTTTCGGCACCAAGCTCGATCACTATTGATGAGCAGGACACGACTTTTGCGTGGACTGTGACGATGAGTGAAGCGCAGATAGTGGATGTGGCTATTTATGTGACAGTTGCAGAGGGAACTACTGCTTCTGAGCATGACGATTTTGATATCGATAATAGCAATGGAAGAGTGTACATTCCTGCTGGGTCAACTACAGGAACGGCTTATGTTACGCTTTATGCTGATGATGATACCAGAGAGGAGACCGAGATGGTCATGATCCAAATTGGTGACTCACGTACAGCTAATGCTAGCATTACTCCAACAACAGTGGCTATTACGGTCAACAACTCGCCTGATTTTGCTCCCTTAGAAACAGTTACGCTAACTGCGGTTTGGGACAACGATGACGAAACTGCTGTTGGTGAGTCATTCTGTAGTTCTTTTGATGTGGATGTGTTGTTTCTAGTAGAGGATTTTTCTGCTTATCATCCGGATTTTTCTATGGCAACAGGTTCATGTCCTGAGGAAGGTGAGTTGGACTGGGCTGATGGACATTATTGGGTAACAACGAACCTGTATGGTAGTGTGGACCTTGGTGAGTTTGCTGTTGATATACCTGTATCACTTCAGCTTACCAGATACAACAATGATGGTTCTGTAGCTTCTCAGACTACCGTTTTGGTAGATGATCAGCTGCATTCTGATGATGATGGTTCTTCACTTTATTTGGTTGGGTACATTACCGTGACCGATGGAGAGTATGAACTGTTTGATGCAGATGATACTTCATACGGAGATGTAGCTGTTCAAAAAATGGATCTTCCTGCGGGAGTGAAGTAGTAGATTTGATGCTACTCAAATAATTATTTGAAATGAACAAAAGCCGTCTCGTTCCGAGATGGCTTTTGTTTTATTTAATATACTCATACAGTGACTTTAGTTAAGGTTGTTAGCGCTAGAATGTTGTTATACAACTAAAAACTAACTTGTTCTATGAAAAGATATTTACTTACCCTGATCACATTTATTTGCCTTACAACCCTGGTTAGAGCTCAAGCCACCCTTGGAGGGAATGATGCTAGTGGCCTTGACATGAATACTGAAATCGGCGGAATGGTTTCCGTTGTTGATTTCACCAATTACGATCCTGTTGGAAATGTCTATTTGTTTGAGGATTGGAAGTCAGGAAAACTTACACTCAAAAATGGTGTTCAAACAGGCAATCTAATTCTGAGAGTGAATCTGCTGAACAATAATGTGGATGTCAAGGACAAGAATAGAGTGAGGACCTTCAGCATTGAGAAGATTCAATACGTTGACATAGCCGTGTTAAGTGATAGTGCGATAAGATACATTAACCCAAATGAATATAGATATGTCGATCAGACACCGATAATAGGCTTGTTGAGAGGTGTTTCTTCAGGGGAGAATTGGAGCCTTGTGGAGCGAAATTTTATTAAAATCTATGAGGCCAACTATGTTAAGGCATTGGATGCTGGGTCCAAACAGGATAGATATGAATCAGCTAAAGAATACTATTTCCTTAGAGACGGGATTGTTTACCCTACCATCGGAAATAGAAAAAAGTTTGTGAGCAGTTTGGGTCTTTCTGAGAGTGAAGAAGAGGCCCTTGTTAGTTTTGTCAAATCAGAAGGGCTTTCAACCAAGAATGTTGCGCATTTAAACTTGATTTTAAAATTTTTAAATGAAGGTTAACGCTTGTTGAAGGGTTTGTTTATTGCCTTCTTTCAGTAAAATGTTTAATTTGTTATTGAATGGAATTATGAAGAATGGGACGTTCATTATATTGGTTCTTATTGGCCTTTCAGTGTTGCTGTGGAATTGTAGCTCCAGATATCCAGACAAATCAGTAGATAATGATTTATTGGCTATCGCACAGGAATCCTTAAATGCAAGTGATTTCGATACCCAATATAATTCAGATAGTTCATTCGTTCTGCTTTCCACGTTTGAGGAAAAGGGGTATTCACCTTCCACCACATTTGTGGTTGTACGCTTAACAAAGAAGCCGGAAGCGATTTACAACTCAGGTTTTCGGGGAGATTACCTTAAATGGTCTGGAGTTTCCACAATTCTCATCAAAGAGAAGGCCGGATTAGCTACTCCTGAGAACAATGGTCTAGTGACTTTTGAGATTGATGTATTGACCGGTGATAAAAAACAAAAAAATAATCCAAACGATGAAGATAAAAAATAGAAGTTCAATTTCCGCAGTAGCAGCATTGCTGGTGTTGCTGTGCACGGTGTATTGGATGAATCAAGGGGGTCAAAAGATGTCCCATGATGATACAGTCGTGAACGAGGAGGTTTCCGGATTTGAGAGGAAACATTTAATGCTTCCCGAAGAGAGATTTAAAATACGTCAACAACTTACTTTTAGAGAAGGGGGCGTTAATTATAAGCCAGGGTACCTTCAGAAGGAGTTGGTTAAGTCACTTTCTCTTGCTAATTCCTCAAAAAGCAGATCGGTTCCTGTGAATATCATAGAGCGTGGACCATCAAACGTTCCGGGTCGAGCTCGCGGTTTGATTGTCCTGCCTCAGGATGAGACGCATTTAACATGGCTTGTAGGATCATCCGGAGGGGGTGTATGGAAAACCACAGATGGTGGCGCTTCATGGACTGATAAGTCTCCTAACTTCCCTACTTTGGCAGTCACTAGCCTGGCATACTGTGAGAGCCAGCCGAATGTGATTTATGCCGGGACAGGAGAGTATATAGCATCTGCATACACCAATATCAATGGAGATGGAATCTTTAAATCACTGGATGCCGGCGAAACCTGGACACATCTTGCATCCACAGCCGGAAATGCGTTATGGCAGTCGGTTACCCGGGTAATAGTAGATCCAAACAATCCAGATATTGTGTTGGCAAGTACTGCACCCAATTTTTGGGGATCATACACCTCAAACATTATGAAGTCTACGGATGGTGGTTTGTCCTGGAATTCTGTTTTTAATGCACAGAATGGGGCTATTGAGCAGATTGTAGCCTCTCCAAATGATTTCAATATACAATACGCCGGCCAGAGTGGAGTAGGAGTTTTAGGTTCATCAGATGCTGGGGATACCTGGTCATTAATTTCGAACGGAATGAGCCCTAGCTCCAGAGTAGAATTGGCGGTTTCTCCAGTAGATCCAACCAGATTGTACGCTTCTGTGGTAGGAGGATTGGATGCTTCACAGGAAGCGGATATTTATTATTCAAACGACTCTGGTAATAACTGGACCTTGATTACGGATCCAGCTAACACTGTTGACGTGTTAGGAGGACAAGGCTGGTATGATAACACCGTCCTGGCCCACCCATTCAACCTTAACGAGTTTTATGTAGGAGGAATTGGTATTTATAAATACACAGTGGATGTTGCCGCAGGGGTTGGAGAAAGTGATCCCACTTTTTTGGGTACTGAGACCGGAGGTACTGAAGCTTTCATGGCACGGGTCAATTTTAACGCAGAACTCGATGGAGGAACTCTGGCGCTTGGTTCAGCCCCGTCTGATGAATTTACTTCTGTAGAAGTGAGGTTTGGCCCGGGGAAGTCGCAGAAGGCACACAGGTTTTTGGTGCCAAGTGGTAGAGGTTCGGGTGTTGGTGATGCTGAATATACCTATCAGGATTATGTAGATGTCCCATTTGAAGTTTGGGATGTGGATGCCTCACCGGAAAGACAATTAATGGTGGCCTTTCGGGATCAACAACGTGATGGTATTTTTAATTTGATTCATAACAATACCGATGGTGGCGAAAATGATGCGAGTAACAGCCACTCAAGAGAATATTTGTATATCAATTCAAGGACATATTCAGAAACTCCTTCTGATGCCATAGCTCAGACAGGCGGGCATGTGGATAATGATTTGTTTTTCATTTGGCCGTATTTGGTTGAGGGTGCCACCTGGGATCCTGATAACCTTCCTGAGTCAGCCTTCAGAATCAACTGGGGAACGGTAGTAAGTGGCCAATATGATGTGGTGAGCGCCGCAGACCCATATGGCAGAGTTGACGGGAAGAATAGCAATGTTCACCCGGATCACCACAACCTGGTGGCTGTTATACATGATGCAGAAGCCAAGGAGTGGCAGATCGTTAATGTCAATGATGGAGCTTCATATGCTTCCAATGTCTCAGCTAATCCGGGTGTGTCGCTGAATTCCTGGCATTTTGCTGGAAGCATGATGAACACGACTCAGTTTTACGGAGCGGATAAGGCACCTGGTGTTGATCGCTATGTGGCAGGAGCGCAGGATAACGGAAGCTGGTTTAGCCCGGAAGGTGAGGATGCATCAAAGACCACCGAATATGTAGAAGCGTGGGGTGGAGATGGATTTGATGCCGTCTGGCACCCAACTGATATCAATAAGTTGATTGTGACTAGCCAAAACCTTGGTATAGGCAGGTCTATTGATGGTGGAAATACGTTTTTGAATGCCACTGTTGGCTTGGGAGGTGATCCTGCATTGCCCTTCATTGGCCAATTTAGCAACGCACCTCAGCGACCAGACGTGGTGTTTACGCTCGCCGGAAGTGGAGTTTATAAGTCGGTGGACTTTGCCGGGTCGTGGCAATTGATCGATATGACTGCTCATAGTGATTGGGCAACCTCTTCCTTAATGAGTATCGAAATATCTGATGCAACTCCCGATGTGATGTGGGCAGGAGCCTCTATCAGCAACAATGGTTCGTTATTTCTATCCACGGACAAGGGAGAATCCTTTTCTCCTGTGCCTGATAATGGTTTAAATACAGGCTTGATAACGGGGATCGCTACGAGCTATCATGATTATAAGACAGTCTATGTCCTGTTCTCTTATGCTGATTCGCCTAAAGTAGTGCGATCAACTGATCTTGGTGAAACCTGGGAGGACATTTCTGGTTTTTCTGGGGGGAGCACAAGTACAGGGTTTCCGGATGTTGCAGTTTATGATTTGCAGGTTATGCCGCACGATCCTAATACCATATGGGTTGGGTCAGAGATTGGAATTATAGAATCTACCGATAATGGAGCATCCTGGCACCTGCTTGACAGCAATATGCCTCGGGCATCTGTTTGGGAGATTGACCTGAAAGAAGATCAGTTGGTGATAGCTTCTCATTCAAGAGGGATCTGGTCTTATACACTACCAGAGGTTCCGGTTATAACCTATTATCCTGCGATATCTGATGTTTCTGTTGGACTGTCAAATGACATTGGGGTTTCGGTGAATTTCATATCCGAATTTGATTCAGCTCAGCTTTATATTAATGGAGCGTATGCCTCATCAGTGGTTAGCCCTGATCTTGGAGAAAATCTTTTCACAGCTCCTATCTCAGAAACTGACCTGGAGATTTCCGTAAAAGCCTTTAAAGGAACAGCTCCGTATACTACGGATGTATTTGAGTTTTCTACTTATGTTTTTGCCACTACTCAGTCGTCTTATGTGGATAGGTTTGATACAAATGAGGACAATTTCAGAGGCTCAATGGAGATAAAGAAGGTGACAGGATTCCCATCTCAGGCCATTCACTCTGCACATAGCTATGAAGCCAATGCTAATAATGTGTTTAATCTTTTGATTCCTATTGAAGTTAAGAGTTCGGATGCTACTTTCAGCTACAAAGACGTGGCTATCGTGGAACCGGGTGCTGATTTCGTGACATTGGAAGGGTCCCTTGATGGTATTTCATGGAAGACCATTGCAAAGTATGATGCTAGTGCAAATGACAAGTGGGAAGCTGCATTTGAATCTAAGCTTACCGGAAGAGAGGATTACTTTGTGGATCATGAATACAATCTTTTGGATCACTTCAGCGCTGGAGACGAGGTGGTATTTAGATTTCGTTTGCAGTCTGATGCACAGGTCAATTCCTGGGGCTGGGCAATTGATGATATAGCTATTCAAGGAGAAATTCTTGCTGCTGATCATGTAATATCCTCCCTTACGGTATTCCCTAATCCAACCACAGACTTCCTGACGATTCAATCACAGAAACCATTGGCCAAAGTGGAACTGTTTGGACTTGATGGAGCTGTGAAAGTCGTTTCCTTTAAGGACAATCAATTGGATATGAGAGGATTGAAGACAGGAATATATCTCATGCGGGTTGTTTCTGGCGACGGATTGGTTCAGACAATCAGAGTGAGTAAAGACTGAAATGAGTTTTTATTGAGGTAGCCGTATGATGTGCGGTTGCCCTTGTTTTAATAATAAGCCATATCGAGTAGGTAGTTCCTGACATAGTCATCGACGCCTGCTTCTAGAGTTGTAAAGTCCATTGGGTAACCAATGGACTTTATTTTTTGATTATCTGCCTGGGTGAAGTACTGGTACTGCTCCCGAATGTCTTCAGGAGTATCGATGTATTCAACTTTTGGTTCCAGCCCGAGCGACTTGAAAACCGACTGAGCCAGTGAATTGAATGTGCGCGCCTGACCTGTGCCAATATTGTAAATCCCACTATTTTTCCGATGATGCATTAGCCAGTACATCACCTCTACGGCATCCTTTACATAGAGGAAATCCCTTTTTTGCTCACCGTCTTGAAAACCCGGATTGTGGGATTTAAAGAGTTTCAGTGTATTGAACTCAATTATTTTTTGGAAGGAGTGATAGACCACAGAAGCCATGCGCTCTTTGTGGTATTCATTGGGTCCATACACATTGAAGAATTTCAAACCCGCCCAAAAAAATGGCATTGTCTCCTGTGAAATAGCCCATACATCAAAGTCATGCTTTGACTGACCATAGGCATTAAGTGGTATCAGGCTCTTTAGGGTAGTTTCGTTATCTGAAAAACCATGGCTTCCGTCACCATACGTCGCAGCACTACTCGCGTAGATCAAGGGAATTTGCTCATCCACACAGCGTTTCCAGATGGCTTTCGAGAAGTCAGTATTCAGTTTTTTGAGAGTGTCTGTGTTCTCTTCTGTGGTATCAGTATGAGCGCCAAGATGAAAGATAAACTCCACTGCTTCCGCATTTTCATCCAGCCAGGGAAGAAAGGCTTCCCGATCTATAGTCGCACGGAGGTTCTTCCCTAAGAGGTTCTGATTTTTGAACTCATCCTGAAAGATATCTACCGCTATGATATTGTTAAAATTGCTTTGATTGAGTCTGCCGATCATGCAGCTACCTATAAATCCCGCTGCGCCTGTTACTACGATCATATAAAGTTGTTTTTTCAAATTTAATCATCCGTGTCATAAGCCTTTAGTAAGGGCACTAAACTTTCTATCTTTGTGGGCAGATTTTCAGCGGTTATGATTTACGTAAGTAGGAAAGAACATTTTAATGCGGCGCACAAGCTATATAATCCCAATTGGACAAGGGAGAAAAATGTGGAGGTGTTTGGCCCCTGTGCCAATGACAACTGGCATGGGCACAATTTTGAACTAATCGTAACAGTAAGAGGGCTGCCTGATCCTGAGACGGGTTTTGTGGTAGACCTGAAGAAATTGAGTACGCTCGTGCGTACCGACATTACAGATAAAGTGGATCATAAGAATCTGAATCTGGATGTTGATTTTATGCTGGGTAAACTTGCCAGCTGTGAAAACCTGGTCATAGAATTTTGGAAAATTCTGGCACCTAAGGTTGAATTACTAGGGAGTGACTGCACGCTTCATAGTTTGAAATTATACGAAACACCACGCAATTACGTAGAGTACTTTGGCGAAACCAAAGGATGAAATACTTTCTTGTAGCCGGGGAGCGATCTGGTGATTTGCATGGAGCAAACCTGATCCTGGAAATCATCAAACAAGATCCGGAGGCAGAGATTGTTGGATGGGGTGGTGATCAGATGGAATCAGCGGGTGCCAAAATCCTGAAACACTATCGCGACTTGACAGTGATGGGTTTTTGGGAAGTTTTCAAGAGTATCTGGATACTACGTCGCCTGTTGAAAAGATGTCAGCAAGACATTTATACCTTTTCTCCTCAAGTGCTCATTTTAATTGATTTTGGAGGATTCAATTTACGCGTTGCAGCCTTTGCCAGGCATTCCAAGATCAAAACCTGCTATTATATTGCTCCAAAGCTCTGGGCATGGAGACCACAGCGGATCAGCGGAATCAGGAAAAATGTAGACCGCATGCTGGTGATTCTCCCCTTTGAAAGGGACTTTTATAAAACTCTCCGGTACAATGTGACTTATGTGGGTAATCCTGTCATGGAGGCGCTCAATAATTATGCATGGAATGACACTTTACTTCATGTATTGAAACGGCATAAGTCCATTACATTTCTACCCGGGAGTCGAGCGCAGGAGATCAAACAGGCCATCCCTGTGATTCAAAAAATCTCCACTGTTTTTGATGACTATCAGATTTTGGTCTCTGGAGTTAATAATGTCGACAAGTCAATATATGAACCGCTAAGAATTGTTGGCAATATCTCGATAGTTTTCGATAGGGCCTATGAACTGATACAGTCTGCTGAAGCTGTGGTGGTAACATCTGGAACAGCCACATTGGAGACCGCACTCATTGGTAAACCTCAGGTGGTGGTATACAAAACCAGCTGGCTTACTTATCTGATCGCCAGGAAAATGATCCGGGTACCACACATTTCTTTGGTCAATTTGATCTCAGGTAAGGAAGTAGTGAGGGAACTTATCCAAGGCGAGTACAATGCCGTCAATGTGGCTTCCGAACTGGAAACCTTACTTTCGGATGTGGCATCCAAAAAAAGAATCTCCGAAGGTTATTCGGAGATTCGTGGTATTTTGGGTGAAGCAAAAGCTTCAGAAAAAGCAGCCAAACACATTATTGACCTAGGCCGCTCTTAATTTATTGAATTTCGATTTTTCAAATTTCTCCTCAGCATAGTCTTTAGTGACTTCCATTTCTTTCACATCCTTGCTGGAAGGGATCTCAAACATGGCATCAGTAATGATTGCTTCGCAGATGGATCTCAATCCACGTGCACCCAGTTTAAACTCCACGGCCTTGTCCACAATGTAGTCAAGCGCCTCGGGAGTCATGGTAAGCTTTACGTCTTCCATGTCAAACAGCTTTTCATACTGCTTGATCAGAGCGTTCTTAGGCTCCGTAAGGATTTTTTTCAAGGCTACACCATCCAGCGGATCCAGGTGTGTTAGTACAGGCAATCGGCCGATTAACTCCGGAATAAGCCCAAAGCTTTTCAGGTCCAATGCAGTAATGTATTTAAGCAGATTGTCCTTGTCCACCGACTCTGTGCTGAAATCATCTGCATTGGCAAAACCAATAGGTCTGGTATTCAGCCTGTTCGCAATGTGTCTTTCAATGCCGTCAAAGGCTCCACCGCAGATGAAGAGGATGTTTTCAGTATTTACCGTGATCATCTTTTGGTCAGGATGCTTCCTCCCGCCCTGCGGGGGCACATTGACAGAGGTGCCTTCCAGAAGCTTTAGCAGCGCCTGCTGGACTCCTTCGCCACTTACATCCCGTGTAATGGATGGGTTGTCAGATTTTCTGGCAATTTTATCCAGTTCGTCTATGTAAACGATACCACGTTCGGCAGCCTCTACTTCGTAATTGGCCGCTTGTAGCAGTCTGGTGAGTATGCTTTCTACATCTTCACCTACATACCCAGCTTCGGTGAGTACAGTAGCATCTGCTATGCAAAACGGCACCTGTAGCACTTTGGCCAGCGTACGGGCCAGGTAGGTTTTACCTGTTCCGGTTTGACCTACCATCACAATGTTCGATTTTTCAATCACCACATCATCTTTGCTATCTGCCTGCATCAGGCGTTTATAGTGATTATAAACTGCCACTGAGATGTACTTTTTCGCTTCATCCTGACCTATTACAAACTCATCAAGATGTCTCTTCATGTCTGTAGGTTTGATCAGGTTGAATTTTGGGCTTTCCGCCGAGCTTTTTGTTTTCAGCTCTTCATTGAGGATTTGCTGAGCCTGGGAAATACATTTATCACAAATGTGAGCATGTATACCCGATATCATCAGGTCTACATCCTTCTTATTCCTTCCGCAAAAGCTACAAGTTACTTGCGCCATTATTTCTTTGGGTTTCTTTCTAATACTTCGTCAATCAGGCCGTATTCTTTAGCCTCAGATGCACGCATCCAGTAATCACGATCAGAATCTCTTTCTATGTCTTCATAAGACCTGCCTGAATGACTGGCGATGATCGTATAAAGATCCTTTCGGAGTTCCTGCATTTGTTTTAAGGTGATCTCCATGTCTCTAGACTGACCCTGCATTCCGCCACTTGGTTGGTGTATCATGATTCTTGAGTGCGGCAAAGCAGATCTTTTACCTTTGGCACCCCCGGTCATCAACACCGCACCCATAGAGGCGGCCATCCCGGTGCATATCGTAGCCACATCAGGACTTACATATTGCATAGTGTCATACATCCCCAATCCTGCATATACTGACCCTCCAGGACTATTGATGTACAGCAGTATGTCTTTTTTAGAGTCTACAGACTCCAGGAAGAGTAGCTGTGCAGTAATGATATTGGCAATATTCTCCTCCACCTGCATGCCCAGGAATATGATCCTGTCCATAATGAGTCTGGAGAAAACATCAATTTCTCTGAAATTGGTTGGTCGCTCTTCAATGACAGCCCGGGTCATGTTTTCCACGCGATCCGTATAAGCGTCAAAGGTTAAACCATTTATTCCTTGGCCTTTTACGGCAAATTTTCTGAATTCTTCTTTATTGATCATGTTTCAATTTAGCTTAACTAGGCAAAAATAAAAAAGTCCTTAGCACTAAGGACTTTTATTTAAACTTGTTTTGGGATCACTTAGTTTCCTTAAAGTTTTCTGAATTCATCCATCGTCACTTTCTTGTCCTTGATGGTGATATTCTCCTTAAGGTAACCGAACACCTTGTTATTTTGTACCTGGTTGTAAATCTTCATGTAATTATCTCCATTTTCTGCCTGTAGATAATTCTGAGCAAACATTTCCAGCTTGTCTTCCATTTGCCCGATCAGGCCTGCTTGTCCGAATTGCTGCCTGATTAGGTTTTTAGCTTCTTCGATCACTTCATCGTTCTCCACTTTGAAATCCTGATCCTTCACAATTTTATTTCTGATCAAAGACCACTTAAGCTCTTTGGCGTAGGTAGCATACTCGTCCTGGAGGATTTCTGGAGTGATTTGATCATTGGTTTTGAGTAACCAGTTTTTCAAAAACTCATCAGGCAAGTTGATTTTAGCTTTTTCGATGAGCGTTTCTTTCAACTGATAGTCGAAATATTGCTCCTCTTCATTCTCAAAACTTTTACCAACAGACTCCTTTACTTTCTCTTTGAATTCCTTCTCATCCTTTACCGTACCTTCACCAAAAGTCTTGTCAAAGAGCTCCTGATTCACTTCTGCAGGTACCTGTCGGTTAATTCCTTTAACAGTGAAAGTCATTTTACCTTTCAGGAGGTCAAAGGCATCGTGAGAAATATCCAGCTGATGATGCAGTTTGTGGCTGTCCGTGTAGAGTTTCTTTGGATCAAGCTCCACAGAATCTTCTGCTTTCAGACCAGTCAATTTCTTGACAGACGCCTTTTCCACGTCATTCAGATCGATGCTTATCTCCTTATTGATGCTTCCATCCGCACTTTTGATAGGCCCGTAGAGGGTGTCTTTTGCTTCAGAAACCTCAGCGGTGATCAACTCTCCAAATTGTTTCTGTAAGTTCTCAATGGTTTCGCCTATCACTTTATCGTCTATCTTGATAGAGTGCTTGTCCACCTTCAGTTTGTCATTGATGGCTAGCTCGAATTCCTCTGCAAACCCTACATGGTAGGCAAACTCGAAATCCTCCTGATTATCCAGGTCGATTGATTCAAAATCATCTTTTGGCATGGGCTCACCAAGAAATTGTAAATCACTCTCTCTTAGGTAAGTATTCAGCTTCTCAGAAAGCAATTGATTCAGCTCGTCTAACAGGATGGACTTGCCATACATCTTCTGAATCATCCCCAAAGGCACTTTGCCAGGACGGAATCCTTTGATGTTGGCCTTCTTGCTATATTCTTTGATCTTTTGCGCTACACCAGGTTGGTAATCATCGGCCTTTAAATTAACTTTAATTACCGCTTCAGTTTTGTTGATTTTATCCAGTGAGATGTCCAATGTGGTAAGTATTAATGTTTATAAATTAAAAACCCTCTTTCACGAAACTATTCGGAAAGAGGGTTGTTTTTTGGTGCGGATGGAGGGACTCGAACCCCCATGCCTCGCGGCGCTAGATCCTAAGTCTAGTGCGTCTACCAATTTCGCCACATCCGCTTTTTTTGGAGTGCAAAGATATATAAAAGTTTAATTTCGCAAAACCCTAAAAATAATTTTTATTCGTTGATGATTGAAGTTGATTTAGAAGAAGAGAAAAGGGAGATCATTCGGAGGTATCGCAAGCTGCTGCGACATGCCAAACCGATACTGAAGTCAGGGGATGCCAGGATCATCAAGAAGGCCTTCTACATGTCTATGGAGGCCCATAAGGACATGCGCCGCAAGTCTGGGGAACCATATATATTTCATCCCCTGGAGGTCGCACAGATCTGCGTCAGCGAAATAGGACTGGGTACCACTTCGATTGTTTCAGCCTTACTACATGATGTTGTGGAGGATACGGAGGTGGAGCTGGCCGATATCGAGCGAGGATATGGGAAGAAGGTAGCCAGCATCATAGATGGTCTCACCAAAATTGCCGGTGTATTTGATCAGGGGAGCTCCCAGCAGGCTGAGAACTTCCGGAAAATGCTCCTGACCTTGTCAGACGATGTGCGGGTGATCCTCATCAAACTGGCCGATAGGCTCCATAATATGCGTACCCTCGGGAGCATGCCCAGGGATAAGCAGCTTAAAATAGCCAACGAAACCATTTACCTCTATGCGCCACTTGCGCATCGTCTGGGACTATATGCCATTAAGTCTGAATTGGAAGATCTATACCTCAGGTATACTGATGGGGATGCCTACAGACACATCGCATCCAAGATCAATGCCACTAAGGATGCCCGAAGTAAGTTTATCCGGAATTTTATCAAGCCGATCAAGGATGAACTTAATGGTCAAAGTTTCCAATATGAGATAAAGGGGCGGCCCAAGTCCATTCACAGCATTCATAATAAGATGAAAAAGCAGAACGTGCCTTTCGAGGAAGTCTATGATCTGTTTGCAGTAAGAATTATCGTGGACACAGAGCTGGAGAATGAAAAGGCAGCCTGCTGGCAGGCGTATTCCATCGTTACAGATTACTACCAGCCCAATCCGGATCGTTTGCGAGACTGGATAAGTATACCTAAATCCAACGGCTATGAATCACTTCACACCACAGTGATGAGTGGTAGGGGACAATGGGTGGAAGTGCAGATACGAACTCGCCGGATGGATGAAATTGCCGAAAAAGGGTATGCTGCGCATTGGAAATATAAGGAAAGCAAAAATGGAGATGCTGATAAGGGGCTCGAACTTTGGATTGGAAAAGTCCGCGAAATCCTTGAACAAAATGATGCTTCGGCCATAGAGTTTGTGGATGACTTCCGATCCAACCTTTTTCAGGAAGAAGTATTTGCGTTTACCCCGAAGGGTGATCTGGTCACCATGCCTAATGGGTCTACGGCTCTGGACTTTGCCTTTGATATACACACCGAAGTAGGGGCCCATTGCCTCGGAGCCAAAGTAAACCAGAAACTGGTCCCGCTTAATTATGTATTAAAAAATGGCGATCAGGTAGAGATTTTAACTTCGAAAAAGCAAAAACCCAATGAGGACTGGCTAAAGTACGTGGTTACCTCCAAGGCCAAATCCAAAATCAAAGATTCACTCAAGGAAGAGAAAAAGCAATTTGTAGTAGAGGGGAAGGAGGTTGTCAAGCGCAAGCTCAAGCAGCTCAAAATCGGTTTCACTCAGGAGGCCCTCATGCAGCTCACAGACCATTTTGATGTAAAAACCCCCACAGACCTATTTTACCTGATAGGGAAAGGAAAGATCGATCATAGCCTGATCAAAAAATTCAACGAGAAGAAAGAGGAAGAGCACAAATACCGGAGGGTTACTGACCCCAAGGGGATGCAGTCTCAGATCAAGAAAGTCAGAGAAAAGGACTTTGACCTACTCTTAATCGGAGAGGACATGGATGTGGTAGACTATAAGTTTGCCAAATGCTGCAACCCCATCCCGGGTGATGATGTGTTTGGTTTCGTCACGGTCAATGATGGAATCAAAATTCACCGGACCACTTGTCCCAATGCTGCTGAATTGCTCTCCAATTATGGATATAGGGTAGTCAAGGCTAAATGGACGTCTAGTCAGGATAATTCGTTCCTTGCCGGTCTGAGAATTATAGGCACGGATCGGATGGGTTTAATTAACGACGTGTCGAGTATTATATCCGGTGAGTTGAAAGTGAATATGAGATCAATCACTATCAATACCGAAGGCGGCATATTTGAAGGGGAGATTCAGCTATATGTGAGTGACACCAAACACGTAGATCAACTCATAGGAAAATTGGAGGTAGTACCTGGTGTTGTTTCTGTTACCCGGGACAACTGATTAATTTTGAACTTCTAACTTGTATATTTGCACCAAATTGAAGTCAAGTGATCGTATTTGAGGAGGTTAAGAATATTTTTACTAAGTATTTAGAAGAAAAGGGCCTGAGGAAAACCCCTGAACGATACGCCATACTTGAGGAAATCTATTCCAGAAACGGGCATTTTGATGTAGAGTCACTCTACATTAGTATGAAGAATAAAAATTACAGGGTGAGCAGAGCTACTGTATATAATACGCTTGATTTGCTGGTGGAATGTGAGTTGGTTACCAAACATCAATTTGGAAAGAACCTGGCGCAATATGAAAAGGCCTATGGATACCGTCAGCATGATCATCTTATTTGTACTGATTGTAATAAGGTGATGGAGTTTTGTGATCCGCGCATCCAAAACATTCAAAATACCGTTGGTGAACTTCTGCAGTTTGATGTAATGCACCATTCTTTGATTTTGCATGCCAACTGTAAAAGAGAAAATTGCGAGAATAAACCGAATATCAAACAATGAATTATAAACACACAACCGCCAGCGATCAACTTAGACTAGTTTTTAATGGCGATTTAATAGGAGAGAATAATGGCCCTGAGCTAGTAGAACTCGTGAACGATTCTCTGGCCAAAGGCATGAAGTATTGTCTTATTGATATTTCGGATGTCCGCTACATCAATAGTAGTGGTATCGGAGTTTTAATAACTTTGCTCACAAAATTCAGAAACAAAGGGGGTGAGTTGTTTTTAATTAAACCCTCAGAACACGTCCAGAAGCTACTTATCATCACCAAGCTTCAGGCAATTTTTAACATAGTAGATACAGAGCAGGAAGCGCTCAGCAAAATCAAATAGTTTAATGGCATCAGTTGATATTTTATTAGGCCTTCAGTGGGGAGACGAGGGTAAGGGAAAAGTTGTGGATTATTTGGCACCAAAATACGATGTGGTGGCCAGGTTTCAGGGAGGTCCCAATGCTGGTCACACCCTCGAATTTGATGGGCATAAGCACGTGTTGCATCAGATACCTTCAGGTATATTCCATGAGGGCATCCTCAATGTCATTGGCAATGGTGTGGTCCTTGATCCCATTACTTTCAAAAGAGAAATTGAGGAGCTTGCTCCCTTCAACCTGGATTTGAAACGGCATCTGGTGATATCTAATAAGACCCAGATGATTATTCCTACCCACAGAATGCTGGATAAGGCTTATGAAATAGCCAAAGGAGATAAGAAAATTGGCTCAACCCTTCGTGGCATTGGCCCAACCTATCAGGACAAAGCCGCAAGGAAAGGATTGAGAATTGGAGATATCAATGAACCTGATTTTGATGAGCGCTATAAGCAGCTCCGAGATTTCCATCTGGAGATCCTCGAGCGTTATAATTTCGAGGCATTATTAGAAGAAGAGGAAAAGCAGTTTTTTGAGGCTGTTGAGCTGGTACGGGAATTTGACATCCTCAGCACGGAATACCTGATTAATCAGGCTTTGGTAGACGGCCAGAGCGTGCTGGCTGAAGGGGCACAGGGCTCCTTACTGGATATTGATTTCGGAAGCTATCCTTTCGTTACCAGTAGCAATACCATAGCGGCCGGAGCCTGCACGGGACTCGGCGTGGCGCCAGGCAGGATTGGTGAAGTGTATGGCATTTTCAAAGCCTATTGTACCAGGGTGGGTAGTGGACCTTTCCCTACCGAGCTTCATGGAGATGCCGGTGAGGCACTAAGGAAGCTTGGCAATGAATTTGGCGCGACCACTGGTAGACCCAGGCGGTGTGGCTGGTTAGACTTACCAGCACTTAAGTACACATGTATGCTCAATGGAGTGACTCAGCTTTTCATGATGAAAGCTGACGTTCTTTCAGATATGGATGAAATCAAGGTTTGTCATAGCTACAAGCTCGGCGATCAAATCACAGAGGAGCTCCCTCTTTATCTGGATAGTCAAAATGAAGGCCTGCTCTATGAGTCTTTTAAAGGGTGGAAAGACAACAATATTTCTGCATTTGAAAATTTACCTCAGTCCTTGGAGAAGTATGTCAAATACATTGAAAATCAGACGAAAACGCCCATTAGTTTGATCTCTTTGGGACCAGACAGGACCCAAACGTTGTTGAAAGAAAAAATATCTTAACTATTTATTCCTAATCCCTTTCTGACTTCATGAGTTTTACTATCTTTGCCGTCCATTCAGCGGGGATGGGGATTGAGTTGAGGGAATGTGGTGTGAAGGGGCTTAGAAATAAAAAAATATTTTTCTCTCAAATGGGTTTGATATTAAAAAATAAGTTCTAATTTTGCATCCGCTTTCAGGGTCAGAGAAACAGAAAAGAGGAGAAAGGAATAGGCGCTGAATAGTTAAAACGGTCATTTA
>NZ_JAVKCA010000015.1:0-3655 GCF_040222955.1 Marinoscillum sp. | reverse complement strand
GCTCTTTCCGTTACTATTCAATAAGATAGAATCAATTGCTACTATTTTACCTTCAGTGATCCCTATTGAAACTCCAGTTTGTAGAGGTTTCCCTGTTCCATCGATAAGGTTGACGTTGGATATCACTAAATCATATTCTTCTGACTTTTGGTAAGAACAGCCTGCAAGAAAGACAATCAATGTAAGGATGGTAAACTGTTTCATATGTTATTAATGACCACCAACAACCGGCTAACAACCACCAATGGTTGTTATTCGCCTTGTAAAGCTACCAAATGTAGCAGTTTTTAAATCCTGAACAAACCATTATCGGCTATAGGAGGCATGGTCACTTGAACAGCGGTCACGTCTCTTCAACCACTGCACGGTTGTCTTCAACCACTGCACGGTTATCTTGAAACTCTGCACGGCTATCTTCAAGCTCTGCAAGGTTATCTTGAATCACTGCACGGTTATCTTGAACCACTGCACGGTTGTCTTCAACCTCTGCAAGGTTATCTTGAAACGCTGCAAGGTGGTCTTCAACCACTGCAAGGCTGTCTTGAACCACAGCATGACTGTCTTAAGCCGTTGAAAATGTCAACATTTTCAGCGCGTCTACCCGGCCTAGGGTCTCTGGGAGCTGCTGCCACCAGTTACTTTTTTTTGAGGAGTAAGAAAATCCAGCGTTGCCGCACTGCTCTGGTTGGGTCGATCTATTTCGGGATCACAGCGAATTTAATTGCCCTTCCACCACGATCCGTGAGTTTCCACCAATTTTCACAGAATCTCCCGTGATTTTCACAAAAAGCTCGCCACTTCTCTCGGAGGCCTGAAAGACGGTCAACTCATTTTTACCAGTCCTTTCCTGCCAAAAAGGGGCCAATACCGAATGAATCGAACCGGTAACCGGATCTTCATCGATACCAATCCACGGGCAGAACGAACGAAGGACCAAATCATATTCACTTGAATTCGACGAGCTCATGACGACCACTTCCTTTAGCTCGTCAGAAGCTTTTCTGAGCCTCCCAAAATCCGGTTTGATTCGCCTGACGTCATCTGGCCCTTTGAGTTCAATGAACAGTGATTTCAATTCATCACAGTAAAAATGCGTTTCTGGAAGTTTGATGGTTAATGCATGTAGCAATTCAGGAGGGATCTCATAATTCTTCCGCTCATAGATAGGGTATTGCAGATAGACCATCTCATCATGTACACATGCTTTGATTCTTACTTTTTCAATCGTCACAAATTCAACCTCCTCCAAAGGTGGGTGGTGAAGGAGTAAAAATGCTGCTCCAAGCGTGGCATGACCACAGGCGGGTATTTCGCCTTCAACTGTAAAATATCGGATATTGAAGCTTCCATCTTTGTTTTTGGGCTCCACAAAGGTGGTGACCGGTGAGTTAAACTCCCTGGCCAATTTGGCCATCACCCCGGCACTTAGCATTTCATTTAAAATACAGACAGGGGTTGGATTCCCTTTAAATGGTTCATTAGAAAACGTATCTAACAAATAGTATTTTGAAACAGACATCTCTTAAAGCATTAGGGGAGTTAACCTCCAGGATATGGTGTATCCCCGGCCCAAATATCATTGCTAAAATAGGCCTTTTGCAAATCAGATTCAATGAAGTGGCTTAAGTCACTACCCCGACAACCCATTAACAAAACGAACATAAAACACCCAAAACCCGAGGGTATTTAGCAAAGATTCGCTCAGAAAGCAGTCAAATTCGCAATAATTATGGAGCTTTGCCCCTCAATGAAGAATGAGCAAAATAACGTTCGGTTTGCTCAGCCCCCATTCCTCTATGAATACAAAACGCAATTTCTGATCGGCTGGTAGCACTGTGTCAGACAACCATACATTTAAGCATCCAAAACATGAAAAAAGCCCTTATTGCCCTGGCAGCAGGCGGATTCGGAATCGGCATGACAGAGTTCGTCATCATGGGCATACTTCCCGAAATCGCCACCTCACTGGACATCACCATTCCTGAAGCTGGTCATTTCATTTCGGCCTACGCCATCGGTGTGGTGGTGGGGGCACCCCTGCTCACCGCGCTGGGCAGCAAGTGGCCTGCCCACAAAATGCTCATGGGACTCATGGTGTGGTTTACGGTATTCAATTCATTGTCGGGTTTTGCCAATAGCTACTGGTCGCTGATGCTCTTCAGGTTCCTTTCGGGGCTTCCGCATGGTGCGTTCTTTGGGATTGGCGCAGTAGTGGCCAGCAGGCTGGCCAAGCCGGGTAAGGAAGCGCAAGCCATTGCAGCCATGTTTTCAGGGCTCACCCTGGCCAACATCCTGGGGGTGCCGTTTGGCACCTATCTGGGGCAGGAGTTTCACTGGAGTATTGCCTTTTTTGTGGTGGGCATAGTAGGCATCATCACCATCACAAGCCTCAGGTTTTGGATGCCCGCACTCGCCCAGTCCTCTCATCAGTCGATGAGCGAAGACTTTCAAATTCTCAAAAAAGCCGAATTGTGGATGGTCGTCCTCCTCACTACCATCGGTACGGGTGGGTTCTTTGCCTGGTACAGCTACATTGCGCCCCTCATTACTGAGGTGGCCGGTCATGATCCCGGTGTGGTGAGCTATGCCATGATCCTGGCAGGTTGTGGCATGTTCGTCGGCAACCTTCTGGGTGCTAAGCTGGCACAGTGGATGCAACCGATCTATGCCGTGACACTTTCCCTGGGGGTCATGAGCCTGCTGCTGTTAGCCAATGCCTTTCTGGCACACGATCAGGTGGCTGTGCTGGTCATGACCTTTGTGATCGGCCTGGGTGCTTTCTGTGTGGCGGCCCCTATTCAGATGGCCATGATCAATACCGCCAAGGGCTCTGAGATGCTGGGTTCTTCGCTCAATCAGAGTGCCTTCAATATGGGCAATGCCTCAGGAGCTTACCTGGCGGGCCTCCCCATAGCCATGGGCTATGGCTTCACCTCGGCAGATGTGGTAGGTGCACTGATGGCATTTGCAGGAGTCTTTTTGGCCCTGGCCATTATACAAATGCGCAAGACCGCACGCAGGAAACTGGCTACGGCATTGGGGTGAACATGAGGGTTTGGTAAGTTAATCAGGATGCATAGTACTCATAAATTACCAATGGCCATCCAATTACATTAGATGGCCATTGATTCTATAAACCTGATCTATCGTGACTCACTATTTGATCAGTATTTTACTTGATTGTGTTTTACGGCCCTTCAGTCTCAGGACGTAGATTCCACGCTGGAGGTCACTGACCGTCCAGTGAAACTGGAGGTTTGATCCTACCTCAGCACTGCGTACCACCTTGCCCGACAGGTCCATCAGCTCTATCCTGCTCACCGTGTTCGGGTTGGTGCCCAAATCCACACTCAGTCCCGTGGTGGCAGGGTTGGGGTAGACCCGCAATTGGGCTTTCTTATCCGTAGCAAACGCCCCCTCGGACTGCCGCTGACCCGACTGACATTCGCCCAGATTGTCGCCATGCCCAAGGTGACCAGGTACGGCCTGCTCAGGCACCCATTTCTCCTCACCATTATGGCAAATCTGTACCCTGTCATTCAAATGCATGATCACACCCTCGACGGCACTTGTGTTGACTCCATCACTTACCGTCACCTGAAGGTCATACTGTCCTCTGTTATAATTCACATAGTTTGTATCGATCACGTAGATT
>NZ_JAVKCA010000001.1:0-33654 GCF_040222955.1 Marinoscillum sp. | reverse complement strand
GGAGAGTGGCCGCACTGATCAGGTACAAGTATCCGTAGCAGACCAGGACGAGTTTCCCGACTACATAGGCTTCAAAACCCCCACAGGCACAATTCCTTCCCAAACAGGCAAAGACAAGCACACCCGTGAGCTGACCCTCAGCGGGCTGATGGCTGGAAATCCCACCACCCTGACGGCCTTTGCTACCCAGGGCTCCACTGACAACCTGATGGACTATTTATCTGCCGGGGCCACCCACCTGTACAAACACCAATGGGACAATGTACACAACCCCGAGGGTGTGACCAGCTGGCTGCAGGATGATGAGGAGGGGGCGATGGAGGCTGTTTTTCCAAGTCTTTATGCGAATGCATCGGAAGTAATTTATCAACTGGCCAATCCTAATTGCCTGTATATGGTAGATCCAAATGGGATATTGTTTGGGGTACCGAAAAGCAAGGGAGATAAAGTAACCCTTTACATTAGTCCTGATGTTCCTGCCGGAACCATTGCCCAATTCAGAATCAACGAGACCGTTTACAAGTTCTTCGAGTCAGGTTATTATTATGACTTAGGAGATGGCTATAAGTCAGCCACTTTTAGTGGTTGTGAAACTGACCAGGAGCAAGTTGAGAATGTATATTCCGTTTTCGAGGATAAAAATTGTGGACAACAAAAAATTGTCAAAGGGCGATTTAATGTGGGGTCTGACGTTTCCGGTGGCTTGGATCTGGAATTTGCTGAAGTGGTCTATCAGGAGGGTTCTCCAGATGATCTGCCTGAAGTTGGGGAAACAGACCTGCTTAAATCTGGCTATTTGGTTGGTGATTTTGGAGGTAATGGGGTGATGTTTTCCATCAAGATAAATAAAGAGGACCGCTACTTTTTCCGAAGGTTCACCCAATCTGATTTTACCGAGGAATTTTATCTATGGGAAGAAGGCTGTGGGTGGATTACCACTAATTTAGTGTCTGCGGAAGTCTTAGAAGAGTATCCTGACATTCTGACATTGATGGATATATGGACAGCCATTAAGAACGATCCTGTTCACTCAGGTCTGGGCGCTTTGGGCTTTATTCCTGTGGTTGGTGTTGTCTTTGATGGAGCAGACGCTTTTGTTTATTTGATAGAGGGTGATGTCTTGGGAGCCAGTTTTGCTTCTGCAGCTATTATCAGTAGCGGGGTTGCCTATGGGGTAAAGACAGCAGTAAAAATTGCCAGGAGTACAAAAACAGTAAAGACAGCCATCAAATTAACTGATGAGTATGCTGAGGGCATGGAAAATCTGCTGAAGGCCGCAGAGGCAAGTGCTACATCTAATCTGGGGGTAGAACGGCTGATGACCCTCCAGCGTTCGGTCATGGATTTGGCCACCAAGTACGGAGAAGACGGTATGCAAAAGCTGCTGAACCTCTCCAACCACATGGACGAGGTGGAGTTTCTCTTAGTGGCAGAAAAGCTTAATGACCTGGATAATGGAGCCGACCTCATTACTGATATCTCTAATGTGGGTTTTGCGGATTTTATTATTGCAAATGGAGGTGAAGGCCTAGATAGCTGGGTTAAGCTTAGTGGTTTTTCACCGTCCATCCGTACAAACGTTTCAAACCTTACCCAGAGAAAGTTACTTGATGAATATGCCGGAGGGATTGCCAATGCAACCAATGCCAGGAAAGGGAACTTTGGAGAAATTGGCGTAGATCTTGACTTGAATACAAAAGGTTATGAATCTTTACAGCCTAGAATTGCGGATATAAACGCCCCTGGTCATAATGGTATTGATGGAGTCTACCGTGCTCCTGATGGTAGTTATGTGATCGTGGAAGGAAAATATACGGGTTCAGCAACTTTGAATCCAGCCGACCCAAGTACAGGTTTGCCGAGACAAATGAGTGATGATTGGATTCAACAAAATAATGGTCAAAGGTTACTAGAAGCATTTGGTGGAGACCAAGGATTGGTTGACGATATTTTAGATTCTGGTTATTCTAGGGTATTAGCAAAAGTCAGTCCTGATGGGAGTGTTTCTTATAAATATGTTAGTGAAACAGGATACTTAAATCAGGGAGGTGGCCCACTTGGTGACTGGACTCCATAACTTTTAAAATGATGGTAAGAGATAGACACAGAGATCAAGAACATTTTCTGCTAGATATCAGGACAAAAACAGAATCACACGAAAATAGAGTTAGGAAGATAGAACAAGGGCAAATAAAGCCTGAAAGAATAATTTCTGTCAAGCAAAGTATGGCAGCCAATTTGATTCAAAAAGCAGTATCTAAATACTCTTTAGGTTCTCCAGTAGATGTTTTAACTGAGGATTTTAATGTAATTGTTGGCCTTATTGAGGAATCTTGGGCTGGCGGTGCAAGAAAACTAATGGGTTCAGAAAATACAGTATTAGATCAATATAATATTGATGCCCATATAGAACTATTACGAATGCTCTCAATCGGTTTTTTATGCGGTATGCCTGATGAGTTTTTTAAACGGTTAGGGAAAATTATCAAAGACGATAACGTTGTAGACCTTGTTTTCGAATGTATTCTTGCATCAAAATTAAATTCTTGGGAAATGAGGCCAGAATTTGAAAGCTATGCCTTTAAGCTCTACCTAAATCTGAAAAAGGCAATAGTGCAGTCTGATAAAGAAGAGGCTGAGAAGCTAATAAAAATCTTTTTGGAGAACGATTGGGCTAAGGAGCAGAAAAAAGCACAAATGTTTACAGAACCAAATAAGAGTTGGTATCATGGCATGTGGTCATTTGAGTCAGCAGCGTTGGTAGCAATTAAAGATTTAGACGATACAAGCTTTAGAGATAATGAATACTACCCAAAAGATTTAGTCGACTACTACCGATCAAATCACCCAGCGTAAGCCTGTTTAGTTTTGGCATCCCTCCGCCCTTTGGGCTTCCGCCCAGGCGGACAGTATGACCAACAAGCGAGAAGAGGGTAGTGCGATCCACAAATCCTGAGTCAATTAGAGACTGGCCTACTCCAAAACCCTGTAAAGGCAGGCTGATATCCATTTACTCCAGACTATGAATATTCTCAGCCCGTACTTACATTAGGGGCGCCTGAAAGGCCTCAGTTTTTGACTCACCATGTAGGCTACCTTCATCATGTCTGTTGGTGACAACACCAACAGAGGCAGGGTTGCACGATCTACGAATCCCAGGTTAAATGAGTAGCTGGCGTGCTCAAAGAATTATTTTGAGATGTATCCTGTGTCAGGACGTGTCATACCAGTAAATGAAATAATCGGTGACCTGTTACTTTTTTTTGTTCCTTTTTCTATATTCAGGCTTGCAAGAAGTCCTAACCAATTTGAAATGAAAAAAGTACTTGTAGTGATCATCACAGTGGCGGCATTTTTTCCAACCATAAGCCAAAGTCTAAAGGAAAAAAAGTTAAAAATTAACTATTTGCATTTCCCAGATCAGAATATTCCGTCTTATGCAAAAACATATACCATTTTATGTAAGGGGCCAGGGTTTGAAGCCAAGGATTGGGAGTCTCGAGTGAGGAAAAGTATCTCTATTTATAGCCTTGATTTTGTAAGCACTTTGGATAGCGCGGATATCATCGTGGAGGTGAATTCTTCAGAATTCAGGATAATTGAAAAAAAGGAGCGAAGTGAAACTAAGGAGAGCAATGGACAGAAGACCAAACTCTATTGGTATGATGTCACTTATACTTTACCAGTAGGTATTCTCATTTATAATAAACCAAAGACCGCATTCTTCCTCAACTTACGTGCAACTTATCAGGATTCAACTGTGCAATCCGGCAAGTTTGCCTACGGAGGTGCTGCCCTGGCAAATCTTGTGAGAGATTCAGACATAGACAAACTGTGTCTCAATGCCGCTGCTGCAAAGCTCAGAAAAATCATCGATTCAAAATTTAATCCCAAACCAAAGCATTTTGAAACGGTCATTTATACTGCATCAGGCAAAAAACTCAAGTATGACGATTTGGATGATGCCTATTCAAGGATGAAGGAATTGTTTAAAGAAGATATTGAAGTCAGACTCCACGATGACCAGAAGAGCGAGCTATCATCTATTGCCAATAAATGGGAAGAGGTCTTGCTTGAAGGTGACGAGTATGATCCTTTATCAAGAATCAACAAAGTGGTGATGTCAGGTATAAAATTTAATCTCGCCTTCGCTTACGCTTGGCTGGGTGAGTTTGAAAAATCTTATGCAAGCCTGGAAGAGTCAAGAGAGTATGGCCATGCAATGCCAGAAAAATTCGAATTGTGGCTCTCTAACTATCAATCTGGTTATATGCTTACAACCCCCAATGCTGATTTTGAAAAAGTACTTATCGGGCGCTGGAGACTCTCGGGGCTGAAAAATGCTAAGGGTGAAGACATGATTGAAAAGGCGAGTGAGTGTCATAAAATGCAAGTTTACAATTTTAAGAAGTATCGAAAATTCGAAATTGAAAACCCTGAGAAGGATCAAGAATTGTGTGAGACCGAGTCTATTTTCTGGAGAGTGTATACAAACAAAAGGGACGAATCCAGGTATTTACTTTACGACGAGGATCTTGAATATCTTAACAGTGATGCCACTGGTATTTTTGAAATTATTGCTATTAGTCAAAACCGATTTGAAATGAAAGGGGAAATAGCGCTTGGGGGGCTTGATACTACTTGGGAGGCCTATATTACCTATGAGCGAATTGATTAAGTGATTTGTTATGGCAATTTTCCAGGCTCTACATCCTTGTCTCGTGACCAACAAGCAAGATCTAGGAAATCCTACCTTACCAAACATGACCTGGAAAGCCAAAACCGATGCCTATGGAATTTATTTTTATAAGCATCGGTTGAGCTTTTTATAGGCATAGAATTTTTTCTCATGCGCATGAGTTGGGAAAGTCATGCGCATGGCTTTTCAAAAACGCTAAGCCCATTCCTCACTTATCTCATACAGCTTCCCGCAAAATATTGTTCGTTGTACTTTACCTACCGGTTTCCACAACATATATTTAACCTCCTGTTTTCTATACCGAAATGAATCACATGAAATGTACCCTGATGATACTCATGCTGGCAGTGGTGGCCACCGCTGCAGCACAGCCAGCCAACGACCTGAAGGAATACCTGGAGGCCGTCCGGAAGGGAAGTTATGATCCGGTGCCCCCATCTGTTTTGAAAGCCACAGAGGCCATGCCGCTTTTGGACGTATTGGCTGCTTATGAGCAGGACACCATCGTGCGGGTGAGATCCCGGGCCTATAGCATCGCCCGGCGTATTGGTACCAAAAGTGAGGTGCCGGAGGTACGTGCCACGGTGGTGGATCAGCTAACGATGGGGATCGGTGATCCTGATGGCGGGATCAGCGGGGGATGCAGCGGTGGACTTACGGGATTTGCACCTGATGATTTTAGTGTCCCTGTGAAAGCGCAAATCCAGGCGTATTTATTGCCCGCCACACCACACCTGGATCAGGTGGCCATGCTGATTGGGTACCTGGGGTATGACCCAGCTTCTGCCAGTTTGCAGGGTCTCCTGCAGGAGCGGCTTAGCAGCACCAACAAATGGTCTGTGAGGCTGGCACTGGCCAGAATGGGTGATCAGGAGTCGGTGACTTTTATTATGGAAAAACTGACAGCTGCCGCCGTGTCCGACAACCTCGTCTATGACGTGGTGCCCGGATTGGTTTACACCCGTGAGCCAGCCATTTTTGAGTTTCTCGAGCAGATCATCAGGCAGGATGAGCCCTTGTGCCAGAGTGCTGACCCGGACAGCAGCCGTAAGATACGCTGTGGATACCGGGTGCTCGAATACATGGCTTATGCCATAGAGGACTTCCCGATCCCTACCGATGAGGATGGTGAACTGGAGCTCGACGACTATGAGGCTGGACTGCAGGAGGTGCGTGCGTGGTTTGACAGCCATGAGACCTACAGCTTTAAAATGGATGTTTACTAACCATTTTTGTAACCCCCTTTTGATTCAATCAGTTTAACCACACCATGAACCTATCCAATAGCCTCCAATTTCTCAATGCGCTTGCAGCCAACAATTCCAAAGAATGGATGGATGACAACCGCAGCTGGTACCAGGAATGCCGGCAGGAGTTTATCGCTTTCATTGGGGAGTTGATTCAGCAGATGCAGGCATTCGATCCGGGGTTGGCTGGCATTCAGGCCAAAGACACCATTTTCCGGATCAACCGGGACATTCGCTTTAGCAACGACAAGCGACCCTACAAGACCAACTTCGGTGCGGCTATTTCAGAAGGGGGCAAGCATTCCGAAAACCCTTCTTACTACCTGCATGTACAGCCGGGTGAAAACTTCATCGGTGGGGGCATTTATATGCCACAGGCAGAGGTGTTGAAAAAGATCAGGGAGGAGGTGGATTACAATCCTGAGGAACTTAAGAAAATAGTGAGCAGCCCGGCTTTCAAAAAGGTCTATGGCGAGATCCGTGGTGAAAAGCTGAAGACGGCACCCAAGGGTTACCCCAAAGATCACCCCAATATTGAGTTTTTGAAGTTGAAAAGCTACGTGGTGTTGCATGAGCTGAGTGATGCCGAGGTGACCACAGATCGGCTGATAGAGGACGCAGTGACCTATTTTAAGGTGATGAAGCCCTTCAATGATTACCTGACGGTGGCAGTCAGTTAATTTTTTTTGAATAAAAAAATGAAAGTGTTTGCAATACTTCCAAACTGTACTAGATTTGCAATCCGTTTTTGAGGGTCCTATCAAAAGCGAGCCCGAAAGGGCGCTTAGCTCAGCTGGTTCAGAGCACCTCGTTTACACCGAGGGGGTCGGGGGTTCGAATCCCTCAGCGCCCACATCCAAAGCCCAATTCGTTTGATGACGGATTGGGTTTTTTTGTGTCTGAATTTTTGGAGGGATGAGAACCCCCGCTAAACGTTTGGTTTGAAATGCGCAGCATTCACGAGGGGCTGTGCGGCATGGGCGATTCCATCGCATAGGGTACGAGTAATCCCTCAGCGCCCACATCCAAAGCCCAATTCGTTTGATGACGGATTGGGTTTTTTTATGCCTGAATTTTTGGAGGGATGAGAACCCCTGAAGAGCGTTGGTTCGAAATGCGCAGCATTCACGAGGGGTTTTCATCAGGGAGCATCAAAGGATAATGGACAATTCAAAAAAGAACTTCAGCTATATCCAAACGGGATCACATCATATTTCCAGGCATTGAACCAGCAAAAACTGTCGTGGTGACTACCAATGCGCATTACCTTGAAGATTGTGCTGATAATTTCCTTTAGGTTGAATAGAATTGTCCGAATCAATCAACTGCCTATGGAACCCTTTGAATACGTTGTGGTCCTTTTTTCCCTGATATTGGGCCTGGGAATTGCTCAGTTACTTACAGGTATTGCGGACATTGTTTCTAACCTTAAGAATACCAAAACGACCCTGGCACACTCCGTGATGGTGTTCAACGTCTTCCTCCTTCACATCCAGGAATGGTGGTACAGCTACCAGTATGCCAGCGATGTGAAAGTGTGGACTTTGCCACTGGTGTTATTCCTGCTTGTCTACCCTATTTTGCTCTTTCTGCTCGCCAGGATGCTCTTCCCCACCGGACTCAGAGGTCATGAGACCAACCTGGAAGAGTATTACTATGACCAGTGGAAGTGGTTTTTTGGGATTACCCTGTCCATCATAGTGGTCAGCTTTTTGCAGAACATCATCGTCTCCGGATGGGCCATTACTTCTCAGATTCCGCAGTACCTGATGGCGTTGGCTTACATTGCTTTTCTAACACTGGACATCCAAAACAAGAAGGCGCATAATATTTTTGTGATTCTTCAGGGGCTGGCCTGGCTGATCTGGGCCATTGTAGATCCTTATGAACTGAAGTAGAGTAGCAAATATTGAAAAACATTGGGCGCCACCAGCGCCCAATGTTTTTGTCATGCTCGTCTTAATTGATGGCGCCCATGACCCTCTTCATAAAGCCATTGAGTGCTTCTTTCTGAGGGGTGCCATTTTTGATTTCTTTCTGAACCTCCAGCGCACCATACATATTGGAGAGTAACTCTCCAATCACGTCCAGCTCCTCATCTTTTATGCCTTTGGCTTCCGACATATGCTCCAACAGTTCGATGGTCTCCACCACCCAATCCTCGTCGTTTTCCTCTACAAAATCAATGATGTGCTTAATTATTGGCAATCTCATTTAAAATAGTTGTTATAGTTTCTTCTTTATTTCCTGCTGCCTGTGACACCAATACGCCATTTTTAAATCCCGCAAATGTGGGAAGGTTTTTCACCTCGGCCAGGCCTCTGGAGCCCGGTAGTTTCTCGGCATCCACATAGACGAAGAGCACGTGCTCATGCGCTCCTGCCAAACGCTTAAATTTTGGCTTGATCATGCGACAGTTTCCACACCAGGTGGCTCCATACTGGACCATCACACGTTCGTTCTCTGCTAAGATATTTTGTAAGTTGTCCTCGGTTAATTCAATCATGCTCTGAAAAAATGGTTAAAAATCTGAGCGCGAAGATGATTAAACTATTATTGATCAAGATTATCTGTTGATAAGTTTAGGTTATAGTAGCGTTTTCAATCCCTGATGCTACTCTCTCTGATCAATAACTCGCTGTGTAGCACCACCGTCTCGTTGAATTCCTGATCCGGATTATCGATTTGCTGAATCAGCAGCTCAGCGGCTTTTTGACCCATTTCATACCCAGGTTGAGACATAGTAGAGAGGGAAGGCTCGTAGAGGGTGCCGATGGACCAATTGCTAAAACCAACCACAGCCACATCCTCCGGCACTTTCAGTCCGGCGGCTTTCATGTTTTTGATGGCACCTATGGCCAGCATATCGGTGGCGGCAAAGAGCCCATCGATCTCACGAGCCTGCACGAGCTCACGTGTACTTTCCATGCCATCATCGTAGTCTCCAGAGTCGCAATGGATGATCCAGCTATCTCGTGTGTTGAGTCCCGCCTCTGACAAGGCCTTATTATAGCCGGCCAGTCTGTCTTTGTTGATAAACAGGTTAATTGGCCCTCCAACATAGGCTATTTTGGTGCATCCCTGCTCAATGAGGTGCTTCACGGCCTTGTAGCCCGCATCAAAGTCATCCAGAACCACTTTGGGGGCCTCTATTTCGTCACAAATACAGTCAAAAAAGACCAGAGGAAGGCCACGGTCTACGAATTCCGAGAAGTGATCAAATTCGTTGGTTTCCTTAGAAATACAGGCCATCAGCCCATCTATCCGTCCATTGATGAGCGCTTTGGTGTCTATTACTTCGCGTTCGTATGATTCGTGAGTGGAGCAGATAATCACATTGTAATCATTGGAGTAGGCAAAATCCTCGATGCCACGGATCACCATGGCAAAAAACTCATGCACAAGCTGTGGGATGATGATACCCAGTGTTTTGGTTTTGTTGCTTCGCAGGCTCAGCGCCGTGAAGTTGGGGCGGTAGTGATACTTTTTTGCCAATTCTTTGACCGCCGCTCTGGTTGATGGTTTGACCAAAGGATTATCTGCCAGTGCCCTGGAAACTGTCGATACTGAAATGTTCAATTCGAGGGCTATGTCCTTGATGGTAACTGATCCTTTTTTCATGTTAGGGCAAGATAATGAACTATAAAATTACCCATTCTTTATCCAAAGAAAATTTTCAAAAAGGGTTTCGGTGAGGAATGCCCAAAAAGGGCCTTCAGGCATCTTAGAAAAGTCATATTTTATGACTTCAAAAATTATCTATCCATTGCAAACGTTTGCAATTATTCAATTACCAAAATCGCTCTCTTTTTATATCAAATCGTTTTTATAATTCTTTTTATTTCGTTTTCTTGGAGGTTGTAATGGTCAGAATATCATTTCGTAAATTGACTTTTAGTTAAAAGTTTAGAAACAAATTGTAATAGTATGAAGAAGTATTTACTCTTAGGTTTATCGTTGATTCTGTCCGCCACACTGTGGGCGCAGGAGAGAACGGTGACAGGTACAGTAACCGATGCGGAAACAGGTGAAGCTGTTCCGGGCGCCAACGTTGTTGAAAAAGGAACAACGAATGGTACCATTACCGACTTCAATGGTCAATACAAATTGGCTGTGGGTGATGGTGCAACACTTGTGTTTTCGTTTGTGGGCTATGCCTCATCGGAAGCCGTGGTAGGATCTCGTGGTGTAATTGATGCCGCACTCGATCTGGATGTACAATCTCTATCAGAAGTAGTGGTAGTAGGATACGGTACACAGGACAAGAAGGAGATCACCAGTTCAGTAGCGAGTATCAGCTCTGAGGATTTCAACCGTGGTACGGTGAATGATCCTGTGCAGCTCCTACAAGGTAAAGTGGCTGGTTTGAACATCACCAAGCCTGGTGGTGACCCAAATGGTGGATATAACATCCGACTGAGAGGAATCTCAACTGTTGGAGCCAATGCCTCCCCACTTGTAGTAATTGATGGAGTAATTGGAGGATCACTTTCTACAGTTGACCCTAACGATATTGCATCCATTGATATCTTGAAAGATGGATCGGCTGCTGCGATCTACGGTACTCGTGGATCCAGTGGAGTAATCCTCGTTACCACTAAGACTGGATCAAAAGGCAAAATGCAGGTGGACTATAATGGTTCATACGCTGTTGAGTCCATTTACAATACCATCGACTTTATGACCGCCGATGAGTACAGAGAAGTTGCCGGAGCTCAGGATTTTGGTTCTGATACGGACTGGATGGATGAGGTAACTCAACTAGGCCAGGCACAGGTGCATAACTTGTCGCTTTCAGGTGGTACAGGACAGACCAGCTACCGTATTTCCATGAACTACAGGGATACCGAAGGTATTGGGGTTGGTACTGGATTTAGCCAACTGAACGGCCGGGTGAACATTACCCAGCGTGCTTTAAATGACCGTGCGAAGATCACCGTTGGTGTATCCAGCACCACTAAAGAGGCTAACTATGGCTTTGCTGAATCTTTCAGATATGCAGTGGTGGCTAACCCGACCATGCCAGTGAATATTGCGGCTAATGGTGGTGGATTAACAGCTCAGGGTGGTTATGCACAGAGAGATATTTTTGATTTCTTCAACCCGGTGGCCATAGCTGAGCAAAACGTCAACGAAGGAGTGGATCATCGCATACTAGCCAGTGTGAAAGCTGAGTATGACTTCAGCGACCTTGTAGACGGCCTCAGTGCCTCAGTATTCTACTCCAGACAGGAGGAGAATGATCTGAGAGGGGAGTACTATTCCAAGAGCTCAAAGTTCAGAGGAGCAGGTCGAAATGGTTTTGCTAGAAAATCTAATGAAAGAAGAACAAATCAGCTTTTTGAATCTACTGTCAACTACAACAAGGATGTGAGTGACCTGAACATTGCCCTTTTGGGTGGTTATTCTTATCAGGAATTCTTCACAGAAGGTTCTGGTATGGAAGGTGGTGATTTCCTGACTGATGCGTTTGGCTACAATAATATGGGTGCTGCCCTGGACTTTGCGAATGGTCTTGGTAACCTGTGGAGCTATGCAAACTCTTACAAACTCATAGGATTTTTCGGTAGGTTAAACCTGAACTACGATAACACTTATTTCCTTTCTGCAAGTGCCAGATATGAAGGTTCTTCGAGATTTGGTATCAATAACAGATGGGGTATTTTCCCTGCGGTGAGTGCTGGTGTGAACATTACCAACCTCGTGGAAATACCGACTGTCAATAGCTTGAAATTGAGAGGTTCGTTTGGTAGAACTGGTAACATACCAGGTCAGTCTTACTTGTCTCTTCAGAGATATGGCCCTCAAGGAAACTTCTTTTACAATGGAGAGTACGTTCCGAGTTTTGGTCCTGTGAGTAATCCTAATCCTGATCTTTCCTGGGAAACCAAAGACGAAATTGATGTGGGAATCGACTTTACATTGTTGGATAACAAACTGAGTGGTACTGTGGACTGGTACACCAGAACAACCACGGATATGATCCTTTCTGTAAACGTACCCGTGCCACCAAACTTGTTTGGACAGACTTGGGTTAACATTGGAGAGTTTGCGAATTCAGGACTTGAAATCGCCTTAAACTATCAGGCTATTGTTACAAATGATTTCACCTGGTCTACCGGTGTGAACTTCTCAACGTTCAAAACTGAAGTAGTGAGTTTGACTTCTGGAGACTTATCCTTCGGAGAAGGTGGTGTGCTTTACAGAGCTAATATGGGAGCACCTGGTCAGAATGATACCGAGTTGGTAAGAGTCAAAGAAGGCGAGGAATTGGGTCAACTTTGGGGACCTGTACAAATCGGTGTTGATGAGGATGGTACTCCTCGTTTTGCTGACCTGAGCGGTGATGGTTCTTACTGTAATTGTGATGATGACCGAACAGTACTTGGGTCAGGTCTACCTGATGCCACTTTCGGTTTCAATAACTCTTTCACTTACAAAAACTTCGACCTGAATGTGTTCATACGAGGAGCTGTGGGTCATGACCTGCTGAACAGCTACAGAGGGTTCTACGAGAACACTGAGTCTACTACAGTAGGTAACTACAATGTTGTGAAGACTAAGTACTATGATCCAAGTGTTAAGAAAGCCTCTGTGAACAGTGTTCACGTGGAGAGTGCTGATTACGTGAAAATTGATAATGCTACGATCGGTTACAACTTCCCAATGCAAAGCGGCAGTGCTGTACGTAAATTGAGATTGTTTGCGTCTGTTCAGAATCCATTTGTATTGACCAATTATTCAGGTGTGGATCCTGAGGTAAGGTATGAGGACAGGAATGACAGTGATAATGGCGGCCGTCCTGGTGATGCTGATACCCTGTCACCTGGTATCGAGAGAAGGTCAACTTACTTCACCACCAGAACCTTCACGTTGGGTTTAAACCTGGGCTTCTAAAAACTTAAAATTTTAAGACATGAATAAATTAATAAAAAGAGTTTCTTTGATGGTTCTGGGCCTGGTGTTTTTTGCACCGGCATGTACGGACCTGGAAGAAGAGCTGTATAGCGACGTAACCGCCGATAACTTTTTCACATCTGATGAGGAGTTTGTTGCAGCTCTTGGACAAGCATATTCTTCCTTGCTTGGAATTGGTAACCACTCCAACCTGTGGTCAATTAATGAAATCGCTTCTGATGAGTTGGTGATTACCACCAAAGGTGGTGACTGGTATGATGGGGGTATATTATTACAACTGCATCAGCACGAGTACACCGCTGACAATGGATTCTTCAATAACACCTGGGGATTCTGTTATTCAGGCGTAAATACCTGTAACCGTTTGATCTATCAGTTCGAACAGCTGGGAACAGAGGAAGCAGATGCGTTTATCGCTGAGTTGAGAGCTGTGCGTGCCCTTTGGTACTACTGGCTATTAGATGCGTTCGGGAATGTGCCTTTGGTGACTGATTTCACCGATACGGAAACCGCTGGTAATTCTACCCGTCAGCAGGTATTTAACTTCGTAGAGTCAGAGTTGAATGAGATCATTCCATTATTGAGTGAGGCCAAAGATGCTTCTACCTATGGTAGAATCAATAAGTGGGGAGCACTCGCCATCAGGGCTAAGCTTTATCTTAACGCTGAAGTTTATACTGGTACTGCCCGATGGGCTGATGCCGAAGCTGATGCTGACGCGATCATCAATTCAGGACTTTACTCCCTTGAGAGTAATTATGCATCGAATTTCCAGACAGACAATGCTGGCTCACAGGAGAATATCTTCGTAGTACCTTACGATCAGGTATTTGCACAGGGTTTCAACTGGCATCAGATGACTTTGCATTATGGAAGTCAGAACACTTTCAATCTCCAGGATCAGCCATGGAATGGTTATGCCACTGTGGAGGAGTTCTACAACTCCTACATCGACCCATCTGTGAATCCTGGTCCCCAGGGTGATGTTTATGCGGGACTTGCCCAGGCAACAAGCATTGGTACAGTAGATTCAAGACTATCTAACTTCATCGTTGGACCTCAGTTTAATCCCGATGGAAGCAGAACTGAAGATGCGGGTGTGGAGCCTACCGATCCTGATGGAGCGCCACTTACCTTTACGCCTCAGCACAATTCGATTTTCCCTGATGGATTCCGTCAGGCCGGAGCGCGAATTGGTAAATATGAGATCGCTTTGGGTTCTACACCTAACCTGAGTAATGACTTTGTGATCTTCCGTTTGGGAAATATTCTCCTGACCAAGGCAGAAGCTGATTTCCGTCAGGGAAATACTGTTGATGCACTTGCGATGGTTAATCAGATCAGAAGCAGAGCCGGGGTTGCACCGTTTACTTCTCTTGATGCCAATAACCTGCTTGCTGAGTGGGGCCGTGAGATGTATGCAGAGATGACCAGACGCCAGGATTTGATCAGATTTGGAAAGTTTGATGATCCATGGTGGGAAAAAGGTTCTTCTGACAGCCACTATGCTGTGTTCCCTATTCCACAGGTACAGCTGGATGCCAACAACAAGCTGAAGCAGAACGAAGGATATAATTAAAAAGAATAATTTCTTAAAGAAAAGGCAAGCGGCTTCTGTTGCTTGCCTTTTTTTTAGTTTTGGAGGAGCGAATTCATCCTCATTATTTCCATGAGACAACCAGCCATCATTTTTTCTCTATTTTGTTGGGCGTTTTCCTGTGCTCCTTCAGAGGAGCCTTCGAATAGACGCTTCCTACTTTTGGAGTCTACAGGAATAAATTTCCAAAACACTTTGGACTATACTGAAGACGTCAATCCCTATACCTTCAAGAATTTCTACAACGGAGGGGGTGTTGGAGTCGGAGATATTAACAATGACGGGTTTCAGGACGTTTTTTTCTGTGGAAACATGGTTTCTAATAGATTATATCTGAACAAAGGAAACTCGCCAGGAAAGGGTATCCAGTTTGAAGATATCACCGAGTCCGCTGGTCTCCTTTCGGAAAATGTCTGGAGCACGGGAGTGAGTTTTGTTGACATCAACTACGACGGCTGGATGGATATTTATGTTTGCAAATCCGGTCCTCCCGGAGGTCAAAACAGAAGAAATTCACTCTATATCAACAACGGTGATCTGACATTCCGGGAAGAGGCAGAAAAATATGGGTTGGACAACCTGGGACTTTCCACACACGCATCATTTTTTGATTATGACCGTGACGGTGACCTGGATTGTTACCTGCTGAATAATTCTATCCGATCGGTGGGCGGTTATGATCTGATCAAAGATCAACGTCAGATTCCTGATTCGCTTGGTGGAAATATGCTACTCAGAAATGATGACAACAGGTTTGTGGATGTGTCTGAAGAAGCTGGAATTTATAGTAGTAGTATTGGCTTTGGGCTGGGAGTAACCATTAGTGACATTGACCTGGATGGTTGGCTGGACATCTATGTCTCCAACGATTTTTTTGAGCGCGACTATTTGTACATCAATCAACGGAACGGAACGTTCACAGAATCACTGACCTCCTACATGACCGAGATATCCATGGGCTCCATGGGTGCTGATATCGCTGACCTGAACAATGACGGGTATAATGAGGTATTTGTAACCGAGATGCTACCTGAGCGACACGACCGGGTCATGTCAAAGGCCTCTTTTGAAGGCTGGGATAAGTATCAGTTACAAGTGCAGCAAGGCTACTATCACCAATTTGGGAGAAATGCCCTCCAGCTGAATAACCGGAATGGCACCTTCAGTGAAGTATCCAGATTGGCAGGTGTGGAAGCTACCGACTGGAGCTGGGGAGCTTTGATTTTTGACATGAATAACGATGGCTACAGTGATCTTTTTGTAGCGAATGGGATTTATAAAGACTTACTCGATCAGGATTATATCAATTTCATGGCGAATCCGGAAGCCATCAGAAAAATGCTTCAGGACGATGGAAATGCCATCAAAAAGTTGATTGATATGATCCCGTCGGAACCCTTGGCTAACTATGCTTATGAAAATCAGGGGGGCCTTGGATTTAAAAATGCTGCAAATGAGTGGGGGTTGGATCATCTGACATTCTCCAATGGCTCCGCCTACGCAGATCTGGACAATGATGGGGATTTGGATCTCTTGCTGAACAATGTAAATATGCCAGCCTCTGTCTATGAAAACCGCTCTGGTGGGCATGGGCGAAACTTTGTTTCCATATCGCTGCAGGGGAAAAGTAAAAATTTAAATGCCATTGGCAGCAAAGTTTGGGTCTATGGGGATGGTAAAAGTTGGTCCAGAGAACTCACCCCCATGCGGGGATTTCAGTCTTCAGTGGATCAGCGGCTTCATTTCGGACTGGGTGCACTTGAACGCATTGACAGTGTGGTGATTCAGTGGCCCGATGGTCAGGTGAGTAGCGCATCAGAGGTTGACATTAATCGTATCGTGCAGATTTCTTACAAAGGTCAGGATGAGTCTCTGGTATCAGAAGACATTCAGGGCAAGCGTATTTTTCAATCCGTTGAGTCATCTGTGTTGCCCTACGCTCACATAGAAAACACTTATGTGGATTTTGATCGGGATCGTCTGCTCTTTGATATGGCCTCTAACGAAGGGCCATGCGCCTGTAAGGGGGATGTGAATGGTGATGGTCTGGAGGATGTCTATTTGGGTGGTGCCAGAGGACAGGCCGGTAGGATTTACCTCCAGCATAAGGGCGGTTCCTTCGTAGAAGCCCAGCGGTTGGATGCAGAAGCAGGTTCGGAGGATATGGATTGCGCTTTTTCAGATATTGATCAGGATGGAGACGTTGATCTGATCGTGGCGAGTGGGGGAAGTGAGTTTACAGGGATGAACCTCGAGCTGAGGGATAGAATTTATACCAATAGTCAGGGAATGTTTGAGTTGAAGCTGGAGGCATTGCCGGGTACAGAGTTGCGTAGCACAGGGACTGTTTCGGTGAGTGATTTTGATGGAGATGGATTTCCTGATTTATTTTTCGGTGACCGGCTGAAGCCTCAGTACTTTGGCCTGCCTGTCTCAGGGCATCTGTTCCACAATCGGGGAGATGGCACATTCGAGGAAGTAGCAGCCACCGCCCCACTGAAGGACATAGGGCTGATCACAGATTCAAAATGGGCTGATATTGATGGAGACGGTGACCAGGACCTGCTGCTGGCTGGCGAGTGGATGCCCCTGAAGGTATTTATCAATCAGAATGGACGTTTTACAGAGTCTTTAGAGGCTGGTTTTTCTGGTTCCGCCGGAATGTACCATGTGTTGGAAATGGCGGATGTAGATGGAGATGGGGACCTTGACCTGATGGCCGGCAATAATGGCACCAATTCCCGATTTCAGGCCACTCCTGAAGCGCCCATGAGGATTTATGTGGGTGATTTTGATAGAAATGGCAGCATAGAACACATCACGGCTTACTATCGGGAGGGGGCCTATTTCCCTATGGTTCAACTGAAAGACCTGATCAAGCAACTCCCGGCTATGAAGAAAAAATTTCTGAGGTATGAAGTGTACAAAACAGCACGTATGACCGATTTATTGAGTGAGCAGGAGATGGAGGGAGTGGTGATTTATGAGGTTTCGGATCTTGAGACCGCTCTTTACCTCAATGATGGCTCGGGAATTTTTACGAAAACACCATTGCCTCGTGAGGCACAGTTTTCCCCGGTTTATGCCATCCATTTTGGAGATTATAATGAAGACGGAAAAATAGATTTTGTACTGGCGGGAAACCAGCACAAGGCAAAACCAGAAACAGGCATTTACGCTGCCAGCTATGGCCAGTTATTTCTGGGTGAGGGTGCGGGACGTTTTCGTTATACGTACCCAGACGAATCAGGAATATCTACCACTGGGGATGTCAGAAGGCTTTTGGAGGTGAACACAGAGGCTGGGCCATTACTATTGTTTATGAAAAATAATGATCAACCTTATATAGTGACGTATTAGTGATGAGAAATGTAGTGTATTCGATAGGACTAATCGCCATCATGCTGGCAGGATGCCAGTCGCACCCCTATCAGGAGATGGAGGAGCGTGAGTTGGCAAGCGGCGTACGGTATGATTCCCTCTTGATGGGAATGACTTTTGGCATGAGCCTTCAGGATTTTTTTGATCGGTGCATGGACCTCAACAGACAAAAACTTATTTATCAGGGCCCGGGAGCCAGGATCGTGGAGTATGTGATCAAGGAAGATGTTAAATCCCCGGTGACTGTACAGTTTCAGCCCTCTTTTCATGAAGATCGGCTTTACGAAATGTCGTATGACTATTTTTACAATGCCTGGGCCCCCTGGAATACAGAGTTCGGATCCGACTCACTTATTTTGACTGTCAAAGACATGACAGAAGACTCATTTGGGGGCGGATTTCTGGCCATTGAACATGCAGAGAAACCAACTGCCTATGCAAAAGTGGATGGAAATAGAAGGATCTCTATTTCAGCAAAGGATGAAAGGAGAGTGTTGGTGCGTTTTACCGACCTTACTGTGGCCAAGCAACTCAATAAATAGACTTTGAAACGTATGAAATATTTTTACTTTTTCGTGGTGTCCTTTTTGATTATTTCCTGCCAACAGGAGACTGAGAAGGAAACTGATACACTTTTCAGAAAGGTATCTGAGGCGGAGTCCGGTATCGACTTTGCCAATGAACTAGAGTTTGACAAAGACTTCAATATTTTCACCTACCGCAACTTCTATAATGGCGGTGGTGTCGGTTTGGGCGATTTTAACAACGATGGGTTGTTGGATATTTACTTCACCGCCAACCAGAAAAAGAACAAGCTCTACCTTAATGAAGGCGGAATGAAGTTCAGGGACATTTCCAGGTCCGCTGGGGTGGAGGGAAATAAAGCCTGGAGCACGGGAGTCAGTCTGGTAGATATTAATGGAGATGGCCTATTGGATATTTATGTCTGTAACTCGGGAGACATAGCCGGAGATAGTAAGGAGAATGAACTGTTCATTAATAAAGGCGACCTCACCTTTCGTGAAAGTGCCGCTGAGTATGGACTCGCTGATCCGGGGTTTTCAACCCACGCCGCATTTTTTGATTACGACAAAGACGGAGACCTGGACATGTACCTGCTCAATAACTCCTATCAGGCCATTGGGAGTTTTGACCTCAGAAGAAATGAAAGACCGAGAAGAGATCCTGTGGGAGGTGATAAGCTGTTTAGAAATGACAATGGCAAGTTTCTGGATGTGAGCGATGCGGCGGGGATCTATGGTAGCATCATAGGATTTGGGCTTGGCGTTACGGTGGGGGATATCGATGGCGACCACTGGCAGGATATCTACGTTTCCAATGACTTTTTCGAACGGGACTATCTTTATCTGAACAATCAGGATGGTACTTTCAGGGAAGTGCTGGAAGACCAGATCAGAAGCCTGAGTGCAGCATCTATGGGTGCTGATCTTTCTGACATCAACAATGATAGCAGGCCTGATATTTTCGTGACAGATATGCTTCCTGAGCCCGACGAACGGGTGAAAACCGTAACCACCTTCGAGAACTGGGACAAGTACCAGTACAACCTCCAGAATGGCTATTACCACCAGTTTACCAGAAACATGCTTCAGCTGAACAATGGGGACAATACCTTCAGTGAGATTGGTCGTTTGGCAGGTGTGGAAGCTACAGATTGGAGCTGGGGAGCGTTGATTTTTGATTTTCAGAATGATGGTCTGAAGGACATTTTTATCGCCAATGGAATCTATCAGGACCTGACTGATCAGGATTTTTTGCATTATGTGAAACAGGAAGAGGTCGTGAAAAAGCTGGTTTCAGGCTCCGGGGTAGATTATAAAAGCCTCATAGACCTTATTCCGTCAAGGCCAATTGCTAATTACGCCTATTTGAATCAGGGAAATCTCCAGTTTGTCAATCGATCACAGGAGTTTGGATTGGGCGAACCGGGCTTTTCGAATGGGTCGGCCTACGGAGACCTGGACAATGATGGAGACCTGGACCTGATTGTGAACAATGTCAATCGTCCATCCTGGGTGTTTGAAAACCAAACGGATAGGCTTTATCTCGAAAATAGTTATTTGCGCTTTGAATTAACCGGGCAGGGTCAGAATAGTGGAGCCTTCGGAACCCGGATCGAGGTTTTCTTAGCGAACACCACGCTTTACTTGGAAAACATGCCCATCAGAGGCTTTGAGTCCACCGTGGACAGCCGCCCGCTTTTTGGGTTAGGTTTAGCAAAAGTGGCCGATTCGGTAAAGATTTACTGGGCAGGTGGGGCGATTCAGACACTCACCAATGTAGAAGCGAATCAGACATTGGCCCTCAAAGAACCGGAGGAGAATGTGAGCACTCCACCTAAAAAGTTGAGCAGGGAGACGATTTTTCAGTCCGTGCCAGGCTCATCGTTTGTTCATCAGGAGAGCAAATGGGTGGATTTTGATAAGGACAGGTTGGTTTACCACATGCGGTCTACAGAAGGGCCATGCTTATGCACAGGGGATGTCAACAATGATGGTCTGGAGGATTATTACATTGGTGGAGCAGCAGGTCAGGCAGGAGCCCTTTTTATGCAAAAGTCGTCCGGTGTTTTCGAGAAGATGCCGACATCTTTTACTGGAAATGAGGTGGAGTATGAAGATGTTGATTGTGCCTTTTTTGATGCGGATGGTGATGGGTTTCAGGACCTCTATGTAGCCAGTGGAAGCTCCGAGTTTTCTGATTTGTCATCAGCGCTAGGGGATCGGTTATACCTTAATCTGAAAGGAAATGGCTTTGCAAAGCAAAATAAAATTTACCCGAATGGAAGGTATGAAAATACCTCATCAGTGGTGCCCGGAGATGTGGATGGTGATGGCGATTTGGACCTGTTCGTGGGGATTAGGATGGTGCCCGGATATTATGGGGTACCTGCCTCCAGTTACCTGCTGATCAATGATGGCCGGGGCAATTTTGAGACGGACATGGAGCTTTCTGCGGCGTTCCAGGACATGGGAATGGTCACAGATGCCAGCTGGCAGGATATGGATGGTGATGGAGATGCGGACCTGATAGCTGTGGGTGAGTGGATGCCCATGATGTATTTCTCTAACAGGGGCGGGAATTTGGTCAGAGATAGTCTGCCCAACCTACCGGAAACTGCTGGCTGGTGGAATACCATCGAAGTGGCGGATTTCAACAATGATGGACGTCCCGACCTGGCAGTAGGGAATCATGGCAGCAACAGCCGATTTCAGGCCTCTCAGACACAGCCGGTGACCATGTACGTCAATGATTTTGATCAGAATGGTACCATTGAGCAAATTGTCACGCAGTATAATGGGGACAAAGCCTATCCCATGGTACTGAGGCATGATCTGATTATGCAGCTTCCACATTTGAAGAAAAAGTACCTGGAATGGGGCGATTATAAGAATCAGGAGATGACGGATGTGTTTCCTCCGGAGGCGCTTGCCAGGTCCAAAAAGTACGAAGTAACAGAACTGGAAACAGTGGTTTATCTAAGTGGTCCCGGTGGCTACACCAGGGCCTCTCTTCCCATAGAAGCTCAATTCTCTGTGACCTACGCGCTGGAAGCCATGGATGTGAACAGGGATGGTAATATGGACCTGTTGGTGGGTGGTAACCTCAATGATACTAAACCAGAAGTGGGCCGCTATGATGCCAACTACGGGCTGGTACTTTTGGGAGACGGTAATGGCGGTTTCAGTGCGATGAAAGCAGCTGAGTCCGGGCTGTACCTCAATGGACAAACACGAGGGATCAAAGTGATTGAAACACAAGCAGGGCCAAAGATTATTGTAGCCAACAATAATGATGCGATGCAAATCTTCACAGGGAAAAGTAAAAAATGATGTCGATACGTACCACTTGTCTGTTAACGCTCTTTGTTTCTGTTATTTCCTGTAAGGAACAGTCACCGAGGGAGCTGCTGGAATATGTACCGTCAGAAACATCTGGGGTCACCTTTTCTAATACACTCACAGAAGATGAGCAATTTAACATTGTGGATTACTTGTATTTCTACAATGGCGGAGGTGTGGCTGTTGGGGATATTAATAATGACGGCCTGGAGGACATCTATTTTACGGCCAACCAGAAGGAGAACAAGCTCTATTTGAATAAGGGCGATTTCCGGTTTGAGGAAATTACCGAATCTGCGGGGGTAAGCTCGCCAGGTGCCTGGAAGACCGGAGTGACGATGGCCGATGTGAATGCGGACGGTTATCTGGATATCTATGTGTGCAGGGTAGGGAAGTATAAGGGGATCTCTGGACAAAACCAGCTGTTTATTAACAATGGAGACCTCACCTTTACGGAGAGCGCCGCTCTGTACGGCCTGGATTTTAAAGGATTTTCAACCCAGGCTGCATTTTTCGATTTCGACAATGATCAGGACCTTGACGTGTATCTTTTGAATCATTCGGTCCATACCAAAAGGAGTTATGGCCGCTCCGCTCTGCGCCTGGATGAAGATTCCCTGGCGGGAGATTTACTGCTCAGAAATGATGGTGGGGTATTTGTGGACGTGACTAAAAGTGCTGGCATCTATAATTCTCAGATAGGATATGGCCTGGGAATCGGGCTTTCTGATTTTAATTTCGACGGGTATACGGACATCTATATTTCCAATGATTTTCATGAAAATGACTACCTCTATCTGAATAATCAGGACGGTACATTTACTGAATCCATTGGCAGCATGATCACCCACAGCAGCCGGTCCTCCATGGGCAATGATATCGGCGATATCAACAACGATGGACTGCCAGAGATCATTACCCTGGACATGCTACCAGCAGATGAAAAAGTGCTCAAAAACTCCGCCGGTGAGGAGTCTTATGAAATCTACAAACTCAAACAGACCTTTGGCTACGAGAAGCAGTTTGCTCGCAATATGCTCCAGCTCAATAACGGAGATGGCACCTTCTCAGAGGTAGGATTGATGACCGGAGTAGCGGCTACGGACTGGAGCTGGGCTCCCCTTTTTGCTGATCTGGATTTGGATGGGTATAAAGATCTTTTCATTTCAAATGGGATCGTGAAGCGACCGAATGATCTGGATTATATCATGTTCCTCTCTGCCAATGATTTCAAAGTGGGGAATGATGAGATTAGCGACTCAGCTTTGATTGCACAGATGCCAGATGGAAAAGTTGAGAATTATGTTTTCAGAAATCAGGGTGGAAAGTCCTTTGAAAATGTATCTGCATCCTGGGCGAAATTTGAGAAGACAGTCTCTACCAGTTCGGTCTATGCAGATCTGGACAATGATGGAGACCTGGATTTGGTCGTGAATAACATCAACGGTCAGGCACAGATAATAAAGAATAACCAGCGGGAAAACAATTACCTGAAAGTGACTTTGAAAGGCCAGGGGGGGAACCCAAATGGCGTGGGCACCAAAGTAAAGCTTTATGCAGGAGGTAAGTTGCAGTATCAGGAGCTCTTTCCCGATAGGGGCTTCCAATCCAGCACCACCAAGGAACTGGTATTTGGAATGGGTAAGAGTGCGAGCGTTGATTCTTTACGCATAATATGGCCCGGAGGCAGTACTCAGTTGCTTCAGGAGTTAAGCGCTAACCAGACCATTGTCGTTAACCAGGCGGAGGCCAAAAGCATTTTTGAATACGGGAGCGTGGGGCGGCAACCTATTTTGGAGGATGTGACCGAACAAAGTCAGCTCGCATTCAGGCACTATGAAAACCCCTTTGTTGATTTTAACTCGCAGTACCTTATTCCCCATGTGATCTCGCGTGATGGCCCGGCCATTGCGGTAGCTGACGTGAATGGAGACGGTCTGGAAGATGCCTACATCAGTGGAGCCTCCGGGAACAATGGAATGCTCTACCTGCAGAATGCCGACGGTACTTTCCGAAAGCATTCGGCAGAGACTTTCCGAAGTAATCCGGCACCCGAGGAAACAGGAGCTTTGTTTTTTGATGCGGATAATGATGGCGATCAGGATTTATACCTCGCTTCAGGTGGTAATGAGTTTCAGCCCCCCAATCCCCGGTTGAATGACAGACTTTTTTACAATGATGGTTTGGGGAATTTCACCCTTCAGGAAGGGGCCTTGGAGGAGAATTTTCAGCACGGATCAGTAGTCATTGCTTCTGATATAGATCATGATGGTGACATGGATTTGTTTGTGGGAGGACGAGTGGTGGCCGGTAAATATGGCCAGATCCCTGAGAGCCGTATCCTTTTCAATATAGGCCCGGGAAGGTTCAGAAACGAAACGGCCGCCCTGGCACCTGAACTGGAACACCTCGGTATGGTCACTGATGCAGTATGGGTGGATCTGGACGATGACAGTTACGAAGACCTGATCATTGTGGGCGAGTGGATGCCTATTACCATTTTTATGAATAAGAAAGGGAAGTTGGAGAAGGCTGATATTCCTGATCTGAATAAGACCAATGGGTGGTGGAATACGATCACTAAAACTGACCTGAACGGAGATGGGCGTCCTGATTTTGTGCTGGGAAATTTGGGTACCAATAGTAAGCTTCAACCGACAACAGACCAACCTGTCCGGATGTATGTCAACGATTTCGATAAAAACCTTTCCCTGGATCAGATCATTACTTACCGGATTGGCGAAAGGGAGTATCCTCTGGCCAACAGGGATGAGCTTGTAAAGCAGATGCCGCTGATCAAGAAATTATTCGTGCTGAATAAGGATTTCTCCGGGAATAGCATCGATGAGATTTTTCAGCCGGATGCACTCAATGCCAGCAAAAGGTATGAGGCACATACTTTTAAGTCGATAGCCTTGATGAACCTCGGAGGTCTCCGGTTCGAACAAAAGGAACTTCCTGCAGTGGCACAGAGAGCGCCCGTTTATGCGATAGCGTCTCTTGACTTGAACAATGACGGAAATCAAGACCTTATCCTTGGCGGAAATATGGAATGGGCAACCCCATATTTTGGGGCATATGATGCCAGTCGGGGTACGGTGCTATTGGGCAATGGACAAGGTGAATTTTCAGTGCCCGCAGCGAGTGAAGCGGGATTGAAAATCCGTGGCGATATCCGGAGTGTGGCTGTGATCCAGTCTGCTAAAGGATCCAAATACATTTTAGTAGGCAGGAATGATGATGTAGCGCTAGTATTTTCTTACTGAGCAAGTATCTTTAAACCCATGGAAATTAACGACAAATCGGGATATACAAGATACCTGGCAAAAGACGACCGGTATCAGCAAATGAAATATCGTCGCTGTGGTCGCAGCGGTGTTCAGTTACCACTTCTTTCACTCGGGCTTTGGCACAACTTTGGGCATGCGGATGACCTGCTTAAAGGACAGCAGATTCTCAGGACAGCTTTCGACCTGGGGATCATACACTTTGACCTGGCCAATAACTATGGGCCTCCTTTTGGATCAGCCGAAACCAATTTTGGGAGATTGTATAAGGAGGATTTCTCGGCCCATCGTGATGAGCTTTTTATTTCCTCAAAAGCAGGATACGACATGTGGCCTGGTCCGTTCGGTAATTTTGGATCAAGAAAATACCTGGTCAACAGCCTGGATCAGAGTCTGAAACGGATGAATCTGGAATATGTGGATCTTTTTTATCACCACCGGCCAGACCCGAACACGCCCCTAGAGGAGACAATGGGTGCGCTGGACTTCATCGTCAGATCAGGGCGGGCTTTGTATGTGGGCATCTCCAATTACCCGGATGATCAGGCCAAGAAAGCAATTGCCATACTCAAGGATTTGGGAACACCTTGCCTCATTCATCAGGCCAGGTATTCTATGTTTGACAGGTGGGTGGAAAAAGGATTAATGAATACACTGGATGACAATGGGGTGGGCTGCATTGCTTTTAGCCCATTGGAACAAGGTATGCTCACTAATAAATACATCAAAGGAATACCTGAAGACAGCCGGGCCGCCAAGGGGATGACTTACTTGCAGAGAGAGACAGTTGAGGCTAATTTGTCGAAGATCAAAGGTCTGCATGCCATTGCCGAGGCCAGAGGCCAGTCACTGAGTGACATGGCGATCGCCTGGTTGCTGAAAGACGAGCGACTCACTTCTGTACTGGTGGGGGTGAGTAGTGCCGAGCAGCTGAGGGCTAACGTGAAGGCTTTGGACAATCTGAGTTTTGAGGCAGATGAGCTCCGGCAGATTGAGGACATCTTAAAGAGCTGATCCTTGATCAAAGGAAAAAAAACCCGCACCGACTTTGTCGGTGCGGGTTTTTGATGTTTAATGGGGTAGCCGCCTCTTAATGTATCCTGGAAGTGAGGTAAGAATCCAGGTTTTGCCTGGTAATAATTTCGATAGGGAAAATCTCTTTTTCCGGCAGAGTCTTCTGGAAGAGCAGGTGGTTCACCAGGTGATTGACTCCTATTTTCGCCATCCGTTTCGGATTTTGATTGATCAGAAAATCAATGGTACCTTTTCTAAGGTATCGGAGGTTTTCTTCCAGTAAATCATAGCCCACCAGCCGAATGTGCTCCAAACTATATTTCTCAAGTATTTGGGCTACGATGTAGGTGCCTTTGGAGGTAGTTACAAATATTCCAAGCAGGTCAGGGTTAAGGATGGCTTCTTTGATGTGATCTTCTACTTCATTCGGGGTACTCAGGTCCAGGCTGATTACCTGATATGGTTGCTCCTGAAAATACTGTCTGAGTCCATGCTCCTTGGCCATGAGGTGAACGGAGTTGTCACGGTTTTCATATAGGTGAAGTGACATGATGGTTCGTCTGGAACCACCTGCCAGGCCGAGGAGCTCACCAGCCACCTTCCCACTTTGCACCAGGTTTTGGCCAATAAAACACAAAGGGTCGGCTTCCGGAATGTTCGTGTTGAAAAGGACATAAGGTATGGCGTGCACTTTTAATTGGTTCAGTAGCTCGATGGATTCGTGGTGAAAGACAGGAGCGATAAGAATACCGTCCGGTTTACTTCCGAGCACACCCTCTGTGGTGGTTTTAAACGAACCGGGATTATAGAGATCAAAGAAAATGCAATTGATTTCTACATCATAATAGGACCACTCTTCAATACTCTGCAATATCCCCGCTTCAGCCAGTGCCCAGTAATCATCCTGCGTGGGGTCTGGCAATAGGGCAGTGATTTTGAGCGTCTTATTAGAGCCCAGGGTTCTGGCGATGAGGTTGGGTTTGTACCCTGTGCGGTTGAGCACTTCTTCCACCTTTTGTTGTGCGTCACTGGATACTTTGCCCCTTCCATGCAACACCCGGTCTACAGTGCCCACTGATACCCCAGCCATTTGCGCAATATCCTTGATCCTGATATTCTTCTTTTCAATCATGTCTGAACAGATAATGGCCAAAACTAATCAAAACCTGAGACACTTGGTGATGTTGGTGTGTGCGCACACATTTTTATTTAAATTAATTGTGTGCGCACACATTTTTTTATACGTTTGTAAAAGATGACCATTTTAGGAGAAGTCAATTGATGTCTTTTCTATCTTTAAACTACCAAACAAAATGACTGACATATTGGAAGAGCCCATTCAGAATAGTCAAATACTCACCCATGAGATGGTTGGGTTACACGAGGAGAAACGTTTTGAAAAGATTCACAACGTTGTCTTTAGCGAATCGTCCATAGGCTCCAGAAGCATTGCCATGGAGATAGCCGATTTGATTCGGCATAAGCAAAGCAAGGGTGATGTGTGTGTATTGGGATTGGCCACAGGGTCCAGTCCAAAGGGTGTTTACAATGAACTGGTCAAAATGCACCAGGAGGAAGGGTTGAGTTTTCACAATGTGGTGACCTTCAACCTGGACGAGTATTTCCCCATAGCGCCCAACTCCAGCCATAGCTACTGGCATTTTATGCATGAGTATTTGTTTGACCACATTGATATAGATCCGCAGAACATTAACATCCCGAAAGGGGATCTGCAGGAGTCTGAAGTTAGAAAATACTGCCTGGAGTATGAGCGTAAGATTGAACTGTATGGGGGTATAGACCTGCAGATACTGGGCATTGGTCGTACGGGGCATATTGGGTTCAATGAGCCAGGCTCGCATGTCAATTCAATCACCAGACTCGTCACCCTGGATCAGGTGACGCGTGAAGATGCTGCTGGTGACTTTTATGGAAAGGAAAATGTTCCCCGCAAGGCCATTACCATGGGCATCGGTACCATACTGAAGGCGAAACGAATTCTGCTGATGGCCTGGGGTGAGAGCAAGGCCACAGTGGTGGGCAGGATGATCGAGGGTGATATTTCAGGAGAAATACCTGCCACTTATCTTCAGCAGCATCACAATACCACAGTGGTTCTGGATACAGGATCTTCTGCTTATCTGAAGCGAATCTACACGCCCTGGTTGGTAGGCGGTTGCAAATGGGATGATTTCACGACCAAGCGAGCGGTGGTATGGCTTTGTCGGCAGACGGGTAAGCCAATACTCAAGCTTACTGAGCGTGATTATAATGATCATGGAATGAACGACCTCATTACTGCTTATCCTTCTACCTATGAGCTGAACATCAAGATGTTCAATGCACTCCAGCATACCATTACCGGGTGGCCGGGAGGCAAGCCCAACGCAGATGATTCTCAACGACCTGAGCGTGCCTTGCCTGCTCAAAAAAGAGTCGTACTTTTCAGCCCTCACCCTGATGATGACGTGATCTCTATGGGAGGTACTTTTATTCGCTTGCATGACCAGGGGCATGAGGTGCATGTGGCTTATCAAACTTCCGGGAACATAGCTGTTTTTGACGAAGAGGTGATCCGCTTCGCAGATTTCTACAACGAGCTGAAAAACTCTCAGGACAACAAACAGTCAGGGCAAAAGGAGTTTTATCAAAAAATAAAAACCGATATTCTCAATAAGGGGACCGGTGAAATGGACACAGATGATGTTCGCAGAATCAAGGGACTAATCAGGAGAGGTGAGGCCCGTGCAGGGTGTCGCTTTGTAGGACTACCCGACGAACGCGCACACTTTTTGGACTTGCCATTCTATGAAACAGGTCGGGTGAAAAAACTTCCGATTAGTGATGAGGATGTCAAGATTACGGTCGACTTACTACGAGCGATTCAGCCGCATCAGATTTATGCCGCCGGGGACCTCTCGGATCCACATGGTACTCACAGGGTCTGCCTGGATGTTATTTTCAAAGCACTGGAAGTCCTGAAGGATGACGAATGGCTGAAGGATTGTTATGTCTGGCTGTATCGCGGTGCCTGGCAGGAGTGGGGCATTGAAGATATAGATATGGCTGTGCCCCTGAGTCCGGATGAGTTGATGAAGAAGCGCCAGGCGATCTTCAAGCACCAGTCACAAAAAGATGGAGTGGTTTTTCAGGGAACTGACGGTCGGGAGTTCTGGCAAAGGGCGGAAGACCGAAACAGGTCTACGGCTAAGCTCTATGATCAGCTTGGTCTGGCAGAGTATGAAGCCATTGAAGCCTTCAAGCGCTACCATTTTTAATTCACACATCAGAGACCTTATTAAATAACCGGATATGCTTTTACATACCCTTGACTGGATCATTATTGCCATTTTCTTCGCCATTGTACTGGGCATCGGCTGGGTAGCTTCCCGTACTGCCGGTCAGAGCTCAGAAGAATACTTCCTGGGTGGGCGGGGCATGCCCTGGTGGCTGCTTGGAGTGTCCATGGTAGCCTGCACGTTCTCTGCTGACACACCCAACCTGGTGACCGGATTTGTGCGTGAAAGTGGAGTGTCTAAAAACTGGGCCTGGTGGGCCTTTCTGATTACGGGAATGGTGACCGTGTTTATCTACGCCAGACTTTGGAGGAAGTCACGGGTCAATACCGATCTGGAATTTTATGAAATACGATACGGAGGTAAGCTCGCGTCTTTTTTGCGGGGATTTAGAGCTATTTATTTAGGAGTGTTTTTCAATACCCTGATCATGGGGTCTGTGACCCTGGCGGCTATCAAGATTGGTGCAGTGATGCTGGGATTGGAACCCTGGGTGGTGGTGGTAGGTGCTTCCATTGTGGTGGTGATTTATGCATCGCTTGGCGGCATCAAAGGAGTGGTATGGGCGGACTTTTTCCAGTACGGAATAGCCATGTTTGGCGCGGTATATGCAGCCTATGTGGCGGTAAGTCAGCCGGAGGTTGGGAGCCTTTCCGAGTTGATGAGTAACCCTATTATTGCCGATAAGATCAGCGTCATTCCGGATTTCAGTAGTGCTTCGGTATGGGTGCCATTGTTATTGATCCCGCTGGCCGTGCAGTGGTGGGCCGTTTGGTATCCGGGAGCTGAGCCTGGTGGTGGTGGTTATATCGCCCAGCGTATGCTTTCTGCCAAAGACGAAAAAAATGCCATTGGGGCAACTTTACTGTTCAACTTTGCGCATTATGCCCTCAGGCCCTGGCCGTGGATCATCGTGGCGCTGGCTTCCATGGTGATTTACCCGGATCTGGCATCTATTCAGGCCGAGTTTCCGGATATAGATCCTACTTATTTGAAAGATGACATTGCTTATCCTGTGATGCTGTCAAAGCTGGGAACAGGCTGGATAGGCCTGGTGGTGGCATCTATCATTGCGGCATATATGTCCACCATAGGCACCCACCTTAACTGGGGCTCCTCGTATTTTGTGAATGATTTTTACAAGCGCTTTCTTAAGCCGGATGCTACCGATAAGGAGATGGTGGCCATGGGCAGATGGACCACTGTGATGCTGATGATCATTGCAGGGTTTTTATCCTTGTACGTGCTGGATAATGCTACTCAGGCTTTTAATATTTTGCTGCTTTCCGGAGCTGGATCTGGTGCTATTTACTTGCTGCGCTGGTTCTGGTGGCGAATCAATGCCATCACTGAAATTACCGCAATGATTGTGGCTACTCTTGTTGCCTTTGTGCTGGTGCTGGGTGTAGAGGATGCTACAGTGGCTACAGAGGTTCTGGATGGGTTCACCATGAAACTCCTGATTACCGTGGGTGTTGTTACCATTTCATGGGTGTCCGTTACGCTGCTCACCAGGCCAGAGAATGCCCAGGTTTTGAGGAATTTTTATCGTCTTACTCGTCCGGGAGGGCCAGGATGGAAGCGAGTGGTGGAAGAAGCCAAAGCGGATAACGACCCTTGTGACAATGGAGAAGGGGTGGTCTGGCAAATGCCGCTGCAGGTGCTGTTGATTTTTATTGGGCTGGTCTCGGTTTATTCGGCGCTCTTCTCCATCGGCTCCTTTGTTTATCAGGATGTCTGGTTGGGTATAGGTCTCGGTGTTGTTTCACTCTTGAGTACCGTGGCCCTTTTCAAGGTTTTTGGGAAATTGAAATTTTAGAACGGATGACAATAGGAGTAGATCTAGGAGCCACACAGATCCGGGCAGCCATTTGTCAGGGGGATCAGCTGGAGCACAAGCGCCAGACTTTGCTGGAAAATAAAGAAGTACTGGAAAAGACACTTGATCAAATTTCGGATTTTCTATCCCCGTTGATTAATTCCAATACGGATGGTATCGGAATAGGGGTGCCGGCTGTGGTAGACATTCCCACCGGCACCGTGTACAATTCCAATAACATTAGTTCGTGGAAGCGTGTAGAGCTCAAGCGTGAGTTGGAGATGAGGTTCGGGCTGCCGGTACATGTGAATAATGATGCCAACTGCTTCGCATACGGAGCTTATAAATATGGCTTGAAGTCGCAATGTGACAACATGGTGGGGATTACTCTGGGTACCGGGATAGGAATCGGCCTGGTGCTAAATGGTCGACCTTACTTTGGGAGCAATTGTGGGGCGGGAGAGCTGGGAATTCTGCGGTACCTCGATGCTCGTTATGAAGATTTTAGTAGTAGCGGTTTTTTTGTGACTCAGCACCAAACTACCGCGCAAGCCGCAAATGAGGCGGCAACTAATGGAAATGATGAGGTCATTCCTGTCTGGAAAGAGTATGGGCATCATCTGGGACAATTTGTGAAAATGGTGCTGGCTGCTTATGATCCCGAGGTGATCGCTTTTGGGGGCTCCATTTCCAGGGCTTTTCCGCTATTCGAAGATGAGCTCAGGTCATCCTTGCGGGATTTTCCCTTTCCTGAGACTGTCCGTCGTTTGAAGCTGGTAACCATGGATCAGCAAGACCTTGCCATTCTGGGGGCTGCTGCTTTATGGGATGAGTATGAGCGTTTGGATGGGAGTGCTCTTGAGCTGGAGAGGGAAAAGTAAAACACACCCCTAACCCCTCTCAAGAGGGGAGCAGTCTTGCTGAAAAAGCCAAGGCCGGCTAAATTCTTAGATCAATCTTTATTTCTGGTTGACACACGAATAAGAGGTGTGAAACGTGAACTAAGAGCACGAAAGCGGGAGGATTAATTCAATCCTTGCTCTGCCCCGGTTAGTTTATTTTGATTCTCTGCTGTCAGGGGATTGCATTCAATAAGTTTTAGCTCCTCCTCTTGGGACGGCCGGTCAGGTGCTGGCGGCGGATCAATCCGTATTTCTGGGGGATTGCGTTTTTCAAGCATAAATATTAGCTAGTCTAAATAGGAAGAATTCGACATTTCTGACCCCTCTAAATTGACTTCTGAAGGCTTTGATCTTGGCATTGAAAGATTCAGCGGAAGCATTAGTGGATCTGTTGTCAAAGAAGTTCAATATGCTGAGGTAGTGGTTTTGGATAGTTCTTGCCACAGTTCTGAATGATTTGAATCCTGCTTTTTCGACTTTATCATACCACTGTGCCAATTTTGTAAATGCTACGCCTTTAAGTTTAGAGGTTTGATAAATGTGAGCCAGCTCTCTTGAAAGTTTATAAGCTTTTTCCAGGGCTGGATATTTGTTGAAGAGAATCTCGGCACGATGCACTTGAGAAGGAGTCCAATTGTGTTCGTTTTTGAATAGCAAGTACCTGCTTCTGGCGAGCAATTGTTTTTCGGTATCTCCATTTTCTAACCTGTAGGGGACAAAGGACTTTCCTAGCTCTCTAGCTAACTCCATTTCCTTGTTTTCCTGTTCGATGGCCTCCCAACGATAAGCTATACGCATCTCTTGTACGGCATCATAGGCTAGTTTTTGGACATGAAAACGATCAGTGACAAGATCAGCTTTAGTAAAACTTTTCCTGACAATTTTCTCCATGCTGGCAGCCATATCCAATGTAACTTCTTTGACTTTTCTTCTTGCATCGACGGGTATTTGCTTTAAGATGTCATTGACAATTTCACTGTCTGTTCCTTTGATCATTGCCACCAAACTACCTTTTTTGCCTTTAGCTGCTTTGTTGGTGATCACCGTGTAAAGTTCTCCTTGAGAAAGAGCTGTCTCATCGATACTTAAATGGGTGCCTATATTTTGAGGAAAAAGGATCCAGTTGGTAGCATGTTCTCGTTGCTCCCAAGACAGGAAGTTGCTGAGATAAAACACATACTGATGCTCTAATTGCTTGCTGTTTAGGTGGAAGATTTCTGAAAGCAGTTTGCAGCTTATCGGTTTTGAATCCAGAAGGCCCGTTTTAAAAAAAGCGCAAATTCCTCTGTCATTCGCGTACCTGATGCTACCAATTTCCAATCCCTGCTTACATTTTGCCCTGTTTCTTCATTAAGCCATTTCCTACGTTTGATCTTTAGATAACAGGCTTTTCCGCGAATAGGAAAATCTTGAACAGTAACCTCATCAAAGAAACCTTTGGAAGTGAGTTTTACATTTTTGTATTGTTCAGGATGTATGTTTTTTTCAGCTAGATAGATCTGATATTGGCCTTCTTTAATTTCCATACCCGATACATCAAAATAGTCCAACATACCCTCGGGTAATACCAGTTTCAACAAGTCTAATTCCTTCAACTTTTTTAATGGCAAAGAAATACCAACTTCATCTTT
>NZ_JAVKCA010000024.1:0-76133 GCF_040222955.1 Marinoscillum sp. | reverse complement strand
TAGATAGATCTGATATTGGCCTTCTTTAATTTCCATACCCGATACATCAAAATAGTCCAACATACCCTCGGGTAATACCAGTTTCAACAAGTCTAATTCCTTCAACTTTTTTAATGGCAAAGAAATACCAACTTCATCTTTCCCCCAACTTTCCAGATTGATCCAATATTTGCCTTATCCGGGATCAGGATTAAAGCTTTTGATGTATTCTTGAAATCGGAAATTAAGCAATAGATTTGACGATAGAATAAATCACACTTGAGCGTAGATACTTCATGTATTTTTTGAATCCCGGTGTTTTTTGGGCATTTGCTTTGCTGCTAATACCCATCATCATACATCTCTTTAACTTTAGGAGACTTAAGAAGGTATACTTTTCGAATTTATCCTTTCTTACTAGTATAGAGCAGCAACAGAAGTCTAAATCGACACTCAAAAAGTTTCTCATACTTATATCAAGACTTTTGGTCTTTTTTTTCTTAGTTGTGGCCTTCAGTAAGCCAATGCTTGGAGACGGCCTTAGCTCCGAAAGCGTAAGGTCAGGCGCTATTTATCTTGATAATTCCTATAGTATGCAACAGACCGATGCCAAGGGAGAACCGTTGCTTTATGGTGCATATTCTTCCATCCAAGCACTTTTCAATGAATGGGAAGGGGCAGCTGTTCGAGTGTTTGATAATGATGGGCAAAGCGAGTTTTCTGAGCCAGATGCTATTTTATCGGAAGTTAGGTTTTCAGATGGGGCATTATCCCTGGACGATTTGATTGGTAGGGCTGAATATTATGGTATTGATCTTTTACACGTTTATGGAGATTTGCAGCGATCCACTATACTGCCGATCGATAAAGCATTAGGTGACAGTTCAATGATGATTATTTATCATCAATTGATAGCGGAGAATTCTCGAAATCTTTATGTGGATTCTGTGTTTTTGGAGAAACCGATTGGTTTGACCGGGGTGAATACATTGCATTTTGGAATCAGGAATACGGGTAGCGAAAAGATGGATAATGTACTGGTGAAGGTGGAAAAAGGTGAGCAACAGCTGTCAGCTTTTACGGCGACCTTACAAGGCCTGCAGACTGAAATGCTTTCTTTGGATATTGGGGTGAATGAGCCACTGGCGGGTAATTATAAGATTAGTGTGCAGGATAATCCTGTGGTTTTTGATAACGACTTTTATTTCTCCATTTCACCTGCCACTAAGCCACTTGTAGTGGTATTATCTTCTGCCAAGAGCGATGGCGGCTATTTTGAGAAGGTGTTTTCTAACAGTGACTATTTTAGCCTCGTCAGTAATTCAATCGAGAATGCTTCTTTTGAGGATGTTGTAAATGCCGATTTATTGATCTTAAATGGTCTGGAGAGGATTCCAAATTGGCTGGTAAGTCAGGTAGATCAGATCGACGGTAAGATACTTGTGGTGCCGTCAGTATCAGCTGATCTGGAGTCATATCATCCCGTTTTGGGTTTTGGACTGGAGCAGAAAAGAAGACCGGAAGAGGGTACGGTAAGTCGAAAATCACTCGATCATCCTTTTTTTGATGGGGTGTTTAGTGAAAAGAATGAACGCGCGGGTCTGCCCAATGTAAAGGGTACCTATGGTGTGTCCGGGTTTACTGAATCCATCATAAGTGCGAATGAAGGTTTCCCCTTCCTTGTCAAGTCTGGAAAGAAACCCACCTACGTGATAACCAGTCCTTTGGTAGATTCGATGACCAATTTTCACAAACATGCAATTTTTGTCCCGGTCATGTATCTGTTGGCTCAGCCAATGGGAGTAGCTCCTATGTCATATCGTCTTGGCGGTGGTTTAATTCCATTGAAAATGGATGGCGTAGCTCCGGGGGATATTTTGGAATTGAGAAACTCACAGAACGTATTTATTCCTAGTTACAGATATTCCAAGGGTGAAGTCCTGTTGGAACTCCCAGATGTTATTTCGATCCCCGGAATTTATCATTTGGTTTCTGAGAATGACACGCTTAAATCTATTGCACTCAATTTTGATCAGCGAGAGTCCGAAATCGCTGCTATTGGTTCAGGTGAATTTGAGGAGATGATCCAGGGTTATGACCATATTCGGCTGGAGAAGGTGGATAGCGGAGCAACTCTGATGAGTAATACTTCCGAAAGCAGTGAGAATGGCTTATGGAAATATGCATTAATTTTGGCGCTGATATTTTTAATGGCAGAAACCTTACTTCTAAGATTTACCTAATGAAAACACTACTTGCCAATGCTAAGATCATGGACGTTAACTCCAAATATCATGGAGAGACCCTGGACATACTTGTGGAAGAAGGTGTGATCTCTGCGGTTGGCAAGGGACTGGAGGGTAGGAAAGTAATTGATTTAAAGGGGAAGGTAGTTACTCCAGCCTTTTTTGACCTTTTTGCTCATTTTAATGAACCCGGATTTGAGCATAAGGAAAATTTGGCTTCCGGGGTCAAAAGTGCCCTGTTTGGTGGCTTTTCGGATGTTTGCCTGATACCCAATACTCACCCGGTGATTGACAGCAAAAGTGACGTTGGTTTTATAAGAGCGGGTTCTACGGCCGGAGTGGATTTACACGTGATTGCGGCCGTGAGTGAAGGGTGCCTTGGGGAGAACCTTACAGAAATACTGGATTTGCAGGATGCCGGTGCCGTGGCTTTTTCAGACGGTCTCCATCCAATATGGAATACCGAGTTGCTATTAAAGGCCCTTCAGTACGTCCAGAAGTTTGATGGACTTATTATGAACAGGCCTAAGGACGTTCATCTTTCTCAATTTACCCATATGCATGAAGGCGGTGTGAGCACCACTTTGGGCCTGAAGGGAGAGCCGGGTATTTCAGAAGAAATTGCCATCAAACGGGATCTCGACATTCTGAAGTATGCGGGTGGAAGGCTGCATGTTAGTCATTTGAGCACGGCAAGAGGTGTGAACCTGATCAAATCTGCTAAGAAGAAGGGGCTTCAGGTGACAGCAGATGTGGCAGTGAATCAATTGTTATATACGGATGATGACCTGATGGACTATGATTCTAATTTGAAGTCTGACCCACCTTTTAGAGGTGAAAGGGATCGTAAAGCATTGATAAAAGGCCTGAAAGAAGGGGTGATTGACGCGATTATTTCTTCTCATCAGCCACAGGATCCTGAGAGTAAAGAGCTTGAATTCGATTTAGCGAGCCCGGGTATCATGTCTCTGCCCACCCTATATTCTGACTTGCTTACGTTACAGGGTGAGCTACCTTTGGAGATAGCCGTACAAAAGCTTACCTCAGGACCAAGGGCAGTATTAGGTCTTCCTGAGGTGAAAGTGGAGGCTGGAAGCATCGCAAAACTGGCCGTTTTTGACCCGTCTCATATTTGGGAATTCACTGGTAAGCAGAATCCATCCAGGTCAAATAACACACCTAAATATGGTAAGCAGCTGACCGGTAAGTGTTTTGGAGTGTATAATCAGGGTCATTTTTTTCAGAATAAATAATAATATGCTGAAGATTTCCATCAAATACGCACTGATTTGCGGGGTATTTATCACGATCATTTATCACCTTTCTTTTTTCTTCAATTCGAATCCTCTGATTGACCTAAGTCACTTATTGTTTGATGTGATCTTATTTGGTCTGTTTATATTTTTCGCGGAAAAGGAATATAAGACCTATCATGGTCAGGGAGTCTTCCACTTTTGGCAGGGCATGACTATGGGGTTTATAGTTTACACTGTTGCAACCCTTCTTTTTGTGGGGGCATTGGTTCTTTATTTCCAATTTTCAGAGGATGCTGTAAGGAATTATCAGGAAGCTGCGACCAATTTCCTCAACGAGCGCGCTGAGATGTACAGGGAACAGTTTGGTGAAGCCGGATTGCAGGAGCAAATGGATGAAATACATGATGTAACCATGTGGGATTTGGTTCAGAGTTCGGCACTCAAAAAAATGTTGGCCGGATTCTTCATTACCCCGGTTATATCCATAATTTTAAGGAAACAACCTAAATGAAATACCCATGGAAGAAACTAAAAATATTTCTATCAAAAGTGTGGCAATCAAGTATGGTCTTATCAGCGGGCTAATTGGTATCATTTTCTTTTTGGTCATTGATTTTGCAGGCCTGTCAGGTAATCAGTCCGTTTCATGGATAGGTATACTTTTTACTGCGGTCATCATGTATTTTGCCCAGAAAGAGTTCATCAAAGAAGGTGATGGATACATGAATTATGGTGAGGGCCTGGGGTTGGGTACTTTGATGTCTTTGGTTTCAGCGGTCATATCCAGCATATTCACCTATATCTATGTGTCTTTTGTAAACCCTCAGTTTATTGAAAACATCAGACAGGCGCAAGTAATTGCCATGGAAGAGGAAGGTATGAGCGACGCTCAGATTGAGCAAGCCATGAAGATTTCTGAGAATTTCACAGGCCCCACGGGCCTATTGATTTTTGGTTTGATTGGTGGTGTTTTCGTAGGGTTTCTTATTTCACTGATTATCTCTGCTATTACAAAAAAGTCCAGACCCGAATTCGAATAATCTGTGTCAGATCAAAGAATAACTCTTTCAATAGTTATACCGGTATACAACGAAGAGGAATCACTCCCGGAGTTGTTTGAGTGGATTTGTAGGGTAGTGGATAAGGAGAACTACGATACCGAAGTGCTCTTTGTGGATGATGGCAGTGGGGACAACTCATGGAGTGTCATCTGTGATCTGAACAAAAAGGACCCACGGGCCAAAGGCATTAAGTTTAATCGGAACTATGGCAAATCTGCGGCTCTGCAAACTGGCTTTGAAGCCTGCGAAGGAGAGGTAGTGGTTACCATGGATGCGGATTTGCAGGACAGCCCTGACGAGATTCCTGCCTTGGTAAAAATGATCATGGAGGATGATTTTCAGCTTGTTTCAGGCTGGAAGAAGAAGCGGCACGATCCCATCGGAAAGACCATTCCCTCCAAATTTTTCAATGCCATCACCCGCATGGTTTCGGGTATCAAACTGCATGACTTTAACTGCGGGCTAAAGGCCTATCACAGAGATGTGGTGAAGAACATAGAGGTGTATGGCGAAATGCATCGCTACATTCCGCTGATTGCTAAATGGAATGGCTTCTACAAAATAGGTGAAAAGGAAGTGCATCACCGTGAACGAAAATATGGGCAGACCAAGTTTGGCCTGGAGCGCTTTGTTCATGGGTTTCTGGATTTGATTTCCGTCACCTTTGTGAGTAGGTTCAGAAAAAACCCCATGCACTTTTTTGGGGCACTGGGCACACTTTCTTTCCTTTTTGGATTGGGTGTCACTGCTTATGTTATTGGGGATAAAATGTACAGAATCTACCATCACATGGCCGTACGAGATGTGGTGGATCAACCGCTGTTTTTTCTTGCGCTGGTAGCTTTGATTATTGGCACACAGTTGTTTTTAGCTGGATTTTTGGCGGAAATGATTATTCAGGTCAATCATAAGAAAGGCGACTATCTGATCACCAAAAGGACAGGTGATGCCTAAGTATTCAGTGATTGTGCCGGTTTACAATCGGCCGAACGAAGTGAGCGAACTGCTGTCCACGCTCGTAAATCAGACATTCAGGGATTTTGAAGTGGTCATTGTGGAAGATGGATCTACGTTAAAGTCTGATGCGGTGATTGCAGAATACCAATCGAGATTATCCATAACGTATTTCATTAAGGAAAATGAGGGACAAGGATTTGCCAGAAACTATGGCTTTGCGAGAGCAAAGGGTGACTATTTTATTGTATTCGACTCTGACTGCCTGATCCCACCTGATTATTTTCAGATAGTGGACACTTATCTGGGCTCACATGCTGTAGACGCTTTTGGGGGGCCGGATGCCGCTCACCCATCATTTACCACAGTACAGAAAGCCATCAATCAAACCATGACTTCATTCTTCACTACCGGGGGTATCAGGGGTGGTGCTTCTCACGTTGGGAAATACCATCCCAGGAGCTTTAATATGGGATTTAGCAGGGAGGTATATGAAAAAACCAAAGGATATATTATTCCATTTATGGGTGAGGACATGGAATTCAGCACACGTCTGTTGAAGGTAGGTTTTGAATCGGTATTGATACCGGAGGCTTACGTTTTTCACAAAAGGAGAACATCACCTGTGAAATTTTTCAAACAGCTCATGTACTTTGGACGAGCCAGAATCAATCTATCCAGGTTCCATGCGGGTCAGGTAGGCATGGTGCATTTGTTTCCGCTGGCATTTACTCTGGGTCTTGTGGGGTCCTTCAGTTTACCGATTTTTTTCTCCGATTCTCTCGGTTTTACCGGACTCATCGGCTATTTGTTCTATCTCAGCATTGTGTTCAGTGAGTCACTGATGGTGAACAAATCACTGACTGTGGCTGCACTTACTCCAGTGATGACCCTGCTCCAGATGACCGGGTATGCCACGGGCCTCCTTTATGAGGGCACAAGGAAGCTGATGGGTATTGACCCCAATACCAGGTATATAGACTTGTACTGATTTCGATCTTTACTTTTCTACCCGGAAAATGATCTCTTGCCTGGGAAGAGCAAATCTTTCCACTTCTTCTTCCGGAAGCTCCATTACGAGTTTGTCCTCAGTGACTTTAAACCCGGCACTGGTTAGCCGCGCGCCATAGTCTTCGCCAAACATGCGCACATGATCATCCTGTCCAAAAGCTTTTTCTCTTTCCAGTGGAGAAGTGATGCTCTTGTCCTCATAGGTCTCTTTTTTCAAAGGGTAGAAAAAGGGTACCTGCAGGATGGCCCATCCCCCTGGTTTTAGTACCCGGCGCATTTCTTTCATTGCCAGGATATCATCGTCCACATGCTCGAGCACGTGGTTGCAAAAGATCACGTCGAATGTATTTTCTTCAAAAGGAATTTGATGGATATCCATTTTCACCTTAGCCAGGGGCGATTCGATATCACCGGTGATGTAGTCCAGGTTTGGGAGGCCTTCAAATCTGTCCATGAAGCAGAGTTCGGGTGCTATGTGAAGCATTTTGTTTTCGCGGGTGAAGAAGTCTGTTTTTCTTTCGAGGTACAACCAAATAAGTCTGTGCCGCTCCAGGGCCAGGCACTTGGGGCAGAGGGCGTTTTCTCTTGATTTTCTTCCGTAAGGCAAAAATTTCCTGAAGGTGGAGTGACATACTGTACATTCCACATTGTTTCCACGATAAAAAAGTGCCAGTACACGCAATCCATGATGACTAACCAGCTGAAGGTATTTTCTGGGTATTTTTCTTAAAAGAAAGCTTATGATTTGCTTCATGGAAATGACGGAATCAGATTTGCAGTTATTTAAATTAGCGGGCAAAGATATTTAAGATCATTATCTTTAAGAATCTATCTCTCGCCGAAGAATTAACATGTTGCGCCTATGGCCCTGATCAGGATTTTGATCATCTTTTTACTCGCTGTTTTCAGTGCTAATATAGTCAATGCACAGTCTCAGAAGGACGGTTTCAGTAAGGACATGCCTACTGAAAACATTCATTTTGGGAAAGAGGCCAACCGTCCTGGTACCAGACCCAAACGCAAGAAGATAGAATACATTTATAAAAGCTCCTCAGAGGGGTTGCTGTATGGTAATCCATGTGCGATGCAAGCCACCCGGAAAATGGGCTTTGAATACGTACTGCAGCCGCCGGGGATACCTGGAAGTCCCACACAGAAGGAATCTGAGCTCAATAACTTCCTGGTGAATCTTAAGTTGATTTTCACCAAAAGTCCTTTTTGGAAACTGATTTTGAACAATAAGATAAAGAAGTGCCGGCAAGACAGTGGAGACATAGTAGGCTAACCAAAAAGAAAGATGGAACCAATCCCCGTTAAATTTTCTCAGACCACCCTCACTGAACTTATGATCCCCAGTTATGCCAATTTTGGTGGTAAAATACACGGAGGTATACTGCTATCGCTGATGGATAAGGTGGCTTATGCGTGTGCGAGCAAGCATGCCGGGGCCTATTGTGTCACGGTTTCGGTGGATGAGGTGGAGTTTTTGCAGCCCGTGGATGTTGGGGAGCTGGTGCATCTGAGGGCTTCGGTGAACCATGTGGGGAACACTTCCCTGGTAGTGGGGATACAGGTGACAGCCGAGAACGTGAAGAACCACACCATTAAGCATACCAACACGAGCTACTTCACCATGGTGGCCAAGGATGACGATGGGAGTCTGGTAAAAGTGCCACCACTCAGACTGGAGAGTATGGATGAGATCAGGCGTTTTATCGAGGTGATCAAGCGTAGAAAACTCAAAACTGAGGCGAACAATAAAATGCAGAAGGCGCAATCAAACTTCGTAATGGCTGAAGATTTTCCACTATTACAGGGCCAGCGCTGTGAAACCAGGCTCGTTGGAGATGATGATCACCTCAACGATCTTTTCGCCGGTACATAAATTTTAGCCCCGACCAATCGTGATCTACAGCGCATACTTTCACATCCACCAGACCATGGTGAAGTCCATGTGCCCGTATATCGTTTTCATTGATGTCTTTTGGTAGTTTAGAGGACCCTTTGGGCCATGAAATCCAAATCACACCCTCTTTTTTTAGTGCTGCTTTGAGGGTTGGCCATATGGATTCCAGGTCAGATCGGAATGAAACAAACGCATGGATAAAGTCATACGGCCCGTTTACTTTGCCATCTTCAAATTCAGTGTTTTCCGGAATATTGAAAAGCAGATCGAAATAGTGCTCTGGCACTTGATACAGATAGCATCGATTTCCAGGCTTTATGCCCAGTTTTTTTAAGAGCGGGGTTCCTGAATATCCGGTGGTCATAGGCATAAGGAGTTGAAAGTGCCACTGTAGCCGTGTTCACGAGCCTTTCTGATAGACTCGCAGGCTTCAGCATCATCCCCCAGCACCTCAAAACTCTGGGCAGCGATGACATAGTTTTCGACACTATCCGGCCAGATATTGATGTTCCATTTAGTCGATTTGATGGCTTTATCCAGCTCGCCAGTCTCCAGGTATACGCGGGCCAGGCCGGTGTAGAGGTAATAATGTTCCTCGGGCAATGACGCTCCGCTTAGCACCAGTGGGTAGGCATTTCCATATATGGACTTGTATTTTTCAATGGCCAGGTCACTGGCCACCTCGAAGTAGCGCTTTGCTTCGTCTATATCATGAATATCGTCCCTATATATCTGGGCCATGAGAAGGTAAGTTTCCATTTTTCGGTAATTGAAAATCAGGAGTTCTTTGAGTTTTTTCAATGCCTTGTAAGGCCTGTTTACTTCCCGGTATGCCAGTGCCAGGTGCTCCTGAAGAGGCAAAGGGTTTCTGGGGGCATAGTTTTCAATAAGTTCAAAATAGTAGATGGCTTCTTCATATACCCCTTGGTTGTACCTATGCTCCGCTTCAAAAACGAAGCTTTCCATCAAGCTCGTTTTGTAGGCTTCCATGTCGTCTTCACCTTCCATGAAGACCCCCAGGGTATTGATGGTAGAAATGGCGCTCTCTATTTCCCCCAGCCTATATTTGTTTTGAGCAGCCTCAAAAATGCCCCGTCGTGCTGTGAGTAGTTCCTCCATTTTCTTTTCATCATAGGCCCGTTTGATAAATATGGAGGTCATCACCAAGGAGGCTACCACAAGGGTGAACCCAAAAGCATAAGCTGTGGCTATCCAATTCTCACGCCAGTTGATTTCCGGTTCTTTGTATGCCCGTCGGTAAGTAGGCCTGGGGGGTGGAGGTGGTGTATAATACGGCTCAGAAGGTTGTCCAAATTGCCACTGGATGTCGTATCGTGCTTTTTGATAGGGATTGGAGAGCACCTGATAGGCATGGTTGATCTCCTTAAACCGCTCTTCCATTTCCACGCTACCATCGTTTTTGTCAGGATGATACTGAAGTGCCAGCCGCTTAAAAGCTGCCCTGATCTCGGCGCTCGAAGCAGCTTCAGTTACTCCTAAAATAGCATAGTAATTAAGCATCCCGAATTTTTCTAATAAACGTCAGTCAGGGATCATATTGTTTCAGCTGAGCAGTTTTTGTGCGATCCAGACGCCCAGGATACAAAGCGTCAACCCTCCGAAAACACTCACCGTCACGTAAGTGACATACTGATAGTATTGAGCTTCTTTTAGTAACCTGAGACCCTCTATGGAAAAAGAGGAAAATGTGGTAAAACCTCCACAAAAGCCAGTAATCAGCAATAATTGGTAGAATTGGTTATTCATTTTCAGGAGTGCGCCAGCCAACAGCCCGATGAGCGCGCTCCCTGCCAGATTGACAATGAGTGTGCCGTAAGGAAGGCTTGGGGTGAATACCCTGAGCGAATATAAAGTGACCAGATATCTGCAAATGCTCCCTGCAAATCCGCCAAGGCCGACCAGTAAAATATTTTTCATAGAGTCTTTAAAAATGATTCTGAATGCTTGACAAGCTCCGGAAAGAAAGCCTGAAATTCCAGTTTGTAGCTTTCATAATCGGCCTTTAGATCCAAAGCTGCTTGCTCCATTTTGGAGCGAAATGGTGTTCGCTGGCTCATCCCTGTCAAAGCGCGGTTGATGCCCTCTACAAATTGATAATTGTACAGCCAGTTGTCACGTTTCATGTAAAACAACATCTTTTGCGCACGTGCAGGGATCACATCATCATAATGAGCAGTCACTTCATAAAACGACCTGGTAAAATCCAATAATGGTGTCGGATGGTAGTTTTCCCAAAGACTAGCCAAAAAGTGATCATAAAAGACATCAGATATTACGGGCGCATAATGGTGATATTTTGGACGCAGCCGCTCCTTTGTTTTGATCACTACTTCATGATCATCGGTGTACCTGTCGATTTCCCGATGAAGCAAAATCCCCTTTTGGATGGCTGAATCAAACTCTTCCCAAGCCTTTCCTTTCACAAAATCCCCCATGAAGTTTCCAATCATGACACGCTCCTGATCCCCGGATAAGTAAATATGTGCAAGAAAATTCATGGCTGCTTGATTATCAGACTGAACAAAAGGCTTGTAGGTCTTTTGATTTTAACCTAAGTTTAAAAATTATTTTGTTAGTACCGCTAAACAAAAGAAATTATCGCGCCTAGTTCAACAAATATGATCCGCACACATTTGAATCTCCTGGTACAGCTGGCCAAGGTGGATGGAGTGGTCGTGCAAGACGAAATTGACCTCATTGCACAGATAGGTGAGGCCAATGGGATGTCTTCCAGTGACATCAGTGCGTGTTTTGAAGATTCCTCGCTCATCGAAAATCTGGAAAACCTGACCGATGACGAAAAATACGAATACATCTACAATATCGTTCAACTCATGAAGATAGATGGACGACTGTATAAGGAAGAGATTCGTTTTTGTGCAAAACTGGCCAGCAAACTAGGGTACAACGAAGATGTTCTCCTGGAGCTTATGCTCAAAATCTACAGTGATCCTGAAATATCTGCCGACAAGGCGTCACTCAAATCCACCATTCAGCAGTATCTGAAAAAATAGTATGGTTCATTCGGAGCATTTTCTTCGGCTCTTACTTTTACTCAAAAAGGAAAGGGAGGAAGACCGGAAGCAGTATGAAAATAAGATAAGAAATCGCTCTCTGGAAGACCGGAAAAAGGAAGGGGTGACCTGGTATCCGGTGGTGGTGGATGGCTCATTTCTGGGTACTGGCGAGAAGTGGGTACTGAAAATGGAGCGCACCACAGATCATGATAAGCGGCATTTCTTTCAGGTGGGTTCCTCGGTGAGCATTTTCCTCAATGATCAAAAGAAAAATTTAAGCGCTTCAGGGATTATAAGTAAAGTCTCAGAGAAATACATGACGGTGGTTCTCAACTTTGATGATCCACCGGACTGGATAGATGAGGGTCGACTGGGAGTGGATTTACTTTTTGATGAGAGCACGTATGATGAAATGGAGCGCACCATGCGCAAGTTGGCTGATGTGCGCGAGGGCCGGATCCAGGAGTTGATCAGCGTACTGCTAGGACATACACAGCCCCGGTTTCATCAATCTATTGGCATCAGACACCCCAATCTGAACGATAGTCAAAATGAGGCGTTAAATCTGATTAAATCCGCTCGGGATTTGGCTTTAGTTCATGGCCCGCCGGGTACCGGGAAAACCACCACACTGGTAGAAGCTATAAAAGACACCATCTCGGAAGAAAAGCAAGTCATGGTAACGGCCGCCAGCAACGCTGCGGTAGATTTACTGGCCGAAAAACTCACCCAACAGGGTATTCGGGTACTCCGAATCGGGCATCCCGCCAGGGTAACAGAAGAGGTGGTATCATCCACCATAGATGCCAGGCTCGCTGAGCATTCAGATGCAAAGCTCCTCAAAGATCTTAGGAAAAAGGCGGAGGAGTACAGGGCTATGGGCAAAAAGCACAAACGTCATTTTGGAAGGGAGGAAAGACAGCAACGGACGTTGCTGCTCAATGAAGCCAGGACCCTTAAAGAAGATGCCCGCATGTTGGAGGATCACATGATCCATGATGAGCTGAATAAGGCTGAGGTGATCGCTTGTACCCTGGTAGGTGCCAATAGTAATTACCTACAGAACAGGACGTTTAAAACCCTCTTTGTGGATGAGGCTTCACAGGCACTGGAGCCGGCCAGCTGGATTCCCATCATGAAGTGTAACAGGGTGGTGATGGCTGGTGATCATTGGCAGCTTCCGCCTACTGTGAAATCGCTGGAAGCAGCCAAAGAGGGGTTGTCAGAAACCGTCTTTGGGAGAAACATCACCAAATGGAATGCCGATGTGATGCTGGAGACCCAGTACAGGATGCACGATGACATCATGTGCTTTTCCAACCAATATTTTTATCAGGGGAAGCTCAAGAGCGGCGAAGTGATCTCTCAAAGAAGGCAATTATTTGAAAAGTCTGTCCTGTTCATTGATACCGCTGGTTGTGGGTTTGAAGAAAAGCTGAACCCTGAAACCTTGTCTACTTACAATGTAGAAGAAGGACGGTTTGTGCTGGCACAACTGGACAGGATCCTGAAGGAGCTTCCGGAAGGGGACGCGCATCAACTAAAGATAGGGGTGATAGCTCCCTACAAAGCTCAGTCGGAGCTTCTAAAGGCGAATTTACCAGACCTTGGATTGCCAGGCGAAGTTCTCAAAAACATCACGATTAATTCTGTGGATGCCTTTCAGGGGCAGGAGCGCGATGTTATGATGATCTCGCTCACCAGGAGTAATTCAGAGGGGATTATCGGTTTTCTCTCCAACGAACGCAGGATGAATGTGGCCATGACGCGGGCCCGGCATCTACTGGTGATGGTGGGGGACTCTGCCACTCTTAGCTCCAACGATTTCTTTGATCAGCTCATTCAGGATCTGCAGCAACGAAATCTCTACCACAGCGCGTTTGAATTCATGTATTCCTGATTTCTGGGAGCTCATATATCCAAATGACATATTGAGGAGGCGGATTTGTTGCTAAATCGTTATTTTGGTCTTAAAAGAATGTTCTATGAAAAAGCTGGCATCGGCTCTTTTATTAATAATTCCTTTAATGGCAATGTCCCAGCCGGAAAGTGAAATACGTGGGGTACTCGCTGCTCAGCAGGACTGCTGGAATGCCGGAGATATTCCATGTTTTATGGAAGGATACTGGAAATCTGATCAACTTGTTTTTGTGGGGAAAGACGGGCTTACCTATGGCTGGCAGACCACTTTGGAGCGGTACCAGAAAAACTATCCTGATCAGGCTACCATGGGCCAGCTGGCCTTTGATGTTCTGGAAATTTATCCACTCAATACCGACTATTGGTTTGTGATTGGCAAGTGGTCGCTGGAGAGAAGCGCAGGGAATGTTGCGGGGCATTTTACGTTGCTTTTCAGGCAGATTGAAGGTGAATGGGTGATTGTCTCTGATCATTCTTCCTGAAATACCGGCTTACACGGATGACTGTTGAGGTTTTTTTGTGCAGTTTTAGCACATAAAAAGGAATTGACATGGGCTTGTTTTCTAAAATCAAAAATTATATCACAGGAGGAGCAGCAAGCGTCAGCGTGGTGTTTGAAAGTCCGATTGTGGATGGAAGTGCTCCGGTCCGACTCTTTGTTACGGCCATTGCTAAAGACCACTGTAAAGTGAAAAAAGTGTACCTAAACGTCCGCGCGCGAGAAACTTATACCAAAACTGTGACCTACACCGAAACAGATGGAGATGGAAACTCCCGTACATCTACCCGTGATGAGACGCGCCATGAGGATCATTTTCAAAAAGAGATGATACTTGGAACCGATGTTGAATTAAAGAAAGGAGCTGAGGATAAATGGCTGGCGGAGTTTGAGCTGCCAACCGATGCGAGAGCTACTTACCATGGTAAAGATGTCTTTTTCAAATGGGAGGTTCAAGCCGGACTGGATATGCCAGGCAATGACCCTGACAGTGGCTGGGTAGAGCTATTGGTCTCTAAGCCTATGAATTATTCTATGAACGATCTGTGAGATGAGCATACTGAAAAACCTTAAAAATTTTGTAACCGGCGGAGCAGCAAAGGTCGATCTGGCCTATGCGGAGGAGGTCTTGAGGGATGGCGAATCACTTAGTGTCATGGTCACTGTGAAGCCACTTGACCAAACGCTCATTTTTGAGAAAGTTTACCTGAACGTGAAAGCGGTCGAGCGCTCAGCGCATGATACCACCATTTATGCGGAGGAGAAGGTTCTGGCTGAGCATGTGCAGGTTTCGGCAGGAGAGGAGAAAACCTGGAGTATGGAGATCAAATTACCTGAATCCGCTCCTGCCACCTATATTGGTAAGCACAGTAGTCTTCATTGGTCGGCACAGGCGGGAGTTGAGTTGCCGGGTGTCAACCCTACCAGCGATCAAAGATCCTTTATCGTAAATAAGAAGATGATTTATCCGGCGACCAGATAGCCATTTTGTGTAAAAAGAGAAGTGAGGTCATTAGAATAGCAGGATAATTTCCTATCTTTTATCAGAACAACTGAAAATGCCCAAAGGCCATGTGCCGCTTTACTTTCTATCAGGGTAAGCCAATCAGGATTGGCTCCCTCATCACGGAACCCACGCATTCCCTCATCAACCAGAGCTTCAATGCCCTGGAGCGGGACGAACCACTAAATGGAGATGGTTTTGGGCTGGGCTGGTACAATCACTCCATTTCGGGTAGCCCGGCTTTTTTCAAATCGGTTACTCCTGCGTGGAACAATCGTAACCTCATACAGCTGGCAAGAATCACCGAATCTACCTGTATCATGGCACATGTACGTGCTGCTACTCAGGGTCTTCAGGTTTCTGAAAACAATTGTCACCCATTTGGTTACAAACAGTATGCCTTTATGCATAATGGGGATATCGGAGGATTTCACAAAATCCGGCGGAAAATTGTTCAGTCCCTTTCGGATGAGGCCTTTGAGGAATTAAAAGGGTCCACTGACTCTGAGCACTTTTTTTGTCTGGTGCAGGATGAACTCAAGAAACGGGATACGCTGTCTCCACATGATCAGATGAGCTCGTCGCTCATGGCTGCGATACGCAAAGTGGTGGAGCTGGGACAGGAAATGGGAGTGGATGAGCCCAGCTATATGAATATGGTGCTAACAGATGGTAGCATATCTGTGGCGGTGAGGTTTACAACGGACGTGCCGGAAAATGCAGATTCGCTTTACCTGAACATTGGTAAGCGGTATGCCTGTGAAGACGGAGTTTGCCACATGATCAGCCCGGGAGAACACGAAAAAGCAGTTATTATCAGTTCTGAGCCGCTGAGTGATGATCCCGGATGGGAGCCAGTACCTGTGAACTCCATGGTGGTAGTGAAGGAGGGATATGTGCTTGATCGTCTGACCATTTCCATGGGGGATTGACCTGGAAGTGTTCAGTGCACGGAGCAAAAAAAGGGGTCTTATCAGCTTATGCTGACAAGACCCCTTTCACATCAATTAAACCGTTTTAATTTACTATCGCTTTAGGAACTTGGTCTGAAACTTGCCTCTTTCAGACTCTAACTCCAGGATGTAAAGGCCAGGATTTAGATCGGATACGTTGAGCGCGTTCATGTTTCCGGAAAGTCTTCTCATTTCTTTTCCACCCAGGTCAATAATTCTCAGGCCTGAGATGACTTTGAAGTCGCCCGTATTGAAATTGAGCATTGCTCCTACAGGGTTTGGATACACTCCGAAAGTAGCTTCTGCAAGCTCACTATCCAAAGACTCTCCGAATGTAGAGCTGCTAGCTGCTGCAACGCCATTGATACTGGTGGCAGAGATGTTGACTGTGTAGTCTTCCACTTCACCATATGAGAAGCTGCCACAGCTCGAAGGTGTTGCATTCCATACCATGGCCACACGCATTCTGGTAGCACCAAGAGACGCTCCTCCGGGTACTGTGAAGCTGGCGGAGTAGGTATTTCCGTTGGAAGAAGTACCAGTGACTACCTGCTCTCCACTGTCTGTGAAGTCCCCATCCTGATTGTAGTCGATCCATACTCTCCAGTTTTCACTGTAGGTAGAGCTTGCAAATCCGGCACTGAAGTAAATAGTGTTGCTGGAGTTGAGCACCAGTGTGGTAGACTGTGAGGTGAAGTTACCATAGCCACCATTGGCTGCCGAGGAGTTATTGATGGACCCAAGTTGAATCAGGTCAATCCACTCATAGTTGGTATTGTTGCCTCCGGCAGTACAGTAGGTCACATTATTAGCAGCTGTGGTCACATTCAAGGCAGTACTCTGAGCTGAGTTGTTGCCTGCGGCATCTTTCGCCCTTACCCTGAAAGCATAAGTGGTACTGGCAGTCAACCCGGTGACACTTGTACTGGTGCCTGATACTGAAGTATAAAGGCTTCCATCTCTGTACACATCGTAGCCTGTCACCCCCACATTGTCGCTGGAAGCATTCCAGGATAGTGTCAGAGTGGTCTGAGTTACGCTTGATGCAGCCAGACCAGTAGGCACCGACGGGGATGTAGTATCCGGAGATTGAGTGGTTACATTCACCGTGTTGCTGGAGGCAGACTCATTGGAGGCGGCATCTACTGCCGTCACATGAAATGAGTAGCTTGTACCAGAGGACAGGCCGGTGATGTTTGCGGATGTTCCGGTTACCGTGCCGATATTGGTAGAGCCCTGAAATACATTGTACCCTGTCACTCCTACGTTATCGCTTGAGGCATTCCATGTGAGGGTCAGGGTAGTCTGAGTCACATTGGATGCTGCCAGGCCTGCTGGTGCCGTAGGTGCCTGTGTATCGCCGCCACCGGAGGTTATACAGAAGTTGGTACTCTCCGATGAGGTGAAGCTCCCGCCAGTTTTGATGGTGGTAGATCCACTCGAAAGGGTATATGATCCACTTCCGTAAGAGCAGCAGATACCATCTCCATAACTGTCATTAATAGTAAAAGTATAGTCACCAGCCGTCAGGTTGATGTTCAGGTTAAGGGTAGATCCATCAGCCTGTGATCCATAGGTTCCGCCTGATGCTACTGTGGTTCCCCCGCTATTCTTTACTGTCCAGCTGGTTTCCTCCGGGTAGTTGTCAAACGTGATCGAGAGGGCCAAAGGAGAAGCCACACAACCCACAGGAGCTGAATAGGCAGCACCCACACCCACGGCATACCAGGCGTTGGTTACGGCTATTTCCTCCGGAGAATCCGCTCCATAGAGATCCTTAGCAGATTGGATGGCAAAGGTTCTCCAGTCCGCGTAAGTTGAATTAGCGCCCAGATACACAGACTGTGACCTCCAGGAGATTGCAGCGGCCTTGTCAATGCCAATGCCGGTTACGCTGTAGTTGCTTCCAATGTCATTGGTTCCTGATTTTCCTACCGTCAAGATATAGAACCAGTGATTACCCACACCGCTGTTGGTGTGTACTCCGCAGTAGTCGTTGCTGCTGCTTGGCGTACAGCTGGTTACGCTTACCCAGTAGGTACCACCATAAGTATCTGGCTGGCTGTGGGCGTTGGGGTTAGACATTGAACGAAAAGTTTGTCCAATTTCTGTACCCAGGTTCCATAGGTCCTTGCTGGTGCCATAGTTTACATTGGTGAAGTTCTCCACACAGGTGCCCCATATGTCACTAAAGGACTCATTCATCGCCCCAGATTCTTTCTGATAAACCATACCAGCTGTATATTCCATAAAGGCATGGCCAATTTCGTGCCCAGTGATGTCCACAGTGGTCAGGGGATCCAGTGAGTTACCTTTTCCATATACCATGACGCTGCCATTCCAGAAGGCATTGTCATTGTAGCCGGAAGGATAGCCATATACAGCCTCTATGTCAGTATTCACGTGACTGTTGATGGTAGCGCCAGAGCCATTGTAGCTGTTTCGGCCAAATGTGGTGCTGAAGAAGTCGTAGGTGGCTGCGGCACCGAAGTGAGCCTCCAAACCAGCATCATCCTTATCCGCATTGTCAAACTCAGCAGCTGTCCAGCTGTTATTGTTGTCTGTATAGTCGGAAGATCCGATAGGAACCCCCGTAGAGCCATTTACGCCAGTGGCTGTGGTAGCATCCCAGGTCACCACCCCGTTTCCACGAGAGTAGTCTCTCAGTCTGTAGCTACCGGAGTAGCTATCCGTATGGATGGTTTGTGTGCCACTGTATCGGGTAGCTGCAGAGCCTACGGCATCCGCAAAATGGATTTTGCTGTACATCATCAGCGTCTCCCCGTTTTTGGCATCCACAAAGACATCATACCGCTGGTAAGGTCTTAAGGAGATGATCTCAAACTTGTAGGTCAATCGGGCCTCTTTGCCAGTAGTGGTAGCATCCAGTATGACCAGTTCGGCTTTAGGTTTCTTTGAGAAGTCCTCTTCCCAAATAAACTTTTCCGCTGTGATCCGGGAGGCAGCCTTGTCCAAAGCAGCCTGCTCAGACAGGGATGGCTTTACATCCACATTTTCTACTTTGGCCAGTTTTCCGGAAAGGTGGGAAATTTTCCCTGATTGGGAGTGTACCGTATACTCTGATCCGAATACTTTGACTCCTTCATAGAAGTGTTGATACTTCTCATGCGTCATGCCAATCTGATCCATTTCAGACTTTATAAGCTTCATGTCATCCGATTCCTGAAGCTGAAGCTGGTCTCTCAGAAGGGTTTTGGCGTCTTGGTTGGGAACTTCCTGCACAGAAATTAACTGGGGGGATTTGAAATCTTTTGCAGGTTTACGCTCACTTTGGGCATAGGTTAGCAATGATGCCCCCATAAGGGTCATTGCAAGTAATTGTTTTCTCATGTGTGTTTTGAATTAGGTTTGAACTTACGTTTTGAATTAGGTTGAATTTAACGGTTTAATTAATTCTGCATAGTCATATTGTCTTTTGTGTGGTTCTCAAAATTTTTCAACAAGCGGGAAGTTGTTTGAGTCGATTTTTAGTCGGTAATCATACTGGTAGCCAGTCAAATGTATAGAAAACTTTTAATACCAATCAAGCTACCTTATGATGTTTTGCGAAAGCCATGTGTGGTTGGTTTTTATTCCGGCAAATGTCCGATTGTGAAATTTAATTTGTGGATTTCGAATGTTTTTCAGGGAATCGAGAAGTGTGTAGGTACATGCAGGATTGGTCGATGCAGGGAATTTTACCCGCCATGTTTTTTAATTATACACGGGAGGAATGACTTCAATCAACTGGAATAGAATCGATTGGCCATTGGTTTTCTGTGCGAGTTGATCCACACCTTCTTTTGTGAGTTGGAGTACACGCGGGTATCCGCCGGTTACCTGCGCATCTCTCATAAGCGCGATGAGCTGTCCGGAGGGGGTAAGCTGTACAGTGCCCGGGATGACTGGAGCTGTGACTATTTCCAGCTGATGAGGAGGCATACCCGGATGGGTGAGTTGATAGCCCATCCTGTTATTGGCATTGATGTGAAAGCCTTTATTAAGGAGCATCTGCCTGGCCTGATCGCTGAGTAGGTCAAATTCTGGCCCAGGGTGTGCTTTCAGGGTTTTGCTGGTAAAGTGCTGAGGGTTTATATGTACAATAGCGTGATTTTTACTTGATCCAATCTGTGGTCTGTAAGTGACCCGATCCCCTTCCTGAAGATTTCCTGATAAGGTGACCATGGGAAACTGTGAATAGCTCCCCAACACCTTCGGGCAATCAAAACCTCCTTTGATGGAAAGGTAGGTTCGGATGCCCTGTATTGGTTTTCCAAAGGAGAGTGTTTGCCCACCCATCACTTGTAAGTTTTGGTTGACCCTCACGATTTTTCCATCCAAATTTGGAGAGAGGTTCGCTCCGGTAAGGGCGATGATGGCCGGTTCTGTGAATTGGAGTTCAGGTCCGATCATCGTGATTTCGATGACCGGGGTATTCTCTTCATTGTTGGTGAGCAGATTGGCCAGTCGTGCGCTTCTGAGATCCATTGCTCCGCTCACCGGGACACCGAAATGCCGCCAGTTCTCTCGTCCAATGTCCTGAATGGAGGTGTGTAATCCGGTTTTGTTGACGATTATTTCACCCATCGATCGTAGAGGTTTGAGGGCGGTATTGGCCTTGTGCTACGAGTTCTTTAATCTGTAGGTACTCATCTGCCTCTACAGCAGTGAATTTCACAGCGTCTCCTGTCTGGATAAAGCATGGAGGATTTTGGGAGGGATCAAACATGGAAACGGGACAATTGCCTATGACGTGCCAGCCACCCGGAGATGAAGCGGGGTAGATGCCCGTTTGGTTTCCGCCTATGGCCACTGAGCCTTGCGGAATTTTACGTACGGGAGTTTGTTTTCGGGGGTAATGTAGTGCAGTGGGCAGACCTCCGAGGTACATAAAACCCGGGAGAAACCCAAAGAAGTAGACAGGGTAGCTGTTTTGGGTATGGAGGAGAACGATTTTTTCAGGAGTGGTTTTTTTGGCTTCTGCCATCCTCAGAAGGTCCACTCCATAAGGGTCATCATAGCACACCGGTAGTTCCCAGCAGAGCCTTTTTGATTTTTGTTCCTCCTTAATGTCCAGTTCAAGGATATTTTCCTGCAATGCTGCCGCCGAAATCTGATTTGTATCGAAAAGGATGGCAATGCTACAGTATGCCGGATAGCAGGTAATTATTTGTTCGGCCAGTTCGTTTGAAATGGCCCTGAAATGCGCCGTGACTGAACCGAGCGTTTCACTGCTGATGACCTCCGGCCATTCCATCAATAAGGTTTCCGGACCAAGTGTACGGAAAACTATTTTCGGGTTCATGACACTTTGAGATGATGGAGGGCTTGCAGGATTTTCAGGGCATCAGGATTGTCACCATGCACACAAAAGGTTTCTGCCTCAAATTCTATTTCATCCCCCTCTATGGAGATGAAGATACCTCTGTCGGTAATGGATTTTACCTGCTCTACTGCATCATTGGGTTTAGAGATCACGCCGGCAGGATTTTTTCGTGAAACCAGTGCCATGTTGCTATGATACCTTCTGTCCCCATAGCCTTCAAAGCGCACTTTGATGCCTTGTTCTTCCGCCATTTGTGCTATTGTGCTTCTCCATGGAGCCATCAGCGCGGTGCCAGGATAATCTTTAATCACTTCCAGCACAGTCCAGGCGATTTCAGGATCTACTGCTGCCATGTTATACAGTGCTCCGTGCGGTTTGATGTGTTCGATGTCCGGATAGATTTTTCTCAGGGCATCTATCTGAGTGCGAAGTGTATCAGATAACGCATTTTTTTCCATTCGCATGGGGAGCCGACCAAAATTGGCCTGATCTGGAAAAGATGGATGTGCACCTATCGAAACGCCATATTTCAGTGCGAGATCCACTGTCTTTTGCATGGAACTCTCATCCCCCACATGCCCGCCACAGGCTATGCAGCATTCATTCAGGAAGGGCATCAGAAGATGGTCATTCCCTATGTTTTCACCCATGTCACTGTTGATGGTCCAGGTTTTCATTGTCTTTAGTTGTGAATCTGTGTCAGAAATTAGTTGTATTTTAAAGAGAAAAACAAACATCAACAATGAAAAGTCTATTTGCATTGATTCTCATAGCCTTCTGCGAGGTAACAATGGCGCAGCAAAAGCTCATTTATGCGGGGAGATTGATCGATGGGGTGGGGGATAAAGTGCAGACTCAAAAGACGATTATAGTAGAGGGTAAGAAGATTGTGAAAGTGGTCAATGGGTATCAGCCTCCCGAATCCGGAGATGTGGTGATCGATTTGAAAAACATGACGGTGATGCCGGGCCTGATAGACATGCACGTGCACCTGGAGCATGAGACGAGCAAGGATAGATACCTTAAAAAATTCACGATGAACGAAGCGGATGTAGCTTTTGAGTCGGCGGTCTTTGCAGAGGTCACATTAATGGCTGGGTTTACCACGGTAAGGGATTTAGGGGGAATGGGTGTGAATATTGCATTGCGAAACGCCATCAATAGAGGGGTGACTGTAGGGCCCAGGATTTTTACGGCAGGAAAGTCTTTGGCCATCACAGGCGGACACGCAGATCCGACCAATGGATACAGAAATGACCTGATGGGCGATCCCGGTCCGAGGGAAGGTGTGGTAAATGGTGCCGCAGACGCTATGAAAGCTGTTCGGCAGAGGTATAAAGATGGGGCTGATCTGATCAAGATTACCGCCACCGGCGGTGTGCTTTCCGTGGCTGAAGATGGAAGTGGACCTCATTTTAGCGAAGGAGAGATAGAGGTCATCGTGAAAACGGCGAATGATCTAGGTTTCCAGGTGGCAGCTCATGCACATGGAGATGAAGGGATGCAACGGGCAGTAAGGGCAGGGGTGAAAACCATAGAGCATGGGACTTACATGTCTGAAGCAACCATGGAGCTCATGAAGGAAAAGAATGCCTATTATATTCCTACCATCACTGCCGGGATGTCAGTGGCTGAACTCTCCAGGGTGGCTGGTTATTATCCAGATATGGTGGCCCGGAAGGCTGCCGTCATAGGTCCGCAGATCAGTGAAACGTTTACCCGAGCCTATAAAAAGGGTGTTCCCATAGGGTTTGGCACGGATGCCGGGGTATTTCCCCATGGGCAAAACTATAAGGAATTTATCTACATGGTGGAGGCCGGGATGCCTGCCATGGAGGTCATCAAGTGTGCTACTTCGGTGAATGCGGCTATTTTGGGTGTTTCAGATCAGTTGGGGAGTATTCGCCCCGGTCTGTTTGCAGATATTGTGGCTGTGGATGGCAATCCCCTCGAAGATATTGACAACATGGGCAAGATCAATTTTGTCATGAAGGAAGGTGTGGTCTATAAAGACTGACCTTTATTGAGTCAATTGCTCCAGTAGCAGATTCAGGTCTCCACTGAGGTTATGATTGGCATGTGCTTCCAATGCCTTGATCATATACTGGGGGATTTTTTCACCTGCATCTTTTTTGGCTTGGATATCCCGAAGTAGCTGCTGAAGTTCGGCGATCTGATCCAGAAGCGTATTTATTTCTTTGACTTCAGCTCCTTTGGACTTCATTCGGGTATTCAGGCATCGGGTATTGTAGTCATCTACCAGTGTGGAAAGCTCTGAGATTTTATAGGTTTTGTCTTTGATGGCTTGCACGATAGAGGGGCATTCGCTCAGAAAGTCAGCCGCCACAGCCCGAAAACCAAAAGTGGGTATTTCCTGGCCCTCACCGGTGACTTTATACAGGAATTTGGGATCAAAATCATAATTGTCTTCAAAACGAAAGGAATACAGACCAAGATAACCCGGTGTGATTTCTTTCATCATCCGGTACTTATCGCCATGTTTTATGCTTTTGTAGGTGACTTCATTGATACGGGCAGCAATCAGCTGACCCGAATGAAATGTTCGTGTTTCGTCTTCTGTGGTTACAGTTACTTTTTCTGTCAGTTTTTCCTGAAGTAGGAGAGATACTTTGCCTCGAAGTGTGTCCTTTGAGGAAGTGACCAGGTAGTCGCTTTGAGCCTGAGCATGCAGTGTGGAGGTAATTAGTAGACTTAAAACAAGAAGTACTCTCATGGGGTATTTGATTTTGAGATTTCGAAAATATATGAATTTTCATTCTCCGAACCCTATTTCACTTCTGAAAGGGGTAAAAAAAAGCTCCTCAAAAATTTGAGGAGCGCATTCTATTCTTTAATTCGCTATTTCTGGTTGTGCACATGCACATCCATTTGCGGAAAGGGAATGTTGAGGCCTTCTTTTGCGAATTGCTTGTATACCTTTTCGTTCATGTCAAAATATACAGGCCAGAGATCGCCCGCTTTGGACCAGGTGCGAACCACCAGATTCACCGAGCTGTCACCCAGAGAATGTACTGCAATAAATGGTTCAGGCTCCTTCAGTATTCGCTCGTCTTCATCAATAAATTTTCGAAGCAGGGTCTTGGCTTTGTCTACATCGTCACCATACGCAATGCCAAATTTCCATTCATTTCGTCTGTCTTCTTCTTGTGAGAGGTTGGTCATGTCCGAATTGGCGAGTGTGCCATTGGGGATGTAGACCACTTTTTTGTCGAAGGTGTTGACGATGGTGTAGAATATGTGAATTTCTTTGACCGTACCCATGTAGCCTTTGGCGTCAATGACGTCACCTACTTTGAAGGGTCTCAGGAGGAGGATGATCACCCCACCGGCAAAATTTTGGAGCGTACCCTGCAGGGCCAGACCAACCGCCAGACCAGCGGCTCCCAGAATGGCGATAAAGCTAGTGACTTCTATACCCACCATGCCTATGACAGAGATGAAGAGCATCACTTTCAGTAAAGCACTGAGGAGGGTTTTTAGAAAAGGTGTGAGAGAAGGGTCAAAGTTTCTTTTTTTCATGACCTTCTCAAACCCACGTGATACCATCCCAATGATCCAGAGACCAATGATAAGGGTGATAATGGCCAGGACAACTTTAGGTCCATATTCCCATGCATACTCCATCGCTATAGCAGATAGGTCTGTGATTTGATTTACTTGTTCTTCCATACAGTTAGTAATATTTTAACCGGTGATTTTGTTATGAAAAATGTCAATCTTCGGGGAAAGGGATAAATAAGAAGTTTGTGAATTCCCGATCTACGATGAAAAGGCAGCAGTACTCATCCGGGTCTTTATATGCTTCTTTGAATTTTTGTTCTTCGGCAATGAGCTGCCGCTGGGCAAACTCCTCCATGAAAGAAGCGTAGTAGTTCCATTCATTTTCCAGTTTGCCTTTTTCGTACAGCAACTGGCCTATGGGTACATCTTCTTTGGATACCGGAAACACCGGATACTCCGAAAAACCCTTCTTCCTGATGAGATAGGAAGCCTCTTTGAGGTACTCAGAGACTTTCACAAAATCAGAGGAGATTTTGCCAAGGTATTTGGGGTCTAAAGTAGGATCGTTTTGCATTTTATTTTGCTTTTATCGAGCAGGTTCCTCGCAGGAATTGGTATCGGGCAAAGGAAAGGTAAAAGTGTGTTTATATCAATTTTGTTTTCAAATCAACGGTGTCATTGGTTGTTACCGGCCTAGTAATTAATGGCTGTGCACCTGAGGATGCAAAACTTGTCATTATTATTAGTTTAATCCTATCAATTATGATAGGGTGTACAAATTCGAGAAAGGAAACTTTGTTCTTATCCTCTCTAAATTGATCGCTCTTCATTAAATTCAGTCATCTCTATAAATTTGCTAGGTGAGACGCCAAAATATTCAGAAAAGCTTCTTGAGAAATGAGATAGATATTTGTATCCGGTTTTTTCAGAAATTTCTTGAACTGAGTACTCCTTCCTTCTTAATAATTTAGCGGCCATTTTCAGACGGATTATTTTAATAAAATCTGCTACGGTTTGCCCTGTAATCTCTTTAACCTTGCTATACAACACCGATCTACTCATACCGGCCATTTGTCCAAACTTATCGGCGTTAAAGTCGCTTCTGTGGCAGTTTTGTTCCACTATCTGGATGAACTTGTTTAATAACCTCTCATCTCTTTTTATGTTAGTAAAATCCCCGGGTAGAATATCAATTTCTTTGAGAAAACGATCTCTAAGAATAGTTCTGTTTTTGATGAGGTTATTGACCCTGGTTTTCAGAACACCTGAACTAAATGGCTTAGGTATATATTCATCAGCTCCTGTTTCATACCCTTCGATCACGCTTTCATCAGAACTTTTAGCTGAAAGCAAAATTATTGGGATATGACAGGTGTTTACATCTTTTTTCAACTCCTTACAGAGCTCATAACCGTCTAAATAGGGCATCATTATGTCTGATATTATCAGGTTCGGGTAATTCTTCTTTGCCATGATCACCCCTTCCCTTCCATCTTTAGCGGTTTCGATGTTGAAATCACTTTCCAAAGCCTGGTAAATTAGTCGTCTTATGTCGTCATTGTCTTCTACTAGTAGTATGGAGTATTTATCACTATGTGTTTTTTTGATCTGGTTAGAATCCTTTTCGGATTCTGCAAGGTCATTTTGTGAAAGGGTATTGTAAATGGTGTGATTTCTTACCGTTTTCGCTTTTTCATATTCATGATCACCTAAAGGCAGCAAAATTGTAAAATCAGTCCCTTTTCCAACGTCACTTCTTACTTCAATTTTGCCTTTCAGTAGTTCCATTATTTCTTTCACAAAAGATAATCCAACCCCGGAGCCATGGTGGAAGTAGTTATCATGTTTTACCTGATAGAATCGTTCAAAAATGTTCTCTATTTCATTCCTGGGGATTCCTATCCCATTATCTCTGACAGTGATACTGGCAAATTGTTGTTCAGTTTCTGTAATAATCACATCAAGTTTTACAACAACCTTTGCTTCAGGAAATGAAAATTTAAACGCGTTTGACAAAAGATTCAGAAGAACTTTTTCAAGCTTATCAAAGTCAAATGGCATGAGCAATTTGTTATGCGTAGTTTGAAAAATCAGGCTTGATTTCTTTTGGTCAACAAGCAGGCTAAATAGATTGCAGGTTTCCTTTATGAAGCCTACCAAATCATTTTCGGCAATATTTAAAGGCATAACACCAGCTTCCATCTTCCTAAAATCCATTAGTTGATCAACTATTCGATGTAATCGAATTGCATTTTTGTAGATAAGCCGTAAGTTTTCCTCATTCTGTGACAGAGGTTTATTCACATTGTTTTGGTATTGATATTCTTCTGAGCCCAGAATTTTCTTAAGTGGTTCAATTATCAGCGTTAAAGGAGTTCTGATCTCATGAGAGATGTTTGTGAAGAATTTAAACTTCTGCTCATTTATCTGGTTTTCATGGTCAATTTTGTTTTTAAGAACTCTTTGTCTTTCTATTTTCAAGACCGAATTTCGTAGCCAGAGCAAGCTAGCTACGATGACCAGTACAAACATGAAGTAAAATATATTTGTCTTCCAAAATGGTGGTGTAACAATAATATTAAGGGAAGTGGTTTTGCTACTCCAGACATTATTATTTGACGCCTTAATAATGAAATTATATTCCCCGGGATTCAGGTTGGTATATGTAACTGATCTTTGGGTTGCATTAACTTCAGTCCATTGTTCCGGTTGATCAAATCCATCCAGTCTGTATGTGTAATTTAAATTTTCTGGATAACGATAATTCGGGGCTACAAATTCTAGTTTGAGAATATAATCTTTGCTGGATAGGATGATTTTTTCCAACTCATGAATTGATCTGAGGTTTTTTGTTTTAAGCTTTTCTTCAATTTTGGCTAATTCTTTACCTCCCACTTCAATGTTTGTAAGAATAACTTCAGCAACAGAACTATCCAACCTTATTTGATGAGGTGAGAACACGTTAAATCCGTTTACCCCGCCAAAACATAATTCGCCAGATGCTAAAGTTAATGCTGCATTGACATTATACCCTTCTAATTGAAACCCGTGTTGCTGATTAAACAGATGAACTGTTTGAGATTTTTTATCTAACCTGGTGATACCTTTATTGTGGCCAAGCCATAAGTTTCCAGTTTCATCTGATAGCATACTTTTTATATTGGTGTTGCTGAGTTTGTTCTGTGGGGATTCTAGATAAAATTTTTCTCCAGGACCATTTGGCATTCGGAGCCTAAACAGTCCCACAGAACTCCCGATAAGGAAATCACTTTCATTTTCCTGAAGTATTGCATTGATCTTTTTTCCGTACAATGAATTTTCAGGAATGTCCGAATCAAAAAAGTGTATTACACCGGTTTTATCTACATAAACATATAAGCCGTTTATGGTAGAAATCCATATATTCTCCTGCTTATCTTTATAAAAACTTGTTACATTATCACAATAAATTCTTAAACTGGAGTCCGCGCTGTTTTTGAATTGTGAAATTGTTTGAAAGCTATGAGTCGTTTTATCTAGAATCCCTATACCGCCTCCATTGGTTCCGACCCATAATCGCTTTTGAGAGTCTTCAATAATGGCTCTAACATCATTGTGTGGAATGCTTCCTTCGTCAAAAGTATTGGATGAATAACTTTGAAAAGATTGGCGTACTGTATCTAACCTACTCAGTCCAAGCAAAAAGGTACCTACCCAGATTTGACCCTGAGAATCCTGATACAAGGATAAAATAGCATTCTTTTCACCTGATGAAGGCTTCGGTCCGTCAATGGTTCTGTGGAGGCTATAGTCTGAATTGTAAATAAGGATAGTGCCCGCATCAGTTCCGACCCATAATTTACCCCTGGTGTCCCTCATTAGTGAATTAACCATATTGGCACCTGTGTAAATAATTTCATCTCGCCTGGGCTTGATGTGTACAATCTGGTTATTAGTAAAATAGTCAATCACATTTACCCCTCCATGGTAGTTTCCGGCCCATAAATTTTTATCGCGATCAATGAATAAACAGCGTATAATAGGATTGCTAATAAACGTATTTATACTTTTCGAGTGGGTCGTTTCTATTAACTTCCGGTTCTTAATATCAATGGTTTGAATGCCTGCGCCATCAGTTCCAAGAAGGTATTTGTGATCCTTCAAATGAATTATAGATGAAATGAAAGTTGAAATTTTACTACTCTCTGTAGAATTCGGGATGATTATCCGCTCAAACTCATCACTCTGACTTTTGTAAATGTATAAACCACCTCCGTTTGTCCCGACCAGATAGGACGTTTCACCATATGGTTCAATGCTCAGTATATGTTGGGCTTTTTGCTTTGAATCTTGATTATTGGCTAAATACGATCTTGTAATGCGCTGATTTTGGTAATCGTACAGCAATAAACCTCTGTTTGCTGTGCCAATCCACAATTTTCCAGGGCTATGCCCGGTAATTACGGACGCAGAAGTGTTCTCATAAGGGCGATATCGTTTCGCCTGCCTGGAATTTATTTTGTAATGAATCAATTCGCTGTAATCAGAACTTAGCCAGACACTGCTATCATGAGGTGCGAAATAGGCATAAAATCTAAGATTATTGGTTCGCTGATATGTCACATCAAAAAGGCTGGAATCCTTTTGATTTTTGTTAAAGTAAATATTTCTGAAAGTCTCCGTCAGACGGTTGAATTGACTCAATCCATATCTGGTGCCCACCCATAAGTCATTGTGCTGATCTTCAAAAATGAATTGAATCTCATTATTTGAGATGCTGGTGGAATCTGTAGGGTTGTGGGTAAAGCAGTTAAATTCTATGCCGTCAAAGCGATTTAAGCCATCTGGTGTACCCAACCAGACAAACCCGTAATGATCCTGGAAGATTTGGGTAATGGTATTTGATGTCAGTCCTTGAGCTTGAGTGTAATTTTTTGATTTGAAGGGATTGCCAAAAGCAACCGAATTACAATGGAAAAAGACGCTGCATAGTATTACATATCGCAACAACTCCACAGTATTTCTTCTAGTTTGAAAAATCATTGATGATCCCCTCCTCTTAGGATACCCGTAGCTTACTGTCAAGGTCTAATGTAATAATAAATTCTTCCTTATACTACTTCTTATTGGTATCAATAATTTTGACGATTGGATTTAATCATGCATGCTCAAAAACGTTTTTATACACTGATTATAGTATTGTGGGTGCCGAAGTGGCATATTTGAGGTCATTGTTATCACATAGGTGAAAAGGTAAACCTGCCTAAACAAATTCGTTTAGGCAGGTTTATTGTACTTGTTATGTGATGGTTATTTTTTGTATACTTTGTGAGTAGAGGTTTCGGAATTGAGGGTAACCTTCAAAACATAGATTCCTGTTTCAAATTGGGACATATCTACGTTTACAATTCCAATAAGATTACTTTGCGCAAACACCTTTCTTCCATAGGAGTCATAAATAGACAGAACTCCACTGCCAAGCTCCTCCGGCATTTGAATTTTTAGGGACTCATTTACTGGATTTGGATACACAATTACTGGAGCTGCTGACTCAACCGTCAATGCACTTTCTCCTAATCTAGCCCCATTAGCCCTGGTTCTGGTGGTGATTGTGCTAATTGCAGATTCATTTCCTGCTTCGTCGTACGCACTCACGCCCAAAGTATAACTGGTATTTCTTTCCAGTCCAGTAAACTGATAGCTGGTTCCTGCAGTGGATCCCACAGAAACCCCGTCAAGGAACATATTATAGCCGATTACACCTACATTATCCGTGGAAGCATTCCAGGAAATATCAATTGTCGTTGTAGAGGAACCAGTTTTTGATAATTGTGTTGGAGCAGATGGCGCCTCGGTATCATTTCCAGGGTTTGAGCCTACTACTTCAATCCAATTTATATTAAATAATGGCCCGGTTGCATATAATCTCAATGTATGTTTCCCTACACCAAGATTGAAAGTTCCCGAGGAAATGGTTGTCCAAGATTGCCAGTCACCTGTAGCAGGAATATTTACAGTAGATTCAGTAGTGCCATTTATTTGTACCTGTACCTGACCGGTAGCATCAACCGCAGCTACTCTTAAATCCAGCTTATAGGTACCTTCAGATGCAACGTCTATGCAGTAGTCCATCCAGTCATCAACATCTATATAGCCAACATTTTCACCTCCCTCAGAACATGGTTCTGTTTGGATACCAAACATGTTTTTGTAATTTTCTGCTTCAATTCTACTTGAAATGGCAAAGCAAGTCGCTGGTGAATAATTTGCTGTTATTGAAATATTTTGAGCAGGCATGGTAACCGAAGTAGTGGAACTATTGATGTTATCAATATAGGCAATAGCACCTGACCATTGACTGAAAACCTTGTCAGCTAATGGTGGATCAGCTGTAACATTGACAATTGCGGATTCAATGTAATCTCCATCCCCGCTGCCATTGTTTACCGTTAGGCTATATGTGGTATTGGATACATATAAGGCTTCAACCTGAATATCTTTACCGCCCATGGTTAAAGTGGTATTCGGATTAAAAATGTCCGCAATACCCTGGGTTTGGCCTATCCACTTACTAAAGATCATTCCGGCTGGGGCACTATTTGCGACCAGGTTAACAGATTCACCTAGCAAATAATCTCCATCAGCAGACCCATTAACCACAGTGAGGTGATATGTAGTGTTTTCACCATATGCGGCATTAATGGTAGTATTTGCAATTTCCTGGAAAACCCAGCTTACATCATTTCTGTCCATTATGCCAAATTCCGCAACATTTCCATTGTCCCACAAAACCGGACACATTCCGCGAGCAATACTTCCCTTCACATAATGATCTGCATGAGCTAATCTATCAGACAAATTATTGTTATGAGTTGATCCCCACTCACCTAAAACTACCGGAATACCATTTGCGACAAATTTGTTATACACCCTGTCAAGTTCATAATCCAGTGAGTTTTTATCTCTTTTTGTTCCCCAAGTAGCATCTGATCCCTCAAGACAAAACTGATATGGAAAGTAAGTGTGTATGGAGACAATAGCTCTGTTATCATTATTCGGCAAGACAAAATCATTCATGGCATTGTCCGTAGAACTGGCAGCGTACGTGGAAATCATTAAATGCCTAGTTGCATTATTTCCTCCTGTAGCCCTTATTGCATCAACACACGCCTTATGATATTGGTTTAAGACGTCACGGCCTTCTGCTGTTCCTCCACTCCATTCTTCAGGTGAACCCTTAAGTCTAGGTTCGTTGATCGTGTCAAAAATCAGATAGTCGCCATAATTTTTGAAACGGTTGGCTATTTGAGTCCAAACTTTGGTGAGGCGGTCTTTAACAACATTTAGCTCAGCGTAAGTTGGAACTATCCATTCGTCATGATGTATATTGATGATCACATACATATCGTTATCAAAGGCGTAATTAGCCACTTCTTCCACTCGATCCATCCAGACTGGATCTATTGTGTAGTTGGGAGCTGGCCCCATATGAAATTCCCAGGTGACAGGAAGTCGCAATGTTTTAAATCCCTGATAGGCGATTAAATCGATCATCGGTTTGGTTGTAACTGGGTTTCCCCAGCCTGTTTCATCAGCAGCATAAGAATCTAAGCTGTTTCCAATATTCCAGCCTGCACCCATATCTGCTACTAATTCCATGGATGTGATGTTGCGCATACCCGTATACGCAGTAGATCCATAAATATTAGTCCAACTTAGGAAAACGAATATTGGTAGGTACCAATAAATCATTTTTGTTAGTACTGCTCCTGCAGTCATTTTAGATCCAATCATTTTCATAGTGTTTAGAGATTATTTTGTGATAAATAAACCAGACTACATAGATGATTTTAAAAAAATATCACCGCAAGAATTGATGTTTTAGGGTTTTAATTATTTGTATTAATATCTGTATTTCGGTCAAATGATTAAGAAATCAAGACAAATACATAATTATGCCAAGCTTGTTTGTTAGAGGGTTTTTCTTGGTATCAATTTTTTTATTAGTGTTGTCTGGGGAAAATGACGTTTTATCATTGAATGACCGAAAACCTCCCCCTTCATCCTCGAATTGTCAAAGTACTTGAAAATTCAAAAGTGGTGGAAATGGAAGAAATCACCATTGAGGCACCTCCGATCCCGGGTATGATCCTGCTAAAATTTGTTGGATGAAGTGATTTAGACCCTCTTAATATTCAAGTAGTATCGGGTGCTCTTAAGCGCTCCTGTTTTCTTAGCACCAATTTCCACCATTTTGGTTAAGTCTCGTGTGGTGGTGGCACTTGGAGCACCGGTAATGGAACAGTAGTTTTTGGCGCTAAGTCCACCTTTGAAACCCGATATGCCTTCACTAAATATACGATCAACAACCTTGAGCTGACGATCATTGAGATGTCCTGAGAAGGGTTGATCTTCCGTTTATCGATCAATATATCCTATAAAAGTGATCTATAAAACCATGGTTTATAGATCATCTTCTGATAGGGGCAAATAAATTCCTATCTCAACTTTAACAACATCACATTTTCCACATGATGAGTCTGCGGAAACATATCCACTGGCTGAACAGCCACCACTTCAAAAACCGGTGAGAGCAGCTCCAGGTCTCTGGCCTGAGTAGCGGGATTGCAGCTTACGTATACCAGCTTTTTCGGTTTTATCTCATTGAGCATCTCCACCACCTTTTGATGCATGCCGGCCCTAGGCGGATCGGTGATGATCACGTCCGGGTGTCCGTGTTTCTTCACAAAGTCGGCATTGATCATATCTTTCATATCACCCGCCAGGAAGGTAGTGTTGGTAATGTTGTTCAGCTCCGAGTTGATACGTGCATCTACAATGGCTTCTTCCACAGACTCTACCCCAATGACCTTTTTGGCTTTTTTGGCCACAAAGTTGGCAATGGTGCCAGTGCCGGTGTAGAGGTCATAAACCACCTCATCACCTGTGGGACCTGCGAATTCCCTGGCTACTTTGTACAATTCGTAGGCCTGAATACTATTGGTCTGATAAAATGACTTGGGCCCGATTCGAAACCTGAGCCCTTCCATCTCTTCATAGATGAAGCCTTCTCCATGAAAAGTATGAACCGGCAGGTCGAAGAAAGTTTCGTTTTGCTTGGGATTGATGATGTAAAGCAAAGACGTGATTTCCGGAAAGCTATCTTTCAAATGACTTAGCAGGGCAGATAGGGCGGGCTGGTCATCATAAAATACCTGTAGGATCACCATCAGATCTCCTGTGGTGGAAGTTCGGATGATCAGGTTTCTCAGGAGTCCCTCCTGTTTTTTCAGATCAAAAAAAGTGAGTTCGTTTTTCTCGGCATACGCCTTTACGGCCAGTCGGATCTCATTGGAGGGATCGCCCTGGAGCCAGCAGTGATTGATGTCGAGGATTTTGTCGAACCTTCTGGGGATGTGAAACCCCAGTGCATTTCGGCTGAGCTCGTCATTATCTTCTATCTCTTCCCGTGTGAGCCAGCGCATGTTGGAGAAGGTGTACTCCAGTTTATTTCTATAGTAGGTGGTCTGCGCAGATCCCTTGATGGGGAGAAGGTCGGGGAGGGCGGTCTTGCCAATCTTTGCCAGATTGTGTGCCACATGGTCTTGTTTGTGCTTCAGCTGGGCATCATACTGTATGTGCTGCCACTTGCAGCCACCACAGGTGCCGAAGTGCTCGCAGAACGGGTCTGTCCGATCGGCTGATTTTTCATGAAAGTGGATGATTTCACCAAGAAGAAATTTCTTTTGCTTACCCACTATTCGCACATCCACTATGTCACCGGGCGCACCATTGGCTACAAAAATGACTCTGTTTTCATGACGTCCCACACTCTTTCCGTCAGATGATACACCGGTAATCTCCAGCTTTTCGATAACTTTACTTGCCTTCATTGGGCGCAAAGCTACTAAGAGTTTCTGAGGCGTTCTATTGGGGTTTGGAGCAAAAACACTGTTCTATAAGATTAAGACTTGGTATGAAGAAGATTTCTCTTTTCATCTGCGCGTGGTTGCTTTTTTACGGCCTGGAGGCTTTCCACATCGTGGGGGGAGAAATTGAGTTCATTACCATTGAACCGGGTGTCTATAGGATCAACCTCATTCAATACCGGGACGAAGCTCAGCAGCAGAATACTGAATATGACCCCTCGGTGACGGTTTATATCTACTCCAACAAGGACAACCGACTCATTTCCACTCATTTACTTCCGCTTTCAACCGTAAGCGAGGTGTTTTACACCAATCCTGAATGTTCCATAGAGGAGTTGCAGACCTCCAGGGTGGTGTATACCAACGTGATAGACCTGGAACCTTCTACCTATGCGGATGCCGAGGGATATTATGTGGAATGGGAACGCTGCTGCCGCAACCTGGACATTGTCAATGTAGAAAATCCCGGTCAGACGGGTATGAAATACGTGGTAGAGATTCCTCCACTTTGGAAAAACGGGAAGCCATTTATCAATTCTTCTCCGGTTCTATTGAAGCCGCTGAGTGACTATGCCTGCATTAATCAACTTTATTATACCAACTTCACTGGCACTGACCCGGACGGTGATTCACTCGTTTATCGACTGGTGACGCCCCTCAATAGTTCGGCTCCAGATCCTGTGCCGATCCCTCAGGCTAAACCGCATATTCCCGTCTACTGGGCAGAAGGATATTCTCTGGAAAATACTGTGCCGGGTAATCCACCGCTGCGCATTACCCATAAAGGATTGCTGACGGTTAATCCTAAAACCAAGGGGTTGTATGTGTTTTCTGTGTTGGTGGAAGAGTGGCGGGATCAGGTAAAAATCGGGGCCGTACAACGCGATTTTCAAATGCTCGTCAGAGAAGAGGGTTGTGATCCACCTGACCCTCCGGAAGTGGGCATCAAAATACCCGGCAATGACAGCTTCGACCCGGAAGTGGACGTACTCAACTATGCCCTCGAGGACGATAAATGTTTTGATTTCATCATTACCAACATCTCCGCCGGAGAGCAAATCACGCTGAGGGCCGTTCCGGTCAATTTTGATGAAGAGCTGGATGATCTATTTAGCATCACTCAGTCTTTTGTGAACCCTGGTCAGGATACATTGGTGGTGCAGGTGTGCGCGCCGGGATGTCCGCCAGTAAGAGATGGTCCCTTCATCATAGACCTGATCGCCAGTGATGATGCCTGTCCGCTGCCGCAAATGGATACCGCAAGGCTTACCATCAATGTAGAGCCACCGCCCAATCAGTTTCCGGATTTCACATCCTTTAGTCCGGGCTACACCATCGATGAAAATGAAGTACTGACGCTCAGTTTCACTGCCACTGATGCAGATAATGATAGCCTGGAAATGATCCTGTATGTGCCGGGCATAGAAGACCCGGCTGACCTGGGGTTATTCGTGGAGGTGACCCGATCAGAAAGTGGGCTGATGGAGGGCACACTTACCTGGGATACTAACTGTCAGATATATGATTTTTCCAGCTTTCAGAATTTTCAGTTGGCGCTCCTTCCTGAGGATTTTGATATCTGTGAGGTGGAAAACCCCAATGTGGCATGGCTGAACATGGGGGTGGTTTTGCCTCCAAATACCAGCCCGGAGGTCACGCTGGGGTCTGATCTGGTGGTTACTGCCCGGGATGGTGATGTGATCAGTTTTGACGTGCTTGCCACAGATTTAGATCAGGACACTGTCAACCTGAGTTTGCAGCCGCGGGGGTTTCAGGGATCGGGGATCGGGGTGAATTTCTCAGATGCCAGTGGCGTGGGCAGTGTCAATTCTCCTTTTCAATGGGTGGTGGATTGCAGTCTGCTGGATTTGACAGAGAAACGGACTTTCGAATTTTTATTTATTGCAGAGGATCAGGACAGATGCGATGTGGTCAATCAGGACACTGTGTTGTTCACTGTGAACCTGGACATTCCTGAAAATAACCGTCCTGAGATTCAGGAGTATGCCGATACGGTGTTAAAAATCAATGTGCCTTTTGAGATGGATATTTCTGCTTTCGATTTCGACGCAGGTGATTCGGTGACCATTGAATTTTTGAATCCCTCCCGGCTGCCCAGGTCTGAGTCTCTTTTCTTCGAGCGCAAAACAGGGCTTGCTGAGGTTACTTCCACCCTTTACTGGACACCCGAGTGCTCCTTGCTGGATTTGGGACAGGAGTCTGGCTTGTTCGAAATTTCCTTTTTGGCCTATGATGATGGCTGCCCTGTACAGAAGCAATACACCATGAGCATCACCTTTGAGATTAGGGAGACTGATGAGTTGTTTTTGGGGTTTGAACCCCCCAATGTCTTCACCCCCAATGGAGATGGGCACAATGATACCTATACCCTGACCAATCTGACACAGCCACGGCAAAATCTACCTCCGGATAACTGTGATGATGCTTTTCAGTACATCAGCATTCATGACCGGAGCGGCACCAGTGTTTTTCGCAGTGAACAAAGGGATTTTGTGTGGGATGGCAAGAATGTGCCTGCCGGGGTGTATTACTACGTGATCAAATATGATCAAACCCAATACAAAGGGTTCCTTCAGGTACTCCGATAACCTCAGAATCCCGCCCCAAACCTGATTCCGGCTCTGGAGTGCTGCCCGTTGGTCACACTGGTATAGAAATCGACCCGGAAAAACTTCAGGATGTGTTCGATGCCCGCTCCAAATTCAAAATAGTGGCCTAAGACAGGAGTGGTGAGGTAATTTACTGACCCTACTGCCTGCAGGTTCAGACGCCTTACCCCAGGGATTTTATTAAAAATAAATTCATTGAAATGGTGCTCATAGTGCGCCTGGAGAAAACGATCCTGTGTACTGTAGGGATAGTAATCCAGCAATTGAAATTGATTTTCTCCATCTGTTTGCCTGAGGTAGGTGAGGTTGCCATTGAAGTGATGAAAATCCGGGAAATACATTCGTTGCGTATTCAGAAACAATCCTGTTTGGGCGCTGATTTTACTTGTTCCCACCTGACCTACCCTAAGACTGTATTCTGATCCCAGTTTCACCAGGTCGTAGTTGGTGTCGCCCCCCAGGAGGTTGATTCCTTTTTTGTAGAAAACATACACATCCGGGTATATGGAACTGAGAATGATTTTGCGGTCAGGGCGCTCAATGTATTGCTGAGCAAACCGGATGCGCAGGCGAAATGCTGCTGTGAAGGCCTGATGTTTGGGGAAGTCAGTCGCTGCCAGTTCGTAATTGAAGGGTGTATTTGTGTCAAAGGTTTTATCAAACAGGTTGTAGGAGGCCGTGTTTTGGAGTGTTTCGCGCTGCTCATAGCTGAGTTTTCCATTGAGGAGGAGTCCATTCAGGAGCTCTTTCTGATATCCAAAATAGGCAAAATGTTTTTGAAACAGGCGCATATGATTTTCCCCTCTGACCAGCGTAAAGAAGCTGTTGCTGAAGGGAGTGATGGGCTCCTGCTCATTGATTTGGAAGACGTATCTACCCAGACCTCCGGTGAGGATCAGTCGTTTTTTCAGGTTGATCATTTTGGCTACTTCCACCTTAGCCTGAAGCTTCTTATTGCCAAACCCATACCGCAGACCGGGTTTGATGGTATAGTCAAAAGACTGTTCAGTTCTTTTCTGGAAAGAAAACTCCAGGTTAGTTACCAGCCCTTCCACGGAATTGTACTGAAGCCCCTCCACCAGGGTAGGGAAGCCAAAATACCTGCGGTTGTAGCTATTGAAGTGAGTATAGCCATTAAAGAATAAATTGCCTGGTTTGAACTTGTTTCTTACCTGATCCAGAGAATCTTTGTACGGCTTGGATTCTTTGATCACCCCTATGGAATCTTTCAACTGATAGTCTCGCACCTCTATTTCGGTCAGGGGAATGGGGCGAACAGTCGCCCAGTATAGAGAGTCTTTTTCATTTGCTCCTTCTACCACAGTCACCACAGCGTTGGAAAAATCCTCTTTGGAGAGGAGGGGTTCCTGGCTTGGCTCCTTCCGGGCTTTTTTTGCAGCTTTTTTAGTGGGTGTCACCTCTGCTTTTGGCTCTGTTTTTCGTGGCTGCCAGTAGTTGGGTTCTACCCGGTAGTTTCTGTAAATGGCTGAAAAATGTCCACTGCCTTTGAAGCCAAAAGCCCTGAACTTGAAGGTGAAACGCTGTGAAATGGGCATCCAGATGTCATAGTCAACGGGAGCGAACACCTGACGGAATGAGAGCGAATCCAAAAACTCGATTCCATTGTCTTTGGTTAGCTTCACGTCCACATTGTGGATGCGCCAGCTGTCCTCGATGATGTACAGGTACCCACTAAACACCGGGTCTGTCTTACGCTTGGGTATGATTTTTATTTTGTTGATAAAAAGCCCATTTTCTACTATGGTGCCGGCCATTTGGTAGTCATAGTACAGAAATGCATTGTTGGCAATGGGTGAGATAAACGAGCGCTCGCTTAGTCCCTCTATGAAAAAACTGTTTTCATAAAGGTTGATTCTCATCTCGGAAGCCTGGTTATAGCTGAAAGCATTGTTGTTTCCGCTCACCTTAGAGGAGATCATCGTTTCGTTGACTTTGTCCGGATGCAGGTACTTCAGTTTGGAAATGGACTCAGAGAGGTACACGATCCCGGTATCGATGGTCACGGTCATGCCCAGAAGGCTGTTTGGCTTTTTGTCCAGCCGCTGAAGGCCTTTGATGTACACTTCGCAGGTGTACGCACTCACTTCATCAGCGAAGTATTTTCGTTTTTTGATGGCATTGCGGATCACCTGTCGTGCCGGATCCTTTTCGCTGGCTGAGATGACCACTTCCTTAAGCACCAGGGTTTCGGGCGCCAGCTCAAAGTTGAGTGTCGCGTGTTCACCCGGAGGCAGGTCTATGGTTTGTGCCTGCCGTGCATAGCCGATGTATTGCGCCACTATGGTGGCAGATCTGGTGCTGAGTGTGAGTTGATAACGTCCGTCCGCATTGCTGGTGGTACCATTGGTGCTGCCTTCTTCATATACAGTGGCGAAAGGTAAAGCCTCTCCGGATTCATTCTGGATCATACCGGAAATGGTATTTTGCCCTTGTAGGAGCATGGGATAAAGCCAGAAGGTGAAAAGACTAATCGATAATTTCCAAAGCATTGATGAGATCCGCTATTAAAAGACCCGCGTCCTCCAAACCTACATAAAGTCTTATTCTGTTGATGGCCGTATCGGGTTTATTGTAGTTGAGTGAGCTCATTGTGGTGATGGCCGGAAACGCGAGCGATTCAAAACCACCCCAGGAGCATCCTAGCTTGAAACGCTTGAGGGCATTGCAGAATTGTTCTATCTGATGTGCATCGTTGGTTTTGAGGTCTATCGTCATAAGTCCGCCATTTCCGGAAAGGTATTTCTTTACGAGTTCAGGCTGAGCAAAGGATTCAGAATGGGTGTAATACAATTTGGCAATTTTAGGATGCTTTTCGAGGACTTGGGCTACTTCCAGAGCATTTTTACTCACTTTTTCCATGCGGAGCTCCAGCGACCTCAGTGATCGTATCATCAGCCAGGCTTCCAGCGGTGAGATAATGGCGCCGAAAGTCATGTACTCATTTTTGAAAATGGAGAGGTATAGATCAGCGGAGGTACATAAGACCCCTGAAACCACATCCGCATGTCCGGACAGGTATTTGGTGGAAGAGTGGACAATGATGTCCACACCATGGCGTGCGGGTTTCTGATACAGTGGCGAGGCGCAGCTATTATCCATGATGGTGCGGATGCCTTTCTGTTTGGCAAAAGCTGTGATCATTTCAATGTCCTGCATTTCGTAGGTCCAGGAGTTGGGGCTCTCCAGGTAGATCAGTCTGGTGTTGTCCCTTACATGTTTGATGATGGCCTCAGCGTCCGAAGCCTCCACAAAGTCGCTTGCCACATAAAATTTGGCTAGAATACCTTCGATCAGTTTTTTGGTCCAACTGTATGGGTTGGATACACACACGATGTGATCACCTGCTTTGACCTGGGAGATAATGGCTGCTGTGATGGCTGCACTACCACTCGAAAAGATCAATGCATGATCGGTTTCCTCCAGTGCGGCTATTTTCTCCTGAAGTACCTGCACAGTGGGATTTGCCCCACGTGTATAGAAAGGGATGTGATCCTCGTGTTCCAGGGCGGTTTTCATATGCGCCAGGGTGGGAAAAATGAAGTTGCTGGTTTGGTAGATCGGTGGGCTGGCTGCGGTCCCGTCAAAAGAAGTGCTTTCACCCAGGTGAAAGAGGATATCATCTATGTTCATAGGCTAAAAATAGGCCATATCGGGCACAACCTATTTTACATCTGAAATTATGAAACCACATGGGATTATTGAGGGTCTTTGATATTTCCATATATTATTTGGAGAAATAATAGGAATATTTAAAAAATTGAAATCAAAATTGTGAAAAAAAGCAAATTATTTCGTGAAAACGCATTTTTACAATATGAATAAGATGTCTGCCGTCAAATACGGGTCGATTATATAATTATTAATATTTTGATGGTTTCATAATGAAAATTTAAAAATTGACCCTGTTCAGCTTAAAATAAGGTGACAAAAATGTGTAAGTATTAAAATTTCGATTTTGATAATTCGTGATTATGTCCTTTTATTTGGAGTGTGGAAAGAGGCTAATTCCCCGGTTTGTGCTAACCGGCAGCCGAATCTTCGCAACGAATTTTTAATCTTAAAAACTTATGAACATGATCACCAACCTATTGATGATTGTACAAGATTCGGTAGCCGTGGCAGACACCATTGCGGCGGTAGTTCCGGAGGTTGTAGAGACTGTTGCGGTGGCAACAGATTACAGTGCGGACATTACGGCCAACCTACTTACGGCCAATAACATTTGGATGATGATGGCCACAGCGCTGGTTTTCATTATGCACCTGGGTTTCGCCGGTGTGGAAGCAGGATTTGGCCAGTCCAAGAACACGGTTAACATCCTTTTCAAAAACACACTGACTCCTATTATAGGTATTCTTACCTATGCACTAGTAGGTTTCAACCTGATGTATCCTGGCTTTGACGTTCCTGGCTGGTTCGGCTTTGCAGGTTTCGGTCTTGAAACTTCTGCCACTGCGGATATCTCTGCGGAGTATGCCAGTGCCGGATACACTTACTGGACAGACTTCCTGTTCCAGGCGATGTTTGCTGCTACAGCTGCCACTATCGTTTCTGGTGCAGTAGCTGAGCGGGTAAAGTTAGGTGCTTATCTCATTTTCACCTTGATCTTCGTGGGTATTGTATATCCGATCATTGGTAGCTGGAAATGGGGTGGTGGAGCACTTGATGCGATGGGCTTCTATGATTTCGCAGGGTCAACACTCGTACACTCAGTAGGTGGATGGGGTGCACTTGCCGGTATCATGATCGTGGGTCCAAGACTTGGAAAATATGTAGATGGCAAAGTAATCGACAAGCCAGGCTCTAGTGTGCCATTGGCTGTGATCGGTGTGTTCCTGCTTTGGTTAGGTTGGTTCGGTTTCAATGGCGGATCCGTTCTTTCAGCTGATCCAGGGTTGGTGTCTTTCGTATTGGTGACTACTTCTCTGGCAGCCTGTGCTGGTGGTTTGGGTGGATTCGTTACCGGATACCTTGTTTTCAAAAGATTGGATCTGGGTATGGTATTGAATGGTATTCTTGCCGGACTTGTGGGGATCACTGCAGGCGCCGATGTGATTGAGCCAGGTAATGCCATCGTAGTAGGAATAGTCGCTGGTATCCTTGTGGTAATCTCAGCCATCACACTGGACAAATTCAAATTGGATGACGTGGTAGGTGCAGTTTCAGTTCACCTTACCTGCGGTATTTGGGGAACACTCGCTGTGGGTATCTTCTCTATCAATGCCGAGCATACCTTCATGACTCAGCTCAAAGGAGTGCTAATCTGTGGTGTTGCTGCTTTCGTCTGTGCGTTTGTGATCTTCTACGTATTGAAGTTGACCATCGGCATCAGAGTATCTGAAGAGCACGAAAAAGAAGGTCTTGATAGCCACGAGCATGGCATCAGAGGATACACCATCATTCAGGAGTAATCGCTCCTCTGTTCAAAAAAAACACTTCTAAACAAATAGGCCTCTGAGCTCTAAGGCGGGAACCATTAAAGTACTCAGAGGCCTGTTTCAAAAACTTTCCAAACTCATTTATTTAAAAAGCTTATGAACACTTTTACAAAACTATCAAAAAGATTTCTGATTGCTGCAATGTTGTTGCTGGCAGTTGTGACCGTGAAAGCACAAGAGGAGGAAGAGCCTTCTTTCTCACTGAGTGGATCTGTAGATACTTATTTCAGAACTAACCTGAACGCTGCAAATTATACCGATTTTGATGATGACGGAGTGAACGAAATTCAGTCTCCAGGATCATCTTTTGCTAACCTTCCAGGGTTCTCTTTGGGTATGGTTAATTTGATTGCGGCTTACGAAGGAGAAAAAGTAGGTTTCGTTGGAGATTTGGTATTTGGACCCAGAGGAGCGGATGCTGTATTCGGATCTGCACCAGCTTTGAACATCGTGAATCAGTTGTATGTATACTGGAGTGTAAGTGATGCGTTAACTATAACTGCAGGTAACTTCAATACCTTCCTGGGTTATGAGGTGATCTCTCCTTCTGCTAACTTCAACTACTCTACTTCATACATGTTCTCATACGGGCCATTCTCTCACTCAGGACTGAAAGCAGACATTTCTGCTGGTGATGTGAGCTTCATGGTGGGTGTGTTTAACCCTACCGATGCTACAGACTTTAACCCATCAGGTGACTACCTGGGTGGTGCGCAGATTGGTTACGGTGGAGCTTACCTGAACTTCTTGTTTGATGATGAGTTTTTTCAGGCTGATTTGACTGCCGGATGGGATTTGTCTGAGTCTTTTTACCTGGGTGTGAACGCAACCAGCGCTTCTGACAACTTCTTTGGTGCAGCACTTTACCTGCAAAATTCTTTCTCTGATGCTTTCTCTATGGGATTAAGAGGTGAGTATTTCAGTGACAAAGGTGTAGGTGTATTGACCACCGACGAGAGTGTAATTGACCTGACTTTGTCAGCCAACTATACAGTGGGTAGCCTGACACTTATCCCTGAAGTAAGATTGGATTCTTTCTCAGAAGATGATGTGGTAGTTACAGAATTCAACAGCCCTACTGACTTCAAAACCGGTAGCTCTTTGTCTTCATTCGTGATTGCTGCAGTATACTCTTTCTAAGGGTCAGCAGTTAAGACATCACAAATCCCATTTCCGACCAGATTCAAGGTCTTTCGGAAATGGGATTTTGTATTGAATTTTTATAGAATTATTGGTTTATTAACAATTTTTCATAAATAATGATGAAAAATGTTTAATAATTCAGTTATTTTTTTAAAATTTGGAGTAATAGATATTTTACTAATTAAATCGTAATTTTTTAGTTAAACAAGTTAAAATATAAACCAGAATTAACATGGCTAAGTCAAAATTGGAGTACATCTGGCTTGATGGTTACAAGCCTACCCAATCATTAAGAAGTAAAACTAAAGTGGTGAGTAATTTCAGTGGAAAACTCGAAGATCTGGATGATTGGTCTTTCGACGGTAGTTCTACTGAGCAGGCAGAAGGGGGTTCTTCTGATTGTATCTTGAGACCAGTATTTGTTTGCCCGGATCCGGTGCACGAAAACGGCTACCTGGTCATGACTGAGGTAATGAACGCTGACGGTACTGCTCATGAGTCTAATGGCAGAGCGACCATCGACGATGAGGATGATGACTTTTGGTTTGGCTTTGAGCAAGAGTACTTCATTTGGGATCCTGCTACGGATAAGCCTTTGGGCTTCCCGGCCAATGGATACCCAGCACCACAGGGACCTTACTACTGTGGAGTAGGTGGACAAAATGTCTTCGGAAGAGAAATTAAGGATGAGCACCTCGATCTTTGTATCGCGGCAGGTTTGAATGTAGAAGGTACGAATGGTGAAGTAGCTGCCGGACAGTGGGAGTTTCAGATTTTCGCTAAAGGTGCCAAGCAGGCTGGTGATGAAATCTGGATTGGCAGATTCTTGCTGGAGAGACTGGTAGAGAAATACGGGCTGTTTATCGAGTATCACCCTAAGCCACTTGGTCAGACTGACTGGAATGGTTCAGGGATGCACGCCAACTTCTCCAATTCTTTCTTGAGAACAGCTGCTTCCAGAGAGAAGGTAGAAAAGGTATGTGAGGCCTTCAGACCATTGGTAAAAGAACACATTGCGGTTTATGGAGCTTATAACGATCAGCGACTGACTGGTAAGCACGAGACTGCCTCTATCAATGACTTCTCTTATGGAGTATCAGACAGAGGCGCTTCTATCCGTATTCCTCTTTACACCAAGACTCACGGATGGAGTGGTTACCTGGAAGACAGAAGACCAGCCTCTAACGCAGATCCGTACAAAGTGGCCGCAAGGATCATCAAAACGGTGAAGCCGGTAAAATAATAATTGCCCAGGCAATTGAGCAGAAATAAAACAGGCGCCCGATGTAATCGGGCGCCTGTTTTTGTTATAAGGTCTTGAGGTTTTTGGTACGGATGTAGGCCACCTCTTCCTGCCAGCGAATCTTGGTCCAGAGGACATCCGATTGCAGCACGGTGACTTTATTGCCCTTTTCTATGTAGTCTATAGGCTCCGCGCCAGCTGATGGGCCTGTCATGAGCAGTGCATGGTCGTGGCTCACGATACCCGTATCGGCCAGAAAAAGCTGGTTGCTCAGCAGGCCTATGAGCACGAGTGTCAGTGCTTGCAGAAAAAGAGACACTCTGGGCAGCTCATCTTTTTTGCGTTTGCTGTAGCCGTAGATGAGCAGAAAAAGCGAAAAGGCCAGCAGGACACAAAGTATCTCCACTTCATAATTTCTAATAAAATTGGCCATGAACTTAAAGTCTGAATACTCGAAGCCCGACAGGTTATGCTCCTCAGCCAGTTCACGCATTTTGGTGAGTGCGGCCTTGTCTGAGGTTTTCAGGTAATAAAGGTTGAGGTAGAATAGCGCATCGGCATAGTTGCCCAGGCCTTCCTGTATAAAAGCCATCTTAGTGAGCATGGCAGGTGAAGCTTTATCCTGATTAAAAATATTCTCATACTTCTTCAGTGCTTCTGTGTATTTTTGATTGGCAAAAAGGGAATCTGCGGTTAACAATTCGGCATTTTGGCCATAAATCGGAAGGCCGATGACCAGGATTAGAAACAATGTCTGAATTATTCTGATAAAAAAGTATTTCATTGTTGTATTTTGAAAACAAGCTTCCTATTTTTGCAACCGCAATTTAAGGAAACGGCCTTAAAAAAAAGCAAAATAATCACACGATTCGCTAGCTCAGCTGGTAGAGCAACGCCCTTTTAAGGCGTGGGTCCTGGGTTCGAGCCCCAGGCGGATCACCACCAAAAACCTTACCACTTCGGTAAGGTTTTTTTGTTGGTATACGTGGAGGATTGAATTTGGATTGATCCAAAACCTGGGATCAATCTGTATTTTGCATATAGGCTACCAAAATTGCAGACTATAAATTATCATTTGACTACCCCAAGACTTGCACTCAAGGTCAAAAGATTGAGGTGAAAGGAAATTATAGTTGACTATTAACGGAAAAGTGCTTTATTTAGCAGTGTGTCAAAGCTCGGTATGATTCTCTTTCTATTATCCTGATCGTTATGAAAAGGGTGATGGAATTTTTTTGTAAGCCAATCTACCGTCTTCATTTATGCTGTACCAACCAAGCTCTCGTATGTTAAATGCAGAAAACACTTCCCCAAATGTGTTCATGGTCTGTTCACTTCTTTTATTCACATTCTGCGCGAATGCTCAGAATTCACCTCAGGAAATAATCCCACCCTCGCCTGAAGCTGCAGCGTTTGGGAAATATATTGAAAATCCGATTTCCAAATACAATGGAATGGTTGATATCAATATTCCGGTCTACACTGTAAAGGAAAATGAGATCGAAGTTCCAATAAGTTTGAATTATCATTCATCCGGTATCAAGGTAGAGGAAGAAGCTACCTGGGTGGGGCTAGGTTGGACACTTTTTACTGGAGGTGTCATTACTAGGTCTAAGAGAGGGCTTGATGACTTTATAGATCACATTCAATTTGGTTGGTTAAACCCAGCCTCAGGCTACCTTCCAAAGAGCCCTGGCGATGACCTGGTTTATGATTATTTATCCACGGCATGTTCTCATACTATTGATCCTCTGGCAGATTTGTTTTACTTTAATTTTAATGGGCATCAGGGGAAGTTTATACTCCAACCAAATTCTGATGAGCCGTTGTTATTGTCCATTGGCAATTACAAGATTACACTTAACACTGACAACCTTACATGGGATATTGTGACTCCCGATGGATTTAATTATCAGTTCAGAGAAAAGGAATTTTCTCAAGTTTTGTATACAGAGGGATCATTTAGTGATAAGTTTAGTGTTCCATTTGTGGAAATTCCATACGCTGCAAGCGATCCTTATATTTCCACATGGTACCTGACTAAAATTGTCTCTCCTAATGGGAGTGAGGTATCATTTAGTTATAAAGACTCTGATCCTGACGGAAACACCTTTTGCTTGAGATCGGCACCAAATTTTAGCGAAACTCAAACATATAACAATATACCAGGTACATATGGAGGAATCGATGAGTCCTCTGATTGTGCTTTATTTGACGCGAATAGCGAGAACATTGAAGCTGAACATTTCTATATACAGCAAGATGACGGGTATTCATTATCTGTGGATGTGGGCTGTCTTCCCGATGCCCTAACAGGACCTTTTCCTGCTATTAACATCGGAATGTCTCTATCACTCTCTGGTAGCTTGCTTACTTCGTTTAGTAAGTACTTGGATGAGATTTCGTTTTCTTCAGGGTCTTTGAAGTTTGTAACCAGCGATCGTGCTGATCTGGCTTTGCATACAGATGGGGCGACTGGCTACGTTCATGATGCAGCACAAAAATTGGATTTCATCCAGCTATTAGATAGAACAGGTCAGGAGAAAGAGAGATGGACGTTTGACTTTAATTATTTTAACTCAGGAGGAGCCCCGGATTATTTAGCCAAGAGATTGAAATTGTTAAGCTTGAGGCATGAAGGAGGGGGTATTAGTGATAATCCACATGTTTTTGGTTATGAAGCTAATGGATTGCCTCATAAAATTAGTTTTTCCAGAGATCACTGGGGATATGCCAATGGTGCGGGAGATCAAGCCCGCTTAACACCATCGATATCTTATTATGCAAATAATGCTTTGCTTGAAGTGAGAAGTGGTGCTAACAGGGAGCCGAATGAGCTCTATGCCAAGGCCTGGGTGCTCAATTCAATTACCTACCCCACTGGAGGTACAACCAACTTTTTTTTCGAGAGTAATGATGTTAACGTAGAGACGTCATCAATAAATTCAAAGTCTTCTACTTTTATTAGTCTTCAAGGGGATGATTATGCCGCGTTTGAAGTGGCTGGAGCTGGTCGTGAGGTGGAATTCAATTTATCTCTTTATTGTGGAGGGCCTGAAAATTGTTTCTCTACGGATCCATCCAGTCAATCGACGTGTACATTGGAAACCGAAAATTATAGTGAGAAGTACTTTGAGCTAATTCATGTCTCTAGTGGTGGTGGATCATTTACCAGAATGTTTGCTGATTTTCTTTGCGCTGATGATGATTATACAGGCCCGTGTGATTCACCCATTATTTACAAAACCATGGCTTCAGGTTCAAATGGAACAAGGGTTTGTGGAATTAATTTAAAAGTCAAGAAAATTCTGCAACCAGGGAAGTACCTTGTTAAGTCGGTCATTAAGAACAATTTATTTCCTTCGGTATCATTTACTCTGGATCATGGTGTCAGCACCTCATCTGAATTGGTAAATACGAGTTCAAAAATGGCTGGACTCAGGATTAAGAAAATTGAGCATTCGGACGGTATTAGACCGGATAAAAAGATTATCCGGAGGTTCGAATATAACAATGTTAATATTTCAGGAAAGCCCATTTCATCGGGAAGATTGATGACCTACCCACGGTATGTTTATGGAATCTTCTTCCCTGATATTTCAAAGGATAATCACAAATACGGTGTTACGAGGTTTTATGTAAATAGTGAATCAAACGTACCGTTAGGAACCTCTGCCAAAGGACATTTTGTGGGGTATGATAAGGTTACTGAATATTTTGGGGAGTATGGCGAGGGGGGGGCTATTGAGCATTTTTATGAAAACACTCCTGACGACCCATCGAATAAGTTTATTCCAAATAGCCCCATCATTACCAATGCAGAGGAGAATGGTTATTTAAACAGAGAGGTTTACCGGGATATAGATGGTCGCATGGTAAAACAAGTAGATTTCGTTTATGAAACTCAAGAGCTTGAGTCAGCTTACTTTTTGCACTATTATTTGGAGAATTGTGACACCTACGATTTAGAGGCTCAATCGCCGGTACCAGATTTATATTTTAAGTTTTCGAAAGAAAGACGACTTTGGAAGTACCTAACCGAGAAGACGGAAAAGATTTATAATCCGGGAGATGTTACGGAGTTTTTGGAGACCAAGACAAATTACACCTATAGCCCGGCGCACTATCAAATGCTGACAGAGGATGCCAAAGAGATGAAATCTGGTGAATCCTATAAAACCGAATATAGTTATCCGCTTGATGTTCCTGAGTTGGTGCCCCCGGAGCTCCTCACACAAAATCGTCATCAAACATTGATTGAAAAAGTCGAATACAAGAACGGCTCAAAGGTCGGAGGAACAAGGTTTTTGTATTATGGGGACGATGGTGTAGCGCACCTTGACACCATAAAAGCTTGGGATCAAAATGGGAACTGGTATCCCACAATGGCCATTAGTTACTATACCAATGGGAAGCCTAAAGAGTTTGTTGGTAGGGATTTGGTGCCATATACAGTTCTGTGGGCCTATGGAGGAAATTTTCCAGTCGCAATTGTCCAAGGCAGTGAGTTTGATGCAATAGTGACTCTCACCGGGGACCCTGAAGGAGTATCGGGCATTATGGATGAATTTGATAATGGAACCATCAGTACATTTTTGGCCCCTTTGGAAGGATCAGGCTTGCGGGTATCAACCTTTCTGTACGATCCTCTGAAAGGAGTCGTTTACAAAAAGCAGATTAATGGTGCCGCAGAGGAGTTTGAGTATGACGGGTTAGGAAGGGTTGAGAAATTCGTGATGGAATTAGCCAATGGGAATAGCCACACTTTGAAGAAAATTATCTATCAATCCGCCAACTAGTTGTCATGAGATATTTAGCTTATTTTTTCATTTTTATTGTCACTGGGGCTAATATTTCATTCGCTCAGTGCTCTGGTGCGTTCATTGGAGGAAGTACCAATGTTTGTACTGGACAGTCAGTGACTTATTGGGTCACCGGAGCTTCCGGGTGTTCACTTGGGTATGTTGCTGGTGGGAATAATTCTTTTTCGGGTAATACTGTGACCTGGGGATCTACTCCCGGTACATACGGGATTGATTTTGCTTGCTCATGCGGCACCGTCTCTACCACAGTAACGGTTTCCTCCAGAGATGTGGCAGGTACGATTCAGAATATTTTTATCCAACCGAATGATAATAGTGCCCAACTTGTAGCCACTGGTGTGTCAGGGAGTGTTCAGCGGTGGGAATCTCGACCCCTGGGATCTTCGGATTCATGGCAAAGCATCAATACCACAAATACGGTACTCTCTGTAGCGAATGGCTTGAATATACAGCAGCCCAGGGAATATCGAATAGTGGTGGTCAATGCTTGTGGTGAAATAAAATACGCATATGGTACTGTGGAAATAGATTTTCAGGAATTTGTATTAATTGGAGACCTCTCGGTATGCTATGGAAACGCCACCACACTCACAGCTTATGAACCTACTTCTGTAGCGTATACCTGGGTAGACTTAAGTTCGGGGGTACTGCTCTCAGTTAACCCCACTTACACCACACCGAAAATCACACAATCTACCACCATCCGGGTAACGGCCTTTCGAGCTGATGGCACATATTATTCACAGGATGTACCTATTTCCGTGGGCAATCCAAATTACAGTATTCCTAACCAACCAACAGCTTATAGGAACAATAACGGTAGTATTACTCTAAATCCTCAGAATACCAATGACTCCAACTATGAGTACTTTTGGATGACTGATCCGAAATCTGAGGATGTCAGCATACCTGCAAACTTCTTAACTTTAGGAGAATCTGAATATGGCAAAACATATTACATCAGGTCAAGGAATGTCTACGGTGGATGCTTTAGTAAGGCAGTCTCCGTCCAAGTGCCTGATCTTTCCATTTATGACTTTACCAGCCAGATTGATTCGAAATTAAACAAGGTAATCACCTATAGTTACAAAACAGAAGCGGAGGTTGCCAACCTGAATGCGGCTAGTCCTGAGGATGTCGTGAAGACCATAGCGGGCTACGATGGCTTGGGAAGGCCTTTCCAAAATATCAATAAGAAGGCTTCTCCAAATGTTCGTGATATGGTACAGGTGCATGAGTATGACCAGGTGGGTCGAGAGATCCGCGGCTTTCTGCCTTATGAGTCATCTACGAATTCTGGAGCTATACAAAATGACCCCTTTCTTGACCTTCAGGAGTTCTACGAAAATCCCAATGAGGACATGGCTTCAAATGACTATCCATTTAGCTATACGGTATATGACAACTCCCCACTCAATAGGGTCAAGGCAACTGCCGCTTCAGGGAAATGGATGATTGGACAAGGCCGCGAAACAACCTTTACTCATCTTCCTTACAGTGCCACCGATAATCTTAAGCGCCTTACACTACTCAAAGTGGATTATATGGTCACAGTAGGTAATGCACTCGATAATGAGTGGTGGGTAACCAATACCTCAGATGAGGAGGGAAACCTCACAAAGGAGTACAAAGACTTTGGCGGTAACATAAGAGTGAAGGCGGTGCAGACTGAAAGCGGCTATGCGCTTACTTACTATGTATATGATGAGTATGATCAACTCGCATTGGTCATCCCTCCACAAGCCGTAAGCCTAATGAGTGGCTCCTGGGCAGAAGTCAACAATCAATCATTCAGAGATCAATGGTTTTTTCAGTACAAATACGATAAGAATAACCGAATGATTGAAAAAAAGGTACCCGGAGCTGATTGGGTGTATATGATCTATGATGAGCGCGATAGACTTGTACTCACTCAGGACGGAAACCAACGCTCTGTGACCAACACTGAAGTGATCAATGGCGTGACCAAAACCATCACCGAGTATAAGGGAACTAATTATCAGGTGATCAACAATGGTTCCTTAATTTTGTCCCCGTCATTCGAGTTTCAGGCACTAGGGACTTCCTTTTTTCATGCAAGTACTCAGAATATCCAGCCTACTCCTCAGTGGTCCTTCACCAAATATGATGAGTACAATCGTCCAATACTCACTGGTGTGATCGGTTTGTCAGAGAGTGTGGAAGATCTGAGAACTCTGGCGGAAGCAGCTTCTGACGAGATGTATGACGGATCCAGCGCATGCTATGGTTATACCAATTTGTCATTTCCACAAATACAGGCGACAGACGTGTATGCTGTAACATATTACGACACCTATGACTTTCTTTTAGATCTTTCATGGGGGCCGAACTTTGAGTATGCTGCCGGGCAGGTTCTCGCACCAGATCAGGTTACCGGAAGCATGAGTCGTGTTTTGGAAGAAGATATTTTCCTGAAGAGTGTTAGCTACTTTGATGCTAAATACCGACTGATCGCTTCGATATCAGATAATTATCTGGGGGAAGTAGATAGGGTTACCAATACCTATCGCAACGAGGTACATGACCGATTGGAAGAGATGGAGATTACCCACAATTTATCTGATCCTTTGGAGGTAGTAGCCTCAGAGACCTATGTTTATGACCACATGGATAGGCTCTTAAGGGTAGATCATCAGGTAGACGATGGAGGAGTGATCAGTCTGTCAAAACTCAACTATAATGCAATAGGTGAGATGGTACAGAAAGATTTACATTCAACCAGCCAAACGACATATGCCCAAAAGGTGGATTATAGATACAACGAGCGAGGCTGGCTCACCACCATCAATGGTGGTGCGGTCGTAAATGATCCACATGATTGGTTTGGAATGGAACTCCGATACGAAACAGCCGGTTTCTGGAACGGAAATATTGGAGAAATGAGCTGGGCCAGCGGTACGGTATCCGGCGGCCTGGAAAGCCAAAAGTATACATTCACCTATGATAAACTCAACCGACTCACCAGCGCCGTGTACAATACAGGTATGCCGGATGTCGGGCATTTTAGCGTAGGTAGCATATCCTATGACCTCAACGGAAACATCCTGGGACTTAGCAGATCAAGGGCCAATAGCCTCATTGACAACCTAACGTATACTTACGCAAATGGCAATCAGCTCCTGGCTGTGCAAGATGCTGTGGATGGAGCAAGCCTGACCGTAGAGGATGGCTTTGTGAACGGTGCTAGCATGACCACAGAATACTCCTATGATCATAACGGCAACATGATCAGCGACCAAAACAAAGGGATAGCCGAGATCAGTTACAATTACTTAAATCTGCCTCAGACCGTATCATTTTCAGATGGCAGGTGGGTGAAATATACCTATAGTAGTGGAGGCGTGAAGCTGCGAAAGGAAACCAACACTGGCTTGGAGATGGACTATGTGGGTGGATTTCAGTATACCAAGGATGTGGGTGAATCTGCATCTACTTTACAGTTTTTACAGCATACAGAAGGGCGATACCGCTTTGGAGGAGGAGGCTATGAGTACGACCTGAAAGATCACCTGGGAAATGTGAGGTCCACTTTCAGGCCCGGGGTGACTGAAGCTTCCTATGACATCACCGAGCCACTGGAGTTCAACTATGAGTATCACTTCACGGCTTACGAAAATCCATCCTTTGCTGGTGCTGCGAATAATACCTCCAACTTATTTTCTACCTACGTACGTTCTGCACCCACCAGCCTGCAGGTGGCGGGTGGGGGGGGCTTTACCCAGACCTACAGTGTAAAGAGTGGCGATGTGATAGACTTCACTGCCTGGTATGGCAATAGGTACTACAGTACAGACCGTGCTTACATGGAACTAAAAGTAGTGAACGGGGCTGGGCAGTCTACCATACTGGCCTCCCGGGAGGACTATCACAACCTCTACACCGCTACCCCCACTTATGCGGAGTGGACCACCAACGGCCTTACCGCACCCGATGATGGCACCCTGTATGTGAGCCTAAAATGTACCCAGGGGATGGCGTATTTTGATGACGTGAAGCTGGCCATTCACTCTGCCTCCACCACCACCCATTCCTATGTAGCGTCTGAGGTGATGCAGGTAGATGATTACTATCCCTTCGGGCTTACCTTTAACTCTTTCACATCGGGGACTGAAAACCTTTATAAGTTCGGAAATAAGGAAGAACAAAAGGAATGGGCAATGCTCGATTTTGATACTCGAATGTATGATGCGGCCTTGGGAAGGTTTAGCACAATTGACCCATTAACTGAAGCAATGGATAGTTGGACGCCATATCACTACACATTTAATAATCCGATAAGATTGAATGACCCAAGTGGAATGTTTCCTGACGATCCAAACGAGGGTGGTGGAAAAACAGGTGATCCAGCAAGGGATGTCAAGGACTATTTGAATATGTTTGAAAGGCAATTTGGTTTCATTCCATACATAGCTGGAAGTGCTAATGGCAATGGTGATAACGCGAATACTGGAGGAACCGATCCATGTAAGGATGGTAATTGCCTGGATGAGGTTGAGGTTTCAGGAAGTGCTTGGAATTGGGTTGATGAACTGGTTTATCGTTTGACAGAAGCCGGGGGCGGAATTGAGTTTTATAATTCATCTGGAGGACTTACAGGAGAACCTATCTTTCTGCAGAGAAAAGGAAAGGCGTCACATGCAATAATCGATCCTGCAGAGGGTTTAGTGGATTTCAGAGAAAACGGCAAAACCTTCAAATGGGATGGTAGAACCCCAATGCCAAATTCAACAGTTAAGCAATTAGCCGGATTTTTATCAGACGGTATATACTTATTTGAATTTGGAGGTAAAGTCACTGAAATTGTGATGGATCAGGCTACTGCAACCAAGGTTGTAAATGGCGTAGTGAAAAGTAGCTATCCCACTGGAAAATGGCACAATGTTCCGAACTTTGGAGATAGCATTGAGATGAATCCGCAGGAAAAAGGACGTCCGTATTACAGACATTTGAGGGATACATCTGATTATTTTGACGCAGATTCTGCATCTTATTATTTGAAGAATGGGAAATAGAAAATCTATTGTCATAATATTGATACTACTAGGTGTTTTGGCATGTTCAAAATATGAGATCAAGGAAGAGCATTATCCGAATGGTAATTTGTTAGCTAAGGGGGAGCTCAAGGATGATAAGCTACATGGCGTGTTCCAGGAATACTATGAAGAAGGTCAATTAAAGCGATCTCTAAACTATCAGAACGGGCTTCTTAATGGTAATGCAACTGATTACTATTCAAATGGTATGGTCAAAAGAAAATATGGCTACTCAAACGATACTCTTGAAGGGCCAGTAGAGATATTCTTTGATGATGGCAATTTGAACAAGACTTTCAAATATTTAAATGGAAAAATTGATGGAGATCTGATTGAGTATGATAGTTTGGGTAATTTGTACACAACCACAACTTATCAGGATGGTGTGAAGACTTGGTTTAAGGTTTACCACCCCAACGGGAAGTTGTTCATAGATGAAGAAAGAGAGGGTGAATTAAGAAATGGGAAATACACCGTTTACTTTGAAGATGGTACAATAGATGAGGTTGGAGAATATGAGGATGGTGATAGGATTGGGTGGTTTGTTAGGAATTATTCTAATGGTTCAATTAAGGATAGTGTGTTGTTTAAAGAAGGAAAGTGGCAAATAGCACATCAATATGACTCATTGGGGGAATACATTATATCAAAGAAGAATCTGGAGAATACCCCAAATCAGTGAAAATTAATAGTAGACAAAAGTATGAAGCCCACCCTGGCTTAAGTTTAGCGGAGCGTAACTTAAGCCTAAAAATAAGTGGTCAGTTTGTAACTGGCAAAATAAGGAGGATAGAAGCTTCAGTAATTGCAGCCAGAGGAAAAGGAAATCTTAATCAGGTTTAATAACCTGGTGAATGCCTTCAAAGTACACGATATCAGATCATAAGGCCCCCCACTTTATCACCTTTGCACTGTTCAATGGGTGGAATCCAGACCATTGTATAAAGATATAATTGTGGAGTCTTTACGGTATTGTCAAAACGAAAAGGGTTTGATCTTGTATGCATGGTGTGTGATGTCCAATCACGTTCATCTCATCGTTGCTGCTCAGGAAGGTGGCAATCTCTCTGAGATCCTGAGGGACTTTAAGAAATTTACCAGCAAGAAAATACTGAAAGAGATAGAGGAGAACTTGCAGGAGAGCAGGAAAAATTGGATGCTGTGGCTGTTTCGATCGGCAGGAGAGAAGAATAGCAATAATGTAAAGTATCAGTTTTGGCAGCAAGATAATCGGCCGGTTGAATTATCAACCAACGAGATGAAAGATCAACGATTGGACTATTTGCATAATAATGGATCAAGCAGAATTCCTGTGGGGAGATTGCATTAAAGATGGATGGTGAGGAAGTGATCTGAAACCTTAATATACCTCAATCTAATTGATTGGCTACTTACCCTTCATTTTCTTTGCTTGCCCCGAGCCGCGTAGGTCGGGCCGCTTAGGCAAAGAAAACAATTGGTTAGATGACAGAGGCACCAACCTAGCCGGTCGCACACAAAAAATCATTTTGACTCATAGTGTTTGGTTTTTTTTGGAAATTGTTGGAGTCAAAATGATTCACACTTGTCCCGGCCGGGCAAGGCTTGGATGTCCCGCCCGCCTTTACGTCCTTACTTTTCTGAATTCACAAGTGTATTAATCGGTTTTACAAAATATACTATATAGTGTTAACCCACACAAATATTGCTTGAGCCATAATAATCCGGTGACAGAGGGCCTGGTATACGAAGCTGAATATTATCCATACTCCAGTGCCATGGATTATGCTGGATCCAAAGGGCTACTCAATGTTGCGTTCCTGTAATCAGTCGGCTTCAGTTTCAAACTGAAGCCAGAGGAGGGTACCAGTCTCAGCCACTCATAAAGCTATTTTCAGAATGAAATATCGGGACTAACAGAGGAAGTTGAGCAATATCATCGTCTCTCTATGGATCAAATCATGCAAATAAATCGTTAATTTGTGAAAAAGCTTTTTGATATGAGTACAACACAGGCATTAAAACTGGAATTGATGGAGTGGCTGGCGACTGTTCATGATAAGTCATTGATCAAAGAACTTGCTAAGTGGAAAGAGGAGCATGAGCACATTAGTTTAGAACAGTACAACAAAGAATTGGACGATGCGGATCAAGCAATCGATAAAGAAGAATTTTATACCCAGGAGGAAGTTGAAGTGCGATCCAAGTCATGGTGAAAAAACCAATTGTGGTATGGAATAAAGGGGCGGAAGCTTCACTCAAAAACGCATACAAACGGATAAAAGAAGAATCCCTAAATAATGCGAAGAAAGTAAGGGATGAGATTTTAACGGAGACTAAGAAGCTGGCTGATCATCCCGAAATGTACCCACCTGATAAATTCAAGAATGATAACTCAGGGAACTACCGGGTTTTTGAAAAACATTCTTATCGGGTTGTTTATAGACATACGGATAAAGAGATCAGGATCTTAAGAGTTCGGCATGTCAAACAAGAACCCAAACAGTACTAACCCCACATAAGTCAATACCGCGGGATAGATTGCCTTGTCTAGACTAGATTGTTCCTTCTATTACTACAATTTTCCCATGTTTATATAATCTATTAGACGGCATAATTTTACCCCCATTTTTTGCTCTTAGGGTAACCTTTCCTTTATTGTACCAGAACAAATATTGGTAGGAGTCAAAAGTGAACGGAATTTGTAACCAGTTTTTTTTATCATTTGAGAGAAAGACTTGCACAGTTCCATTTTCCAAGATATCCAACATGATGTTTGCTTCCAGAACTTCAGCAACCCAAATTACAGTATCTGGCGTAGACCAAGTCACATCGTGAATTGTAATTTGAACATTTGCGTTCCCGTCGCGCCCATCAATTCCATCCTGTCCCGGAGAACCTGCTGGCGCAATTATTTCCGTAGTACAAGCATTCAAAGCCAACGCACCCGCAATACAAATAACCAAAAGAGTCTTCATAGTACAATATAAATTTTGTGAATGTAATTTGAATTTTCACCAAATGAAATTGAGGTTGATAAATAATTATTGTCTCTTAATACTGTCATAAACAACTTTATATACATAGCAATAGAGCTTTCTATATGATTGGGTTATTTAAAATGAATCAACGTTTTGAAACCACTGGAAGCATCAACTGGGACGGGGACTAGCTTCAGTACAGAGTACAGTTTTTTGTCTCAATTGTAACGCATATGTTATTCACAATGAAAGATTTGATTCGAATTGAGAATTTCCTTTATTTGTTTTGTTGGTCATATGTACCGGTGGTTGGTTATTGGATGAAATGAAGCCAGGTTGTTGAAGAAAGTAGTAGAGTTGATGTGTCATCTGATTGAGCTAGAGAAGCAAAATGGACGTCTAAAAGGAATAACCAAACTTAAAGCCATGTACGTGGGATGTCAGCAGGTCCCAGAATTAGAGTTTAGCATTTTATTATTAATAAAAACGAGAATTATTAGAAAAACAATCCGCTATGGTAAATCTATCAAGTATTAAAGGCCCAATTAGTTTAGTTTTTATCTGTGTCTTAGTCTCATTTGGAGAAGCGCAAATAATTACTGATACGGGCAGCAGAGTTGGAGTAGGAATTTCAAATCCAATTAGTCTAGTTCATATTAAAGAAAACTCAGCTGAGAAAGATAAGAATGCCGGGTTAACAGTAGAGCAAAGTGGATCTGGGAATGCTCTGGTTCAGTATTTGCGCACGGGAGAACAAAGGTGGGTGACAGGTATAGATGAATCAGTAAATAATAATTTTGTAATTGGTAGAGGACAAACCTGGCAACAGGGAAAAGACCTTATCATTGACATTAATGGTTATGTGGGAATTGGAACTGTGAATCCCATAGCTGCTTTGCATACAAAATCTGCTGCAGTTGGAACCTCAGTGGATGATATCAAAATAGGGGCAAAATTTGAAGTGGGAAGGCAAAAATTGGAATTTAAGTCAATAAGAACTGCTAACGGAACTGAATGGAAAAACACCACACTAAAGCTTCAGGCAATAATTGATAATACGAATCATCAATCTATTGATTTTGTTAATGACAATAATTACCTGGAGCATATTGATCTTTATACCGGAAATCAGAATTTCAGCACTCGATTTACTTACGATGGAAAGGTTGGAATTGGCACCACAATTCCTGACTCCAAGCTTACCGTTAAAGGGAATATTCACGCTAACGAAGTAAAAGTAGATCTATTAGTGCCAGGTCCAGACTATGTGTTTGATGAGGATTATGAACTATTATCCCTAAATGCAACTAAGAAGTATATCGCGGAAAATAGACACCTTCCAGAAATTCCATCTGCAATGACTATGGAAGAAAATGGAATTGATCTAGGTGATATGAATATCAAGCTTTTGAAAAAGATTGAGGAATTGACTCTCCATCTTATTGAACAAAATGAGCGGGTTGAAAAACTTGAAAAACAAATTTCCGCCTTGCAAAACAAAAATACATCTGGGGACTGAAGGACCCTTTACTGGCTTAAGTTTAACACAGCATAACTTCAGTCAGTTTGTAACTGACTTAATTGGCATTGAAGCCTTACCAGTTAAGTAAGGCTACCGCATGAAAAGTCAGACTTTGCACTAGACCAGTAAATAATCACTCATTGGCATCTGAGTTCAGCTCCGGAAATATCGTAAGGTTACGGATCATCTTCACTAAATTGGAGTTGCTCAATGATTAAACCAATGCGGTTTTTCCTAAATTTGACGAAAGTCCAAACAAATCTATGAGTAAACTGAATCAAAAGCGGCTGGCGGCATTTACCCTATCTGAATTACTGGTAGTGTTAGTGATCATTGGGATATTGGTTTTATTGGCCCTGCCTTCCCTGATGCCACTTATTACCCGTACCAGGTCTATTGAAGCCAAGCAGGCCCTCAAGCATGTGCATACCCTGCAAAAGACTTATTACTATGAGTACTCCCGGTTTAGCGACAACCTGGATCAGATTGGGTTTGAGCAGGAGGGACTGGTGAGTGAGGAAGCAGGAAATGCCAACTACCTGATAGAAATCATAGAGGCTACACCCACTACGTACGTGGCCAGAGCCACTGCGCAGGTGGATTTTGATGGGGATGGCGTGATGAATATTTGGGAAATCGATCAGGATGGAAACATGCTAGAGACCCAAAAGGACTGATGTATGTGATTTTATTTCTGCTTTACACCTGTTGCTCATTGATGATTTTTTGGCAGGATTTGAAAAGCAGAAGCATTCATCTTTATCTGATCCTTTTTTTTGCGTTGCTGCCAGTATTCTTTCATTTCTTGGTTCGTCCCATTGATCCTTCCAGTGTTGTTTTTAATTGGGTTTTCCTTGCTGTGGCCATAGGTTTGTCTATGTTGGTGATTCGCTGGCGCAATCACCTGAGTTTCTCAGGCATGTTTGGACTAGGGGATGTTTTATATCTGATGATCGTGTCTGTTTATTTTGATTTTCCGGATTTTGTCATTTGGCTGAACATCGGGCTGATGGCTGCATTAGGTATTCATTTGATGGCCAAACGCTTTTCAGAAAAGTACAAAAAGAGGAATTTGATTCCGCTTGCGGGGTTTTTGACCCCTATATTTACCGTTGCTTTATATATTGATATTCATGTTGGACCAGTCAGCGCCTATTTCTTCTAATCTGATCAATGAGCTTTCAACTTCGATTGCCTGGAAATATCGGGTTTTTCCGAGGGCAGCTGAAGGGAAGCGGTTGGTGCTGTGTTCCGACGCTCCGGACTTAGATGTGTTGACCCGACAGCTTTCGGTGATCACAGGAAAGGAAATACACATAGAGCATGCGGATAAGGAATGGATAGATAGTCAACTCACTAAATATTACCTTAGATCAAAGGGAGATTCCATCCGCTCACTAAACGTAAATTCCGATGACTTTATTGGTGAAATGATCTCGGAAGCCAACGAGCTTGGGTGCAGTGATATTCATATAGAAAAATATCAGGATCGGTCCAGGATCAGAATGCGGTTGGACGGTAAGCTGGTCGAGCGCTATGAGCTCAAAAAGGAGAAATATCATGAGTACATCAATAAGATCAAGATCATCAGCAACCTGGACATTGCAGAAAAGCGATTGCCTCAGGATGGGCGTATTCTGATTAAAAATGCAAAAGGCCAATACGATATCCGGGTTTCGGTACTCCCCACATTGTTTGGAGAGAAGGTGGTACTGAGATTACTTTCCAGTGATGCTTCCAATCTGGATATACGACAGCTTGGCCTTAATCCCGATCAGTTAAAACTTTTTCTGGCGTCCATTTCCCGACCACAGGGCATGGTGCTCATCAGTGGACCAACAGGATCCGGCAAAACCACCACGCTATATGGTGCACTCAAGTACCTCAATGTGTCTACTACGAATATCCTCACCATAGAAGATCCCATCGAGTACACGCTCGATGGAATTAATCAGGTGCAATTGAATGAGAAGGTGGGTTTGGATTTCGCTACCACGCTGAGAACATTTTTGCGGCAAGATCCGGATATCATTATGGTGGGTGAGATTAGGGATGTGGATACAGCCAAGATAGCGATCAGGGCAGCTATGACCGGTCATTTGGTCATGTCCACATTACATACCAATTCGGCCATTGGGATTATCTCCCGGCTCATGGAGATGGGCATCCCGGAGTACCTCATCGCAGACACCTTGAATGTGGCTGTGGCCCAGCGACTATTGCGAAGGTTATGTCCCACCTGCAAGGCCAGGGAATCAGATTTGTCCCACTTACCAGAAATTTTGAAGAATTCGCAAATAGATTGTTATTTTACCCCTGTGGGATGTAGTGAGTGTCATGGAACCGGCTACAAAGGGCGGAAAGCCATTTACGAAATGGTCAACATCACGGAGTTCAATAAGGAATTGATTTTTTCAAAACCGGATCAATACAAACCCGAAAATGGCAGCCTGATGACCAGCGCAATTGAACAATTTGAGCAGGGGGAAACCTCTCTGGAGGAAATTTTTACGTACTTACTTTGAGCAAATCACTTATATTTTATATTCTCATCTTGTTTGCCGTCTACTTAGGGAAGGCGCAAGGCACGGTTGGTCTTGCAGAGCGGCTTGATACCCTGAGTAAGGAAGTACCCGGACTTACCGAAAAGGTGGATTTTACACTGGTTGACGCCCCCTTGTCGGAGTTGCTCAGGGCGGTAGCAGAAACGCATCAACTGAACGTGAACCTGGGCAATATCCCGCAGATAGCGATCACCAACAACTTCAATGATGTGTTGGTAAAGGATTTATTGCTGTTTATCTGTGATGAATACCATCTGCAAATCAAATTCACCAACAATATTTTCTCCTTTTATCAGGAGAAACTTCCTGAAGTACCAAAGGTGATTGCAGTGTTAGACTCAAGTCAGCAGCTCTTGTCGATTAATGCTCACAATGATCTTCTGGGAGTAGTAGCGCAAGAAATAACACTCCAATCAGGATATAACCTCATCGTTAATCAGTCAGTTGCTAACCAACCCGTGAATGCGTTTATCAACAACTTGCCCATTGCTCAGGCCATTGAAAACTTTGCTGAGGCCAATAACCTTAAATTAATAAAGAGAGCGGATAGGGTCTATCAAATATCCAGTCCGATCCCCGTCCCATCCGAGAGTGGTAGAGGGGGGAGCCAATTGAGTGGGGCAGGAACACGCGGAAGCTCTGATCTCAAATTCACCACATATTACAAACATGGGCGTCCTTTTATGTCTGTAACCTGCAACCAGACCCCAGCATCCGATCTCATCAGACAGGTAAGTGAGCAGCTGAATATTAATTATATCATGCTTGGTACCACTCAGGGGCTGATTAATTGCTATCTTGATTCTGTGGCCTTCGAGGATTTTCTCGGTATCGCTATGGAGTCCTCCAGTCAGAGCTATTCGATTACTGAAAATGGCATTTACCTAATTGGAGAAACCGAAAAAGGAATTTTGAATGAAGCAAGGGTATATTCCTTTAAGAATCGTTCAGTTCAGGGTGTGGAGGAGATTATCCCTCAACCTCTATTGAAACAGGTGCTGGTCAAACCATTTAATGACCTCAATGCATTGATTCTCACAGGTAGTGAACAGGCCACCAATAAGCTTTTGAATTTCCTGAAAGACATAGATCGATCGGTTCCTAATGTACTGATAGAAGTTATGGTGGTAGAGGTGCGCAAAGGGAGCTCTTTGAGGACGGGTATAAAGGCATTTCTGGCTGACTCGGTTCCGACTACCCAGGGTCAGATTTTTTCGGGAGTGGATCTGACGGTTAGCTCAGCCACCTTCAATCGCGTCCTTAACAATTTGGATAGCCGTGGAATTATGAATTTAGGAAGAGTCACACCCAGCTTCTATGCGACAATTGAAGCAATGGAAGCCAACAACAATATCAATATTCGATCCACTCCAAAATTATCAACACTCAACGGGCATGAAGCTAGCCTTACTATTGGTCAATCGGTTTATTATCTGATTGAGACCCAGAACGTCACCGGGGGCGTAAATCCCATTGTTACAGTCACTCCAAAATATGAAAAAGTAGAAGCCAATCTGGATTTGAAAATCAATCCGTTTGTGAGTGATATGGAAGATGTCACCTTGAGCATAGAAGCTGAATTCAGCGACTTCATTCCGCCCGAAGCGAAAGGTGCGCCACCTGGAAACTCAACACGGAAATTTATTTCTAAAATCAGGGTGAAAAATGAAGAGATGGTAGTCATAGGTGGGCTAGAAGAAGCCAGCAGGTCAGAGAGCGGCAGTGGTGTTCCTTTATTGTCGCGCATACCTATCATTAAATGGCTTTTTAGCTCAAGGTCCAAAGACAATATCGATAATAAACTATTAATTTTCATCAAGCCAACTGTTGTGTACTAATGGGTTTTGGTGTGTTTGATCGGTTCTTTATTCAAGAGTGCTTGGGCATTGGTATTATTAGGTACGCTGATGGATTAAGCTTTCATGGTCTTCTGGTGAGTAGGGATTCTCGTGGAGAAATCCATTTTAAAGATGAACTTTCTGGCCTTGACGCCATAGTAGAATTTATTAAGAAGAGGCCCACACTTGCGGTCTCTTTGGCCATCTATTCCGATGACGTTCTGTTTGGAGTACATCTCACTGACATAGAGGAAGACAACATTTACTCGATTCTCGGAGATGAAGTTTTTCATGGTGAATTGGATGATTTTTTGGTCACCTTTCGTGGAGAATTGTATGCCTTTGCCAGAAAGAGAGAAATTAAGGAAATTTTACAGTCAATGGAGGGTTTTGGAGATCAGATTATTGGATTGAATCTGGGGCCAGTAAATGAACTTCTGATGGCCCGCTATAAGCAAGAAAAGGAGGGCGAGATACTGCAGGTGGGTTGTTTTCAGTTTGACCTGGGGTTGTCACCTTTTACAGTGGAAGTCAGGCCACCTCAGGATATGACGTTAGACAACCGGATAATTGAGAGGGTTTACGTTCCGGCATTTTGTGCAGCGTTAAATGCCTTAACCGGATCAGTTAAGTTGGTTGGAGCTTCCGAGATTAACTCCAGTATCAGGGACTTGCCTTTCAAACGATTCTACTTAAATGCCCGTTTACCCATCCTTATTACGCTGCTTCTTTTGTTTCTGTGTAACGCTCTGTTTTTCGTATACTTAAACGATCGAAATCTGGAATTTAGGGATCATTCAGCGATGATACAGGGCTTGGCAGGGAAACAGGGGGCTTTGCAAAAATATGTTGATCAGAATAAAGAATTGATTGAAGGAAGGTCTGAGTTGCATGTTGCCGCCCTTTGTGACATGATCGGTAGCTCAGTTCCCCGAGCCATTGAGCTAGATAGGATTGCGATTAGACCACGGCAGACAAAGAAGAAGGACCCTGAACAAAGGATGATCGAGGTAGTCATCGAAGGACAAGCAGGTGACCCCACAGATTACGCAAGGTGGGTAGATAATGTCAGACAAATGAGTTGGGTGAGCTCAGTGGCCTATCAACAATACAATCGATCCGATGAGGACATGACCAAAGGGAATTTCAGACTCATACTTCTCAGGAATGTGGAATAGTTTACTTTTCAGAAATAAAGTCTACCTGCTACTGGCTTCAACTGCCCTGATCTGTTTTTTGGGTTATTTTTGGTCTTTCAAGAAGACCTATGAGCTTTATCAGGAGAATGAATACCTGAATGGACTAACCCTCAAAGGGGAGCATCAGTTGATCGATGAGATAAAGGTTCTGGGACGACAAAAAGCTGTAGTTGATTCATTGAAACTCAGGATAATAAAGGGATCATCCGCAGAGATTTTTTCTGTACTGGTAAAAGATGCGGAGCGTCTAAACCTCAGGGTAATGTCGATTGATAAATTTAATGAGAAGGACGTTCAGCGCTATGAATGCATTTTTTCAGGTCTGTATGTGAACATGGTTAAATTCATCCGATTGATGGAAAATGATTTCAAAACAGTTACATTAGAAACTGTGGAATTTCACAAGGAGTTCAATCGAAAGACCAATAAGTCAGAACTAAAGTTGAAATTAATTTTGATAGAAAAAAATGGCCAGTTCTAATTGTATTTGTATTCTATTGATTGGTTTGCTTCTTTTTAGCTGTGGGGAAGTTTTGGAGAGAGATATCTCTGAAGAGCCTGTGATCCTCATGGCCCCGGGAGATAGCGCAGTAGTGACGACCAATTCGGTCACCTTCTGGTGGGAGCCGGTGGATGGAGCCAGATCTTATGAGTTTCACCTGGTTAGCCCGTCGTTTGAAACAGCACAGTCTCTTGTTGCTGACAGTGTTTCCTCATCTACGAGACTTACCTATCAACTCAACCAAGGGGATTATCAGTGGGAAGTGCGGGCGTTTAATGCAGGGTACGCTACCGATTATTTTTATAGCAGTTTCAAATTGGATACACTTCAGCAAACAGATATTTCGTCGTTGGCGATGACAATCAGGTACCCAACTGACGGATCGGCGGTTGTAGGGAAGACCGTTACACTATGGTGGGAGCATGTCAGCGGTGCTACAGGGTATGATCTGAGACTGGTGAGTCCTTCATTTATCGATTTGCAACAAGTACACTTAGATACAATGATTCAGACCAATAAAGTAGAACTGGAAATCCCATCAGGCAGTTATGAATGGGAATTGAGAGGCCGAAATGATGTTTACTTTACAGGGTGGTCGAGACAGTTTTTCACCCTGGACTCTGTGAAGGTGAAAGATCTTAGTGAAACGGAGATCAGTCAGATATTACCCAATGGTAGCTTGGTAATCGGAGATACCGTAGATTTCTGGTGGGAGCCACTTGAGGGTGCAGTAGAGTATGAGCTGAGAGTTGTCAGCCCAAATTTCGAGGATCCAGAGGAGGTTCATTTGGACACCACCCTTACATCTAATGAGGTAAGGTTAATATTGGATCCATCGGCGTACGAATGGCGGGTGCGGGGCAAAAATAGGATATCTCAATCCATCTGGACCTATGGTGGATTCACGTTAGATGCTGATGTTGATATCTCCGATCGGAAAGTGAAGCTTCTGGCTCCTGCCGACGGTTTGACCACCAATACCAAGGAACTTATTTTCTGGTGGGAGGAATTGAAAGATGCAGACGCGTATGAGTTTGTTCTGGTGACACCATCTTTTGACAGTGCTACAGTTTTATTGATGGAGCAGGAGATTTTCGACAGCCAGCTTCAAGTGATCCTCGATAGTGGGAATTATGAATGGGGGATCAGGGCTCGAAACAAGGCCTATAAAACAGACCTTACAATTAGAAAACTATTTATTCGCGGCGATTGAAGGATAAAAAGAAACAATGGTTATTGTTGGGCCTGGTATTTACCATCTGGAGTGTGGTTGTAGTCAGATTTGTCAATTTTTCGCCAGATTCGGACGAAACCCTTTTACCAATTAGGGTACGTTCGGCGGGTCTTACTGAGGAGAGTTCTCAGAGCTATCGGTTCAAGCTGAATTATGCCGATCCCTTTTTGAAGGAAGAAGAACAAGCCAAACCACCCCAGGAAGAAGTAGCCATAAAAAATGTGGAAATAGCCCAGGCATTCGCGGTGAAATATAAAGGAATGGTTTCAGGGCATGGGAGTGCAGCAGGAATCATCATGCTGAACAACAAATCCATTATCATCAAAGAAGGAGATACAATCGATGAATATAGAATACTTGATGTGGCGCGTTACGAACTCCGAATCCTTCACATTTCATTGGATAGTACGCTCACTATTAGATCCTCCAACTGATTTTTACGATAGCCCTTTGGGTGATTTTTTTAAAAATTAAGTTGCTTTATTTGTAACTTTTATGTTTTTTGGCCTCCGAAAAATTAGCCATAACTCCGTTAGGAGATAGTTCACCGACCACATGACCTTTCGATCCATCCTTTACCTTTTAGTTTTTGTTGTATTTATTCAAGTATCAGCGCAGGAATTAAGCCAATTAGATAAGATTGGAGTAGCTCCTGAAATGCCACCTTCACCTGAAGCAGCCTCCCTTGGCACTTATGGTAATCATGAGGTGGATATGGCCTATGGAACACCCAGGATAAGTATTCCTCTTTTTGAGGTGCGTAGCGGGGCGCTTTCCGTACCGGTTTCACTTTCCTATAATGCCGGTGGAAATAAAGTAGCTGATGAGGGCTCCTGGGTTGGACTGGGTTGGGCCTTGAATGCCTCTGGTGTTGTTTCCCGGACAGTGAGAGGAGCAGTGGACGAACGTATTACATACAATATTCAGCACGATGATGAATGGTTTGTAAGCGATCCTAGCTTTAGCGAATTGCAATCAGCCGCCGCTGGGAGTATTGAAACTCAGGCGGATCTCTTTTCTTTCAACTTTCCAGGATACTCTGGCACCTTTTATTTTGGCTCTGGAGGAGTTCCTCTCCTCATTCCCTATCAGCCCCTGGAAATCACTCCCACTTATCAGTCAGGTCATTTGGTGAAGTTTGTAATCGAGACACCAGATAGGATCATTTATACCTTTTCGGATTCTGAGTCTCAAAAGCCTGAGGTGGCTGAGGGAGCTTCCGGTGAAGCATACGTCTCCAGTTGGTACCTCACAAGTATCGTTCATCCCAATTCCGACAGAATCGATTTTACTTATGAAACCCTGGCCGATAAGATTACCAGGCCCGTTAATATTCATTCAATAAATTATAAAGCTGAGTATAACAATTACGGACAGGATGGTTTGCAAAGCCAGGCATACAGTACGAGGGTTGTAGGGCCCAAACGCATTAAGAAAATCGATTTTGCAGGGGGCCATGCCGAAATTCACCCTGCAGGGATAGATGTTTTTAATGATAATCAAAGCCCAGCTGAGCTTTGCTATGACATAAATTTCACCATCAATACGTTTGCTAAATCATCGGAATGTTCCACTTCAGGAGTGAGCAATTGTGACAGAAAGAAACTCACACAGGTTTCGATCAACGACCAGGAATACTCATTTACCTACAACTCCATCCCACAACCACCTTACAACACTTTCGACAAAGATCATTGGGGCTATTATAATGGTGCAGACAATAGCTCTCCTATCCCAGATGTCAGGTGGGGAACTCAGACGCTAGGGGGCGGAGCGGATAGAGAGGTGAATGAGACTTTTGCTAAGTTTGGAATCCTCGAGCGTGTCGATTACCCCACTGGCGGATATTCATTATATACCTACGAATCCAATCGGGTGTCAGATGTAAACTGGTCAGAAGGTGGCCAGCGGGTTGAATTTGATGCTTCCTTTGTGAAGAAACTTTCACATGATGGGAATGGCGTAGATACGCAGGAAAATTACGACTGGCCAATACCTGTTTTACTCGACGATCCTCAAGGTGCAGGAGGTACGGGTTCTCCGACTGTTCGCTGGTATCCAGAGCTGGAGATTAAATTAGAATATGCTGTACTGAAGGGGTATACTTTACCAAAGACACCCAAGTTTATCTTTACGGTGAATGGAAGTGATCTGGTCAATACCAATTATAATACCTATGATTTTATAGATGATGTAAATGATCCGACCTATGACATCAGGTATAAAACCTTTCATGAAACTTTTGGTGCGGCTAGCTATACGGATGATGAAAAGGATGGAACGGTGTTTATGTTAACCTCTGGTGACTATAATGGTTCAGGACCTCAGAATTATGTGAAGGCAACCATCACTCGCACCGGCTATTATTATGAGAAGCCTACGGAAGGTTCTGCCATCCTGGTGGGCGGCCTGCGCATTCAGGCGATCAAGAATTATGACAAGGGAGGTGCACTTTTGTCAAAGAAAACTTACAAATATGTCATTCCGGATGAGGAGTTGCCATCCAACTTAAAAGGTGCAACAGTGCAATCTGGTGAGCTGCTGGACGGAAGACTCGAAGACGCTACTGATAAGTCGGCCTACTACAGCTACTATGGGATGGTGGAGAGATCTTACAATGAACTTTGTGAAGAACTTGAATATCCGAACCGTGTGATTGTGCACGACAACCCTTCGTCAAGGTTTAGCACGGGAACACCCGTAGGGTATGAATACGTCACCGAATATACTGAAAGTACAAAAAGTGGAGGCCCACTGGGAAGAACCGTCAATAAGTATTACATGATTCCCGATGTGTTTTCAGGTTATATTGCACGTCCTGAGTTTGGTGATCACCCGCAGGTACCATCCATCAGCCGCAGCCATCAGCGTGGGCAACTTACCAATAGCTGGATATATGATGCGGAAGGTAGTCTTCAGCGTGAGGTGAGTTACCAATATGCTTCATGGGGCACCTCCAGAACCCTGAATGGTGCCGTGGTAATGAAAAACAGAGCGTACGACCCATCACAGGATGGATGTGGCCAGCCAGGTGAAGACATGCTGAGATTCTTATATGCTACTTACAATGTTGGAGAATTATCCAGGAGTAGAATCACTAAAAAAACGACCATTGAACATTTCGCTCTTAATGAGTCTGATACGACCATAGAGGACTACTTATATACATCGGATGACACCTATCGGTTGCTAAAATCGGTTAAAACGACGAAAGGGACCCAGATTTACCAAAAGGAATATACCTATGAATATGAGTTGGGAGGACCGGGGATACCTACCAATATGCGAGAAAACCGGGTTAGGTTGGGAGAGGACGTTATAGCAGCCAAGCGAATGGACTACCTCCTTTCATTGCCACAGCGGGTTTATCAGTGGCGCGGCGCTGAGCCCGATGGGGGTTTTTCGAATTTTGATGGTGTTAATTCGGATGATGGATATCCTGGAGAGCCGGACATAGTGGTAGATTATGTGAATTACAAACCACGCGTGGTTCATGATGAAAGCGGCCTGAGTACGGTTTATCTGTGGAACAATACCAGTCAACTTCTTGCGACTATTTCCAATTGCGACGCATCCAATAAAGTGGCTTTCTATGATTTTGGATGTCCCCCCACGAATTTCTATAGTGTAGGCAGTCACATAGATGACAATCCGTTTACTGGCGGATGGTCCTATGGCCTGGCGTATGGAGATTTGATTTCAAAAGACCTGGCAAAAGGTAAATACATCGTTGAGTACTGGGAAGACCAGTCGTTTACCACCAACACCCAGGTTACCTCTACCTCTTCGGGCGGAGCACAAGTCACCATGACCTTTGTAGATGACCCGCCATATGGTACCTGGAGTAGAAAATTTGGAATTCTGGACTGGAGCCACCTGGCCGAAGGGGCGACTTTCAATGTGCGCCTTTCGGGTAATTCGCATATCGATGTGGTACGTATCTATCCTTATGACGCAGCTTTTACCAACTATATACAACATGTATTTTACGGTACAGAATCGATGATTGGCCCTGACGGCTCGGTGATAAACTACCAGTATGACTCCAATGGACGGCTCAAGGAAGTGAAGGATCAGGAAGGTTACCACCTTCAGAATTATGATTATAACCTAATTGGTAACTGATATGCGCCAGACTATCTACACTCGATTTATCCTATTGCTGCTGGTTTTAGTGCCATTGAGAGGGATTTTTGCACAGACCACCACCAAAAATTTTGTAGCCAAGTACACGGCCCGAACAGAGCAAACTACTGCCTTAACAGGGAATGTCAATGAAAATGAGGTCATCGCGGAATTCTCATACTTTGATGGGCTTGGTCGACCCATTCAGACCCTTATCAGGAAGGGATCCGGCTCATTGGTTCCAAAGGATGTGGTCATGGGAAAACTGTATGATAACTACGGGAGGCCTGATAAGCAACCACTGGGGTATGAGGCTTCAACCACTGACGGTAGTTTTCAGACAGATTTCACCTTGGATTTGGAGGGGTTTTATGCAGATCCTCCAGAAGCAGTTAGCAACAATACCTATCCCTATACCAAACAGACTTTCGACAACTCCCCACTACAGCGGGTACTGGAACAGTCTTCTCCCGGAGAGACCTGGAAACCTTCTGCTGAAGGCGGTACCCACGTGGTGAGGTATGAATATGGCGTGAATGATGAAGGTGGACATGAAGTGGTCAAGCTGGAGGTAGACCTTACATCAGATCAACAGATCACGAAATCCATTTATCCCATCAGTGAATTGAGATTTACGAGGACCACAGATGAAAATGGGAATACTTCTACTATTTACACCAACCTGAATGGTCAGGTTGTCTGCAAGCAGCTGACCTCTGAGTATGGTGATGTCCGAACACTTTACGCATATGATCAGTTTGGCTTGCTGACCATGGTTGTCCCTCCAGAGGCGGTCCGATTGATGGTGGCAGCTGGACATTGGTCCATGCTCAATGATTCAACGTTTAGAGATCAATGGCTGTTTACGTACAGGTATGACAGTCGGCGAAGAATGATTGCGAAAAAAGTGCCCGGTGCTGGTGAGGTTTTCATGATCTACGACAAATTTAATCGCCTGGTGCTTACCCAGGATGCCAATATGCGAGCCAATGACATAGTGACAGGTGACCTGATCCTGAACTCATACGATAGGAGTACCTATTTGATCGGTGAGGGCGGGTCCGTGACCATCAAACCCAACTTTACTACCGCAGGGCATGGTTCGCTTTTGGTGAGTACTGATCCTGCTAAGGTCAATGCCAATAAATGGATGTTTACCAAATATGACGGCCAAAACCGGCCGGTCATCACCGGTGCATTGTACACTGAAGACGGATATGAGGAAATGCTTGCAGCAGTGGAAGCGCACGAGAATCTCCCGGAGATGTATGATGGCTCGGGTGATTTCTACGGGTATACCAACACGGCTTTCCCGGATGCCAGTACTCCTGGGGAGGTAGAGGTGTACACTGTCTCCTATTATGATTCATACGAGTTTCTGGAGGACCTGTCCTGGCCGACAGAGTATGCATATGCCGGGGGCAGACCACAAGCCAGGGGGCATCAGACAGGCAGTTTGATCAAGACACTGGGAACCAGTGATTTCCTTTATTCCAGCACCTGGTATGATGCCCGCTACCGGATGAAGGCCGCCATCAGCCAGCATCACCTGAATGGCTACAATAAGGTGATCAATACCTACCAGAACAAGGTTTCCTCACTGCTATCTGGCACGGTCACCACCCATGAGAGCAATGGCAATACCACCACCATCACAGAGGGATTTACTTATGATCACATGGACAGGTTGCTGAGTCATACCCATCAGATCAATGGTCAGACTCCTGTGACCCTGGTGGCCAATGACTATAACGCCATAGGTGAACTGATAGAGAAAAACCTGGGTGGCAGCGCACAGTCCGTGGACTATCGCTACAACGAGCGGGGTTGGCTGACAACCATTAATGGGGGTACTTTCGATCATGATGACGGTAACGATAAGTTTGGATTAGAGCTGAAGTACGATGACAGTCCTGCCGGCCATGAGCAGTACAATGGTAACATTGGGCGCATACTTTGGAAAAGTCTGGATCAGCAACCTACCACTTTTGATGATCTTCAGTATTATGATTTTACCTATGATGGTTTGAACAGGCTGAAGCAGGCGGAGCACAGTTCGGTTAACCCTGGCTATTCAGATCAGTATACCGTATCTGGCGATGATAACGGGATCAGGTATGACCTGAATGGCAACATTAAGAAACTGACCAGAAAGTATCAGGGCACCCTGGAAGACAATCTGACCTATGAATATCTCGGAAATCAACTGACCAGTGTGGGGGATAGTGCGAGTAATGCGCTCTTCGATGAAGAAGACAGCGAAGGCAATCTGGCCAATGAATATCGCTATGACGCCAATGGCAACATGACTAGCGATGCGAACAAGGGAATTTCCAACATCAGCTATAATTATCTGAACCTACCCGAGGAGGTGGTCGTTCCTGAGGGTACGATCTATTATACCTACAATGCCCTGGGTGTAAAACTGCGCAAGTTCTTTGACAAAACCAGCGGTGCTGACGAGACCACCGACTATGTGGGTGGCATTCAGTATAATAGCGAAGCCCTTGATTTCATCCGGCACGGGGAGGGCCGGGCGCGCAAGAGTGGCGCCAGCTTTGCGTATGAGTACAACCTTACCGACCACCTGGGCAACGTGCGGGTGACTGTAGACGATGGAGGAAATGTAATCCAGCGGGATGATTATTACCCTTTCGGTGGCACGTTTAATAGCTATACTTCTGGGGATAAAAACCTTTATCTCTACCAATCTAAAGAAGAACAAGAGGAACTGGCCACCTACGATTTTGAAGCCAGAATGTACGATCAGTGGTTAGGACGAACTTGGCAAATTGATCCTCACTCAGAAAACTTCTACGCTTGGTCAACATATAGTTGGGCAGGTAATAATCCTATTTCTATGATAGATCCAACAGGTATGGATTGGTACTCTTCATATGATAAAGATGGTAACGTAACATCAACCATGTGGAGAGAAGGAAGCGATGAGATTGAAGGTTACACCAATATTGGTTCATCTCACTCATACCGCCAAGGAGATGTGACTTACACATATGATCAAAATAATCTTTCCACTATGGAAGAACATGTTTTAGATGAAGGGGATTTTGTTACCGATCAAGTTTATGATGAAAATGGAAAGAGGACATTACAATGTTTCGATGCTTCTTCTCAAATGGTAGCAAAATCGAGTGCAGAAGCTTTAAAAGGGGGTACACCTGGGCCTTGGTTTTCAGGTATACAGGTATCAACTGAAAAAGCGACTGAAAAAGGCTATAGTATCGAGAAACATGGTGATGCAAATAATGCGATGAGCTATCTTGATTCGGAAATCGATAATGGGAAATCTGTTTTAATTGGGATTGATTATAAAAAAGGACAGTCCTCAAAAACAGGTGACGGAGTTACAGATCATTGGGTAGCAATTTCTTCGAGAATAACCAATCTTTCTACAGGTAGTAAATCCTATCGATTTTATGATCCTGGAACTAAATGGTCGTCTAAAGGAACTGCTTCTTCAAATAATTTCGTAAAAAATAGTTCGGGGTTCTTCACGAGCAAAAATTATTCGGGTAAGGTTTATACATTGACACAAGTCAGAAAAAACAAAGTCAACTTGCCATGAAATTAACTTCGAAGATTAAATTGACCATATTAGGTTTATTGATATCAATTGCAGCTATGTCATGTAATGGGTGCAAACCGACAAATGAGAAGCTTTTCAGTGAATATTTAGGGAATTTTGAAAAAGGTGTATTGCCGTTGGTAATAAATAAAAAAAACCTCTTTTCATTTTACAGAATGATTTATGATGAATCTTCGGGTGAACATAAGAAAAATAGATTTGCAGATATAACTAGTCAGTTTTTCAATTTTGTTCAATCATACAATGATTTTTATGACTATCGTTACTTTTTAAAGTATGAGATAAATGATGAATTGATTGCCGTAATTGTAATTAAAGATCATAAGGAAGACAGTGATGAACAAGAATTTTGGTTTGAGTTAATAGTTTATAATTATGCAGGAGAGATTCAGTCAAGAGTAACTATTGCTGGCTATTTGTTTGATCAAATCGAACAATTTGTGTTAATAAATGAAAATTTTGATATACTGTCATATAGTTATCAATTGCTTGAGGGCCCAGATAAGACCAATTACAACATGTACGCCAGAGAAACAAAAGTGAAATATACTATTGATAGATTAGGCAAAATTGAAGTTGATAGTAATGTTACTGAATCTTATTTTACTGATGATGGTAATTGGTATAAGTCTATGTGAGTTTTAATCCCCTAGCTGGCGCGAGCGTGTCGCTCGTGTCCAAGAAAAGAAAGTATAGCAAGCCCTTGCAGCGATGTGAGGGCTTTTTTATGAATAAGCCTTTTGAGTTTTGTAGTCCCTGATCACCGAATCGATCACCGAAAAGAGCTTGTCTTTGAACTCAGGCTCCATGCTCTCAATCTCCTGCATACGCTGAACCATCTTTCTATCAAAAGAAGCGTTCTGCCCTTCGCCCACTAAGAAATCAAGGGAAACCCCGAAAGCGTCAGCGATCTTCTTGGCCGCCCCTCCCTGGCTTAAGTTTAGCGCAGCTTACTTAAGCCTAAAAATAAGTGGTCAGTTTGTAACTGGCAAAATAAGAAGGATAAAAAAGTAAGCTTCAGTAAATGCGGCCTGAGGAAAAGGAGAAATTAATCAGGTTTAATAACTTGGTGAATGCCCTCAAAGTGCACCATATCAGATCATCAGGCACTTATGCTGGATCCAAAGGGCTACTCAATGTTGCGTTCCTGTAATCAGTCGGCTTCAGTTTCAAACTGATGCCAGAGGAGGGTTTTTGCATATACCCATTTGAAGTGCGTTGTATTCAACTGAATGCGTTGGTTTTTAGAAAAAAAAAACCGATTTTGGTGACGTTTTTTAGTCCAACGTCCTAACCGCATGATGACCTTATTTTTTTCGCGCAGAAAGTGCGCCATTTGCTGTAGTCTTTTTTTTCGCAGCGCTTCCAGATTTATCCTATTCCTTGCTTGTTTTCTCAGCCTGATAGCCGGGAGTACCATCTCCAGTGCCCAGAGCAACGACCATTATGCGAATGCGATTGTTTTACCGAGTCAGGTAGGATTTTGCTCTGGCGAAGGCCAGTATAATAACCTCGGGGCCACACCAGACAAGAATCGCCCTTCGGGTTGGCCGAGTGGTCCGTACTCGAACGTGTGGTATAAGTTTCAGGCCACGGCGAATTCAGTGAAGGTTGATTTGAAAGTGGGAGGCACAGAGGGGACGTTAAG
>NZ_JAVKCA010000022.1:0-300424 GCF_040222955.1 Marinoscillum sp. | reverse complement strand
CCGGGTACAAATGAGCGATTCGAATTATGGATCGCTTTTTTTGTTTAAGAAGAATATAGGAGCATGACCTTTAAGGTCGTGTGGGTTCAAGCGGGGCGCGTAGCCTCCCGCTCCGGGTACAAATGAGCGATTCGAATTATGGATCGCTTTTTTTGTTTAAGAAGAATATAGGAGCATGACCTTTAAGGTCGTGTGGGTTCAAGCGGGGCGCGTAGCCTCCCGCTCCGGGTACAAATGAGCGATTCGAAGTATGGATCGCTTTTTTTGTTTAAGAAGAATATAGGAGCATGACCTTTAAGGGATCAAGCAATAAAGTTGTGGGGAGATTGTATAAAAGGTTGATAGTGATCCGCAATCTGACATCTCATATGACTCAATCCAACCGATTGGCTGCTAACCCTTCATTTTCTTTGCTTGCCCCGGGCCGCGTAGGCAAAGAAAACAGCTGGTTAAACGACAGAAGGCACCAACCTAGCCGGTCGCACGCAAAAAATCATTTTGACTCATCGTTTTTGGCCTTTTTTAAAACTTTCTGGAGTCAAAATGATTCACACTTGTCCCGGCCGGGCAAGGCTTGGATGCCCCACCCACCTTTGCGTCCTAACGTTTCTTAATTCACAGTGGATTAATTCGGTTTTTCAGAATATAACTATATAGTAATACCCCACACGAATGTTGCTTGATCCCCTTTAAGGTCGTGTGGGTTCAAGCGGGGCACGTAGCCTCCCGCTCCGGGTACAACTGAGCGATTCGAAGTATGTATGGATCGCTTTTTTTGTTTATTTACTAAGAGACAATTTTTTGTGCGTTTACAATTCTAGTTCCGGATGGGCGGTCTGGTTTACCGGGAGAAAAATTTTCACCTTGGTTCCCTTTCCCGGTTTAGAGTCCAGTTTGATACTTCCATGGTGTTCCTGAACAATTGATTTTACAATGGCGAGTCCAAGACCGGGGTTGGTGTCTTTGGTGGTGAAAAAAGGTTCAAAGACCTGTTCGTGTAAATCCTGTGGAATACCTACTCCATCGTCGAGAATTTCGAGCCCGATTCTCTTATCGTCTTTTCTGTAATACCTGATGGTGATTTCACCTTCATGCTCTATGGCTTGCACGGCATTCATCAGGAGATTGACCAGGAGTTGATTGATTTTGGCTGGATAGCACTCTATAGGGGGGATATTGCCGAACATCTTATTGATGGTGATTCGAAATCCGATCTGATTATTAAGTAAAGTCAGTGAGGTGTCTACTTCCTTTTGTAAATCTGTGAAAGAGTAAAAATTTTGAGAGTCTGCGGTAAAGGAGCTCAAACTCTTCACTATGTCGGTGCTTTTAGAGGCGCCGTTGAGAATGGATTGGGCCAGCTGATTACTATCATCCATAAGCATTTGATACTCCTCCAGTAGTGATGGTTCACTTTCTTTGGCATGAAGCTGTAGCTGAAGGTGCCTGAGCTCCTCAAGATTTTTCATGATGCACTCGGCCCCCCCACGTATGTAGTTGAGCGGGTTGTTAAGCTCATGGGCAATGCCGGCTGTTAGGTGACCCATTGAGGCAAGTTTTTCGGATTGAATCAGCTGGCCCTGGGCAGATTTCAGCTCTTTGATGGTTTTCATCAGTCTACTGTTTTGATTCTTGAGCTCCCGGGTTTTTTCTCGCACCCGCGCCTGCAAAAGCTCATTTCTGGACTTGAGTGCTCGACTTCTGAGTCTGGCCAAAAATAGAATGAGCAGGATCACAAGAATAGTCACTCCTACCCTGAACCAGCTATTGTCGTAGAATGCAGACCTGACGGTCAGTGGAGGGCTGGATGCGGTCGGACTCCAATCCCCATTTCCTATTCTCGCCTGCACCATAAATTGATAGTTTCCTGGTTTGAGGTTGGAGTATAGGATGGTATGTTGGTTGTAAAAGGGAATAAGCTGCCAATCGTCCTCCAGTCCATCCAGCTTTACCCGATAGTTAATGTGCTCTTCGTCATAGAAAGAAACAGAGCGATATTGAAAGCGAATATTGTTCTCCGAATGGCTGAGACTCTGGGATGAGGGGAGGTCACCATTTACATTGGCACCAAGGTATTCTATTTTGGGTACGGGGAGTACCGGAATTTCTCTGGGGTCATATATGGATGCTCCTTCATCTGTCCCTACCAGGATTTTGCCGTTTTGGGCAAGTAAGAAAGCATTTCTATTGATTTCATTTCCGGCAAGTCCGTTTGATTTGGAAAGATGATAAGTCTCTTGCAGGCTCATCAGGTAGATGCCCTTGCCGGTACCTACCCAGAGTCTCCCCTCTTGATCCGTCAAAAAGGAATATACCGGTGAATCAAAATGATCAAAATTTGGAGACCGCACAATCTGATTGCCCTCCAACAGCCTGATGCCATTGGCTGTACCAAGCAGGAAGTGTCCGTCATATTCTATACCTGTATATATGTTGTTATCGTTGAGGTTTTCAGATTGAATAAATTCCCCAGAGGCCAGATTGTCTACACCCATTTGTGTCAATAGCAGTTGTCTCTGGTTGTCAAAAGCCATCTTCCTGATGACGCCATAAGCATCTTTTCTTGAAGTGGTTATCTGGCTCCATTGATTCCTCTCTTTTTTATAGATTGTGTTTTGACATGAAGCATAGAGCTTTCCCTGATATACCTGAAGGTCAAGAACACGGGTGTTAGGGTTTCCCTGAATAAGGTCAAAATCAAATTGACCGTTCTTAAACCTTACCACCCCGGCTGTATTACCGGCCATGTATATGGCTCCATTAAATGACACAATATCCATGACCCGGGCATGAATAAACTTTCTGGGGAAAGGATACTTTTCCACTTCACCTGTTGTCCGAACGATATTAAGACCCAGATTTGACCCAAAGTATAGATCCCCATTTTGATCTTCCAGCATGGCACTTACTTCGTTTTCCAGCAGGAAGTGGCTGTTATAATTCCAGATGTTCTGATTGTTCACCTTAAAGGCGCCACGAAGCGTGCCTACCCATAATGAGCCTTCATGATCAATCAGTGCGTTCATACAGACATAGTCCAGATCAAAATACTCCGTGATTACGGCCCTTCTTTCATGACTATGAAGGTCATACTGATAGAGTGGGGAGTTGGAACTATAGTAAACTTTGCCTCTATGCTGTACCAGGTTACTTACCATTCCCACATCAGGATAGCCGATGAGTTCGTCTTTAAAAAGAAATGCAATCTCTGTTGAGCCGCGTGATAACGTTCCCAACCAATCTTTACCCAATAAGTAAAAGGCATCATGTTCAATACTATAATCCAGGTCCTGGACATCTTGATTTGCAACCAGGGTGGTCAAAGTTCCATCCAGATAGAGGTGAAGGCCTTTGTTGGAGGCTATCATGACGGAATCGCCGAGGGTCTTGATTGTGTTAATCTTATAGGTTTCAGGATCTGTCTCGCTGAGGGTCTGTTGACTCCATTGGTTTCCGGAATAGGTATAGAGTTTGTTCAGAATGCCAATTGTCAGCTTGTTGCCATGTTTAGAGAGGCGGTGGCCCATATTGTAACGGGAATGAAGCGGTAAATTTGCGATTTCAGGAGGCAGCGTCAGAGAAGACCAATGATCATTCTCATACCTGGAAAAGGAAAGTTTGTTTCCGTTGAACCCCAGCACATAGACAGAACTATCCGCCAGTCCTTCCATGCAGACTTTACCGATTATTGGTAATACTCCCAGTGAATCCGGGAAGCTTTGCCAGCCTATTCCGTCATAGGTACTGATGCCATCTTGGGTAGCAAACCAGATTTCGCCATTTGGAAGTTGCTCCATCTCGGTGATGCGGTTGGAAACCATACCATCCAGATTTTTATAAACACAAGCGGAGAAATACTGGCCAGTAACCATATGGCATCCTACCCAGTAGCAAAGTAAAAAAAGAGATTCACGTAATGGGGGCACTCTTGACCAGATCATGTAGAGGTTTGGAAGTTTTTTTGAAGTTGCTCAAAAATGGCAGAATAGAAATTTAGTCCGAAAAGCAGAGAAATCTTTCAAAATTAAAAAAATAATCACCGCAGATCAGGACTCAAAAGTTATGGAGAGATGAGTGACCAATCAACACCTCCTCGATGATCGCAGTTGTGATCTTTGACACCAAATAAAAGATTTATTTGTAGGGGAAAAGAGCCTTTTTGGGCAGAGGATATTTGGCTGAAACCAATAAAGTGAGAATAAAATCGTTGTCATTTTGACATTTTAGCCAGAGAATATGAAAATAAATAGCGAATTAAAGGCTCTAAAATGGCCAAAAACGAAGGTTTTTGAAAATGGCAGGATTTTATAGCTCTTTGGCAGGATCGCAAAGGCAAGAAGTCTCATATTAGCTGGACAAAATTCGGAAGAAGCTCATGAAACATTTAATCTGGTATAGCTCGAAAACGGAAAATTACAACCACGGATCTTCTATTGACTTGAAGATTAGCGAATCGCTCATGGGAGAGAAAATGGAAGTGTTGTATGAGATGGAGGAGTCAGAAGAGCGATTGGTGAGGAAGATTGTGTCCCAGCTGAACAATGCAAGACTGGAGAAAGCACGTAGTTATCAAGTAGCCTAAAAGAGATTTTATTAAAATATTTAAAGTAAGTCCGTTTGCAATAGCAGCGGTCTTGTCTATAGCTGGTTGGGGCCCCAAGGAATTCATTCTTTGGGGTTTTTTTGTGTTCAGTGATTAAACACTTTCATGTACTTATCTAAAATTTTCTCCGCGGATATACAACCTTCTAACCGCTCTATCGTAATATTGCGATATGGGAGTAACGAAAACAGATCTATTTACCAGGGAGCAGAACGAACTGGCAACCGTGGCCAAGGTGATTGGCCATCCGGCGCGGATCGCCATCCTTCAGCATGTATTGAGATCTAATCAGTGCATCAACAGTGATCTGGTCAAAGAGCTCGGTTTGGCGCAGGCGACTATTTCTCAACACCTGAAAGAGCTCAAATCACTGGGAATCATCAAGGGAACTGTGGAGGGAACGGCTATGTGCTATTGTGTGGATGGTGAGGTGTGGGAGAGAATCAGCAAGGAGTTTCAGAAGTTCTTCAGTATTTATGATGAAATGAAAGACTGCTGCTAGGCATTTTTTTAGGCAAAACCATCGTAATAAAGCGATATACAGATATGAATGTAACTGTCACTAATCTGAATAATAGTGTGGTTTTCTACCGGAACCTTTTCAATAGGATGCCGGACTCACTTTCATTTAATACTGCTCGGTTTATCTGGGAGGAGAAAGAGCTGATTCTAACCGAGAATGAAAGGGAATCCGGAAGAAAGAGATCTCACACAATAGAGGTGCCCTCAGGCGATCACCTTCGTGAGGTGTATGCCAGAATGAAGCGATATATTTCACAATATGCATGGCATTCACAATGTAAAATCCTTGAGGGACAATTCGCAGTATCGGATCCAGATGGACACCAATGGATAATCAGACAAGGGAAGGTTGATATTGACAGTTCCACTGCCGACTACTGCTTTCTTGAACAAACAACTAAATAAATACTTATATGAACAATCGAATCAAATTTCACATTGCTCTGAACGTATCTGAGATCGGAGCGACCGTAGATTTTTACAAGGGTCTTTTTAATGTGGAACCTGTCAAGCTAAAAGATGACTATGCTAAATTTGAGTTGGATGAGCCAGGACTTGTGATCTCATTTATTCAGGCGCCGGATAAGGTGGCCAGTCATTTCGGGCATCTCGGTTTAAGAGTTGCCGATGAGGCACAGCTGGCGAAACGCAAGGAGGAAGTGGAGAAAAAACTTCAGATAGCCCTGGAAGAGACCAACACCAACTGCTGCTACGCTCAGCAAGATAAGTTTTGGGTGAACGACCCGGATGGCTATGAGTGGGAAGTATACCACTTTAAGAAAGATGTAGAGAAAAATGACCAAAGACCACAGGCAGCTGCTTGCTGTTGATTTTGAACAATCATAAGGGTATATCCCGCTTTTGTCACTGCTTTTAATCTGCGTGGTGTGAAGGTGATTAGAGAAGCAGGATTTCAAATAGAAAACCCTGGCGGGGAGAACCCTCGCTATTTCAATGACTTTTGAAGCGGGTGGCCATGTCATCCCTGCTTTTTTGAAATGCTCTTATATGATGCAATTAGCAGCAGACCTAACGGAAGATAAATGAGGGAAACGCAGGAGGTTACCAAAGTGTATGACGTGATCATTATAGGCGGGGGACAGAGCGGCCTGGCTCTGGCTTATTATCTCCGGCGTACAAGGCTCAAGTATGTCATTCTGGACGCTGAGGTATCACCGGGTGGTTCCTGGCAGAACTATTGGTCCTCCATTACTTTGTTCTCTCCGGCCCAATGGAGCTCTCTGCCTGGTACGCTAATGCCTGGGGGCACCGAACATTATCCGGGCAAGGAAGAGGTCACGGATTACCTGGCTTCTTATGAAAAGCGCTATGAAATAAAAGTAGAGAGGCCAGTAATTGTAACGGATATCCGCTGGCATGAGGATGTTTTTACTTTGCAAACCTCAGCGGGGAGTTATCAGTCCGCTGTAGTGGTTGGGGCCACGGGCTCCTTTAAAAACCCCTTTATCCCTGAGATTCCAGGCAGAGCGGCTTTTCTGGGTAAAATGATCCACTCAGCGGACTACCGCGATCCATCCGTCTTCAGCAATCAAAGAGTAGGAATTATTGGAGAAGGGAACAGTGGGGCACAGATTCTTTCGGAGGTTTCCAGAGTGGCAGACACATTTTGGATTACGAAAGATCCTCCGGATTTTTTGCCAGATCATGTGGACGGACGATACCTTTTTGATGCGGCTTCTCAGCTTTTTGAAGCCAAAAAAAACGGACGTGAGTACATTCCCCCTTCCCTGGGTCATATCGTCATGGTACCTTCTGTTAAAGATGCACGATCGAGGAACGTGCTTCACCACTATCCTTCGGTAGTCAGATTTACAGCCAGTGGAGCAGTGCTGGAGGATTATCGGGAGTTACCGCTTGATGCCGTTATTTTCTGCACGGGATTTCGGCCTGCACTTGGGATTTTTCAAAACCTGCCAGTAACCTTTCGTCATGATAAAATACCCACGAGCGGTACCCGATCAAAAGAGCTTCCGGGTCTGTGGATGCTGGGATATGGCAGCTGGACCGGTTTTGCCTCTGCCACAGTGGTAGGTGTGGGCCGCTCCGCCAAAGCTACCAGTATTGAGATTGAGGAATTTCTGAAATGATTATTTCCCGGCACAATGGATGCAACGGGTACTCTCAGGCATGAAAAGCAGGCGTTTCGGATTAATCTCATTGCCACATCTGCTACACTTCCCAAATTTCTCCGTGTCGATCAGATCCAGCCACCGCCGGAGCGCCTCCAGCTTTTGTTCCGATGCCCGAAGGTTGGCCTCATCAATGGTTTTGTTATTGATATAATCCATTCTGCTAAGCCGACCCACGGCATTGTCCAGACCCATGGGTTTGGTGGCCACAATGAGATCACTTACACGTTTTTCCAGCTCTACTATTTTCTCCTCTATGGCTGCCCGAATTTCTTTTTTTTCGTTAATGTCCATGAATCGTCGATTTTAACGTTTTTTTCGAAACTTCCAAGATAAAACAACCGTCCAAGTAAAGGGCATTTTCAGTTTGAAGAAAGCCGCTTATTTTTGCACACCAAAAGAAAATTTGAATATCATACATATGGAGCAAGTAGATCTGGAACTCAAGAAGGAACACCAGGAAAAAATCAAGCAGGTAATCAGCGAGGTTGGTAAGGTGGTAGTTGGTCAGGAGTACATGGTCAACAGGTTATTGATCGGTTTGTTTACGCAGGGTCACATACTGCTGGAGGGGGTGCCGGGACTGGCCAAGACCCTCACTGTGAATACCCTGTCGGATGTTTTGAAGCTTGACTTTAAACGTATCCAGTTTACACCGGACTTGCTACCGGCGGACCTGATCGGTACCATGATCTACAATCAGCAGAAAGCGGATTTTGAAGTGAAGAAGGGTCCGATATTTTCTAATCTGATCCTTGCGGATGAGGTTAACCGTGCACCTGCCAAGGTACAGTCAGCGTTGCTGGAGGCCATGCAGGAAAAAACGGTGTCTATAGGCGAGACTACTTTCAAACTGGACAGGCCTTTCCTGGTGCTGGCTACACAAAACCCGGTAGATCAGGAAGGAACGTATCCACTTCCTGAGGCGCAGGTGGATCGTTTCATGTTAAAAGTGCATGTAGACTATCCTTCGAAAGAGGAAGAACTGGAGGTAATGCGCCGGATGGCCAATATGACCTTTAAGTCGGAGGTGAATTCTATTTTATCAAAAGAAGACATATTCTCCATCAGAGAAGAGATCAATCAGGTGGCGCTCTCTGAGTCACTTGAGCGATATATCATAGAGCTGGTATTTGCCACCAGAAACCCGAAAGACTACAAGCTGGATCAGGAAGCACAATACATTCAGTTCGGCGCATCGCCACGTGCTTCCATTAACCTGAATCTTGCGGCTAAGGCTGTGGCCTTTTTTGATGAACGTGATTACGTGTTGCCGGAAGATATCAAAGCTGTGGCGGATGACGTGATGAACCATAGAATTTTGCTTAATTATGAAGCTGAAGCCGATGGAGTGACAACACATGAAATCATCCGACAGATCCTAAATAAGGTTCAAATCACTAAATAGTGTCTCTGAAGGGTTTAATTGATGATTTTGATGATTTTACCCGAAAACCCTTCACAATGACGTAACAAACATAATGACCAGTTAAAACTGGTCATTTTTGTTTAATGATATCGTAACAAGTCGACCGACACCAGTTAACATTAGACCGACACCTTTGCAGTCATATTAGTTAGGAATCTAATTATTCGAAACTCAAATAAAAAGGTGTTAATTATGAAAAAATTATTGGCTATAGCATTCATGCTATCTGGATTGATGTTCATCACGTCTTGTACAGAAGATTCTGTAGACCCGGACAATGGGGTAACTATTTCAGGTCTTACTGCTGCCGTGTCTATTGAAAATCTTGGAACATACGGTCCTGTGACTGTTACTTTCGAAGGGGCTGACGGTCTTGCCTCAGTATCTCTTACTAAAGATGGCGCTGCTTACGGTGATACTACCTTCACAGGAGCGCCTACTACTGCTTCATTGGAATTTGGCTATACAGCTACTGAAGAGGATGAAGACGCAAACATTGTTTTCGTATTCACAGCAACAGATGCTGACGGTGACACAGAGTCTTCTACAGTGGTGATCTCTGTCGGAGAGGCAGTACCTCCGAGAGAAACGATCGTACTTTCTGGTATCATCGATGAGGACATGACGTTGACGCCTGAAGGATTCTACGAGCTTGCTGGTAGAGTAATCGTAACTGGCGGAGCTACTCTTACCATCGAGCCTGGCACGATCATCAAAGGTCGTTTGGGAGAAGGTAGTAATGCTTCTGTTTTGATGATTGCCAGAGATGGAATGATCGAGGCAGAGGGTACAGCAGAGAAGCCTATTATCTTCACTTCTGTGAATGACAACATTGCACTTGGAGCTTTGACTGGTACTAACCTTACGGCTTCAGACAATCAACTTTGGGGTGGTGTGGTAATTCTTGGAAATGCACCGATCTCTGTAGAGGCCGGTACTTCAGGTCAGATAGAAGGTGTACCTGCCAGCGAGCCTTTGGGACAGTACGGTGGAGACAATGCTTCACATAGCTCAGGGACCTTTAAGTATGTGTCTCTTCGACATGGAGGTACTACAATCGATCCGGTAGCTGGAAACGATATCAACGGCCTTACGCTTGGTGGTGTTGGCTCTGGAACTGTAATCTCTGACATTGAGATCTTTGCCAACTATGATGACGGAATCGAGTTCTTTGGTGGTTCTGTAAGCGTATCAAACGTGTTAGTTTACACAGTAGGTGACGATGCCCTGGATGTGGATCAGGCATACTCTGGTACCATTGACAACTTCATGGTGTTTACAAGTACTGCTGCTTCCTCTGATGAGGGACTTGAAATAGACGGACCGGAAGGTTCTGAAAATGCATCGGGTAAATTCACCATCAAGAACGGAACAATTACTTCTGTAGACGGTGGTGGAAGTGGTGCTGATTTCAAATCAAAAGCACAGGGTACTGTAACGAATGTAAAATGGGCAAATTTCACAGGCGGTTCTACTGTGAAAATCAGAGCGAGCTTCAACGCGGACTGCACAGTAAAAACTGACGCCATGTCTCACCTTGCTGCTGGTGACCTGAGCTTTACAACGGTTGAGTTTGCTGCCATCAAAGTTTATTCTGATCAGGATTGTGCCACAGAATTGGCTGCCGCTCAGGCTTCAGCTGAGGCTAGTGTAACCATCGGTACTGCCACTGGTGTATCTGATGCCACAGTGTTTAGTGGCTGGACTGCTGCTGCTCAGGGAGGACTCCTTTAAGGGATATTTTCAGAGGAAATATATAGATAACATTGATTTAAAGGGGAGGCTTCATTCTGGTGGGGCCTCCTTTTTTGCTAAAAGCAGTGAGATAAGGTAGATTTCCTTAGAGTACATCGATTCATTACCTTTTGTGAAAAGCACCCAGAAAGGCAATTATGTTACTCTGATGTTAACACCATTTTAATACAAGGCTTCAAAAGTTAAATTTTTCATAATTATTTATTGCCCCCACCCCACTCTTTATCAATCTAATTTTGCACAAAATTTTATTTGGATTGATAATGAAGTATTTCATTCTTACTGCACTTTTATTTGGTCTTTTGATCGGCCAGGCGCATGCCCAAAAAGGTTTCCTGAGGGGTACTGTTTTTGATGGCGAAACCGGAGAGCCTCTGATTGGCGCGGTAGTATTTAGACAAGGAACCACAGATGGTACCGTCACTGATTTCAACGGCAACTATTCATTGCCCCTGGAAGCTGGTACGCATACCATTGTTTACCAGTTTGTATCTTTCAGAACCACCACGGTGGAAAACCTGGAAATTGTCACTGAAAAAGTAAATACCCTTGATGTGACCCTGCAATCAAATGTAGAGGAGCTTGCAGAGGTGGTAGTTACTGCACAGGTCATCAAGAACTCTGAGTCGGCACTGCTATCTGTACAAAAGAAATCGGCCAACGTACTGGATGGAATTTCTGCTCAGACCTTTAGAAAAATAGGTGATAGTAACCTCTCAGGTGCTATGAAGCGTGTGACGGGTGTATCCGTTCAGGGAGGAAAGTACGTATATGTTCGGGGGTTGGGTGACAGATATACCCGTACCACATTGAATGGTATGAGTATCCCGGGGCTTGATCCTGAGCGAAATGATGTGCAGATAGACCTTTTTCCTACGAATGTGCTGGAGAATGTAATGGTGTATAAGACCTTTTCGCCGGAACTAGCTGGGGATTTTGCAGGGGGTACTGTGAATGTGGAGACCAAAAGTTTCCCGGAAGAGAAAACGACCAGATTGGCTGTTGGTTTGGGGTATAATTCCAAAATGAACCTGATCAACAACTTTACTTCATACGAAGGAAGTAAAACTGATTTTCTTGGATATGATGATGGAGCACGTAAAATTCCATTGGATCCGCAGACGGACATCCCAAGACCTACTTCACCTGAGCCAGCCAATGCCGGTGAGTTGTTGGAGTCTTATACACGGAGCTTCAACCCTACCATGGCGGCTAAAAACCAGTCCAACTTTCTGAACTCCTCCCTTTCTTTCAACCACGGCAATCAACTGGACCTACCCGGGGTGAAGTTTGGCTATGGGGTGGTACTTAACTACCAGAATCAGTATGACTACTATGACAACACTGTAGTGAGTTCATATTTCAAAGACAACAACAAGGATGTCAATGCACTGGATGCTCAATTTGTTAAAAATGGAGAACTGGGAAGGCAGAATGTCCTTTGGAGTGGATTGGTGACCAGTGCAGTTAAATTTAACAAGCATGAGCTGGGCCTCACCTTTTTGAAAACCCAGAATGGAATTAAAACAGCTACTAACCGTGTGTCTCAGGATTTTGAAGAGACCAGTCAGACGGCTTATGAAAACATTCTTACTTATACACAGCGTTCACTGACCAGCCCTACCATCTACGGTAAGCATAACCTGAACAAATGGACACTTCAGTGGTCCAATTCAGTGACGCTTGCGAGGGTTTATGACCCGGACTTCAGGCAAGTCCTCATTGCTGAGGTACCGCAGTATCAGGGTGGAGAGCAAGTAGGTGTACAGTACTTTATCAGTGGTGGACAGGGAGGTAGTGCTGGCAGGTTCTGGAGAGACCTTAACGAAACGAATGAAAACTTCAGATTGGATGCTACCTATGCGCTCAATGAGAAAGTGAAATTGAAAATGGGAGGTGCTGGATTGTACAAGTGGAGAACGTTTGACACGTTTGCTTACAACTTCTCTACCAACCAGCCGGTGGAAAACGATGCAGATTGGATTCTTCAGCCAGAAAACATCTGGACACCCGATTCAAGACAGGGAATTTACGTAAGTGGAAACTATGAAGCGGCCAATAATTACGAGGCCCGATCAAGTGTGAATGCCGCTTATGTTATGTCGGATGCATTTGTAACTCCGAAACTCAGAGCCATCTTCGGAGTGAGGGCAGAGCAGGCTCAGATGTACTATACAGGCCAGGACAACCTTGGATCTACAGTTTACGATGATGAGCAGACACTGGATCAGCTGAACCTGTTACCATCATTGAACATGGTTTACAGCCTGAAGGAAAATGTAAACATCAGAGGTTCTTACGGCCGCACATTGGCACGCCCCTCATTCAGAGAGAAGTCTATCGCTCAGATTTTGGATCCGGTATCCGGTGTTACCTTCTCAGGAAATATTGATCTGGAACAAACCAACATTGACAACTTTGATTTGAGATGGGAGAACTTCTTCGGCCGTGAAGAAATGGTTTCTGTATCGGCATTTTATAAGAAATTCAACGGCCACATTGAGCAGACTCGTTTCGAGTTGGAACCGAGAGAGGTCACATGGCAAAATATCGGAGGTAGCTATGTCTATGGTTTGGAGCTGGAGTTCAGAAAGAAGCTTCCAGTAGAAGGACTGATGTTGGGGTCTAATCTCTCATGGGCACAGTCGCATGTGGACATGACTCAGATCATCGTGAGCCGGGATGAAATCAATAATACGGTGACCACTGAATACGAGTCCAGAAAACTGCAGGCCAGAACAGACGAAACTGTGGAGAAAGACAGAGTGATGGCCGGTCAGGCACCATATCTGATCAACGCTTTTGTTAATTACTCAGACATGAATGGAATCAACAACCTGAGTCTTTCTTACAACGTGCAGGGCGAAAGTTTGTCGGTAGTAGGTGTGGGTCAGGTACCTGATGTATATGTGAAGCCTTTTCACAGCCTCAACCTTAATGTAACCAGGCAGATAGGTGAGCAAAAGAATGGCCAGTTGCGATTCACCATTGACAATATTTTGGGAGACTCAAAGGAGCAGGTTTGGAAGAACCATGAGTCCGGTGACGAGCTTTTTTCAAGGTTCGACGAAGGCCGTACTTTCACCCTCAGGTATCAGTATTCTTTTTAGTAGATCGAAAATTTCGAATTATCTTCATATTGATTGGAAGAAGCCTCACTTGTGGGGCTTTTTTTGTTTTAACTCAATAGGCCTGATAGATAATTTTAAGCTGATTTTTGATAGCCTCTATTTGTTTTTGGTAACCGGTAAGTTCAGCGAGTGCTTTCTCTTTTCCATTGCCATCTGATTTGCTGACTTTCTTACTTGCGCTTGCGGCTTTCTTTTCAGCCTTTTCCAGGGTTTCTCCTAGTTCATCGATATAATAGGTCTTTTTAAAATCCTGAAGGATGGTCTTTATCTGGGCATTGTAAGCAGCTACTTTTGTCACAGGCACATGTTCCTGATCCAGTGCTACAAAAAACTTGCAGCCCGTCTTGCTGCTCAGGGTTTTTGAAAGCAGGGTAATGTCCACATTGCCTGAGTTGACCTCACTGGGGATGGTTACCTTATAGTACCCCCTCATGTTCAACGGTCTGCCGAATTCCCGGCTGTACCTCCACCAACCCCGCTCCACCTCCCTGGCCGGAAAGTCAAAACTGGTGCTGATCCCATCCCTGGCTTTGCCATCAATGGTGAGCTTGTCTGCCCTGATTTCGGCGGAGAAATCCTGAGATGTACCACGATAGCTCAGAAAAAAAACGAAAAAGATCAGGAGGATTCTTTCAGTCATAAGTTTATTAAATTCATGCAACTCTAAAGGCGCGTTATGGCAAAGATATTAATCACAGGCGGAAGTGGACTGGTAGGAACTCATCTTAGCAAAATGCTGAAAAATGCCGGGAATGAGGTCACGCACCTTAGTCGCTCCCCGGACCCGTCCGGGGACTACCCCACCTTTACGTGGAATCTCCGTGCACGGTTTATCGATGAGGAGGCGTTTAGTGGAGTTGACCACATCATCCACCTGGCAGGAGCAGGTGTAGCCGATAAAAGATGGACAAAGGATCGGAAAAAGGTCATCTTGGAAAGTCGGACTGCGGGAATCAGGCTCCTGCATGAGTATGTCATTCGCCTTGGAATCCGGCTCAAATCCTTCATATCGGCCAGCGCCATTGGGTATTATGGTTCAGACACTGGTACTGAGGTGGTCACGGAGGCATCCCCCCCGGGCGATGATTTTCTGGCCCGGGTGGTACAGGCCTGGGAGGCCGAGGCAGACATTTTCAGGGAGATCACCACCGTGAGTAAAGTCCGCGTAGGTGTAGTATTGAGCGAAAAAGGCGGAGCCATGGTGGAGATCCTCAAACCGATCAAATATTTCTTAGGGGCACCTTTGGGGTCTGGTCAGCAAATAATGAGTTGGATTCATATCGATGATTTATGCAGGATTTTTCAGTTTGTAATGGAAAAAGAACTTTCAGGAACCTACAACGCCACCGCCCCAAATGCCGTAACAAATGAGGCACTCACCAGATTACTGGCGAAAACCGTAAACAAACCCTTATTTTTGCCGAATGTTCCAGCCGTAATGATGAAGCTGTTGCTAGGAGAGATGTCCCAGATTGTACTGGGGGGAAGCAATGTTTCAGCTGCAAAGATTCAAAAGCAGGGATTTAAATTTTCATTTACCCAAATTGACCATGCCGTTAAGGATTTGCTCGAATAAGTTGAATAACGAATAAATCATTTATCTTCAACGGCTCTTTTTACTAACCCCATTTTTATGACAGAGAAAGAAAACGAAGTGTCCAAGGAACAGGAAGAAAAAATTCTTGAGGCCTTTAAGGACAGAGATTGGAATGAAATTAAGAGCTCAGACTCATGGGCTATTTTTAAAATCATGTCCGAATTTGTAGACGGTTTTGAGAAGTTGGCCAAAATCGGCCCCTGCGTTTCAGTGTTTGGTTCAGCCCGAACGAAGGACGATGACAAATACTATAAAATGGCTGAGGAGATAGCTGCCAAACTGGTGAGGCATGGCTACGGTGTGATCACGGGTGGTGGTCCGGGTATCATGGAAGCTGGAAATAAGGGCGCTCACAAGCAAGGAGGTAAGTCTGTAGGACTGAACATCGACTTACCTTTTGAGCAGTTCAACAACGTTTATATCGATCGTGATAAGCTGATCAATTTTGACTACTTCTTTGTGCGCAAAGTGATGTTTGTGAAGTACTCTCAGGGATTTATCGTAATGCCCGGAGGATTTGGTACACTGGATGAGCTTTTTGAGGCCCTTACACTTATTCAAACCAAGAAAATCGGTCGATTCCCGATTGTCCTGGTAGGAAGAGAATACTGGGGTGGTTTGTTCGATTGGATCAAAAACGTGCTGCTAACAGAAGCCAATAACATCAATGAAGTGGATTTGGAACTTTTCAGTATCGTAGATACCGCCACTGAAGCCGTTCATGTGATTGATGAGTTCTACAACAAATACCTACTGAGCCCGAACTTCTAAAATACCAGTCATTTAAAATGAGCATATCCGAGATGGAAATAGAGCAGATGGTGGATAGCCAGGAGGAGACCCAGCAGTATATAGAAATATATGGCGCACGGGAACACAACCTGAAGGACGTGAACCTAAACATCCCGAGAAACAAGCTCGTGGTGATCACGGGCATCAGTGGCAGTGGTAAATCCTCTTTGGCTTTTGATACCATCTATGCAGAAGGACAGCGGCGATACATGGAGAGTTTTTCGGCTTATGCTCGTTCTTTTATTGGTAACATGGAGCGGCCGGATGTGGACAAGATCAATGGACTCAGTCCGGTCATTTCCATAGAACAGAAGACCACATCAAGAAACCCCCGGTCAACAGTCGGTACAGTCACGGAAGTTTATGATTTTCTAAGGCTTCTTTTTGCCCGTGCTGGGGTGGCTTACTCCCATGTCACCGGCAAAAAGATGATCAAACAAACGGAAGATCAGATTGTGGATCATTTACTGAAGACCTACGATGGCCAGAAATTGATCATCCTGGCGCCGGTGGTAAAGGGCCGTAAGGGACATTACCGGGAACTCTTTGTCCAGATTCGTAAAATGGGCTTTACCAAGGTACGGGTAAATGGAGAGATTCAGGAGCTGGTGGCCAAAATGCAGGTAGATCGTTACAAAACCCATGACATTGAAATCGTGGTAGATCGGGTGATTGTACAAGGCAAAGACGAGAAGCGCATTCGCCAGTCAGTACAGGCAGCTTTCAAACAATCGGATGGTATACTGATGGTGCAGGATCAGGAAAACAACGTGGCTGACTTTTCCAAATACCTGATGGATCCAGAGTCTGGCATTTCTTATGATGAGCCCGCCCCCAACACATTTTCATTCAATTCTCCTTATGGGGCCTGCCCTACTTGTCATGGCCTGGGACTTATAGAAGAGATTTCGAAGGATTCTGTCATTCCAGACCCTACCCTTTCCATAAGTCGCGGGGGCATAGCTCCGCTGGGAGAGTACCGCGACATCTGGATTTTCAAAAAAGTAGAGGCCATCCTCAAAAGGAACAAAGTCAATCTGACTACCCCGATCAAAGACATCCCTGAGAAAACACTGGAGGTACTGCTTTATGGAGATGATATTCCTGTGGCCGTAGGGTCCGTGAAATATCCCGGCACCGACTGGCATACTAAGTTTGAAGGGATCATTAAGTTTTTAGAAAAACAAAGAGAGACTGGCAGCGACAAGATCCGCCAGTGGGTAGAAGACTTTACCGACATTGCTACTTGTCCCGCGTGTAGTGGATACCGATTGAAAAAGGAGTCGCTGCACTTCAAAATACATGATAAGCACATAGGTGAGCTGGCCGAAATGAATATCAACCGACTTTCGGATTGGTTTGAGGGCATTGAGACGAAGTTGGATGACCGGCAGAACATCATTGCTGCAGAGATTCTCAAAGAGCTGCGAAAGCGTATAGGGTTTCTGTTGGATGTAGGTTTGGACTACCTCAGCCTGAACCGATCACTGAAAACCCTCTCAGGCGGTGAAGCTCAAAGGATCCGTCTCGCTACTCAGATAGGCACTCAGCTCGTCAACGTACTGTACATTCTGGATGAGCCAAGTATTGGTTTGCATCAGCGGGACAATGTAAAATTGATTCAGGCACTAAAGGACCTGCGTGATCTGGGCAATACTGTCATCGTGGTGGAGCACGACAAGGACATGATGTTGGCATCAGACTTTGTAGTAGATATCGGGCCAGGTGCCGGGAGACACGGAGGCCACATTATGGCGGCCCAGCCACCGACTGATTTCATTCAAAATAAAAGCCTGACAGCTGACTACCTCAATGGCAACCTGAAGATTGAAATCCCGACAGAGCGCAGAAAGGGAAACGGTAATTTCCTCGAACTCAAAGGAGCTACCGGCCACAACCTCAAAAATGTAGATTTAAAATTGCCTCTGGGCACGATGATCTGCGTGACGGGGGTTTCGGGCAGCGGAAAATCTTCCTTGATCCATGAAACCCTGTATCCGATCCTGAGAAAGCACTTTTATAAATCCCGGACCGAGCCGCTCCCTCATCAGTCATTGAAAGGACTGGAGAAGCTGGATAAGGTGATAGAAGTAGACCAGTCTCCTATTGGTCGGACTCCCCGTTCCAATCCGGCAACTTACACAGGGGTGTTTACGGACATACGTTCTCTTTTTTCCGAATTGCCCGAGTCTAAAATTCGTGGGTACAAGCCGGGGAGATTTTCCTTCAATGTGAAAGGTGGTCGGTGCGAAACCTGTCAGGGTGGTGGTATGCGAGTGATTGAGATGGATTTCTTGCCAGATGTGCACGTGCTATGCGAAACCTGCAAAGGCAAACGCTACAACAGGGAAACCCTGGAGGTTAGATTCAAGGGGAAGTCCATCTCTGACATACTCGATATGACGGTGGAGGCTGCGGTGGATTTCTTTGAGCACCAGCCTAAAATCCTGAAGAAAATCGAGACCCTCCATGAGGTAGGTCTGGGCTATGTGTCTTTGGGACAGCATGCCACCACGTTGTCTGGAGGTGAAGCCCAGCGGGTGAAACTCGCCACGGAGCTTTCCAAAAGGGATACCGGAAATACTTTTTATATTCTGGACGAGCCCACCACCGGGCTGCATTTTCAGGATATACAGCACTTACTGGAGGTTTTGCAGAAGTTGGTTGGCAAAGGTAATACGGTACTGATCATTGAGCACAACATGGATGTGATCAAGGTGTCTGATTACCTGGTGGACCTGGGACCTGAAGGTGGTGAAAAGGGAGGCCAAATAGTCGGAAGTGGGACACCCGAAGACCTGGCCAAAAACGAGAAGAGCCACACTGGGAAATTCCTGAAAGAGGAGCTGGTGTAGTTGCTGGTTGTAAAAAACCTGATCTTTCGGGAGCCTGAGCGGTATTTTTTTGTTTCTTTTGGTGAATCTAAACCTGGAGATGATGGGGCTCCATTTCTTTAATAGCGAATGAATAAGCGGAGGATTTACTGGATGTGTCAGATCGGAGGGTGGTCGTTTTACGGTTTCCTCCAGATTTTCCTGTATGCGACCGTTCAGCAGCTGGACATGACTCAGATTGTGGGTGAGGTAGTACAGGTGCTTTTTTACATTTTTTCTACTCATCTGCTGCGCTACATTGTCATTCATTTCGGCTGGCTCAATGATCACTGGGTGAAGCTGATCCCGAGACTCCTGTCAGTCATTCTGGTGCTTAGCCTGATGAACTACAGCCTGTTATTGACCTACTCACTTTTAAGCGGAGAGCTCACCGGGCGTGATTTTTTACCTTTCACCATTCTGCTCAATGTGTTCGGGCCTATGATCATTTATTTCATTTGGGCCATGATCTACTTCACCTTCCACTATTTTGAGCGGTACAACAAAGGACTGAAGTATGAGGCAGCAGCCAAGGAGATAGAGCTGAGAAACCTGAGGTCACAGCTCAACCCGCACTTTATTTTTAACGCGCTCAACAGTATACGCGCTCTGGTAGATGAGAATCCGGCCAAATCTAAAAATGCCATCACGCAGCTTTCGAATATTTTGAGAAATTCCCTGACGGTGGATCGTCAGCGGCTGGTTACCTTCTCTGAGGAAATGGAAATGGTGAGAGATTACCTGGCACTGGAAACCATTCGTTATGAGGAGCGTTTAAGAATAGAATTTAACATAGACCCCAAATCTACCGAATACCTCATCCCCCCACTCATGGTTCAAACACTCGTGGAAAATGGCATCAAACACGGTATTTCTACATTGAAGAACGGAGGAAAGGTGGAAATTTTTTCCAGAGTGGATAATGAAAATTTGTTTATTCAGATCAGAAACACCGGGCAATACAGTAACGGTGAGCCGAGGAAGAAGTCAGGGTTTGGGATCAATAACACAAGGAAAAGGCTGGAACTGATCTATGGTGATCAGGCCTCCTTCAGAATACTTAATGAGACCAAAAAAATAGTTTTAACGGAGATAGTATTACCAAGGTCCTTATGAAGACACTCATTGTAGATGACGAGAGATTGGCCCGGAAGGAGCTGATGAGCCTGCTGGAACCACATAAGAAAATTGAGGTAGTGGGTGAGGCAACGGATGCGGACGATGCCATTGAGAAGATCAATGAACTCAACCCCGATCTTATTTTTCTGGACATCCAAATGCCCGGCAAGTCTGGCTTTGACCTGCTGGAATCTCTGGATCACGTGCCTCGGGTGATTTTTACCACAGCTTATGACGAGTTTGCCTTGAAGGCTTTTGAGGTAAATGCACTTGATTATTTATTGAAACCTGTACAGCCCGAGCGGTTGGAGGAGGCCATTGCCAAGCTACAGGTAGAATCCGACCGGGACACCACTGCTGCTGATGCGGAGAAGAGAAGTCTGGGGAAGGAAGATCAGGTTTTTGTGAAGGATGGAGATAAGTGCTGGTTTGTGAAACTGGCCGATGTGCGCCTGTTTGAGTCAGATGGTAATTATATCAAAGTATATTTCGGTGGGAACAAACCCATGATTCACAAATCACTGAATGCTTTGGATGAAAGACTGGATGACCGCACCTTTTTTAGGGCCAGCCGCAAGCACATCATCAACCTGGGCTGGGTAGAGAATATAGATACCTGGTTTAATGGCGGTCTGCTGGTCCAGCTAAAAGGAGGTGAAAAAATAGAAGTGAGTCGCCGGCAAGCCGCGCGGTTCAAGGAGCGAATGAGCCTCTAGTTCTTGATGACTTTCAAAAATTCTTTTTCCACACCCCAGTCCTTGGACAACTTGATCATGGCGGTGGTTTCCATTTCTGTTACATAACCTTTCTGGTGATTGTCTTCCCAGACATCTTTTAAGTGCTTGAGCTTTTCAGCATTGCTGCTTTCCGCAAGGTTCTTAAAAAAGAAGTCCCTTGATCGCTCAAATGCAGACAAGTAATCCTCAGAAATAAAGTGATCTGCCCATGCCAACTCCTCTACGGCATCCAGTTCCCTGGCCGCAGCTTCCAGTATTAGCTTCTCATCATCATCCAGGCCATGGTAATGCAGGATGAGTGACTTGAGTAGCATGACCGCTTTTTTGATTTCTTTTTCCATAAGGGTGAATCCAAAGCTAAAAGTAGGGATAATCTACTCATCATAAAACAGTCGCCATGAGATTTCGTCTGCCAGCATAAAACCTTTGGACGTCAGTGCAAAGGTTTCTCCGTCCCACTTCACCAATTCTCTTTTCAGATAGTCCTGTATCTGACTTTCGTTATCACTTACAAAATCCCTGTTGAAACGTATCCGGAATTTTGACAAATTAATGCCCCTCTGTGTGCGCAGGTGGGTAAACAGATATTCGTTGATTTGATTGGTTGGCGTGAGCGGTTCAATGGTAAGAGGGAGCTGCCCCTTTTGCAAATGATTGAGGTATTTTGTGTTGTGGCTTACGTTGGATGATCGGGTGTTACCATCATAGGAATGGGCTCCGGGGCCAACACCCAGGTAAGTTTGATCATCCCAGTAGGAAGAGTTGTGGCGCGAGTGCCTTCCGGCTTTAGCAAAGTTTGACACCTCATAGTGTTCATAACCATGTCCTGTGAGGGTATCAATAGCCAGCTGGTATTGCTGCGCTGAAATCTCTTCCTTTACTTCTTTGAGCTGCCCTTTTTTGGCCCGGTTCCCAAAAACTGTTTTCTCTTCGATGGTGAGACCGTAAAGGGAAATATGTGATAAATCATAAATAAGAATTTTTTCGAGATCCCGCTGCCAATAGCTCATGTCTGAAGGAGGGATGGCATAGATCAGATCTGCGGAGACATTATCGAATCCGGCAGCCATGGCGGCGTTCAGGCATTGGTCAGCTTCGGCACTCGTATGCGCACGGTTGATAAATTTCAGGCGCTCATCATCAAAGGTTTGGATCCCAATACTCAGCCGATTGATTCCTAAAGCCCGCATGTTTTGTAGCTTGTCTCCAATGAGGTCATCAGGATTGGCCTCCAGGGTGAATTCAGCATTTTCACTGACCTCATAAGTGGTGTGGATGCATCTCAGTAGTTGGTCTAGCTCCGGAACAGACAGCAGGGATGGCGTGCCCCCACCAAAGTAAACAGAGGTAACAGAGGCACCGCGCAACTCTTCTTTCCTCAGGACGAGCTCCCTTTCAATGGCATCCACCATTTCAGATTTTTTGGAGGTGTTGGTGCTAAAGTGAAAGTCACAGTAATGGCATGCCTGCTTACAAAATGGGATATGGAGATAGATTCCTGCCAAGGTCTTTGAGTTATCTTGCAAAGGTATAGGCTATGGTTCAGCTCTTTTGTATGATACGTGTTTTATGCTTGGGGATGATTCTCCTGGGTGCTCATCTGTGTGCAGCGCAGCGGATGACTGTGTACCTGGATGGTCAGCCGACCAGCGAAGTGCCGGGTATGGATTCACTGGAGGTCTCCAGATTTGTCAACCTTTATTTGTTGAGGTTATGGAATCAGGGTTTTGTCTTCAGCGGACTCGATTCCGTATTTTCAGAGCGGATCTATTTTCACGCAGGTCCAAAGTACCGAAGTGAAATTGACCAGTTAGCGGTGTACGATGCAGAACGTGATACGTTTGAGCTATGGACTCCAAAAAAGCAGTCATTTCGAGCTTCGATACAAAAGCAACTGACTACCTACGCAGACAATGGTTATCCATTTGTGAGAATTACCTGGGATTCGGTTCGGGTGGAAGAGGATGTGGTGAAAGGGTTTTTGCGGGTTGTTCCAGGACCGGCGGTGGTTTATGATTCACTGGTGCTTCTGGGTGAGGTGCAGAAGGGCCGTACCTTTCTTCAGACAGCACTTAACGTGGAGGTTGGCAAGCCATTCAGTGAGCGCAGCTTTCAAAACCTACCTAAGCGCATAGCCAGATTGCAGTATTTGAAGATAAACGGATCTCCGGATGTGGCTTTTGAGCATGGTAAGGCCACTGTTTTTCTGGATTTGGATAAGCGAAAAAGCAGTTCTTTCGAAGGGGTGGTGGGACTGTTGCCAGGTCAGTCTGCTGCTAATGGGCTAATGGTTACCGGCTTTCTTGATTTGCAGTTGGCCAATCTTTTTCAATCCGGGAAGCGATTTTTGTTCACCTGGAATCGATTTGCAGATGAGTCTCAATCACTCGATTTGGGCTATTATCACCCTTTCTTTCTCAGCTCCAAACTGTTTTTAGATGTGGACTTTCATTTGTTAAAACAAGACACCACTTTTCTCACACAATCCTGGAATTTAATCAGTGGAGCAAACATTGGCCCTAAGTCTGAGATTTTTTTCGGATATGAGGAGGTCAATGGAACCCTGATCAGTCCTAATGAGTCTAACATCAGAGAGAATCTTGCGGATTTCAAATCCAGGCAGTATATGATTGGCCTTCGTGATGTACTCTATGGTCAGGAAATGGGGATGAAAAGCCCCTTCCGGTATCACGTGCGACTGGTATTGGGAGATAAGCGAATCTCCAAAAACCCGTCCATCGATCAGGAAGCTTATGATACACTGCACCGGCAGACGAGCATGGTGCAGGTATCTGCCGGAACCAAATATCTGTTGAGATTAAAAAAACAGACGGCATTATATCATCAGCTAGAGGGTCAGGTGCTGGTCAATGACCAGATTTTGACAAATGAGCTGGCGCGAATCGGGGGGTTAAAAAGCCTGCGTGGGTTCAATGAGAATTTCTTTTACGCCAGTAATTATGGGCTTAGCAGGCTGGAGCTGAGGCAATATTTCGAGGAATACTCTCATTTCATGCTTTTCTATGACCAACTGGTCATGGAGTATCACGGGGTGGTGAGTTATCCGCGCGGATTCGGGGCAGGATTATCTCTGGATACTTCCAATGGCTTGTTTACTTTTGCCCTGGCCATGGGGATGTCGCGGCAAATAAGAGCAGACCCGTCCAATATCAAGATCCACATAGGGTACACATCCAGATTTTAAATGAGAGCACTTTTCTTTGTTTTTTCCTTTTTCATCTCATTGAGCGTGTTCTCCATGGCTGATACGTTAGTGATGAGAGACCTGGCGGTGGCGTGGAGAACATTCGACACTGATGGTGTGGTTTCAGAGTATGTGAGGAGCAAAAATGAGATTGTTTTTTTTGAACTCCCTAAAGTTTCCCCCTCAGAGAGATTATTGATTGGCTCGGATGAACCAGTAGACATTTGGTTAAATGAGCATTTGGTAAAACACAATTTTTCTGGCAGCACCACCTACAGCCCTGATTCGCTGAGGACGGCACTAGGTTCCCCCGTCAGGGTTACAATTTATCAGAAAGGCGGCATTGGGAGCTACCTGGTAACACAGATTGCGGAAATACACTCCAACAAGGTGTCCGGGGATCCGCTGCATCCCCGATTGGAGGGATTTGCGGATGATGCTTATCTGATCATACTTACCATCCTGGTATTGTTCACAGGGGTCTATCGCAGGGTATTTCCTATTTCATTTAGTCATGCTTTCCAGACACCACTTACTTTTAAGATGAGAAGTCTTTCTGCAGAGGAGTCTTATATGAGTTTTGGTAGTATAGACAACCTTTTCACCGGGTTATATTTTAGTGGATTGGTATCAGCCTTCCTTTCTTATTCGGGAGTTTACCCAGTTCGGGAGGCACCTGTGACCCTCGCCAGCTCCTTATGGACATGGCTGGTCACTACCTTGTTGGTCTTCGCGTTTTTTCTCTTGAAGTATGGTTGGTCCCGGCTTCTGGGCTTTATTTTTGAATTCAAAGGACTGTCTAATATTCATTCCCAGGATTTTGTCAGTCTTTTTATCCTTGTGATGACCATGTGTCTGGGAATCTCAGCCATTGATTTCACATTGTTTGATTTTGGTTCTCAAACCCTGAAAAGTGGTACAATCCTATTACTGGTATTGGCCGTGATCTTTTATCAGCTCTGGATATATTTCAAGTTTGATAAATATCATTCGCATAGAAAACTAATGATAATTGTCTACCTTTGCACCACCGAATTCTTGCCCGGTTTTCTAATCATTTATTGGTTAGTCAAATTGCAATAGACAGATATACTTAATTGTATTTGATAGGAATGAGTGAAGAATTGTTAGTTACAGACAAAGAAAGGCTCAACAGGGTATCATCGATACTCGTTTCACAGCCTGAACCCACAGACCAAAATTCACCTTACCAGAAGCTCGCTGAAAAGTACGATCTCAAGATTGATTTCAGACAATTTATTGAGATTGATCCGGTAGATGCTAAGGAGTTTAGAAAGCAGAAGGTGAATATCCTCGACCATACGGCCGTGATTTTCACCAGCAGAAATGCGGTGGATCATTTTTTCAGGCTGGCGGCGGAAAACAAGGTGGAAATTCCTACTGACATGAAATACTTCTGTATTTCTGAGCAAACGGCAAACTACTTACAGAAGTACATTGTCATCAGAAAGCGCAAGATTTTCACAGGGGAGCGAACCGCTCAGGACCTGTTGGAGGTGATGAAAAAGCACAAAAAGGAGAAATTCATATTCCCCTGCTCAGATATCAGAAAGGACGACATTCCGGAGTTTATGGAAAAGAATGGTTACGACTTTTCAGAAGTGATTATTTACCGAACCGTGGCTAGTGATTTGTCCGATTTGTCTGATATCTTTTATGACATTATCGCATTTTTTAGCCCTTCGGGGATCAAATCTCTCTTCGATAATTTCCCGAATTTTGAGCAAAATAAAACAAGGATCGCAGCCTTTGGTCCTACCACGGCTAAGGCGGTTCGGGATGCTGGTTTGATTTTAGACATTCAGGCCCCACTGCCCAACGCACCTTCAATGACAGGAGCCCTGGAGCTTTACATAAAAAAAGCCAATAATCTTTAGCAAAGCCTCGAAATAGGGGTATTTTTGTTTGAAGCGTTATTAGTGTTAAAATACCTTTATGAAAAAGTGGTGGTTGCTAGGCATATTAGTACTCGGCTTTTTATTTGGCCGTGCCCAGAGTAATTTCTTCTTTGGCCACTATATGTTTAATCCCTCCTACCTAAATCCAGGATGGAGTGGCAGTGAGCAGCAGGCATTTGTGGCATTTCAGCACAGGAGCCAGTGGGTTGGTTATTCCAGTAGCTTCGATGGTTCTGGCGGAGCGCCTAACACCCAAATGTTAACCGGAATTGTCCCTATCAGGGACTTTGTCATTTCCTCTGTGGGCATTAATGTCTCCAATGACAACCTTGGTCCCCAGTCCAATTTTCAGGTGCAACTACCACTGACCTATACCCTTGATTTTAGAAAGGGTCAGGTTCACCTGGGTGTTGCACCCGGAGTTTTTTCCCAGACCCAAAAATTCAATCAACTTCGTCCCAACGAACCCGATCCTCTCATCCAGGGAGGGAGCGAGGTTCAGACAAAATTTAATCTGTCCGCAGGGTTATTCTATTCTTCAAATGATGGATGGTTTGTAGGGCTTGGTGCGGTGAACCTCATGCGACCCGGTTTTGATTTCGGCCAGGAGGGCTTGAGCAACAAGCAAGAACTTTCTTTAGCGCTGCACGGAGGATACTCTTTCAAGATCAATGATGATTTGAAGATATCGCCCACTGCGCTCATTCGCTCCAACCTTACCGGCGTTACTTTTGATCTTGGCGGAATCGTGACCCTGAGAGAGAAAATGTGGGGCGGCCTTTCTTACAGAAGGGACGAATCAGCCATTATTTATTTGGGATATGGTTTATTGGAAGACAATAGATTGAAGTTAGGGTACTCGTTCGATTTCGTTTTTCAAAACCAGGCGGCCAAGGCCCCGACATCCCATGAAATATTTGTCAGGTTTGATCTTCCTGACCTTGTTTTTGGAGGAAGGAAAACAGTAAAAACCCCTCGATTTACCTTTTAGAAAGTGTCGACAAGGTTCGATAGTTGGTCGAATTTTGGGGAGAATTGATGTTAAAGCTTGTGTTAAAACAGGATAAGGTTATATATTTAGGCTGACTAAGTCACAATAATTTTTGTTAAAGTTTGTTTATTTTACATACTTGCAAGTTCAAATAAGGTGTTATGAATAATATGCGTGTTATAAAGTTTTCTACTTTAGCCGTACTAGCTCTTGGTGTTTTGCTGCAAAGCTGTGGTCTTTTTGGTGGAGGATCTACAGATAGAGGAGAGCTTGTCGGGGTATTAGATCGGCAGGGCTGGGAGATGACCCGGCCGTTCGGTATGGTGGCGGTACCTTCCGGTACTTTTCACATGGGCCAGGCAGATGAAGATGTCGCGGCTACTCAAATCAATTTTAATAAACAGGTGACCATAGGTGCGTTCTTCATGGACGATACCGAGATCACTAACAATGAGTATCGTCAGTTTACTCAGGCCATCACTGAGGGATCTGAGGTGGATTTGCCTGCTGGCTATTCAATTGCAGACCTGATGCCTGATACCACTGTATGGACTTCAGACTTCACCCATCACATGGGAGATCCGTTGGTGGTATATTATTGGTCACATCCCGCTTTTGATGACTACCCGGTAGTTGGTGTTGACTGGAATGCAGCTCAGTATTTCTGTGTTTGGAGAACTCAGCACCTCAACGAGTACCGTCAAAGTTTAGGGATGCCTATTATGCCTGCTTTCCGACTACCGTCTGAAGCCGAGTGGGAATATGCGGCAAGAGGAGGAAGAGACATGGCGAAGTACCCATGGGGAAATCCATATGTAAGAAATCAGAAAGGGTGTCTTTTAGCTAACTTCAAACCAGGTCGAGGAAATTATTTCGATGATGGCTTTGCCTACACTTCGCCGATCAACACATACTTTTCCAATGACTATGGTTTGTATGACATGTCTGGAAACGTGGCAGAGTGGTGTGAAGATGCTTATAATCCATCAGCGATGCCATTGGTTTGGGATTTGAACCCTACCTATTATGACGAAAGAATAGATTTTAAAATTGTCCGCGGTGGTTCATGGAAGGATATAGCTTACTACCTTGAAACAGGAACAAGATCATTTGAGCACAGAGACACAGCCAGATCCTCTATTGGGTTTAGATGTGCGATGACTTATCTTGGTAGGTCTTCTGGATATGAATTTTAAACTTGATAAAAATTACTAACCTAAATATTTCAACAAAATGAGCAAAAAAGGCGGATTCGTAGAGCTTCTTTTCAGCACAATAATGCCTAAGATATACGGTATCGGAGCGGCAATAGTAATTGTTGGTGCTATGTTTAAAATTCTTCACCTTCCGGGTTCGGGACCTATGCTTGGTATTGGTCTTACGGTGGAAGCGGTGATCTTCTTCCTGAGTGCTTTCGAGCCAGCACACAAGGATCCAGATTGGTCAAAAGTATACCCTGAGTTGGCTGACGACTATGATGGCCCTGCTGCTGCACCAAGAAAGGTGACAAGTGGTGGAAATAACACCGGAGTTGCTGCAGGAATGGATAAAATGCTGGCAGATGCAAAAGTTGGACCTGAATTGATTAAGAGTTTAGGTGATGGCATGAAGAATCTGGCGGATTCGGCCTCTAAAATGGCTCAATTGGGAGATGCTGCTTTAGTGACCAATGAATATGCCAAGAATGCCAAGGCGGCTTCTAACTCACTCGTAGAGATGAACAAGTCATATGCGACTTCTATGCAGGCAATGTCTGCAATGGCAGAAGCTTCTAAGGATACGAAGGAGTATCATAGCCAGGTGCAGAACGTTACTAAGAGTTTAGGTGCATTGAATGCAGTGTACGAAATGGAATTGAAAGATGCACAAGGCCATGTGAAATCGATGAATAAATTCTATTCAAACCTGACCCAGGCTTTGGAGAGTATGGGTGAGGCTGGTAAGGAGACTTCAGCATTTCAGGCTCAGCTTAATACACTTACTACCAATATTGCATCCCTCAACAAGGTATATGGCAATATGCTGAGCGCAATGAAACAGGGGTAATTTTCCAACACAAGCTTAAACTAAAAATAATATGTCTGGAGGAAAGGAAACGCCGCGGCAAAAATTGATTGGGATGATGTACCTGGTGCTAACAGCTCTGTTGGCATTGAACGTCTCCATTACAATTATTGACAAATTTGTATTTCTTGACGATTCGCTAGTAAAAGCTAACCGTGAGAGTGAGGAAAGAAATGGTCAGATAGTTGAGAGTATCATTAAAACTGTTGATGATTCGGGCAATAGAGAGGACGATGTGAAGGTTGCCGAGTTAGCTCAGGATATAAGAACTGAGACCTCCAAAATGCTTAAGGAGCTAACCGAACTCAAAATTGCCCTGGTTGAAGAATCAGGTGGTTATGAGGAAGGAAAAAGTCCTGAGTACCCTGGTGATGCAAAACACCTGATCGGTAAAACTGATTACTCCACAGTTGGACATTATATGATGCCCGTGGAAGATGGAGGTCAGGGTTATGGTATAAAACTGAAAGAGCGACTCAATCAGTTCCCTGAGCTATTAAAGGAGAAACTGAGCGCTATTGGTGCATCAGAGTCAGATCTTGCGGCTTACAAAAAGATTGCTGTAGATGCAGATGAAGATCCGGTGTATAAGGAGGATCCTAATCAAAAGGGTAAGGCTTTTGCTGATCTGGCATTTAGTGATTCTCCAACACCTGCAGGTATAGCTACCATCAGTGAGTTTCAGTCAAGGGTTTTAGGTTATGAAACAAGAGCTTTGGATTTCCTCTCTGACAAAGTGGGAGCAGGTGATTTGAAGTTTGACGTCATTGTGCCAATGGTTAAGCCTGAGTCGCGATATGTGGCTGCAGGTACCAAGTACACCGCCAAAATGTTCATCGCTGCATCGTCTTCAGGAGTGACTCCTACGATGACTTATGATGGAAATGAAATTGAAGTGGATGCCAGTGGTCAGGGTCTTGTAGAGTTCACAGCCAACTCATCAACATTTGATGCAGAAGGATTGGCAAAGAAGACTTATGAGGCAGCAATCACCGTAACACTACCGGGAGGTAGGGATACGACGTTTACAGATGTTGTGGAGTATTTTGTGGTGAAACCAACCATTCAGATTCAATCTACCTCTGTGAATGCGCTTTATCTGAGATGCGGTAACAACTTGGATGTACAGGTACCTCAGCTTGGGGTAGCCTATAATCCTGCTTTCTCCGCTACTAACGCAAAGACTTATCAGGGAAGTGCTAAGGGACAGGTGACTATTGTACCTACTTCTACGGAGCAGGTTGTTCTGAAAGTTTCAAGTAATGGAAATCTGATTGGTTCGCGTGAATTTGGAGTACGAAGAATTCCAGCTCCGACCATCACCGTTTATACGGATCAGGGTGAAGTAAATATGAAGACTGGTATATCTGCTAAAACACCAAGGTTGTACATCAAGGCTGTGCCCGATGAGAGTTTTCAGCAATTCCTTCCGGAAGATGCTAAGTTCCGGGTGGCCGAAGCTCAAATCACTTTGGTTAGTGGTGGTATCGGAAGAACTACGATTACGGTGGGTGAAACAGCCAACCTTACAGCCATAGTTTCTCAGGCCAGAAAAGGAGACCAGCTTTCAATTGAAATTAGGAAGGTACAAAGACAGAACTTTAGAAAAGAGGTTGAGGATTTTAATAACTATAATAGATTCATCAACATCTCTCTAAATTAATTCAGATAGGTTATGAAAAAATTTTGTTATGCACTGTTGATTGGGTTACTGACTGTTCCTGTTTTGTATGCGCAGGAGGTAAAGATACCCATCATTAAGCCTGAGGTTCAGGAATCTCAGATCATGTTTCAGAGAATGGTTTGGAGGAGAATGGATTTGCGCGAGAAGCAGAACATGCCTTTTTTCTCAAGAAATGGAGAAATATCAAGGCTACTGCTTGATGCGGTGGAAGCCGGATTATTGAAGCCATATATGACAGATTCTTGTCTGAACCTGATGCCGGATAGTGTTTTTAAAACCAAGACAACTGTAGAGCGCCAAGGCGGTGGTGATTTTGGTGGAGGCTTTGGTGGAGGCTTTGGTGGAGGTTTCGGTAACGAATCTTCTAGTCAGGCACAGGCCAGTGGGCCTCAAACCGATCCAATTCCAAAAGATGTATTTGATGTAATGTATATTAGAGAGGAAGTGATGTTTGATAGAAACAGATCACGAATGTACTGGTACATCAGGTCTTTGACCATCGCATTGCCTGGGAGAGCTGGTTCTACATGGAATCCTGCAGGATTTGAGAACCAGATCGCTCATTTTAAATATGAGGATGTGGTGGCCTTGTTCAGAGGACCCTACGCTGACAAAGCCATTTGGTACAATAATCAGAATCAGGCGGCACATAGAAATTATGGAGATGCTCTTGAGTTAAGATTGTTTTCAGCGCCAATTATCAAAATGTCCAATGCACAAAACCTTGATATCAGGCAGTTAACCTCTGATCCTTTTGATGCGGTAATGCTTCAGCAAAAGTATGAATACGATCTGATGGAGTACGAAAGCGAGTTATGGGAGTACTAGTGACTTCTTGAAAAAGATATTTTATAAAAAGGGATCGTTTACGATCCCTTTTTATGTTTGAAGTAAGTGGTAAGAATATTGGCCCTGGACTTACCCACAATTTCGGCTAGCTCTTTCTCCTGAGCCAATTCAATCCTTTTCATGCTTTTGAAGTGGCGGAGTAATTTTTCCTTGGTGACACTCCCAAGACCTTTGATATTGTCCAGCTCCGATTCAATACTGGCTTTGCTTCTTTTAGACCGGTGAAAGGTGATGGCAAACCGATGGGCCTCATCCCTCAGGTGCTGGAGCAGTTTCAGTGCTGGTGATTTCTTGCTTATATGCAGAGGGATTGAATCTTCCGGATAGTAAATTTCTTCAAGCCTTTTGGCAATGCCTACGATGGGTATCTTTCCATATAGACCGAGTTCCTTCAGGGGCTCGCAGGCAGCACTTAACTGGCCTTTTCCCCCATCTATTATCACCAGATCTGGTAGCGGGAGGTTCTCCTCTTTGAGGTATTTGTATCTCCGTCCCACCACCTCTCTCATACTGGCAAAGTCATCAGGTCCTATCACAGTTTTAATGTTGTATTTGCGATAGTCCTTTTTGGAGGGTTTGCCATTTTTAAAGCAGACCATAGAGGAGACAGGATTCGTGCCCTGAATATTACTATTGTCAAAACATTCTATGTGCTTTGGCAGGGTCTTTAACCCCAGGTCCGCTTGCAGCTGTTCCAAAATTTTCTCGCTGCTGGTTTTCTTACCCTCACTCCTAACCAGACGATCATTCTTGAAAAAGAGGGCATTTTTGAGTGAAAGGTCTAGCAGTTTCTTTTTGTCTCCGATCTTAGGTTGAGTGATCTCTATTTCATCCCAGCCATTGATTGGGCGGTTGCTAATGATTTCGCTACTGGAGCTGCTGTATTTATTCCTGAGACTAAATAAGATCAACTGGAGTAGCTCTTCTTCTGGTTCGTCTAGTTTCCTTTTTGACTCTACAGTCTCAGACATTCTGATGGTGCCATGTTCGATCTTCATATAGTTGAGGTAGTATTTATTACCATCACCTATCACACCAAAGATATCCAGGTCGCTGATTTTAGGATTGACGATTAAGGATTTGGACTGAAAATTATCGAGATGATCAAGCTTTTGTTTGAAATCCTGTGCGGATTCAAACTTTAGCTCTTCGGCGGCATTTTGCATCAGTTCTTTGTAGCCAGCTTTCACAGTGGAAATATTGCCTTTCAGAATGTGATGAGCGCTTTGGATGTCCGCCATGTAGTCTGATTCATCCTGTAAGCCTTCACAGGGGCCCAGGCAGTTACCGATATGAAATTCCAGGCAAACCTTGAATTTGCCCTGACTGACATTTCGTTCTGAGAGGTTGAAATTACAGGTGCGGATTTTATAGAGCTTTCTAAGTAAGTCCAGCACCCCGTTCATGGCTTTTACACTGGTATAGGGGCCATAATAGATGCCTTTAGTTGGGTCTATGCTTCGGGTGGAGAAGATTCTTGGGAATCGCTCATTCGTAACACAGATACTGGGAAAGGTCTTGTCGTCTTTTAGGAGGATGTTGTATTTAGGCTGATTCTCTTTGATGAGACTGTTCTCCAGTAATAACGCATCGAATTCGCTGTTTACAATGATGATTTCGATGCTTTCAATTTCACGAACCAGCTTGACGGTTTTTCTGCTGGCCTGGTTTGATTTATTGAAATAGCTGGATACCCGCTTGAGAAGATCCTTTGCCTTCCCAACATAAATAATGGTGTTGGTGAGGTCATAGAATTTGTATACACCTGGCTGATGCGGAAGCTTTCCGTATTCTTTGGTAGAAAATTTGTGTGATTCCATGTATTGTTACATGATATCGTCTTCGTCGATCAGGTCAAAACGAAGTGAATCTGTAGGTTGGAGTACATCATTATATTTATCACAATCCAATTCGACACTGATTGGTTTCAAAGGTTTGTCAAAAGGACCCTTTTGGTACCCTAATGTAGGGTCAGCATATACTTTGAGCATGAACCTTTCCCAAATGGGCATAGCGGTTCTGGCGCCCTGACCCATTGCCCAGTATTTGAAGTGAATGGATCGATCATCGCCACCCACCCAGGCGCCGGCTGCCAAATCTTTGGTGACTCCCATAAACCAGCCATCAGACGCATTTTGGGTGGTGCCGGTTTTGGCAGCAATTTCGTTATCCATCCGGAGTTCTCTGTCCAGTACCATACCTGTGCCCCCAGGCTCCTCTGTAGTTCCCTTGAGCATATGGAGCATTAAGTAGGCTGTCTCTTCATTCAGGGCCTCTCTGGTTTCTGGCACAAACTGTTGAATCACATTGCCGTTTTCATCTTCTATTCTAGAGATGAAAAAGGGTTTGGTATAGATTCCTTTATTCACGAAAGTGGAATATGCAGCCAGCATTTCCTCGAGCGAGACATCCCCCCCGGCACCTAATGCAAGAGCGGGAACCGGAGCGAGAGGGCTTTCTATTCCCAATCTTCTGGCATACTCTATCACAGTTTCAGGTTTTACCTGCTTCATCACAAAAGCAGTTATGCTATTGACAGATCGGGCCATGGCCTGACGTATGGTCATGACTTCTCCACTAAATTTTCCGCTGGCATTGTCAGGGGTATAGGTCGGCGGGTCCTGTCCGGGCATGGCAAATGTCACCGGGGCGTCCACCACCGGATAGCATGGAGAATAGTCATTGTCTATGGCTACGGTGTAAACAAAGGGCTTAAAGGTTGATCCTGGTTGTCTCTTACCCTGACTAACATGATCGTATTTAAAATACTTGTGATTAATCCCGCCTACCCAGGCTTTGATGTTACCGTTTTTCGGATCCATGGCCATGAAGCCGGCCTGTAAAAACTTTTTGTAATAGCGCAGGGAATCATAGGCACTAAATACTGTATCTATCTCACCCTCCCAGCTGAATACAGTCATCGGTTTTTTCTTTTTGAGCAATATTTCTACAGAGTCTGATTCTCGTCCATAGGTACTTACCAATGCGCGATACTGGGGGGTTCTTTTCATGGCATTTTCGATGAATCCCTCCAATTCATTTCCATTGTCATCAATCCATGGGTTGCTTTTCAGTGCGGCCCAATGATTGTCAAAAATGGACTGCAAGGTATCCATATGCTCCTGCATGGCCTGCTCGGCATATTCCTGCATGCGACTATCTATGGTGGTGTAGATTTTGAGCCCATCTTCAAACAGGTCATAGCCATGCTCTTTCGTCCAGGAAAGTAAGAAGTTACGGATCACAAACCGGAAGTAAGTGGCCAGCCCCTCGTTGTGATTGTCTACCAAATAGGTCAGCCCAAAATCTGTTGTTTTCAGACTGTCAAAAGTCTCTCTGGTTAGCAGCCCGTACTTTTGCAGGTTATACAGAACCTCTGTTCTTTTAGCGATCGCATTTTCAGGGTTCAGGATGGGACTATACCTGGTAGGTGCGTTGATGGCCCCTACGAGAAGTGCCGCTTCGCTATAGTTGAGTTGTGAGGGGAGTTTGTTGAAAAAAGTTTTGGCAGCAACTTTGATTCCGAAGGAGTTACTTCCATACTCCACTGTGTTGAGGTACATGGCCAGTATTTCCTCCTTTGTGTAGGACTGTTCAAGCTGGACAGAAATGATCCATTCTTTGAGTTTGGTAATAATTTGGCCGACGGACGAGTATTTGTAAAGTGAGCCACGGTTGGCAGAGGAAGTGCTATAGAGATTTTCAGCCAACTGCATGGTAATGGTGGAGCCTCCTCCATTGAACTGAAATGTAAGTTTGCCGATTATTGCCCTCAGCAGGCCTTTAAGATCTATTCCGGAGTGCTTTTTGAAACGAATATCCTCCGTGACCAGAAGGGTATTCACGAGTTCGGGAGACAGCTCCTCGTAAGTGACTGGAGTCCGGTTTTTTCTATAATACTTTCCCAATGAAACCCCGTCCGCACTGATGAGCTCCGAGGAGAGGTCCGGGTCGGGCTTCTCAAGGTCCTGTAGGCTTGGCAGGTCTCCAAACCACCCATTGGTATCATGCTTGACCATATAGAAAAGCGATGGAATGGTGATGGCAGCTCCTAAAAAGAGAACCCACAGCACGATGACAATGATTCTGAGCGTTCGTTTATTCATTGGGGATAGTGTTTTTCAAAGAAATTCAGGTAGGCGTTGACGTCTTTGGTTTGATAGAAGATATCGAAATTATCCTCTGTAATCACAAAACTGTATATTTTTTCTCCCTTATGTAAGTCTTTCAGCGAAAGCTCAGTGTTGAGTAAGGTGAGAAATTTTTCTGCACTCCCCTTCGCAGGAAACTCATTGATCAAAACCAGGGCATGATCCTGATTGAGGATGAGGTTACCGGTGGTCAGACCAAAATTCCTGGCTTTAATAAATTCTTCCACTTCCAAAGGGATCTGCTGAGTCAGCTGGTCATTGTTTGGGTAAACCACCACCAAATAGTGCTTCTGCTTAAAGTACTCAACAAAGCGGGCCTTTGCACTGTTATATAGATTGATTTGATAGTCTTCGCTGGTTTTAACCAGTTTTTGAGCATAGGGGATTAATTCACTTTCCGGATAGGTTTTGATGAAGTTATTGAGCTCATATTGGTACTTGAACTGACCTTCCATTTCTCCCATGTTTAGGACGTTGAGCAACGCAATGTTATCACTGAATGAGTTTTCAGGATACAGACTGAAGGCGCTGTCCAGGAGGTATTTACTTTTTTGGTAATCCTTGTCTCTGTATAATCTGTAAGCTTTGGTGTAAACCTTTTTGAGCTGTTCGGTGGCAGCCTTGCTTTCCTCCCTGTAATTGGGGTTGTCCACAAGCTTGGCATATATAGACTCAGGGAAGCCACGTTTCAGTTCATTGGATTTGAGTGTAGCCAGCTCAATGTTGGTATCCTTGTAAAGCAGGTAAAGCTGATAAAGAACTTCCGCTTTATATTCTGTTTGAGGAAACCTGGCAATGAGTGTTTCAAAAGTCTCAATGGCGTTGGCATTTTCATCCAGTTTGAAATTATAGATGCTCCCAAGGTTGTATAGCGCCTCTTCCACTTCACCCAGCAGTTTGTTGATTTCTTCCTGACTCGAGGGTACGGAGGCGAGCATTTCGTCCACCATTGTCTGGAGGGCATCATCTTCATTAGGTTTTGAACTGGTCTCCTGTTTGGCTAACTCTTCACCCTCTGCTCCGGTCGTTATTTCACCACCAGCTTTGAGGCTTCTTCTCCAGTTGTCCTCCAGAGGCCGACTACCCCAGACACGCTTGAATTCTGCAACACCTTTGCCTACTGCTGTGGTATTGTAGAAATACCATGTGGCACCGGGAGCCAGGTTTGCACCTATCAGATCTCCCCCTTGTTGATCAAAGACCGTGCTCTGCTGGCTGGCACGTTTCGCCTCTTTCTTCTTTTTGGCAGCCTCTCTTTCCTGCTGCGCTGTGGCCACTGCCGTGGCGAGTGCCAAAAGTGAGTCTTGCGGGAGTTGAGATAGGGTTACCAGGCTGTCATTAGTTTGAATAGTGACAATTTGTTTGACGAAATCATTTAGAATCCCTTGCCTCTGTTTGATTTTATCAAAGTTCTCTTCATCCTTTGGCATGGTGGAGACAGTGCTATCGTAATAATTCTGAGCTAACACAAAATTTTTGAGGCTGTCATAATAAATCTGACCAAGTTTCAAATACGAGTACGCTTTTTGGCGCTTATTTTTTACTGAGGATTTTACCGATTCTTTGTAATAAGCAATGGCCTGGTCCAGATTGCCCTGCTTTACTTCAAAATTGGCCATCTCATAATAGATTTTGTCCTTGTACTCCGTGTTTTTGGTGTCTTTTAGGAGTTTTTTGAAATATTTCTGGGTTCTCTTGATATCACCAGAGCTCGTGACCTGCGTCACCTGTGCCATGTTTAGTTTGGTGTAAAAGGCCAACTCATAAACGGGATTATTTTTTAGGCAACTTTCATAATAGTTATAAGCCTCAGCTTCAAATCCCAGTTGCTGATACACCTGCCCGATGATAAAATCGATTCGGGCTTTATCTGAGTATTTGGTCATTAGCTCTTCAGCGGCTACCAGATGCTGTACCATTTGATCCAGGTCTTTGCGCTGCTGAAACAAGTAGGCCCGCACCATGCTCAGCTCCTTCTTGTTTTTGTTGTTCATCTTCTCCTTTTTCAAGTAATCAGAGACAGCAATGGCATTATTGATTTCGTTGAAGTCTACGAATGATTTAATGAGCTCAATGAGCGCGGCATGTCGGGCATCGTCATTTTCGCTGTGCTTATTAACAAACTTGAAGGTCTCTATGGCATCTGCAAACTCTAATGAGTAGTACCTGGCTTTGCCCACCAAAATGTAAGAGTCATCCTCCCATCGGGAATTTGGGTGTCTTTGAATGGCTATAGAGGCTTTTTCAATGCAGTCTTCTATCTGTGCCTCCAGGCTCTTGGCATCATTGGAGTCTATGGGCACGTAGATTGGAAGTACCTTGTTATAATTCCATTGATAGTTGTCATACACACTTTGCTCAATTTCATTCATCAGCTCATTGGCGATGAAGTAAGCGTTATAGTGTGCAGTTATATTTTGATACGCAGTGCTCACAGGCCCGCTGCTGTAGGAGCAGCCAGCTACCAACAGGGTAATTAAAACGAAATAAGTTATGAGATTAATGCGCACAATAGATATTTGCAAATTAACGTATATCCCTAGAGAATCTTGTAAAGATAAAACAGTAGGGTTTCAATATATTTGACACTTCATAAATTTCGCTGATTTGGCTCCTAAAAAGACTTTATCCAACTGGCTCACCAACAGGTACCTTCTGATCATCAGAAACGAAGAGAACTTCGCGGAAAAAAAGACCATCAGTTTCAACTATGCCAGGGTGATTCTGATCTTGACGGTGGCTTTCACCATTACCCTTCTGGTGTCGGTATATATGGTCACCGTGGTGCTGGAGCAGTGGCTGGATCCCCGCTATGCCATGATGCAGTCCAACAGGCAGCTGGTGGATCTGACAATGAAGATAGACTCCATGGAGTACGAGATGGCGGTGAAGGATCAGTATTTGAAAAATATAAGGATGATCATCGGCGGGGATGTGGACGTCCTCCAGGCCATGGGAGAGGATCCGGAAAGCAATGCAATGAATTCAGGTGAGCTGGGGTTTCAGGAGAGCATCCCCCCCATTGACTCTCAATTCAGGGCCGAGTTTGAACAACAAGATCTGGGAGTGCTCACTTACGAAACCAGCAGCTCGGAGGAGTTTCGGGAGTTGTTTCTCTTCACCCCTATGGAGGGCATTATTACGGATGGCTTCAACCCTAAAAAAGATCATTATGGGGTGGACATTGTCGCCAAGGAAAACGAACCCGTAAAGTGTGCCGCGGACGGAGTGGTTATTTTTTCCTCGTGGACACTGGATAGTGGCTACGTGATTGGCATTCAACACAGAGGCAATTTGATCTCTGTTTACAAGCATAATTCGGAATTATTGAAAAACGTTGGTAATTTTGTCAGTGGTGGTGAAATAATTGCAATTATTGGCAATACTGGTGAACTTACCTCGGGGCCTCATTTACACTTTGAATTATGGCACAATGGTAATCCGGTGAACCCACAAGAATACGTGGCCTTTTAAAAAAACTAAAACATAGACCCATGTTTAACAAGCAGGAACAGAAAGTAGCGGAAGAAATGAGCAATTCGAGTAATATTATCGGAAAAGGAACGATTCTCGAGGGAAGCCTTGAAACTTTTGGGAACATCAGAATAGAAGGTAAGGTGATCGGGAATATCAAAACCAAATCCAAGGCGGCTTTTGGTCAATCCTCTCAGGTGGATGGAAGCGTACTGGCACAAAATGCTGAGGTCGCCGGACATATTACAGGTACAGTGGAGGTGACTGAGGTGTTGGTGTTGAAACCTACCGCGGTGATTGACGGAGACATCATCACCAACAAGCTCATCGTAGAGTCTGGTGCTGTGTTCAATGGTGGATGTAAGATGGGTGTGAAGAGTAAAGAAATAAAAATTGGCAAAGCAGAAGAAGGACCCCTCCTCAAAGCACAATCCTAAAGTCGAGAAAACCTATGCCAGGATTTCAGGGATTACCTTTGAACTTCTGGCCATCAATCTCGGATTTATCATGGGGGGCTATTATCTGAATGAAAAAGCTGCGCCGGCATTTCCTTGGATTTTACTCCTTGGAGTGTTTCTCTCGGTGGCAGCCACAATATTTTACCTGATCAAGAAATTCGGCTCGTGAAGAAGTACCTGATAACCTCAACAGGGATCTCCCTGGCGTTTCTACTCACCTATTACTTTTTCAACGAGCCCCTTTTTCAATCCTATTTGCACCAGCAGTTTCCTGCATTGATTCTGTTTTTTTATCTCCAGTCCCTGGCTGTATGGTGGATGCTGCGACTGGGTGAAAAGTCCAACTGGGAATCCCCGATTTATGTGCTCGGTGGGGTCACCTTCCGGTTTCTTACCGGTCTTTTCTTTTTGGCTATTCTTTTTATCATGAAAGTGGAAAATATCCGACCGCTCATGATTCAATTTATCGTCCTCTATTTGGTTTATTTAATCTTTGAATTATTTGCTGCATTACCTAACTTGCGGCGGAATTGAGGAGATAACCCTTTTACTAATGAGTCAAGAGAAAACCGCATCCTTTCCTAAGTTTTTGAAATCCAGTTTATTACTAGTCGTTTTCGGACTCCTGATAATCCAAACTGGATATGCTAAAGATCCGGTGGAAGGGGAAGCATTTGATCCCAGTGAGATGATCAATCATCACATCATGGATTCCCATTCCTGGGAGATTTTTCATGGCTTGAGTCTGCACCTTCCGGTGATTATATACAGCGAGGAAAAGGGTCTGGATATTTTCTCTTCCAGCAACTTTTACAACGAGGCTCATGAGGTGGTTCCTTTTAATGGGTACGTGATGGAGCATGAGCACATTGCGCTAGAAAGCGGTGCCCATGTTCTGGATTTCTCCATTACCAAAAATGTTTTCTTCTTATTCATTAATGCGTTGGTAATGATTATGATCTTCATGGCTGTGGCCAGAGGTTATAAGAAAAATGCCGGCCGAGCGCCGAGAGGGATACAGTCCTTCTTTGAGCCAATCATTATTTATGTAAGGGACGAGATCGTGAAGCCTAACATTGGGCCGAAGTATGAGCGATACCTGCCTTACCTTCTGACCTTGTTTTTCTTTATCTGGTTTGGTAACCTGCTGGGACTTTTGCCTGCTGCAGCCAACCTCACAGGAAACATCGCCGTGACTTTAATACTGGCGATTGCCAGCCTGGTGATTACACTGGCTTCAGGAAGAAAAACCTACTGGATGCACATCTTGGATCCATTGGGCAATAGCATGGGGTGGCTGGCTAAGTTTCCATTGTACCTCATCTTGTGGCCTATTGAGATTATCGGAATTTTCACAAAACCATTCTCATTGATGGTTCGACTTTTCGCCAACATTACGGCGGGTCACATCATCATATTGAGCATATTAAGCTTGACATTCATTGCGCAGAGTTTTGCAGTGGGAGTGGCTGCTACCCTTTTCGCGGCAGTCATGAACCTGTTGGAGCTGTTTGTGGCACTGTTGCAGGCTTATGTATTTACTTTGCTGTCAGCCATGTATTTTGGTCAGGCAGTTGAAGAACATCATCATTAAGAATTTTTTTTAAACCATATAAATAATAAAGTAATGGGAGCAATTGGAGCAGGTTTAGCAGTACTAGGTGCTGGTCTTGGTATCGGTATGATCGGTAAAGGAGCAACAGACGGTATCGCTAGACAACCGGAAGCCGCTGGAAAAATCCAAACTGCGATGATCATTGCAGCAGCCTTGATTGAAGGTGTTGCACTTTTCGCAGCTGTAATTGGATTTATGTCTATCGGAAGCTAATTATTCAATTTTGATCTGGTCTTGTTTGCATTAGGCATCAAGACCAGATTTTATTTCAGACATTTAAAGAAACTGACGTGGAACTAGTAACCCCGGGTATAGGATTAATATTTTGGCAAACGGTCGTTTTCCTTATTGTCTTCCTCATTCTTGCTGCTTTTGTATGGAAGCCAATAGCAGGAGCGCTGAAGGCTAGAGAAAGCCAGATAGACGATGCCTTGAAAGCTGCAGATCTTGCAAAAGAAGAGATGGAGCAGATCAAATCTGACAATGAGTACCTTCTACAGGAGGCGCGAGCTGAGCGTGATAAGATACTGAAGGAGGCTACTGATACTGCTATTCAAATCAAAGAACAAGCCAAGAGCGAGACTTCTGCAATCGCAGAAAAGCTGATTGCTGATGCAAAGGCCAGCATTGAAACAGAGAAAAAAGCTGCGTTGGCCGAGGTGAAAAACCTGGTGGCAGGCCTGTCTGTGGAAATTGCTGAGAAGTTGCTCAGGGAGAAATTGTCTGATGATAAGTCGCAAAAAGCGCTCATCGACAAATTTTTGAAAGAAGTAAAAGTAAACTAAGATGTCTATTACCAGAATAGCAGCCAGATACGCCAAGCCCCTGTTGGAGCTGGCCGATGAGAAGAAGGTAACGGAAGCAGTGAAAAATGACCTGGTCAATTTTTCAGAGATCTGCGCGTCCAATAGAGACTTTGTGCTCATGCTAAAGAGCCCCATTATCACCAATTTCAAAAAGGCTGAGATTTTGAAGCAGATTTTCGATAAAAAAGTGAATCCATTGACGGCCGCTTTTTTTGACATAGTCACTCGCAAGAACAGAGAGAAGTACCTCCCGGAGATTGCAAAGGAATTCATGGTACTCTATAACCTCAAGATGGGCTATCAGAATTCCACTGTAACCACCACTGTGAAGTTGGATGAGGATATGAAGAAGGCTTTTGAAAAGCTGGTTACAGAGCTTTCCGGTAAGAAGCCACTATTAAATGAAAAAGTGAATCCAGAGTTGGTAGGAGGATACATCCTGCAAATGGGCGATCAACAAATAGATGAAAGCTTAAGTGGCCACCTGGCTGACCTTAAGCTTAAATTTCAAAAAGAAACGATTTAATTAAACCCGTCCGAGAGGACAACAAAAGGATAAGATTATGGCAGATGTTCGACCTGATGAAGTTTCAGCGATCTTAAGAGAACAGCTCTCTCATTCAAAAACAGAAGCTGAACTGGAGGAGATCGGAACCGTGCTTCAAGTAGGAGATGGTGTAGCTCGTATCTATGGATTGACGAAGGCCCAGGCCGGAGAGCTTTTGGAGTTCAACAATGGCCTGAGGGCGATGGTATTGAACCTGGAAGCCGATAATGTCGGAGCAGTACTTCTAGGAGAGTCAAGTGGTGTGAAGGAAGGAGATACCGTAAAGCGAACTGGTAGAATTGCTTCTATCAAGGTTGGCGATGGCATGAGTGGTCGTGTAGTGGATACCCTGGGAAATCCAATAGATGGAAAGGGTGCTGTTCAGGGCGAACTTTTCGAAATGCCACTCGAAAGAAAGGCGCCTGGTGTAATCTACCGGGAGCCTGTAAGTGAGCCTCTTCAGACGGGTATTAAGGCGATTGACGCGATGATTCCTGTGGGTAGAGGTCAGCGTGAGTTGATCATCGGTGACCGTCAGACAGGTAAGACTGCTGTGGCTATCGATACCATCATCAATCAAAAAGAATTTTACGATAGAGGGGAAACAGTCTATTGTATCTACGTGGCCATCGGTCAGAAGGCTTCTACTGTGGCAGGTATTCAGGCAGCATTGGAGAAGGCTGGCGCCATGGCCTATACGACGATTGTAAGTGCAGCCGCTTCTGATCCTGCTCCTATGCAGTTTTTTGCGCCATTCGCTGGAGCGGCCATAGGGGAGTACTTCAGAGATACTGGCCGTCCGGCACTGGTAGTATATGATGACCTTTCTAAGCAGGCAGTTTCTTACCGCGAGGTTTCTCTTTTGCTGAGAAGACCTCCGGGACGTGAAGCATACCCTGGGGATGTATTCTATCTTCACTCAAGACTTTTGGAGCGTGCGGCTAAGGTGATTAACAATGATGCCATCGCTGCTCAAATGAATGACCTTCCGGAATCATTGAAAGGAAAGGTAAAAGGAGGAGGTTCTTTGACCGCCCTTCCGATCATTGAAACACAGGCTGGTGACGTTTCTGCCTATATTCCTACCAACGTAATTTCTATTACAGATGGTCAGATCTTCCTGGAAACTAACCTATTCAACTCAGGTATTCGTCCTGCAATCAACGTTGGTATTTCGGTATCACGTGTGGGTGGTAACGCCCAGATCAAATCCATGAAAAAAGTGGCCGGAACGCTGAAGCTTGATCAGGCTCAGTTCCGTGAGTTGGAGGCTTTCGCCAAGTTTGGTTCAGATCTGGATGCTTCTACCAAGCGTACGATCGACAGAGGAAGAAGAAACCAGGAAATTTTGAAGCAGGCTCAGTACTCTCCATCTCCCGTAGAGGAGCAGATAGCGATCATTTATGCTTCTACTAAAGGATTCCTGGATAAGGTACCTGAGGTAAAAGTGAAGGCTTTTGAGAAAGAATTCCTAACGATATTGAACAACGCACACAGGCCCGTATTGGATGCCCTGAAAGCAGGCAAATTGGAAGATTCATCTACAGAGACCATTGCTCAGGTGGCTAAGGATCTGGCAGCACGATATATCTAAGAAATAAACCGAAATGGCGAACCTTAAGGAAGTAAAGGGAAGAATTCAGTCGGTCACATCGACACAGCAGATAACCAAGGCGATGAAGATGGTGGCAGCAGCGAAGCTGAGGAGAGCTCAGGATCGGATCACTCAGATGCGACCCTATTCTCAAAAGCTATCTGCCATCATTCAGAATGTATCTGCAGGAGTAGATAGTGATCAGGTGGGTAATCCGTATGCTGAGGCAAAGGAAGTTGGAAAGGTTTTGTTGATAGTAGTAACTTCAGACAGAGGACTTTGTGGTGGTTTCAACAGCAGTATCTTCAAGCATACCAAAACATTGGTAGACAGGGAGTATGCTGATGTGGAAGCGGCAGGTAATCTGATGCTCATGCCGATTGGCAAGAAGGCTTACGACCATTTCAAAAAACGAGGCTACAACATCATTGAGGATTACCACCTCTTATTTTCAAATCTGGATTTTGAGCATGCACTCGAAGCAGCAGAGTATGCGATGAGTGGATTCCTGGATGGAGAATTCGATAAGGTGGAAATTATCTACAATGAGTTTAAAAATGTAGCCACTCAGATTGTAAGAAATGAGCAGTTTTTGCCGGTACAAAACCTTACTGAAGAAGGAGATGCACTCGCTGAAACCGCTGACTATATTTATGAGCCCAATCAGAAGTTTATCTTTTCTGAAATCATACCCAAGTCGTTGAAAATCCAGTTTTATAAGACTTTGCTGGAGTCCAATGCTTCAGAGCAAGGTGCTCGTATGACAGCCATGGGTCAGGCCACAGACAACGCCGGCGAACTACTAAAGGAGCTAAAGTTGACATACAACCGAACGCGTCAGGCAGCCATCACGAAAGAAATTTTGGAAATCGTGGGTGGTGCAGAGGCGCTTGCTCAGGGAAGTTAATCGACATCAAATGATCTGTTAAATGGATCATCTCTATAAATATTTTAGATGGCTCTCATTGGACATAGTTCTGGGAGCCATCTTTTTTTTGTTATACCTGGAGCGATACTACGCGCTTGAGTTTTCAGTGCATGTATATCTTGCCCTCGGATCAGCCATTTGGCTGATCTATACCACTGATCACCTGATAGACGCATGGAAGGTGACAGCCCCGACGAGTGATAGGCACCGATTTCATAAAAAACATTTTTCCAGCCTTGTGCTCGCGGCTGGTTCCATTCTTTCGCTTTCACTGGGTAATATTTACTTTCTGGAAGTGGAGATTATTAGAAATGGAGCCCTGCTTTCAGCGGCTTGTATCCTTTACTTAATGCTGGTCTATTTTTTCAAAGCGCTGTGGGTGAAGGAAATTTTGGTGGCTCTGGCCTATGCGGGGGGAATTTTTTTGGCACCCTTGTCCATCACAGGGATGGAATTTTTGGACTTTATTTTGTGGTTACAACTGGCCGGAATCGCCTTTTTGAATCTCCTCGTATTCTCCTCGTATGATCAGGCATCAGACCGACAGGATGGATTTAATTCTCTGGTGATTCGCCTGGGCAATGGGAAGGCGCAGCATGTAGTTTGGATCACTGGGGTGTCTTTGTTGATAAGTGGAGGATGGATTTACTTCCAAGGGGGTGAGGCCATTCAGCTTTTATTTGTGATGATGACTGTTTTGCTCATTTGGGTGCATGTGTCCCCTGGATATTTCTCCAGATCTGAGCGATTCCGGGTAGTAGGTGATGGTGTTTTTTATTTGTCCGGCTTATTCCTTTTGCTATGAGTTTTGATGGAGTAGCCTGGTTTTATGATTGGCTGGCTACCTTGGTGTTTGGCTCACAATGGAACCAGGTGCAGCAAGCGCCTGCTGAGAACCTAACAGGCAAACGCCGGGTGTTGATTGTGGGTGGGGGTACTGGTATTTTGCTGAATAAAATTCTCGGCGTAGAGAGAATCGTCTTTTTGGAACTCTCTGAGAAAATGATTGCTAAAACCCAAGCGCGATGCCTTCATCCGCAGGTGGATTACGTATATGCTGATTTTTTTCAATGGCAGACAAGTGAGAAATTCGATGCCATAGTCATGCCATTTTTTCTTGATTGCTTTGGTCCTGAGAAATTGGAAATGGCCATTATCAAGGCGCGGGAGCTTTTGGTACAAGATGGGGAACTACATGTCATCGATTTTCAGCCAGCATCCCACTGGAAAAATGCCCAAATCAGGTTAATGTATCTGTTTTTCAGAATTTTTTCAGGGCTGGAGGGAAAGGCATTATTGAATATTGATAGGTTAGTCCGGAAGATTTTCTTTGCTCAGAAGTCCGAAGTTCTCTTCACCAGGGGCTGGATATTTTATAGAGTGTATTCATGAGCGGATCTTACCAGATTCGTTTAGAAACCGCTATTCTTGGCACCTCATGGAGGTCGCGGTAGCCGATCACAAACCAATCACCACCATCCTTCAGTTTGAGTCTCTTTTTGAGTTCCTCTGGTTTAAGGGGATAGTTTTTCGTGACAACATTGGCTTTCATGTCCGGCAAGAGCTTGCGAATCTCTTTTTTACTGACATCTGGCTCCAATACCTCAAAGCCCCTGCCCGGAAAGCCTTCTATCAGTTGTTCTGAGGTATAAAGGTGGGTATTGGGTGCAAGTTTATCCACAGCGTAAATGTCTGCCACTGACTTGAAAGCGCCAGCTTTCAGGATGGAGCTATTAGGATCGTAGAGGTATTTTTTTACTGATGAGAATACTACCTGGAGCTCTTTTTCTCCAGTGAGGGTAAAACTGAAAGCCGGGTGTTCACTCCGGAGATTGACGCACTTGATGAGCGGCTCTGAAATTTCCTTAAAGTCTAAAAGAAAAAGGACTTCCTTGACTTCATTCCTTACACTCACCACATGGATTTGGTGAACATACTGGAGTTGTTTCAGACCCAATGTGATATCGATCATTGGGGCGGCTTTGATCAAAAGGCGCTCAGCTTTGGCCTGAAATAGGGGGAGCATCTCCAGCACGTTTGGCTCACAGTTTTCAAAGTGAAAAACCTGTTTTTTGGACACATCACGGCGGGCAGGGTCAATGAAAAAGTACCCTCTGCCTTGAAAACTGTTCAGATAATCTTCAGCACTGGTATTCACTACTTTGATAGGACTGTTGCCCAGCTGTGGATAGTTGTGTTGGAAAAGGTCACAGAGCCATTCGGAGTGCTCCACATAGACGATTTGTTCAAACTCCCTGCACATGGCAAGGGTGTCAACGCCCATGCCGCCGGTGAGGTCTACCAGCAATTCGCCACTCATCAGAAGGCTTTTATATTGGGCAGTTTCAGGACTGGAGCATTGTTCCAAAGAAAGAGGAGGTGGAAAAATAACACCTTTCTGGTGAGACCACTCTGGAAGCTTGGTTTTGGCCTTTCGTCTGCTGATGATTTGATCCACGACCAACGTCATCTGATTTTTAAACTGTGGGGGTGGGTTCAGGAGTAGCTTTTGCGGGTCCGCATCTTCATTTTCCAGCAAGAAGTGTTGCACTTCTTCCGAACTCAGAAATTCCAAATCACTCATAGGCTTCACCCGATTGAACAAAAAAAGCGGTCTGAAGGTAATCCCCCAGACCGCTAATTTATAGGCTATTCTTTAATTTAAAATACCAGGCTGTTTTCCAGCATAAATTCGGCAATTTGAACGGCATTGGTCGCAGCGCCCTTTCTCAGGTTATCTGCCACTATCCACATGTTCAGTGTCTTTTCCTGTGTTTCGTCTCTTCGGATTCTTCCTACGAACACTTCATCTTTCCCATGTGAATTGATGGGCATAGGGTAGATGTTGTTTTTAGGATCATCCTCCAAAACCACTCCCGGTGCTTTGCTGAGAAGTGACTTCACTTCGGCCACATCAAACTCCTCTTCAAATTCCACATTCACAGACTCTGAGTGGCCACCCATAGTAGGGATACGTACACAGGTAGCTGTCACCTGTACAGTGTTATCACCAAAGATTTTTTTGGTTTCGTTCACCATTTTCATTTCTTCCTTAGTGTAGTCGTTGTCCAAAAACACATCGATGTGAGGAAGCACATTCATGTCAATTTTATATGGATAGACCATTTCTCCGTCTTTGCCGGCGCGCTCATTCATCATCTGATCCACAGCGGCTTTTCCTGTGCCAGTCACAGACTGGTAGGTAGACACCACAATTCTCTTGATCGTATATCGCTCGTGAAGCGGCCCAAGTGCCAGTACCATCTGAATGGTGGAGCAGTTGGGGTTGGCGATGATTCGGTCGTCAATCCTAAGTGTGCCGCCATTAATCTCCGGTACAATGAGTTTTTTGGTAGGATCCATTCTCCATGCAGATGAATTGTCGATTACGATGGTGCCATTTTCCGCAAACTTAGGCGCCCAGGTGATGGACGTACTACCACCTGCAGAAAACAGGGCGACATCCGGTTTCTGGTCCACAGCATCCTGCATAGAAATCACCTTGTAGGTCTTGCCCTTGAAGGTCATCTCTTTACCTACGGAACGCTCCGAAGCAACTAACAACAATTCATCGAACGGCAACTCGCGCTGTTCAATGACCCTCAGCATCTCCTGGCCCACCAGGCCAGTGGCTCCCACTACAGCAATCTTCATAATGATTTTATATTGTATTGAATTATTTCAGGTTATTATTTTCCTATTTTTAACAAACGGCGAATTTAATATAAGATGACATTAAGAACCACTCTTTTACTCATTATCCTCATTAATAGTGTGTACGGATATACTCAGGTGTCGGATAATTTTTCTGACGGTGACTTCACCAGTGACCCAACCTGGAGTGGAGACGATTCCTTTTTTGTAGTGACAGATGACAACCGACTGAACAGCAATGGCCCCAGTGGCGCGGCTAGTGTTCTTCACCTCTCCACGGTCAGTACTGTTATGGGTTATACGGTATGGGAGTTTCTTTTGGATTTAAATTTTAATGGGACTACCTCCAATTTTTTCCGGGTTTACCTCACTTCTGACAAGGTTGACCTGGAGGATAATCCTACAGGGTATTTTATTCAGATGGGACAGACCAGTGCTGATTATATCAAATTATTCAGGAATGATGCCGGCACGGTTCAGGAGATTGCTCAGGGAACCACAGGGTTTTCCAGCACCATTATCGGCGAAGTGAGGCTGCGAGTAATTCGGGACGTACTGGGAAACTGGACCATTTACGCGGATCCGAATGGGGGTTATGATTTCCAACTGGAAGCATCGGTATTTGATAACACTTACACGTCTACCAGTTATTTTGGGGTTTATTTTCAATACAGTACCACTTCCAGGTTTGATGATTTTGGGTTTGACGACCTTGTGATCTCACAATTGGAAATAGATACCCTAGCGGTGCCTTCAGCCACAGAAGTCGTGGTTTATTTTAATCAGCCAATCAGTCAAACGGATGCCGAAACTGCAGGGAGTTATGACTTGCCGGGTTATACTATCACTTCAGCCTCCCAATCAGCGGAAAGTGATTCTGTAGTTACACTCACGCTAGATGGGGGCACCCCATTGGTTACAGGAGATTATACCCTTACGGTATCCTCTGTACTGACCAGGCACAGCGATGCCACTTATGATTTTACTTATACACAACTGCAGTTGCAGTCTGCCCTTACCTTGTCGGAGACGGAGATGCTCCTCACCTTTAATGATGATCTGAGTGAGACTTCTGCTGAGACACTGACCAACTACTCCATTGACAATGGGATCGGACAGCCTGCGGGTGCCAGTTTGAGCGAAGATGCCTCTCAGGTGACACTTACTTTGAGTAACCCTTTGTTTGAAGGAACCACTTTTGAGCTCTCGCTATCTGGCATTGAGAATGAAATAGGGAACAGCATTTTTACCGGGTCTGAGGAGTTCACATTCGTGATCCCTGTTGTGATTGATAGTGCGGCTGCTCAGAGCGAGAGCACGCTTCTGGTGATGTTCAACAAAACTTTGAATGAGACGATTGCAGAAGACGCCCTTAATTATTCGCTGAGCGGTGGATTGGGAAATCCGACAGACGCCGTATGGCAGGATGGAAACCAGTCAGTAGCACTCACATTTTCTCAGGATTTTGCGGATGACAGTTACGTGTTGACTATCAATGATCTGGAAGATTTGGACGGGAATGTAATCGCTGACAACAGCACTGTTGAGTTTGTATACTTTCATTTAGACATTACTTCGGTCACACAGGTGGATGATCAGTCTATACGGATCACGTTTAATCAGGAAGTTGACGAGTCCACAGCAGAGACAGTGGGGAACTATTCTTTGTCTGAACTGGGCTCCCCGATACTTACATCCCACTCCTCAGAAAATTTGTCGGAGGTCACACTCACTTGGGATGAACTCTACAACAGTGTCTACACCCTTTCCATCACGGGGATATCTAACCGGATACAGAATTCCATACCATCTGGGTTGTCTGCCTCCTTTGCGATATCCAAAGCCTCAGACTATCGCCAACTACTCATAACAGAAATCATGGCTGATCCTACCCCGGTCATTGGGTTGCCGGAGGCAGAGTATGTGGAAATTTACAATCCGGGTTCATATAGCATCAATTTGGAGGGGTTTGAGTTGAATGATGAACCATTGGATTTCTTTGTTCTGGCGCCAGGTGCATACGCACTACTTACCGATGACGCTAACCTTGCTGCTTTCGGTCTGGATAACAGCATAGCTATCACCAGCTTTGATGCCCTCACCAACACTGGTGAGACGGTGTACTTGCGGGATCAGTTTGGTAACCTTCTGGATAGTGTCACTTACGCTTTGAGTTGGTACCGAAGCGACACTAAAGATGATGGGGGATATGCATTGGAGCTCATCGACCCGTTACAACCCTGCTCCGATTCAGAAAACTGGATAGCCTCAGTCAACCCGACTGGCGGTACACCCGGTGCGGTAAATTCTGTATTTGATGACCAGGACACCAGCCCTCCACAGCTTCTTTCTGTAACTGCTTTGAGCGATAATCAACTCTCTGTTGTCTTCTCTGAACCCATGGATGAATCCGGCGTTTCCATTGGATCATTTGGTCTGGAGGGGTATACCTTCACCGAGGTGTCGGCAGTCAGTTACAGTTCTTTTTCATTGCTCCTTTCTTCGGATCTGATTTCAGAGCGTTCGTATATCGTCACTGTTTCCAATGTTTCGGACTGTCGCGGAAACGTACTGTCCGATCAGAGTATTACGTTTTATCATGATACCAAAGCACCCCAACTCAGTACCGTGCAGGTATTAACCTCCAATGAGGTGGCGCTGATTTTTTCTGAACCCCTTGATGAAACCATAGCTGAAAATGAGAGCAACTACTCGCTCACGGGCTATCAGGTAGACAAGGCATTGTTGCAGGATACAGCCACTTATCGGGTCCACGTTAGTTTTGATGAAGCGTTTGAGGAGGAAACAAGCTATTCTCTCTCCTATAGCCTCCTGGAGGATACGCTTGGAAATGCCATGGTCACGGCCAATGCCTTGTTTGAATACCTGGACCAAATAGATACTGCCTATGTGGTTGCCCCCAACCTGCTGGCGTTGAGGTTTTCTGAAGCACTCGAAAGCACGTCAGCCACCAATTCTGTCAATTACCTGCTGGAGGACACAAAAAGCCGGCCTATAGAAATCGCACTTAGTGAGTCTGATCCGGAACTGGTTCATCTCGCTTTTGCGGCAAATTTCGCTGAGAATAAGAATTTGAGAATTTTCGTTTCAAACCTCAAAAAATCAGCGGACAATAGTTTCTTAACTACTCCTGCCTATACCTTTAAATATGACACCAAAGCGGCAACCATTGCTGAGCTGCTGGTGAAAAATGATTCGCAGTTGGTGGTTACCTGGAGCGAGCCCATGGAGGCACAAACCACCACTACGTCTTCGTATTATGAATTGGAAGATGACGAACAGCCCATTGAAATCATTCGATTGAGCGAAACGGAGTATGAGCTCACTTTTGCGCATCCATTTGAAATTGAAGTGGAAAAACGCCTATCGGCAAAAGGAATGAAAGATCGCTACGGGGTGGAAGTTACCACCACCCGGAATGTGGATTTTACCTATGACCCACGCCCTCCTTCTATCAATGAGGTGAGACTCATTGATCCTGAGAGATTGAAAATTTCTTTTTCTGAAAAAGTGTCTTTGGGCTCTGCGACCTCACTAACGAACTATACCATGGAAGGAGAAAACCCTCTGGCCGCGGAACTCTTAGGTCCGGATTCAGCGAAGGTGGTTCTGACTTTTTCTTCTATTGAGAGTAAACCAGAGGGACAGTTGATCGCTATTGGCCTATCAGATCAGGTGGGGAACATTTCTGATGCTGACACTATTTTGGTCAATACTCAGAATCCTAATATGGTGAGTGTTATCCCGGAAACGGATTCATCTTTTTTATTGACGTATAGTCACCCCATGAATGCAGTGGCCTTCGATAAGGCTAGCTATTCGCTGGATGGTTTTACCATTGCTGAAGTGAGTCAGGAGGATGACTACAGCGCCATGTTCACAGTTGATGAGAAATTCGAAGAGGGGGATAGCCTGAAACTGAATGGAGATGGGATTGTTGGATCTAACGGCGAGTTAGTGCAGAATCCATTCATTTCCACCCGATTCACTACTTATTTTGAGGACTATGAATTACTGGATGGGCAAACCCTGTGGTTAAGATTTGATACGGAGTTTTCTTCTTTGAGTAAAACGGCCTTTACAATAGAAGGGAATAACATTGGTCTGGTAAATATCGATCCGGAGGAAATGGGCTCTGTACAGGTATTACTGTCTTCCCCTTTAGAAGCCAATGTGCCATTTGTGCTGGGGTGGGAGGGTATTTCTGATCGTTTCGGTAGACCATTCCCTGATTATGCAGTGCAAATAACAAGAGATACCCAAAAACCTGAGGTCAGCGGTTTGGAAAGTGAGTATTTGGGAAAATTGTCCCTGACTTTTAGCGAACCCATGAATGAGTCTTCCCTTAAGGCCATCAGCAATTATCGGGTGTTGAGCAAAGGTCACCCCGTTGGCATTACTGTTACCAATCATACCAGCATCATACTTGATTTCGACAATAGCCTGGAGGTGGGAGGTGATTATGATCTTTTGATCAGTCCGATCTCAGATGTGGCAGGTAATTACAGTATACAGGATACTGTTGGGTTCACCTACCAGCCTCCCGCATTTCCGGCATTTGGCGATATTGTGATCAATGAGCTAATGATTGACCCAAGCCCGGCCATTGGTCTTCCTGAGGTCGAGTATATAGAGCTTTTCAATGCCAGCAATCAGGCCTATGACCTTAGAGGGTTGAAAATTGGCGATCCATCAGTAGAAACGACCCTTCCGATGTATATCCTTAACCCGGAAAGTTATGTGCTGATTGTGGCAACTTCCAGTAAGTCAATGTTTTCAGGATCGAATACTTTAGGGATATCGGGTTTTCCATCTTTGGGTAATACCGGTGATCAGGTATTACTGAAAACCATTTTTGGGGACCTGGTAGATGATGTGACCTATGAAACCACGTGGTATGGAGATTCGCAGAAAGATGATGGAGGATATAGCCTTGAGCGCATCGATCCCTGGGGGGAGTGTCCACAGGAGATCAACTGGCAGGCCTCTACTGACCCACTTGGAGGAAGCCCGGGGGAGGAAAATGCTGTCTATCGGACAGGCCCGGATGGAGACTTTCCGATGACTGAAGGTATTCAGGCACTTTCTACCAGCCAGTTTAAAATCGTCTTCAATGAGGCGATGGATAGCTCTTCCCTACTTACCATGATTATCACGATGGAAAATTTTGAAATCGAAGAAAGAACTGTAGGTGGTGACTACTTCACAGAACTGACATTCTCATTGGCCACTCCTGTCACCTTGGGTGAAACCTATGAGATAGCGTTAAGTGGCGCTTTGGATTGTAGTGGTAACCTGATGGAGCCAGAGACTATTGAAGTGGGATTTGGAAAGACCCCTGGTCCCGGGGACCTAATCATTACCGAAATAATGGCCGATCCTGATCCGGTGGTGGGCTTGCCCAACAGCGAGTTTATAGAAGTTCATAATGCCACTGACGAACTCATCAGCCTGAGTGGGGTGCGTCTTCGGGATGTCACCAGCTCCACTACCTTACCGGATATAAATGTACCCGGAGGTACTTACTTTATACTTTGTCCGTCTACACAGGTGGCGGCATTTTCCACTTATGGCCTCACTGTCGGAGTGACCAGCTGGCCGTCACTTAATAACACAGGTGAGACTCTTTCGCTTTTTAAAGAGGTGACCATAGAGGCGGTGACCTATTCAGACGATTGGTATGTCAGTTCAGAGAAGTCGGATGGTGGTTACTCATTGGAAATCATCAATCCCTTTGGGGTGTGCCCGGGAGGTGCCAACTGGTCAGAAACGATGGACACCAGTGGAGGAACGCCCGGTAGACAAAACTCAGTCTATAGCCTGGATCCGGACAGTGAGGTACCAACGCTTAAGTCATACAGTACACCTGACGACCAAACGCTTCGCTTCACCTTCAGTGAGCAAATGGACAGTTCTTCACTGATGAGTGCCTCTGTTGAAGGGGTGGATATCTTGGTGAGGGCTGTGACCACCACGGATTTTGATGAGTTAGAAATCACATTGTCGGATCCATTGCCACGGGGTACACTTGTGGAGATCTCCATCTCCGGTGCATCGGATTGCAGTGGCAATCTGATGGAGCAAGAGACGATAGAAGTGGGCTTTGGAAAGGCCCCTGGTCCCGGGGATCTAATCATTACCGAAATAATGGCCGATCCTGATCCGGTGGTGGGCTTGCCCAACAGCGAGTTTATAGAAGTTCATAATACCACTGACGAGCTCATCAGCCTGAGTGGGGTGCGTCTCCGGGACGCCACCAGCTCCACTACCTTACCGGATGTAAATGTACCCGGAGGCACTTACTTTATTCTGTGCCCTGTTGCTCAAGTAGAAGCGTTTTCATCTTACGGGATGACTGTTGGAGTGACCAGCTGGCCATCACTCAATAATACAGGTGAGGAGCTTTCACTTTTTGGTGATGGAGTCATCAACGCAGTGACCTATTCCAATGATTGGTATAGCAGTTCGGAGAAATCGGATGGTGGTTACTCTTTGGAGATGATCAATCCAACAGGCTCTTGTCCTGGAGGCGCCAACTGGTCAGACACCGAAGATCCTAGCGGAGGGACACCGGGCAGACAAAACTCTGTCTACAGCGTGGAACCGGACAAGGAGGCACCAAAAGTGATTTCATTGGAGGTGTTGGATGAAACAACCATCCAATTCACCTTTAGTGAGTCAATGGATAGTACTTCTCTCCTTGGGGCTGATATCACCGGCTTATCGGTTTCTGAAAAGTGGGTGGTGGATCAGGAGTTTACCGTGCTCGACGTGAGGCTCACCAACCCTTTACCGAAAGGTGTAAGCATAGATGTTGTGCTTTCTGGTGTATCTGATTGCTCAGGTAATCCGTTGATTTCCCAAACCTTCATTGTTGGGTTGGGTGATGTCCCGGGCTTCAATGAGCTTTTGATCTCTGAGATCATGGCAGACCCGGAGCCTGTGGCGGGGTTACCTAATTCGGAGTATTTCGAGTTGTATAACGCCTCTGACAGGTTGCTTACTTTGAAAAATGTGGAGCTTCATGACGCGACTAATGTAGTGACCCTTCCTGCTGTGGTGATCCCATCCGGAGCCTATTGGTTCTTCACGCCCTCATCTTCTCTGGGTCTTTATGGGGAAGTTACCAATCAATCTGCCGTAAGCGGATGGGCGACTCTCAACAATACAGGGGAGCCATTGTCGCTTTGGTACGGTGGACACCTTGTTTTTCAGATTACCTACAGTGACGACTGGCATGATAGCAATGAGAAGTCGGAAGGTGGCTTTAGCCTGGAAATGAAAGACCTATCCAATCCGTGCGGAGGTGCACTCAATTGGGGGAGCAGCGTTGCGGCTGCTGGAGGTACACCCGGAATGCCTAATTCAAATACTGCGAGTGTGCCAGACAACTTTGGACCCAATTTGCTCCATGCTTATGCAATTGCACCTGACACGGCCCTTTTTATTTTTGACGAAGCATTGGCTACAGACCTCAGTGAAGAGATTGAAATTTTGCTTGATCCGGAAATCTCCTTTGGTGCCATCTATATGAATTCAGCCAGGAAGGAAGTAAAGGTGGCGCTCAATACTGAGCTTATCGTAAACCAACCGTATGCTGTAACAGTGACTGGAGTGACAGACTGCAATGGAAATAGGATCAGGAAAAACACTGCTACCCTTATTTTGGCGGATGAGGCAATCGCCGATGAGTTGATTTTGAATGAAATCCTATTTGATCCCAGGTCCGAGGGAGTAGATTTTGTGGAGGTGTATAATCGTTCGGAAAAATACATTGACCTGCAGGGCTGGGGCATTGGCAGATTGACAGAAGCGCTGCAGATGAAGTGGATCAGTCAACCATATATTTTGAAGCCTGAAGGTTTTGTAGCCATCACTACGGATTCTGTGATTGTGAAAAATCAGTACCCAAAGGGGGTGAATAAGCAATTTCTTCAGATTAGCTCCTTGCCTACATTGCCTAATGATGCCGGTACAGTGGTGCTTTCGAATCCCGCCAGAGAAATTGTTGATCAGTTTTCCTATGAGGAGGATTTTCACTTGAGTTTTTTGGAGAGCGTGGACGGGGTATCGCTGGAGCGAATCTCTGCGGAGGGGCTCACTCAGGATGCTAACAACTGGACTTCAGCTTCATCAGCTTCAGGGTACGCTACACCCGGGTATATCAACTCTCAGGACTTTGAGGCACAGACATCCAGTGCAAAAGTGAATATAGATCCCAAGGTATTTGTGCCGGGCAGTTCTAATCCCGCACACCAGTCTTTCACCACCATCAATTACCAGTTTGATCAGGGTGGACAGTTTGCGAATATTACAGTTTACAATCAAATGGGACAACCGGTGGCAGAGCTGGCGAAGGGAGCCTCATTAGGTACCTCGGGCTTTATGCGGTGGGATGGTACCACAAATGCCGGGGACCGTGTGCGGATGGGTTATTATGTAGTCTTTTTTGAATTGTACGATGGCAGGGGCAATAAGCAGATACTTAAGGAAACTGTGGTGGTAGGTAGGTAATTATACTGAATGTTCCAGTGTAACGTGTTTTAAATGACCCATTTGTGAACAATAAACCCCTCGTTTCGTTGTTGTCCTACTATGAGTACAGTAACAGCAAGTCATTTAAGAATCGTACACGATCTTTTTCATAAACTTTTCTATATCAAATTAAGAAATAGTAACGCGGAACTGAGGTATGTGCGCCATGCCGATCAATACCTTGATTTTACGGCCACCTCAGTACCCAGGGAATTTAGAAACCTGGGAATCGCTGGTCAGCTCGTGGAGGCCGGATTGACATTCGCGCGCGAGCAAAACATGAAGGTAAAAACTACTTGTTCGTATGCCGCAGACTATGTGAAAAGACATCCGGAGTATCAGGATTTAATTATTTAAAATTCTTTTTTGGAAAGTGCTTTTAATTCCCAAACAGAACATTAGATTTGGCACTTGAGGATTTAAAGCCGAGGGTCACTATGTTTAACCGCATTATGTTTCAAACCCCTCGGCTTTTTCTATGCCCTATAGTCTGGCTTTCCGGCCACTCCCCCACTGAATAAGGGATGTCCTACTGATCGGTGTTCTAATTCCTGATAGCACAAGGCGTGCTTGCTGGAGCCGAGGGAGTCTGTATATTCAGCATTATGTTTCAAAGCCCTCGGCTTTTTTCTGTTCCGTGTTCTGATATCAAGGCACAAAAAAGGCCATTCCACATCCGTAGAATGACCTTCTCTGGTGTCTGTGAGGACTATTTGTATAGCTCCTTACCCACTTCATAATATTTGTCACCCTCTCTCCAAAACGGAGTTTCTTTCATGTTTCCAATGCTTCGGCCTGCGAAAACATAAGCTCTGTAGAAAGTGTAGAGGTAATCCATATCGATGGTTTCAAATTCGTCAGAAGGCTGATGATAAGTTCTCAGCACCTGCTCGTCGAAAGCATCCACTCCCATGCCGAAACTTGGCGCAGGGATTCCTTTTTTGGCAAAACTGACATTATCCGATCGGTCAAAAAGCCCTTGTTCTTTGTAGTTGGCATCGTCCCCGGCGGTGAGGCCATAGGCCTCTATGGCCGTTACCAGCAGGTCCTCAGCGGTGGTCCTGTCCAGCCCGATCACTGTGGCCATGGAGGTGTTATTGTACCCGCCATTATCACTATTGAAACAAAAAACAATGTCACTGAGCGGAAGAGGGCTGTGATCAACAAACCACTGACTCCCTAGTAATCCCTTTTCTTCCCCACAAAACATCACAAAGAGTGAGGATCGTTTGGTCGGGTACATCGCCAGATTTTTGGCGGCTTCCAGTACAGTTACAGTGCCCACGGCATTGTCTCGTGTTCCGTTGTAAATGTGGTCCCCTGTGCTGTCGGCTCTTCCCACACCCACGTGATCGTAATGAGCGCTGAAGGTGACATAGTCTTTTTTGAGCGCGGGATCTGTGCCTTCTACATACCCCACTACATTTTGTGATACAAAGCGATCCACTCCAGCGCCGGTCATTTTGATGTCTAGTTTCGAGGTATTGGCAAACGAGGGGGAAGCCTCTCTATTGGCATTGTTTAGCCAGATACCTGCGAACTCATCGCGCTCCTCCTCTATACCATCATCCAGAATGACCTGATCACGGCTCAGATAATTGACCAGCAACTGCCATGGGATTTGGGGTGAATTGTATAGCTCTATGAGTCCCACAGCACCGGCCGCCTCGGCGTTGGTTCTTTTCTCTTTGGCCATAGCAAACCAGGCACGCGGGCTTTGCTCTTCCCCGTCTCCGGTATTGGCTACTACCAGCTTTCCTTTTACATCAGTATTGTCAAGTTCTTCTTTGGAGGCGTACTCCAGAAAAGCGATCTCTCCGTTCCATTCCAGATCACCACCGCTAATCAGCAGATAGTCTACTCCAATGGTGTATGTAGCCGAATCCAGCGTGATGATGCCAGTCTTAGGTTTTTTGATTTTTTTCATGGAAACCGGCTGAAAATAATCGGGATATTCTTCAAACGGCTTTACACCATATAGCTCCAGTTGAGTTCTGAGGTACTCCGCAGCGATGTCCAACTCAGGAGAGGGTGTATCTCTTCCTCTCAGGGCGTCAGAAGACATAAACTTCAGGTGGGCCTGGATGCTGGCTTTACTCACCGTTTTATCAGTGATTTTTTTGTCTTTCTGACCAAAGGCCAGACTGCAGGACAAGAGGGCGATCAGGTATACAACTTTTCTCATAAGTGGATGCTTTGCGATTAAAATGATGAGTGCTCAATTTAGAAGAACGGATATTCTTCCGCAAGGAGTTTTTATGTCAATGGTCTTTCCTTAGTCGTCAAGGAGATATTTTGGCTCTGAACCGGGGGTAGTGAAATCAGGGTTGGTGTAGAATGGCATAGTGATATCCATAAGGGCTACCCTCAGACTATTCCAAAGCATGTTAAAGAACCCTTTGTTTTGATACCTGATAAAATAGATTTCTCCTTCCTGATAGCCAAGGGTGTCGTCTATATGATTATTGCTGTTGAGGATCATGTTGCCAAACATGCTTTTTAACCAGACCTTGTCCCTGTTTTGATCATATACATTCACTTTGAGGTCTGAATACTCCATGATTACCTTGCCTTTGGATGCGTATTCATCACCCTGAAAATCAAAGGTCATGCCATGCAGATGGCCAGAAGCCTCCACCCCTGTGAGAGGAGCGAGGGTTTGATTAATGTAAGTGATCGGCATGGCTCCGAGTGTCCCCGATACCGAAAACTCCTGACGTTTTGAGCTCATATCCAGCAGTATGGTAGTCTTGAGTTTTCCCTGGCCCATAAAATCAGATTGAATGTCCAAAGTAGTAATGGCCTGCTTTTGTATTTCTTCAGGGTCATTGGTCAGATGGTAGCCCGACATATAGAGCTTCTCAAAGTAGAGCTTACCCGCACGAGGGAACACCACTGGAAGTTGCTCATACTGAATATAGCTGTCTGTGAGTCGAAGGGTATCCAGTGTAAAAATGAATGGAAGCTTGTTCAGGAACCCCGCCAGGAGTGGTCGTGTCTCCGGTGGTTTTGCTGGTGGGGTTTTGTCTTTGAATACATTCATCTGAAGTCTATCCAGGAGCGTACTCTCAGCACTGAGTTTTAAGGTTCTGTTTTCCATAAAATCCCAAAGCAGTTTTTTCCCTGAAAGTCTCTTAACTATGAGATCAATCCTAGCTTTCTCATAGGGATGATTCTGCACGAAAGCAGGTCTGGAATCCACAGGCTTCAGGTGGAGATTTTCAATGGAGAATGAAGTATCACGGATTTGCAGAGACTCGCCCGAAAGCGTATAGTCGTCCCCTGCTTTGATGTAGAGTTGGCCTACCTTTGTCTCAGATTTATCAAAATCAAGCGGGAAGATGTTATGAACAGTGCTGGTATCTACGAAAATGCCATAGGCAGACAGATGAATATCTTTCATGCTCATGAGCGTGTCGTAACTCCCTTTTTTCCTGACCACCAGGCTGCCTGCACTGATATCGAAATGTTGCACTTCTATCCGGTTAAAAATATCCCGGACGAAGAGGTTAATTTCCTTTTTTTCTGTTTTCGAAGCCTTGAGTTCGGGCAGTACGATTCCCAGCAGAAGACTGTCTATACTCAGTTTGTCTACCTTGATTTTTCGGCTGAGGAGGAGGTTCCAAAGGCTAAATCCATGAATAGAGATTTGGCTGGCTTCAGATCGAATGTTGAGGTTAGCCTGATTCTCAGCACTGTCTACCTGCACCCTGGGTTTTTTGAATGAAATTTCCCCATTGAGAATACTCAGCGATACACTTTCATATGTGACCTGCTCACCCAGGAGTTTTGGGAGTTCTCTTTTGGCAATGGTATCTACCAAAAGACCTATGCAGCCCACAAGTGCCAAAACGCCCAAAATGAGGAAGATTCTTTTAGTATTCAGCGAAGAAATGGTCTTGGGCATAGGGGGTAACTGAAATCAGCGTGTGAAGTTAGATGGGTGGATCGGGCTTACTCACCCTGAAATATTTTGATCATGGTTTCTCCTCCCTCTTTTCGATAGGCCCTGTACATCCCGCTGGTGTTAAATGGCATGGCCACATTGCCGTATCGATCCATCGCAATCATACCGCCCAGGGCATCCATTTTGGTGATTTTGTCCATCACTGTTTGGGCAGCTTCTTCCACAGAAAAATTCTTATACTCCATCAGCGCTGATACATCATGGGCTGCAGCCGTACGAATATAGTATTCTCCATGTCCGGTGCCGGAAAACCCACAGGTATTGTTGTTGGCATAGGTGCCGGCTCCTATGACTGGGGAGTCACCGATGCGGCCCCACTTTTTATTGGTCATTCCTCCTGTGGAGGTGGCTGCACAGATATTTCCCTGCCGGTCTACTGCCACGGCCCCTACCGTACCAAATTCTTTTTCCACTTTTTTTACAACCCTTTCCAGCTGGGCCTTGCGGGGATCTGTGCTGAAGTAGCTGGGATCTACCAGCTCCAGGCCACGTTCCCCGGCGAATTGCTCTGCTCCTTCCCGTGCCAGCATCACATGCGGTGAATTGACCATGACCTGATAAGCCGCAAGGATTGGATTTTTAACTGTTTTCACGCCTGCCACAGCCCCGGCATTCAGGTCATCCCCACGCATGATACTCGCATCCAACTCGTTTTCTCCAGTGGCGGTAAAGACCGCACCCACTCCCGCATTGAAGAGCGGTGAGTTTTCCATGATGACAATGGCAGCCTGAATGGCGTCACAACTTGAGCCCCCATCCTCCAGAATGGTGTAGGCCGACTGAAGCGCCTCATCGAGTTTGGTTCGGTAGGCCACTTCTGTTACAGAATCCATATTTTCTCGGCTCACAGTACCCGCACCACCATGGATGACAACTGCAATTTTGCGTTCAACGGGGGTATCAGGGGCGTTTTCCGGGGGTGTGGTGTTACATCCAGAGAGACAGGCTACTACGATCAGAAGAAAAAGGTTCGATTTGCAATTGACGAGAGAGTTCATAATTTTTTATCTACTTTGGTTGTGTTACTTTAGCGCTTATTTTTAGGTAAAATAAACAGAATTGAAGATATGGCTGAGAAGACGAAATATTCAGAAGACGAGTTAAAGGAATTCGAAGAGTTGATTCATCAGAAGCTGGCAAAAGCGAGAGAGGAGCTGAACATTTTGAAAGGTTCTTTGACACGAGATACCGATGAGGGCACGGATGCCACACATGGTGCTGTGAAAACCCTGGAGGATGGTGCAGATACGGCGGAGAAAGAACAGTTAAGTACATTGGCCGGACGTCAGCAGAAGTTTATTAATAACCTCGAAAATGCCCTGATCAGGATCAAAAACGGGACCTATGGCGTTTGTGTGGATACGGGTAAGCTGATCAGCAAAGAGCGTTTGAGAGCGGTGCCACACACCATGCATTCTATAGAAGCAAAGCTGAATGTGAAGAAGTAATGGACTATCTCGCCAATCATATTGAGGCACTGGTCTTTTGCTCCCCTAAACCGATTACCGAAGATGAGATTCAGGCTTGTCTGAAGGAAATGTTTGAGGCAGATGTGCTGATGGAGGACATCAGTGGTGGGATAGCGAAGCTCAGTGAAAAATATGAAGATGAGCAGTTTTCTTTTGGTTTGGTCCAAAGTGGCGGAGGTTATCAGTTTTTGACTAAGCCCGCCTATCAGGCCAGCATTAGTATTTTACTCAAGCAGCAATCGAAGCGGCGACTCTCCAATTCAGCCATGGAAACACTCGCCATCATTGCATATAAGCAGCCAGTCACCAAGACGGAAATCGAGCAAATCCGTGGAGTAAACTGTGATTATGCAGTCAATAAATTGCTGGAAAAGGAACTTATTGAAATTAAAGGCAAGGCTGATACCATAGGTCGTCCAATGCTGTATGGTACCAACAATAAGTTTATGGACTACTTCGGCATTAACTCACTCAGGGACCTGCCCACACCGAAGGATTTTGTGCAGGAGGAAAACACTATAGGGAAGGAAGAAGAAGCATGAAAGGGAAAAAGCCAATTAAGCCAAAGACTGGAGCGCCAGTGAAGAAAGAAGCCGGAGCTCCGGTAGAGATACGCCTGAACAAATACATCGCCAATGCAGGGGTATGCTCACGACGAGAGGCAGATCAGTTGATAGCCGACGGCAAAGTGAAAGTGAATGGCGAAGTGGTGACCGAACTGGGTCGGAAAGTATTGTCTACCGACAAGGTAGTCTATGGAGGTAAAACCCTAAAGACGGAAAAGCTGCAGTATATCTTGCTGAACAAGCCCAACGATTACATCACTACGGTCACGGATACTCACGACAGAAAAACAGTTATGAGTTTACTAAAAGGAGCCTGCGATGAGCGCATTTATCCGGTAGGGAGACTGGACAGAGCCACTACAGGGCTGTTACTGTTTACCAATGATGGTGACCTGGCCAAGAAGCTCACACACCCCTCCTACAAAATCAAAAAGATATATCAGGTTACCCTGGACAAACCCATTACCAATCAGGATTTTGATGACATCCTCAAAGGGGTGAAGCTGGAAGATGGGCTGGCTGTGCCTGATGAAATGGCAGTGGTTACCGATGACCGCATGGTGTTGGGGATAGAAATTCACATTGGTAAAAACCGCATTGTGAGGAGAATCTTTGAGCACATGGGCTATAAAGTAGTGAAGCTGGATCGGGTAATGTTTGGTACACTGACCAAGAAGAACCTGACCCGCGGGAAATATCGCCACCTCGATCCCAGAGAAGTGGTGCAGCTCAAAAATCTTTCGGGCGGCAGAAAATAGTGAAAGGGCTCTACCCCCTTATTTGAGGGTAGAGGCCAGTATTTCCAAATCTTTATTCATGATGACGTGCACGGCACTTTCGGGCTTGGCGTCCAACATTACTGTTTTGGTATAAGGGCCCATAGACCCAAAGAAGTTGATGCAGTCATCGCTCACTTTATAAGTTTTGTTGGCAAAGTAAGATGACGAATAGTCGATGGTTTTGAGGTCCAGTAGCTCGCCGGTCAAATTGATTTTCATGGCAAAGGCCTTAGTATCGGTGTTATTTTTTCCTGCTCTGCTCACCCGCCCATCGAGGCCTTTGATTTCGTTGTAGTTGCCCACGATGATATAAGCCTGATCCACACTCACTACATCTGCTATATCTCCTTTGTAGGACATTCGTTGCTGCCATTGCAGGTCTCCGTAGATGTTGTAGTTGGCCATGATCATCTCCGATTCCACCAGAGGATCATCGAGGTAGTCGTTTCCTTTATAGGTTACAAAAAGCGTGTTGGTGCGCTCATTGTACGAAATAGTTCGTGGAAACTGATTGAGAAGGAGTCTACGGCTATGGGTAACCACTCCTTTTTCATCCAACATGAGCAGGTGATTGATCCTGGTACCGTTGGTATCCGCCCCGTTCAGGATCACAGCCAAGCCTCCCGGCACACTTTGTATAGCGCCTATTCGTGTGTTGGCATCAAACCCGGCAGAGCTGTCAACCATCAGCAGGTAGTCATTGTACCAGCCTACGGTCTGCTCCTTGGTAATACCTGCCACAAAAGCCTGGGTTTTATTTTCCTTCGTGTTTTTGAAAATTCCCCCTATGAAAGCAGAACCATCGAAATTCTCTATGCGATGCGAGGTGACAGGGGCTGGAGTAAGAAGATCATTATCCACCGGAACGCTTCTGAACAGTGGGATGTCCAATTTTTTGTGCTTCACTTTTTTAATCACCGAATCGGTTTTCAACATGGCATAGAGCTCGTTTTGGATATTGGCCACATAGCTGCTTACATCGTTTTTATTATTTTGACGCTCCGTGGTAATGAGCTCAGTTATCCCGGAAGGGCCATTATAGTTGGTCTTAATAAAGTCGGAGTATTTACTCAGAGAAGCCGCTGTGTTGGTCCTTCTGATATCACTCAGCACACTGTCTGCCTCTTTGATACGGTTCACCATTTGGCCGTACAGATACAGCTTACGTTCTACATCCACTTCCGTGTCCGCACCCAGTTTTTCGCTGAGTAGCTGCTGATAGATGAGGTCATGTTTCTTTTCCTTGAAGATAAAGATGGGCTCTATGACCGATGAAAGGTCATATTTCCTAAGGGTAAAGAGCACCTCTTTTGACACCTTCAGGGGCTCAAATTCCTCATTGACAAAGTCCGGTTTGGCTTCCTCAATTCGTTTGTTGAGCCGAAGGTTCTCTGCCATAAGGTCTTCCCTGAGTTTGTCTACTTCGGCATGAATTATTTCCCGTGTGGTATCTACCCACGAGGCATAGTCCCACACCTGAATTTTAGGCTGAAGAAAGTTGATTTTAGACTCCAGGCCATCCAGTCTGTATACTTTGATGGGTTTGGTGGTCATGGTCTGATTATAGCCCACATCAAAGCTGGCAGTGGCCGCTTTGTACTCCTCCCAGTACTGCAGACACTCCAGATAGTCCTCTTTGATTTCACCAAAAGTTTTATCTACGTCAGCATCATAGAGAAGATAAAGATCTTTGAAGGTGGGGTATTTGCCCAGGATTCCGGTAAAGGCTTTATGCGCCCGGTCATAGCTACTGAAGCTTCGGGTAAATTTGTCATAGATGATTGGCACATTGTCAATGAACGACTGTAGCTCCACTTTCATGGTGGCCATATGGTTACTGATGGTATCAAAACCTACAGTAACCCTTCCTTTGTCATCCAGTGAGCCAAAGTTGAAAAAATACTCCTGGTTCTTACGCACGTCCTTTTCACTGATAAACTGCTCAGTGCGCTGATAGGCTTTGAGTGCTTCTCTGGCATTACCTACTTTATAGGCAAAATCTTTGATGGGATCACTTTCTCTGTACCTTTTCTCATAGATCACCGCCATCTGCAGATAGATGCTTGAGTTATCGGGTTCTTCAGCCAAATAGATTTTCAGCTGAGCAAGTGCTCCGCTGGGTGGGAGGGCCAGAATTCGGGGAAGTACTTCTTCGTATTTCTCCAGTTTTTGTGAAAGGCCGGGAAGGGCGGCACCTGCTAGGAAGAGGATGAATGCTAATTTTTTCATGGTCATTCTCATTATATGGCTAGGATTTTCAATACTACACGTCTGTTTTGGGCTTTGTTTTCCTCAGTGTCATTGGGCACTATGGGCTGACTTTCTCCATAGCCTTTGGCTACAAACCGATCACTGGGGATGTTCTTTTCTATCAGAAATTTCACTGCGCTTTGAGCTCTTCTGTTGGACAAGGCGGCATTATAAGCGGCTGAGCCCACATCATCAGTATGTGCGGCTATTTCTACTTTCATTCCGGGGTTTTGCTTCATGAGTTCCACCACCCGCTCCAGTTCGGCAAAGGACACTTCATTGAGCTGATCTGAATTCGATTCGAAAAGTATTTCTTTCAGTGTCAGGTTAGCACCAACCAATAGCGGCTGTAGGTTCATTTGGATTTTGGCAGTGCCGCCTTCACCAATTACTGACACGCCGCCCACAGCATCATCTCCTGAGGAGATTTCGGTTCCTCCGGGTTTTACGTCTATCACCGTACTGTTAAAGGCATAGCCCTGATCACTTGTGGCCTCTATTTCATACCGGTCTCCCACGCGGAGGGCCACAGTTTCGTTGCCACTCACCTCTATCACTTCATCCCGGTTACGGTTTCTGATCCGTACTTTGGATCGAATTTTTCCATTGTTAACCAGATCTGCTACGTTGATTTCTATGTTACGCTTGTGCGGAAGCATCTCCACGTCTCTGATAAACTCAGGGTAGACCACAAGATCGGATACGTCCAGGGTAAAAAACTTACTATCAAAATTCTCTTTGTCTACGATGATTTCATAGACCTTGCCGAGTGGCAGCTCCAGTGTAATGCGGCCGTTGGGATTATTTTCCAGTTGCATCAGAAAGTCTGCTGCTCCTGGTTCCTTTACTTTAATACTGGCCTGAATGGGTTCAAAAAGATCGCCATCATAGATATTGAGGTTCAGGTTGGCGGTGTTGTACAGTTCTATATCCTGATCGATTTCTTTGTACTCGTTTTCGTTACTCAGGTCAAAAAACAGTGACTTGGAGGTATATCCTTTCTTTTTGATCTCAATATTATAATTACTTCCCACGGCCAGTACCACCGTATATCGGCCGTCATTGGGGTTGTTGGACAGGGTCATAATCTCCCCGGAGGTAAATGCATCCGACACCACAATTTCTGCGGCTATGCCGGCACCATTCTTTCCGTCTGTGATGTAGCCCTGGATAATGATGTTTTTGAACTGTCTGAGTTGCGGGGGTATTTCCACAGAGTTGATTTCACTGGCGTCATACACATAGTACAAGAGGTCTCCCTGTGCCGAAATGGATGAAAACTGATCAGCCACTTTGGTATTGACAAACTCCAAAGCCACCGGAGGCTTCCAGTCACCTATGGGTGTGAGCTGAGTTTGGTAGAGATCAAAATCCCCACGCCCGCCAAGTCTGTTGGAGGCAAATATCAAGGTTTTGTTATCAGCCATGATTCTTGGTGCCTTTTCACAATCTTTATTGATAGGGTAAGGAAGAAGCTCAGGCTGCCCCCAGGTACCATCCTTCTTTTTCTTGGAAAGGTAGAGACTGAAGCACGCTTTATTTTCCCAGAGCTTAGCCAGGTCCTTATCCTGTATGACATTATAATTCTGACGAACGAAATACATCGTTTTTCCATCGGCAGAAATGGAAGGGAACCCTTCATAACCTGAAGAGTTAATTGGCTCGCCGATGTTTTTTGGCTCCGTCCAGGTGTCTCCATCGCGAATGGAGTAGTAGATGTCCTCACTACCAAACCCCCCTCTGAAAGAAGCAAAGAAGAAAAGCATGTTTCCATCGAAAGAGATACTAGGCCCGCCAATGAGGTCAGTTGAGTCTCCAAAGTTATTGATCGGGTCTATAGGCTTCGGGTCTGACCACTTGCCATCGATGAGCCTGGAGTCGAAGAGTTCATATTTCCCCCTTCGGTTGGATTCCAGAATCATGGTGCGGCCATCTGCCGAAATGGACGGAGCGTATTCTATCTTATTACTGTTTAGCTCAGGAATGGCTTTGGCCGTACTCCGGTAGTAATTAATAGTATCTGAATAAGTCTTGAGTGTGTCAGGGATCTGAGCCTGAGCCGCCCAAGTGATTAACAAAAGCAACACAAATAATGAATGCCTCATCTTCAGCATAGTTGTTTCATTTTTATTTTCCTAACATAACAAAAGCCCCCCAGTAGTAAGGCTCTTTGAATTCTTTTCGTACTTCGGCTATAGCCGCATTGAAGGCTTCCAGTTTACTTTGTCCTCCGAACCAATTTCGATAGAAAGCGCTCATCAGAAGCTGAGTGGTCTGATCGTTCACTTTCCAGAGGCTCATCACCAGGTTATCTGCACCTGCCACGATGAACGACCTCTGAAGTCCATAAACTCCTTCTCCATTTTTAACTTCACCCAGTCCTGTTTCGCAGGCCGACATCACCACTAGCTGGGTGTTGTCCAGGTTCAGGTTCATAACTTCATAGGCAGTCAGTATTCCATCCTCTTCACCTGGCAGGTCTTCATTCTTCACCGTATTCTGAGCGCCCGCCAGGAGGAGCCCCGATCTCAGTAGTGGATTGAATTTGGCGCTTCTGCTGGTAAGTCCACCAGACTCGTCATCCACCTTGATGTCTTCCAGAAAGAAACCGTGAGTAGCGATGTGTAAAATCGTGGGGCTGGATATTTTTTTGATTTGATCCTCGGTGGCAGTTTCCGCCAGGAAGGATTCAAAAGTCCAACTGCTGTTTTCAACAATGCTGCCAATCTCCTCTATTTCCTTCAAGGTGCCTGGAAGCTCCGAGATAGTGGACCCAAAGCTACGCTCCATATCCTTAGGACTTAGCAGGCCTCCACTATTGTTTTTTGCCTGACTGGAGATGTAATATTTAGGGAAGCCGAACATGACGGCATCATTTTTCATTCCTTCAGGAATGGTCATTTCCAGTAGTTCACGGGTATTACTGAGCAGGCGCACCTTGTAGCGGTCTATGAGGTACTCTTTCTTTTCAGGATTGTAGAGGGTGGCAATGTTTACCTTATTGATCACCCCGTCGGCCGAAAGGAAAACTCTCTTGACAGAGGTGTCTATTTTTTCATCAAAGGGCTTCCAGAATGTGGCATAAGAGCGCTCATCTTTTATTTTGTAAATAATCGAATTCTTGTAAGTTTTGAATCCTTTGTCTTCCATCTGTAGGCCATTGGCACTCACCACCAGCTCCGGGATGGTCCCCTCGGCACTTCGAAGAATGAGCCCAATGTATAGCACAGAGTCTTGCTTCATCTTCTTCTTGATTCGGATCATCTCTATGGCCGCCTCGTCTGATGCTAGTTGCTCCTGAATGCGGTTCCATGTGGGGGTTTCCGTTTCAAAAGCCCCTGCGAACGAGGAGGATTTGAGGGAAAGTTGCTTTTCCTTTTCATTGGATTCCGCCTCCAGTCCTGCAATGTTGATGTTGCTCTGTTCAAGCTCTTCCTTACTCATGCTGTAGGCCTTCACGATATTCTCTTTCAGACCTACCCAGTCATTGAAGAGGGCGATGAGGTCGGTATCTCCACTGGACAGTATGGTGTTGCGTACCTTATTGGTGGCGTTTAGGAGAAGCGCTTTGGTGGAGAGCTGAAGGTTATACATGCTCCCAATAAGGGTGTCTCTGTCACTTTGAATGCCTTTGTCCAGCAGACAGAACTCCACGGCATAGTCCAGGTAGCTATCAAATACGGGTTTTATTTTCCCATAAAAGGCACTCTTTTCACTTTCGCTCAGCGCGGGGAAGTATTGATTGATAAAATCAAGGTACTGGTTAGTGACCTTCAGGTAGAGTGGTCTGGCTCCTTCAAAATCGCCGGTTTTGTGTCTGATAGAGGCCAGTCCGTACAGTGCGTAGGCATAGTCCGGATGGTTAGGGCCGAGGATGCCCAGCCGGATGTCCACCACCTGCTGATAATAGGTCAGCGCCTGATCATAATGTTCCAGTTCCTGCTCCAGGGTGGCCAGGTTATAGAGGGTACTGGCATAGGACGGATGATTGGTTCCGAAAACCTGCTCATCTATGTCCAGTGCTTTTTGATAGAGTGCTTTGGCCTGGTCATATTCCTCGTTTTCCTTGTAAATAGAGGCCAGGTTATGCAGCGTCTTGGAGTACAATGGGTGATTGGTTCCTAAAATAGCTTCATCTATTATAAGGACTTCTTCCAGGAGTGCTTTGGCCTTTTCATAGTCTTCCTCCATTTGATAGAGGGTGGCCAGGTTCTCCAGAGCAGTGGCATACTCAGGATTCATCTTTCCTATCTGAGTCTGGTATATTTCCAGTGATTGCTCAAACAGAGGCCTGGCAGCATCCAGATTACCCATTTTCTGGTAAAGCAGGGCAAGGTGGTTAATGACTGAAGCATAGAAGATATGCTGGACACCGTAACTGGCCTCATAAATGTTTTTGGATTCCTTTAGGTACTTTTCAGCTTCTGCATATTCGGCAAGTTGTTTTTTTACCGAACCCAGATTGGCCAGAGTGTAGGCCAGAGAAGGATCTCTTGGAGGGAGCATTTTTTCTTTGATGGATTTTATTTCACCCAGAACCTGCCCGGCCTCAGTGTACCTGGCAGTATTGAGGTAAAGTAGCCCCAGGTTTTCATAGGTCGTGAGGTAATCTCTATTTTCCTTTCCGTAGGCCTGACGCTTGATCTCTTCAGCAATTTTCAGGTAGTACTCAGCTGTGTAATAGCTTCCCTCAAGCTGGAGCAGCGACGAGTAGTTGGCAGCCACGGTAGCATATTCAGGGTGACTTTCGCCATAGGTTTGTCTGAAGATGGGGAGGACTTCCAGATAGAGCTTGCCTGCCTGCTGGTACTCACCTAGTTGGGTATACACACCTGCAAGTGTGTTTTTCACAAAGGCAGTTTGCAAAGCGCCCGATCCGAAAAGTGCGGCGCTTTCTTTGAGCGCCTCTTCGGCGATTTGGCGTGCTTCGTTATATTTAGCTTCTGCGTTTAAGATTTTCGCTTTCTGGTTATGAAGTGCATAAAGACGACTTTTCATGCCTCCCTCGCTGGCTATTTCCAGAGCCAGATCAATTTTTTGTGTAGCTCCGGGGATGTCTCCGTCTGTGAGCAAAAGGCCACTCAGGCTCTCCAGGGCATTCACATGGGTGAGATCACTCGGTAGCCTGGCCGCGTAGAGGTCCATGACCAATTCGAGCTTTTCCTTTGCTTTGGCCAGTTCACCATTCCTGATGAGCAAGTTGCTGTAGTTGGTCAGGGTGCTGGCGTAGGAGGCCGGGTTAGCTTCCTGATCGGCTTCTTTTTGCATCACCAGTTGTTCAATGAGCTCTGTAGCCCTTCCAAACTGTCCGGTTTTCTGAAGGTCAATGGTGAGATTATTGAGCGCGATGGTGTATTCTTCACTGTCTTGTTCGCCCAGGTTTTCGAAATTGTCAATGGCCAACTCATATTTTTCTGCAGCCTCTGAGAATCTTCCGAGCTGGTCCAAGGCATCTCCCACTTTAATCAACATGCTGCCATATTCAAAGTTCGGGGTGCCTTCATTGTAATAGTCTGCCAGTTCTTCAAAGAAAACCAGGGCCTTTTCATATTCCCCATTTTCTGAAAGGAGGGAGCCATAGTTGTAAATGATATTGTAATATTCCGGACCCACCTCTTCATACTCATTCATGACACGCTGTGCGCTTTCAAAAAGTGCGCCTGCAGCGTCATCCTCCTTGAGCTGAAACTTAGCAATGGCCAGATTGCCTTTTGCAGCGGCTACCTCATAGCTGTCTTCACTGTTATATTCCAGAGTGAGATCCAGGGCTTCCGAAAGCAAAGGATCTGCAGCCCCGTACTCACTGCGCGCCATGCGGATCACAGCCAGATTTTGCAGGGCATTGGCGTAGTTCATGTCTCTGTTTTCCCCAAGAGCGATCAGCAGCTCCACTTCTTCTTTGGCATAAGAAAGTGCCGCAGCATCTTCACCCAGATCATAGCAAACAATGGAAAGCTGACGCAGAATTACAGTTTGGTTTTTCGAAGCCTTGGTTTCGGAGGATTTTATTTGCTCAAGGGCTTTCTCACCTGCCTGCCTGGCTTCCGCAGACTGGTAGTTGTTGTAAAAGTCTATAGACTGCTGATAGGATGCTGCCCAATCCTGAGCAAAACACACGGAGGCGAGCAGAAAAAATATCAAGCCAAGGGATAATCTTTTCAAAATAGAGTCAGGTTGGTAATTCTCAGTATGAAGATAGAAAAATCTAAGTCTTCTGTTATGTCATTGCCTGGATGATTTAGCGAAATACCTCCTTTGAGGTATCAGAAAAGAGAATTTTGATCCGAAAGAGGTGAAAGAGTGCGCAGGTATGGTTAGTCTTAAAGAATTTAGTATGCATGCATACTAAATTAAGAACCTTTTATTATCTTCGAGGAAACAAAAAAACCCTGACTTGAAGGCCAGGGTTTTTAAGTGGTGCTGAGTGGGCTCGAACCACCGACTCACGGATTTTCAGTCCGATGCTCTACCAGCTGAGCTACAGCACCGCTTTAAAGAGGTGCAAAGCTAGAGAATCTTTTAAAACGAGCAAAAATATTTTTATTTAAATAGCAACAGAATTTAACCCCATGCAAATGATCCCACAACTGGCCTTTGTGGCTGTCCTTTTATTCTTCGGATTTTTATTGTTTCGGCGGATAGCGCGAATCAGGAAAAACATCCTTCTGGGCAGACCGGAAACAATAAACGATCAAAAAGGAGCGCGTTTGAAAACCCTGCTCCTTGTGGCCTTTGGCCAGAAGAAAATGTTTAAGCGGCTGCTTCCTGCTTTCTTTCACCTGCTCATTTATGTGGGATTCATCCTGATCAATATTGAAGTACTGGAGATCATTTTGGATGGGCTACTAGGGACACATCGGTTATTTGCTCCCCTGGTAGGCGATTTTTATACTTTTTTGATCTCGTTTTTTGAGGTGCTTGCCGTCCTGGTGATTATTGCCTGCGTGGTTTTCCTGATCAGGAGAAATATTCTGAAGGTGGACCGGTTTCACAAAATAGAGATGAAGGGGTGGCCCACACTCGATGGCAACCTGATTTTGGTGATAGAGATCGTCCTCATGGTAGCCATCTTATCCATGAATGCAGCGGATCAGGTGTTGCAGGCAAGGGGCGTGGATCATTACACCACTACAGGTGCTTTTGTGATGAGTGGCATGATGACCCCAATTTTCGGAGGGCTGTCTGATGGTAGCCTGATGATGGTGGAGCGTGCGGCCTGGTGGTTCCACATAATAGGCATATTGGCTTTCGCTGTGTACGTGACCTATTCCAAGCATCTGCACATTTTCATGGCTTTCCCCAATACCTACTATAGCAGGCTTACGCCAAAGGGCAAGATGAATAACATGAATGAGATCACCAATGAGGTGAAAATCATGCTGGGGATGAGTACAGGCGAAGAAGCCAGCCCACCACCGGAGGGAATGAAATTTGGGGCAAGAGATGTGAACGACCTGAGCTGGAAGAACCTGATGGACGCCTACGCTTGCACAGAATGTGGCAGATGTACCTCAGAGTGCCCGGCCAATCTTACTGGTAAGAAGCTCTCGCCACGAAAAATCATGATGGATACCCGTGATCGCCTGGAAGATGTGGGCTTGTCTTTGCAAAAGGGCAGTGAAGGCCTTGCCGACGGTAAATCCCTTTTGGGAGATTACATTACGAAGGAAGAAATCAATGCCTGTACCAACTGCAATGCCTGCGTTGAGGCTTGTCCTATTACCATTAACCCACTGGACATCATACTGCAATTGCGGAGGTATGTCGCTATGGAGGAGTCTGGAGCGCCACAGTCCTGGAATATGATGTTTCAGAATGTGGAGACCAATTTTGCCCCATGGAAATTTCCCCCGACGGACCGGTTTAAGTGGGCTGAAGACCTGAAAGAAAAATAAACGACGAGAAAGAATAACTGACATTGACCAATGACTGAAGAAATCAACATACCAACAATGGCCGATATGGTCGCAAAGGGAGAATCTCCGGAAGTGCTTTTTTGGGTGGGCTGCGCCGGCTCGTTTGACGACCGCTACAAAAGTGTCACCAGGGCTTTTGTAAAGATTCTCAATAAAGTGGGTGTAAAATTTGCTGTATTGGGCCCCGAGGAGACTTGTACAGGTGACCCTGCCCGTCGTGCCGGAAATGAATTTTTATTTCAAATGCAGGCCATGGCCAACATCCAGGTGCTGGATGGGTATGAGGTGAAAAAAATAGTAACCGCCTGTCCTCATTGCTTCAATACCCTTAAAAATGAGTACCCCGACCTTGGCGGAAATTATGACGTCATTCATCACTCTGAATATTTGCAGGAGCTGATCAATAGTGGGAAAGTGACTCTGCAAGGCGGCGGAGAGTTCAAGGGCCGTAAAATTACCTACCATGATTCTTGTTTTCTGGGCAGGGCCAATAAGGTCTATGAAGCGCCCAGAAAAGTACTGGAGGCCTTAGATGCGGAGCTGGTGGAGATGAAGCGATGCAAAACCAAAGGACTCTGCTGTGGAGCTGGAGGAGCACAAATGTTTAAGGATGCCGAGCCAGGCAAAAAGGAGATAAATATCGAACGAACAGAAGAGGCGCTGCAGACCGGGGCCACTACGATTGCTGTGGCCTGTCCGTTTTGCATGACCATGATGTCTGATGGAGTGAAAAACAAAGAGCGGGAATCGGATGTGAAAGTTCAGGATTTGGCGGAACTCATTGCAGAAGCAGAGGGTTTAAATGGCTAAGTTTGAGCAATTATGATAGCAATAGACGAGATGCCGGATCATGCCAGGATCTGGGTATACCAGGCCGACCGGCCTTTTAGCGAAGAAGAGCGGGCTTTGATTGACAGAAGCTTTGAGGCTTTTACAGGTCAGTGGGCTGCCCATGGTAATAAGTTGATGGCCACATTTGGGATACAGCACAACCAATTTATCGTGTTGGCGGTAGATGAATCTTATAACCAGGCCAGTGGCTGCAGCATAGATGCATCAGTACAGGTAATCCGGCAGATAGAGCAGCAGACCGGCTTGAGTCTGCTGGACAGAACCAAGGTGGCTTTTTTGGAACAAGGGGTGGTAAAAATCAAGCCTTTTAATCAGCTGAAAGCGGCTGTGGAGGCAGGTGAAATCAGAAAAGAAACCACTGTTTTCAATAATACTGTTCAAAATGCCAGTGAGTGGAGGACCCAATGGGCCGTACCAGCACAGGCGTCCTGGCTGAGCCGATATTTTTCTTAGGGCTTTGGCGAAATACTTTGTTGTAGAGAGGAAAGATTATTTTGCGCAATTTTTTCGTTAGTTTAACGAATGATCCAAGTGGTGTACATATGAAGCAAGTTTTCTATGCATTGATCCTCCTTATGATGGCACAGGCCTGTACTCAGCGGGTGGCTCAAAAGAGTTTTGAAAAAGGGTATTACGATCGGGCAATAGCGCTTTACAAAAAGGGTCTCGACCCTCAGGATGCTCATCAAAATTTCATGCTTGGCGAATCATACCGAAAGTCCAACCGGCTTCAGGAAGCGGCACCTTATTATTCTACTGCCCGAAGGGCAGGTTCCAGAGAGCCCGGATTGCCCTACTACCTGGCCAGATCGCTCAAAGCCAATAAACAATACGAGGAGGCTGAGAAAATCCTGAGTGATTTTGTGACCAAAGCAGGTGGTGACGCCAATTTTAAGGCCATGGCTCAGGTGGAACTGGACAACCTTACAAAAATAGATGTACTCCAGGCCGAGACCAATTATTTCAGAATCAAAAACCTGGATGAGCTCAATACGAAGTTTGCTGAGTACTCACCAGTGTACCACAATGGGTTTTTATACTTTACCTCCAACAGGGAAGGTGGCAAGATATATGGGGCGACGGGCACTCCTTTTACAGACATCTATCGAGTACAGTCGAAAGGAGCCAACATTAACATACGGACGCTGAAAGCGCTGGATCCGGTGATCAATCACTCAGATACCAACGAGGGGTCCATTGCGATTTCATCCGACGGAACTTCCATCATATTTGCTAAAGGAAATAGCGGAAAGGCCACCGGAAATACGGAGGTCAACTTATTTTTCACCAGGTACAGAAACTCAAACTGGTCTGAACCCAGGCCCATTAGTGTCAACGACCCGGAGGCATGGGACTCTACCCCGGCCCTCACCCCTGATGGCACCACACTGTATTTTTCAAGTACCCGTCCGGGAGGGTTTGGCGGGGCGGATATCTACTCTGCGCAGCTGAACAGGCGTGGCAGGTGGGTGGATGTACAAAACCTCGGATCAACTGTTAATACGGCAGGGGATGAAGTGTTTCCCTTTGTATCGGAGGATGGACGACTCTATTTTTCTTCAGATGGACACCCCGGGTTTGGCAACCTGGACTTATTCGTGGCTACCAGAATCCGAGGAAAGATCACCATAGAAAACCTGGGCGAACCCATGAACTCTGCCGCGGATGATTTTGGGCTTCATCAGTTTGACCTCACCAGGGGGTTCTTCTCCTCTAACAGACCCGGGGGAAAAGGTGATGACGACATCTACACATTTATCAACGAGGACCCCGACCTCAGGGTGGTTAATTATTTTCTTGTAGGTACTACCTATACCAATGATGATGGTCAGCATAAAATCATACTCCCAAATACCAAAGTGGCACTTCAAGCGGAAAATGGGGAGCTGCTCAGCGAGGCTTTTACCGGGGAGGATGGGAAATTCAAATTCAGGTTATATGCCGAGGAGCGCTACAATCTTCTGGGCGAAAAAGCGGATTACTTCACCACGCGGAAAGAGTTTTCCACCATTGGAAAGTCGGTAGATAAGGCTTCTCTGACGGAATTCATTACCAATGTGACATTTGAGACGGAGATCATGATGGATCGAATTGTCTTGGAAAAGTCCATTGTGCTCAACAACATCTACTATGACCTGGATAAGGCCAATATTCGTCCGGATGCTGCTTTGGTACTGGATAGTCTGGTTCAGATTATGAATGATAACCCCGATATCTTTATTGAACTGGGCTCGCATACTGATACAAGAGCCGAAGACGATTACAACATGGACTTGTCTCAGAGACGTGCAAAGTCTGCCGTGGAATACATCATTCGTCAGGGCATAACTGCTGATCGGATCGTGGCGAAGGGATACGGTGAGAGCAAATTACTCATCCCAAATGCGGTCACAGAAGAGCAGCATCAGCAAAACCGTAGGACTGAGTTCAAAGTGCTGAGGTACAATCCTAAGAAAAACGAAGACAACCTGCCACCTGATGAGAATCAGGATGAGTATGACCGGTTCTTTGATGATTCTGAAGGAGACTGATATTTAAGGTTTAAGCGCTAATTTCGCTCTGTGTCGAGCCATCTCAGATTTTTTTTCAGTTCCAGAGACAGTCTTCATCTGGGATTAATTTTTACATGCAACAGCCTGCTATTTGGCAATTGGATTACCCGGATTCCTGATATTAAGGATGCTATCGGGCTTTCCGAGGGTGAACTTGGTCTTGCTTTGTTGGGAGCCCCTATCGGGGCGATGTGCATTATGCCATTATCCGGATGGGTGATTGCCAGATTTGACCTGGGAAGAACCTTGGTAGTGAGCGGGTTGGCGCACGTGCTGGCGTTGCCACTGCTGGCGCTGTCTGATTCGTTTTGGGGGCTAGTGGTTGCGCTCTTCTTTTTTGGTTTCACCAATGCCATCATGGATATTTCCATGAATGCGACGGCTGCTGCCATCGAACGGAAACACAAACGAGCCATCATGTCTACCTGCCATGGAATGTGGAGTCTGGGTGGAATGGCAGGGGCAGCTTTGGGTAGCGTTTTGGCAGGGTTAGAGATAAGCACTGTGATCCATCTCGCATTTGTGGCAGCCGCCATTTTTATCATGATCCTGCTGTTGTCCGGCAGTCTGTTTCGCATTAAAGAATCCAGAAATGTAGGTGATAAAGTGTTCGCCTGGCCCAGGGGGCCACTTTTATTATTAGCTTTCATGGCGTTTTGTATTCTGCTAAGTGAAGGCGCCATTGCTGACTGGAGTGCCGTGTACATGCGTGATGTGGTAGTGGCAGATGCCTACCTCGTGGGCATGGCATATGCAGGATTTTCCATGCTGATGGCCATTGGTCGGTTAACTGGAGATTCGATAATTCCCAGACTGGGAAAGAAACATGTGGTGCTCTATGGTTCTCTTTTATCAGTGATAGGCCTTTTTATGGCGATGTTTTTTGAGGCTCAGATGCTCGTAATCATAGGGTTTTCAATTACTGGTCTCGGGTATTCATGCATTGTGCCAGTACTTTTCATTTCTGGTGCTAATCAACCGGGATATACAGCGGGAACAGGTATCGCTGCAGTGACCACCCTGGGATACGCCGGGTTCCTGGTCGGACCTCCTTTGATAGGTATCCTGGCAGAGGAATATGGCCTTACCATGGGCATGTGGTTTGTGCTTTTTTGTTCGTTGATGGTATCGGTGCTTTCAATTACCACTAAGTTCAGATGATTTGTTTTTCTTTGCCAAAAAAAAATTTCATGTCTGACCGATACGCTAAAAGGGGAGTTTCTGCTACTAAAGATGATGTGCATGCGGCCATCAAAAATGTAGACAAGGGGCTTTTCCCGCAGGCTTTTTGCAAAATAGTACCAGACCTCCTCACTAAAGACGAAGACTACTGTGCCATCATGCACGCTGATGGCGCTGGCACCAAGTCCTCGCTGGCCTATATGTACTGGAAAGAAACCGGAGATCTTTCGGTATGGAAGGGTATCGCTCAGGATGCTGTCATCATGAATACCGATGATCTGCTGTGTGTCGGCTGCACCGAAAATATACTGCTATCTTCTACAATAGGTCGCAATAAAAACCTTATACCCGGGGAGGTGATCTCCGCGATCATCAATGGTACCGAGGAGGTATTACAAATGCTCCGGGATCAGGGCATAGATATCATCTCCACAGGTGGGGAAACTGCTGATGTAGGAGATTTGGTGCGTACCATCATTGTAGACAGCACGGTCACCGCCAGAATGAAACGCATTGAGGTCATCAGCAATGACGGCATTCGACCCGGAGATATGATCGTAGGGCTTTCATCATACGGCCAGGCCAGCTATGAATCTGAGTACAACGGCGGAATGGGAAGCAATGGACTCACCTCCGCAAGACATGATGTATTTGACAAAGAATACAGGGAAAAGTATCGTGAAGCTTATGACCCGGCTGTGGATCAGGAGCTTGTTTTCTCCGGGAGCAAGAGGCTCACAGATGCAGTCAGCGGTAGCCCACTAAATGCCGGGAAATTGGTTCTCAGCCCCACCAGAACCTATGCTCCGATTGTGAAGAAAATATTGACTGAACTACCAGGTAAAGTTCATGGCATGGTGCACTGCAGCGGTGGTGCTCAGACGAAGGTGCTCCATTTTGTGAAGGGGTTGAAGATCATCAAAGACAATCTGCTTGAAATTCCACCATTGTTCAGACTGATTCAGGAGGAAAGCGGTACTGACTGGAAAGAAATGTATCAGGTTTTCAACATGGGTCATAGATATGAGGTGTACCTACCTGAGGAATATGCCGGGGAGGTGATCGCCATCTCTAAGTCCTTCAATGTGGAAGCTCAGATAGTGGGCAGAGTCGAGGCGGCGGATCAGAAAGAAGTTTTTATCCAAACCCCGACTGGAAGTTATACCTACCACTAAACTTGTTTAACCATGCTGCCGCTTTCAACTATTGAAAATGATGTAATCCGACTGAGCCCACTGGTAAGTGGCGACTGGAAGAAATTAGCCCACCTGGTGTTAGACTCCTCGCTTTGGAGCTATTTTCCATATGATCTCTCCGAAGAGTCTGTTTTTAAGAGCTGGATGGAGAGCAGGATTACCCTAATGAAGGAGGGCAAGTGGCTACCACATGTGGTCTATCATAAACCAAGTGCAAAATATGCAGGACTGTCTTGCTATCTCAGCATTGATGAACCCAATAAGGTGATCGAAATAGGTGGCACCTGGTATGGGACTGAGTTTCATGGTACAGAGGTAAATCCTAACTGTAAGCTCCTAATGATGACTCATGCATTCGAAACCCTGGGCTTTTACCGGGTGGAATATAAGACAGATGTGCTCAATGTACGTTCACGCAGGGCAATAGAGAAATTGGGAGCCAAAGAAGATGGCGTGCTTCGGAGCAACAGAATTGTGGCCAATGGACGAAGGAGAGATACCGTTTACTATAGTATTTTGAAAGACGAGTGGCCACAGGTGAAATCAAATTTGGAACAGAGAATAGCCGCCTTCCAATGATCGTTTCGAAACCTATTACCAAAACGCTGACAGCTTTAAGTATTTTTCTGATCCTTATTTTCGGGTCGTTTTTTATGCTGTTGAGTAGTCTGTTGTCCGGGGAGTCCTACTTTATTTTCAAGCTCATTCTGGCACCCCTTACGTTGGTGATTGGTTTGCTAGTGCTGGGAAAGCTGCTGGCGGCCATTAAGATTGTGAAGATTGGAGACAATCGGATTGTGGTTTTTTATCCAATTACCCGAATGAAAGTGGACATCAAAGTGCCGGATATTCTCGGCTGGCGTGAGGAAGTGATCAAAACCAAAAACGGAGAATTCAGAGAAGTGAAAATCCTGTATACCAAAAAGAAGATACTCAAACTTTCCAACCGGGAGAATACCGAATATGATGCCGTGGTGAAGTACTTGAAGAAAAAGGTAAAAGTAAGTAGGTGAGGTTAGTTTTTGAGAGGCGTTATGATTCTCCTCAACCATAATTCAATGGCTTCCTCTGAGGTGTTTCCATTAGCCAGGTTCAAAATTTCCACGACTACTTCGGCTTCAGATACTTCCACATAGTGTTGGTTTAAAATCAGGAAGGTGACGCCTACCACGAAGCCTGTTCTCTTGTTTCCATCCAGAAATGGATGATTACGAACAATGCCATACATATAGCTGGCAGCACATTGTGCAAGAGATGTACCTTCATATAGAAACAAATTCTTTGGGCGTGCCAGTGCAGATTCTAACAAACCAATATCCCGGATTCCAGGAAGTCCCCCATGTCTGGCTATTTGCTCGTTGTGAATGGCGTGAACGACAGGCTCACTGATCCACCTAAATTCACTTGGCGAGTTCATTTAACGAGTTTCTGAAGTCGTCCATTACTTTCCGTGCGGCACTCATTTGATCCTCAAATTCAGGATCGTAGGCCGTAATTTCTACTCCATGCGCAGTTTCAATAAAGGAAACCATATCTCCCTTTTTCACATGAAGCTTCGCCTGGATAGATTTTGGGAGTACTATACCAATTGATGAACCTACGGTGGTTACTTTGGATTTTTCCATAATCTTATAATATGGGTTATAATACGAAGATAAGGAAGGAAAAGTTCTTTTGGGATTTGATCACTCAATAAAAAGCATCCTCAATGTGCTCCAGCTGACTCCCGGTGATAGAAATGATGTCAAAACGGATGTCTTTCTGCCAGTTGATGGCGAAAATGTAGTCCTCCGCTGCCTGTATGATGAGTCGCTCCTGTTTGCGGCTCACAAAAGTTTCGGGGTCTCCATAAGCATCTCCTTTTCTGAGCTTTACCTCAATAAAAACCAGCACCTCATTGTTCAGGAGTGTGATGAGATCTATTTCACCTTTACGGAAGCGATAGTTCCTTTCCACGATTTCAAAACCCTTCTTACGGAGGTAAGAAACCGCCAAATCTTCCCCATATTTGCCCTTATTTTTAGTATCCATCAAAAGCTATCACATTGGAATTATATCCGCTGAAATTCAAGACCATATTTAAAGATAAGATCTGGGGAGGACAAAAGATCAAAACCGTACTGGGTAAAGATTTCTCTCCACTGCCCAACTGTGGGGAGACCTGGGAGCTTTCAGGTGTACAGGGAAACATCTCAGAGGTGGCCAACGGGGAACTGTCCGGCCGGCTTCTTACGGAGGTCATCGCTGCGTCCGGGCCGTCTTTGCTAGGCAGCCGCATTTTGAAGGAGTATGGCGAAGAATTCCCCTTGCTCATCAAGTTTATAGATGCCAACGACGATTTATCTATACAGGTACACCCTGATAATGAGTTAGCGCAGAAACGTCATGCCTCCAAAGGCAAAACGGAGATGTGGTACATCATGCAGGCTGATCCCGGAGCTACGCTGATCAGTGGTTTTGGCCAGGAACTGGATCGCGAATCCTATCAAAAAGCTTTTGACGAGGGCAGACTCAATGAAATCCTGAACCGTGAAGAAGCCAAAGCCGGGGACGTGTTTTTTTTGCCTGCGGGCCGTGTGCATACCATTGGCAAAGGCCTCTTGCTGGCGGAGATTCAGCAGACTTCAGATGTGACCTATCGCATTTACGATTTTGATCGTAAGGATGCCGAAGGCAATTTGCGTGAATTGCATATAGAGGAGTCTCTGGATGCCATTGACTACAAAAAATACGACCAATACAAGACACCATATAAGGATCAGGTGGACACCCGGGTAGACATAGTATCCTGTGAATATTTCACCACCAATAAGTTGAACCTGACAAGTGATTTTGAGGTGGATCATTCTGGTCTGGATTGCTTCAAAATCTATGTTTGTCTGGATGGAAAAGCAACGTTGGTTCATGCTAAGGGAGAGGAAGAGCTAAAGATGGGTGAGGTGATACTGGTGCCTGCTACCCTGGAAAAATATAAGTTTGAAACTTCCGTGGGCGTTACCATGTTGGAGTCATATATCCGCAAATAATTGGCTGTTCAAAACAAAAAAACCAAGTTTATTCACCTGGGGCTCATGGATTATCAGGAGGCCTGGGACTATCAGGAGGCGGTTTTCAAACGTTCGGTAGATCAGAAAATAGCAAATCGCAAGCTTCCGGAATCGGAGCAGAAGGTGGTGGACAATTACCTCATTTTTTGTCAGCACCCGCATGTATTTACGCTTGGGAAAAGTGGCAAGCCGGAGCATTTATTGCTGGATGAAGATGGCCTGGATGAGAAAGAGGCCACTTATTATAAGATCAACCGTGGTGGAGACATTACCTATCACGGGCCCGGGCAGATTGTCGGGTACCCTATCCTGGATTTAGATAATTTTTTTACCGACATTCATAAGTATTTGCGGTATCTGGAGGAGGCCATTATTCTCACCCTGAAGGATTATGGAGTGACAGGAGGAAGAATCCCCGGACTCACGGGGGTGTGGATAGATCATGAGGATGAAGTAAATACCCGAAAAATTTGTGCCCTTGGGGTGAAGTCGAGCCGGTGGGTGACGATGCATGGATTCGCCTTCAACGTGCATGCGGATTTGAACTATTTTGGCTACATCGTGCCATGTGGTATTGATGATAAGGCGGTAACCTCTTTGGATAAGGAGCTCGGGTACAAGCCTGATATGGCCGAAGTGGAGCAAAGGCTCAAAGGGCATTTGGTTGATTTGTTTGAAATGGAACTGGAAGAATGAAAAAGGACATCAAATTTCCGCAGATTGAAAGCGTATTCGTGTCTGTGGTGAGGGAAAAGGACGCAGAGCAGTGGCGTGTGTACCTGCTCAACAGGAGCGATAAAAACCTGGATACCGTGATGGTGACCAGCAAAGGCTATGGCGTCAAGGGAGGTGAGGAGCAGAAAACCTCTGTATTGCGCCACATGATTCCCAAAATAGAACCCGGAGAATACGCCCTGATAGAGCCCATAGATGAGCAGGTGTTTCACCTCAACAATGAGTATTGGGTGAGCTTTTTTATCGATGGCCAGCTCTATGATAAGAAATACATCTTTGTACCCGAAACTATCATCAAAGAAAACCTCAGTTATATAGATGAGCTTCAGATGGAAGGTGTACTTCATCAGTAAACTCCGATCATTTGGATTCATAGCTCCGGATTTTGTAATTTAAGTTCACCAATTTGTCGTTCTATGGATCAGCGCCTGAAGAATCTGTTGATACTCGATATCGAAACAGTAGCCAACTCAAAAGATTATCAAAAACTTAACACCGATCTCCAGAAGCTTTGGGAGAGAAAAGCTAGCTTTCTTAGAAATGAGGAGGACTATACCGCTGAGGAGCTTTATGAAAAACGGGCTGGGATCTACGCCGAGTTTGGCAAGGTGATCACCGTAGCCTTTGGCATCTTTCATGAAGATCAGGAGGGCGATCTTACCATCAGGATTAAGTCCATATCAGGTCATGATGAGCGGGAGCTTCTTTCGGAAGTAAAAAACTTTTTGGAAACAAAATTTGACCCAGAGTACTTACGTCTGTGTGCACATAATGGAAAGGAGTTTGATTTTCCGTATCTTAGCCGCCGCATGCTGATCAACGGGATCAAGCTGCCCTACGTACTGGACAATGCCGGTAAGAAGCCATGGGAGGTCAATTTTTTGGACACCCTGGAAATGTGGAAGTTTGGTGATCGGAAGAATTTCACCTCTCTGGATCTGCTCACCACCATTTTTGACATCCCCTCAAGTAAAACAGACATAGACGGATCCATGGTGAATGAAGTATATTACACTGAAGAAAAAGGCCTGGAACGAATAGAAAAATACTGCCAGGGAGATGTGATCGCTACCGCACAATTATTCTTAAAAATGCATGCACTTCCCATAGTGGATCCCAAAAAAATTACAATAGTTACATAAGCTCTATATGAGTAAGAAAAGAAAGAAAAAAACAGAAAAACCCCAGCAGAAATCATCTAATGTAAAGCGCATAAAAGACCAGGTAAGAGGTGTATTTGCTCATCACATAGGAGAGCGATTCAGCTACAGACAGCTCATTAAGGAGCTGGGTCTGCGTGATAAAAAGTCTAAAGAATCACTCAAAGACATCCTATTCGGGATGGAATCCAAAGGCCAATTGGCCAAGGCACCCGACGGCCGCTTTATCAGTGCGTATGAGCCTGAAACCATAGAGGGGCGCGTGGATCACGTGAATGCCCGCTTTGCCTACATCATTAGTGATCAATCTGAGGATGATATTTGGGTCAAAACGGATGACCTCAAGTTTGCCATCGATAAGGATATCGTGAAAGTGCAGATTACCAAGCCTGGAAACGATGGCTTCAGGCCTGAAGGTAAGGTAGTAGAGCTCGTTTCACGGGCCAAAGAAGAATTTGTTGGCCGCATTGAGCTATCGCCCAAGTTTGCCTTTGTGGTGCCGGATAGCAGAAACATCCATTTTGACGTGTTTGTGTATCCTGAGAAAATCATGAAGGCCAAACACAATGATAAAGTGATGGTGAAAATCACCCGCTGGCACGATGCCAAAAACCGGAGCCCTATGGGCGAGGTGACGGCCGTACTGGGTGCTGCGGGTGAAAATGAAGCTGAAATTCACTCCATCATGGCGGAGTTTGGTTTGCCGTTCCAATTCCCAGAAAACATTGAAGCAGCTGCCGCTAAAATTCCAACGGAGATTTCTGCCGATGACCTGAAAGACCGGAGAGACTTCAGGAACATCACCACATTTACCGTAGATCCTGAGGATGCCAAGGATTTTGATGATGCCTTGTCCATAGAAAAACTGGACAATGGTGACTATGAGATTGGTATACACATTGCGGACGTGTCACATTATGTGACACCCAAATCTGTATTGGAAAAAGAGGCCGTACAGCGGGCTACGTCAGTGTATTTGGTGGATAGAACCATCCCCATGTTGCCGGAAAAACTTTCTAACGGACTCTGCTCCCTCCGACCCAATGAAGATAAGCTGACGTTTTCAGCCTCCTTCGTGATGGATACAGAGGGCAAGGTGAAGAAGAAGTGGTTTGGTCGTACGATCATCCACTCCAACAGAAGGTTTACCTATGAAGATGCCCAAATTGGCATAGAAACGGGAGAAGGAGACTATGCTACTGAGCTACAACTGCTCAACAGCATCGCTCACAAACTAAGGGACAAGCGATTCAAGAATGGTGCGGTCAACTTTGAAACCACGGAAGTAAAATTCCAGCTGGATGAAAAAGGAAAGCCGCTGGCTGTAGTGCCGAAGATTCGAAAAGATGCCCACAAGATGATCGAGGAGTTTATGCTCCTGGCCAACAGAGAAGTGGCCACCTATATCTATAAGTGGGGCAAAGGGGAAAACGGGAAGCACACCTTTGTGTACAGAACTCATGACAACCCGGATCCGGAAAAACTTGAAAACTTTTCCAAGTTTGCGGCCAAGTTTGGGCATAAAATGAATGTGGCTGGAGACATCTCCCAAAGCCTCAATAAGCTCATGGATGAAATCACCGGTAAGCCCGAGCAGAATGTGCTGGAGCAACTGGCGATACGCTCGATGGCCAAAGCCAAGTATACCACAGAGCCTAAAGGGCATTTTGGCCTGGCCTTTGATCACTATACACACTTCACTTCCCCTATCCGCCGGTATCCCGATGTGATGGTTCATAGGCTCCTGTGGCATTACCTGCAAGGTGGGAAATCCGTGGAGGTAGAGCCCGAAGAGAAAAAATGTGTTCACTCCTCGGAGCGGGAAAAGAATGCCGCAGATGCGGAGCGCGCCTCCATCAAATACAAGCAGGTAGAGTTTATGCAAACCATGCTGGGTGAGGATTTTGAAGGCATCGTTTCCGGAGTGACCGAGTGGGGCATCTTTGTGGAAATAGTAGAAACCAAGTGTGAGGGCATGGTCAGATTGGCCGACCTGGATGATGATTTCTACGAGTTTGACGAGAAGAATTATCGGATCATTGGCAAACGAAACAAGCGGATCATCACACTGGGTGATAAGCTCATGGTGAAAGTGGTGAAGACGGATATTGATCGCCGCACCATCGATTTGGACCTGGTTCAGGAAGACTGACCTCTGGTTTTATAAGATCCCGAAGAGCGGCCAGCCTGATCAATCCCTGGCCCTTTCAACAATCATTTGTTTCAGGGAGTTTTGTTTTTATTTGCTACAGAATTATCACCTCATGAAATCAATCCCTGAACTTCAGGAACTTCTAGATAAGAAAATCTCCGGTCTGGATTTTGGCAGTGAGCCAAAGAATCTCTACGAGCCCATTAGCTACATTATGTCTCTGGGAGGCAAGCGCATGCGTCCGCTTTTGACTTTGCTGGGCTACCAGCTGGGGAAAGGGGACTGTGAGCGAATTGTCAGACCGGCATTGGCGGTGGAGGTTTTTCACAACTTCACCCTGATGCATGACGACATTATGGATGAGGCTCCCTTACGCAGGGGTAAGCCTACAGTTCATGAAAAATGGAACAATACCGTGGCGATACTCAGTGGTGATACCATGCTGGTTAAAGCTTACGATCTCCTGCTGGAGTTGGATCCAAGCATTTTGCCGGAGGCATTGCGCTTGTTTAACCAATGTGCCGTGGAGGTGTGTGAGGGCCAGCAGATCGATATGAACTTTGAGTCTGAGGATCGGGTGAGTGTGGAGGAGTACATTGGCATGATCCGGTTAAAAACAGCCGTTTTACTAGGTTTTAGTCTGGAGTATGGAGCGCTCATGGCGGGAATGCCGGTGGGAGAGCGCAAGCAGCTGTATGATGTGGGCGTGAAGATGGGCATAGGGTTTCAGCTGATGGATGATCTGCTGGATGTGTACGCAGATCAGGCCAAGTTTGGCAAGCAGGTGGGTGGAGATATTATTTCCAATAAAAAAACGTTTCTCCTGATCAAAGCTCAGGAGTTGGCGGTGGGCGATCAGAAAGCCCGACTGAGCAACTGGCTGTCTATGAGGAATTTCGATCCGGCAGAGAAGGTTGCCGCTGTGACCAAAATCTATGATGAGTTGGGAATAAAGGCATTGACTACTCAGCTTATGAATCAGTATTTCGATGAATCTTTCACATTATTGGATAGTTTAGCCGCTGATGCCGAGGGAAAATCGCTTTTGCGAAGTTTTGCTGGCCAGTTGATGAAACGAGAAAAATAGATGATTTCACTTACCACCCTTATTATTATAGTGACAGTGCTGGTTAGTCTGGCGGCTTTCAACAAAGCAGAAGTCTTCCAAAAGTCGCTCATGAATCCTTATCTGGTATTCCATAGAAAGGAATACTGGAGGTTGATCGCTTCCGGGTTTATTCATGGGAGTTATATCCACCTTGGGTTCAATATGTTTACTTTTTATTTTTTTGGAAGGGTAGTAGAGCAGGTTTTTGGCCAGGTGCTTGGAGGCAGCAGTACCCTTGTTTTTGTGCTGTTTTACTTGTCCGCCATAGTGGTTTCGGACCTGCCCGTAGCTTTCAAAAGAAAAAATGACATTCATTATAATAGTCTGGGTGCTTCCGGAGCAGTCTCGGCAATGGTTTTTGCCAGCATCCTTTATTTCCCCTTGAATGATATCTGCCTTTATGGCATTTTTTGTCTCCCGGGATTCATTCTGGGGATTATATATGTAGTCTATTCTTACTATCAGGGACGGAATATGAGTGATAATATCAATCACGAGGCGCACCTGTATGGAGCCATATATGGGGCGGTTTTTGGGATTATTGTATACCCACAATCTGCTATTGGCTTTATAGAACAGATCAAGAGCTACCGTATTTTTTAGCCAAACAACAAACCCCTCGGCCTGCGCGGGCGTTATTACTTTCCCAAAAATGAAAAGCCGATGAATCAATCTTTTACATTCGAGTACCAGAGACTTACCTATGATGAGCTTACCCCCGCTGATCAGCAACTGATAGATGCCGCCATGCAGGCCCTGGATGGGGCACATGCACCCTACTCCCGCTTTCAGGTGGGTAGTGCGGTATTGCTGGCCGATGGTAGCGTAGTGACCGGTAACAACCAGGAGAATGCTGCCTATCCTTCCGGGCTTTGTGCCGAGCGAGTAGCCCTTTTTGCTGCCAAGTCCCGGTCGAAGCAACCGATACAAGCGATCACAGTGGTGGCCAGAAACGCACAGGGAGAGATGGCTGATGCCTTTTCTTGTGGCAACTGTCGTCAGGTGATGCTGGAGTATGCAGGTCAGCAGGAGGAAGGCATGAGGGTGATCATGGCAGATCGAACGGCTCATTTTATCCTTTTGGCTGATACAAGACAGCTTCTACCCTTTTCATTCGGGTCAGAAACGCTGGGTTAATACCCGATGACGGAGACTTTTTGGTTACTCTTCCAAAACACGCTCTTTTCTTTGTCGTTTCTATTTAATTTGCGTCAAATTTTTCAATTATATGGAAACTGTAAAGCGAGAATCACTGAATTTCATTGAGCAACTGATCGAGAATGATCTGAATAGCGGCAAGCACCAGGGGATTCAAACGCGTTTCCCTCCGGAGCCCAACGGTTATTTGCACATTGGTCATGCCAAATCCATTTGTCTAAACTTTGGTCTGGCAGAAAAATTCAATGGAAAATGCAATCTGCGTTTTGATGATACCAATCCTGAAAAGGAAGATGTGGAGTACGTGGATTCTATCAAAAAAGACATCAAATGGCTGGGTTTTGAGTGGGATGGGGAGCATTATGCTTCTGACTACTTTGGCACCCTCTACGGCTTTGCTCAGGCCCTGATCAAAAAGGGGAGTGCCTATGTAGATGATCTGAGCCAGGATGCCTTCAACGAAATCAAAGGAACGCCAACAGTTCCCGGAAAGCACAGTCCTTTTCGTGAAAGAAGTGCGGAAGAAAACCTGCGCTTATTAGAAGAGATGAAGGATGGCAAGTATCAGAATGGAGAGAAAGTCCTTCGTGCCAAAATAGACATGTCTTCTCCCAATATGCACATGCGCGATCCTATTTTATACAGGATCAGGCATACGGAGCATCATCGCACCGGCAATGACTGGTGCATCTACCCGACTTACGACTTTGCCCATGGCCAGTCTGATAGTATTGAGCAGGTGACACACTCACTTTGCACGCTGGAGTTTGAGGTGCACAGGCCACTGTATGAGTGGCTGATTAAGGAATTGGAGATTTTTCCCTCCAAACAAACTGAATTCGCCAGGCTGAACCTGAGCTATACCGTAGTGAGCAAAAGAAAATTGCTGGAACTGGTAGAAGGAAAATATGTGGCAGGCTGGGACGACCCACGTATGCCCACGATATCAGGCATCAGAAGAAGAGGATTTACTCCTGAGGCTGTGAAGACCTTCATCAAAAAAGTGGGTGTGGCTCGCAGAGATGGCATTACGGATGTGGCATTACTGGAGCATGCCGTGCGTGAGGATCTCAACAAACGATGCAACAGGGTTTTTGGCATTCTGGACCCGGTAAAACTGGTAATTACCAACTGGCCGGAGGAGAAGGAAGAAGTGATGACCGCTGTAAATAACCCCGAAGATGAAGCGGCCGGAACACGTGAGATGCTATTTACCAGAGAATTATACATAGATCGGGCAGACTTCATGGAAGATCCGCCAAGTCCCAAGAAATGGTATCGGTTAGGCCCGGATCGTGAGGTGAGGCTGAAGTATGGCTACATCATCAAGTGTACCGGCTTTGACAAAGATGCCGATGGTGAGATCACTACCATCTATGCTGAATACGACCCTGAGACCCGAAGTGGACAGGACACCAGTGGGAAGAAGGTAAAAGGTACATTGGGGTGGGTATCTGTGAAGCACGCGGTGCACGCAGAGATCAGGCTCTATGACCGACTCTTTCACACAGAGAACCTGAACGATATCGAGGATGATTTTAAAAACCACCTCAATCCCAATTCACTGGAGATCAATGATAAGGTGGTATTGGAAGGCTCTTTGAAGGACGCTAAAGTGGATGACCTGGTGCAGTTTGAGCGTGTAGGATATTTCAGGGTGGATGAGGACAGTACGGCAGAGCAACTGGTTTTCAATCGCACGATCACTCTGAGAGATAATTGGTAAGAAGGGGGGCACCGCCCACCGAGGGATAGAATTCAAATGTCCATTTTTGAAGATCAATCGCCCATTTTTGATCACCTCATATGATTTAAATAAAAAAAATCCTGCTCCGATACATCGGGCAGGATTTTTTCGCATGTGATGAAGAAGGATATTATTTCTTCAGTTTAAGGTTCATAGAGATGGCAAATACGTCATCCTCACCATCCTCATCCATGTCCTCTTCGTATTCCTCAGCATAGAATAGCTCCATTTTGCCGGATGTTAGAGACTTCACAGTGATCACATCTGTTTCTGTACCGCTAGTCAATGACAACTTTTTGTTGTCAGCGCTAAGGCTCCAGGTGCCACTTTCGTTACCCTCTGGTGAGGTCACGGTAAACTTGGAATCTTTGGTAAAAGTCCATTTCATACCTTCAAACTCGTTCATTTCTTCTATGAACTCTTCTTCGAATTCTTCAGCTTCGGCTTGAGTAAGGTCGAAGGCTTCGATGATATAATCGATAAAGTCCAGTTCGTTAACGGTAATTGAAATGTCCACAGACTCATAAGCCCACACTCCTACCAGCGGAGATTCAGGTTCATTGTCATCATCATCGTCCTTGCAGGACGTAAACACGAGCGATCCACTGACCATCAGCAGAAGTGCTCCCAGGTTAAACCATTTTTTCATTTGTTCTATTAATTTGAGTTTTTGACCTTCAGGTGAAGGCCGCATTGGTCTGGCAAACCAAATGCCAGAATCAGAACAAAAGACCCGGTTTAGAACAAATAGAGCTTGAAAAATCCCTGAGTGGCATTAGGATTACACGATCGGTAATTGGTCAGAAATTGCGGTAATACACCCTCATCTTGTTGATTACCTGATCGTAGATAGGGGCAGTGAACTCTTCAAATATCCACTGTGGGTTGGGAATAGGCAGCTCTATCTTATTGACTAAGGCCTTGTCCTCATCTGTGAGTGCCCGCTCATCCCCATTGAAACTGGCCCAGCGTACCGCCCATGTGTATTCACTTGGAAATTTCTCTTGAGAGATCACCTTGTTGAGGTCATTGTCCAGCACTTTGAAGTCCAGAAGGCCTGTTCCGGTGATGGCCTTCTCATGTACCGTTACAGTGGCTTTCACAGTGCCGTAGACGGGCGCCCTGCCCTCTTCGCTCAGGAGTACGCTGTCTCTGCTCACCTCACGGGTTACTTTATTGCTGAATACATTTCCGAGGGTAAACTGATCAAACTCCATGCGAATGATATGGTCCACAAACTCCAATTGCTGTGCCTGGGCCTCATCGGGGGTGTAAAACCTGACATACTCGCTGATGACATTATTATGCAGATATTCATTGATTTTGTTTACAAAAAACTCATGGCGAATGGTGAACATCCGAGCCGGGGTAGGAATGGGTTCTACCACCACTTTGAGTGTGGCATGGTACAGAGCTTCCTGTAGTTTATCCTCCACATCTTTATACCTGGGCACAAAATACTGCACACTGGAGAAGTGCTGGTGGGCCTCAATGGCCTTTTGACGGTTTTGTTTTTGGCCCAGTGCGGCCACTCCTAGTTGATAACGTGCCTCTGCGGCGTTTCTTTTGGCAGTAGCTAACTCAGCATCATATTTTACAGGATTGGGTACCACCTCTCTACAGCCCGGGCATCGTAGGATTTCATCATACAGATAATTGATGCTCTGGTAGTTGCTCACTACGGGTTCCCATTTGAGCTGATCCATCGAAAGCTTTGCCCGCTCCACATTACTGAGGTGAGACTCCACCGCATATTTATAGGCTTTGGCTAAGGTAGAGGCTGCTTTCTTGTGATCATCGTTTCCACGGAGGCGGTGTATCGCCTGTGCCACGGCTTTGTCATAGTCACCCTTTTGAAGGGCTTTTTTGCCACTGGAGCAGGCACTGATCATGAGGATGAGGAAAGAAAACCAAATAAGGTTGTAGAGAGTCTTCATATGTTCGCTGATTTGGTACTAAAGATAAGGATACCAGAAATAATGCCAACCAAAGATGTTGAGACTTATTAATGTCCTGTTTAATGTGGAAAAAATTTAATATTTTGTAAGGATTATTAACCTAAAGCCGTACTAAAATGCCATTATTAGCTAAAGATTTTGTCCCTGAAAAAAGCAAAGGGGGCATGTTCAAGTCAGGTCGTATTCAGAGTTTTCAGGAAGTACTGGAGGCAGCTAACCTTTGGATTCAGGAAAATCCGACCATTGACGTACTGAACGTGGAAACAGTGGTCCTGCCCAACATTCATGAAAGTGATGAAGAAGGGAGTATGGACACGGAGCTTTGGACCGGTGGTGAGTCCAGCTCGCACTGGTACCAGCTGCTCAGGGTTTGGTACCGGCAGGATTAAAACCTCTCACCCCCCACTAACCTTCATTCCTTAACACCTCCAACGGGCTTTGACTGATCACATCTCTGCTATTGAGAAGGCCAATAGCGACGGTTAAAACTGTAATGGTGAGTCCTATCAGGATCATTTGAGAGAAGTCGGGAATGAAGGTGAATTCAAACACAAATTTGCCAAGAAGCGTGGTGGTAAGCACGGCAATCAGAATGCCTGAGAGCGCCCCGAGTCCGCCAAGAAAGAAGTACTCTGCAAAGATGATCTTCCAGAGCTTGCGGCTGGAAGCGCCAATGGTTCTCAGAAGTACGTTTTCGCGCATGCGCTGAAACCTGCTGAGTACTATGGAGCTGATGAGCATGATCACTCCCGTGCCAATACTAAAGAAAGCCATGAAGCGGATGACAAAAGCGATTTTACCTAAAATTTCCTCCAGCGTTTTGAGGATGAGTTCCAGGTCGATGATGGAGATATTGGGATAACTCCTCACTACCGCTTGCTGGTACCTTGCCGAGAGCTGATTATTGTCTATACGCGTGATGAGCACGTGAAACTGCGGAGCCTTCTCCAGGACCCCCACCGGGAAGAGTACCAGAAAATTGGTCTGTACCCTGCGCCAGTCTACTTCGCGAAAACTACCCACATACGTTTTGAGCAAGGCGCCCTGTACATTGAAGACCATCTCATCTCCGATTTTTAATTCCAGATTTTCTGCATAGCCACTTGATACCGATACAAAAATGCTATCTGCGGGGTTCGTTACTTTTCCAATCCATTTACCCTCTTTCAGGGTTTCTGACGCTATGAGACTGTCGCGATAAGTCACCCTATACTCTCTGTTGTAGGCCCAGTCAGGGGTGGTGATGGTGGTGTCTCTCTCGGCTTCATTTTTCGAAATCCCATTGAGCTCTACAAGGCGCATGGTCACTATGGGAACTTCCTGCATCACAGGCAGGTCATAGTCCAGTGTGAGCTGGCGCACTTCATCTTTTTGGGGAGTCTGGATATCAAAGAGAATTGTATTTGGGCGATCTTCTGCTCCGGCGATAGAAACCCTGTCTACCAGCAAACTTTGCATAAAGAGGAGGGTAGCAATGAAGGCCGTGCCCAGGCCCAGGGTGGTAATGAGCAATGAGGTCTGGTTATGTGGGCGATAGAGGTTCGAAAGGCCTTGACGCCACACATAAGGAATGCTATTGGGCAGCAGTTTTTTGATGCCTAAAGCCAGTCCTTTTCCTATGAGCCCGAGGATAATGATGGTGAGGAGCAAACCAAAAGTAAAAATAGCCGCATCCTGCAGGGATCCTATTTGCAGATAGATGAGTGCCATCAGAAACGCCAGAATACTGAAGCCAACAAGTATTTGTAGCCAGTCGAGCTGAAAACGGGCGGGCTCAGCATCTGACCGGATCGCCTGCAGGGGACTCACCTTGCGCAGGGAGACCAGAGAGATCAAGGCAAATAGAATGGAGACCACCACACCAATACCCACGCCGCTCAGAACCGAGAGCCAGGAAAGCTGCGGGGTGAGCTCCACAGGAATAAAATCTTTGACGAGCACGGGCAAGTATAAGTGCATACCCACGCCTAAAAGTGCCCCTATGATGGAGCCGATCAGCCCGAAGAACCCCACCTGAATCAGGAAAATGGAAATGGCCTGACCGGATTTCATGCCCAGGCACCGAAGTGTGGCTACAATGCCGGTTTTTTCTTTGGTATACACATAGATAGAGCTTGCCACCCCTATGCAGCCAAGCAGCAGGGCTGTGAAGGCTACCAACTCCAGAAAATTGGATAGGTCTTTGAATGCACGGCCTGTTTCTTCCTTTCGCTCCTCTATGTCATCTACCCGAAAACCTTTTTTATCTACCAGTGAAACCAGCTGGGACCATTTGCCGGTGGTGTCTACCTCAGGGTGAAACTGGAAATATTGCAGGTAGTTTACCCGACTGCCTTTTTGAAGCAGGTCTGTCTGGTCGAGGTGGTTGTAAGGGATGTATACCACGGGTGCAGCTGTAGCCCCGATTTCCGTCTGGCCGGGAATCTTCTGCAGCCGGCCGATGATCTCAAACTGCTGCTGACCGACCTTCACAAAATCACCGATTTCCACATTGTATTGGATCATGAGCTTTTCATCCACCAGGGCGTACTCCCCCTTCTGAAATTTTCTGGAGGCTTCCACCGGGATGGTTTCTATTTCTCCATAGTAGGGATATTCTCCGGCTAAGGCCCTTACCTGTGCGAGGCGAGTACCATCCGTGCTGGGGAAATACACCATAGAAGCGAAGTATACCTCACGAGACATTTCAGGGGCCAGTTCATAGAGTGCCAACAGCAGACTGTCGGGCAGAGGCTCACTGCCTTTGATCTCAATATCCGCTCCTATCAGTGTTTTCGCCTGGTTGTTGATTTCTTGCAGCAGGTTTTCTCTGAATGAGGTAATGCCCACCAGCGCGGCTATGCCCAGAGAAATAGCCAGGACGAAAAGCAAAAGTTTACCTTTACTCTTGCGACTGTCGCGCCAGGCCATTTTCAGCGGCCAGACCATGGAATACTTCGTACTGTCAATGTTTATTTTATGATCCATGAATGTCTGTTGGTGAAGTCATTTTGAGTGTATTCATCATCAGATCAACTTTCCGCCCTTCAGCCTGATGATGGTGTCTGTTTTTTGGGCCAGGTCCTGATCGTGAGTCACAATGACCAGCGTGGTTCCCTGCTCTCGGTTAAGTTCGAAAAGTAGCGACTCTATGGAGTGGCTCGTTTCTTCGTCCAGATTTCCGGTAGGCTCATCGGCAAATAATATTTTGGGCCTGTTAGAAAAAGCCCGGGCAATGGCCACCCGCTGCTGCTCCCCACCCGATAGCTGACCAGGGTAGTGATCGAGCCGATCACTGAGCCCGACCCTGTTTAGGAGGTCTTTGCTGGCGCTGACTATATTTTTTTCACCTCTCAGTTCCAGGGGCACCATCACATTTTCCAGGGCAGTAAGGGTGGGGATCAACTGGAAGTTTTGGAAAATAAAGCCAACCTGTTGATTTCTGAGCTGAGCCAGCTCGTCTTCAGAAAGCTTGTTCAGCAATACCTGATTGATCAATATGCGACCTTCAGTAGCGCGATCTAAACCCGCACACAGACCCAAAAGGGTTGTTTTCCCGCTGCCGGAAGGCCCTACGATGGACATGCTTTGGCCTTCTTCTATTGTGAAATTGATGTTGTCCAGAACTCTGATTTGGCGGTGGCCACTTTGAAAGGTTTTGGTGAGGGATTCTACCTGAAGTATTGTTGACATTTATGCAGTTTAAATCATAAAAACGAATTCGCTTCCATCATGTTTATTAAATTCGGAGCTTGCCGAGAGGATATTCTATATTTTCGGTGGATCAGACCAGAGGTTTTGTAGGCATGAAAGGAAAAATATTATGTACGCTGAGTTTAATTGGTTGGCTGATGAGTGGATGTGATAGTCAAAATAAATCCGCTACCAATGAGGGGACAACTGCTGTAGAAAATCAATCTAGTGATACCAAACAGGATCAAAAGGAGGTGCCGGTAATTTTGTTTTTTGGTAACAGCATCACTGCCGGGTATCAGCTGGACGTAGAGGATGCCTTTCCGGCCCTGATTCAGGACAGGCTGGATTCATTGGGATACGAGTTTAAAGTTATCAATGCCGGCCTCAGTGGTGAAACCACCTCTGGTGGACTCAACAGGATCGAATGGGTGCTGCAAACCATTCCGGATGTATTCGTATTGGAGCTTGGGGCCAATGACGGGCTCCGTGGGCTCGACCTGGATGAAACGAAAAAGAATTTATTGCTCATTATTGACAAGGTAAAAGAGGCTAACCCTGAAGTGAAGATCCTCCTGGTAGGAATGCGAGTGCCTCCTAACCTTGGGAAAGACTATACTACCCGGTTTAGTGCAATATTTCCTGCGGTAGCCTCTGAAACAGGTGCTTCCTTACTGCCCTTCATATTGGATGGGGTGGCAGGCAATCCGGAGCTCAATTTACCTGATGGCATCCACCCCACAGTGGAAGGTCATCAGATATTGGCGGAAAACGTCTGGCGAGCACTCAGGCCGATCCTTGAAGAATTTCAGACCCTATGAGTGTACTCGAACGTTTTTTCCAGGATGCGGCCAATTTTATCTGGGGTACGCCCCTGCTGATTTTGTTGTTGGGTGGCGGGGTGTTTTTTATGCTGTATTCACGCTTCTTGCCGTTCAGGTATTTTGGCCATGCCATCAACGTCCTCAGGGGCAAATATGATGATCCGTCAGATCCCGGAGATATTAATCACTTTCAGGCATTGTCGGGGGCGCTTGCCGCGACCATTGGTATGGGCAATATCTCAGGGGTGGCCGTAGCCATTGCCATGGGCGGCCCCGGGGCCATTTTTTGGATGTGGGTAAGTGCTTTCTTCGGAATGGCCACCAAGTTTTTCACCTGCACACTGTCGGTGATGTACCGGGGCAAAGATTCTGCGGGTAATCTTCAGGGTGGACCTATGTACTATATCCGTGAGGGGTTAGGCAAAAGGTGGATGCCGCTGGCCAGTTTCTTTGCGGTGGTGGGCTTTTTCGGTGCTACTCCTATTTTTCAAGCCAATCAGATCGTGCAGGCGACCAAGGATATCTTATTTGTACCAAATGGGCTGGCATTGGATAGTATTTATATAGACCTGGGGTTGGGTGTGTTTATTGCCATTTTGGTTGCGCTCGTGATTTTTGGAGGGATCACCAGGATAGGCAGCGTAGCCAGCAAATTGGTGCCTTCAATGGTCCTGCTGTACGTGGCTAGCGTGATACTCATCCTGATGGTCAATTACGGAGAGGTTTGGAGTTCATTGGTTTTGATTCTTACGGATGCTTTTACTGCTGACTCTGTTTTGGGTGGGGCTGTGGGAGCGCTCATTATTACGGGAGCTCGCCGTGCTGCCTTCTCCAACGAAGCGGGCATCGGTACTGCACCCATGATGCACGGGGCTGCCAAAACCAAGGAGCCCGTGCGCGAGGGCCTTGTTGCCATGCTGGGTCCCGCTATTGATACTCTGGTGATTTGCACGATGACAGGACTCTGTATATTGGTAACGGGCGCCTGGAAATACGGAGATCTCAATGGTATTTCCCTCACGGCTAAAGCTTTTGGAGACAGTCTTCCGGGGGTTGGTCCCTACATTCTCGCACTGTGCGTACTGATTTTCGCCTTTACCACCCTTTTTGGATTTGCCTACTATGGGCAGAAATGTCTGTCGTTTCTGATAGGGGCGCGGTATGCTGCTTTGTTTAATTATTGGTACGTTTTTCTGATTTTGGTGGGATCTGTGGCCACCCTTCAGGGAGTTGTAGCGTTTATAGATGTGGCCTATGGATTGATGGCATTCCCAACAATGATAGGAGCGATTGTGTTAGCACCAAAAGCACTGAAAGCCGCTAGAGTTTATTTTTCTGGTGTAGAGGCTGATGAATAAACCATGAGAGATTACTTAAATAAAAAACCGGCAATTGGCATGTATGAGAACCCGGATCATCGTGGATTATTCACCGCTCGACGAATAAGGGTGCTAAGTTTGTTTCTCTGCCTGATCTTTACTTTATATTTGCCACCCTATATGGAAATGCTATGAGAATTATCATTGCTGGTGCCGGGGATTTGGGGTTTCACCTTGCCAGACTTCTGGCGTATGAGGAACAAGACATCATACTTATAGATCAGGATAGCGCTGTTCTGGAGCATGCCTCTAACCACCTGGATGTGCACACGATCCGAGGCAGCAGTACATCAATAGGTATTCTGGAAGAGGCCAATGTATCCAAGGCTGACCTGCTGATAGCGGTGACTTCCATAGAAGAGACCAACCTGACGACAGCCATCATTGGAAAGGCACTGGGGGCTAAACGTACGGTGGCTCGTATCTCCAATATTGAGTTTTTGCATCAGCGGGAAAAGCTGGACTTGAAAACCATTGGAATCGACGAGATTATCTCACCTGAATCACTGGCGGCCAAAGAGATTAAGAGACTGCTCAAACAATCGGCCCTTACCGACACGTTCGAGTTTGAGAAGGGGATGCTCTCCCTTATTGGGATCACTGTAGATGAGAAATCGGAACTTCTGGATAAGACACTCACCGAAACGGCTTACCTCAATCCTGATCATAATTTTACTACAGTAGCGATACTCAGAGAGAATCAGACCATTATACCGCACGGAGAAAATAAATTTCAGATCAATGATCATGCTTATTTTATTACCGAGCCCAGTGGTACAGACCGGGTAATGGCCCTCGCCGGAAAGGAACAGATAGAAATCAAGAACATTATGATTTTGGGAGGCAGCAAGGTGGGGATCAACACCGCCAGGCAGCTGAGCAAGAAATACAACATTAAGCTCATTGAGCAGGACAAGGAAAAGTGCTTCAACCTGGCCGACGAGCTGCCTGATACCATGATCATCAATGGAGACGGCCGGGACATTGATTTACTTAAAGAGGAAGGAATTGACCGGATGGATGCCGTGATTGCGGTAACTGGTAACTCTGAGACGAACATCATTTCCTGCCTGGTGGCAAAAAACAATGGTGTGGCCAAAACCATTGCTGCGGTCGAAAATATGGACTATATCCACCTTTCTCAAAACATAGGGGTGGATACGCTGATCAATAAGAAGCTGATTGCTGCAAATTTCATTTTCAGGTATATCAGAAAGGGACAAGTCATTAACCTTACCAGTATTCACGGAGTGGATGCTGAAATTCTGGAGTTCGAAGTACAGCCAAATTCAAAAATTCTGGAACACGAACTTCGAAACATTGACTTTCCAAAAACAGCCATTATTGGTGGAGTCATCAGAAAAGGAATCGGGCATACCGTTCGCGGAAGCTTCCACTTTCAGCCTAAAGATCGTGTAGTGGTATTGTCCAGGTCGGAGTGTATTCATACCGTAGAAGGATTCTTCAAATAGCATGCTTTTCAACTACCGGGTCATCATCAACATTTTAGGCACCTTACTGATGCTGAATGGAGTGTTTATGCTCTCGTGTATTCCATTTAGTCTTTATTATAAGGAGGGAGATCTTTTTTCAATTATCCTTTCAGCTACCATCACGGCATCCTTTGGTTTTTTGATGTGGTTTTTTACCAAAAACAGTCAGAATAAGGAGTTGAGAAAGCGGGATGGTTATCTGGTGGTGACTTTCGGGTGGCTCATAATGTCTTTCTTTGGATCTCTTCCCTATATCCTGAGTGGCTCCATTCCTAACCTTACAGAGGCATTTTTTGAGACCCTGAGCGGATTTTCCACCACAGGTGCTACCATCCTTACTGATATAGAAGCGGTTCACAAGGGGATTCTGTTTTGGAGGAGCCTTACGCAATGGATAGGAGGGATGGGTATTATCGTGCTTACTGTGGCCATCTTGCCCATTTTGGGCATTGGTGGTATGCAGCTTTTCGTGGCGGAGGCTCCGGGGATTTCGCCAGATAAGCTACAGCCCAGAATCAAAGAGACCGCCAAGAGACTCTGGTTTATCTATCTCGGCCTGACCCTCACAGAAACACTACTTTTGTGGGTGGGTGGAATGACTTTTTATGATGCAATCAACCACGGACTTACTACCATGGCCACGGGTGGCTTTTCTACCAAAAACGCCAGCATTGCTTATTATTCGTCACCCTACATTCAGTATGTGATCATCTTGTTCATGTTCCTGGCGGGGACCAACTTCACCATGACCTACCTGGTGTTACACAAGAAATTTCTAAAGGTCTTTCAAAACGAAGAGTTCAGGTTCTACACCGGTTTTTGTGTAGTGGCCGGGCTGCTTATCGGTATTGTGATTTTCAGCCAGGGACACGACACATTTGAAAAGTCCATCCGGGATTCACTCTTTCAGGTGGTGTCAATTATTACTACCACCGGATTTATTACAGCGGATTACACATCCTGGACACCTTTTATTACCATCCTGTTTGTCGTGATGATGTTTTTCGGTGCTTCGGCAGGCTCCACAGCTGGTGGCGTGAAAATCGTACGACATATTATTTTGGTCAAGAACAGCCTGATGGAGCTGAAGCGCCAGCTACATCCTAATGCGGTGATCCCTATCCGGCTGAATGGAAAGGCCGTATCCAGAGAGATCACCTACAATATCCTGGCCTTCATCATGATCTACATTTCCATATTCGCACTTGGGTCTGTGGTCATGGGTATGTTGGGTGCAGATTTTAACACTGCCATAGGCTCCGTGGCCACGTGCCTTGGAAATATTGGCCCTGGTATTGGTGATGTGGGCCCTGTTGATAACTTTGCTTCTATCTCTGCGCCTGGTAAGTGGGTGCTGGCTTTTTTGATGCTTTTAGGCAGATTGGAACTCTTCACCGTTTTAATGCTGTTCACACCTTATTTTTGGAAAACAAATTAATGCATGGAATTCATCCTTAATTTTCTCATCTGGAGCTCAGACCCCGATATTTTTGTCATTCCCATTCTTGATCATCCTGTGCGGTGGTATGGGCTGCTTTTTGCGGGTGGATTTATTGTTTCTCAACAGATCATGTTTTGGCTCTTCAAGCAGGAGGGGCGGCCGGAAAAGGACGTAGAAAAGCTGACCGTCTATATGGTGGTGGCAGTAGTGGTAGGAGCCAGACTTGGGCATTGTTTGTTTTACAACCCGGGATACTACCTTACCAATCCCATTGAGATTTTGAAAATTTGGGAGGGTGGTTTGGCCAGTCACGGTGGTGCGCTGGGAATTATACTAGCCATATTCCTTTTCTCAAAGAAATATCCCCAGTACCCGATGTTATGGATGCTGGACCGGTTGGTGATAGTGGTGGCCATCACCGGAGCGATGATTCGTACAGGTAATTTTTTCAACTCAGAGATGGAGGGGAAAATGACCAATGCCAACTACGGTGTGGTGTATGCACGTTTTACAGAAGATGTGCTGCGATATGATGACCGAAAGGTGGAAGATGTGATTTTCCTTAAGGGGGGAGAAAAAGTCAGCAATACCCTTGGAATACACCCGGTCACTGCGAAGATTATTTACCAACGTGGTGTGGAGCTTACCGCTCAGGACAAGGTGTTTTTTGAAAACCAGCTCAGGAGTGCCTTGCTCAGATATGACGATGTGGTGGAGCACATCGATTTTGGAAAGGACGAACCACTGGCGTACAAGTTTTATCAGGAAGATAACCGGTCAGTTGCGGAAATTTATGGTCTGGGAGTGTCAAGGCATGCGGCGCAACTTTATGAAGCTGGTTATTGTCTTTTGCTGATGTTACTCTTTTTCTGGATCTGGAAGGAGAAACGATTTGTCCTGCCACAAGGATTTAGCTTCGCCCTCTTTATGACTTTACTTTGGTCACTGAGGTTTGTGGATGAGTACTTCAAACTCAATCAGGAGGCCTTTGAGGAGGGAATGGCCCTGAACATGGGGCAGCTGCTGAGTATTCCGCTTGTCCTTTCGGGGATCGGCATGATGATCTACTTCCACATGAAAGGCACGAAAACCATGAGCGGGGAAGACCGCAAAATAGGCTAAAGGCGTTCCACCTGAATGTCCGTATTGTTGATGCGGGATAGCTCCTTGAGTTTTCCTGCCTCCAGCAGATCCGGGATTTTTTGAAGGGGGGTGCCCACCGGTACTTCGTAGTTCACATAATCCTGGAAAAGCATGCCGCCCCGCTCGGAACGATTGTAGGCTTTTCTAAACCGGACCCCACCCCCGTCAGTTTCGTAGTTGTATGCCAGGTAGTCCAGCAGGTGCGTTTTTTCATGAAACCAATAACGGTATTCGTCCTGAAAGTCCTCCCCGCCACCATTGGATCGGAAGGTGACTCTGAGCACTTCATAGGTTTCGCCATGGATCCTTTGTGTGCCCTCAAAGGATTTGATCACCGCAGGATCATTGAGCAGGTAGGGCAGTTGCATAAAATAAAGTACGGAGTTCACCGAATTGGTGTATTTAGCCTGCATGGTGTCGGGCACGGTGACTTCCACACCATTCACCCGACGGGTGAAGTCGGTGCTTTTGATGAGTACATCCTCAATCCGGCTTGTATCCTCCTTGAATGACCGGGTATATTGGTAGCTGTCTTCACTTCTGGTCACACTGTAAGATTTATCACGGAATGTGAATGAAACACGGCTGTTGACAAGGCGATCCTGGCCATGGGCCCTGATGGCCTCAGTCAGCACCTTATTTGGCTTATCCGGCTCTCTGTTGGTACAACTCATCACTAATCCGAAGAGTACAAGGCATACGGTTATTTTTTGCATGTGTTACCATACGCATAGAACTCCGTCCTGTTGTCATTTTTCGCTAAAGTGTATGGGAGGGACATTGGCATGGTCAGTCCATCATAGTTTCTTGATTACTTCCTCTTCTGTCAACCCTTCTGCAATTTGAATGTTGATGCCGTCAGAAAGCCCCGTTTTGACCTGGCGCCGCTCAAACTGCTGCTCGCCTGTACGCACTTCTACAAAGATATCGTCGCCCTCAAAGATCAGGTTGCTTTCTTTGATGGCGAGGACGTCACTGACTTTTTGAAGGATGATATCCGCCGTGGCACTATAGCCCGCACGGAGAAAATACTCCTCCTTCAGATCTACAGCCGCTTTAATATCAAACTTGATCGCCCCTTCATCACTTTCCCCTTTTGGAGAAATAAATTCCAGTTTAGCATTGAAAATAACCCCCTCGATGGCCCCCACGGAGAGTGACAGATCCATGCCCACATTAATCTTGCCTACTTCAGATTCGTCCACTTTCCCCTCAAAAATCATCTCACTCATGTCTGCTACGGACGCGATGCTTGTTCCCTCATTGAAGGTATTTGATTCTATGATGAAGGTTCCCTCTTTGACAGGGATGTCCAGAATCATGCCGTTCACCGTGGAGCGTACCAGGTTGGAGACATTCCCGGTCTTTTGGGATGAGCCTTCTTTGATTAATTCCAGGTTGTTTTCTGCGGCTTCTACTTCCTGTTTTCTCAGGTTAAAGTCCAGGAGAAACTGATTGTAATCAAATTCGGAAATCACTTTTTCATCAAAAAGTTCTTTTTGTCTTTTGAGTTCTTTTTCGGAGTTATCAAAGTTGATTCTGGCGGTTTGCAGCTGCGCCTGGGCATTGTTGAGCGCCACTACATTGGGGATGATTTTGATTCTGGCCACCAGGTCGCCGATTCTTACCTGAGCGCCTTCCTCCAGGTAGAGTTTTTCTACTACCCCGGAAACCTGGGATTTCAGGGCCACTTCTTTCCGCGGCACAATAGACCCTGTAGCGATGGTCTTTTTGATGATATCGGTTTTGAATGGGCTGTCAGTTTCGTAAATGACAGGCGGTTCTTCTGATTTTTGATAGAGAAAATACCCTGTGCCTACAAATAGCCCGAGTATAATGATGATGGTGAGTCCAATGAAAAAACGTTTCATTCTGTTGATAAGTTTGGTTAGTGTCTATTCAAAAAATTATTCATCTCGTAAGGCAATGACGGGATCTACCCTGGCCGCTTTGATCCCCGGTATCAGACCGGCCATCACCCCGGAAACCAGCAGTACGGAGATGGCAGAAAAAGCCGCTTTGAAGTCTATTTCTGGGTTCACAAAAAATTCACTTTGCATGCCAAACTCTGCCATGGCGTAGGCAATGCCTTCCACCAGCACCACCCCAAAAACCAGCCCCAGGTAACCGGAAACGCCGGAGATGACCAGAGACTCCTGCACGATCATGCTGATAATAGACCATGGTTTAGCGCCGATTGATTTGCGGATACCTATCTCCTTGGTACGCTCTTTTACGATGATGAGCATAATATTGCCCACGCCGATCATTCCCGCCAGTATGGTGCCTATGGCCACCAGCCAGCTGAAGGCGGCAATTCCTGTAAAGAGCCCCTGCATTTGCTTGAACTCTTCTTCCACATTGAAGCTTCCCAGTGCCTGACGATCATTGGGCGCTATCTTGTGGCGTTTTCTTAGCTCTGCCTTGATAATCTCCTCTGCTTCCAGTCCTGAAATGCCGCTTGTCGGGATGCACCCAAACCAACCGATGCTTTCACCCATATTGAAGGTTTGCTGAGCGGTGGTTCCGGGGATGTGAATGATCTGGATGTCATTTCTCGCATCCTCGCCTGTAGCCCGGGAGTCGAAAATCCCTACTACTTTGAAGGGTACTCCGTTGATCTTAATGTATTCACCAAGGGCACCGCGCTCCTGGAAAAGGTCATCCTTCACCCGCCGCCCTAGCACAGCGATTTTCCTTTTTTGTTCGATATCAAACTTGTTGACAAACCGTCCTTCCGTGATCCAAAGCGGCTGGATGTCCAGATACTGCGGGTAATCTCCCATGATAGAATAGGAGACGTCACGGTTGTCATAGCTGATGGTCACCTGACCGCCACTCCATCGGGAGTTAAGGGGGATCCTTGGTGAGACGGTGTTGAGCCCTTTCAGATTTTGTAAGGCTTTAAAGTCATCATTGGTCAGGTCAATTTGCCTGCCAGCCTGAAACCCCGCATAGGGCACAGAAGTCACCTCAGTCCATACAAACACCGCATTTTTGGCAATGTCAAAATTTTGCATCACGCCATTTTGCAGTCCGTTACCTGCTCCCAGGAGCAGCACCAACATGAAGATGCCCCAAAAAACACCAAAGGAAGTGAGCGCCGTACGGAGCTTGTGCTTCATGATGGTTTGCCATATTTCTTCCCATTTATCCTGATCAAACATCTTATTCGTCTTTTAGGGCGTCTACGGGTTTAATGTGTGCGGCTCTGAGGGCAGGAAATAGACCCGCCAGAGCTCCTGAGACCACCAGAATGATCAAAGAAGTGATGGCTGCACGAAAATTGACCTCCGGGCGGGTGAAAAAATCAAGATCTGCGCCCATGGCTTCAAGGGCATAGTTGACCGATTCCAGAAGCACTACTCCAAGAAATAGTCCGAAGTATCCGGCCACTGCTGTAATGAAGATCGACTCCTGAAGGATGAGACCCACAATGGAGTTTGGTGTAGCACCCATGGCTTTGCGAATTCCGATTTCTTTAGTGCGCTCTTTCACTACGATAATCATGATATTGCTCACTCCCACAATGCCTGCAGTGAGCGTGCCTATGCCCACGAGCCAGATGAATGCTTTGATCCCGTTAAAGAGATTCTGAACCTGCCGAAAATTCTCTTCCTGGTTGTGTACCCAGAAAGCCTGATTGTCATCGGGGTGTATACTTTGTCGGATTTTGAGGAGTTCCAGGATATCCCCTTCCAGCTGCTTGCCCATGGTACCCGCAGCGGTAGTCACTGCGAAAAGCGAGACCGACTTGTCTGGGTTAAAAATCTGCTGATAGGTGGAAAACGGCACATAGATCCTCTGGGCCTGATCCATCCCGTTAGAGGCTTCAAATTTGAAAACACCCACCACACGAAACATACTGCCTTTGATATCCAGGTATTCTCCTACGGGATCTACCCCTTCCGGGAATATGGATTCAGCCACACGGTTTCCTATGTAGCAAACCTTTCTTTTCTCCCTGTCGTCCAGCAGGTTGAGCGCTCTTCCGGACTGAATTTTCATGGTTACTTTAATGTCGAAATAGTCTGATTTGGTGCCATAAACCCCAAAGGCACTGCCGCGATTTTTATACTTCACGATGTAGTTGCCCATCAACCAGTTTTCTGGAGACATAAATTCTATTCCTGAAATCTCCGATGAGACAGACTCCAGGTCCTCCTCCTGAAAAGGGTGCTGCCGTCCGGCGGGCATGCCTTCATACGACATGGAAGTGCGCGAAGGGATGATCCAGATACTATTAATGGCATCCAGGAGCATGCTTTGCTGCACGCCGTTTTGCAGGCCCTGCCCGGCCCCAAGCAGTAGAATCAGCATGAGGATACCCCAAAACACGCCAAAGGCCGTGGCAAAGGTGCGCACCTTGTTTTTGGCGATGGTTTGAAAAATTTCCTGCCATTTATCCAGATCAAACATGGCTCATGTCATAATTTTCACTCAAAATGGTTCCGTCTTTGATCATGATAACCCGCTCGGTGGCAGCAGCCACATCATTTTCATGAGTCACGATCAGGATGGTTTTGCCATTGGCATTCACCTCCTTAAAAATTTCCATCACCTCGTGTGATGTGGTACTGTCCAGCGCGCCGGTAGGCTCATCGGCCAGAATGATCTTGGGGTTGGTGATGAGGGCCCGCGCGATGGCCACACGCTGCCGCTGTCCACCGGACATTTCGTTGGGTAAGTGATGAGACCAGTCTTTGAGCCCCACTCTTTCCAGGTACCCCTCGGCAATCTTATTGCGTTTTTTTCTGCCAATTTTTTGATAGTAAAGAGGCAGGGCTACATTTTCAATGGCATTTTTGAAATTGAGCAAGTTGAACGACTGAAAGACAAAACCGATGAGTTCATTTCTAAGCTGTGCGGCTTTCCCCTCAGACAGGTTTTTGATGAGGTGCCCACCCAGGGTGTAGCTTCCCTCGTCGTAGCTATCCAGGATACCAAGGATGTTGAGTAATGTGGATTTTCCGGATCCGGAAGACCCCATGATGGAGACCAGTTCACCTTCTTCTATTTTGACATTCACCCCATTCAGAACGTGGAGTGATTGCTTTCCCAGGTGGTAAGATTTATGGATGTTTTCCAGTGTCAGCATTCAGGGTTAGGTTTGGATGAATGATCTAATTAACGCTGAATTGAAGAAATATGGTGTTTTTTAATGTAAATAAATGTCACATGATATGACAATTCGGATGAGGTATTAAGTTTAATTAGTGCTAAAAAGGGCGGAATTGTTGTGATTCATTTCCATTCTTTCTTTTTTCACTTTCAAAACCAAAGGATGATAAAAATTTGCCGTTACCTGGTGCTCTTAGGTGCACTGATGGCTTGTGACAGGACTGCTAAAAAGGAAAGTGAAGCGGCATTGCCACCTCTTCAGACGCTGCCCTCCTACCTGAGTTTCCGGGTCAACTTCCCAGTGGGTGAGTTGGAAGAAGGTGTCAATCGGGTGCTTCCTAAGCTCATTCTGGATGACGCCCTTCCATTAAAGGGAAAGGGTGACACCCTTTTTCTGAAGGTGGTACGCAAGGGGAAACTGAATCTCGCGATACGGAAGAATGAGGTATTTGCCTCTATCCCGCTGGATGTGGAAGCCGGGATTAGTAAGAAAGTACTGGGTGTAACTTTTTCTAATGCTGATGCGCCTGTAAAGTTTAGTGGGTTACTCAAGGCCTCGGCCATTGTGGACATAGATGAGAACTGGGAGATGAATGTCACCTGTGACTACAAGGGATTTGATCTGGGAGAGAGCTCTAAAGTTTCCATCATGGGGATGACTTTTAATGTGGAGGGAACCATCGACAAAGCCCTGGAGGAGCACGAGGATCAGCTGTCTGATATTATTTGTGGGGCGCTGAACAAAGCGGTAGACTTCAGGAGTACTGTAGAAAAGGTATGGATGGATTTGCAAAAGCCCCAAAGAATTGCCAGGCAGCCTCAGGAGCTATGGCTATACTCTACTCCTGTTGCGCTCAATGGAACGTTGGTGCCCCTGGACAGAGACACGTTATCAGTGCATGTGGAGTACCGCACCAAAATCAACATCTCGCCTATCAAACAGGCAGTGGCGGTAAAAGTACCGCTGACCAGCAGGGGGGAGCCACTTAATACCCGGGCAGCATTGCTGGTCTATCCTGAGATCAATTTACCGTATGATCTGCTCTCTCAAACACTGAAGCGGGAGCTGGCCCTACATGAGTTTACTTATGAGACGTATAAAGTGCGTGTTACAGATGCTGAAATGGGACGTGAAGGCCAGCAATTGAAAGTAAAATTGACCACCACCGGTGATCTTAATGGGATTGTGTATGCGACGGGCCGTCCGGTGCTGAACGCGGACCGTGAGCTGGTGCTCGAGGGATTTGCTTATGAAATAGACGCTGATGATGATTGGGTGGCCATGACGGACTGGGCAGTGCATGAGTTTGCCGAGCGTTATGTGGCGGAGCAGGTGAGAATGGACATGCAGCCTTTTCTGGAGAACCTGGACGAACTCATCATGGACGGACTGGCCAAATCGCAGCTGGCAGAGAAGCTGGACCTGCAGATTGGTTTTGATGAGGTGGCTTCCTACCAGCTACGTCTTACGGAAGATGCCATTCAATGGATTTTTTATCTGGAGGGATGGTCGCAGCTGAATCTCAAAAAAGGGCTATTCAAAAACAGGGATTAAGGATTACGTTATAGTTTATCCAGGCAATTGATGGCCACCGGCACGATCGCACCTTCCGGCAGACTTTGGCAGGTGGCATCCGAGGAGGAGTCATACTGAAATCCAAACAAGAGCGTAATCGCAATGGAATAGGTCCCGGACTCAGGTTTTCTGATTTCAACGTTCGTGCTGTTTTTCACGGGCTGAAACCACACCTTTTGGTGTGTGAGAAATGTGTCTGCCAGAAGCATCCACTGGTTGTCCCAGATTCCCTCACCGCATGAGGTACCTAACAGTGAAACGATTTGGGTGCATTCATTTCCTTGCGGAAGGAGTGCCAGGTATGGGTCAATCCGAATGGTCTTTAGGCTTTTGGCATTGATAACTGCCACAGTTGTTTCTTCCAGGGCTACAGAGTTGATCAATGCTGTATGGATATCGATGTTGATAGTATCTCTCACTGTGGCTTCACAGCTGTCTCCGTTCGAATTGTGAAAAAGGAAGAGTGTCACGTTATTGCCCGTGGTGTTGCCGTTCCACCAGGTATAAAAATGGTGCTCATTACAACCTCCGGTGTACTCCACGATTACCTTCCAGGTATTTTTAGACGGAGTAATGCCTACGATTCGGTATGGATCATTTGGGAAATCCCCAATGTCATGATCCGGACCCAGATAGTTGATGTCATTATCTGTGATTTTGTCTGTGGTATCCAGATTGCTTTCCAGACAGCTCCAAAACATCACACTCAGCAGCAAAAGAAGAATAGGTTTCATTGTTTGTGTTTGCTCAATAGACACGCTATTTCGTTAGACAGTTTAAACCCCGCACAATTAATTGATCAGACGGATGTTGTTATAATAGGAACAATATGCACTTGAATAGGTTGCTTTGATATGAAAAAGAAAGAAAAAATAAGCTCAATAATCGTTTTTTTGCTCGTTTCTACGGTGTTTTTTGGGTGTGAAAAACTGGACTTCACTCAATTTACCATGGATTACACTTCAGAGTTCACCTACAGTGGGGGATTAGGCACTGCAATTCCTTTTACCGCCCGTACTCCGGAGATTTCATCCAATTCTGCTTCTACTTTCTCAGCTAACAATACGAGAAAGGATAAAGTGGAGGAAGTGAACTTACAGTCCATGAAACTGGAGATAAAGACCCCTGCGGATGCGAACTTTGATTTTTTGAATGAGGTGACCATTTCCATCAATGCAGACGGGCTCAGTGAAAAGGTCATTGCTACGAAAACCAACATTCCTGAAGATGGCCTTACCTCGATCGAAATGGACGTGGAAGGATCGGTAAACCTTAAGGAGTATGTGACCAGCGATCAGTTTACATTTAAAACCACCACCAAAACAGATAAAACGATCAGCAATGATATCACGGTCTCTATCAAAAGCGTCTTTTTTGTAGATGCCAAGATCTTGTAATCTGTTAGTCAGATTTGAGGTTGAGCCTTGTAAGCAGTTGATTTCGCCTTTTTTTGGATATTCTCTCGTGGATGATCATCACTGGCGGATAAAGCATGTAAATGAACCCGGATACTGCAAAGTTATGCATCCCGAATAGGCCGGACAGAGCAACAAGCGTAGACAGCAACGGAATCATACCCATAAGCACGTTGGTCTGGAGGGCGGTTTTGGTCTCATGAATCTCATATTCATCCAGTTCCAGTTCGGTGCTTATTTTCAGTGCATGATGATACATGAGGCTGATGGTAAAGAAGATGAGTGCTCCACCCATCCCGTACAATACCATCAGTGTGCGGGTATCTTCCATTCTGATTACTGAAGTAAACAGATGTTGGAATATTTCTTTATCAGAGGTGAATAGGGCCACATAAATGTCGAAAAGCACCTTGAAGAGAAATTTGAGTGGGTAAACATAAATAAGGATCAGAAAGATCAGAAAGGTATTGAGCGTAATGATGCGTGAATCCTGAAGTCCATAGCGCAGGAAGAATAGATAGTGTTGGTACCAGATGACCATTACCAATATCACACAAAGGCCGAAAGGGATCACGTCGCGCATGGATAGCCAGAGTTCATCAAAAGTATTGGGGGCGGAAGTAGAGAGGACGATGAGGGTGATGCCCAGCGCAAAAGCAGCGTCCGTGAAGGCTTCCACCCGGGTTTGATTTTTCCCTCTGTATCGGAAATAAGGGTCCAGGCCTACTTCCTGATCTTTCATCAGTTTTCTCATGATGATTCAAAATAACCAAAATATTTGGTAATGATTAACAGGGTACTGCCACTTAATCATGGTGGTGACCTGGAGCGAAGGAGCGTAATTACAGATTTTCATTCAAATTTTGAAAGGAGGGATTCAAATGCGAGGAATAATTGTATAATTTTGGCCCTCCAAAAGATCGAGGTGTAGCGCAGCCCGGTTAGCGCACCACGTTAGGGACGTGGGGGTCGCTGGTTCGAATCCAGTCACCTCGACTTGCAAAGCCAACCTGTTTAGGTTGGCTTTTTTGCGTTTTGTGCTCTGGATGAGAACCAGCGGAGGGCGGTTCGAAATCGTAGCGTAGCGGAGATTCACGAGGGGATTGTGGGCATGGCTGTGTGTATGAGTAATCCAGTCACCTCGACTTGCAAAGCCAACCTGTTTAGGTTGACTTTTTGCGTTTTGTGCTCTGGATGAGAACCAGCTGGGGCGGTTCGAAATCGTAGCGCAGCAGAGATTCACGAGGGGATTGTGGGCATGGCTGTGTGTATGAGTAATCCAGTCACCTCGACATGCAAAGCCAACCTGTTTAGGTTGGCTTTTGTATATTGTGATCTTTGTTTTAAAGACCGTAGTGCCAAAAGGTCTGAATAAGTAACACAGTGTTTCTTAAGAGGAGAAATGAGAAAGTATAACAAGACTTTTGCTTTGCTTTTAGGTCCGCTTTCGTTCCTGATTATGGAGTTAGTGGGACCACCCCAATCCATGAACCTGGAGGCCTATCATGTCCTCGCGTCTACTGTATGGATAGCGATTTGGTGGGTGATGGAAGCGGTCCCCATTGCTGTGACGGCCCTGCTGCCAATATTGCTCTTCCCTCTGACCGGAGCACTGGATATTGGAAGTACCACTGAGTCGTTCGGGCATAAGTATATCTTCCTATACATGGGAGGCTTTATTTTGGCCATTGCCATAGAAAAATGGGGCCTTCATAAGCGCATTGCCCTGAATATTATTCGCATAATAGGTTCCAATGTTTCCAACATCATCCTTGGGTTTATGGTAGCCACGGCTTTCCTCTCCATGTGGATCTCCAATACGGCTACCTCAGTGATGATGCTTCCTATCGGTACAGCCATAGTTTCGCAGTTCAAGAAAAACACCAACGGATCTGCTCATGACGGAAATGCCCTGGGCAAAGCGCTGATGCTCGGTATTGCCTATAGTGCGTCGATTGGTGGCATAGCTACGCTGATTGGAACACCTCCTAACCTGGTACTGGCGGGCATTTTGGAAGAAATCTATAATGTCAAACTGGGTTTCTTTGACTGGATGATGTTTGGTCTGCCGACTTCCGCAGTGCTCACGGTGATTTGCTGGAGGTATCTTACCAAATATGCCTTTCGGTTTGATGAAATCGAGTTTCCCGGAGGCAGGGACGAAATCCGTGACATGATTCGTGCATTGGGCAAAGTCAGCTTTGAAGAGAAGGCGGTGTTGGTGGTGTTTATGTGTACTGCTTTTGCGTGGATCTTCAGATCCCTGCTGCAAAAAGTGATTCCGGGGCTGGATGATACCATCATAGCCATGACTTCAGCGGTGGTTCTTTTCGTAATCCCCGATAAAACACGGTCAAGAAAACTGATCAAGTGGAAAGAAGCTGTGAAACTACCCTGGGGTATCATTTTGCTCTTTGGTGGTGGAATGGCCCTGGCCAAAGGGTTCACTAGCACCGGTCTGGCTGAGTGGATTGCCAACCAAATGACCAGAATGGATGGACTTACATTGATTGTCCTCATTTTGGTGCTCGTAACTATTGTCAATTTTCTGACAGAGATCACTTCCAATCTGGCCACCACGGCCATGCTTTTGCCAGTGCTTGCTCCGATGGCCCTGTCTTTCAATTTGCATCCATTTATGATTATGGTGCCTGTAACCCTGGCCGCTTCGTGTGCTTTTATGCTTCCAGTGGCCACACCCCCCAATGCGGTGGTCTTCGGGTCTGGCTACTTGCGAATACCGGATATGATCAGAGCCGGATTCTGGATGAACCTTATTTCCATCATGTTGATTACGATAGCCACCTATTACGCGCTTCCATACTTATGGGATATAAATCCCAATCTTTTCCCGGAAACATTTAGGGAATTTCAAAGCTTAGATGACTTGATCCATGACTAGGGTAGCAGGCTCCGGGACCAGTTGAATATCGAATGAATAGGCGAGCAAAAAAAAGGGGGCAAGTAAACTTGCCCCCAGTTTAAGATCGATCCATAACTGGTTGGAATCGAATCTTAGGATCTGACTTTCGTCAGATCAATCACCGCCTAAAATTTACTCGCCTTTGCGAATTAATTAGGTAAATGTATTAAAAGCACTTAAAAAGCAACAGGGCAAATGAATAAACGGAGCAAATTACGTTTAAACGGGAATATTCTTTGACTCAATAAACAGGGACTCCTTTTTTTGATGTGCGTCGTGAATATTTGTTATTATTTTGCGCAACTGGCAGGATAGAAAAGATGGCGAAGAAGTTTTTCATAATTGTTTTATTAACGGCTCATTTAGGTACTTCCCTGTGGGCCGGCCCCCTGGAGAAACTCCAAAAACTGATGGAAAAGGGAGACTACGAAAAGGCCGAAAAAGTGGCCCGTAAATCCCTGGAGAAGGAGATTGTGAATCCGGGAGCGAGGTACTATATGTCACTCCTCTTTTTAGAAGACCGGTATCAGATCTACCAGGTAGATTCAGCTTATACCTATATCACTACGGCATTGTCTGATCTGGCCATGGCGTCTGAGGAGAGCCGGGGTGAACTCAGGGAGGCAGGGCTGGATTCCTCCAGACTAGTAGCCCAAAAACAGCGGGTAGAATTGGCTGCTTTTTCCAGGACGGAGGAGGAAATGTCCGTCTCGGGGTTTGAGCAGTATCTGGTAAAATTTCAGGAAGCTGTGAAGAAAGGTCGGGCCATTTTTATGCGTGACAGTCTGGCTTTCGGACAAGCCTCCCAGCAGGACACCTGGCAGGCTTATGAGCGATTTTTTGAGGATTACCCCCAATCTACTTTTGTGTCGGATGCTCGTAGCCGGTATCAGTCGTTGATTTTTAAGGATTACACCAAAGATGACCGGCTGGAAAGCTATATTAAGTTTTTGGAGGATCATCCGGATACCCCTTTTCGGAAAATGGCAGAGGAAATCATTTTTGAGCGCCGCACCATTCTGAACCGGTGGTCGGACTACACCTGGTTCATTCAGAGATACCCGGCATCACATTTGAGAAAAAAAGCGGCTGACATGCTGTATTACCTCGGTGCCCGTGACTCCCTTCACCTGATCGCGAGGTTGCACCCCCTGCCTGATTCATTACAAAGCATTGCTCAGCTGCGGGATAAACTTCTCCTGCCATTTCTGGAAGCCAATAGGTTTGGACTAATGGACCTGAAGGGAGTTCCGATTATTGCGCCTTCCTACTCGGAGATTTCAGAAGATTACATCTGCGGGGGTATCACCAGTGACTGGCTGCAGGTGCAGGCGGATGGGAGGAGTGCTGTGGTCAATCGGTTGGGGCAGGTCATTGTTTCAGGTGTGGAGGATATAAAAGAGATCAGTGAAGCTGTCAGGATAGTGTATCGCGATGGTCAGGGCTTCCTGTACCATAGTTCAGGTCATCAAATTTCAGGATTGACCGTGGATGATGCTTTGATCCTATCCAATGGATGGATTGCTTTTAAGCATAATTATGAATGGGGGCTATTGACGCCAGGTGGATATCTGCTGGCTAAGCCTGCTTATACTTCTATTACTTCCCTTGGGTCATTCATCATGTTTGAATCTGATGGCCTTTTTGCAGTTTCAAATGCCAGCGAGGTAGCGAATGGGTTCTCCTCCGGATTATCATTTCAGTATGATGACTATGAAATGATTGGTGACAGTCTGGTGCAGGTGTTCTGGGAAGATCAGGAGGGTTTGATAGGCAAGAATCTGGAGGTATTGGTGCCCCTGTCCGCTCACCACATCTATTTTGATGGCTCGTTTTGGTACGTGAAAGATTCAGAAGGGTATTACCTTTTGGATGAGTTTCACAAAAGGAAGGCGCCGGTATTTACTGAGATTGAAATAAACGACGGGTGGTTGGCTTTCAGAAATCCGGATGCCTGGATGCTACTCTCCCGACTGGGTCAGGAATCAGTGGATTTGCTCACGGGCCTCGATTCGGTAAAGCTCCTATCCCGGGAAGCCGCCTATGTCAAAAGAGGTGATCAGAATCAACTCTTGTTTCAGAATGGTTTGACAAGGACATTGAGTTCAGGCGAAGGAATCAGGGTTATCGGGTCGCAGGAGGGTGAATCAAAGGCGAGCTATCTGCTGCTGAGTCAGGCCAAAAAACAATTGGTTATAGGAGCTTCGGGAGAGGTGATAATGGAGACTCAGCTGGATGAAGTGGCTCTTCTGACAGACTCCTTGTTTCGAGTGAAAAAAGGGAAGAAAATAGGCCTCATGAATGCCAAAGGCAAGGAAGTTTTACCTTTCAAATATGAAGTGATTGATGAGAAGAGCGGGTTGGTTTTTCTATTACAGGATGGAAAGATCGGATGCCTGGACCTACGCAATGGGGTGCTCCTGCCCTCGGAGTACGAGGCAAGAATCCAGACCTTTGGTCCATACTATGAAGTAAAAAAAGCGGGTAAAGTGGGCCTGGTGAATGGCGCGAATAAATGGATGCTTCCTGTAGAATTCGATCAACTTTTGAAATGGAATGACACTACCTGCTGGGTGCGGTCAGGGCCCATGTGGTCACTCAGGACTTTTCAAAATGAAGTAGTGTTGGATGCGGTCCGGTCGGTGCGTCCGTGGTTTACTGTGGACGGCCAGTCTTTGGCCATTGTGGTGGGAGAAGACGGCCATGGGCTGATGAGTGACACCAGGGGGATTTTGCTCCCCATGCAGTACAACGATATTTTAAATCTGGGAACAGAGGAGACACCTTTGTTTTTTGCCGAGCAACACCTCAAAACGGCAGCTTTTTTCGTGGTGACATATTTTAACCTGGCCGGAGAGCCCATCCGGTCTCAGGCTTTCCGCCCCGAAGAATATGACCGGATTTACTGTGATCAGTAAATTCTTTAGTAACTTAAATGCATGACCAAAAATCGTTTTCTCGGACTTTCATTCCCGGAAAGGGCTAAGTGGCTGTACTTCAATGGGCAGTTGATTACTTCCATCAGGTATTATCGGCACAAAATCAATTTGTACCTGCTTGACAGGGTCTATGTGGAGGTATTTTACAACAACAGCGAAGACCGTGTGGACCGGATAGAGCCCCTGGATGTGAGATCCAAGCGGATGAATTTTTATGCTGACCAGATCAAATTACCCAGAGATCTTACTCAGTAATTGCTCATGGATTTTCATCACCTGGGGAATGACCGCCATGGTTTCATCATTGGTGATGACGTATTGAGAAAGTGCCACTTTTCTCTCTTCTGGCCATTGGGAGGCCATCATTTTTTTTACATCCTGCTCGGTTCTGTGAGCATCCCTTTGTAACACACGCCGCATTCTCAATGCCTCATTGGCAGTAACCGTGATGATGGCACTTAGCGCATGGTAGGAGCCTGCTTCGAACAGTAGTGCTGCTTCTTTCAGGACATAAGGGCTGGTTTGCCTGTGCGCCCACCAGTCAAAATCTTTGGCTACGGCCGGGTGCACAAGGGCATTGAGCCGGGTAAGCAGGGACTCATCAGAAAATGCAAGTTTGGCGATGTGCGTTCTATTGATTTGGTGGCTTTGGTAAGCTTCGGGACCGAACAGAGACACAATACCTGATATAAGTTCCTGCTCATGATTCATAAGCCATTTGGCACGACTATCGGCATCATATACGGGGATACCTAGCGTTTTGAACACACGGGCTACCGTACTTTTTCCTGCTCCTATCCCTCCGGTGATGCCAATCAGGCTTGGCCTACTTCCGGGCATGGGTCACTTTTATGTGTTCGGGGATCACATCTATATCCATGGCTTCCTCAGGCTGGTAAACCAGTATGGCCAGCACAGTAGAGTCGCTCCTATCCAGCATGCTGAGGTCAGCCGTGACCGCAAAATCGCGTGTACTGTAGTCCTCTTCTTTTGATTGCTGAATGGTGTAAAAAATTTGCACAAAATCTGTAGACAAAACGACAGAAGAGTCTTCCGGGAAATTTTCCTTCTCGATAGGAATCTGAATACTTCGTCGCTCGAATTTGTCAACCTGAAACTGAATTCTAACCTGATCCGGAATGCTGGACGTAAGTCTGCCGCCATTTATTTTCACATCAATCTCCCGATTAAAATTACTGCTGATTCCACGGCTTTCTATTCTCATCTGATGGGAGGTGGCCAGGGTATCATAGAAACTCTGTGGCCCCACCACAATGACACTGTCCGGCACAAAGGTGATGGGTGAAGTAATCCGATGATTTTCTGCCAGATCAATACTCAGGGAGTCGATAAAGAGCGCAACTTTTTTCTGACGTTTTCTTTCGATGTTGATATAGATCGTATCAGTGGCCAGGTAGTTGATTTTCAGCTCATCCAGCTGATCGGACACAATCGGCATCAGTGAATTTCGGGTGTAAAACCCTATTTCCGTAGGGTTTTCCAGTACAATCTGAATGGGAGTGACGTTGAACCAAAAGGTTTTCCGAAGGAGATTCCAGCCTCCGCTGGAGACATCTATGGACAACGTAGTGGGAAGCGGCTGCATGATTACTACACTATCCCTGTCAAACTGAAACTCGATAGGGTAGCTGATTCTTGCATCGTAATCTTTATTCAGGGCATTAAAAAACCAAAAGGTAGTCGCTCCAATGATTGAGAGCAGGACTACCTTCCAGTTGTTGAATGCCTTTAACACTTATTGGTATACTTTATATACTTGTTTATTGTGCCAATCTTTTGCTGGCATCGAGAGAAATGGATGACTTTTCAATGGTCAGCTTGCTGCCTTTATCCACGTCCAGGGTTACTGTGGTATCTTCCACAGAAACAATCTTCCCGTGAATTCCACCTACTGTGATCACCTGATCTCCCTTTTTAACAGCCTCTATAAACTTCTTCTGGTCCTTTTGCTTTTTCTGCTGAGGTCTGATGAAGAAAAAATAGAAAATGGCTATCATGCCCGCCAGCATGATAAATTGCGTATAATTGGTTCCTCCAGCATCTACCTGGAGCAAAAGTGCTTTTATCATTTCAGTTTATTCGAGATTATGAGGGATTATCCTCTTTGGTTACGTTGGCTTTGATTTTCACCCTGTTGATTTTAGGATAGGTATTGGCCGTAATGGTAACCGTCTTGTTCTGGATACCTGGCTTGCCTTTACTGTTGAATCTTACCTGAATTTCGGCTTCCTCACCTACAGCGATTGGCTCCTTAGGCCAAACTGGCACGGTACAACCACAAGAAGCCGTGGCTGAAGAGATAATCAAAGGAGCGTCTCCGGTGTTTTTGAATTTGAACAGGTGTTCTACGATTTCGCCTTCCTTGATGGTACCAAAGTCATGGTCTTCTTCAGTGAATTCGATAGCCGGTAGTGGACCTTCTGGCTTTACCTCAGGCTCGGCAGCTTCTGGTGCTGGGTTGGCCGCCGGACGGATGGCTGGTGACCCTTTGGATTCCAACTCTGCAATTTTGCCTTCCAGCTTCGCAATTCTTGATTCTAATTCTTTATTGCCACAGCTCAGTGCTACTACGCCCAGTATGGCAACGAGTAAAATGTTAATGGTATGTCTTTTCATGATAATAAAACTTAGTTTTTATTGCTAAAATCATTACAAACTTACTGAACAATAAGGATTTTCAGGCCCTAATAATTCCTAATGATTTGTTAACGATGACCCAGCCTAATGATCTGAGCCATGTTTTTAGCGACTTGATTATTTGGTTTTGATTTGATCGATGAGTCCGTTGACGTCATCCAGAAGCTTTTCCGCTTTTACCTTGGCGTCCTTCACGATTTTCTCACCTTCAGACTTTGCTTCGTTTTCCACCATGTCTGCACCCTCTACCAGGTCTTCCACGATCTCCTCCAGCCTCTTCTTGTACTTGTCCAGGCGATAGGTAAGTTTATCCCTGGTATTGGTGCCTTTGTCCGGGGCAAAAAGAACCCCCAGAATACCTCCGGTGATGGCTCCTAAGATGAATGCAAAAAATGAATTTCCTCGACTGCTCATAATGTTTCGAATTTATTTGTTGTCGATAAGTCCACGACCACTTTTTCTTATAACGCCATCCGAAGTTAGTTCGTTTGCCAATACATCCAAAATGCCGTTCACAAATTGTTTGCTTTTTGGGGTGCTGTACAACTTGGATATTTCTATGAACTCGTTGATGGTCACTTTCACCGGAATGCTGTGAAACTGCATCATCTCAGTGAGCGCCATTTTCAGGATGATTCTATCCATCAGGGCCACTCTGGAGATGTCCCAGTTTTTCACTTTTTTCACAATCAGGTCATCCCATTCCTTGCTCTTCTTGAGGGTTTCATCAAAAAGCACTTCAAAGAATTCCATGTCGTCTTCTTTGTTGGTGATGACTTCTTTCATCTCGTAAGACGGGTCCAGGTCTTTTTCGTAATCCTGAAAGGTTTTTACCACCAGGCTTTTCAGTACCGACTTGTTTTCGGTCCAGTGGAGGTCGGATTCTGACAAAAACTCATTGATGGAATCATTTTTGAAAATGATTTTCTTGAAAAGATGCAGAATGGCTTCTTTATGCTCCTCATCCGTAGGCTGCTCATTGCTCTGGTATTCGATCAATACAGGATCCTTTTTCAGAATGTCCTTGTACCAGGTTCGGATCTGATCTGCATCCTCATCCCAGGAGAGTTTCAGGTCGATCAGTCCTTTGGTGAAAGGCTCATGTTTGGTGAGTGCATCGATGACAGGGTTTTGAATGAAATGCCACCGCCAGGCACTCTCTTTGTGGATGTGGGCTTTTTCCTTCTTATCCTTCTCGAGCTTTTCCTGATGAGCAAACTCCAGGGGGAGGGCCACCAGTTTGAAATAGAGCTTATGAATATCTGCAATGTCATTGACCATGACATTGCGGATATTTCGCTGTTCCTTCCTGAGCTCCGTGTGGTAAGCCTCTATGCTTCTTACGGCAGCATCTTTCACATCTTCCTCGGTTTCTTCAGCCACAGACCGGTGCTGAAGGTTCTCGATGAAAAGGCGCGCAGCTGTCTTTCGGCGAGCAGTAAACTTATCTGATTCGGCAAAGTCATCCTTGGCCGGGTCAGGGTAAAACTGACTTTCCAGTCTTTCCCTGACTACATCTTTCAGTGATTCCTGTGCCGTGAAATAACTGTAAAGTGCCTGCATGGCTTTGACACGAAGAATCCTACGATTAAGCATATATTGACTTATTTTAGTAAGCGAGCTTTACTTTCCCTACATCCTTGATGCGGTTGAGGGCTAGTTGCAAAGCTGCCTGATGTGTTGTTGTTTCGTTATTTTCAGCGTACTCGAGTACTTCCTGGCAAACTTCATAAATCCGCTCGGTCTGTTCATAGACTCGCTGGCGGTTGTAGTTCCCTTGTTGCTCGTAATATACGTTGGTTATCCCTCCCGAATTGATCAAGAAGTCGGGGGCGTAAATAATCCCTCTGTTTTTCAGCATCTCTGCGTGGTGATCTTCTTCGTCGAGTTGGTTATTGGCAGCTCCGGCTACTATGGCACATTTGAGCTGAGGGATTGTGATATCATTAAGTGTGGCACCCAGGGCACATGGCGCATAAATGTCCATGTCCATGGTATAGAGATCTTTTGGATCTACTACTGACACGTTAAATTTTTTGGTAACCGCAGCAAGTTTGTCTTCAAAAATATCGGAGACGTGTACGATGGCCTCTTCCTTGAGGAGGTGCTCAATCAGGTAAGTGCCCACATTGCCGGCACCTTGCACTACTATCTTTTTGCCCTTGAGGTTATCAGACCCGTAGGCCTTTTTGGCACTGGCTTTCATGCCTATGTACACGCCATATGCAGTCACAGGGCTGGGATCTCCAGACCCACCCATGCTCTCCGGTATACCGGTGACATACGGAGTCTCCATGCGGATATACTCCATGTCGCGGGCACTCATGTTCACATCTTCTGCGGTCCAGTATTTTCCATTCAGACTGTGTACAAACTTGCCAAACCGGCGCATGAGTGCCTCGGTTTTGATTTTCTTGGCGTCTCCGATGATCACGGCTTTTCCTCCCCCAATATTCAAACCGGCGATGGCGTTTTTGAAAGTCATGCCTCTCGAAAGCCTCAGGGCATCCTTAACGGCTTCTTCTTCGGACTGATAATTCCACATCCGCGTGCCGCCCATTGCCGGGCCGAGTACGGTATTGTGCACCGCTATGATGGCTTTGAGACCTAATACTTCATCGTGGCAAAACACAAGCTGCTCGTGTTCCATACGGGCCATTGTGTTGAAAATCTCACTGTTTTTTACTTGGGGCTGGGTATCTATCATTCTTGTTGTTTTAGCTACTTTTGCTGCCCCGACTAAAAAACGGGGCACCCGGAATTATGGGGCCTCAAAATTAGTTGTTTTTAAGTAAATAACCATTTGGTGTACTCACCGTTTTATTCCTAGTGAAAGACTTAGCTCATCTCAATAAATACTTCAGAAAATACAAATGGCATTTGATTCTTGGGACAATTTTCATCATTGTCTCCAACTTATTTGGCATTGTGCCTGCTGTAGTAGTCAGATATTCTTTTGATCTGCTTCAGCGCAGCTATGATATTTTTAAAGCCTTCAGTGGTTTTGAGCTCCAATCTGAGACTTATGACGTGTTTGCGTCCAGTATTTTTATACTTGGCCTGCTTATTTTGATCTCCGCGCTCCTCAAGGGAGTATTCATGTTTTTTATGCGTCAGACAATCATCGTGATGTCCAGACACATCGAGTATGACCTGAAAAATGAAATTTATGAGCATTATCAGTCATTGCCGCTGAGCTTTTACCGAAGAAACAATACGGGCGACCTGATGGCACGTATCTCAGAGGATGTGAGTAAGGTGAGAATGTATGTGGGCCCTGCCATCATGTACGGAATCAGTCTTTTCACGCTTTTTGCCATGGTTATTCCGTTTATGTTTTCGATCAATCCACGGCTTACACTCTATTCATTGATTCCGTTGCCACTTCTTTCACTGAGTATTTATTTCGTCAATAACATTATTGATAAGCGATCTGAAGAGATACAGAAGAGTTTGTCAGACCTTTCGACCTACGTGCAGGAAGCTTTTTCCGGAATCCGGGTGATTAAAGCCTTTGTCCGCGAGCGCGACATGGATCAGGAGTTTGATAAAGCAAGCGAAACCTACAAAGACAAATCTCTGAAGCTGGCCAACGTTCAGGCGCTGTTTTTCCCTTTGATCATGGGGTTAATTGGCCTGAGCGTGATCCTGACAGTGTACATCGGTTCAGTGGAAGTTTTCAATGGCTCAATCAGTACAGGGGTGATCGCAGAGTTTATCATCTATGTGAACATGCTCACCTGGCCGGTGGCCTCTTTGGGCTGGATCACAAGTATCATTCAGCGTGCTGCGGCTTCTCAGCGAAGGATCAATGAGTTTTTGGACACCAAGAGCGAGATTGTTTCCTCAGAGAACCTGTCGCGGGAAATCGAAGGACACATCCGGTTCGAGGATGTTTCTTTTGCCTATCCCGACTCAGGGATTACTGCGCTAAAGCATGTGTCTTTTGAGATCAGCCCGGGTCAGTCCCTGGCCATCATTGGCACCACAGGGTCCGGGAAAAGCACCATTGCCAACCTGATCTGTCGGATGTATGATGCCACTGAAGGTACATTGGCCATAGATGGGGAAGACATTCGCAAATACTCGCTGGACTCTGTGAGGAGTCAGATAGGGTATGTGCCGCAGGACGTCTTTCTGTTTTCGGATACCATTGCTGAAAACATTGCTTTTGGGGCGGACGCTATGGAAACAGCGGATGTCCACAAAGCTGCTGCTGATGCAGATTTGCTGGAAAACATTGACCGTTTCCCCAACGGTTTTGACACCAGAGTGGGTGAACGCGGGATTACACTCTCCGGAGGTCAGAAACAAAGGGTGTCTATTGCCAGGGCCATTGCCCGGGAACCGAAGATACTGATACTGGATGATGCACTTTCCGCTGTGGACACCAAAACGGAGAATGCCATTCTGAACGCCATGGCCAGAATCATGAAGGGTCGCACCTCTGTGATCATTTCTCACCGGGTGTCGTCTGCCAAGCTCGCTGATAAGGTAATCATGCTGGATGATGGGGTGGTACTGGAAAGCGGCACACATGAGGAACTTCTCGCGCGAGGAGGAGCTTATCGGGAGCTGCACGACAAGCAGCTGGTGAGTGAATCTGAGGAAAAGCTGGAGATCTGATCTACCTGGCCCAGCCTTCCACGATCAGCGAATTGTCCGGGAAACGGATCTCCATAAAGAAATCTTCCAGCTCATCTCCTTCTTCCTGAGCTTTTGCATGCAGCATCGACTCAATTTTGTGGGGTCTTGGTTGCACCAATACGTGCATGCTGAGAAACACTGCATAACGTGCGTTTGACTGAAATTGGCGTACCTCGAAACTCTCAGGAATCTCTGACATCTCGGCGGCCAGGCTAATGCCTATGAACCGGGCGATATGATTTTTTGGCAGGGTATCATTATGAAAAGTAATGATGGTCAGGGTTCCGTCAATGTCCTTGTTGGCAATCATCTCCCTACACCTGGTGCCAAAGTCTATCGGAGCCTGGTCAGTATAGTGGCTTATAAACATTTGGCCTGCCACCGTTCTTTCAATAGGATCCAGCCTGTAGGCCTTTACTTCGTCAAAACCACCCAGCATGTAGTAGATGGAGCCGATGATGATGGTCAGAAATAAAATGATGAGGCTCAGGTAGAAATACCTGGTCAGGGTTACATTCATGATACCACTTCTTTGTACTGCATTTGGTGAAGTTGCGTATAAAAGCCGTCTAATTCAAGTAGTGTGTCGTGGGTTCCTTCTTCCACGATCTCTCCTTTATCCAGTACCAGAATTTTATCTGCATTCTGAATGGTGGAAAGTCTGTGGGCAATGACGATGGAAGTCCGGCCCTTCATCAGCTTTTGGATGGCCTCCTGGATCAGCTCTTCTGTTTCTGTATCCACTGAGCTGGTCGCCTCATCCAGTACAATGATTTTAGGATCATAAACCATGGCACGGACAAAAGAAATCAACTGGCGCTGCCCCACTGAAAGGGTGGCCCCACGCTCCATCACATTGTAATCAAACCCACCAGGAAGGCGCTCTATGAATGACCTGGCCCCCACTAACTCTGCTGCCTCCCGCACTTTTTCCAGACTGATGTCCGGATTGCGAAGGGTAATGTTATTATAGATGGTGTCAGAAAACAGGAAGACATCTTGTAGCACCACCGCGATGTGGTTTCTGAGATTTCCCAGTTCAAACTCGCGAATATTGGTTTCGTCAATGGCAATAGTTCCTTTGTTGATCTCATAAAACCGGGTGAGCAGATTGATCACCGATGACTTACCTGCACCTGTAGCGCCCACCAGTGCCAAAGCTTCACCTTTTTGCACTTCAAAATTGATGTCTTTCAGTACCCAATCTTCATCGTTGTAGGCAAACCAGACATTTTCAAACTTCACGGTACCTTCTATGTCCTCAGGGTTATGACTTCCATTGTCTTCTATGTACTCTTTGCTGTCCATGAGATCCAGAATCCTGTTGGAGGCCACTATTCCCATCTGCAGGGTGTTGAACCGGTCGGCAATCATTCGGATAGGTCTGAAAAACATCTGAATATACATGATGAAGGCAATGAGTACGCCAAGTGTAAGTTGCTCCTGGATGACACTACCTGCTCCGTACCACACGATGAGGCCTATGCCCCCGGCCTGAATAATCTCTGCGACAGGGAAATAGGTGGCGTAATAAAACACTCCTTTGATATTGGCCTTGCGGTGCTCGCGGTTGATCTCTTTAAATTTTTCCATCTCCCTCTTCTCGGCATTGAAGATTTGAACAATGTTCATCCCGGTGATGTGCTCCTGTACAAACGAGTTGAGGTTGGAAACGGCAGTTCGCACTTCATTGAAGGAGACCTTTACTTTTTCCTTGAAAACATAAGTGGCAAACAGCAGAATCGGCAGCAGTGCCAGGCTGACAAGTGTCAGCTGCCAGCTGAGTGCGAACATAAAGACCAGAATCACGAGCAGCTGGAGCACGTCCGCAATAATACCCGCAATCCCTGTACTGAACACCTCAGATAAGGTTTCGATATCACTCACGCTTCTGGTGACGAGTCGGCCAATGGGTGTTTTATCAAAAAACCGGAGACGAAGATTCTGGAGATGATTGAAAAGCTTAACACGTATGTCTTTGATGATATACTGCCCCAGCCAACCTGACATGTAGGTATGAAAATACTGCACAATGGCCTGAGCAACGAGTAGCACAATGAGCACAATTACCCAGAATACCAGGCCGTTGTAATCACCATGGGCCACGTTGTTGTCTATGGTATACTGGATGATCCATGGTCGCACAGGTGTGAGCAGTGCCAGGGCTATGGTGAGAAACACCACCAGGTAAAATTGCTTTTGATAGGGTTTTGCAAATACGAAGAGTCTCCTTAGTATCTGCAAATCCAATATATTCCCACTAATCGTTTTTTCTTTCTCCAATGCTTAAATGTCTAGGTATATTGATTCGGGATATTTTACCTCAGTAAGGAAAAGACCCTCGGGAGGCACAGCCCGCCCTGCGCGGGATCTTTCGCCGCTTGCCAATATGTTCTCAAGTTCTGATTGACTAAGTCTGCCCTGCCCCACTTCCAGCAGGGTGCCCACCATGGCCCTGATCATGCCCCGCAAAAATCTATTGGCACTTACGGAAAATAAGTGGCCGTCGTTGGTTTCTTGCCAGCTTATCTCGTAAATATCACAATCAAAATGATTGACATCAGTATGAACCTTACTAAAAGCCTGAAAGTTCTTCCAACTTTTAAACAATGCAATGGCCTCCCGGATTGGTGCGACCTCCAGGTTTCTTGAAAAAAAATAGGAAGTCCCCGTTTTGAAAGGATCTTTCTGTTGGTGAAGGTGATAATGATAGGTACGCCGCACGGCATCAAAGCGGGCATGTGCTTCGGGGTTAACGGGTCGGATGGCGTTGATGCTTATCTCTGGAGGGAGTAATCCATTTAGCCGATACTGAAGCTGCACCAATGAATCAGAAAGTTCCGCATCAAAATGAGCAACTTGCTGAAGTGCATGTACACCGGTATCCGTACGGCCACTTCCGAGACAGGCAATGTCCTGCTGAAGAATCGTACTCAGCGCCCGGTTGATTTCTTCCTGCACGGTGTGGGCATTAGGCTGAATTTGCCATCCATGAAATGCCGTGCCGCGATATGAAATGTCCAGGAAATACCTCATGGCTGCAAAAGTAAGACTTTACCTGGTAAAGAATTTGTAGACATTCGATTGGGTTTGTGGGGAGGGATCGGCATTTTTGCGAGAAATATTAGAAATTATGATTCAAAGAATCCAATCTGTCTTTTTGTTTCTGGTAGCCGCTATCATGGTGACCGTGCTTTTTTTGCCCATTTGGAACAAGCTGGACCTTGATGTCCAGGAGAAAGTGACGCTGAATGCTTTTAAAATGGTGTACGCTTCATATGATGAGGCCGGAGAACTTACAGTGATGGCTTCTGTAGATACTTACTGGATTTCCGCCCTGGCCATTTTGGCTGCAGGCATTGCCTTGTTTTCCATCTTCCAATACAAAACCAGACTGAGACAGATGAAGCTTGGGGCACTCAACTCGTTGATTATGGGTGGCTGCCTGGGTATGACTTATTACTACTCTACCAAGGGAGATCAAATGCTGAACCCCAACACCCAGGGCAATTTTGAAATAGGCTTCTATATTATTGCAGCTGCACTCTTGTTTAACTCGCTGGCCAACCGCTTTATCCGAAAGGATGAAAAACTGGTGCGGAGTGCGGACAGGATTAGATAATAATTCGTGACTTACCATCATTTTAAATCCGTCTTTTGACGGATTTTTTGTTTGGAGCCAGCCCACCTGGAGCTGTCAACGCTCTGCCATCTTGACAGTATTTAACCTCTGGAATAGTATTTGATTTCAAGGACTCTCAGAATTAAAAAAATCACAATAACGATATGCAAGAGAAAGGTACTATTTCAATCCACACGGAGAATATCTTCCCGATCATCAAGAAGTTTTTATACTCCGATCATGAGATATTCCTACGCGAGCTTACCTCCAACGCTGTAGATGCCACCCAGAAGATTAAAAGATTGGCTTCTCTGGGAGAATATAAAGGTGAGCTTGGAGATCTGACCATTGACGTCAGCGTTGACAAAAAGAAGAAAACCATCACCATTTCTGACAAGGGAATTGGTATGACGGCCGAAGAAATCAAGAAGTACATCAACCAGATTGCTTTTTCGGGAGCCACAGAGTTTGTGGAAAAATACAAAGACAAGGGTGATGAGCAGCAGATCATCGGTCACTTCGGGCTGGGCTTTTACTCAGCATTCATGGTGGCCAAGCAAGTAGAGATCCAGACACTCTCTTATCAGGAAGGTGCTGAGCCTGCAGCCTGGTTGTGTGATGGAAACACAGAGTTTGAGATCAAAACAAGCAAGAAGAAAGAGCGCGGCACAGAGATCATCCTCCACATTGCCGACGACTCAGAAGAATTTTTAGAAGAACACAGAATCCAGGGTATCCTGGATAAATACTCCAAGTTTTTGCCTGTGCCGATCCGATTCGGACAAAAGGACAGACAGGTAGAGGATGGAGAAGACAAAGACGGTAAGAAAAAGTGGAAAACCGTCCAGGAAGATAACATTATCAACAATCCTGAGCCACTCTGGGCCAAGTCACCAAGTGATCTGAAGGATGAAGATTACCTCGAATTCTACAAAGAGCTCTACCCTTTTTCAGAAGAGCCACTTTTCTGGATTCATTTGAATGTGGACTATCCTTTCAACCTTACCGGAATCCTTTATTTCCCAAAACTTAAAAAAGATTTTGAAGTTCAGCGGAATAAGATCCAGTTGTACTCACGTCAGGTGTTTATCACCGATGAGGTGAAGGACATAGTGCCGGACTTTTTGCAGTTGCTTCATGGGGTGATCGACTCTCCGGACATTCCGCTGAACGTGTCGCGTAGCTACCTGCAGTCAGACAGCAACGTGAAGAAAATCAACGGATACATTACCAAGAAAGTGGCGGATAAGCTGGGTGACCTGTTCAAAAAGGACAGACCGAGCTACGAGCAGAAATGGAGTGATATCGGTGTTTTCGTAAAATACGGAATGATCTCCGAAGAGAAGTTTGAAGAGAAAGCCAAGGATTTCACTTTGGTGAAAAACGTAGAGGGTAAATTCTTCAACATAGAGGAGTATAAAAAAGAGGTGGCCACTAACCAGACCAATAAGGACAAGAGTGTGGTTTTCCTTTACACCACGGATGAAGAAAAGCAGCACAGCTATCTGGAAACCGCGAAGAAGCGAAGCTATGACGTGCTGGTGCTGGACGGCCCGGTAGACAGTCACTTCATCAACCACGTGGAGCAGAAATATGAAGGTGTTACCCTCAAGCGAGTGGATGCTGACGTGATAGACAAGCTCATCGATAAAGATGAGAAGAAGGAATCTGTGCTCTCTGATACTGAGAAGGAGAAAGTATCTGCGGCCTTCAAGAAGGCCATTGGGGATGAGAAAAATAACGTGACCATAGAGCCTATGGCTACGGATGACATGCCGGTGACCATCACCCTGCCTGAGTTTATTCGCAGGATGAGAGACATGCAGGCTCAGGGCGGTGGCGGCCCGATGATGTTCGGTGAGATGCCGCTCAACCTGTCAGTATCAGTGAATGCCAACCACGCGTTTACCCGCAAGATAGTAGATGCGGAGAGCGAGGACGATCAGGTGGCATTGGCCAAGCAGGCTTATGACTGGGCACTCCTTTCACAGGGAATGCTGAGTGGTAAAAACCTGACCAACTTCATCAACAGAAGTGTGGAGCTGGCAGTAAAGTAACTTTCTGCCCCAGGGTAGAATCAGAAAGCTGTCCTGAGAAGGTCATTTTCACCCATTCGTGGTGAGGGATCTTTTGGGGACAGCTTTCTTGCTTTCAGCGCTTGATAAACTTTCCGGTGTCCACTACTTTTTCACCTTCCATGAGTCGGTAGAGGTACAAGCCAGCGCTGAAGTCCTGTACGATGATGTATTCAAAGGACTCCACCAGCTTTTTTTCCAGGACTAATTTGCCCCGGTCATCCATGATCTGGAGCACCTGTCCAGTACCGGAGGAGAGCAGGTTGATATAATTTTCGGCGGTGGGGTTTGGAAACACCATCACCTGACCAGGTCTTTCGATATACAGGGCACTCTCCTCTGATTGGAGATGGCTTCCATCTTTGAAATACAGAACGGCCTGGTAGGCCATAAGCCCCGGATCCAGGTCATTGTCTGAAAGCACAAAAGAAGTTTGACCTGCCGGTACGATATCGGTCCATATTTCCTCTGTAGCATTCACAAATCTGAGCACTTCTATGTGTTCTATATTGGCCGAAGTGCTCAGGTTGAGCGTGACCCGCACAGTTTCTTCACTGGCGCGCTCGGCAGCAAAGAAGTTGAAGTAACAAAAGGTCCCCTGAAATGTATAATTGAGCGCCAGACTCCGCAAACCACTGGCATCACCGATCACCGGAGCCACTGAGTAGTATACACTGGCAGACTTATCGATGGTATATATGGTGTCTGTGGTCGTTCCGATCAGGTTCAGGGAGGTTGCTCCCATTTCATATACCTCATAGGATTGAGCTGCGCCGATTTGGGGCCACTGCAGCCCAAAAGTTTCTTCACAATTGAATGCGACAGATACGGCAGGCAATTCGGATAAGGAAAAATAGTCAGAAATGAATTCTTTGGCCCCCACGGTCATTTTCAACCGGACAGTGGCGGAGGTATCCGGGGTTAGCCAGCTGAATGGCTCGTTTAAATCTACTGCCCCAACGTCCACCCATTCCCCATCAGCCAGCTGATAAGCCACTAGCCCCTCGCTGGCGGCCAAGGTGGAATTCCAGATGAGCCGTTCCGGATTGTTGGCGGGCAGAATATCGCTGGAGGTGGGGAAGTCCCAGTCAAAAGTGTCCGCCATTTCGAAATACCAGGCTATGGAAACATCCTGACTCGTTGAGCTAAGGTTGGTTCCGGATAATTGCAGCTGATAAGGTCCGGCTTGCGGTGATTCCAGAGAGAAAAATTCCGTATTGTTCAGGTGATCGGAACCTCTTTGGGAAGGCCGATTGAGCGCTGCTTCCGAGGGACTGTGATCAAGAATCCATGGCAGCCAGGTAGCGCCTTCATGGGTGAGCAGGGCATCCACATCGTTGATCAGTGCACTGGTGGTATTGAGCTCAGCTGGAGGGTCCACCCAGCTCACTGCCACCTTAACTTGACTGACGCCTGCAGGCACTTCCATTTCCAAAGAGGTATTTTCTCCCTTGTGGACAGTCGTGGCATGGTGCCAGCCGCTTTCCAGGATTTGTCTCGACTTTGACGCATTGGCACTACCATATCCCGAATAGAAATCAATTCCATCAGGCCCAATGTCATCCGCACCAGCTATGAGCACAGCTTTGATCATGGCAGAAGTAGGCAATTGAAGGGTTTTATCCTGAAAGGCTTCCTGAAGCAACGTCACAATACCAGAAACAATAGCCGCGGCATCTGAGGTGCCGCCTCCACCATAGGCTGTGAGCTCCGGCTTGACGCGTCCGTCAAATGCAGGTCCTCTGGAGTTGTATGGGCTTACCGCCAGACTGGTGTCCACAGCACTGACGATAAGCGTATTTTTGGCTTGTTTAAAGGTGCCGGTGAGATTGGCGAAAGAGAGTCCGCTATAAATGCCATCCTCCGGGCGGGATGTGCCGGCGTTCCCCGCAGAAAAAACATGTACGATTTCAGGTTGAGAAAAAATAGACTGATCGTAGGCGTATGCTTCTACCCCATAGTAGTTTTCAATGCCTACCCCATAGGAATGGTTTTGAAGGTATATTTCATTTTGTGTCAAAACCGTTTCATCATCGGGCAGGAGGTTATTAAAGTCTGAGGATGCTATCATGGCTGCCGTGGCGATTCCCTTATAAAGCGGAGAAGTATGGCCGGCACCCAAAATGATGGTGGCCATATCCGTGGCATGTTGTGATACATCTTCTGCCTCCAGGCCAATGAGAAATGTCTTGCCAACCAAATCAATATCTGCTACATCAAATGTTCTCTCCTTGAGTGATAGCCTGAGACCACTGCCCTGGAGGTTGGGGTACTGATGCTGTATTTTCCGGATTCTGTTGTATCGAAAGTCAGGTACATCCAGTACCGATTCTTCTTTCGGGGCGTCTGGAGCATCAATGAAGAGAATATTTTCATTCTCCATTAATTCATCGAATATCAGATTACGAGCAGCATAGAAGGTGAGCGTGGACGAGCCCTGGTGCCAGGTAAGTACCTTCAGGCGATCCCCATATTGCTCCACAAAAAGGGACTCATCCTTCACAGCTATGGAAAAAGTATCCATAACGCTGAGGTGCATGCGCCTCCGGGACTCTTCCTTTAATTTGGGTGAGAGTCTGGACTGAGCCAAAACAGTACTCACACAGATCAGGGTGATAAAATGCATCCAAAACAGCCGCTTCATAGCAGCGAATATAATTAAGATTAATGGAGTGGATTCAGCGATGATTTTGGGTAGAATTCTGCGTTTAGGGCTTATTTGAGCGTATTGTAAGCCTTGACCTGTAAGAGCTCGGAATTATTGCGATAAATATTACACTTTTACGAAATATTATACCGCAAAAAAACAATAATTCACATATTTATTCTAATTCAAAAGAATATTTTGCTCAAATAAACTTTTTAGATACTTTAGGGGAATTCTTGATGAGGTTTCAAGAATCTTTCAAACCTAATTCAAACTTATTTACACAATGAGAAAAACTAATTACCTAGCGGTGTTTACTCTGGCAGTGAGCATTCTATTTGTTTCTTGTGAGCAGCAGAACGATGCTGTAGTTACTCAGGATGAAGTTTCTGAATCAGTACTTGCGGCCCTAACCAATGCTGGATTTGACGTAACACAACAAGCTCCGATCAAATTTGATGATGGGTATCTGGTAGAAGGAGATATTTATATCCCTGCATCGGAACTTGCTTCTTTGAAGGAGGGAACAAGACTGGCTGTAGAAGAGCAGTACAGCACCAACAACCTGGTATCTACTGGCGGATCACGAACCATCACCATGTACGCTTCACAGGGCGGAAAGAACGGTTACAGTGCTGGAATGATTGCTGGGCTGGATTTGGCAATTGCCCGGTACAACGCCCAGAACCTCGCTATCTCTTTTCAGAGAATCAGTTCATCAAGCAGTGCTGACATTGTGATGACAAGGTTGAGAAAAGGTGAAGAGAGACAAGGAATCCTTGGCTCGGCCGGATTTCCAACAGCTTCTGGCGATCCTTATGGCGAAATCAAAATGAGCGGTATCCTGGAATCTTCTTACGGTCTTAGCACCGAAGGGATTGCTACCATCATTGCTCACGAAATGGGTCATTGTGTAGGTTTCCGTCACACAGATTACTTCGACAGAAGCATCTCATGCGGAGGAGGAACCTCTAACGAAGGTACGGCCGGCGTAGGTGCCAACCACATCCCTGGCACTCCTACAGGAGCGACCGCATCTGCTAAGTCATGGATGCTCGCCTGTACTGACGGTGGTGACAGACCATTCAACAACGACGATAGAACAGCACTGAATTATCTGTACTGATCTTTTTATAATGACATATTGGAAGGACATCTCGAAAGGATGTCTTTTCCGTTTTATAGCTATTCCAACTGGCTGATTTTTACTTATTTAAACACTTAAATCTTTACAACAATGAAAAAACTCAATTATTTCACAGCATGTATGCTTCTTGCAAGCGCAACATTCTTTGCATGTGAGTCCGATCAAGTAATGAAAGAAGAAACTGTTTCATCTGAAGTAATGGCCAGATTGACTGACCTTGGATTTGACATTACCAATCAGGTTCCCATCATCTTTGAAGATGGTTATTTGGTTGAAGGGGATATTTATCTGACCGACGCTGATCTGGCCAGGATGAAAGCGGGTGTACGTGTACCTGTGGAAGAGCAGTATAGCACCAACAACCTGGTAACCACTGGTGGCAACCGTGTGATCACGGTGTATGCACCTGAAGCAAGCTCCGGTGGTGGAAAAGGCAAAAAAGGGGGCGGTTCGGGATATAGCCCTGGCATGATAGCCGGCCTTGATCTGGCCATCTCTCGTTACAATGGACAAAACCTGGAGATTTCTTTCCAGAGAGTCACCTCGTCCAGCAATGCGGACATAGTAATGACCCGGCTGAGCAAAGGGGATGAGCGTAGAGGCGTTTTGGGTTCTGCCGGATTCCCTACAGCTTCTGGTGACCCTTACGGAGAGATCAAAATGAGTGGGGTTCTTGAGTCGTCTTACGGTTTGAGTACTGCTGGCATTGCGACCATCATCGCACACGAGATGGGCCATTGTGTTGGCTTCCGTCATACAGACTATTTCGACAGAAGCATTTCTTGCGGAGGAGGAACCTCTAACGAAGGTGATGGTGGCGTAGGTGCCAACCATATCCCTGGAACCCCTACAGGCGCAACAGCTTCAGCCAAATCATGGATGCTGGCCTGTACAGATGGCGGTGACAGACCTTTCAACAACGATGACAGAACTGCGCTGAATTACTTGTACTAAGAGAAAAAAACATAGTATAGAGAAAAAGGGCATCCGCAGGGGTGCCTTTTTTTATATCCACAGGGTTTGAGGATACTTTTGGAGATAAACACTGAAAATAGCGCTCAAGAAGCTTCCTTTTTTTATTTTTAGTGAATGAAGATTTCAAACAATCACCTCAAAGCAACCTTTAATGCGCGGGGAGCAGAGATCACGAGTTTGACCCATAATACTACGGGGCGGGAATATATCTGGCAGGCTCAAACCAAATACTGGGGACGGCATGCCCCTGTGCTCTTCCCTTTTGTGGGAAAATTGAAAAAGGATCAATATAAGCATGAGGGCAAAACCTATGAGATGGGACAGCATGGGTTTGCGCGCGATCTGGATTTTGAAATCATCGAACACACTTCCGATCAGATCATTTTTCAGTTGGAGGCAGACTCAAATACTTTGAGGAAGTACCCTTTTAAATTCGAATTGAGAATTATCTACCAGCTGGACGGGCACTCGTTGCGGACCTCCTATGAAGTAAGAAATAAGGGAAAACAAGTCATGTACTTCTCCATTGGCGGACACCCGGCCTTTGATTGTCCTTTTAATCCGGAGGAGTTTCGCTCCGACTACTGGCTCGAGTTTGATCAGCAAGAAACTTTATACACTCAAAGACTTGATGGCGGGCTCTTCAGCGGGGTGGAAGAAGCCATCGAACTGGATGGGCAACGCCTTCACATTACGGATCATCTTTTTGATAAGGATGCGCTTGTCTTTAAGCAGCTCAATTCTACTCAGGTAAGCTTGTCCAGTCTTTCTCAGAAGTGGCTGACTTTTCATTTCGAAGGATTTCCCTACCTGGGGATCTGGTCCAAAAGCCAGGAATCCCCCTTTATATGTATTGAGCCGTGGTATGGGCTGGCGGATCACATTACACACTCCGGGGAGCTCAGCACTAAGGAAGGAATCAGAAAGCTGGAGGCTTCTTCCTCGTTTAACTGCCACTACACGGTGGAAATTCATTAATAAGATGAAGAAATTAATACTTTCAACGATTCTCCTTTGCCTGATTTGGACTGCTCAGGGGCAGACTCTCCTCGAAGGGTACCTTCCTCAGGATGTAAACTATGATTTGGCGATCCCCACGCCCGAAGAAATATTGGGTTATGAGGTGGGAGAATGGCACGTGAGCCACGACCAGTTGGTTTCATATATGCGTGAGTTGGCACGTGTCTCGGATCGCATAGCCTTACAGGAATACGGTTACAGCTATGAGCACAGGCCCCTGATGGTATTGATCATCACCAGCCCTGAAAACCACGTGAACCTTGAAGCCATCCGCTCTGAACACGTACAGCTGGCGAATGCAAAGGTCGCCCCCGATAGCGATTCAAAACTTGTCCATTATATGGGCTACAGTGTCCACGGCAATGAGGCCAGTGGCTCCAATGCCGCGTTGTTGGCGGCCTATTACCTGGCCGCAGCTCAGGGTGCATGGGTGGATCGCCTCCTTTCGGAAACGGTCATACTACTCGACCCATCCTTTAATCCGGATGGGCTTCAGCGATTTTCTACCTGGGTGAATATGCATAAATCGGCCAACCTGGTATCCGACCCCAGTTCCCGGGAGTTTGATGAGGCCTGGCCCGGAGGGCGTACCAATCACTACTGGTTTGACCTCAATAGGGATTGGATGCCTGTGCAGCATCCAGAGTCTAAGGGCAGGCTCACACTCTATCACCAGTGGAAACCGAACATCCTCACAGACCATCACGAGATGGGGAGCAACAGTACCTTCTTTTTTCAACCGGGAGTACCCTCCAGAAAATACCCCTTAACTCCTCAAAACAATGTTACCCTGACCGAGAAAATCGCGCAATATCACGCCGCTGCGCTGGACAGCATAGGTTCACTGTACTACTCCAAAGAGGGTTTTGATGATTTCTACGTAGGCAAGGGGTCTACTTACCCGGATATCAATGGTGCTGTGGGGATCTTGTTTGAGCAGGCCAGTGCCAGAGGTCACCTGCAGGAAAATCAATTCGGAACCATCAGTTTTCCAGAGGCCATCAGGAATCATTTCGTGACATCACTGTCCACCCTTAAGGCAGCAAATGCCTTAAAGTCTGACCTGCTGAGCCACCAGAGTCTATTTTACAGAGAGGCGGAAAAGCTGGCCGGTGCCGACCCGGTGAAGGCCTATATTTTTGGTTCTGAGGGCGACCCAGCCAGGGCATTTCATCTGATGGAAATACTCCATCGGCACGATATCCTTATTTATCCCGTGCAAAAAAACATTAAGAAGGGAGCAGCATCTTATAGCACCGGGGGGTACCTAGTCCCCACTAACCAGCCTCAGTATCGCCTGATCAAGGCACTCTTTGAAACCCGGACCACATTCCAGGACAGCCTCTTTTATGATGTGTCTACCTGGACCCTTCCTTTGGCCTTTAATCTTAATTTTGATGAACTAGGTGCTAAGGATTATGTACAGAGCCAATTGGGCCAGGCCATCACCAGCTCGGTGTTTCCTGCAGGGCAGGTGTTGGGGAGTTCCGACTATGCCTACCTGTTTGAGCCCAATGGATATTACACACATAGAGCCATCATGCGGCTGCAAAAAGCCGGAATTGTCACGGAAGTGAATCACTCCATACACAGGGATCAAAACAGATCATACATGCGGGGATCGATTGTCATTCCTGTGGGTGTTCAGCGGGAGAAAAGAGACATTATTGAGGCGGTCATCCAGGAGATTGCCACGATGGACGGTATTGATGTATATGGACTCAATACGGGATTGGCCATTGGTGGGTCGGATCTGGGTACCAGACAGGCCGAAGTGTTGACCATGCCGAAGGTGGCCGTACTGGTGGGCGATGGAGTGGATGGGAATGAAGCCGGGGAAGTATGGCATTTACTGGATCAGCGAATGGGGATGCAGGTGACCCTTTTACCAGCCGAGGCACTTCACCGGGCTGACCTGAGTCGATACAATAAAATCGTGATGACAGATGGTAATTACCGAAGCATAACGGATACGGGGGTAGAAAGCCTGAAACAATGGATCACACGAGGAGGAGTGATAGTGACATGGAAGCGTGGGGGCAAATGGCTGGCAGATAAGGACCTCTCGAAGGTGCAGTATGCGAAGAGCCAGCCGGACACCACAGGCTATAAAAAGTACCTGGAGCTCGATCAAAATCGTGGCGCACAGGTCGTGGGCGGGGCTATATTTGAGGCCAGGATGGATCTTGGTCATCCGCTCAGCTACGGACTCGAATCCTCCAAAATGCCACTTTTTAGAGACCATAACCTTATGATGAAGAAGGCTGCCAACCCCTATGCCAACCCGTTGGTTTACACCCCTGCTCCATTGATTAGTGGATACATTTCGGAGGAAAGGTTGAAACAAATCTCCGCTACTCCGGCAGTGACCATTTCCGCATTGGGCAGAGGACGCATCATTACCTTTGCAGACAATCCCAATTTCAGGGCTTTTTGGTATGGAACCAACAAGCTTTTTCTGAATGCCCTTTTCTTCGGACAAACCATCAGCAGCGGAGCGGCAGAAGAATGAAATTTTTTGGTAGGTTTGATCGTTGAAGTGTCCAGGAAGTAACCCGAAATGAAGAAATTATTATCACTACTTGTATTCTTTTTTGTGGCCTTTGCCGTGCTGGGGCAAGATGGCGAGTCCATTGACGAGCTGTTCAGGGTGAACTATGAGACTCCCCTTACGCTGGATATGAAGGCTGATCTGGAGAAGGATCCCCTGGACAAGGACGAGACCAAGAAGAAAGAAAAGAAGAAAAACCCTAAAATCTATTATAAAATTAAAGCCAAGCGGGGTTTTGCCAAGCAGGGCTTTGGCGACCGAACCGTGGTAGAGCTTTTTTATTACCTCAAGGACAAAGACTATGAGGGACCTGATCCATATGCCCGGGATTTTTATTGGTATGATTTTAAGAAAAAGAAGATCGTGAATTCCCTGCGCGTGAAGCGTGCGAACGCTGGTGTACTGCATGGCCATTACGAAAAAAAGATGGGGGATCAGGTGATCGAGGAGGGATATTTCTACAAAGGAATGAAGCACGGCCGATGGGTGAGGTACAACAGGCACGATATCCTGCAGGAGAAGGAGATTTACTGGAAAGGGTGGCCAAAAGAGTCACTTCTGGCTTATTATGACTTTGATCGTACGCAGCTAAAGGAAATGATTCCGGTACATTTTGGCGAAAGAGAAGGCGAATACTACGCCTACCATCCCAATGGCAAGCTGGCCGTAGTGGGCCATTACCAGTTTGACCACCGGGTAGGTGTCTGGCGTGAGTATTACGACAATGAGCGGGTGAAAAGGGAAGTTACTTACCCCCTGGAGGCCTTTGATAAGAAAGCCAAACCAGTCATTACCAAAGAGTGGGACCGGGAAGGTAACATCATCTATGACCGCAAAAAGTACCAGGCAAAGGTCAACTAGAATTTGATCAATGACTGCCGTGCCATCGCCACCATAATGGCTGTAAAAGCAAACAGCAGTCCCGCTTCCCAGCCAATCCAGATCACACCCATTGCAAAAAGAAACGACCACCAAAGGATGTGGAGAAACGACCCCACCATGTACTTGATAGAGATGTAAAAAACCTGATCTTTGATGCCACGAATGATTTTGCTGAGGGCGAGCATTGGTGGCAGATTGAATATGGACAACATCGTAATTAATACTTTTCGCACGGGCCCTTTTTTCATTGGCTCACGTGGCTCAAAGTGATCACCCTCGGCCATGGCCTTTAACTCGTCAAAAGACAGATGCTCATGTTTGGGCTGAAATATCCAGTCCCTCTTTTGCACATAATCTTCGCCCTCTTCAGCCAGTATGAGTGTTTTCTTCATCGCTTCAGCCAGGTCCTGCTTTAAGAGATTGTATCCCTTTTGTTTATGCTCCTTGTACTGAGCCATATAGTCCTCCAGTGCGATAGGCTCACCAAACTTGATCAGCACTTTACTGAGTGGGCGGTAGTGTGAAAAATAGTTGACCCCCGTGGGAACGATGTATATTTTGGTGTTGGGGTCTACCTGTGCGCGGGCATCCAGTGCCAGTCGGGCAGTTCCCTTTGAGAGGGGTCTCAGATAATATTCTATGCCGTGGTTTCCTTCCGGGAAAATGAGGATTGCCCGTTTCTCAGAGAGCATTCGGAAACAGGTGTCAAACACTGCATCGTTTTGTGAGAGGCTGGCAATACCATCTCTGATGCGGTAAATCGGCATCATGTTCAGCGCCTTCAAAAAAGGCATTGACCATTTGTTGAACACGTCTGATCGGGTTAGAAAAGAGACCGGCACCTTGTTGAATGTGCCTACCAGTACCGCATCCATAAATGCACCCTGGTGGTTGGGTGTGAAGAGTAGCGCGCCATCCCGGGGGATGTTATGGGCGCCATAGATTTTTACCCCACCAAAGAATAATTTTAAACCGATCCAACTCGAAACCTTTACTAAATAATAAAACCAGTGTGCTCTCATTTTACTGCTACTGCTACCCTATAGTTCCACCAATAAGCCAGGGACAATCCCGACAAGATGTGCCAGATGCCCCACCAGGCGGCGACAATGGCCATGCCACCCAGGCCCTGAAAAAACGCAAATATAAGGAGTAATCCGAGTCCTGAATTTTGAATGCCGGTTTCTATGGCCAGAGAGCGCCTGTCGGCCTCCGGCAGCCCGAAAATTCTTCCTATCTGATAGCCGGAAATGAGTGCGATGGCATTGTGAAGAAAGACCAGGAAGACAACCAGGTAAATGTAATTGAGGAAAATATCGAGGTTGGCAGAAAATGCCAGGATCACAATCGCCGCAAAAATCACAATAGACCCAAAATGCATGTATGGGTGTAGTTTTTCGGCAGTTTTGGGGTACTTGTGTCTGAAGCTCATGCCCAATACTATGGGAATCCCTAAAATGGTAATGATGGTTTTAAATACGTCCCAAAAATCCAGGCTGACTTCCGTCAGGAGTGCTGCTGTGGGGGCATACATGCTGGCCCAAAACGACAGGTTGATAGGGGTCATGAAAATGGCCAGAACACTGGAAATGGCTGTGAGACTAACCGATAGTGCAATATTTCCACGGGACAGGGCCGAGAAGAAGTTGGAGATGTTGCCACCAGGACAGGCTGCCACCATCATCATCCCCAGTGCAAAGGTGGGATGAGGCTCCAGTACCCACACCAGTACAAAAGTGAGGAATGGCAGGATAATAAACTGAGAAAGCACTCCAGCCAGGGTGCCCAGTGGCTGTGCCAGCACCATTTTAAAGTCGGCAGGAGTCAGCTTGAGGGCTACACCAAACATGATAAACCCTAAACTCAGGTTGAGGATAAAAATGTTTTGGTCTGAGAAGTTGAGGGTGATGTTGTCTATTGATTCCATAACAATCATTTAGGATGCTATCAAATAACCATCAAATAAGAACATGTTGATTTTCAGATAGTTATATCAATAGTTAGCTTTTCAGGCTATTAACCATCAAACAAACTATGCCCAAATTGGGACATAACTTTTATACTTTCTTGATTTACTATTGGGATCATCTTCTTTGATTAACTTCTCATCCAAAGTGTCTTTGATGATTCTGGAGGCAATAGCTGCGTTTTGATCTTCAATTTTAAATCGTTCTCTTAAACTTTGATTAGTCATTTTTTCGTTCGAAACATGTTTAAGGCATGAGTGCTGGTAGCATGCTTTGATTTTTTGTTTTTTATCCAACTCATTAAGGGTCTTGTAGCTATATAAACTTAGTTTTGTTCTATTATCTGTTACCTCCACCCCGAGAGGAGGAAGTTGATATAGCTCATTGTAAAAGATGACTTTATCAAGGCCACTCCCTTTTTCTTCACAAAAGCTCATTATATCCGCGAGCTTTTCGTTTCTTGAGATATATCCATCAATGAACCTTTCTGGAGATATAAGGGGAGCTCCTGGGTTTGATATTTCCAATCGATCTGAATAGATTTCGACCATTGGGAAACCCTTTACAGAGAAATCTTGATGAATCAGTGCGTTTGCAACAAGTTCTCTAATTGCAATTTCAGGGTACATTCTGGTTTCTGTTCTGAGAACTTTTCCAATTTCTTCATTTGCTGGTAAGCGTGCGTTTATCCAATCAACCAAACCTAAGAACCCCAGCGAGTAGCCCTTCTTTCCAATTTGTTCTCTTTCAGTCTCAACTTTGTTTTTACCAGTATAAACTATAACCCTAACACTTTTACGATTTACTGTGTCGAAATCCTGAAGGTTTTTCGCAAGGAGAATTGCTCCGAGATTAGTTATAGTGTAACCTTTTTTCTTTTGGACAAAACCCTCTTCAATGAATTTTTCTATTACTCCATTCTGGTTAGATGGGTAGGGCAGATCTAGGAGATCAAAATATGTCTCGGCGCTCAAAAGTTTGATGACATCCGAGGTTGATACGTTTTCTTTTGCTACCTCCTCTTCAAAGGGTTTCCCATGTTTTCTCCATATTTTGGATTCTTTTTCAGGGAAGTCCTGGAGTCTCCTTGTAACACTTCCAACCCTTATATAAGTAACATTTAAAAAGCTTACAGGTCGATCTGTCGCAGAGGGAATGATGAAAACTACTAATGGACAATTTGGCTCATAGTCAAATTCATATATTTGGAAGTCAATACGTGGGTTTAATCTTGTGGAAAGCCAATTTTCTAATTCCTCTCTTCCCTTTTTATGCTTTCTTGGTTTAAAAGATGTTCCTAATATCCTGTATGTATCATCTTCAATTCCAAATATAAGGTACCCATACATCTGATTTCGTAGACAAGCTCCATTCGACAAAGCCGCTAGCCGTTCACCAATTTCGTTTTCTGAATGGAAATTGTGCTTAAATTCAATCCATTCACTTTCGCCGGGCTGTTTGATTAAATCGTCTATTAAATCAACAAGTTGATCATTTGTCATAATTGATAACCATCAATCCCTAAAAGTAGATAATAACTTTCAATGAAAGTTATTTAAAGTAAGCTCAGTCACGAGACTCTGCACAAACTCTTTTAAACCCATTACCCCCTCCAATGATACGCCTTGGGCTGCGTAAAAGCACGGATGCCCATATAGGAAAGTGTAGCGCCCAGACCTGAGTTTTTGCGGCCCGACCAGGGCACGTTGGGGCTCACCCGATCGCAGCAGTTCCAGTATACGGTGCCCACATTCATCTGATCCAGCACCTTCTTAGCCCTGTCCTCATTAGCTGAAAATACCGCTGCTGTCAGACCATAGCTCATGTCTTGCATCAGACTGGTGGCTTCTTCATCGGAGCTGACTTTTTGGATACCTATCACAGGACCAAAAGACTCCTCCTTCATCAGTTCCATGGAGTGATTTACCCCGGTGAGTACAGCCGGACTCATATAATATCCTTTTCTGCTAAGTCGCTCACCTCCCAGTACCAGTTGTGCACCTTTGGCAACAGCATCAGCTATCTGGTCTGAAATGACCGCCAATTGCTGCGGTCTGGTCAGTGGACCAATAAAGGTACGGTCTTCTATGGGATCGCCCAGCAGGTAAGATTTTACTTCTTCCGTGAAGTGCTTCACGAAATCTTCATAAATCCCTTCCTGCACATAGATGCGCTCCACTGCACAGCAGCTTTGGCCATTGTTGTAAAAAGCGCCTTCCGCTGCATTGATAGCCGCCTGCCTGATGTCCGCGACATCATCCATGACATAAAGAGGGTCTTTACCGCCCAGTTCCAGCTGTACCGGTACGAGTTTGTGCGCGACTGTTTTTGCTATGTGCACCCCTGTCTGGTATGAGCCTGTGAAGAAATACCCATCCAGGTCCGCTTCCAGGAGTAGCTGACCAACTGCTCCCGTGCCGATCACCACTTCAAAAACATTTTCCGGTACTCCTGCCTCCTGCAGGAGCGACTTAAATTTTAATCCTGTAAGGGAAGCATATTCCGAGGGCTTGTAAAGTACGGCATTGCCGGCGACCAGGGCATAGAGAAATACATTGTAGCCCACATTGTAAGGAAAATTCCAGGCAGAAATATTGGCGATGACTCCCAGGGGCTCATAGGCGATCAATTCTCTGGTGGCGTCATCCGGAGTGATTATTTCCTGCGCAAGCCATTTTTCGGCATTCGTTTTCAGGTGTTGGATCCGGCCCAGTGAACCATTGATTTCGTTGAGTGATTGTGTGATGGGCTTGCCGGTTTCGCTGGTCAGGACCTGAGCCAGGTCAGCTTTATTTTTGAGTACCAGTTCACCAAATTTCTCAATGATGTCCAGCCTTTGTTTCACACCGAGATTTTGCCAGGCTTTTTGACCAGCCCGCAGTGCTTCCACTTTTGAAGCGACGGTGGCAGCCGTGTCTGACGTGAGTACTGAGATGACTTCTTCCGTTGCAGGATTGATGACCTTCATGGTTTAGCTTTTCAGCGATTTTACGTGTTCGAGAAAATAAAGATAAAGTTTGTCAGCATTGATGACCTGACTGCCGAGTGTATGTGAAAACTCAGGATGCCATTGTACTCCCATCACCCAGCCATCAGGCGCTTTGGTATAGCCAATGGCCTCTATCACTCCATCTTCCGGGCTTTCGGCGAGCACCTCCAGGTTTTTACCCAGGTTTTTGATGGATTGGTGATGCACACTGTTCACACGGGTGCTTTGGGCATTTTTATAAATTTTCGAAAGAATTTTTTTCTCTGTAAAGGTGATCTCATGAGAGACGGTATCATACTGGTCGGCATCCCGATGGACCAATACTTCCGGCCGCTGGGTTTTGGTGTCCTGATAGAGGGTCCCTCCAAAATATACGTTCATAACCTGCATCCCGCGGCAGATGCCCAGTATGGGTTTGTCACTTTCCATGGCCAGGCCCATAAGCTTGAGCTCGTATTTATCCCTCACGGGATCACCCTTCCATCGCCCGTTTTCTATGGGCTTTTCTCCGTAGGACTCTGGCGCCATATCGGTACCCCCCTGGAAAATGAAGCCATCCATTTCCTCCACGAGGGGATGAAGGAGCTCATCGTCCACATCCGGGATCAGCACAGGGATGACTCCCTCTTTGGTAAGGTACCGGGCCATATCATTTTCGAGGTAGCTCAGTGTCTTGGGTCCGAAAACTGACCGTTGAGGATCCGGGTAGAGAAAGCAGGCAGAAATGCCGATTTTTAACATGCTCAAAGTGCTTTTTGATATAAGGTATGAAAGTCACTCCAGCTCACCGGTTTGGGGTTGTTGGGGTGAGCAAAGTCTGCCACTGCCAGATTCGAAAGTTCATCCAGGTGCTCCTGTTTCACCTCTATGTCGCTGAGTTTGGTGGGTAGAGCCAGTCGCTGGTTGAGCTCAAAGAGGAAATCCACCACGCGTTCACCATCTCCATCCACCACACCCAGAAATTCCGCCATTTTATCAAATCGGGATTCACATCCGGCATAATTAAACTCCATGCCATAGGGCAGATTCACAGCGTTGGCCAGCCCATGATGAGTGTCCAACAGACTGGAAAGTGGATGCGCCAGGCTGTGTACCACGCCCAGACCTTTCTGAAAGGCCACTGCCCCCATGAGTGAGCCGAGCAGCATATTGGAGCGGGATTCCAGGTCGGGATGATGGGTGGCTTTTTCGATGGACTTGGCGATGAGGGACATGCCCTCCAGAGCAATGCCATCGCACATAGGGTGGTAGTTTTTGGCCAGGTAGGCCTCCATGTTATGGGTGAGGGCATCCATGCCCGTGGCGGCAGTGATAAAGGGTGGCAACTCCATGGTGAGCATGGGGTCGGCAAATACCTGCCGGGCCATGAGCTTGGGGGCAAACAGAATTCTTTTTTTCTTAGAAATATCCTCGGAGATAATGGCACTTCGGCCCACTTCACTCCCGGTACCGGCCGTGGTAGGTACCGTCACAAAGTAAGGTACCGCCTCGGTGACGTACTGGTCACCCCCTATGAGGTCATCATAGTCAAAGAGTGGCCGATGATGATGGATGCGGAGTACAATGGCCCGGGCGACATCCAGTGCCACTCCACCGCCGATGCCCACTATACAGTCACAACCAGAGCGGTGATAACAATCCCCACCCTTGAGCACATCCGACTCTACCGGGTTTTTGTGCATGTCCGTGTACACCTCTGGGGTCAGATTTCTGGACTTCAGGGCATTTAGTATGTCCTGAAAAAACTCAAGCTCGGAAACATTCGCATCTGTGACCAGGAGGGGGTGCCTAAGCCCCTGAGCCACCAGGTGGTCGGGCAGTTCGTCGATTACTCCGGCCCCAAACCTAATGGGTGTGGGGAAGTTAAAGTTCAGCCTGTTTTGCATAAAGAAAGCTCCGTGATTCGATTGGATGAAATGACATGGATCAAATTAATTCTTTTTCTCTGTAAACAGAAACCATAAATACGCAGCCAGCATAATCACCCCATAAATCAACGCCAGCTTCAGGTTATAGACGGTCATGGCCACCAGTGCAAGACTTGCTATGATGAGGGCACAAGCCGGAAAAAAGGGATAAAACGGCACTTTGAAAGGGCGATTGAGATCAGGTTCCTTTTTCCGCAAGGCAAAGAACGCCAACATCGAGACGATGTACAACGTGAGGGCACCGAAGCAGGCTATGGTGATAATGTCACCTGTTTTCCCTGTTAGAAGTGCCACTATCCCTATGAGCATGTTGATGACGAGGGCGTTGGCAGGTGTGAGGGTTTTGGGGTGTACTTTCCCGAGCGATTTGGGAATATATCCTACCCGGCCAAACTCAAAAGTAGAACGGCCTGCCGCCAGGATGATGCCATGAAAGGATGCCACCAATCCAAACAAACCTACCGTGATCAGCAAATGATAAAGGATGTGACTGTCGCCGACTATCTTGGCCAATGCCAAAGGTAGTGGCGAGTCTGAGGCTTCAGTGCTTCCGGGCGGGTATACCACAGACTCCCATCCATCCACACCTACCGCCGACACGAAAGTGAGAAGACAAAGCACTACCAGTGTGAATATGGCTGATCCAAAGCCAATCAAAATACTGCGCTGAGGGTTTTTTGCCTCTTCGGCCACATTGGCAACGCCTTCTATGGCCAGGAAAAACCAGATGGCAAACGGAATGGCTGCAAATGCCCCCTGAAAACCATTGGGCAAAGCATTCATTGTGAGATTTTCAATTTTTAGTTGCGGCAGACATACTCCGGCAAAAATCAGTAACTCCAGCACCGCCAGGATGGTGATGACCAGCTCAAAAATGGCTGCTGCGCGTACCCCAATGATATTCAGCCCGGTGAAAAGCAAATAGGCCAAAATAGCTATGTAGAGAGCGTCTACCTGGGGGAAGAAAATATTGAAATAAGCCCCAATGGCTGCAGCGATGGCCGGAGGAGCAAAAATGAATTCGACATTTTGAGCCATGCCAGCCAGAAAGCCGAGCTGCTTACCCAGGGCCCTGTCCGCATAATCAAAGGCACCCCCTGCCTTAGGAATGGCACAGGCCAGCTCCGTGTAGCTAAAGGTGAAGGTGAGGTACATGATGATGATGAAAAAAGTGGCGATGGCCAGCCCCAGTGTGCCTCCTTCTGCCAGGCCCAGGTTCCAGCCAAAATACATTCCCGAAATCACGTACCCTACCCCAAGTCCCCAGAGCATCAACGGTCCTAATGTTTTCTTGAGCTGAGGAGTCTGTGGGTTTTGATCGGCCATTTCTGAAATTTATTCTAAAATAGTCATGGACGGGCGGGTTTACCGGATTTGTGCAAAAGAAATGTCCAATTACCCTGCAGTGTCCAGATTGCGGACGTCTACGCTGACCTTCATCGTTTGTTTGCCCACGCTGTAGACAATGCCTTTGAGCGGAGTGATGTCCGCAAAATCTCTGCCCACGGCTACCCGTACATGCTTATCATTTACCAGAAGGTTATTGGTAGCATCAAACTCCACCCACTCCAGACCAGGGATATACAGGGCCATCCAGGCATGTGAGGCATCTGCCCCTACCAGCTTGGGCTTGCCCGGAGGCGGAAGTGTCTCGATGTATCCGCTGACATATCTCGCAGAGAGGTTGATAGACCGCAGACAGGCCAGCGCAAAGTGAGCAAAGTCCTGACAAACCCCTTTTTTGGTTTCAAAAACCTTTTCCAGGGGGGTACTGATGTCTGTAAAGCCGGGTGTGAAACTGAAATCATGAAAGATTCTGGAGTTGAGTTCCAGCATGGCTTCCATGATCGGTCGGCCCGGTGTAAAAGACTGAAGGGTGTAAGTCTTGATGCCCTCCACGAAATGCACATGTTTGGACTCCAGGTAAAATTGGCGAATGTCATTCAGGGCGTCTGTGGTTCGCAGCCATTTTACCACTTCTTCCCAGGGAGGGGTGCTGGCCGGGTCTACCTCCATCCATGCAGGTGACTCCAGGGTGACTCGCGTTTTGGAGGTTACCGTCAGTTTTTTGTGGGCTCTTTCTATGGAAAAATAGAGGTACTTATTATCAAAAAAATCCCGCCGTTCACCCAGAAAACTAGGTTCAGGATCTATCTCGTAGCTGCTTTCCTCCACGGTCTGGCAATCAGAACTCTGTGGCAGCTGTACCATAATGTTGTGACACAGAGAGGCCGTGTTTTGATAAATATAATCGGTGATGTGTGTGACCTGATACCTCATATTTCTGGCAGCAAAGTGGTTTGAATCATGTGGTAGCGACTACTGGTATGACTGAAGTATTTTTGGTAAATCAGATCTGACGTGTCTCCCAGGAGTACAGTGATTTCTTCCAGGAAGGTTTTCAAATAAGTATAATTTCCTTTCTTTTCGTCAGCGGTGGCCAGCAGCTCAATGTCACACAGCCTGATTTTGGTCACTGCCTCCAGAAGCTTTTTGCGAGCAGGACTGAGAAACTCTTCCACTTCCTGTTCCTGCGCAGGCATGCTGCTGAGGTGTTTTTCGATCCTCATGATCTGATAGATGACAGACCGGGGGTTTTCCTCGTGCAAAATGAGCAGACTGAGCACCCCCTTCATTTCCATCACGGATCGGTAGCGATAGCGGTAGGTAACCAGACTTTCACTGCAACGGAGCGTATCCTCCATGAGCGACTTGTCAATCTCCGACCCAAAACGCTTCCCGAGCATCGAACTCAGCACCTTACAGTTATTGATGGCGGACTCAATGAATCTTCCCACATTGAGCAGGTGCCAGGTAGGTTCACGAGTCATATTGTCAATGTTCAGGCCGTAGAATGCCATCAGCTTGATGACCATACTGTCCAGGCCGTCATAAATCTGAGTGAGGTCAGACCCCATTTTTTTCATTCGTGAGAGTTCTTCGGAGATACTATCCAGGATTCTCCAGGTATCCAGGCTCAGGCGGTCACGCACTGCATATCCATTGGATAGGAAAGCATTGAGTGAGTAAGCCAGACTGCCTACACGCCCTGAGTCGAGCACCAAAGAGACCAACTCCTCCTCGGGATGTCTGAGGACTTTTTTGTCTTTAAATCCCGGCTGTGTACCAGTAAGTTGGGTCAGAGTCCTAAGCAAGGTGGAAACCACAGGGTTTTCTTTAATGTGAATGTCTTCATCCACCTCATTGTAGGTCATGAGTACCATCCTCATCAGACGTACGGTATAGACGCAGCGTTCCATGTATCTGCCGATCCAAAACAGGTGTTCACCAGTACGGCTTGGGAGTACACTTTTAAGTTCCGGTCTCAGACCTGCTTCTGTTGCTTGAGCGGCCTTGGATTCTTCCCTTTTCCCCAGCACCCAGGTGTCTTTACTGATGCCCCCCTGCTGATTGGAAACGATAAAGGCGCCTCGCTGTGGGGAGCTGCGGGAAAGTCCCCCGGGCATCACGGAGTAAGTGCTGCTTTCCGAATCCGCCACAATGTAGCTTCTGAACACTGCGTTTCTGGCCTCCATTTTCTGATTGATCCAGGAGGGTGTGGTAGAGAAATTGACCAGTTCCTGCCCCACATAGAGGTAAGGGCTTCTGTCGATCTCAGCACGAAGCTGATTGAGCTCTTCTTTCGAAAGGGATCCCCCGTGTACAGACTTGTTATCTGCACTCCGATAAATTTTTCGGATGATGAGGTTTTCCAGGTGATCGAGTACATATTTTTTCTCTTTGTCCTGTCCACACCACCAGGTGGCCACAGAGGGAAGGATGAGTTCCTCGCCCAGGAGATGTCTGGAAAGCCGTGGCAGGAAAGCCATTAAACCGGGATTTTCAAGTATTCTACAACCCAAAGGATTGATCACGATCACCTTTTTTTGTCGGACAGCTTCCATAAGGCCTACCACCCCCAGGTGTGAGTTGCTTCGAAATTCAAGCGGGTCACAAAAAACGTCATCGACACGGCGGATGATTACATCCACCTTTTCTAATCCCTTAATGGTTTTTAGCCAAACATATCCATCGCTCACCGTGAGGTCTTCTCCCAGGGCTAGCGTAAAGCCCATAAACGAGGAGAGGTAGGCGTGCTCAAAATAAGTCTCGTTGGTCGGGCCGGGAGAGAGGAGCACGATGCGTGGATTCTCTTTGTTTCTGGACGACAGGTTGACGAGTGTATTTTTTAGGGTTTGGTAGTAGGTAGAAATCTTCCTCACCTCGTTTTCTCTGATCAGGTCAGGAAATACACGGGTCATTGCGGCCCGGTTTTCAAAGGTATAGCCCGCGCCAGATGGAGCATCGGTTCGGTCATGGAGTACCCACATTTTACCATCGGGTCCGCGCGCCAGGTCGGCAGCATACTGGATGAGCTGCTGCTCGCCATCCAGCTTGATCTTATCGACTTGCCGCAAAAAACCCTTGTGATTATAAACCAGCTCAAAAGGAATGAATCCGTCTTTGATGAGGGTCCGACTTCCGTAGATGTCTGAAAGGATAAGATTGAGGAGTTCGGCCCGCTGGATCAGGCCTTTTTCGATGATCGCCCAGTCCTGTCCACTGAAAATCATCGGCACGGGATCAAGCATCCAGGGTCTGTTCATCCCATCAGGGTCTCCATAGATGTTATAAGTCACTCCGTTTTCGCGAAGCTGCCTGCTTACCTCCTCATGGTACTGACCCAGCTTTTCAGGGCCCAGTCGGTCATAGTACATGGCGAGTTTTTGCCACTGCGAAGAGACCTTGTTTTCAGGTGTAGCCAGCTCGTCCAGAAACGGCTCATTGTTGAACATGCGATCAACAAGATATGATTCGATCATACCAGTAAAATTATCCTTTTCCTGAATAAGAAAGACTATTTCACACTTTTGTATCTTCTGAGGTCCATGGTATGCGGAAACTCCGGGTTTACGACCTCACCTGTCGCTTCATAATTGGTGAGGATATTCACCTTGGTGATAAATCGGCCCACTGAAGTGGGTTGCTCTATCGTGGGTTCTACGAGATTGATAGAGTGCCCAAAGTCAAAGAATCTGGAAATTCTTCGTGACTCTGCCTCGAAGCTATTGACCGGGAAGGTGTTGTAATTTCTGCCTCCGGGATGGGCCACATGGTATTTACAGGCGGCGATAGATTTTTTGGTCCAGGTATCGTACAGGTCTATGACCAGCGGAGTATCTACACCCAGGGTTGGGTGAAGGGCTGATGGCGGCTGCCATGCCCGATAGCGAATGCCGGACACGTACTCTCCCTGCACGCCGGTGTTTTTCAGGGGAATCCTGAGACCATTGCACATGAGCTGATAGCGGGAGTCGGTCATTCCTGAAATTTTCACCTGCAGCCGCTCCAGAGAGCTGTCTACAAAGCGGGCAGTGCCGGAGCTGGACATTTCCTCGCCCAGTACATGCCAGGGTTCTATGGCCATTTTGAGTTCAATATGGATATCGTCCACCTGCAGTTCACCCACGAACGGAAAACGGAAACTGAAAAAGGGATCGAACCACGAGATGTCAAAGTCATACCCGGCATTGCGCAGGTCATTGACCACCTCGGTCATGTCTTTATAGCAGTAGTGCGGAAGTAAAAAGCGGTCGTGGAGTTGCGTTCCCCATCGCACCAGCTTATGGTCATAAGGATTTTTCCAAAACCAGCTGAGTAGCGCTCTGATTAATAGAAACTGTACCATTCCCATCCGATAATGAGGGGGCATGTCGAACCCACGAAACTCCAGAATGCCCAGCCGCCCTGTACTGGAATCAGGAGAATAGAGCTTGTCTATACAAAACTCCGCACGATGCGTATTTCCTGTGATGTCTACGAGGAGGTTTCTGAAAATCCGGTCGACCAGCCAGTAGGGCACATTGTCCTCTTTGAAATTGGGCACCTGCTGGAAGGCCAACTCCAGTTCGTAGAGGATGTCATCCCTGCCTTCATCCACACGCGGGGCCTGGCTCGTCGGGCCGATGAATTGAGTAGAAAATAAATAGGAAAGCGCCGGATGGTGCTGCCAATAGGTGATGAAGCTCTTCAGCACGTCTGGTCGGCGAAGGATGGGACTTTCTGCAGGTTTACTGCCACCGATGGTCACATGGTTGCCTCCGCCTGTGCCGGTATGCCGGCCATCCAGGTTGAATTTTTCAGTGGTCAGGCGTGATTCACGCGCTTTGTCATAAAGGATTTCGTAGTTGCTGAGGAGCTCTCGCCAGGTTTTCGCGGGGTGGATGTTTACTTCTATTACTCCGGGGTCCGGAGTGATCATGAGTTTCTGCACCCTGTTATCAGCCGGAGGGTCATAACCCTCTATCAGCACCGGGATTTGCAGCTTCTCTGCCGTTCGCTCTACGGCTCCCACCAGGTCCAGGTAGTGCTCAAAATGTGTTAACGGTGGGAAAAAGACAAAAAGTTTGCCTTCTCTGATTTCCGCCAGCAGGCATGTTTTGAAAATTTTCTCCGAATTGTTGAAAGGCCGGTTATCTAACCCAAAAGAAGCCGCTTCACCGGATGTCGGCAGGGCTTCTGTTTCCTCGAAAAGGTCTCGTTCCGGGCGAATTTCTTCGTCCTCAGGGTCGGTGTACTGGATGGAGTCCAGTGGTAACCTGAGTCCGATGGGGGAATTACCGGGCACGAGGAAAAGGTTCTTTTTGCGAAAGCTCCATTTGCAACTCTGCCAGGAGGTGTGCTCCTGATCCCAGGACAATGGCACCGCATAGCCCACTGGCTTGTCCAGTCCATCCTGTAGCAGTTGGGCTAGTTTTTGCCTTTCCAGTGGGGATTTCAGGTCTACTTTTAGCGGGTCTACATTTAGGGGAACTTTGCTTTCTTCCCAGATGAAATAGAAGGGATCTTCATAGGCCGGGGTGATATTGGCCTGCTCCACGTTCAACTCTGTGGCTAGTTCTTCTATAAACCTGGCAGCATCTGTGTGGCTGAGGCCATAATCTTTGGAAATGTCTGCCAGCAGTGCGTCATTATGCCAGATGGGCTCGCCATCCAGGCGCCAGTAGCAGGCCAGTTTCCAGCGGGGCAGGGGTTCGCCTGGGTACCATTTGCCCTGACCATACTGCATCAGCGCACCTTTTCCATAAGATTCTTTCAGTTGGTGGAAGAGTTGATTGGAGAGTTTTCTCTTGTGCTCACCATCGGCTTCTGAGTTCCATTCCGGGGCGTCATTGTTATCTATCGACACAAAGGTGGGTTCGCCACCCATCGTCATTTTTACATTATTTGCATTCAGGTCTGCATCCACCTTGTCTCCCACAGCCACGATCTGCGCCCACTGCTCTTCCGAGTAGGGTTTGGTCACCCTGGGCGTCTCTTCGATTCGTTTTACGGTATTCTCAAAATGAAATGCTGTTTTGGCAGGCTCTGCAAAACCGGAAATGGGAGCGGCACTTTGTGGCTCTGGAGTACAGGCCAGCGGGATATGACCCTCCCCGGCAAACAACCCCGAGGTAGAATCTAACCCTACCCATCCGGCACCCGGCAGGTATACTTCTGCCCAGGCATGCAGGTCGGTGAAATCTTCTTCCGTGCCCGATGGGCCATCCAGGGCTTTTTGGTCCGCTTTAAGCTGGATGAGATAGCCCGATACAAAACGGGAGGCCAGGCCTACGTGCCGCAGAAGCTGCACCAGTACCCATGAAAAGTCCCGGCAGGAACCTGAAGCCAGCTGGAGTGTCTCTTCGCAGGATTGCACCCCGGGTTCCATGCGAATGTTGTAAGAGAGGGCCTGATTCACCATCTGATTGAGGGCCACCAGGTAATCCACAGTGTTCATCTCTGCCAGTTTTTTCTCTTTGGCACGAGCTACCAGCTCCATGAGAAGCGTACCTTTTTCGGTTACCTCCAGGTAAGGAGAGAGTTGCCTTTTCAGGTATTCTTCATACTGGAAGGGAAATTTCTCTGCATATTCCTCGATAAAAAAGTCAAAGGGATTGATCACCACCATGTCAGCGATCACTTCCACATCTACCTCAAAGTGGTCTACCTTTTCTGGAAAGACAATCCGTGCCAGGTAGTTACCAAAGGGGTCCTGCTGCCAGTTGATGAAATGTCCCTCCGGCTTGATATTGAGCGAGTACCCCTTGATGAAAGTACGCGAGTGTGGAGCAGGACGAAGACGGATCACCTGCGGGCTCAGCTCGATGTGCTTGTCGTAGGTATATTTGGTATAGTGCCTTACTGCTACTTTTATGGACATGCCTGCTGAATTATACTATTTGAAGATTAACAAAAATAATCATTAATCATTCAAGATAAGCACAAATAATCAGACTGATCATTGAAATTATCTTAACAAATCCTTCATAAAAGTGTGTGTTTACTCAAGGGGAATCATTCATACTTAAGTGCTTCCACCGGGTTGGTATGGCTGGCCATGAACGAGTGATACGCCACGGTGGCGATGGCTACACCAATGGCAATGGCAGTGGACACCAACGGGATGAAGAGGGTCAGATCAATGCGAAACGCAAAGTCCTCTAACCACATGTCCATCAGATACCAGGCCACCGGAGATCCAATGAAAGCAGCCAGTAAGACCAGCAAAGTGAATTCACGCGTGGTGATTTTGATGATGGACAGGATGGATGCGCCCAGAACTTTCCGCACGCCTATTTCTTTGGTGCGCTGCTGGATGGTAAAGGCGGCCAGCCCGAATAGCCCAAGACATGAAATGAAAATGGCCACAAGTGCGAAACTATTGAACAGGCTGGCGGTGCGGGCTTCATTCTCATAAAACTCCTTCCATTTGTCATCCACAAATCGGTATTCGAAAGGATATGCCGGCGCAAATTCCTGATAGATTTCTTCCAAAGCCTGAATGGCTGCGGCATGCTGTCCTTCATTGGCCCTCACCACGATGTGATTGTACCAGTCTGGGTCATGGATCATCAGGAGTGGTCTGATTTTACTCTTCGAAGAACTGAAATTGAAGTCTTTGAATACTCCGATGACTTTTCCCTTGCGATCACCCCAAAGCGTGACGGGCTGATCCACCACTTCTTCCGGTTTGAAGCCCATCGCCGTGGCGGAGGCTTCATTGATCATGAAGTGGAGGGTGTCGGTGGTGAACTTTGGGTTGAAGCTTCGACCAGCTGCCAACGGAATCCCAAAGGTCTCGGCGAAGGTATTGTCAATGGAGAGGTTGGTAAAGAGGATTTTTGACTGTGGATCTTTGCCCGGCCAGTCAAAACCCCAGGTGGAATTGTTGAATCCGAGTGGCGCCTGACTCATGGCTGCCACTGACTGGATGGCCGGGTTCTGTGACAACTGCTGTTTGATTACCTGGAATTTATCCTGTATGTTCTGATGCATTTCCACATAGACCAGCCCTTGTTTGTTAAAGCCGGTTTCCTGGTTTTGGACAAAAACGAGCTGCTGATAGACCACTATGGTGCAGAAAATCATGATGATGGAAAGGACGAATTGGGTGGTGACCAATACCTTTCTGAATCGGGATGCCCCTTTCCCGCTTTTCATCTGGCCCTTCAGTACACTGGCTGGCTGGAAGCTGGCGATATAAAATGCCGGATAGCTTCCGGACAGTAGCCCGGTGACAAACACCAGGGTGGTGAGGAGTAGCAGCGCATTTGGGTTGAGCACAAAAGGGATGGCCTTCTCAGTAAGCGCGTTAAAAGCCGGCAGTAGTAGCAATACCAGCAGAAGAGCCAACACCCCACCTAAAAACGCAAAAATCACTGACTCGCTCAGGAATTGAGCAATCAGGTTGCCTCTATAAGCGCCGACTACTTTTCTCAAGCCTACTTCCTTGGCACGTTTGACAGCCTGTGCCGTGGCGAGGTTCATGAAATTGATGCAGGCGATGAGGAGGATGAAAAGAGCAACGATGGTAAAAATACGCACATACCGAATGCGACCACCATCAGCCACTCCATTGTCCCAATTGGAATAGAGGTGCAGCTTTTCCAGAGGATGAAGAAAGAGCGCGATGGCATTGTCTTCATTCTTTTCGTCCAGCAGGCGGGCGATTTTGCCTTCAAAGGCATCGGCCTGAATATTTTCCTGCAACTGGATGAAACAGCGGACGTTGTTATTTCCCCAGCGATCCAGCCAGGTAAGGTTGTCCTCCCAGAAGTATTCAAAATTGATGAGGTAGTCAAAGTTGCCATTGGTGGTATTGGATGGCCAGCTTTTCACCACTCCGGTCACCGTGAAGTTGGTCTCATTGTTCATTTTGATCACCTTGCCTACGGCGCTTTCATTGCCAAAGTATTTCCGCGCCAGCTTCTCTGTGAGCACCATGGAAGTTTTGTCAGTGAAGGGGGATTGCGGGTTTCCTTCCAAAAACTCAAAGGTGAAGATGTGGAAGAAGTCGACATCTACGAATCGGCCCTGCTCATAAAACGACTGCTCCTTGTAAGTGAAAAGATTCTCCGACTCCCAGGTCAGCCTGCTGGAGTACTTCACCTCAGGGTACGTTTCTTTGAGGTATGGCCCCAATGGCCCGGGCGTGGAAAAAGTGGTGCCTATGCGATCTGCATAATGCTGGTTTTCCATCACCTGATAGATACTTTTGACATTTTGGTGGTGACTGTCATAGTTCATTTCATCCTGCACCCATAGGAGAATGAGCATGGCACAGGCCAGTCCTATGGCCAGTCCAAGAATATTCAGCAGACTGTAAACTTTGTTTCTTTGGATGCTTCTGATGGCTACTTTCAGGAAATTCCGAATCATGAGTGGTCGGGTTTTGTTGGACACTAGATAGAGAAAGTACTTTGCATGTGCTGAAAGGTTGCAAATGCTACTGAAAGAAATTTAAATCAGGGGATGCTGAAGTGCTACATCCGCTGGGCAAGCTCCGTCAATGATTTGACCACCAGGGATTCGAAGGTGAATAATTTGAGCATGAGGTAGGCTGCTCCTCGAATGGCTATATTATCTGAAATGACGATGACCTTATGAATTTGTCCTTTTTCACTTTGCATACAGGCGACCCACTCCTGGCGGGCTGACATCTCAAAGCCGTCCATTTTCAGGCAATCCCAGATCATGGTGAATTTCTCAGCGGGAAACTGCCTGGTGTGAGCTTTCCAGGCCTCAGTGGATTCTAAACTAGCTTGTTGGGTGAATTTACCCTTGAAAACAAAATGAAGGCAGTGCGGGCCAAATGATGAATTGGGCTTAATGTCGATGTTTTGTGAGGTAAATATCATGGTTGATTAGGGTTTTAGGTTGTGAATTAGCGAATGCGACAAACCTAATCCCGTCCGACTCGGTGGGAGGGCTTAAATACCAGCTGTATAGGGGGGAAAACACGTTGAGTGGCGGATTTTCAGAAGAAAATCAACTCCGTTAATTGACACTCAGGACATTGCATATCACCGCAAACGGGAAGTGTGAAGCGGTGTAATGGAAGTGCTTTTGTTTCTTGGGTAAGAGGGAAGGAGTTATGGATAACTATACGGATCGTAGAACTTGAGATTATAATCTCCATGGATGTGCACAGTGCCAACATCTAACTGTTTGCTGTATAAATCAATAGTGATACAGATGTTAAGTGAATAAAATGATCCCGCTCCTCACAGCGGGATCATTCTCAATCAATTTCCCTTGCGCACGATAATGCTCCCGTGCATGTTTTTAAAGGTAAACTCGGGGCCTCCGCCGTTGATTTTGCCATAGACCCAGCTATTGATAGACACTTCATATTCACCGCTTTCTTTTTTCACATTGGTTTTGGATCGCTCCAGGGCCATGTCAAAGTCTGTGTAGATCTCTCCACGCTCAGAGCGCAGCTTGGTGGTGGCTTTGGCATTGGCCGGAAGGGTCACATCCACATCGCCATTCAAGGTGACGAAGGACATGGGCTCACCGGAGGTCAGGGACTTGAAGGTGACCTTCACATCGCCATTCACGGTATTGGCCAGTACTGACCCGGAGATGTTCTCCAGCGCGATGCCACCATTCACTCCGGAGATTTCCATGGTGCCGTTGATGCCCTTCACCGTGATGGTGCCATGTACAGTGTTCAGATCGAGATCCGCATTAATGGGCGCTTTAACCTCAATGTTCATTCGGCGCTTCCAGGAGTCAGACTCTATGCTCACTACATTATTGCTTTCCTTGGCCCGGAGCTCCATAGGATTAGCATTGACCCGCTTCATTCCGGGAGGCGCTGACTTCTTATCTTCATGGCAGTCGTCACATCCGTGCTGTAGGGAGCTGCCAGATGCCGAGGCGGTGATGATCACTTCACTTCCGCTGTATCCTGTCACAGTGATGTCGCCATTCAGGTGGTCCAGCTCTATGCGGGCAGCAGTGCCTGGTTTGCTGAGCGGGATGGTAAACTGCTCTGAGAATTTTTCCTGGGCCAAAGCGGCTACTGCCGCGAATAAGCCTATGCATATAATGATTGATTTTTTCATGATTCTAATGTTTAATGTCTGTGAACTGCCGGTTTAAAGTTTTCTTAAGTAGATGTCCCCATTGAGGGTTTCAAAGCTAAGTGTGGGCCCATTTTTCCCTATTTCTATCCCAAAAGTCTCATTGAGCTGATAGGTGGTAGAAGCTCCTTTTTTGGAAACCACCTTCTTGAGCTCGGGCTTTTTGGTTTCGAAATCAAAAGCACTGAACAGACTTCCGTGCATGGTCTTGGCAGTGACCGATGCGCTCAGGTCTGAGGTGCAATACAGGTTGATGGTGCCGTTGATGGTGCTGAACCTGCCGTCCAGGTTAGGTCGCTTTTGAAAGGTGACTTCCACATCCCCGTTGACAGTGGTGGCTCTGGCTACCGCATGAGCGCCGCTTATTTCCACATCACCATTTATGTTTCCGGCACTCACTGTCCCGGTGATCCCTTTCACGGTCACCTTTCCCTGATCTACCGTCTGTACTTTCAGATTGGCGTTAGCCGGGATTTGGAGCTGGTAGTCGAAGTTAAAGTCATAATCTTCCGGACCGTCCATCCACCTGCCCCGCTGATAGCACCCACTCCATTGGTCACAGATGAATGGTGCGGTGAGGTAGAAGATGATGGAGTCGTTTCTCTGAATGATTTTCATGTTGACCTCCGTCAGACCCTTTTCCAGTGCCTTCGCATGATCGGCGTTGATGGTTTTCAGTACCTGGTAACTCACCGCCGGTGCATTGGTGGCGGTCACTTCTATCCCGCCAAATACATTGTCTACTACTACTGTGACAGGCCTGTCTGGTGCGATGGGCAGCCTGTCCTGCAGCTGCACTTCTTTCACCTGAGCCTTGCAAAGAAGACTACCGAGCATGATTAAGGTGATTAATGATATTTTCATGATTAAATTTCTTTTAGTGTTTGAATAGTTGATTCCAGTTTTGACTTGATGCTGTCATCAACTTTCGGCGAACTCAATACCTTGGAGAACTGTGCTGCCGCAGACTTTTCCTGGAGGAGAATCATCGCATCGGCCAGTGCTACCTGCAGGAGTGGAGATTCCTGCGTGGCAATGGACGATACCAGCGCTTCACGAACATTCGAATTATTCCCATAAACCATCAGTGCTTCCAGCGCTGCCAGTCGGACGTTGTTGCTGGGATCCTGATTAAGGGTGAAAACCAGGGCATCAATGACCTTCTCATCTGATCGGGGCATGTCACTGACCATGTTCACTGCCTTGATCCGCTCCTGCGCCTGTGGCTTTTCTATCAGGGTTAGCATGAGCATCTTTTTCATCTCCTGCACCTCCGAAGCGAGTTGGTTTACTTCCTGATTAGGCCTGGGGATAACCAAAGTACCTATGACCAGACCTATTACCAGTGCGGCAAAGCCCACCTGCCAGTTGGATCGAAACCACTGGGTCAGGAATGTCCAATCAAAAGATTGCTTGTTGGCAGCGGATTGATATCCGGACAGCATGGCTTGAAAACGAACGTCCATCGACTCTCCAGGTTCGGGAGTTTCCATGGTTTCCATTTGCGTCCAAATGGTTTGGGTTTCCCGTAGCTCGCTGGCCAAATCCGGATTTTCGCTGAGGTAAGTCTCCAGTTGAAGTTTTCGCTCCGCATCCAGTTGGCCTGCCAGATCGTCCATCCACCATTCCGTGGCTAAATCCTTATTGAGTTTCATTTTCCTTCTATTTTGTTGATCTCAAAATTTTCTTTTTGTTACTGTCCTGCTCCGGTGCTGTTTGGTGCCAGTGCAGGCCCATCCAGCTTCTGATAGTTTTCCTTGAGTGCCTTCAGTGCGCGGTGTACCCGCACCTTTACCGCACTTTCAGTGATCCCCAGCAGATCAGCTACTTTTTCGTACTTCAGCTTCTGAAAGCGCGTGAGTTCCAGGATTTCCCTTTTGTCTTCTGAGAGTGCCTTCATGGCTCTGGCCAGATATTCCAGCTCATCAGTTTTCTGATGGAAAGCCTCCTGTGTGTCGTTGTGCTTCAGATGAGCCTCCCATCCGGACATGTCCTCCTGCCAGGCGTAGCGCTTATTTTTTCGCAAATGATCTTTGTGCACATTGCGGGACATATGAAAGGCCCAAGCCTCAAAATTGCCACGCTCAGAATAGCTGTGTTTGTACTTCAGCATCCGCATAAAGACATTTTGCACCAGGTCCTCGCTGGTGGCCGGGTCGGTGGTCATTCGGTAAAAAAAACCAAACAGCCGCCGGCTGTAGCGGTGATAAAGCAGGCCGAGTTTCTCCACGTCTCCGGCCTTTACTTTCAGCATGATTGCATGATCATCCAGTGAATCCAACATCAAGTCATATTTTTCATTGAGGCAAACCGAGCCATATGAGATAGGTTACAAATGAATTTAAGAAATTTTTCTGCTGCACACACCATTTTTGCGCTGACAGATTGTTCATAATCAGCTAACAAAAACACCACTATTCATAAAGTTATTGGTTATTATTTATGAATATTTTAATGAAACACCGTATTTATTTAAAATATTTGCTTCCGCAAGGTCTGATCACTAACTTGCATGCGCACTTATTTTTAATAAAGAAGTATGCCTTCAAAGAACACACCCATTTTAGTCAAAAATGATCCCTGGCTTGCTCCGTTTGAGTCAGATATTCAGGACAGAATGAAGCGATTTGAAGCTCGCAAGAAGCAGCTGGAATCAGAATACGGTAGCATTGATGCTTTTGCCAGTGGCTACAATTTCCTGGGTTTTAACTATGATCCAAAGAAAAAAGGATGGTGGTATAGAGAGTGGGCTCCGCATGCGCACTCTCTGAGTGTGATTGGAGATTTTAATAATTGGGACAGGGGTGCCAGCCTCCTGGAAAAAAATGATCAGGGGATTTGGGAGATCTTTCTGGATGATAAAACCTACGGGAATCAGCTCACTCATGAGTCGGCTGTGAAGGTGCACGTGGTATCAGACAAAGGTGGGGTGGATCGCATTCCAGCCTATGCCAGATACGTTACTCAGGATGAAAAGACCTACGATTTTACCGCCCGCCTTTGGCATCCCGAGAAACCCTACAAATGGACCGATAAGAAATTCGCTCCTGATCAGTCTTATGACAACCCATATATCTATGAGTGTCATGTGGGCATGGCGCAGGAAAAGGAAGGGGTAGGCACCTACCGGGAGTTTGCGGACAAGATTTTGCCTAAAATAAAAGAACAGGGGTACAACACCATCCAGGTGATGGCCGTGCAGGAGCATCCTTATTATGGATCTTTTGGCTACCACGTGAGTAATTTCTTTGCTCCCAGTAGCCGGTTTGGTACTCCCTACGATCTCAAATACCTGGTGGATACTGCTCACAAAATGGGCATCGCTGTGATTATGGATATTGTACATTCACATGCAGTGAAAAACCTGGCAGAGGGGCTGAATGAATTTGACGGATCTGATGACCAGTACTTCCACCCGGGAGGACGAGGGTTCCACACCTTATGGGATTCCAAGCTGTTCAATTATGGCAAGGAGGAGGTGCTCCGGTTTTTGCTGTCTAACGTGAAATACTGGATGGAGGAGTTTCATATGGACGGCTTCCGCTATGACGGGGTCACTTCTATGCTCTATTTCCACCACGGGGATATTTCATTTGATCATTATGAAAAATACTTTAAAGAAGTAGACTGGGACGTGCTCACCTACTTTCAGCTGGCCAACAACCTGATCAAGGAGCTCAAGCCCAAGGCCATTTCAATCGCTGAGGATATGAGTGGCATGCCAGGCCTCTGCCGACCGGTGAGTGAAGGGGGAATGGGGTTTGATTTCAGACTGGGAATGGGCATACCGGATTATTGGATCAAAGTGCTGAAGCACAAACATGATGAAGAGTGGAACATCCACGAAATGTGGGATACACTGACCAACCGACGATATGGAGAACGCACCATTGCCTATGCCGAATCTCATGATCAGGCGCTGGTAGGAGACAAATCCATTGCCTTCTGGCTGATGGATAAGGAGATGTATACCCACATGCATAAGGACACTCCGAGTCTCATTATCGACCGGGGAATTGCCTTGCACAAAATGATTCGCTTGTTCACGCTGAGCTTAGGTGGTGAGGGCTGGTTGAATTTTATTGGCAATGAATTTGGCCATCCGGAATGGGTGGACTTCCCCAGAGAGGGGAATGACTGGAGCTACAAATACGCACGGCGACAATGGAACCTCCAGGAACATCCCGATCTGAGGTATAAGCAGTTGTATAACTTCGGGGCGGCTATGGTGCAGATGGCCAATGATGAGAAAATTGTCGGCTCCCTGCCTGCTCAGCAGCTCAATATGGACGAGGACAATAAGGCAGTTATCTTCGAGCGAAACAATTTGATTTTTGCCTTTAATTTTTCTCCCACCAATTCAGTTCCGGATTATCGATTCAAGGTACCAGTACCGGGCAAATACAAAATTATTCTGAACTCTGACAAGGGGGAGTTTGGTGGCCATGACCGTATTGATGATGAAATGACTTACCCTACAGTGGCTTTGTTTGGGGAGCATTTTCTAAGCGTATACCTGCCCAGCAGGGTGGCGATAGTGTTGAAAAAGGTGTAGTAATGAAAGCATTTTTCGTAGTTTGTTTGGTATTGATTTTAGGCACGGGCTGGTCACAAGACCTCTCCGTCATGACTTATAACATCCGCCTGGATCATGCCGGTGACGGGGTGAATAGGTGGGACATGCGCAAAGCCAACATGGTGGCTCAGCTCGGGTTTTATGAGCCGGATATTTTCGGAATTCAGGAGGGTTTACCTCATCAGGTGAAATATCTCGACTCGGCGCTTGCCGACTATGCCTATGTAGGTGTGGGTCGTGACGATGGCGAGGAAAAAGGTGAATTCAGCGCCATTTATTACAAGACAGAGACCTTCAAACTGTTGGAAAGCGGCACCTTTTGGTTGTCTACTACTCCCGAAAAGCCATCTGTGGGCTGGGATGCCGCGCTGCCCCGGGTCTGTACCTACGGGCTTTACGAGAAAAAATCGGACGGGCGAAAGTTTTGGGTATTCAACACCCACTTTGATCACATAGGAGTGGAAGCACGGGTGAACTCCATGAAGTTGATTCTTTCACAGATGGAGCGATTCAATACAGAAAACCTGCCCGCGGTACTGATGGGCGATTTGAATGTGGAACCTACAGAGGGTCCTATCCTGGAGATGACCAAAAAACTCAACGATACTCGTGCTTCGGCAGCCCTCACATTTGGCCCGCATGCCACTTTCAATGGCTTCAAATTCGATGAAACCCCTCAGAAACGAATCGACTACATCGCCATCAATGCGCAGCTCAGTGCCCTGAAATATGCCGTGCTTACCGACTCTTACGATCAAAAATATATTTCTGATCACTTCGCAGTGTACTGTGAGTTGGGGTTTAAGTGACCTGAGGATCGATTTGGGAATCCAATTTGTTGTTATATTTAACTCTAATATTGGGCAACCGTCATGAGTATAGAAAGTCGAAAACTACGCTTAATAGCACATTTTTTGAGAACCAACGATCCGGGATTGTTGGGAAAACTGGAGGCGTTGGTGGAAGAGAACGAGAAATTTCCCGAGCCTGAAATAGCCGGTTATGCCGGAATTTGGTCCAAGGAGGAGGCCGAGGAAATCAGAAATATTATTACTGAAGGGTGCGAGCAAGTTCATGAAGAAGACTGGTAAGGGTTATCTAATTGATACCAACATCATTATCGATTTTTTTCGAAACGATGCGGGTCTTCTGAACAGGCTGTTAAATACAGAGATTTATATTCCCTCCATAGTTGTTGGCGAATTGATTTATGGAGCCAATCTGACCGTTCAGAGAGAAACACGCCTGCGAGAGATCTTGCAGTTCATTGATCATTATCGTGTTTTATCAGTTGATGCCACCACTTCCCGATTTTATGGAGAGATTAAGGCCCAATTGAAACAATCCGGCTCACCGATTCCAGAAAATGATATCTGGATAGCAGCACTTTCTAAGCAACACTCCCTAATTTTGGCCACCAGAGATCGCCACTTTGAAAAAGCCAAATCTATTGAGGTAGAATATTGGTAAACCCCAAACAGCACTAACCCGATCCGCCAGAATACTGGCAGATAGTTGTAAAATTGGTATTCTTTAACCTTGTATCATGAATTTCGACCTGCTTAGAAAGCAACTTGAGGGGGAACTCTTCACCGACGAGACCACTAGAAAACTGTACGCTACGGATGCATCCGCATATCGTGAAATCCCTGTGGCAGTGGCGATTCCCCGGTCAGAGCCTGACCTTATAGCACTCATAAAGTTTGCCAACGAGCACGGCACCTCTGTGATCCCGCGTACGGCAGGAACTTCACTGGCGGGTCAGGTAGTGGGTGGTGGTATCGTCGTGGACGTATCCAAACACTTCAATCGAATCCTGGAAATCAATGAAAAAGAAGGCTGGGCCAGGGTGCAGCCGGGCATCGTGCGGGACGACCTGAACGCTGCCCTCAAGCCATATGGCTACTTCTTTGCTCCGGAGACTTCTACGGCCAACCGTGCCATGATAGGGGGCATGATCGGAAACAACAGCTGCGGTAGTAACTCCATAGTATATGGGAGCACCCGGGAGCATCTTTTGGAGGTGAACACCATCCTGGCGGATGGCACTCAGGTGTGGTTTGGTCCGCTGGACATGAACGCCTTTCTGGCACGATGCAACGGCATGAGTACCTCCGGGGAACTGGAGGCTTCTATCTACTTTCAGGTCAAGGAAATGCTCTCCGATAAGGCAAACCTGGAAGCGATTAAGGACGGCTTTCCGAAAGCTTCGGTTCCCAGAAGAAACACAGGGTATGCCATCGACATGCTGGCAGAAATGACTCCTTTCAAGGAAAACGGTGAGGTATTTAACTTCAGTAAACTAATCGCAGGCTCTGAAGGGACGCTGGCATTTGTGACTTCCGCCAAGATCAAGCTCACCCCCATTGCACCACCACATAAACGACTGGTATGCATCCACTGCCACACGATAGATGAGTCGTTGCGGGCCAACCTGGTAGCGCTTAAGCACCAGCCCACCGCCTGTGAGCTGATGGATCACTATGTGCTGGAGGCCACCAAAAGAAACATTACTTATCGGGATTATCGCTTTTTCGTGGAGGGGGATCCGCAGGCAATATTGGTGGCTGAACTTACCACGGACTCAGAAGAGGCCGCAGACCAGGCCGCCACGGCGCTGATTAAGGATTTGCAGGACTCTGGATATGGATACTCCTTTCCGGTGATTTCCGGAGAAGACATCAAAAAAGTGTGGGGCTTGAGAAAGGCCGGCCTGGGCTTACTCTCGAATGTGGCCGGAGATGCCAAGCCTGCCCCGGTGATTGAAGACACAGCGGTGGATGTGCAGGACCTGCCGGAGTACATCGCCGAGTTCAATGAGATTCTTGCAAAACACGACCTTTTCTGTGTGCATTATGCGCATGCAGGCTCCGGGGAGTTGCACCTGCGCCCGATCATCGACCTGAAAACAGCAGAGGGCAGAAGGCTCTTCAGAACCATAGCGGAGGAGATTGCCACGCTGGTGAAAAAGTACAAGGGCTCGCTCTCAGGTGAGCATGGCGACGGACGCCTGCGTGGCGAGTTTATCCCGCAGATGGTTGGCGCTCATAATTATGAGTTGATCAAAAAGGTAAAACAGACCTGGGACCCAAAAAACATCCTGAATCCGGGCAAGATTGTGAATACCCCGCCCATGGATACAAGCCTGCGGTACGAAGAAAATCAGGTGACCCGGGAGTTTGAAACTGTCCTGGATTTTTCTGAAACGGAGGGGTATTTGCGGGCTGCGGAGCAGTGCAATGGCTCCGGTGATTGTAGAAAGACCGAGCTCAGCGGGGGCACCATGTGTCCGAGCTACATGGCCACGCGCAACGAAAAAGAGACCACACGCGCCCGGGCTAATATCCTTCGCGAGATGCTCACCAGATCTGACAACGCCAATCCATTTGCCCATGAGGAGATCAATGAGGTCATGGACCTGTGCCTGAGCTGCAAAGGATGCAAATCCGAATGTCCTTCCAATGTGGACATGGGCAAGCTGAAGCAGGAGTGGCAGTATCAGTACTACAAGGAAAAAGGGGTGCCTTTCAGGAGCCGCCTGATTGGAAACTTTGCCGGAGGCATGAAGCTGGCCACACTCCTTCCGTGGGGTTACCGATTCACCTTTGGAAATCAAGTCACTTCTACTCTGGCCAAGTCAGTCATGGGCTTTGCTCAAAAAAGGAGTATGCCTAAACTCTCCAGGCAAACCTGGGAGCGATGGTTCAAAAAGGAATTTAAACCGACGGTCAGTGAGCCCATTAAGCAGGTCTATCTTTTTATCGATGAGCTGCTCAACTACAATGAGGCGGAAATAGGGATTACCACCGTCAAGTTGCTTGATAAGCTTGGCTATGAGGTGGTGTTCATTGAGCATGAGGAGTCCGGACGGAGCTTCTTATCCAAAGGACTACTGGATAAGGCTAAATTTCTGGCACAGGCCAATGTGGATCTATTCAAAAACCTGATCGATGAAGAGACTCCGCTGATCGGTGTGGAACCTTCAGCGATCCTCACTTTCAGGGATGAGTACCCCGATTTGCTGAGGGGAGAAGACAAGGAAGCCGCCAAAGCGATTGCTGCCAACACCTTTATGATAGAAGAATTTTTGGCTAAGGAAATGGAGGCCGGTCGCATTGACCTTTCCCTTTTCAAAGAGCAAAAGCAACTGATTAAGCTGCACGGTCACTGTCAGCAGAAGGCCCTCTCATCACTCACTCCTGTGAAGAAGATACTGACCAAAATGGGGAGCAATGAAGTACACCTTATCCCTTCAGGATGCTGTGGGATGGCCGGCTCGTTTGGGTATGAAAAGGAGCACTATGACCTCTCCATGCAAATAGGTGAGCTGGTGCTATTTCCTACCGTGCGTAAGCAGCCGGAGGAGGTGATCATAGCGGCAGCGGGTACAAGTTGCCGCCATCAGGTGAAAGACGGGACAGGCAGAGTGGCCAAACACCCGGTGGAAATTATCTGGGGTGCACTGAAGTAAAGAGTTCACGCATGCAGGTATTTTCCTTAAATTAGAGGTATATGATCTTGCAGAAGGAGCAAATAGAAGAAGTAACTAACCTCCTCACCCACCAAATAGAGGGGGTAAAAGGGATATATCTTTTTGGGAGTGGTACCGGGCCGGACTTCACTGACGAAAGCGATGTGGACCTGGCACTATTGCCTCAAAATCCGATCAGCACGGAAATGCTTTGGGAACTAAAGAATCAGCTGAGCGATTTGGTGCATCGGGAGGTGGATTTGGTGGATTTATCAGTGGCCAACACGGTGCTGGCTATGCAGGTTATCTCAGGCGGAGTTCGCATTTACTCCTCCGAACCGCTCGCTTCGGAGCGGTATGAGACGCTCATATTTAGTATGTATCTCACCCTCAATGATGACCGTAAAGGAATTCTTGAAGAAATTGAAAAAAACAAGACCATTTATGGATGATGTTATTCAGGCGAAAGTAGCCACAATCGAAAAATGCCTCAAGCGCATTCAAGAAGAGGCATCTCATGACTGGAAAAATAATTTCACCCATCAGGATGCCTTACTTCTGAATCTGGAGCGTGCGTGTCAGGCTGCTATTGATTGTGCTTTGCACATTGTGAGAAAGAAGCATTTGGGCCTACCCAAAATCACCCGTGAAGCATTTGACCTTCTGAATAATGCAGGGATTATCGATTCGCCTATTTCTGAAAATATGAAAAAAATGGTTGGCTTCAGAAATTTGGCAGTACATGATTACGCGACGCTCAATCTCGATATTTTGGAAGCCATTTTAACTAGGGAATTGACCGTCTTCTCTTCTTTTTGCAAAACAGTCATCAACCTATCCTTGTAAGTAACAAAATGTCTCAGAAAGTAGCATTAGTACTATCCAGTGGCGGAGCCCGGGGGTTGGCCCACATTGGCGTCATTGAAGCGCTCGAAGCAAAGGGCTATGAAATCACGTCTGTATCCGGTTCTTCCATGGGTGCGGTGGTTGGAGCCTTTTATGCCTGTGGCAAGCTGCAGGAATATAAAGAATGGGCGCTGAACCTGGATCGGTATGATGTTTTCAAGCTGATCGATTTTACCTTTTCCGTACAGGGGTTTGTGAAGGGAGAGCGGGTATTCAAAACACTGCAGACCATCGTGCCCGATCGGAACATTGAGGACATGCGGATTCCCTTTGCGGCTTTGGTTACAGACATCAAAGCCAAAAATCAGGAGGTATTCCGTACCGGGAGTATGTATCAGGCCATCAAAGCCTCCGTGGCGATTCCCACGGTCATCAAACCAGTGGTGGTCAATGGCAGAGAGTATATTGACGGGGGCGTGACCAACCCCATTCCCATAGAGCATGTGCACCGTACCGATGGTGACATACTGGTGGTATCCAACGTAAATGCGATAATGCCCTATGTGAAGAAAAAGGAAAGCAAGCGATTCGAAGCGGAAAATGCTACTTACAATCAGAAAATCCAGGCCTTCATCAACGGCTGGGGTAAGCTGCTGCCGGGCAACACTGAGACGGAAAAAAAGCTCGGTTTTTTCGACTTGCTCAATGAGTCTATTGATCTGATGCAGGATAAGCTCACCTCCCTGCTACTGGAAAAATATAAGCCCGACCTGCTGGTCAATATATCGCGTGAGGCTTGCAGTACTTTTGAGTTTTACAAAGCCAAAGAGATGATAGCGTTGGGAAAGGACACATTTGAATCGACTTATCAAGCGCAACACAAGGCTTAGTTGGTGGTGAGGGAGCCTATGCGGCTGTCTTCATAGATCAAAATGTCCAGCAGAGCGTCTACCAGCAAGGTGGGCTGCCTGAATCCCAGAAACCCGCGGTGCTTGCCTTCGATGACCTGACCTGTTTCCATTTTAAAGGTGATCTTTGTGGTTTCCGTTAGATTACCGGATTGGAGGAAATGGATTTGCATCACTGAGGTGTCGAGTTCATCATGGTATTTGCAATTAAGCTTCCAGGTCAGTGCTTGATTTTTCTCACATATTTTATTGAGTAAATTGACCAGCGTAATTTCATCCATTGTGTTTAAGATAAGCGTTCATTCAGAATAACCCAAATTTGAAAGTATGAAAACAAAACAGGAGATCATCGAAAACTGGTTGCCCAGATACACCGGTTTGCCTTTGGAAGACTTTGGCCATTACATCTTGCTGACCAATTTTAAAAACTACGTGACGCTCTTTGCAGAGTGGAACCATGTGGAGGTAGTAGGCACCGGACACCCCATGCAGTGTGCTACAGCAGATGGCATTACCATTATCAACTTTGGGATGGGCTCGGCCAATGCAGCCACTATTTCGGATCTGCTCGGTGCCATAGAACCAAAAGCCGTTTTGTTTTTGGGAAAGTGTGGTGGCCTCAAAATGAAAAATGAAGTGGGGGATCTTATCTTGCCCATAGCCGCTATCCGGGGAGAGGGAACCTCCAACGACTACATGCTGCCAGAAGTACCCGCTTTGCCGGCTTTCGCACTGCAAAAGGCTATCTCCACTACCATCAGGGAGTACGGGCAGGACTACTGGACAGGTACCGTATACACCACCAATCGCAGGGTGTGGGAGCATGATGGCAAGTTCAAAAAATACCTCAAGAAGATTCGTGCCATGGCTATAGACATGGAAACGGCCACGATTTTCACCACGGCCTTTGCCAATGAAATGCCTGCAGGGGCACTTCTGCTGGTGTCAGACATCCCTATGATACCGGAGGGAGTCAAAACCGATGAGAGCGATAAAAAGGTCAGCGCGCAGTTTGTGGAGCAGCACCTCAAAATCGGCATTGACTCACTGAAGCAGCTCATTAACAATTCTCAAACGGTGAAGCATCTGAAGTTCTAGGCCTGTGCACAAAAAAACCGGGGCGCTTAAATCACCCCGGTTCACTTAATTGATCTATATAAAGGAGAATTGTTCTATTGCATTTCGAGTGTGAGCGTGTCTATGTTGTTCACCACACCGTCCATTACATTCACACCCGTCATGGTGGTTACGGAGAATTCACTGTTTTCTTCGGGCACAGCCACTACCTCGTAATCCCCCTCTTCCAATAGCTCTATGAGGAAGTAGCCCGTTTCTTCGGGGATGGTAGATACACTGTCTTCATCGTGGATCACATAAACTACCGAAGACACCGTGTCTGGCCAAATCACGCCTTCTATTGCCCCAAACTCATCTTCTTCTTCCACCAAAGTAGCATGAATGACAGGTTTCAGGTTGTATTTGCCAGAGTTTCCGGCTTTCACAATAGACCTGGCGGCATCAAAGTCCAACACCAGTTTGTATTCATTGCCCTCTTCTATGTCTGCGTCTATTTTGATCTTCAGCCCGGAGGAGCTTCCCGATGGCACTTTCAGCTCGAGTGTGTCCCCTTCTATTACCAGGTGATTGTTTTCACCCAAAATCAGTCGCACCTCTTTCAGCTCACCCTCCGGGATGTCAATGTCTGCCAGCAGGGCCTCGTTGCCATTGTTGAGTTCCAGCAGGTCAAAGACCATTGGTTCGATTTCTACGGTCACCCAGTGGTTTTCAGAATCCTCATCATCTGTCCCATCCTCATTATCCGTATCATCGTCCTGACCATCATCGCTTGAGGTGTCGGATTCATACTTGTATTCAAGTCCTATCACGTCTATCAATACAGCATCAAAGGCAGCCGGATCGTCTACCAGCACCACACGCATAGCTGCTGTGCCGGGATTGGTTGGTGTAGAGTTATTTGTCCTTTCTTCACAGCTTGCCAGGAGCAAAACCCCGACAAGGAGGGTTACAAGAATTTGAGTCTTCATAGTGTATCTATTTTTAAAGTGTAAAAAAGATAGGCCCCATACCAAAAATCAATCTACCGGTGAACAACAGATGGCGGGACCTATCACAGCCGGGATACGAGATGGCAAAACCATTGCCAGAAATGGCCACTTTAATTAAGTGATTGTTTTTCAGTGATTTAAAAAATGGCTGGATTCACCGTTTCTCTAAGAATGACTTTTTTCATATCAAATTGAGAAAGTGAACCTAAGGGTTTAACATTTTTTAAGGTGGTGGGTGACAACCAATTCACCAGCGCATCGGTCTATAGGAATGTGAGAAAATTACTGATCCCGTTTTTCCTTATAGCGCTGGTCTCCTGTCAGCAGGAGCCGCTTCAAATCAACTGCGATGCCCCCTATACTCTGGTGGATCAGGACCATACTTACTGGATCTGTGGTGGTAATTATCAGTTTGTGAGCAGCGATGAGCAGGATACCCTCAGGATTCAGTACAACGACATGCTCAGGGACTTTTTTGTGAATGAAGGGATACAGTTGGAGGATTTTCCTGTGGCGGTAAACATTTCATTCACCGAACTACCGGCGGATCAGACCTGCCGGGAGTGGCTGAAGGAGCTCACCTGTATTACGCTTCGGAACTGAGCGTATAGAAATAATTCTATTTAACGTATCCATAGTACCATTCGACTTTCTTTTTTTGTGTGATCACTCTTTTGGGGTATTGACTTAGCCTGAGCAAATCGCTAGCTTAGATGTTGTCATTCAGTTTTAAGTAAAATATGGCTGAATGCCTACAAAAGCAGCTATGAGTGAATTACTAAAAATCGCTACCTCCCAGCTTGGGCAAAAAGAGATCTCCGGTCCCGAAGACAATCCTACCATCGTCAACTATGCCAAAGAGATCGGTATCTCCTGGATCGATGATGATGAAACTCCCTGGTGTTCTGTCTTTGTGGGGTGGTGCGCTTTCAAGGCCGGGCTGAGCTACTCCAAAAGTGCCCTGGCCAGGTCTTGGATGCACATAGGCACACCCGTGAGTGTACCAGAGCCTGGTGATGTGGTGATATTTTGGAGGGAGAGCCTGCTGGGCACCAGTGGTCATGTGGGTTTCTTCATGGGCTATTCGCAGGATTTGAAACGAATCTATTGCCTGGGGGGAAATCAAGGCAATCAGGTGAGCATATCGGCCCAAAGTGCCGAGCGGCTGCTGGGTTTTCGCAGGCTTACCAAATCCACCATTATCTCTCTACCAGATGGCGTGCTGCGCCTGGGGGACACCGGGGATAAAGTGGTGCAGTTACAAGATGCCATGAAGGCTGCGAGCTACGAGGTGGGTACCTCTGACGGGGTATTTGGGTCCAAAATGGATGCCGCCATCAAACTACTGCAAACCAACGGTGGACTGAAGCCGGATGGGGTGTATGGCCCACAAACGAAGAACTTATTAAATACCATATTAAACGCCTGACCTTATGTTTTTACAAATTCTGGACCTGGTCATAGGTCTTATTTTTATTTATTTTATTTTGAGTATTGCCGCGTCATCTATTATGGAAACCATTTCGCGCACCCAGAACGTCAGGGCAAAGAGCCTGCAGAAATGGTTGACTGATTCATTCAATGAAAAAGTGGGCGACAAGAAAGTGGGTGAGTTGATACACGAGCACAGCCTGATCAAAAAACTGACTACCAGCGGCCGTATACCTTCCTATATCCCTCCGGACATTTTCTCAAGAGTTTTACTCGACCTGATTCATTCTCAGGAGGATAAAGAAATCAAATCTTATGATGCCAAGGGCCTAAAGAAAAGTTTGGAATCTACCACTCTGCTCCCTGAGGATATGAAGCGCTCATTTCTGCAGTACCTGAGCGAAAACGAAAAGGACCTGGATGCATTTCGGGCTTCGATTTCTGGCTGGTTTGACGATTCGATGAGTAGGATCGGAGGGAAATTCAAGAAATACACTCAGAAAATTATCCTGGGAGTATCTCTGGTATTGGCCGGGGTTCTCAATATAGACACCTTTCAGCTGGCGGAATTCCTTTACGAAAACCCGCAGGCACGTGAGAGCCTGGTGGAAGCCAGTCGCCAGGCACTTCAGGACAGTGTTTATCAGAAGTCTCTGGCCAGGATTCCAACGGACTCTGGTTATGATGTGGCTGTGGAGATTGCCCGAATCAAAACTCAAGTCAATGAAATTGACAGTCTTCAGCGGTCCCTCATTGACCTGAAATTGCCCATTGGTTGGCCGGTGAAAAAAGCCGTGCTCACTTCTTTGCCCTCCTTCAGTACATTCTGGGATTTTGTGGGGGCCTGGCTGAAGAAAATTGGAGGCTGGCTCATTACCGGCTTTGCGGTGTCACTTGGTGCCCCTTTCTGGTTTGAAACCCTAAACAAGCTGGTAAATCTGAGAGGAGCAGGGAGTAATCCATCCGTACCACCTAAACCAGCAAAATCATGAGCCTGTTAAAAGTATTGTCTATCGATGGAGGAGGAATTCGCGGGATCGTGCCCGGCACCATTATGGTGGAGGCAGAGCGGGAATTTGGGATCAGGGTAGCAGACTATTTTGACCTTATTGCGGGGACGAGTACCGGGGGCATCCTCACCTGTGCCTACCTCTGCCCATCTGATGCGGACCCTACCCGACCCAAGTTTACTGCCGAGGAGGTAGTGGGCCTTTATTTCAACAAAGGGAAGCAGATTTTTGACGATCCTTTCATGCATAAGCTCAGGTCTATTTGGGGGATTATCTCAGCTAAGTTCCCGGAGCGGGGTATCGATGAAGCATTGAAGGAATATTTTGGAGAGGTGTGGCTGAGTCAGTTGCTCAAGCCTACGGTGATTACCTCCTACGATATCACCAATCGGAATGGCCACTTCTTTGCTCAGCATGATGCCAGGGAGAAGGAATCCTATGACTTCCTGATCAGGGAGGTGTCCAGAGCTACCTCTGCAGCGCCCACGTATTTCAATTGTGCCCGTGTGCAGAATAAGTCGGGTGATTCATTTACCCTGGTGGATGGAGGGGTCTTTGTGAATAATCCGGCCATGTGTGCCTATGCCGAGATCAGAGATGGTTTTAAGAATGTGGAAGGTGAACCCGCTGCTGCCAAAGACATGAAAATACTCTCGCTGGGCACGGGGTTTACCAAAAAACACTATTTGTACCGCCAGGCGAGGAGGTGGGGCATGGCTCAGTGGGTGCGGCCGGTGATCGACATCATGATGTCAGGCAGCGTGGAGGTGGACGATTTTTATCTGAAAAGGATCTTTGAAACCACCGAGAACCCCGCCCAGTATATGCGGGTCAACTCCAAAATGCCTGGCGATGTGGATTCGGAGATGGACAATGTGACTCCAGCCAATATGGAGGCACTCAAGAAGCTTGGTGAAAAGCTCTTTCAGGATAACAAAGCAGCACTGGCTAAGTGGTTCGAGCTTTAACCAATCTGTATTTTTAATTATGATTACTAAACACTAAAGACATGTCATTTCTTACCAAACCTCAGATAACTGACAACATCGTTGGCCCAGCCCTTCATAAGGTGGCGGATTTCAACGGAGATATTACTTCATACTCGTTTCAGCACTTTGCGGAGTTTCACAAGAAGGTTTTTTTAAGTGCACTGAAATTGTTTACCAACGCTCACGAACACCCTACATCCAACAAGTACTATGACATTTTGCTGAATGATTCACTGATTGACGAGTGGTCGACCATGGCAGATTGTATTCAATATATTTATGACAGACACAATTCAAAAGACACCGCAAACCGAGATAGGCTATGAAAACGATGAGAGTATTTTGTGTATTGATGCTGTGGAGTGGGTTTGGATTTAGTCAGAATCCTGAGTTGGCCTTCGAACTTAATGTAAACACTGTAGGGAAACCCTATTTGAGGATTTCCATATTACCTCAATTGAACCCAGGACAAACCATGGATGCCAACTCACCTGTGGATTATACATTCAAACTGGATAAGGGTGGGGTTGACTACTTTGGCGGTGATGTGCAGCTTTCCATGGCAGTCAGTAGAAAATCTATTGACCTGGATATGCATGATGTTTCCAAACAGAAGCTACTTGGTTTGTCTACTGCCTCAAGTGATTTCACCATTGTCTTTAATCGTCCGCTGACCATCAAGACCACTCAGGGAGATTATGAATACAGTGTAGCAGAGATCTCCGAATTATCTAAGGGTAAGATTACTTTCACTGAGGATCAGGTGGAGCAATACACTGTGTCCAGAGGGGGAGAGTTTTCTTTTATCAATAACAACTTTGAGATGTTCTATGTACCCGCTGCGGAGAGCGACACGGATGAGGGTGAATTGGGGGTGAAGTTTGCGTACCGCAATGCCTACAAGGGTGTGGAAATCTTTAGTGGTACGGCGTATTTCATGGCTGAGGGTCAGGTGTCTACCAATCCAAAAGACTCCCTTAACTATTTGTCCATATATCCGGTATCCTACAGCAATTTGGATTTGGAGAAAACAACAGAGTGGCTGATTACCGCCGGCTTGGAGGGTAATCAGGATCTTTCCTCCTACAGAGGCGCCATCAACCTGGCTAAGAATATGCTCTTGCCCAATTTAATTGATCTGAGCTATGGCTACGACAGGCTCAGGCTGAAGCCCGTGCTGCAGGCGGGCCTCAAGGCTTATGCGGAGGGAGACAATAGAAGAAGGAACACTGATGGCTCTGAGCAGCAAAATGAAAAATCTGCAATGGTCTTTGCCAACCTATATTATTTGGTACCTATTTATCATTCATTTACGGCCATAGTGGAAGGCCAGCTTTTTTATGACTTCAATACCACCATCAATACGGATAAGGAGCTGAAGAACTACTATAAGCTAACGATGGGCTATGATGTGCCTAATACGGAGTTCAAAGCATTTTTCAGCTACCAAAATGGGGAGCGGACCATTAGCCCTTCCAAAGACGAGCTGATGAGCATAGGGTTATTGGCGTTGTTTGGGAACTGATATGGGTAAGGCTTCTTGAATCTTAACTAGCACTCAAAATCAATCAGCAGTGATTTATCAGCGATTTGAGGCATGTGCCTATGGAAGTTGACAAGGTCTTTTCTACTGCCAAACCATTCGATGACTTCCTCACGATGAATCTGGGTTGGTTTTTCCGATAGGAGGGTGTGATAAGAACTGTGTGGCCAGTCTTCTATTTGTTTGCAGAATCCATGATGTACCGGGTTGCGATGAATATAGCTAATAATAGCACTGAGGTATGCGTCTGAGTTGATTTCTTTCCTTTTGAAATTAGGGATAAAAAGACTGCCTCTGCGCTCATATACTTTGTTGTATGCCTGGGTGTAGCTATTGAAAAGGTGCGAAAACTGGAGGCTGATGGCTTTATCGAACGTGAACCCTCCAAGGGTTTCAAACCCTTGGAGGGTTGGTTTCCGCATCTTCAGAAAAGCCAGAACCTCCTCTTCTGTCTTGATTCGGATTAAAAAATGAAAATGATTTGGCATCAGGCAATAGGTGTAGGTGCATGCCACTGGCGAGATGTATTTTGTCCATTGACGAAGAAAGTAATGATAATTTTCATCTGAGCGGAAAAGGTTTTCATTTCCGTTGGCATGGTTGTATACATGATAGAAAGTCTCAGCTTGCATATACAGGTCTCTGGTGGATCAATAAAGATAATTCCTATGGAATTTGCATTGGTCGCCGACTGTTCCAGTTTTTTTTTGAAATACACTAACCCGCGCAAGTGTTCCGAGCATAGCGGAGTGTCTATACTACCGCTTTTCTAATCAATCCACACCACAGGCACAGACATTCAGCTTCCTCCAGAAATCACCTGACTTAAAAATTTGATAAAATCATGGTGATAAACCTATCAATTATTTAAAAAATTTCAATTTTAATTGGTTTCAATAATTTTATCTCATAAATTGGACAACCAGTTATTAGAGCACCAAACTGTTATATTTCCAATTTGGGCCATAAAGGTTATGAATTAGTTATCGCGCCACCAAGGGTTGAGCCAGGTGAAGTTTGCAGCTGTTGAGAGTAGGGAATGCCGGGTTAAACCTTGACGATATCACATGTCGAAGCATTTAACAACTAAAGTCGAACCAATGAAAGTCAACACCAACCAGGCCAACATTTCGAGTGTAACGACCAATCATTTGTCAACACACTTGAAATCAATTTTGATTTGTATCCTTCCATTCATTTTACTTCTGTTCCTGCCCGAAAGTGCTTTAGGACAGACGCACAACGCGCCCTCTGACGTTCCAGGGTTTCAGGCCCTTATCGAGGAATGTAAACTACAGGGATCTTCCGGCAGCCAGGCTGTCTCACCGCATGAACTCACCAATTGCCATACCAGCTGGTTTACAGATGACCGATGCGACCAAAGTAGCTTTTAATTAATCAGGCTCAAGCCAGCGGACAGCGCTGCGCAGCCCTTCCTGTTTGGACTCACAGCAGGCCGGTTCGCGGGCCCTTTACTATTGCTCGAGCTATTTGAACAAACACTATCGAAAAAAACCATATACCTAAACCATATCATGAAAACCAACACAACTTATTTCAACTTGTCATGCCTGTCCGGGTACATGCAGAGACAATCAAAATCACTTTGTAAAGTAGCCTTGCTACTGCTCATCCAAATCGTTTTTTTGGGCGGACAATTAAGGGCGCAGGATCCCAATCTGCCACCTAGTGGAAATTTCGAATTGATCGACTGGAAAGTCACATTGCCTGATCAAACCGAAATAAAAGAGCAGGAACTTTCCAGTGGCTTTGAAAGTCCCAATGAGTTTTATACCGATCCCAATACGGGGGCCATGGTCTTCAGGTGCCCCAATAATGGAGCAACTGGAGGGAGTACCTACCCCCGGAGCGAGCTACGTGAAATGCTACGCGCCGGAAACACAAGCATCAGTACTTCCGGGATAGGCCTGAACAACTGGGTCTTTTCTACCTCCAGTCAATCCAACCAGGACGCCTCTGGCGGAGTGGATGGTACCCTCACAGCCACTGTTGCAGTGGATCATGTCTCCACCTCAGGAACTTCCAGCATGATCGGTCGGGTGATCATCGGACAAATCCATGCGGGTACCGATGAGCCCTGCAGACTTTACTACCGTAAACTCCCTGGCAATACCAAAGGGTCCATCTACATTGCACATGAGCCTGGAAACGGTAACCCTGAGCAATGGTATGACATGATCGGTAGCAGAAGCAGCAGTGCCTCTGATCCGGCAGATGGAATAGCTCTAGGTGAACAATTTAGCTATGAAATCAAAGTCGAGGGAAACACCCTTACAGTCACCATCATCCGACCGGGTAAACCCGATGTGGTGGAAATTGTGGACATGAGCAACAGCGGCTTTGCCAATGACTGGATGTATTTCAAGGCGGGATGTTACAATCAAAATAATTCCGGAAACTCCGGAGACTATGCACAGGTGTCATTTTTTGCTTTGAGTAATACGCACTCAAGTGCTAACAACAGTGCACCGACAGCCAGCCTAACAGCTCCGTCCAATGGAGCTACTTTTAATGAAGGTGACAACATTACCATAACGGCCAGTGCTTCTGACAGTGATGGTTCTATCACCAAAGTAGAATTTTTCCAGGGCTCAACCAAGCTTGGCGAAGACACTTCTTCCCCTTACTCATTTGCCTGGAACAATGTTTCGGCTGGCAGCTACAACCTGACGGCTACTGCCACGGACAATGAAGGGGTGACCGGTTCATCTTCGGCGGTATCTATTACCGTGAACAGTGCACCAAACGCTGATCCGACGACCTCCATTACCGCTCCTGCCAATGGAGCAAGTTTCAATGCAGGTGATAACATCACCATCAGCGCAAGTGCCACAGACTCGGATGGATCGATCAGCAAAGTGGAGTTTTTCCAGGGAGCCACCAAACTGGGAGAAGACCTGTCGGCACCTTACTCATTTACCTGGAATAATGTGGGGGCGGGAAATTATAACCTGACTTCTGTGGCAACTGACAATCTGGGCGCCACAGGCACCTCATCCATTGTGTCCATTTCAGTGAACAGTGGGCCAAACGCCAACCCGACTACCTCCATTACGGCACCTGCCAATGGAGCGAGTTTCACCGCAGGTGACAACATCACCATTAATGCTAACGCCTCAGATTCGGATGGCACCATCGCTAAGGTTGAGTTTTATCAGGGAGCCACCAAGCTGGGAGAAGATACTACATCCCCCTATTCGTTCATCTGGAATAATGTAAGTGCCGGAAGTTATGACCTGACCTCCGTAGCAACAGATAATATTGGCGCCACAGGGACTTCTTCCGTAGTTTCCATTTCAGTTGCCACCGGACCGCCCACCAACGTGGCATTGAATAAATCAGTGACTGTATCCAGCGAGCAGGCCAGCAACCCGGGATCAAACCTGGTAGATGGTGATCCTGATTCCAGATGGTCAGCATCTGGCATGCCACAGTGGGCACAGGTAGATCTGGGTTCAACCCATTCAATTAGCAGTACGGAATTGGTATGTTTTAGCGACAGGGCATATCAGTTCATTGTAGAAGTTTCTACCAATGGTAGCTCCTACTCAACGATTGTTGACAGAAGCAGTAATACTACGCCCGGAACCAATTCAGCACCTATTACAGATAACTTCGCCGCAGTGAACGCGAGGTACGTCAGAATCACCGTATCCGGGGCAGCAGGCTACTCGGGATCATGGGTGAGTTTGGAAGAGCTCAGGGTGTTTGGCACAGAAGGCGCAGGCCAGAATGTACCTGTAACCGGAGTTTCCGTGACGCCTGCCAGCGCCACGATAACCGTAAACGATACGCAGCAGTTAAGCGTGTTGGTCAGTCCATCAAATGCTTCCAATCAGGACGTGACCTATAGTTCGAGCAACGGTTCAGTCGCTACAGTCAACGCCAGTGGGTTGGTCACCGCAGTTTCCGCTGGTAGTGCCACCATCACAGTGACCACAGATGATGGAGCGTTTACGGATACCAGTGTTATTACCGTTGAATCAAGCGGTGGAGGCTCCTGGACAGTGATTTCTTCTGAAAACTTTGAATCGGGATGGGGCATCTGGAATGATGGCGGATCAGACGCCAGTCTTTATACCGGTGGGACTTATGCGCATCAGGGTTCCGCAGCTTTGAACATAGAGAATAACAGCAGTTCATCTGTGGTTACCACAAATGATTTGTCACTGGCTTCTTATGCAGACCTAAAAGTGGATTTTTGGTTCATGCCTGTTGGCATGAGCAACGGACACGATTTTTGGTTGCAGGTCTCTACAGATGGGGGCTCCAATTACACCACAGTACAATCCTGGGTGATCGATGGTTCGAATTATCAAAATGATAATTTCTATCAGGAATCTGTGGAACTGCTTGGCTATGGTCTCAACGATCAAACACGCGTGAGATTCCGATGTGATGGCAACAATGATAGCGATGATGTCTATTTGGACGAGATCGTAATATCCGCCAAAGGATCGGGCGCAAGGACTACCTCCGAATCATCTCAGGCGCTCTTGTTACAAAGCCGCGTTTCCAGGATCTATCCTAACCCTGTCCAAGGGAAAATGCTGGTGGAGTATGAATTGGCCGATGATTCACATGTGGTTATCTCGGTCTTAAACCTATCCGGTCAGGTGATTGCGCAGTTGGAAAACGGTCCGCGTAAAGCAGGTGCACACACCCTGGAGTGGAATGCTTTGAGCACCTCTGGGGCTCCGCTTCCCAAAGGCATGTACCTTGTACGATTTAATTTGAATGGCGAAAATCAGGTAAGGCGGATCTTGATATCAGAATAACAGATCTGAAATCAAAGTAGCATAAAAAGGCCGGTTTTCCGGCCTTTTTTTGTGCCCTACCCAATCATGAGTGTCCGTATTACCGTTTTCTAATCAAATAAATGTACCACGGCAATGTGCGTGAAATTGCACAAAGATTTCGAAGAGGATTCGTTTCTAGTCCATATAGAGTTACCCACCCGGGTATTGCTTGATTCATAAATCTCTTAAACCCATTCACGCCTGAAATAAACCATCTCATAGCGGGCCTAAGTCAAAATTTTGCCCTCAAAGGTTAATCCGCGCACCAAATCTCCTCCGAATACGTTAACCGGGGAAAGAACAGAAATGACCAAATCTCCCATAACTTATTACCCACACAAAGAAGAAGTCCTCAATGTAATTACTCACTTTTTGGGCTTTGTGCTCAGTGTGGCTGCGCTGGCATTGCTGGTGACGTTTGCCAGTATATATGGCACCGTATGGCATATTGTGAGCTTCAGCATTTTTGGCAGTACCATGGTGGTATTGTACCTGGCGTCTACGCTTTACCACTCGGCCAGAAGGAAAACCCTCCGCCAAAAGCTGAATGTTTTTGACCACTCCGCTATTTACTTGCTGATCGCAGGTACTTACACACCTTATTGTCTGGTGGCGCTCAATGGCACTATTGGCTGGGTGCTCTTTGGGGTTACCTGGGGGTTGGCCGTAGCTGGTATTGTCTTCAAAATATTTTACACAGGAAAGTACGACCGACTCTCTACCATCGGGTATGTGCTCATGGGCTGGGTGGCGGTGTTTGCGGCCAGGCCCCTATATGAAAGCCTACAGTCAGAGGCGCTCTTGTACCTGATACTGGGAGGAGTCAGTTACACCATTGGCGCCATATTCTATTCTTTGGGAAAATTAAAGTATAACCACGCCATCTTTCACCTGTGGGTGCTACTGGGTACCGCATTTCACTTCGTGTCTATCTTCTTTTATCTCTGGAATTAAAGGCTAAGACTTGAGGCTGGCAATGACAGCTGCCATTGTTTTTTCTCCGTCCATCGCGGCGGAGGCAATACCGCCTGCATAACCCGCACCCTCCCCACAAGGGAAAAGATTTTTGATCTCCGGATGGGCCATTGTTTCCCGGTCACGAGGAATTCTCACTGGTGAGGAGGTACGACTTTCCACCCCCACTATCTGGGCTTCATTGGTGAGATAGCCATTCATCTTCTTGCCAAAAGCCCGAAACCCGTCCTTGAGTCGGGGTGCGATAAAATCCGGGAGTACCTCGTCCATGTTCACGGAAGTGAGCCCCGGCTGATAGGAGGTCTGATTCAGTCCATCGGACACCTTTCCATTCACAAAATCAACCAAACGTTGTGCCGGTGCCTGCTGTGTTTGCCCCCCCAGCTGCCAGGCCTGCCGCTCTACGGATGCCTGAAATTCCATAGCGGCCAGTGGACCAAACTGATGAAAAGCTTTGAGGTCTTCCATTTCCACCGCCACCACGATTCCCGAATTGGCATATTGACTGTTTCGGCGGGACGGGCTCATGCCATTCACCACTACTTCCCCGGGAGCTGTGGCTGCAGGCACGATAAACCCTCCAGGACACATACAAAAAGAGAAAACTCCACGCTCGGTTTTATGAAGTACTGTTTGAGCTACCACCCCGTATGAGGAGGCGGGCAGGTAGTCCCCACGATCGTCACACTTATACTGAATTTTATCGATGAGCTGCTGAGGATGCTCTACCCGCACGCCCAGTGCAAATGGCTTAGCTTCAATTTTGATGTTTTTATCATGGAGCAGGTGAAAGATATCTCTGGCAGAATGACCTGTGGCGAGCACTGTGGCTACCCCGTGAACGGCGCTGCCATCCTGTAGTTTTACTCCTTTGATTTCATTGCCTTCCAGGATCAGATCCGTCACTTTACTATCGAAGCGCACCTCACCTCCGGCGGTTTCTATGGTTTCACGAAGCGCCGTGACAATGTTGGGTAACTTGTTGGTGCCTATGTGTGGGTGAGCTTCTATCAGAATCTCTCCGGGGGCACCATGGGCTACCAGTATTTCAAATACCCGGCGCACGCTCCCTCGCTTTTTGGAGCGGGTATAGAGCTTTCCATCTGAGTACGTGCCAGCGCCACCTTCTCCAAAGCAGTAGTTGCTCTCAGGGTTCACCACATGATCTTTATTGATGGCGGCCAGGTCTCTGCGCCGGGTGCGCACATCTTTGCCGCGTTCCAGCACGATAGGTCGCAGACCGTGTTCTATGGCCTTGATGGCCGCAAAGAGTCCGGCAGGGCCTGCTCCGATGATGATCACCTGCGGACACCCTGAAACCTGATGGGCTTCCTGAAAATATTCCACAAACTCCAGATCAATGGGCCGGGTATCAGCCTGCACGCGCAGATTGATTTTGATTTGTTTCTGACGGGCATCTATTGATCGTCGGATAACCTGAAAATATTCTTCGGCTGAGAGCATTCCCTGCTGCCGCAGGTAGCCAGAGAGTTGGTCTTCGTCAAATCCCACTTCGGAGGGCACCACAAGATCAAATTCGCGCATGGCACAAAAGTACTTTTTTCCGTAGCAATACAGGTAGGTTGTTATGGGTGCCAACGTGGCTTAAGCTGTATTTTTATCTATAATAAGTTTAAAATCTTCTTTTAATAATCTAAATCATATATTTTTATTAGTTACAACCAAGCGAAATATTGAACATGTTAACAGAAGTAAGAAGGAAAAAACTTTCCTATCTATTCAACATCCTGGATTCTAACAAGAATGAACTTTTGCAGCCCGATGATTTTTCGCAGGTTGCCGAAAAGATGAGTGACTCCCTCAACTTTGAGGAGAACTCCAAAGAGCGGTTACGCTTGAAGTTGAAGTCTCTGAGGTTATATGTGCAGCTGCTCACAGACATGGAGAAAGAAGATGTGTCTATCACCAGAGACGAGTGGTTGAATCTTTTCGGGTCACGAAACACCATTTCCCCTAAGGCAGCTAAGAAGTATATTTTCCGAACAGCGGCTTATATTTTCACCCTTTTTGATCAGAATGAGGACCATATCATTTCCAAAAAGGAATACCATGACATGTTTAAAATCTATGACATAGACATGGAATATTCGGAGATGGGATTTGAAAAGCTGGATCAAAACCACGATGGACAGATTACCCTATCTGAGATGGTTAATGGGTTCAGAGACTTTCTGATGTCCTCTAATCCGGATGCGTCTGGCAACTGGATTTTTGGGGACTGGCAGGTCGTTGATTAAAAAAGGGGTTGATGAGCTTCCCCATCAACCCTCATTAGGATTACCGCTGCAGTAAAATTTTCATTACCTGGTAAGCTCCATCTTTTTCTAGTTTGAGGAGGTAGATTCCATCTCTCAAGTCTTGCAGATAAACCGTGGATGTATTCCCATCGAAGGTTTTTACCACTTTTCCGCTAAGGTTGGTAAGGTATCCGATCGTATAGGCAGCACCCTCTATTGTCAGTAAGTCACTGGTTGGGTTAGGGAAAATTTTATACGCCTGTGTCGACAGTCCCAACACCAGGAACCTGACATTTATTTTAGCGGATACTTTCTCTATATGATCCGTCACTTCTATGGTCAGTTGTAGATCATTTTGATCCCAAAGATTAACGTCTGCAAGTGTGAGTGCACCATTGGATTCGTGCAGTGCAAAGGCCCCATCCTCATTGCCGGCAGTGATGGTATACCTCAAAGCATCACCATCTGCATCTGTGGCCACAACAGTTCCTATCTGATGTCCGTTAGCCACCGGCCCCAGTACCTCAAAGGTTTGATTGGCGATGACGGGAGCAGCGTTGGTGATTCCCTGCAATTCCAGTTTCCAACTGAATCCTTCTCTGGAGTAGTAGTCTGCCCAGTAGATATAAATGGTTTCTCCAGCCGAGAGCTCTTCAATAAGGAATTCACTTTGCAGATTGTCCTCTGTATCATCTACTTGTGCGATGATGTCGCCTGCACAGGCATTGTATACATAGAGATAGGTGTCCTCATCTGTCTGACCGACCGAAGTGATCAGCAAGTCACCGGATTTGGGCATGGTATAGCTGTACCAGGTGGCGGCATGATCCATAGAGTTGCTACCGACCTGCGCTTCAATAGGGTCGTCACAAAGGTCTCCTGCTTCCAGGTCTTCCACGCTGAGCTCAAACTCAAAACCACCACCAAAATAGAGTTCCCATACAATGAGTACCTCCTCGTCTTTACCTAAATCATAAATAGTGAGGTTTTCGTATCCACTTGAAATGATTTGCAGGTCACAGTCCACGACGGTGTAGATATACTCCTCGGACGTACTCGTGATCACCAGTTTCTGATCTGCTTCGGGCATGGTAAAGGTCACCCAGTAAAAAGGCACTTTTAGCTCGGGAACCGTATTGGTACCGATTTGTGCGGTAGCTGGAGCTTCACAAGCTTCCCCGGGCAAGGGTTCGCTGACGGTCAGTTCCCAGTTGAAGGCAGCTGAGGACCATTGCGGGGTCCAGTAGATGTACACTGTTTCGCCCTGACTCAGCCCCTGGAGGTATACTTCACTTTGCAGAATGCCGTTGTTAAAATCAATGTCGTCACTGGCACCCAGGACCACTCCGTCACATTCACTTAATACCAGCAGGTCAGTGTCTTCGGTGGTAAGGTCTTCGGATGAGATCAGGAGGTTCCCTGCCGTAGGCATGGTGAAGGTGTACCATGCGGGGGCATAGCCAGCAGAGTTGGTACCTTCCGCTGCAGCCAGAGGATTAGAGCATTCATCACCCTGTTCAAGGGTTTCCATAGCGAGTGTCCAGCTGAAGTTACCACCACCCGCTATACTCCATGCAATCAAAATTTCCTGCCCTTCCACTAAACCAGTAGCCACGGCCTCCTCGTAGCCAGAGGCGTAGAGCAGCAGCTCTTCACAGTCTGAGGCAACATATACCGTCTCTGAGGAACTACTGGAGATGACCAGTTTTTTGTCAGACTCGGGTACTGTATAGTATGTCCAAAACAGATCCCCGATGATCTCCGGAACGGTATTCTGCCCGAGCACTGCTTCTTTTGCATTTTCGCAGGCATCCCCTGGCTGACTTTCCAGCACGGTGAGTTTCCAGTCAAATGATCCTGTAGCCCACGAATCTGCCCAGAATATTTTGACAGTTACACCTGCTTCCAGCCCATATATGGTGCCTTCACTTTGGTAAATGTCATTGTCAAAGTCAATGTCATCATGGCTGAGTAGCAGTGTTCCTTCACATCCGTCAAACACATAAAGGTCTGTGTCTTCGGTGGTGAGGTCTTCAGTGGTGATGTGCAAATTTCCTTTTAGGGGCATGGTAAAGGTGAACCAAACCGGAGCTTGAGGTGCATTATTCAGACCTTCCTCTGCGGTGATGGCAGCAAAACAATTTTCCCCGGGTTCAAAAGGGTTGGTTTCTAGTGTCCAGTCAAATCCCTGGTTATTACTTGTGGCATCCCAAAAAATCTTGACCTCTGCGCCTTCACTCAGGGCTACAGTAATTTCTGTTTGGTCACCGGAAGGCTGATTGTCAGAAATCAGGCTGCCCGAACATGCGTCATACAACTTAGCGTAGGTTGCTACGTCGGTCTGTCCTGTGCTGGAAATCGTCAGGTTGGCAAACTCTGTCATGGTGTAGGTAAACCAGTAAGGGGTAGAAGGTGTGGTGTTGGTGCCTTCTATCGCTTCTACAGCCACTGAACAGGCTTCTCCAGCTTCCAGCCCTTCGACAGTCAGGCTCCATGAAAAGTCGCCGCCTCCTGCTTCGAAAGCAATAAAAATCTCATCTCCCTGGTTCACATCAAGTAAGGTTTGTGAGCCGGCCCCTTCCGTAATCAACTTGAGTTGCTGACAGTCGCCGGCGTACACCTGATAGCTCTTATCTCCGCCATCCAGTATGATTTTAGAACTGGCATCCGCAAGAGTGAAGCTGTACCAAAGTGTATTCAGATCGGTGGAACCCACAGGATTCGTGCCTTCTAGAGCCGGGAGCGCAAGGGCACAAGCCGCACCTTCAGTAGGTGCCGAAACACCCAGAGTCCAGTTAAATTCTTCTTCAGAGTTTCTGGCCGACCAGAGGATTTTGACCGTTTCGCCCGCTGCTACCAGGGTAGCCAGTTCAGATTGTGTAGTGCCCAAAACGTCATCACTGGTATTGATCGCAGGCATGTCACATGCGGGATACAAACTCAGGTAGGTGTTTTGCGTTGTTTGTCCAACCGATGAAACCGTCACAATAGATTCTTCCGTGGCGGTGAAGGTATACCACATCGGCGGAGTGGTGGTGTTGGTACCCTCCTGGGCTACTTCAGCTTCTTCGCAAAGTGGTCCTATCAATGTGCTACGTCGGGCACCGAATTCAAGTACGGTGCGCATTCGGGCCTTCTGATCAATGGTGAAAATATTCATGCAGGCATCGTCGGAGTAGTCCATGTAGTTCTCAATCATGTCGGGAAACTCATCTCCGGGGCAGCTGTCATTGGCACTACAACCAAAGTTCGGCCCACCGGCGTTGGGAGTATCTTCACAATAGTCATCTACCTCACAACCGCCATCTCCCCAGATATGTCTCAGGCCCAGCCAGTGACCGACCTCATGAGTGGTGGTTCTTCCCAGGTCGTAAGGTTCCATTACGTTACCGGTTTTTCCAAAAAAGGGATAGCCGATCACCACACCATCGGTAGTGGCAGGTCCCATGTCGTCGGGGAGGTCATCCAGCCCCGAGAGCGAAGGGAATTGGGCATAACCGAGGACACCATCCAGGTCACCTCCGAAATTAACGACCCAGATATTAAAATATCGTTCCGGGTCCCATATGGTTTCCGGTTTGAGTGTTTCTTCCAGCGGAGTTTCTTCCCAGAATACCCGGGCACCGTTGATACGGTTGATGCCTGGTTCGGCCAGTGTCTGACCATCAGGGTCGACCAACACGGGCACAAACTCCACAAAGACATCAGCACCACTCTCATGGGTGTTGGCTCCGGCACCCAGGCGTCTGAAGTCTTCATTGAGCACCTCAAACTGCGAATTCACCTGAGCTGCGGTAATGTTCGAGCTGGTGCCGACCGCTTCACCATTGTGCACCACATGCACGATGGTAGGGATTCGGTATACCTCATCGGTACTTCTGGCACTTCTGGTTTGACTCAGGCGCTTTTGAAGCGCCTCTTCGAAGGAGTCAGTTCCTTGTCGTTGCGGGTATTTGGCCTGAAGCTTTTGCTCCATCTCTGTGGTGAAACAGGTCCGATGCTCAGGTACGGTAATCGCATGAGTCTTTGGGACTGATATTTGGTGAAAGGGTCCTTTTGACGGGACTGCTTTGCTCCGCTGCGGAGACAAACTTTGTGCTGTTGCCATAAATCCCAGGCAAAGCATGACGAGGGTCAGACGGTAATTCATTGTTACGGTGTTTTGAGTTTTAGGTAATTTTTATTGAGCGAAAGGACGGAGAGCGTGTCTTCAGCCTCATCAAATGAGACGACAAGCAGATCTGCCGTGATCCATCGCCAGGAGCCATGGGTGGCCTTTGGTCGGTCATCCGGCCCAGGGGTATATCTGACAGCTTTGTGTCCATCAGATTCAAAAATGATTCGTTCCTGAAATCTGCTCGGTGGGAGGCTTGTTTTGTCTGAGGTATATTCGAGCACCTCATCAGAGGTATTCACAGGCAGTTTATACCAGGTGCCAGGGAGTGCTTCCGCGATGATTTCATTGCCGGAGGCAGCATCTTTCGGGCCTTTGCAAGCCCATGCTAATGAAAGAAATAGGAAAGCGAACAGAATCCGAATCATTGACGAATATAGCAAAATTGCACATTGCTGTCAAGAGCGCGTTCCGTTAAGCTTAAATTTTAGATGGGTGGAAATTTTTCAAACTCCCTCGGCCTCTACTTCCTGTACTTCAGGGATCATTCTTTTCAGGAGGTTTTCTATACCCGCTTTGAGTGTGATGGTGGATGAAGGGCATCCGCTACAAGCACCCTGAAGGAGCACTTTTACTTTACCATTTTCAAATGAACCAAACGTGATAGCTCCGCCATCCATCTCCACTGCAGGGCGTATGTATTCGTCCAGTACGCCTTTGATTTTGGCTTCAATGTCTGTGTCACCCTCCAGTACTTTGTGGTCTTCCTCTACCTCTTTTTCCGTGAGGATTTGCTTTCCGGCTTCCAGAAAAGATTTGATGTGATTTTGTACCTCTCCTTTTACTTCATGCCAGTCTACTCCTTCATCTTTGGTCACGGTGATGAAGTTGCTCATGTAAAACACACGTTTCACATAAGGGAAATCAAAAAGTTCTGCAGCTAAAGGAGCTTCTGTAGTACTGGCCCTGTCCGGAAAATCCCGGCTGACACCCTCTGGGAGCAATAGAAAATTCACCACAAACTTCAGAGAGTTTGGGTTCGGGTTAGACTCAGTGTATATATTGATAGGATTTACAGAAGTTTCCATAGTCATTGATTTGATTCTATACTAAATGCAAAAGTGAGATAAAAGTTCAGAAGAATGCCACTTTATCTATTAATCTTCTGCCCTTAACTCTCCTTCACTACTGGCAATGAGTGTGGCCACAGTGGCATCCCCGGTAATATTGGCTACCGTACGCGTCATATCCAGTATCCTGTCCACAGGAAAGATGATGGCAATCCAGGCAGGGTTTAAGCCCACAGTTTGGATAATAATAATGAGCATCACCAGACTGGCGCCGGGCACAGCGGCAGTGCCTATGGAGCCCATAGTGGCCGTAAGCACAATGACAAGCTGCTGAGAGAGTGAGAGGTCTACAAAATGAAGCTGTGCAAGGAATACCGTAGCAATCGCCAGGTAAAGGCTGGTGCCATCCATATTCACTGTGGCACCAATAGGCAAAACAAAGCTGGAGACATTTTTAGAAACGCCCATTCCTTCTTCCACGCACTCCATCGTCACTGGCAGGGTGGCTGCACTGGAGCTGGTGGAAAATGCCAGGAATTGCGCCGGGCTGAGGATTTTGAAAAACTTTTTATAAGAGATTTTTTTGATGAATGTGGATGTGACCAGTGGATAGAAAACAAAAAGCATGACACACAGGCCTATGAGCACAGTAATCGTATAAGATCCCAGACCTCTGAAAATCTGGAATACTTCTGCGGGGCTATCGGCCATTTTAGCCACTACACCCGCCAGCAAGGCAAAAACAAAGAACGGGGCAGCCGTCATGATGGTGTCCACCATCCGAAGGAACACCTCGTTGATGGAAGAAATAAAGTTTTTAACCGAAGCACCTTTTTCATTTGGCACCACAGCCAGCGTAATCCCGAAGAAAATGGCAAAGAAGATAACCTGAAGCATGAGCTTATTATCTGAGATGGACAGGATAATGTTTTCAGGTACCATGTCCACTACGAACTGCAAAGGGGGCACTTCTTTTTGTTTTTTGGCAAGTGCCACCTTTTCTTCCACTGTTTGTTGCTGGGCGGCCAGTTCTTGTCCATTACTCATCTCCATCACCAGGTCTGCATAGGCGGGATCATTGAGGAAGTTTTTGCCATCTTTGACTTCAACACCCGGAGTAGCTTGTACCCAAAGCTCATAGGAGATCCTGTTTTTCATGCGCTGGGCTTCATCGATGTGAGAGCCTGGAGCAACAAAATTCACAATCAACAAGCCAACAGTAATGGCCGTCACAGTAGAGATGATATACAGTCCCAGTGTTTTGGCGCCCATTCGGCCAAGTTTGGAGGTATCGTTCAGGCCGGACACACCATCGATAATGGAGAAAAGTACCAGGGGAACCGCGATGAATTTCAACAGCCGTATAAAGATCTGGCCAAAAGGATCAATCCAGTCAATGGTAAACTGATTCCATCCAAGGGCACTGGATATAAAAGCCCAGATTATTCCCAGAACAAGTCCAATGATGATCTTTACGTGGAGAGGAAGTTTTTTCATGTTGTGTGTGTTAGATACCGCTGACCTTTGCTTTTCCAAGTCTTACAAGGGTACTTATCCTCGTAATTTATTGGTTCTGGCGATCAAATAGAAATCGGCGATGACCAGTGCTGCCATGGCTTCCACAATCGGCACTGCACGTGGCACCACACATGGGTCGTGACGACCCTTGCCGGAAACGGTCACTTCATTTCCCTGGGTATCTATACTGGCCTGATCCTGCATAATGGTGGCCACAGGCTTGAAAGCCACATTGAAGTAGATATCTTGTCCATTGGATATGCCACCCTGAATGCCACCCGAAAGATTGGTTTTGGTTTTCACAGCCCCATCCTCTACATAGAATGCGTCGTTGTGCTCCGAACCTTTCATTTTGATACCTTCGAAACCACTTCCATATTCGAAGCCTTTCACGGCATTGATGCTAAGCATGGCCTTGCCCAGGTCAGCATGAAGCTTATCGAATACCGGCTCACCAAGCCCCACAGGCACTCCTTTAATTACTCCGGTGACTACTCCCCCCACAGTGTCCTGTGATTTTCGGATGTCATCTATGTAATCAAACATTTGCTGAGCCATCTCAGGATCCGGGCATCGCACGGCATTATCTTCAGTTTTGGAAAGGTCCAGTTGTTCGTAGCTCTTCTCCAGCCTGAGGGTGCCTACCTGCGATACATAGGCATGAAAGGACATACCAAATTCTTTGAGCATGAGCTTGGCTACAGCTCCAGCTGCCACGCGGGCAGCGGTTTCTCTGGCTGAGCTCCTGCCACCACCACGGTAATCACGCACTCCATATTTTTCATGGTAGGTATAGTCTGCATGGGAGGGTCTGAACTTTTCTGCGATGTGGCTGTAATCTTTGCTCTTCTGGTCTTTGTTTCGAATCAGAAGCCCAATGGGAGTACCGGTAGAGAGCCCTTCAAAAACACCGGATAATATTTCTACCTCGTCTTCTTCTTTGCGCTGGGTGGTGATCTTGGACTGGCCGGGCTTTCTGCGGCTCAGTTCAGACTGTATGAAGTCCAGGTCTATAGGTATTCCCGCAGGGCAGCCATTGATGGTGACGCCAATGGCCACGCCGTGTGATTCACCAAACGTGGTGATGCTGAAAATCTTCCCAAAAATATTTCCCATGAATGATCGAGTGATTATTTACGCATGAAAACCATGACCGTAAGCGCTAACATAGCCAAAATAAATACGTTGGCAAAGATTCGCATCCATGAGCTATCGTCCAAGCTGGAGAGGGTATTTTCTTTAAATTCTATCCCATCATAGAATGAGCCCATATCATTGGAGAGGATATATTCGTTTTTTCGGCTTTCACCAGTCACAGCCAGTACCTGCTGTGACTTCAGGGTGTCGTATACTCCTTTCTCGGGGTTGAAAAAGACCCATTTGAAGTAGTCACCAAGCTGATAGGTACCCGGCTCATTGGGGATTCCATAATAGTTGAAACTTTTCGTTCCTTTTACCTCACCACCAGAGCGGGTCACATTTTGCTTCACATTGGGGGCATAGAAGTCAAAAATGTCCGTCTCGGGTAGTCGGGGCTCTTCGATAGCACTGATGTTACCTTCACCCAGGATATTAAAGGTATAGTTGAAGCTTTCTCCGGTTTTAAGATCCAGGCTGTTGATTTTTTCAGCCAGACGATAATCCCCAACTGCCACCTGCTCTTTCAGCGGATGCGGAGGCAGGCTTTTTACGGCGACCGTTTTTGGTTTGGAATAAAACGTTTCGAAATCCTCCTGTCTGTTTCTTCCGAAAAAAGAAGGGTTTTTGGCCACTTTGTATTTGATGAGTTTCAAACCCACGGTGGGGAAAGAGATGTTTTCCTGATTGAGCGGATAGAAGGAAGCCTGGTAAACCCGATACTGTGTGAAGGCCCGGTTGTTGATGGTTACGGGTTCTCCGTTGATGTTGTCAATATTAAAGTTCTCCTCCCAGCAGTTGGCGGGCTTTATTTCTTTGACGATCTCGGTAATTTGTTTACCCAAATCATAAAACCTCATATCAGCCCTGTTGGATTCTGCTACATAAAAAGCGAGTGTCGTGGTGAAGCCTTCACCCACATATACTTCTTTTTTGTCTGTGGTTAGCGCCAGAAAGGCATCTGCATCCACATCGATGAATTCTGTGGGCTCACTGTTTCTGTTTTTGAAGACATCAAAAGGGTCTACAAAAGGATCATTGGACGGTCGCTGTTGCTGCTTGGCCGGAGGGCCTACTTTAATGGTAAATCCGGGGACATCTACTTTTTCGTCGTTGATGGTCATGGAAAAACCACTGACCGGAAAGGAGCCTTCGCGGGTGGCCTGATAGTTTTGGATGATGCTCTGTGAAGAAGTCATCCGGCCATTGATAAAGCTGGTGGAGGTCGATGAAGAGGTTCCTCTTTTGACAAATCCATCAATCTCCGGGAAAGGACTATAGCCTTTGAGTCGTTCGTTTTCTACTTTGATGGTGATCCGGAAGTATTGGTTCATCCCAATTTCTGTTTCCCCAATTTCCACTTGTTTTTCCTGAGCCAAAGCAGGTAATGAAAAAATAAGTACCATCAAACAACCTAGCCAGCCTTCTCTCGTTTTTAACATATGTATTACTTGAAATCGTTTGCAGTAAGTGCTTTTTGATCTTGCATCAAAGCTATTAATTGTTTAACTTTTAAGTAATGAGTTTTCAGAAGGAAAACGTCAATTTTGTAGTGTTAGTTAACCCTTTAACAAAATTTCACATTTATGTTAGAGTATTTCAAAACCATCCTTGCAAAAGTAAGTTTTGACCGGTGGCTCTTTGAAAAAGAGCTTAAGAAAGCGATCAGGTCACTGGTCCCGGAAGAGATAATCACTTTAAGGGACTGGTGTTATGATCAATTCGGTCAGATTTATGAATCTATTTTGAATAAGTGCTTTACGAAGGCACTCAGTTAAACCCCAAAAAGCCCTCCCGATAGTCATCTGGAGGGCTTTTTTATGTCAAAGCTTTTGTAAATTCCTTCGAGCCCCTTCTGCCAGATTTTTCAGCTGCAGTGCCTTGTGGATGAGTTCAGGATTTTTGTGCTGCTGATAAATCAACTGGAAAATATCGAGGATGGAGAGGTCACTCCCTTTTTCGATCAGAGTCATTTGGTCCCCGGCTTTTACTACTCCAGGCGTGAGGACCCGGACGTATACACCGGAGTGGCCAGCGGCTATAAAATCCTTGAGTACTTTTTGCGTTCCAAAGCGGATGCCGAGTTTGAAACATGGCTGTCGGGGTTCGGAAACTTCCACCAGGGCAGTGCCAATGCGGTATGTGGAGCCAATGTGAACCCTGGATTCATCCAGATCCCGTACGGTAACATTCTCTCCGAACATGCCCCAATCCCAGGATAATTGGGGGTACCTGGACTTCCAGGAAGGATACACATCTGCAGAGAATAAGTAACACGCCTTGTCAATACCACCATGGTATTTGCGGTCCACCACATGGTCATTTTCCACATCTTCATATCCCAGTGTGATGGGATCATTTACGGGGTACTTGAAGATTCCGGTTTCTACTTCTTTCCGTTTCCACCGGATCGTCCGCTTCTCTCCCAGGTTGACGGAAACCACCTGCATGACTATAGGAGTTCGTTGGCGAGGTTGGCCAGTTCAGACCGTTCACCTTTTTCCAGTGTGATGTGCGCATACATCGGGTGCCCCTGTATGCGATCAATCAGGTACGAAAGTCCGTTGCTTTGGGAGTCCAGATAAGGTGTATCTATCTGATAAATATCTCCGGTGAAAATGATTTTCGTGTTTTCGCCAGCTCTGGTGATGATGGTTTTGATCTCATGCGGAGTGAGGTTCTGAGCCTCGTCCACAATAAAGAAAATATTGGACAAACTTCTACCTCTGATGTATGCCAGGGGAGTGATCATGAGTTTCTCCTGATTGACCATTTCGGTGATATTTCGAAATTCCTTATCACTTTCCTTAAACTGGTTTTGTATAAACTTCAGGTTGTCCCAAAGGGGCTCCATGTAAGGGTTGAGTTTAGACTTGATGTCGCCTGGCAGGTATCCAATGTCTTTATTGCTCAGGGGCACTATGGGTCGCGCGAGGTAGATCTGTTTAAAATTTCGCCGTTGCTCCAGGGCTGAGGCCAGTGCCAGGAGGGTTTTTCCGGTGCCGGCCACTCCGTTGATGCTCACCAGTTTGATGTCCGGATTGAGCATGGCATGTATCGCAAAGGTTTGTTCAGCATTGCGTGGTTTCACTCCGTAAATGGGCATTTTATCCACCTTATCGATGGTCTTTTCCGTGGCATTGTAGTGAGAAAGCACAGAGTTTTTCTCGCTTTTCAGAATGTAGTAGCTGTTGGCAATTCCCTTTTTTCTGCCAAGTACTTCTTTTCGGTCTATAGACCCCATTCTGAAAATATGATCAATGCTATCCGAAGACACGTCCACCTCATATTTGCCCGTATGCAGGGTGCTCACATTTTTTATTTTGCCGGTTTCATAGTCCTCTGCGGGCAGGTCCAGTGATTTGGCCTTGAGCCTTAGGTTGATGTCCTTGCTGATCAGAATCACCTGTCGCTTCTTTTCCGTCTGCCTTAAGGTCAGGGCAGCATTGAGGATGCTGTGATCATTTTTTCGCTCGCCGAATACCTTGTGGGCATCCACCTCACTGTTCATTTCCATGAGGACTTTAAACTGCCCCTTGGACTTGCCATTGAGTGGATTCCAGTTTTGAAGCATTTTGCCTTCAGCGAGCTTATCCAGCAGTCTGGTAAACTCCCGGGCTTCAAAATTCTTGGTGTCATTCCCCTTCTTGAAGGTATCCAATTCTTCTAAAACGGTGATCGGTATACCCACATCGTGCTCCGCAAAATTGAGGATGGAATCGTGGGCATAGAGGATCACAGAAGTATCCAGAACGAATATTTTCTTGTCTTTGGTGGTGGTTTTAGCCATAGTAAAAAATTGCTTGCAGTGAAAAAGGGGGCTACTTGTAATATTAAAAATTTGGAGATAATAACATCAAGAAACGGCCAAAAATCTGCAAAAAATTATTCCACTGCCATATACCAGTCTTCCTGCTCACGAGGAATGATTTTGAGTACATTGGCGATCACCATTTGCACCATGGTGTGGGAGGCAGATTGATAGTCCAGGCCAGTTATTTCTCTGAACTGGTTGACGGTTACTTTGTCATTTTCATTGAGGTAGTTGAAGAGTAGTTTTTCGTTCAGTCCATAGATGAAATGGGTGTCTTGTGGCTGATTGTTGAATTTCAGAATTTTCCTGATCTCCGGGCTGGCCTGTATGGATCGGTCACCTACCCGCACGAAGGCCTTTCCGTAGCGATGTTGCTTTTTTTCAAAAGCATAATAGGGTTTCTTTTTACCCGGCAAAATGTGGTAGTGCAGTAGTCCACGCTTCTCTGAGAGCTGGAAGGTGTGTACTTCAAAAGAAATGGAAGGACGGCAGAGTTCTCTGATGGCTTTCTGGAGGAGAAAATCTTCCTCCTCGGCATATTTACAACCCACAATGGATCGGTCATCGTCCACACCCACAAACAAATGTCCACCTCTGGTATTGGCGAAAGCTACTACCTCGCGTATGACCTTTTCGGGGTGAGAAATCTTTCGCTTGAACTCTACCAGATCACTTTCACCCCCATAGATGAGCCGTTTGACCTCATGCAGTTCCATAGCCGAAATCTAATAATCTTCCTCTTCATCTTCTCCTTCGGGCATGGAAAACATACTACTCAGGAGGTCTTTAAACTGCATGCCACGCTCCAGTTTGTGTTTGCTCAACATACTGTACTCAGCCAGGCCATGCAGAGCAAATTCCATGAGAAAGAGCTTGAACTCTTTGGATTGTTTGCCATGCTGATCACTCACAAGTTGCTCCAGTCCGGGGATCTGCATAAGCTCTTGTTCATAGTCCCCGGCGGAGTAGTCGTGCAGCACGTCCACCATATTGCCATCACCAAACCAGTCGGTGATTTTCTGATACGGATTTTTCCCTTCTTTCTGTTTTCTGTTGCTTTCCGGGTCAGGGAAGTAATGGATGAATTGCTTACGGATTGCTTTGCCCACAAGGTTTTGTGCCACAATGCCCGGGCCCTCCTGTTCGCCTTCATAGACCAGCTCCACCTTTCCGGTAATGGCCGGGATTACCCCGATCAGGTCAGATACCCTTACGAATGTTTTCTTCTCATTATTGACAAGAAGTCTTCGCTCTGCCGCACTGATCAGATTTTCGTAAGCCGAGATGGTCAGCCTGGCTGAAACACCACTTTTAGCATCTACATATTCGCTTTCTCGGGCCTCAAAAGCTACCTGCTCAATCAGGTCTTTCATGAGATCGAAAACACCGATCTGATCCGACTGACTTTTTTCAATATTGGCCTCCTGCTGGGTGATTTTCTTTCCAACCTCGATGGATTTGGGGTAGTGGGTTATAATCTGACTGTCTATACGGTCTTTCAATGGGGTAACAATACTGCCCCTGTTAGTGTAGTCTTCAGGGTTGGCTGTGAAAACAAACTGTACATCCAGCGGAAGCCTTAGTTTGAATCCACGGATCTGAATATCGCCTTCCTGCAGGATATTGAAAAGTGCCACCTGTATCCTGGCCTGAAGGTCGGGCAACTCGTTGATTACAAAAATGCTTCGATGTGAGCGGGGGATCAGTCCGTAATGAATCACCCGTTCATCTGAATAAGGTAATTTGAGACTCGCTGCCTTGATGGGATCTACATCACCAATTAAGTCGGCGATGGTTACGTCCGGTGTGGCCAGCTTTTCGGTATATCTGTCACTCCTGTGCATCCATCGGATGGGCGTGTCATCCCCGTGCTCAGCCACCGTGTCTTTGGCAAACTTAGAAATTGGCCGCAATGGATCGTCATTGAGGTCAGATCCTGCGACACAGGGGATGTACTCGTCGAGGAGTAGCGTCATCATCCGTGCGATGCGGGTTTTGGCTTGTCCTCTGAGTCCGAGAAAATTGATGTTATGTTTGGCCAGGATGGCGCGCTCTATGTCGGGGATCACCGTGTCTTCATACCCCCAGATCCCTTCAAACACGTTGTGTTTTTTCTGAAAGTTGGCAATCAGGTTCTTTCTGAGTTCCTCCTTAATGGAGAGCGGTTCGTAGCCCGTATTTTTCAGTGCTCCCAATGTTTTTATGTTCAGGAGTTTATCTACTGGTATCTCTGTGTAATTCATCAACGGTTTATTAAAGGTTCTTCCTGCGGTTCTTTTTGTAGTCTTCAAAAATCAGATGACCTAATCCCTGAAGGCTGCTGTAATAGGCATTGCCACTGTTTACTTCTGTGAACTCGCGGACAAACTGCTGCAGATAGGGGTCAGAAGCAATCATAAAAGTGGTAATGGGAATATTGATCCTGCGGCACTGCGCCGCCAGGTTTAGGGTTTTATTCAGAATTTTTGGATCCAGCCCGAAGCTGTTTTTGTAGTATTTGATCCCCTCCTTCAGGCAGGTAGGCTTGCCATCGGTAATCATAAAGATTTGTTTGTTCTTATTTTTTCTCCTTCTGAGCAGATCCATCGCCAGTTCCAGTCCGGCCACGGTATTGGTGTGGTAGGGGCCTACATTCAGGTAGGGAAGGTCTTTGATTTCTATCTGCCAGGCATCATTGCCAAACACGATGATGTCCAGTGTGTCTTTGGGGTACTTTTTGGTGATCATTTCGGCCAGCGCCATAGCCACTTTCTTGGCAGGCGTGATGCGGTCCTCGCCATATAGGATCATGGAATGACTGATGTCTATCATCAGCACCGTGGAGGTTTGGGTTTTGAATTCGCGCTCCCGCACTTCCAGGTCACCCTCTGTGAGCATGAAGTCACCAAATCCATGGTTGATCTGTGCGTTTTTGAGACTCTCGGTTAGTTCGATCTGTTCCGGACTGTCACCAAACTGAAATTCTCTGAAGTCTGAGCTGATCTCATCGCCACGTCCAGAATGTCCGGTGTGGTGGTCGCCTTTGCCTGATTTTCTGAGCTTCCCAAAAATTTCTTCTAATGCACTTTTTCTGATAGATTGCTCACTCTTGGCCGTGAGCTTGAATTCACCCTTCTGAGTGTCTTCCGTAATGTACCCCTTGGATTTGAGGTCATCAATAAAGTCCCCGATTCCATATTCCGCATTACTGATATTGTATTGCCTGTCCAGGTTGGTAAGCCAGCTCAGGGCCTCAGCCACATCTCCGGCAGTGATCACCATGAGTTGAAGAAAGACATTGAGCAGGTTGTCAAAAGTGCTTTGCTCAGGGTTTTTCTCTGGGATGTATTCGGTAAATCGTTGGCCAATCATACGGATGTGGTTTTGGTCTTAGTAAACTAAAAAAAACCAAGAATGATTTCCACTTTTTTAAGAATACCTCAGATTTTTCTAAGGATGGTCTAAATGATTAGCGGAAATGGAAAAATCCTCTTAAATTTAAGATATACACCCGTTCGATATGCCAGGAAGAAAACCCATATTCGCCAGCCTTTTTGTAGATATTATGACAGTGCTGCGTGACGGTCTCTACAAAATCTTTCTTGAACCCGCTTCGCCGGGCAAGCGCAGGGCGAAGCGAATGAAGGACAATAAAACCAAAAATTCTTAAAAGGCTTATTTTTTAGGCATCGTGCGAAAGACCACATCCCAAAGGGGAGAGGATACCCCGAAGGCATTGTGTTGGTCTTTGTAATGATGAATGCCATGATGTACCCAAAGCACCTTAAAAAAGTTTTTTGGGGGTTTGAAGGCATGCACCATATAATGCACCCATAGGTATGCGGCATAGCCCATCAGAAATCCCGGGAGAAAACCGTAAACCAGATTGCCCATGATTAACCAGTATAGCCCAAAGAAAATAGCACTGATCACAATGCTCAATGGTGGTGGCATTGCCAGTCTGTCTTTGTCTTTTGGATAGTCGTGATGAACGCCATGCACGGTGTAGGCAAATTTCTCCTGCTTATCCGTTTTGGGCTGCAGGTGAAACAGAAACCTGTGCATGATGTATTCAATCAAAGTGAAAGCGAGTAGCCCCGCCACGAACAATAATGGGGTATTCACCGCATTAATGTAGCCCTGGTTGATCCCGTAGATGATCAAAAAAGTAGAAATAGTGCTAAACAAAATCAATGGAATAGCTATATGCGTTCTGGTAAGTCTTTCCAAAACTGGATTTTTGAATAGCGCTTTAGTTCCCTTTGTATGAGGTTTGTTCTTAAGTTCCATACCTATATCAGCCGATTTGCTGCAAAGTTAATTCTAAAATGATAAATGAAAAGTATTTCACAAGAGTGTTGAAACACTGTTTTTAGTGTTTTCCATGGTCTGTATATAAAACCGCTCATATAGCGGTAAAATATTAGTTACGTCAAAATCCTTGGCTCGGTTGAGTGCTCCTTCCTTAAATTTCAGGAGGTTGGCATCGTCCAGGATGTGGATGGCATACTCGGCCATGGTTTTAGTATCTCCTACTTCGCAGACAAAACCGGAGGTGCCATGCAGGTTGAGCTCGGGAAGCCCACCCGCGTTAGTGGAAATCACCGGTACCTGACAAGCCATAGCTTCAAGGGCGGCAAGTCCGAAACTTTCCTTTTCGGAAGTCATCAGGAAGAGATCCGATACGGAAAGTACCTCTTCCACGGCCTCCAGCTTACCCAGAAAGCGCACATCGTCTATGTTGCACATGCTGCGACAGAGTTCTTCCATGGTGTGGCGCTCAGGGCCATCTCCCACCATCAGCAGCTTGGAAGGGATCACCTTGCGTACCCTGTTGAAGACATCAATCACGTCCTGTACCCTTTTTACCTTTCGGAAATTGGAAGTATGTACGATGAGTTTTTCATCGAGCGGGCAAATGGCCTTTTTGAAATGATCCTTTTTTTGCTTTTTGAAACGCTCCAGATCTATGAAGTTGGGGATGACTGCTATGTCACGTGTGATGTCAAAGTGCTCAAGAGTATCTTTTCGAAGATCTTCAGAAACCGCCGTAACACCATCCGATTGGTTAATAGAAAAAGTAACCACAGGTTCATAAGTGGCATCTTTGCCCACCAGCGTAATGTCGGTCCCGTGCAGTGTGGTGATCACCGGAATCACTATACCCTTAGTTTTCAGAATCTGTTTGGCCATGTAGGCGGCAGAGGCATGTGGAATGGCATAGTGAACATGCAGGATATCAATTTTTTCATGTTCCACCACATCCACCATTTTACTGGCCAATGCCAGCTCATACGGAGGGTAGTCAAACAAAGGATAGGATTTCACGGAGACCTCATGATAGTAGAGGTTTTCGCTAAAGAAATCGAGCCGAGTGGGCTGGGAATAAGTGATAAAATGAATTTCGTGCCCTTCTTTGGCCAGGGCCTTTCCCAGTTCCGTAGCCACTACACCACTCCCACCGTAGGTAGGATAACAAACAATTCCTATTTTCATAACTATGCAAAGGTAAACGTGGGGTTTAACCTTTTGTTCTTATTTTATCCATTTAGCCATCAATGCCTCATACACGACATCCTGGATCTTTGTACGGATGTTCTTCTGGATAAGTTTGTAGTTATTAGAGTTAGGGTGTATTCGGTTGGACAGAAATACAAAAATGAGGTTGTACTGCGGATCTGCCCAGATCATGGTGCCAGTAAATCCAGTATGCCCGAAGCTCTCGTTTGTAGTGAAAGCAGATACATGGCCCACCCTGTCATCCTTTTTGTCCCAGCCCAGTGCCCGGCGGTTGTTAGGAAAAAAGCACTGGTTGAAATATTGGATGGTGGAGGCCTGCAAAAACTGATGGTCACCATAAGTGCCTCCCTGCAGGAGTGTTTGTAAAATCACCACCAGGTCATGAGAAGTAGCAAAAAGACCCGCATGGCCTGCCACACCTCCAAAAACTGCCGCATTGCGGTCGTGAACCTCTCCCCAAACGAGTTCCTCCCGGAAATAATAATCGTGCTCGGTCGGAGCTATTTCAAACCGCTGAAAGCCATGGTCCAATGGATTGAAGGTGAGTCTGCGAAGGCCCATGGGTTGATAGAAGGTCTCAGCCAGGTACTGGTCAAGTGGCTGACCGGCAATCTGCTCGACAACCTGGTGCAGTATCATGAATCCAATATCACTGTAGCTATAGAACGGGATGCTGTCGTACCGGATCAGTGGCGATTGTATGATCCAGTTTTTCAAAGTGTCCTGAAGGATAGTATTGGGGCGGGTGTAATAACTTCTGCGATCCTCTTTCAGCGCGGCTTCATCCTCATAGTAGAAAGTTTCCAGCATGTCTGCGGTGAGTACTTTTTGCCAAAAAGGGACATAAGGTTTCAGGCCTGCATTGTGAGCAAGTAGTGCCCGGGCGGTGATGTGGCCTTTGTTGGAATTTTGATACGCTGGCAGGTAAGTATCTATTCGCGCATCCAAATCCAACAGCCCACCTTCATAGAGTTTCATGACGCCCAGCAGTGTGCCGGTCACTTTGGTCACAGAAGCCAGGTCATAGAGGGTGGTTTTTTCTGCAGGGATCAGGCTGTCATAAGTCAGGAAGCCATAGGCCTGATCGAGGACAATGGCGCCATCTACGGCGATGGCTAACTGCCCGCCCGGGGTGCTCCCACTGCTGATGGCATCTGCCATGATCTGCTCTATTTTAAAGAGCGCAGACCTGTCCAATCCGGTCATTTCGGCCGGGGCGTAACCCAGTATTTTTTTACCATTAACCTGGTCATTGTTGAAGGTAGAAAGCTTTTCAACACCATAGGGAAGCCTGCCCGTAATGTCAGCGGCCCCGAAAAGCTGTTGGGGAATAACGTAACTGTAGATGTCGCTGGGGTTGGTATAAACGAGCGCAGCGTCCAGCACCTCTGCATGATTTTGCAGATTTTTGAGGTCGCCTACAAAGATGACTTCACGGTCCCCATTCAGGATACCGGGAGGGATAAAGGAGTTGTTATCCAAAATAATGGGTGAATGGCTGGTAAGAATTTCCGCATAAGCGGTCTTCACGTAAGCATATTTTCTGAGCATATTGGCCATAGGGCCGTAGGGCTGATTGGTCAGAAAGGAGATGGTGTCGTTTTGGATGGGGAATGTTCCGGACACTCGTTGCAGGGGGATGATGGAAGCCTTGCTGATGGCCACAGCCAGTTGGTTGGGCAGCTGATCCGTGGGCGACCCGGAAGTACTCAAAAGCCTGGCGAGGATGTTCTGGCGAACTTTGTCTTCCAAGAACACCGCTGCGGCGATTTTGTCCGAGTACTTTTCAAGTCGGCTGCTGGCGGTTTGAGTTTCCGTTTCGGGGATCACCCAAAAATCACTTTTTTCAAACACACGAATGAGCTCTTTCTTCTTTTTGGCAGCGGTGAATGAAAGGCTGTTCTTATCCCGGAAAAAGTCCGGATCATGTGCTTTCATTTTACGCAGGGTCAGTTCCACGGCGGTTCCGGGATGATTTACCTCGGGCAGGATCAGCATGTCGATGCCCCGGCTTTTACTGGCCGCTTCCAGGTGATAAAGGTAGGTACTCAGCAGGTCGGCACGGGAGAGCGCTGCCAGGGTGTATAGTCCGGGAAGATTAATCAGCTCCTCTGTGAAGGGGTTGAGTCGTTCGTCTAGCTGCACTACAATCAGCTGGTCTCTTTTTTCAAATGAAGTTTTCAGGGGTTCAGAAAAGTAGATACCACCGAAATCACCTGAAACGGAGGGAAGCTTGTCCTGAGAGGAGCTCACCAGCACAAGCTGATTGAGGCGTTGTATGGTACTCATGTGCTGATACAGACTGTCAGCTTTCTCGGCCACAAAACCTGAGGCACAGAGTGCTCCGCAAAAGAGCATGGAACTTAGAGGTACCAATATGCTTTTAATAAAATGCATTGTGTCAAATTAAATTAACTTTGTGCAAAGACCTGTGTCACTGATCGAAAATATCACGTAGACGGTCGAATAAGCAATGAATATCCTTGGCGGGATACCAAAACAAGGAGATCAAGCGCTTGTTTATTTGGTAGAACATAAGATAATCAACATGAGATTCCCATCTTTTATAAAAGTGCCCAAGACCCGTCGTTTCGAAATAGAACCTCGCTACTACGACCCTGTCAAAGAGCAGATCAAAGAACGTACCGAATATATCCGGCGGGAGATGGAAGGTGGCCATTCAGAAAATTATAGCCCTGGTAAGATTAGTTTTCAGCGGAAAACCGATGCAGTCCCCAATACCTCTCTTTTGCAGATGTTGATCGCTGCTATACTGGGCTGCCTGGTCATGGGCTGGCTGTACTTTGGCAATGATGCTTTGTATGTACTGTGGCTTGCGGTACCGGTTTACTTATACTTCAGATTCAGAAAACCATCACGAGGCGCTCAGTAGATGGAGGATATTGTTTACTTACTACCTGATAGTATTGCCAATCAGATCGCTGCAGGAGAGGTGGTGCAGCGCCCCGCCTCTGTGGTGAAAGAACTTCTGGAAAATAGTATTGATGCGGGCGCCAGTCAGATCAAGCTCGTGGTGAAGGATGCCGGTCGTACGCTGATTCAGGTGATTGATGATGGAAAGGGCATGAGTGTCACCGATGCCCGCATGAGCTTCGAGCGGCATGCAACCTCCAAAATAAGAACTGCCGAGGACCTCTTCAAAATCCGCACCATGGGTTTTCGTGGCGAGGCGCTGGCCTCTATAGCTGCTGTAGCCCAAGTGGAGATGCGTACCAAAAGACGGGAGGACGAGCTGGGCACCATTTTGCAGGTAGAGTCTTCTGAGATCAAAAAACAAGAGCCGCTGGCGACCAAGGATGGCACCTCCATCAGTGTGAAAAACCTGTTTTACAATGTGCCCGCCCGAAGGAATTTTTTGAAATCCAACCCGGTAGAACTCAGACACATTTCGGACGAGTTTCACCGGGTGGCCCTTGCCAACCCGGAGGTGGCCATGTCTATGACCAACAATGATCTGGAGATGTACCAACTGGAGTCTGGCAAATTAAGCAAGCGGATTGTCCAGCTTTTTGGAAAAAATTATCAGCAGCAGCTAATCCCCTGTGATGAGGAAACCCCACACGTAAAGGTCACTGGCTATGTAGGCAAGCCGGAGTTTGCCAAGAAAACCCGTGGCGAACAGTTTTTCTTTGTGAATGGGCGATACATCAGAAATAATTACCTCAATCATGCCGTGTCTACGGCGTTTCAGGGCCTGTTGAAAGAGGATTATTTTCCTTTTTATGTGCTTTTCGTGGAGATGGATCCGCTTCATGTAGACATCAATGTGCATCCTACCAAAACCGAAGTGAAGTTTGACGATGACCGGATGCTCTACGGAGTGATTAACTCCGCAGTGCGGCAGTCTTTGGGCTCATTCAATGTGACCCCTTCGCTGGATTTTTCTACCGATGTAAATTTTGAACAGTTTACGTCCTCAACGATCCGCCCCGGAGGAGGGTCAAGTATCAAAGACAATCAGTACGCGCAGTTTAAAAACATAGATTCGGAAAGGGATAAAGCCAAAAACTGGGAGTCACTTTATGATTTTGCCAAAAGGGAGGACATTGTTTCCCCCGAACAAATGGAACGGGAAATGCCGGAGGAGACCATGACCTTTGCCAGCAGCATGCACGAGCAGCCCGACCAGGGTGAGTTGATTCCCAGCAAGACATACCGCCTGCACGGGAAGTACCTTATCCGGCAAGTGAAATCAGGGATGACCATCATAGATGAACGGGCGGCATTTGAGCGGATTCTTTTTGAGCGCTATCAGACTAAGCTCACCCGAGATGCCAGCGGTTCGCAGAGCAGTTTGTTTCCACAGCAGATTTCTTTAAACCCATCTGATTATTCCCTCGTTATGGAGATAAAGCCGGAAATTCAGAAGCTCGGTTTTGAGTTTGAGGAGATGGGTCAGCATATGATCGTTATTCAGGGCGTACCAGCAGAACTTTCCAATTGTAATGAGAAGGAGATTTTTGAGGAGCTGCTCGAACAATTTAAATTCAATAAAAAGGAACTGGGGATTAACCAAAAGGAAAACTTGTGTCGGTCGTTGGCCAAAAGGACCGCGGCGATCAAGTGTAAAAGTCTGGGAGATCAGGAGGCAGAGCAGCTGATTGATCAGCTCTTTGCATGCAAGCAGCCAAACTATACGCCTGATGGCAATCCGACTTATAAATTGATTAGTTTAGACAAAATTAAAAGCTGGTTTAGCTCATGATGAGAATCACACCGATGGTGAAAAACATCCTGATCATCAATGTCGGGATTTTTTTAATTCAAGCCATTCTTTCCCTCCCCTTATCACAAATATTTGGCCTTCGGGTGGTTTTTGCTGAGGATTTTGTGCCGTATCAGTTTGTCACTTACATGTGGATACACGGTGGTTTTGGTCACATTCTGGGCAACATGTTCGCGGTTTTTATTTTCGGACCTATGCTGGAGCAGGTCTGGGGATCGAAGCGCTTTCTGACATTCTATCTGATTTGTGGTATTGGTGCCGGGGTGCTTTACGGAGCTGCGGATTATGTGGAGAATATCGGCTTGAAAAATGACACTGAGGCTTATCTGGATAATCCTAACCCTGAGGCCTTCAGCATGTTCATCGTGGAGCACAAATCTTATCACTATAACCTGCCAAGGCTGGCGGAGTTCTCCGATGATTACTATCAAAACGCAGATAATGTAGCCTACCAGCAGCAGGCCGTAGAGATTGTCAAAGATATTTTCTCATCCATCACCAATGTGCCCATGGTGGGAGCATCCGGTGCGGTATTTGGAATTTTGATGGCCTTTGGCATGTTGTTTCCCAATACACAGCTTTTTCTGCTGTTTCCACCGATTCCCATCAAGGCTAAATATCTGGTTCTTTTTTATGGACTCTATGAACTTTATTCCGAATTTAGTCGGACATCAGGTGACAATGTGGCCCACCTGGCCCACCTTGGAGGGATGTTGATTGCATATATACTGCTTAAGATTTGGCAACAAGACAATGGGAGGTTTTACTAAATGATGAACAACAGCATAATAGACGATTTTAAGAACGCCTGGAACAAACCCAACAATGCTCCGGCACAGTTGATCATTATCAACATCATTGTGTTTTTATTTTTGGGTGTATTAATGGTGGTCACCAGACTGTCAAATGCGGACGGTTTGTTCAGTGTCATTTACAATCAGTTTTCCATTCCTCCCTCCTTCGGGGAGTTTCTTACCCGACCATGGACGCTGATCACATATGCTTTCGCCCATAGTCTTACAGGTATTTTGCACATCCTATTCAATATGCTGGTTTTCTATTGGTTCAGCAAGTTGATCCTTGAGTTTTTGGGAAACAAGAAGGTCATTGCCATCTATGTTCTGGGGGCACTGGCCGGTGGGGTCGCTTATTTGCTGGTATATAACCTCATTCCCTTTTATCAGGATCAGGTGGCATCCATTAGCGGCATGGTAGGCGCCTCTGCGGCAGTATATGCCACGGTGGTGGCAGCGGCGGTATTCATGCCCAATTACACTTTTTTCATGCTCTTTTTGGGGCCGGTGAAAATCAAGTACATAGCCGCATTTTATGTGATCGTTTCGTTTTTGGGGAGTACCGGTGGCAATGCGGGAGGCAACATCGCTCACCTGGGAGGTGCGCTGATCGGTTGGTTGTACATCTCTCAATTACGGTCCGGGACAGATATTGGAGCCTGGATCATCGGTTTTATGGAGTGGGTGAAAAGCTTCTTTGTAGCGTCACCCAAAATCAAAGTGACCCATCGTGGCGAACCTGCTAAATCTAAACCCAGAAAGTCCGCTGCTGGAAGTAAAAGTGAGCAGGAAGAAATAGATGCCATTCTGGACAAAATCTCGCAATCTGGCTATGATAGCCTGAGCAAGGAGGAAAAACAAAAACTCTTCAACGCCAGTAAAAAGTAAACCCGTGAAACTTCTCATCTTTTGCGCCTCTATGCTACTGATTTCGGTAGCTTCTTACGGTCAGATCACTCAGGAAGAGCTGATGAAAATGCTTAATGGAGAAACCGACGAGGGTTATATTGGTACGGTCACGCTCGGTATCCTGCAAGGAGGAGGGTCGCTCATAGGTGGTGACCTGGAGTTTCTGATAGAGAATAAGCTGGGCCTTCAGGTGGGAGCAGGTCTTATAGGGTATGGTGCGGCTATCAACTACCACCCAAAAGGAGGTATCCGATCATCTTTTTTGTCACTTACCTATTGGCATCAGGGTTTTAAAGAATACTACACGCAGAGTTTGTTGGGGCCGAGTTATGTTTTTAGAGGCAAAAAGTGGTTTACTGCTCAGATAGGACTAGGCTTTCAGCTGGAAGAAGGCCCCGGAGCCAAGCAAATAAGCACTGATTTACCCCCGACACAACTTCTGTACTCCCTTGGTGCATATTTTCCCTTGCGCTGATTTATTGCCAGGTTTTGGGGCGAGAAATTAAACTCTTCGCCTTGTTTAAGGTTTGACATGGATGAAGCCTACAATCGCCATTGCCGGAGCCACTGGATTTATAGGTCGCTGGTTCATAGCGGCCTACTCACATAAGTACCACATCATAGCCCTGAGCAGAAGCGAAATGGAGCCCTCAGCTAAAGAGGAGGTCATCTGGAAAAAGGTTGATCTTTATTCTGTACGGAGTACTACGGAGGCTATTCGGGGCGCAGATTACGCACTTTACCTGGTCCACTCGATGCAGCCGTCCACAAGGCTCAACCAAAGCCATTTTGAAGATACCGATCTCCTGCTTGCAGACAACTTTTCCAGGGCCGCAGAAATTGTGGGTTTGAAGCAAATCGTTTTCATGGGGGGCATTCTGCCCAAAGATGAGAGCAAACTGTCTACCCACCTGAGGAGCAGATATGAGGTGGAGGTCACCCTTGGTGGCCGCAGTGCAGCGCTTACCGCACTGAGGGCGGGCATTATAGTGGGGCCAGGTGGATCCTCGTTTGAGATCATTGAAAAACTGGTGTCCCGCCTTCCTGTAATGCTCTGCCCCGAGTGGACCCGGTCGGAGACCCAACCAGTGGCTTTGGAGGATGTGCTTGTGATTATCGATTACTGCTTTGGAAATACAAAGGCCTATGGTGAGGCTATCGAGATAGGCACACCGGAGAAGAACACCTATATGGGAATGCTGCAGACTACGGCCAAAATGCTAGGGAAGCACCGAATCATCAGATCTGTACCGGTGTTTTCACTTGGGCTTTCCAAACTTTGGGTGGCAGTGTTTTCCGATAGTAGCACCACGTTCGTTTCTCCGCTGATAGAGAGTCTCCGGCATCAAATGACTGTGGAAGAGCATCCCCTGATCAGAGCGTTGGGGTTAAAGTATAAGGCATTTGAGGAGGCTGTAGAATTCACCTTGGAAAATGCGGACGAAGTACCATCATTGCCCAAAAGCCGACCGGGGGGACAAGCAAAAAATACCGTGCGGAGCGTGCAGCGCCTGACCAACCCCGGGGGTTTGAGTGCCGAATGGGTAGCCAGGGCTTATTTGACATGGCTACCAGATGCCTTTCGGTATCTGATCAGGGTCAATGAGGAAGAGGGTTTAGTGAGCTTTCTGCTTTTCGGAATGGTAGTTCTCAAGTTGCAATATGCAACGGAGCGAAGCGATGAACATCGGCAGGTCTATTACATCGTGGGCGGGCTGTTGGCAGGCAAGGGAAGCTATGGCTGGTTGGAGTTCAGGTCCGTGCTGGAGGGGCGTTATATCATAGGGGCCATTCACGAGTTTGTCCCTCGACTGCCATGGTACCTATATGTGAATTCACAGGCACTATTGCACCTCTGGGTGATGAAAAGGTTTGGAAAGTTTCTGAGCCGCCAGGATCCAAAGAGTTCCTGATAAATTGTGTTTTTAAGGGTGCTTGATTGTCAGCGGAATATGATTACATTTATTAGAAGTAATCACGCACTTTATGTTCCGATTTTATTCGCTTTTGCTGTTGGCATTTACACTGAGCCAGTGCGCCCCTTCCAGGTATGCTTGTATCGACCTGAATCAGAAACAAAAAAAAGACTTTCGACACAGCAGGATCAAATCACATTTTGTGGCACCTGGTAACCAGCATGTCGTTGGATCATCAGATAGCCTTATATTAAGAGAAGAGTACCCCTTTTTAGTCTCATTGGAAACTGATCCTGTGTTGCCTTCAGGTCAGGCTCCCGGGTTGGTACCAGACATGAGAGGCCTTGAAATGATTGCTGAAAGCAAGCACAGTGAGAAAAGGCTATCAGGGATTGAATCCCGACGGATCGAGCGACTGAAGGATCGACTGGTCGAGGTGTTACCTCCAGAGCTGATGGAAAAAATGGAGCTGGTTCAGGATACCTCCATTACCCGTTTCGATGATGTTTACAATGAAGCCAAATCATTGGCCATTATCTCATTTTCCAGTTCTATAGCCTCCATTCTGGCCATTGCTTTGCCGGTACTGATTTTTCCCCTGATCGCCGTGGGCTTAGTTACCGGGCTGATTTCGCTCAAGCGTTATAAGAAGGCATTTAATAAAGATTATAAAGGATTAGCCATTGCCGGGGTGATTATCAGTTCAGCCTGGTTGGCCTTGCTGCTGGCAGTGATCATTATGGTCATACTGCTGTTTTCATCTGGATGGTCCTAATCACTAGGCCGCTTTATTCTTGTTGGCCAGCTGACCACAGGCAGCATCTATATCTTTGCCACGACTTCTTCGGATGTTCACAGTCACTTTGTTCTTCTTCAGGTAGTTGGCAAACTTCTCCAGCCTGTCTTCTTCCGTATTTTTGAAATTGGCCTCCGAGATCGGGTTGTATTCTATGATGTTGATCTTAGACGGAATCTGACGGGCAAACTTCAGCAGGTTTTCTGCATCCTCCAGTGTGTCATTGAAGTTGTAAAACAGGATGTACTCAAACGTAATCTTGTTTTGAGTTTTTTGGTAGAAATACATCAGTGCCTCACGCAATGCCTCCAGGGTATTACTCTCATTGATCGGCATGATCTGGTTCCTTTTCTTGTCATCAGCGGCGTGTAGGGAAAGAGCCAGGTTGAATCGTACTTCATCATCGGCCAGTTTTTTGATCATTTTGGCAATGCCGGCAGTAGAGACCGTGATCCGCTTGGGTGACATGTTCAGTCCATCCTCAGCGGTGATTCGGTTGATCCCTTCCAATACATTGGCATAGTTCAGCAAAGGCTCACCCATGCCCATAAAGACAATATTGGAGAGGGGAAGGTTGAAGTCTTTTTTGGCCTGCGCATCGATGGCCACCACTTGGTCATAGATTTCGCCCGGGTCCAGGTTTCTTTTTCGATCCATATAGCCGGTAGCACAAAACTTGCAGCTCAGTGAGCAGCCCACCTGTGAAGAGACACAGGCCGTCATGCGGTCGTCTGCAGGAATCAGTACCCCTTCTATCAGCTCATTATCATAGAGCTTGAAGGCCGATTTGATGGTGCCGTCGTTCGATTTCTGAGAAGTCGCAATGCTTATAGGGCGAAGTACAAACTCACTTTCCAGCTTTTCGCGAAGCCCTTTGGAGAGATTCGTCATTTCCTCAAAAGACCGGGCAGACTTCTGCCAGAGCCACTCCCAGACCTGCACGGCTCGGAATGCTTTTTCGTCAACAGATACAAAGTAGTCTTTGATCTGCTGCAGATTCATCTTTCTGATATCCTTCTTCTCCTCCATCACGCAAAGTTACGATAAGAAATTAGCTTTGGCACAGATTGTGTTTGTTGTTAAATTCACTAACATTTAACCCTACCATACTGTGCGCCTGATCATTAACACATTCATTGGCTTTTGGTTTCTGACTGCTGCTGCCCAGGAGGTGGTGGTGGAAGACAGGTATGACGAGGTGTTTGGTTTGAAACCGGCGTTATACCTGGGATTACGGAGCGACCTCAATATGGAGGATGCCGCGCTGGGAATGGAGGCCGGACTGATGAACAAGGCTAGAAATATCAACCTCTTCACCAATTTTGATGCCCGTCCATTCCGGAAGAAGACTCTGGAATACAGGGGAAATAATGTGTTTTACCAATATCCGGAAGAGCGTTATTATTTGGGATTGGGCGCGGAATACCTTCAGCGTTTCGAATCTGCCCGACTGGGTGCTTTTGCTCAGCTGAATGGCGTGTACACCTGGGGGGTGTACGGAGGTACCGAAAGAAAACCTCCAAATGGTTGGGTGGCCATTCCCCGGTTTGGACTTTTCAAAAAAGTGGGTGACTCTGCATTTCTGAAGCTGGGATATTCCTACTTTGATACCAGGACCAACAAGCTGGAAAAACACAGATTTTTTCTTTCATTTGGAGGACTTATAACCAGAAACGGATGAGAAAGCCGCTATTTGTCCTTGTGTTTTTTTTGGTGGCATTGAGTATTCATTGCGATGAATGTGCCTGCGATCCGGGGCCTTTTTTTGGTGAGCTGAAAGTGAGGTTCACCATCAATGACGAAAACCCGGAAGTGCTACTTACCATCTTCGAAGGAAAGATTGAAAAACAAGATACCCTGTTCTCCGAGTGGGCCACAGAATCACCCGTTTATTATGATTTGGAGGCTGATAAATACTACTCTGCCACGGTGACTTATACAAAAGGGATCCGCCAGATAGTGGCTGTTGACGGCAAGAAAATGACCCTGGGATCAGACGATTGCGACTGTGACTATGCGGAAAACCTCTCCCTTAATTTGAAGCTGGCTGATTGATGGGCTGGACCATGAAGTATCTCCTGATGCTGATGGGTGAGCCGGTTTCGTCATAACCATCTATGGCCACCTCAAAAGAACCGGTAGTATCGCCCGTGTAAAATTCAACTTCTTTAACCCCATTTTCACCTACGGTCAGAGAAGGGTTCCAGTATAATTGCTGTCTGTAGTCTGGAATTCTGGCAAGCCCCTGATGAGCATCTTCGTAAGTAGGAAAGCTGAATCGCTGAACCGGGTCGAGCCCTTTGTACTGAACATTGAAACTATTGGGCCCCGGCTTGTAGCCATGAAGATTTTTTTCGAAGGTGTGGAAAGACACGATACCATCTGCTACGAGAGGCCCTACAAATACCCGATTGTTTATCACCCCGATGCGCTCAATTTTATAAGGGCTGAAGTTTAGGATTTCATCTGCTGTAGTAGGCACTCCGTCTATAAGCAGAAGCGGATCCAGGGTGCCGGTGGTAACGTATTTGGTCAGCACCTTGATCTTGGATCGGTTTTTATTCTTTCTGGCCATCACTTCGGGGATGAATTCTATAAAATGCTCGTAGAGCTCCGGAAACCTGTTGTAGTCATCCAGGACATAGCTTATGTCATAGTCAAACTGAGGATTCCAGTAAGTCTGGGGCACAATGCTGTCTTTTTTCAGCTCATAGTAGGCATTTTCAATCTGGTTTCTCACACTACGCTCCACGAGCGTGGCAACCATCGCGGAATCCAAATATGGCAGCGAATAGTCGAAAGGGGGGTAAGGGGTTAAAAACTGATTTTCCACCTGAAAAGAAGCTGCGTCTGTGGTGCCGAGTACACTGAGGTACGCATCACGGGCTCCTTCGGCCGGGTTGATTAAGATCTGAAAATGGCCGTTTGCATTTACCTGAGCGGTCTGGAGCTGATAGTCTTCTCCGCTGATACTCAGTGCCACGAAAGGTGGCTTGTCTCCCGATACTTCGGCAACATTCAGCGCTCCCTCGATCAACTCACCACGGAGCTCCGGTAGCCATTTGACTGTGTCAGGCATTTCTGTCGAACCCCATTTCCATTCACTCACAATCATGCGATTGTCAAAAGCCTTCCAGTCGGGGGTTTCGCGAACGTTAAGGTTCCATAACGCATTGATTCTGCCGAGTAAGGCATGGTGGATGGCTGAGATGGGCCGATGGTGCGATTCTATCTTTCTTACAGAGACGGATACATCTGCTCCATAGTCAAACTCAAGTGGAATGGTGACAGCCGATCTGGTATGATAAGGAGCCATGGCGTCACTGCTTTGCTCACGCAAATTGCCGGGATGCCAGAGTAGTCGTGAAGCTAACGGGTTGCCCGCGACACTGGTGACAGTAACGAGGTAAGTACCGGCAGATAGTTCGTTTTTTGGAAGCAAAACCCGTGTGTTGACCTCAACACGTTGCTGGAAAACCGGATTTTGGCCATCGCTGATGGTGAGTAGTGATGCACCTTCGTGAGCAGGTGTACCAATGGGCGTGATGCCGTAGCTATGGCCAGCATCTCTTACCTGGATGGTCGTCCCGCTGGGTGCTGCTCCGGGCAGGTCTATGAAATGAAAATTACCTGCCCGATCCTCCAATATGGCCTGGTACGACTCATCTTTTTTCACGGGAAGGGTAAATCGTGAGAGCCTGGTTTTACCCGGTGTAAGGTCCGCTACCTTTTCGCCGGAGGCACTGACCACCCGGCCGGTGATCCCCTCGGGATTGCCACGGTCAATTTTCATCACTATGTCATTCTCATGCCCGGCCACTAAGGTGCCACCTTCCGGGTAAAAGGTGACTGCCGGTTCTTCGATTTGCGCTGGCTGTGCATATTCCTCGAAAGGGTTGATTACCACAATGGGCACCTGGAAATAATCCTGAAAATTTTTCATCCACCGGGTATAGGCCAGCAACTGATATCGCCCGGAAGACACCAGCGATGAGAGGAAAAAAGTACCATTACCCCGCCCGTTATTTAAGTGGATCTTTTTTTGGAAAACCGATTTACCACCGGCACCAATCAGCTCTACATAAAGTATGCTGCTAAGTGGAGAAGGCAGCCCGGTATCGGCACTGCGGGCAAAGGCAGAGAAATACAGTGTTTCTCCGGTAAGGAGAAAAGAGCTGTTGGTTTGTAGGTAAACCTCTTCCCGCACGTCGAGGTGTTGACCTGTGGCGGAGTGGATGATGAGCGTGATGGCTGCTATGGAAAGTATTTTTTTTATCATTACTAGTTTACCCAATAGTCAGGAGGGATCACCTCGGCGTAAAATGAACAATCTGTACAGCCCCTGGAGTAAATATCTACTGAAGGGGGAAATGTGTAAAGGGCGTATATATTACCATCGTATAGCTGAAGGTAATAATAGGCGCTATCTGGCACGGTAGATATGCGCTCCGTATAAAGGCAGCTATAGGGGAAATGGCCGGCCCTTAGCCGCTCATCCAGGTCGCGGTTGTAGAAAAATCTCCTTTTGCTGGAAACACCAGAGACCTCAAAATATCCCAGTACGGATTGCTCGGTATTGTCAGCGGCATGGATATTTCCGAAGATAGATCCTGTTTGCTTGTCAAAAAGAGAACCACCCGATTCGTTGTTTTCTCTTAGCCTTTTGTAAAAGAGGTAAGCCGATTCTGAAATGGCGTATTGTTTGACCAATAGTGCGTAGCGGGTGCGCAAATGGGGGAGTTTTTCACTGACAAAGCGTACGGGAAATTCTGCCATCCGATTTTCGCGGGAGCCTACGGAGGTGCCATAGATCAGCGAGTTGGAGTAATACTCCTGATAGCAAATTCCTTTTGGGGTATCCAGTGGTACGATGGCTGTGTCGGTATCCGATACCACCACTTCATAATGGGCCGGGTAGGGCACCTGTATTTTATAGGCCTCTTCCCATTCGTAGCGATAATGTCGGGTATTGCCCGAATCATCATGTGAGTCTATGAAAAACTGAATGCCACCTACGTTTTGTTCATCAGCCTCATCAGGCAGTTGGGCATATTTTCCGTAGATACTGTCTATCTCGGGTGAAGCCCGGAGCAACTGCTCATCGGAAGTATAAAGAGATCCATCGGGCATTTCCACAAACAGGCTATAGCTATTGCCTACCACCCCGCGAAAAGCGGGTGGTGAGGTGTAAACTCCAGACTCATCCGCACTGAAGTCTGTTCTCAGTCCGGCCCCATCCGTTACCCACACCTGGGCGTCATTCACCGTTTCTGTGGTGGTCCCATCCAATGGGAAAGTATAGGTGATGCTGACTTCATAGGGACCGGGCTCGTTCGTGACGGCACCGTCTATCACCAGCACCTTTTCATACGAGAGTGGGTCAAAGTCATAGGGTTTTACGCATGCCACCACAGAGCCAAGGATCAACAGCAGTATGAGAGATTGTTTTTTCATTCGGCTCAAAACTTAAAATTGTAAGACAGTGTAGGAATGGGGTCTCCAAATACGATAAGCTGCGAGCCCTGTATCTGGCCATTTTTCACGTCAAAGAATACTGAAAAGGGATTGTCTCGCCCCGTAAGGTTATAGATAGACAATGACCAGAAGGAGTGTGACAGCTTCTGGATTTTGTGGTTTCCTTCCAGGTTGATTCCCAGGTCTATCCTGAAATAGTCAGGAATCCTGAACGCATTCCTGTCTGAGAAGTGAATATTCTGAGACCCTTTGAAATCAAAGGCGGCGACAGGGAAGGTGACTGGTCTGCCGGTGTTGTAGGTGGTGTTTAGCGAAAAGCTAAATCTTCTTGTCAGTTTGTAATTGGCCACCAGGTTGATGGTATGTGGCTTGTCGTAGCCAGTGGGGAAGAATTTTCCGTCGTTGACGGTCTCCTCCTGAAAATCACCATCCAGTTTGATGAACGTTCGGGCATAAGCATAGTTGAGCCAGCCATTCAGTCGGCCGGATTTGGTCAGTGAAAACTCCACGCCATAGGATTTGCCCGGTCCCTGCAGGACTTCACGTTCTATTTTTTGATTCAGCAGATAAGTGGAGCCGGTCTTGAAGTCCACCAGGTTTTGAAGCAGCCTGTAATAGCCCTCTACGGAGATTTCCACCCGATTTCTGAACATATTTCGATAGTAGCCCAGTGCCACCTGGTCGGCGGTCTGCGGCGCAATGTGTTCACTCGAAAGCCTCCAGGTGTCCGTGGGTGAGAGTGAGGCCGAGTTGGAGAGACTATGGATGTATTGTCGGGTGCGGCTCAGACTTAGCTTGAGGGAGCTCACATTATTGAGGGTGTATCGTCCTGAGAAGCGCCATTCTGGCCCGTGATAAGTTTTGGTTATTTCGCCACGACTGTATTGTGTTGAGTCTATCTCGGTATCACTGTTTTTGGGCAGGCTCGGCGCATAAGTATATACTTTTTGCGGCCCCATGGCATTGAACATCACGTACCTGAGCCCTCCGTAGATGGAGAAGTCATTGATTTCTATTTCACTGGCCACGTGGATGGCGCTTTCCAGCCCGCCTTCGCCCGCTACCTCCTGTCCCTGAATGAGTGACTCCTCTCCAAGAGGGATTTTTTGTCCGGGATTCACGTCGTACCTTTTGGTGGATGCCCCAAAAGTGATTTTGCGGGTTTCTTCCAGGTAGAAGTCAAAGTCTGCCTTGGCGGTGGCTTCTTTGATCCCAAAGTTTTGAGTGAAGGCATTGGGCGCTGACTCATCATACTGCAGGTCGTAGTGATAATCTGAATAAATGGCCGAAAATGCACCCTCCAGGTTATTGGTAAACTTGTGAGTCCACCGGGCCGAGCCATTGATGATATCAAAGGAGAAGTTGGAAAATGAAAACAAAGTATCTGAGGAAAGCCTGAACTTGTCATGACTCATATAGGCAGAAATCCGGAGGTCATTTTTATCATCTATTTTATGATCGACTTGGGTGATGAGGTCATAGAAGGACACGCGATTCTCACTGAACCCGGCGCTTTTCACTTTGGACAGTACCCAATTGGAATAGGTGGTGCGCCCTCCGAGCAGCAGGCTTGTCCGGTCTTTGATCAGGGGGATCTCCAGCGTCATTTTGGAGGTAATGGGGCTAATGCCGCCCTGACCTTTAAACTCCGTCTTGCTGGCAGACTTGGCCTGTATATCGAAAACTGAAGACAGCCGACCTCCAAATTTGGAAGGAATTCCGCTTTTATAGAGTTCCATGTTTTCGATGGCATCCGAATTGAAGACTGAGAAAAAACCAAAGAAATGCGAGGCGTTGTAAACCGGCGCATCATTGATCAGGATGAGGTTTTGATCAGCCTTGCCTCCACGCACGTTGAATCCCGAGGCACCCTCACCCACTGTTTGAACGCCCGCCTTGGTGGTGGCTATTTTCAAAATGTCATTTTCCCCAAGTACGATGGGCACGGTCTTTACTTCTTCAATATTAATTTTATTGACCCCCATCTGGACACTTTTCACATTGATGTCCCTGTCAGACTCGATCGTCACCTCCTGCAAAGCAATCACATCCACATCCATGTCCACGTTAAGTTTTCCGCTGGAGAAAAGCACCACGTTGCGTTGGGTGGTTTTCATTCCCACATATTGTATCATGATCTTGTGTTTGCCGTTGGGCAATGTGAGGGAATAAAACCCGCTCTCATCCGAAGAGGTGGCGGTGAATGGTTCGGGGAGATAAACCAGGGCACCAACCACGGGCTCACCATTTTCTACACTCTTTACGTATCCGGCGATGGTGGAGGAGCCATTTGTTTTCATGTGATTTCGATTACCAATCTCAAACACATAGTTTTCCAGATCGGATTGGTCATCGGTCTGGTCCTGATATTCGCGGGCAAACACGAGTCCTTTGGCAATTCCACCAGAGATTTCCGATGACTGGTTGAACGATTGCAGGATGGTGGGCTGACTGATCACCACTGCATTGTTGGTAATGATGACCCGCCCCGCTATCAGATGAAAACTGAGACTGGAGCCCTCCAGTATGGTGGTCAGGGCTGTACTGAGGGGTGTCTGGTGAAAACTGGCAGTTACCTTCACAGAGTCCACCCATGGTTGATGATAGAAAAAAGTCAGCCCGGTTTGTTGCTCGATCTGCTCAAAGACCGTCTGCAATGGAGCTTGCACATAGTCGCCAGAGACGACTGATTCTGTGGTTTGGGAGACCGCCTGCCATGAAACCACGGTGAGCATTGTGCCAATCAGGATTTTACTGAACTTCATTGGTTGGTCGATGCATTTAGTAGTTCATCGCAAAAAGAGATGAGCTGGATCATATCCGACTCATATTCCGGTTTTGCTTTGATCTGGTTGGCTTTAATAAACTGACGAATCTCTTTTTTGTAGGGCTTGAGTAGCTTTATCACCGAATACTTTGACCTGAGTCTGTGGTATTCGTCCTGATATCGGATGATAAACTTGTCTGCAGTCACATAGGTGATGACTCGGTCTGTTTCGGTGATTTTTATGCGTTTGGCAAACATTTGAAGACTTTCACCGAGGTACATCTCATCAAAGAAGCCTTCCCCAAAATGAAGTACAGGTTCATGAATATATCGGAAGGTATGTCCGGAATATTCGAACCACTCCACATCCCGCTGGATGAGCTTGATGGCTTGGGAGTGATAGTTGAAGTTAGTGGGATGACGGATGAGTAGTAGGTCAGTTTCAATATCGTAGCTAAGATAGATGCCATCATATATTTCACCACGGTATTTCAATCGGTTGGGGATCCACTGGCTGTCGTCAAAAAACTGACTTGTTTCTCTGGACTGACGCTGAATTTCCTGATATTCACCAAGCAAAATGCCGGTTTTATCCTTGCCTAGTGCCTGGTCGTGCCAGGCATAGATATTTTTTTGCAGGTCAAGCCCTTCAATCAGGTATTGGGCCGTGGATGGTAGGTTGGTCAGGAGCATAAAAACGGAAATTATTCCAAATTTTATGCATGAGTTATTTCTCATATCCGCAATGATATTGGGTAAAAGTTGATTTTGGTGGCTTTTTGGTATCCATTTCCCGTATCTAATGTATTTTTTGATAAATGGCGGATATATTGGTGCTGACGGTAAGTTTTATGTCTCAAAAAGTTAAAAAATGTGATCAGAATTTCAGAATGGATAGATAAGGTCAATGTGTATGTTGGCAAATCCGTGAGCTGGCTGAGTCTTCTGTTGGTGGTTATTATCATTGTGGATGTGGCGCTGCGTTACTCCCTGCAGATCACCTCTTCGGCTTCCTTCGAGCTCGAGTGGCACCTCTTCGCTGCCATATTTTTACTCTCTGCCGGGTGGACTTTTCATCAGGACAAGCACGTACGGGTAGATGTGTTTTATCAGCGGTTTTCGGATCGTCAAAAGGCGATTGTGAATCTGATTGGCTGTCTGTTTTTACTCATTCCCCTGTGTCTGATTGGAATGGCAGAAGGATTTCAGTTTACTAAAAATGCCTACCTGATGGGTGAGACCAGCCCTGATCCCGGGGGGTTGCCCGCCAGGTACATCATCAAGTCTGCGATCCCGGTTGGCTTCCTGCTGCTGGCACTGCAAGGCCTCTCCATCTCATTGAAATCCCTGAAGACTATTTTTGATCATGATTGAGTATCTCCCGATTATTTTATTTGTTGCCATTTTTGTTCTGATCCTGTTTGGCTTTCCGGTGGCTTTTACCCTTGGCGGTCTCTCCGTACTGGTTGGCATCATGGTCTTTGATGTGGATTTTTTTTATCTCCTGGCATTGCGGGTGTATGGCACCATGCAAAACTTTGTGCTGTTGGCGGTGCCTTTGTTTGTTTTTATGGGCATCATGCTGGAGAAATCCGGGATAGCGGAGCGCCTGCTGGAAACCATGGCCCTGCTTTTTGGTAGGTTCCGTGGCGGTTTGGCCATCTCCGTGGTGATGGTGGGTGCCATGTTGGCCGCTTCCACGGGCATTGTGGGTGCCACGGTGGTCACTATGGGCCTGATTTCACTGCCTACCATGCTGAAACGTGGATATGGCCCCAGGCTGAGTACCGGGGTGATTGCTTCTTCGGGTACTCTGGGGCAAATCATTCCTCCATCTGTAGTATTGGTACTTTTGGGCAGCGTACTCAATGTGCCCGTCGGCGATTTGTTTTTGGCAGCCGTGATCCCTGGAGTAGGTCTGGTAGCCTGCTATGTACTTTACATTATTATCTATGCGCAGATATTTCCAGATAAGGCCCCTGCTATGCCCAAAGATGAAGTGTTGTTGTTTCGGGAGCGGGGTTTCTCTCAGGAAGTGGTCAAGTCTTTTGTCTTTCCTTTTCTTTTGATTCTCGCAGTGTTAGGGTCCATTTTTGCGGGCATCGCTTCCCCTACAGAAGCAGCTGGAGTAGGTGCCTTTGGAGCCATATTGCTTACGCTACTGCAGCGCAAGCTCACCTTGTCCGTATTGAAAGAGGTGATGCAGGAAACGACATTGCTCACTTCCATGGTCTTTATGATTCTGGTAGGGGCTACGGCATTTTCCCTGGTATTCAGGGGGCTGGAGGGCGATAAATTATTCCTTGAATTGATAGAGGGTGCCGATCTGAGCCCCTATGCTTTCCTGTTTTTGGTGATGGCGCTGGTTTTTGTGGCGGGGTTCTTTATCGATTTCATTGAGATTGTGTTCATCATCGTACCAGTGGTGGCTCCATTGTTTGTGGCCATGGGCATCGACCTGATCTGGATCGGCATCTTACTGGCTGTTAACCTGCAGACCTCTTTTCTTACCCCACCATTCGGTTTTGCACTTTTTTACCTGAAAGGGGTAGCTCCTCCTGAGGTGAAAACCAGTCATCTTTATCAGGGAATTATCCCTTTTGTATTGATTCAGATCGCTTTTTTGATCTTACTGGTGATTTTTCCGGAGATGACCAGTGCACTACTCAAGTGAGTTTATGAGATGAATTATTTGGATCGGTCCAAAGCCTGCTCCACGTCTGCAATGATGTCATCCATATGCTCTAACCCAACTGACACCCTTACAAGGCCCGGTGTGATTCCCACTGCCAGTCTTTCTTCCTCAGAAAGCTTGCTGTGCGTGGTGGATGCCGGATGTGTGGCAATGGTGCGTGTGTCACCCAGGTTGGCAGACAGGGAGATCATTTTCAATGCATCCAAAAACTTTCTGCCCTGATCAATTCCGCCTTTGAGTTCAAAAGTGACTATGCCACCACCCAGGCGCATTTGCTTTTTGGCTAATTCATACTGAGGAAAAGACGGCAAAAACGGATAGCGAACCTGCTTGAGTGCGGAATGCCCTTCCAGATGCTGTGCCAGCTTCAGTGCATTGTCACAGTGCTTGTCCATGCGCACGGCCAGCGTTTCCAGGCTTTTGGAGAGCAGCCAGCCGTTAAATGGTGACATAGATGGGCCCGTGTGCCGGGCCATAAATTTGATTTCAGGGAAAAGCTCCTCAGAAGTAACAATGGCACCGCCAATCACGCGTCCCTGTCCATCAATAAACTTGGTGGCTGAATGAGTGACTATGTCTGCGCCCCATTTAATCGGGTTTTGCAGATATGGGGTAGCGAAGCAGTTGTCCACATTTACCAGGATGCCTTTGGATCGACCAAGTGCACAGATTTTCTCCAGGTCTACCAAGTCTAAAGCTGGATTGCTTGGGGTCTCCAGAAAAATCATTTTGGTATTGGGCTGAATGGCTTTTTCCCAGCCAGCATCATCCAGTATGTCTACATACGTGCTGGAGATGCCCCATTTGGGTAAAAGTTTGGTGAGGATCTGATGGGTGGATCCGAAAAGTGATCGGGAGGCCACCACATGGTCTCCGCTGCTGAGGAAAGCCGCCAGACTCGTGAACATGGCAGCCATGCCAGAGGCCATGGCCATGCCCGTTTCTGCTCCTTCCAGCAAGCAAAGCTTTTGGATAAACTCGTCCGTATTCGGGTTGGAATAGCGCGAGTAAATATTCCCCTCCTTTTCTTCAGCAAATAACGATCGCGCATCTTCAGCATCGTCAAACTTGAAGCTGGAGGTCATGTAGATAGGCGAAGAGTGCTCTTTTTGAGAAGATCGCTCTATTTGGTGTCTTATTGCCGCGGTTTCGAACTTTTTGTCACTCATCGGATTTATCTTTAGGGCTCGTTATAAAAAGCGGGGTGATTTTTTGGAATGCAAATATGTAAATAAACCTTAAATCTAAAGTAGTGAAAGAGATAAGCGTAAAAGAACTGAAACAAATGATGGATAGTGGTGAAGATTTTCAACTCATCGATGTGCGGGAACCCAATGAATTTGAGGTGGCCGAAATCGGTGGAGAGTTGATCCCATTGTCCACTGTACCAGATAACGCGGATAAATTTTCTAAAGAGAAAAAAGTAGTGGTGCACTGCCGCAGTGGTAAGCGAAGTGCCAATGCCATTCAATACCTGGAGCAGCAGCACGGGTTTGATAACTTATACAACCTTGCCGGAGGGATTCTGGCCTGGTCTGATGAGATAGATCCCAGCGTGCAGAAATACTGAACTGCCACCAAACCAATATTTTACAAAGCACCGCTAAACAGCGGTGTTTTTGTTTGTGCTGAAAGTACGGCCTGTTTTCCCGTTTTTATCTAGTTTTATATTAGATAAAGATTATTTTACCCAGCTGCCTAAAGTATGTCAAATTCATTTCCTGCGATCGCCCGTTACGGCTTGCTCATCCTATGGTTTTCCTATAGTGGGTGTATGGGGCAATCCAATGAGTCCTATCTGCTCAGTTTATACAATCAGGAAAAGTATCAACTCGTGGTGGAAAAGGCTGATTCTATTTTGGAAACGCGCCCCGATAACCTATCCAGAATTTATCAAATAAAAGCTGATGCCCTTTACTTTCTCAATCAGGTGGAGGAGTCACTTGAGCATTATTTGCTGACAGTATCTGTGTTAGATGAGTATCCGCTGGATACCGTTTACCTGATAGAGAGCTACAGCCACACAGGGTTTACTTACAAGTATCTCGGCAAATACCTTGATGCCATACCGTATTACAAGATGGCTCTTGCGGTAACGAGGGCGGCAGGGGACTCATTAGAGACCGCTAATCAGCTCGCGCATTTGGGTACTCTGTACAGCCATTTGGGTATGTATCAGGAATCAGCCACCTATTACAATGAAGGCTATGCAATTGACTTTGCCCTGAATGACAGCACCGCCCTGGCTTATGACCTGGTTAACCTTGGCGACTTGAAATGCTCGATCATGGAGTATCCTGAGGCGGTGGACTACTATAAAAGGGCACTGAAGGTGAAGAGCACCAAAGCAGGCAATCACAATACCCACGTGCTTCGTTTGGGAAAAATAAGTGCAGCCTATTTGAAAATGGGGGAACTGGATAGTGCCACCCTTTATAGCCGGATGGCCGAAGAAGCGGCCATTGACCTTAACGATAGCCTCAGTCTGGCCAAACAGTGGATTACCAAAACGAAAATTTTCAATGCGAGGGGGGATTACAGGGCCGCTATCCGAGTGGGAAATCTATGTTATAATTATTTCAAAGAAGTGGGCCAAGGCCAGTATCAGGTGGCGTCTGCCCTGGCCCTTGCCCAGGCCCATAACGGGCTATTCAATAAAGACCGGGCGGACTATTTGTTGATACAGGCTGCGCTGATTGCTGAAGAAAATGGGCTCCTTGAAGATCTGGCATTGGTCTATCACGAAATGGCCAGCGAACAGGAGCGCTATGGCAACCAAAAGGATGCGCTGACTTACTATAAAAAGTATCAGGCCATCAGGGATACTTTGTCCAGGAGGGATAAGCAACGGGCAATTTTAGTATTGGATAAGGAATATCAAACCAATCAGAAAGAACAACAAATAGCTTTACTGGAAGCCAAGGGTCTGGTGGCTGAGCTTAAACTGGCCGAGCGCAAGCAGAATATTGTTCTTTTACTCACGGTGATTTTTTTACTCCTGGTGGTGGGGTTGATTGTGATTTTTTCAATCCGAAGAAGTAATCGCCTTCAAAGGAGCCTGCTCACGGCGCAAGTCAATGAACTCCGACTTCAGATCCGGGGGTTGGTGGACGGAAGTGCAGAAGATCTTGGGCTGGAGATTCAGCAACTCAATGATACTATTCAGGACCCACTCTCCGATCGTGAACTTGAGGTGCTAGGCTATGCACTTTCGGACCTCACGAATACGGAGATAGCAGATAAAGTATTTGTCTCTGTTAATACCGTTAAATTTCACCTTAGAAACATTTACTCCAAGTTAGGAGTAGCAAACCGTAAAGAGGCGCTGAAAATGGCCATGAAGTCATCTTCTAAGTAGCTGAAAATTAAATGGTTAAAAAAACTACCCGGCCGGGTAGGTGCAAAACTACCCCGGGGGGCTAGGTAAATTTTTGGTGGTTGTGACCACTTTCACTGTCACAAACCGAAAATTTATTTGCCCTATGAAAAATTTCCTAACCATTCTATTCCTGACATCTGTCATGGTTACTCATGCACAGAATGTGACGATTCCAGACGCCAATTTTAAGGCGGCCATACTTGCGCATAGCCCGACCATCGATACCAATGGAGACAATGAGCTCCAGGTAAGTGAAGCCGAGGCTTTTACCGGAGAGCTCAATGTTTTTAATAAAAGCATTGGGGACCTCACGGGCATTGAAGCTTTTGTAAACCTCACTAAACTCAATTGTGGAGTTAATCAGCTCACAGCGCTGGATGTCACTGCCAACACGGCTTTGACACGCTTGCATTGTCATAACAACCAGCTTACATCACTTGATGTGACGCAGAATACCCTGCTCGATACCCTGTTTATAGCTAACAATCAAATTTCCGCTATCGACCTGAGTGAGAATACCTCGCTGATATTTTTGTATTTTGTAGGCAACAATATTGCCAGCATCGATTTGAGCCATCTTACCGGGTCACTCAAACTGCTGGGATATGGGGATAATCCTTTGAGTGCATCGTTTGATTTCACCTCCTTCACGGCACTCACTCATTTGTATTGTAATGACAGTGAATTGACATCCCTGGATGTAAGTGGGCTGACCGATCTGCAATACCTGTACTGTCAGAATAATAATCTCACCAGTCTGAATGCCAAAAATGGTACCGGATCTATTGTCGTGCTCTATACACTCAATAATCCATCGCTATCCTGCATACAGGTGGATGACCCAGCAATGGATGGGGTTACTCTTTATGTGGATCCGGGTGTTACGTTTGATGGCAACTGTGCCGATCCCGTAGTCTCTCTTCCGGATGCGGCCCTAAAGGCAGCTCTTCTGACATATACTCCAGACATTGACACCAACGACGATGGAGAAATTCGTCAAAGCGAGGCCCTGGCTGTGACAGGAGCACTTGATCTCAGTGGGCTGGGGATTTCTACGGCGCTGGGCCTGGAAGCTTTTGGAAACCTCACTTCCCTCAATCTGTCGGATAATTCAATCAGCGTATTAAACCTGAGTGAGAATGCAGCTCTGACAAGTGTCAACGTAGCTAACAACGAGTTGATCATCCTCTCAGTGGCCAACGGCAACAACACCAACTTTGTGAGCTTTGATGCCACAGGCAATGACAACCTCACATGTATTACAGTTGATGATCCGACTTATTCTACCTCCAATTGGACTGATATCCCCGCTGGAGCCAGTTTTGATGCGAGCTGTGCCCTGAATATCCCAGATACCAATTTTAAAAATGCACTATTGGCACACAATCCCGTCATAGATAGTAATAGTGATGGTGAGATTCAGGTAAGTGAGGCGGCATCATTCAGCGGTGCATTAGAGCTATCCTATAAGAGTATCACCAATCTGGCTGGTCTGGAGGGATTCGGAAGCATTTCTACCCTCAGCATTAATGGCAATACGGTCTCTGAACTTGACCTAAGTTTCCATCCTTTTATTTCGCAGTTTTCTGCGGAGTATTGTGGATTGACGACATTGGATGTTTCCCAAAATGCCTATTTGAAGTATTTGTATATTTCTAACAACAGCCTCACTACCCTTGATTTGAGCAATAATTTTCAATTGACCACCTTTTATGTCTACAGCAATGATCTGACAGGGCTCGACTTAACCCAAAATGACAACTTGTCAACATTGTACTGTCAGGGAAATGAGCTGGTGGCCCTCTCGCTTTCCACCGAAGGAAATTTGGTGGTGTTGGATTATGGATCAAACCCACTGACGGGAGCTTTCGATTTTACGCCTTACACCAGCCTGGTTACATTAGGGTGTGGCGGGGGTGGACTAACTGCACTGGATGTCAGCATGTTGCCTGAGCTGAGAAGTCTGAGTTGCTACAATAATTCTTTAGCAGAACTGGACTTGTCTGCAAACCCCAAAATGACCACCCTCAGTGCCTTTAATAATGAACTCACTACCTTCGATCCCACTGGCCTGCCCCTGTTGAGCCAACTAAACCTGGGTGACAATTTACTAACCACCCTTGATTTGAGTAATTCTCCGGCGCTCCAGACTGTTCAGTTGCCCAATAATTCGTTGAGCTCCCTGGATTTTAGCAATGGCAATGCGCTGAACTATCTGGACTGCAGGAACAACGAATTAACCTCTTTGAATATCAACGTGGGAAAAAATGTCAATTACCTCAATGCTACCGGAAATGTAGGTTTGACCTGTATTTCCGTTTATGACCTAGATTTTGCAGCGGACTATGTGAATGTACCAGCTGGAGTTGGTTATGATCGTAACTGCGATGACCCTTCCATTGATGTAGTAGATCCAAAGCTGCTGGAAGCTTTGCTGTCCTATGAGCCCGCCATCGACCTCAACGCCAATCAGATCATAGAAACCAGTGAGGCTGCGGCATTCACAGGGACGCTGGACTTGTCAGACAAGGGCATTCGAAATGCTGCCGGACTGGAGGCCTTTAGTGGCATCGATGCGTTGATACTGGATGATAACGACTTTCTGAGGCTTGACCTTTCGGGAAATAGCGCTCTGGAGTCACTGAGTGCACAAAATGTGGGATTAACCATCTTGAAGCTCAATAATGGTAACAATGAAAATTTCACCACGCTTAATCTGTCAGGAAACCCCGACCTGCTTTGTATCAATGTCGATGATCCTGCTTATGCAGAAAGCAACTGGACCGGAATTCCCGAAGGAGTTGGGTTCAGTATGGATTGTGCTGTGAATTTTGAAGATGAGTCCTTTAAAAACCATGCGATTTTCAAAGGGTATGATCTGAATGATGATGCTGAGATACAGCTGAGTGAGGCGGAGGCTGTAACCGGCAAATTGACTGATGGCTATAGCCACAGCAGTATTGGCGGTATTGAAGCCTTTCAGAATATTACTGAACTGGACATCAACTCTACTTACCCATTATTTACAGTGGATCTCACTGCCAACCATGGGTTGGTGAAGTTCTATGCAGCCAATGGATACCTTTCTTCGCTGGATCTGAGCATGAATCCCAATCTCACACATATTGATCTGGATGGTGCCCGTATGACTTTTCTGGACCTGCGAAATGGAAACAATAGTAAAATAACAGTCTTTGAAGCCCGTAACATCGGGTATATAGATCAAAACCTCACTTGTGTCAATGTGGATGATGTGGATTATTTCTACGACAACTTCTCAGACATGGTGGACGAAGAGGTCTTCTTTGACACCAATTGTGAGGACCCGCTGGTGGTCATTCCAGACGCTAATTTCAAGAGTGCTCTGTTGTCGATTATAGAGGACAATGGGGATGGAGAGGTCAGAATGAGTGAGGCCGAGGCTTTTGAGGCTACAATAGACGTGAGTGGAGAAGACATTGCCAGCCTGGAGGGGATTCAGTATTTCATCAATGCCATTGGGCTGGCGGCCGATAATAATCTGCTCACGGCTATTGATGTGCGTAGAAATAGCGCTTTAATCTCATTCAGCGCCGCTAATAATAGCCTGACGGCTTTAGATGTAGCCAATCAAAATAATGAGAATTTCACGGTATTCAATGTCACAGGCAACCCGGACCTCACCTGTATCAAAGTAGATGATCCCACATATGCTGAGGCCAACTGGACAAATGTAGATCCAGGAGTAGGTTTTGCAACTTATTGTGATCCTGATGACGTGGTTTACATCCCGGATTATTATATGCATTACAGCCTTTATGGGGCAGATACGAATAGCAGTGGGGATATTACCTATGCGGAAGCGGAGGCGTACACCGGATTAGTGACAATTCATTCCAATACCGAGGATGTCACCGGGCTGGAGGCCTTTACCAACATCACCGGAATCCGCTACTCAGGTAGCCTGATAGAAAGCTTTGATTTCTCTCCAAACCAGGCACTCACAGAGATCAATATCTATGGGTCGCATGATGTTCAGTCTGTTGACTTCAGTGAGAATGTAAATCTGGAGGTGCTTTCCCTAAGTAATATTGAGTTGGGTGGGGTGGATTTGACCACTTATCCCGAGTTGAACAGACTGTATCTGAGAAATTGCGGGATCGCTTCTATCGATCTTTCACCCTGTCTAAACCTGGAATATCTTAACCTCAGTGACAATAGCTTGACAGGAATTGATCTTAGTGCCAATACTTCATTGATCTATTTGTATTTGGAATCCAACCCTATTACCAGCATTGATTTGAGCACAAATACCCTTCTGACAGAGCTGGATCTTTCAGGCACTGACATCACCACGTTGGATGTTTCCCATCTGACCTTACTGGAGGACCTCAGGTTGGAGGGAGCCAAAAGCCTCACCTCCCTGGATGTGTCACAGAATGAACTGCTGTATATACTCTATGCTTCGGCCAATGGTTTGGAGGAGGGAGACCCTGCTCCGGAAGATCGTGGGTCGCTCACACAAGTCTGGCTGCCGAAAGGTGATGAATTGTCTGACGTTGCGCTGGATTTTCACCTGCTGGAATCCATCGACCTTAGCGGGATGACTAATGAGAGTTTGGATGTGGGTTTGAGAGGCAATCGTTTGAAGTCTGTAGATTTTAGCGGTGTGACAGGAAGTTCATTTTATGTGGATCTCTCTTTAAATGACCTGGATTCAATTGATCTATCAGAGATCACAGGTGTGGATGCTTTTGTGTACCTGGATGAAAATCCCCTCAAAAAGGTAACCCTGGGGAGTGTCTATGAGGTGTCGCTGGTAGATAATCCTGATCTTTACTGTGCGCTGGTGGATGATGTGGCCTATGCTGAGGCGAATTATTCTTACGACGAGCAGCTTACTTTCACTACGGTAGCTTGCGAAAATTTTGAAGCGGAGATTTTATCCTTTGACCTGCCTTTTCAGGAGGGAGATGAAGTGATCGATGGTGAGGGTGAAACAATTATGGTTTCCGTGGAAGATGGTACGGATGTTACTAGCCTTGAGCCCATTATTGAGCTACCGGAAGGAGCCACGGTTTCTCCTCTTGGGGCGCAGGATTTTACCAACCCTGTTCTTTATACTGTGACCTCCGAGAGCGGTTTTTTCACTCAATCTTACACCGTTTATGTCACGGTGAAGTCCCTGCAGACCATCAGCTTTGAAGCCATTGCGGACAAAACGTATGGAGATGCTCCTTTTGAAATCACAGTGTCAGCGTCTTCCGGCCTGCCTGTTGAACTTACCTTTGTTACGGGTGAAGACCTGATTTCTATCTCTGAAAGTGAAATTACCGTGTTGGGAGCGGGTCCGGTGACTATCCAGGCTGATCAGGCTGGTGATAGCGAATATGCAGCAGCTGTTTCTGTTCAGAGAAGCTTTGAGATTACTCCTGCTGTATTAACAGTCACAGCGGCTGATGCTTCCATCACTTATGGGGAGGCGATTCCTACACTGGAGTATGCCGTCACAGGGTTTGTAAATGGGGAAGACGAGACAGTGCTTAGTGGTGCTCCGGGGATCAGTACCCCTGCTACGGCTGAGTCAGGCGCCGGCAATTATGCCATTGAGTTATCGGAAGGCGCCGCTGACAATTATACATTCGTACTGGAGGAGGCTGTGCTCACCATTGCCAAAGCCGACCTCATGATCTCAGCACTGGATCATGAAATGAACTATGGAGAGGCAGTCAGTGACCTTGCCTATGAGATCACCGGTTTTGTAACGGATGAGGATGAGACGAATTTAACGACACTGCCCATATTGACCACAGGTGCCAGTGCTGCTTCTGACGTTGGCATTTATACTGTGAACGTGAGTGGAGCTGCGTCCGATAATTACAATTTGACTTATCAGTCGGCAGTATTGACGATTCAGAAAGCTCTTTTGACTGTGACTGCCGACGACCAGACCATTCCTTATGGCAGCGATCTCCCGGAACTCACCTACGAAATCACCGGGTTTGCCAACAATCAGGACGAAAGTGTATTCACAAGTCAGGTGGTCATTAACACCACAGCCACCAGCACATCGCCGGTGGGGAGTTATGATATCATGATATCGGGCGCCGAGGCTACAAACTATGAATTTGAGTTTTTCAACAGTACTTTGACCATCGAAAAACTGGATCAGATCATTTCATTCGACGACCTATCTGATGTGGTATATGGAGCGGTACCCCTTGTACTTTCCGCCAGCAGTACGTCGGGTCACGATGTGGAGTTTAGTCTGGTCAGTGGTCCTGTAGCTATGGATGGGAACGAGTTGACAATCACAGGTGTGGGATCTGTGGTGATCGAGGCAACGGTGGAAGCAGATGACATTTACCATGCCGCTACTACAGTCTCACGCACCTTTGAGATTACCCCGGCCACACTGACGGTGACTGCCGAAAATGAGCTGATGGTGTACGGGGAGGATTTACCTGAGCTGACCTATGAGATTACCGGTTTTGTTTACGGTGAAGATGAATCAGTCCTCACTGCGAATCCGGAAATTTTGACCACTGCAGTGGAAGGAAGTCCGGTGGGTGAATATGAGATCACAGTTTCGAGTGGTGCTGCTTCCAACTACGCGTTTGTGTACGAAGCGGCAACATTGGAGGTGATGCCGGCAGAGTTAACAGTAAGCCCGGATGACCATTCAATCATTTATGGTGAATCCCTCCCTACACTTACCTATGAGATGGCTGGGTTTGTTAATGGGGAAGACGCCTCAGCGATGGGTACACTTCCGGTGATCACGTCTACAGCAGTGGAAGGTAGTGGTGCTGGGACTTATGACATTACCGGTTCCGATGCTCAGGCAGATAACTATACGTTTGTTTATTTGACAGGAAGTTTGACCATCGGGAAGGCCAGCCTGCAAATCACAGCTGATAGCAAGTCCATTACCTATGGAGATGCTCTCCCTACCCTGACCTATACCATCTCGGGGTTTGTACATGGTGAAGATGAATCTGATCTGGAGATGCTTCCGGTAATGACCACAGCAGCACAGGAGACCACCGGCGCAGGGACTTATGACATTACCGGTTCTGGAGCGCTTTCTGAAAACTATACATTTGCGTACCATTCAGGGAGCTTGATTATTGGTAAGGCAAATCTTCAAATCAGTGCCCACAACAAATCTATTACCTATGGAGATGCCATCCCTGCACTTACCTATGCCATCACCGGTTTTGTCCATGGTGATGATGAATCTGATCTGGCAATCAGCCCGGTGTTGAGCACTATTGCGACGGGCACCTCTGATGCGGGAGCGTATACCATCAAAGTGGAAGGAGCGGCTTCACCGGACTATGAGATATCCTATGAACATGCTGTACTGACAATCGGCAAAGCTGAAGCAATGATTACTCTGAGTGATCTGGAGGTAGGTTATAGCGGGGCCCCTCAAAGCCCCACTGTCACCACTACCCCTGAGGGTCTGAATTACATCATCGAGTTTGCCTCAGGGAGTGAGCCATCGGAGGCTGGAGCATATGATTTCAAAGTGGTGATTGAAGAAACCAATTACAAAGGAAACGCTGAGGGAGTGTTTAAGATCAGCAGGCCATTGTCTTCCCTTAACGATGTGCAGGTTGAAATTTATCCAAATCCAGTTTCCGAGAGACTGTTTTTGAAAGGCCTGGATCAGGAGGCGGACATTTCCATCATGGCCCTGGACGGCCGCATTGTGCACCGCCAAAAGGCGCAGCACATGGTGGAGGTGTCTCAGCTTTCAGGAGGAGTTTATATGGTTGTTGTTCAAACACCCACAGGAAAAGTACAAAGGCGAATAATTATTGACTAGGGCAGCGCTAACCGCTTGGTTGGCATTTTAAGGCGGCTCCCAGGGAGCCGCCTTTTTTTATTTATAACCATCTCAACGCCCAGGCTGGCTACCCAATCTCATGATAAAAGACCTTCTCGCTAATGTCCATCCATGGTTTGATTTGGCTTCTGAAAGCGGAGTAGTGCTCATAGACCTTTTTCGACATAGGGTCGGAAGCAGTGAGTTCATCCAATACCTCTCTGGTGGCGCGCTTCAGGCCTTCTATGACCTCCGTAGGAAAGGGCCTTACATCCACTTTCTTCTCATCCAGTATTTTCAGCAGATACTCTCCGTTTTTGGCATCAAATTCTGACATCATCCAGCGGTTCAGTCGGTAGCATGCTGTCTTGATGATCTCCTGAAGGTCTTCAGGCAGGGCCTGATATTTTGTGTTGTTTACAATCATCTCCAGCACTGGCCCCGGCTCATGCCATCCGGGATAGTAGTAGTATTTGGCCACCTGATGTAGCCCCATTTTATAATCGTGATATGGGCCGATCCACTCAGTGGCGTCAATCACACCACGTTCCAGGTTGGTATAGATTTCACCCCCGGATACCAGCATGGGGGTACCCCCGGCCTTAGCAAATACTTTACCACCCAGTCCGGGCATGCGCATTTTCAAACCTTTCAGGCTATCCAGGGAGTTCACTTCTTTATTAAACCAGCCGCCCATTTGCACACCGGTGTTGCCGCAGATAAAGGGTTTGAGGTCAAACGGAGCATAAAGCTCCTCCCAGAGTTTCTGGCCACCTCCCGAAATGATCCAGGAGCCCATTTGTTGAGCGTTCATGCCGAATGGCACGCAGGTAAAAAAGGGTGCTGCCGGAAGTTTACCGGCCCAGTAGTAAGCTGCTCCGTGGTTCATTTCCACAGCGCCGTTACTCACCGCATCAAAGCCCTCCAGCGCGGGTATCAGTTCTCCACCTCCATAAACCGTAATTTCCATTCGTCCACCAGACATTTTTCTCACCCATTCGGCCATCATTTTGCAGCCCTCTCCCACCACAGGAAAGTTTGGGGGCCAGGTGGTGGTCATTTTCCACCTGTAGGTATTGTTAAAATTGATGTTGATGGATTTCTTTTCTTCAGGAGTGCAGGCAGCTACCCCCAAAGAGCCCACCATGGCCATCGACCCACCTACTTTTTTCACAAAGTCACGTCGGTCCTTATTTCCTTTTTTGGATGTCATATCGTGGTGAAGGTTATCTTTCCTTTTCGAATTCCAGGAACCAGTTGTACAGATCATCCCCGGCATATATGCGGGTCGAGGCATCGTGGCCCATGTCCTCATGTACCGTAAATCTTAATTCTTTCAGCCCGAGTTCCTCCAGTCGGTTAATACCAGCATAGAAATATTTGGCCCTGACCACCGGATCTCTGCCCCCCGCAAATGCCCAAACCGGAATCTGATTTCTGGCGATGGGTTCCATCAGTCCCGGGTGACCCCAACCAACCACAGGTGCCACTGCTGCGAACAGCTCCGGGTGTTTACTGGCCATGTACCAGCTGCCAAATCCACCATAGCTTAGCCCGGAAAGGTAGAGTCTGGCAGCATCGGCTTTATAGTTAGTCAGCACATGATCAATCATCCAGAGCAGGTCATCTTCCACCATTGGCCAGCCCACTGGAAGACCTTCAACACCCACATTGAAAGTGGTATCCTGTGGATCTCCGCTCATAATTTCTGGAGTAGGGAACTTTCCCGGGCGTGGGGGTACTCCCGATTCCAGTCGCTGGGGTATTTGGTTGGGTGTACGATTCCTGATGTAGTCAGCCAGGCTGTCCATTCCATACATAGGCAGCTGGGGAACAATCAAAATGAAGGGTAGTTCTTTTTTTTGAGCCCACACTTCGTACAGTGGGCCATGGGCTTTCACATATTCCAGTTCAGCCTTTCCGTCACCGCGCTCACCGTTGCCGTGTAAGAAAAGCAATACCGGAAAATCTTTTTCCGATTCCTCATAGCCGGCGGGCAGGTAGACAAAGAAGTCACGTTCCACCTGCATGGCGGTGCTTTGATAGGGTACCCGCAGGAGTTGATCCGGCGAGGTTGTCTTGGGCTGGCAACCGGCAAGTAGGGCCATCGTCAGCACGAGATATAGATGCTTCATGGGTTATGGTTCTTTAGATAGAAAACTGCTTGATTTCGAAAAATACAGGAAAAAAAGATATTGTGAACAATTAATCAAGGAAGAGGCTCAAAATCACTTCTGATCCTGGATTTACCTGTCTTCTTGGCTTCTTTTTAGTGGAGAAAGAATATTTTCCTGTCATTTTGTCTTGAAATAGTCCAATTTAACCAATGGAATAGCATTTGTAATCCTATCCACACAAGGCATTAATAACAAGAAGATGAACTTCAATAACTATACAATAAAATCACAGGAGGCTCTGCAAAAAGCTACTGAAATAGCCAGCGGTGGTGGCCAGCAAATCATTGAAACTGGTCACCTCATGAAGGCCATTTTGGTATCAGATGAAAATTTAATCTCGTTTCTGCTGAAGAAACTGGGTGCCACCAGACAGCTGCTGGACAGCAAGCTGGACGAGCTCATCGGTACCTATCCCAAGGTTTCTGGTGGTCAGCCGTATCTGTCCAGTCAGGCACATCAGGCTTTGCAGAAGGCCGAGAAATACCTCAAGGAATTTGGTGATGAGTATGTGGCCGTAGAGCATATCATTTTGGGTCTGCTGGGAGGTGGAGATAAGACCGCACAGGTTTTAAAGGATGTTGGGTTTGAGGAGAAGCCACTCATCAAAGCGATTAAAGAGCTGCGAGGTGGAGATAAGGTGACAGATCAGAATGCTGAGTCTAAATACAGGTCTCTGGAGCGGTATTCCATTAACCTCAATGAGCTGGCCAAAAAGGGTAAAATCGACCCGGTAATAGGCAGGGATGAGGAAATCAGACGCATGCTTCAGATCCTGGCCAGGAGAACGAAAAACAACCCAATATTGCTCGGAGAACCAGGCGTGGGAAAAACAGCGATCGTTGAAGGGATGGCTCAGCGCATCGTTGACGGAGATGTTCCTGAGACGTTAAAGTCCAAAATCATCATTTCCCTGGACATGGGCTTGCTGGTAGCTGGCGCTAAGTACAAGGGAGAGTTTGAAGAACGACTGAAAGCTGTGATCAAAGAGGTAACCGATAGCGATGGTGAGATCATTCTGTTCATAGATGAGATTCACACCCTGATCGGTGCAGGTGGAGGAGGCGAGGGTGCCATGGATGCTGCCAATTTACTCAAACCAGCTCTGGCACGCGGAGAGCTCCATGCCATTGGGGCCACCACACTCAAAGAGTATCAGAAATACATCGAGAAGGATAAGGCGCTGGAGCGAAGGTTCCAGTCTGTGCTTGTGGATGAACCATCTGTTCCGGATGCCATTTCCATTCTGCGGGGTATTAAAGACAAATATGAAGTACACCACGGGGTGCGGATAAAAGATGATGCGGTCATAGCGGCGGTCGAGCTTTCCAATAGATACATCTCCGATCGGTTTTTGCCGGATAAGGCCATTGACCTGATGGATGAGGCGGCTTCCAAGCTTCGGATAGAAATAGACTCTCTGCCTGAGGAGTTGGATGAGCTGAACAGGAAGATAATGCAATTGGAGATTGAGCGTGAGGCTATTCGCAGGGAAAAGGATAAGCAGAAAGAGCATGAGCTGAGTAAAGAGATTGCAGACCTTACAGGCCGACGAAATGAGCTGAAGGCTAAATGGGAAAACGAAAAAGCTGTAATTCAGGGTTTACGGTCAGAAAAGGAAAATATCGAGCGTTACAAGACGGAAGCCGAGCAGGCAGAACGTTCAGGAGATTTCGGTCTGGTAGCGGAGATCAGGTATGGAAAGATCGTGGAGTCTGAGAAGAAACTGGAGGCTTACAAAGAGCAACTTTCTGATATGCAGGGCGAGAAGTCGCTGCTGAAAGAAGAAGTGGACAGCGAGGACATTGCTGAAGTGATTGCCAGATGGACAGGTATTCCGGTATCCAAAATGCTTCAGAGCGATCGCGAAAAGCTCCTTCACCTCGAGACGGAACTTGGCAAACGAATAGCTGGCCAGGAAGAGGCCATCATGGCAGTGGCCGATGCGGTAAGGAGAAGCAGGGCTGGCCTGCACGATCCAAAAAGGCCTATTGGTTCCTTTATCTTTTTGGGCACCACGGGAGTTGGTAAGACTGAATTGGCCAAAGCACTGGCTGATTACCTTTTCAACGACGAGAATGCCATGGTGCGCATAGACATGTCCGAATATCAGGAACGCCATGCGGTGAGCAGGCTCATAGGAGCGCCTCCGGGATACGTAGGCTATGACGAAGGTGGCCAATTGACAGAATCGGTCAGGAGAAAACCCTACAGCGTGATCTTGCTGGATGAAATAGAGAAAGCACATCCGGACGTGTTCAACATCCTGCTACAGGTGTTGGATGACGGGCGCCTGACAGACAACAAGGGCCGGGTGGCTAACTTCAAAAATACAATCATCATCATGACCACCAACATCGGTTCCGGATTGATCCAGGAGCGGTTTGAAAATCTGACGGATGAGAATGCCGAAGGATTGATAGCAGAGACCAGGAATGAAGTTTTCGAGCTGCTCAAGCGATCTGTGCGGCCAGAGTTTCTCAACCGTGTGGATGAAACCATCATGTTCAGACCACTCAGTAAGACAGACCTGAGAAAGATAGTGGCCATCCAGTTTAAGCTGATTCAGAAACGGTTAGAGGAAAACGGGATCAAGATAGAGGCAGATAACAAAGTGTTGGATTACCTGGGTAAAATCGGTTTTGACCCGCAGTTTGGTGCCCGACCACTTAAGCGGGTACTGCAAAGAGAGATTCTTAATGAACTTTCCAAGGATATTCTGAGTGGTAAAATCATCAAGGATGCGGTAATCGGCGTTACACTATCAGATGAGAACAAGATTGAGTTTATTAACCTCGATGAGGTAGAAGTTGAGTAAAATTGACCAGAAGCCAGCTTTTTAAGCTGGCTTTGTTTTTTTGTTGCCTATGTCCACCAATCGATTTTCAGTGCTTTTACAGGCATTCCGGAGGTTTCTCTGGGTTTGCGTCATTGGGTTTATGATTGCCTGGCACAATGTCTACTTTCAGGACGACCGGTTGCGTGAGGAGGATAGGATCGAGCAGACTCAGCTGGAAGAGGACGAAGAGCGGGAGTCGGGAGCACCTGGCAGGCTTGGGATACTCCATGATCGTTTGAGGGAAAATCAATAAATTAAGAAGTCGAAATTGATTTCTTAATGATTTAACCCAAACCCATGAAGCGACGCACATTTGTCAAAAACTCTGTATTGGCTGCCGGAGCCCTTTCTTTCCCCAATATTCTCAAAGGAGGGATGAATCAGAATAGTAAAATCAATATTGGAGTAATTGGCTGCAATGGCATGGGCTGGGCAGATACCAACTCCATGCTCAAAATGCCGGATGTGGACCTGGTGGGGATATGTGATGTCGATCAGGGGGTGATTGCCAAGAGGCTGATGGATTACCAGCAATTGAGGACCAATAAGCCCAAACAGTATGGTGACTATCGCAAACTCCTGAATGATAAACAAATAGATGCAGTAGTGATAGGTACTCCTGATCACTGGCATTGCAAGCAAATGGTAGATGCCGTGCGGGCGGGCAAGCACGTGTATGTGGAGAAGCCAGTGGCCAATACGGTGGAGGAATGCGGAATCATGGTAGATGCTGCCAGGGATACAGGCAAGGTGGTCCAGACGGGTCAGTGGCAGAGGAGTGGCCCACATTATCGCAAGGCCAGAGAAATTGTGCAGTCGGGTGTTCTGGGTAAGATCAGGGTGGTCAAAACCTGGGCCTATCAGGGCTGGATGGGCGCCATTCCGGTAGTGCCGGATGGACCAGTGCCGGAGGGTGTAGACTACAAAACATGGCTCGGCCCTGCTCCTGACAGGCCGTTCAATCAAAATAGGTTTCATTTCAATTTCAGGTGGTTTTGGGACTATGCCGGTGGACTGATGACCGACTGGGGGGTGCACGAGATAGACATAGCCCTTTGGATCATGGAAGAAAAGGCCCCCATCTCGGTGGTGGCGTCCGGGGGCAAGCTGGCTTATCCGGATGATGCCTCTGAAACACCAGATACCTTGCAGGCCATCTATCAGTATAAAGATTTTAACATGCTATGGGAGCACGCCACCGGTATTGACTATGGCCCTTACGGCCGCCGTGAGGGCATCGCGTTTATCGGCAACAATGGTACGCTGGTAGTGGATCGCTCCGGTCTGGAAGTACTCGTGGAAAGAAAATCAATTGGATACTCCAATAAAGGAGAGGAAAAAATGAGTCGGATTGCTCCGGTGACAAAGCCTGATGCAGAAAATTATCTAGACATGCATACGCAAAATTTTGTGACCGCTATGAAAGCCAATGATCCCGGACTACTGAACACGCCGATCGATTCGGGAAGTATTGCAGCGATCAATGCACAAATGGGGAATATTGCTTTTAAGACCGGAGAGAAAGTTTACTGGGATCAGGAAGCCGGAAAGTTTAAGAACAACCCGGAAGCCAACCAGTACCTGGCTGCCAATTACCAGAATGGCTGGAAGGTCAGCAGGTAGATCGGTTGGTAATGACCTTTACTTTTATCAATCATAATGATATCGACAGGCATAAATGAGTAATTCATTCCCGCTAACCTGATAAACAAGTCGATGTTCTAGATCAATCCTTCTGGACCAATATCCGGCAAGATCATATCTGAGGGGTTCAGGTTTGCCAATACCGTCAAATGGTGTTCTTTTGATGACTTTGATAAGGTCCTTGATTTTTTTGACCATCTTTCGGTCAACCTTTTGCCAATAGACATAGTCCTCCCAGGCATTTTCTGTGAAAACCAGAGTCACTTGAGCTGTTCAGCGTTTGGTTTGTGGGTTTTACCTGATTTCATTTGTTCGATGGACTCATAAAGCCGATCGGCATTTTTCCTGGAGCTGAGTAAATGCAAGGTCTCCATGATGGAGTTGTATTCTTCAAGAGAAATTAATACCGTGCCTTTTCCACTTTTCCTTTTGATCACTAAGGTTTCATTGTCTTCTTCAACATGATCAAGGTATTTTTTCAATCCCGCTCTAAACTCTGAATAATTCGCTGCTATCATCTTTCGCCCATCGTAGTTGTACAAATATACGTACTTAATTATGGAAAGTTTGTGAGGTTTAGAGTCGGGATTGACAGAACCCATACTGTACATGAAGTTCTGTAGTTATTGCTTTAAGTTTTAATGTGTCAGAGAAAAAGTAATGGGTAACACCATTCGCACTTTTACGGCCCTGCCACGTTGCTTGCCCGGGTTCCATTTGGGGCTGTTCTCTAGTACCCTGATGGCTTCTTCATCACAGCCGAGCCCGATTCCCTTCAATGTTTTTACTTCTATCAGGGATCCGTCTTTGTCTATGATAAATTGTACGTAGACAGTCCCGGTCACATCCATATTCTTAGCTCTTTTAGGATAATTGATATTGGTGGAGACATACTCATAAAATGCAGTCAATCCTCCCGGAAAGCTCGCCTGCGTCTCGATGACCTCACCCATGTACACGTTGTTGTCATCTTCCGGCAAAGGCTCAATCGGGATGTCATCAAAAGGGATATCGTCTACGGGTTCTGCCTTTTCAATATAGGTCTCCAGCTCACTACCCTCCACGATAATGGGTGGTTGGGTGATTACCTGTTGCTTTTTCACGGGCATGGGTTCCGGTGGCTTGGGAGCTGGTATCACCGTGTTAGGGACAATGTAAGCTTGCTCCCAGACTGGTTCACGGGATTCCAGATCAATGGGCTCGTACTGCCCGCGCCATTCGAAGGCCGCAGTGACCAGCAGCAGAGCGATAACCAGACCTATGCTTAAGAAAAGGGGAGTTTTCGGCTCCAGATCATACGGTGCATTTTTTTTGAGTTCCATGAGGCTATTGTTTAAGTGAGAAAAGATTGTATTTACTAAAACGAAATTTTTTAGTCAGGTATTGTTCTCAATATGTCGGGTGAAGTGGTGGAGTTGCGAGGACAGGAATTACTTTTGCAGTCATGAATTTTATTGAGTTTCTGAAATCAACGGATAGTCTGACCATCCAGCTCCTGATCACGGCGGCATTGGTGTTGCTTTATGCCATTCTCAACAAAGTCACCTCCAGACTGATCAAGCGCTATGGGAAGCGAAGGGAAATATCCACACCACGGGTGGTTTATACCACCAAATACTTTCGCTTTGTGCTCGTGGTGTTTATCCTGCTTTTCCTGGGACTGACCTGGGACATCTCTTTTGAGGGGCTCTCAGTCTACTTTTTGTCATTCTTCACTGTGGCGGGTATTGGGCTGTTTGCGGCCTGGTCCATCCTGAGCAATATCACTGCGGCCATCTTGCTGTTTTTTTACTTCCCCTATCGCATCGGTGACCGGATCCGCATTGTGGATGGTGACAATTCTATAGAAGGAATCGTCAATGACCTCAACATGTTTTCCATTATCATTAAAAACGATGAAGGCCAAAAGGTGACATATCCCAATAATCTGGCTTTACAGAAAGCGATTATTTTGATCAAAGACTAAGTGCATCGAATCATTTTTATTCTTAAATTGTATTAACTAAAAAATATACTCATCATGACACACCAAGAACTAGAAAACGAGATCAAAACCCTCGAAGGCCAGCTGACCGGCGACATGTTTCAGGATATGGACATCAGAGACAAAATCCACAACCTGAAAATGACCCGGGATGGTGTAAAACCGGCCGACCAGGTAATTGAATGCGTAGGATGCGGAAGCTAAGTTCTGGGAAAATATAAGCCATAGAAAAAGGGCCTTCGATAGATATCGGAGGCCCTTTTTATGTCTAAGAAAAACCCTGAATCCATCGGAAACAGGCTTTATTGGGTTATTATAATAGTAAAGAAGTAGTCGTTGTTAAATGCCTGTTGGCGCTTGAATGGACTCCAGTACCGGGGTACTTTTTCCAAATCTGTACGAAAAGCTGAAGTTCACCAGGTAGTCAGCAAAAGCAGCATCCCCGTGTCCACCACTTTCCTTGTCGGAAAAACTTCTGGTTCGGTTTCGCTCTATAGCCACAGGCACGGTAAGGTTGAAGGCAGTATTTCTGATGCCATAGGTTAGCCCTGGTTCCAGAGAGATGGCATATCCGGGCCTTCTGAAGCCTTCATCACCCCCTATCAGATCGCTGGAGGGCACCCCCTCCAGCCGACCCCCTCCATAAAAAAACAGGCCATGTACGGGAGTCATGACCAATGCACCCAGCCGCGCGGCATATTGGTCCGGCACTGAGAAGTCCCTGCTTCGTCCCCTTGTTTCGAGCGTGTAATACTCCCGAGGATTGGAGAGGTAGTAGAGGTTGGCACTGATGACTACCCCATTGGAGAGGGTATGGTAGCCCTGCAGGTCCAGGGTGGCTCCGTAGCCTCCGTCTCCCGGCTGGATGGATTGATCCACACCTGAGTGAATGGTCTCATTTTTTCCTGTACCCTGGTTGTAAAACTCATCCTGAGCACGGTAGTCACCAGAGGCAAATTTCATCCCCAGCCCGATGGAGGCGTTCGTTGCGGAGTTTTTGGCGGGATCAAGCAACCAGTAGGTCATTCCCAATCGGATATCGGCCAGCCCCGCACTGCTCGTAGAGTGTCTGTCCCCAGCCCAAAATTCATTTTCTACAGTAGAGATGTCATCTTCCCTTGGATTGCCTCCGTGCTCATACAGGGATGATCTGTTATGAAGGACAAATGGAAGCACCGCATTGAGGGAAAGGCGATCCGTGAGCGCATAGCTGATCAGAAAGTCCATGAAGAATGAGTCATTGATCACTTCTGACCCCTCTTGTACCCGATAGGTCTCTTCATGCTTGCCCCTGAAATGTTTGTAGGAGTGGAAGTATCGGAAGTTGGTTCCGGCTTGCCATTGGCCCTTTTGCAAGGAAGCTCCACCGCCCACGTTGGCTCCACATCCGGAGCGTATGGCCACGCACCCCTGTGCATGGATCTGGTTGTAGGATAATAGGTACAGGCATATGATACCTGCTATGGTTAGGTATGAATTTTTCATAGTTTAGGTTTTAGTGCATCGTACATACGCTCACCTATGGCGAGTGCTGTCGACGAATCGATTAAAGAAAAAAATAATTAAACACCATTTGAACCTTAAACCTGAGGGGGTGGGGTGGTGATGGTGGAATAGCGCTCGGTGAGCATTTCAGAGAAACTCAGAAAGTGCGTTTCGGTTAGTTTAAAAAGTTTTTCGGGAAGCAGGTCATGGGCATCAGCGAGATAATCTTTGGCGATGGTCTTGAGCAAATTCACTTTTCCTGAATGCTCCGAGTCGGAGGTATTCATCATTTTTATCCAATCCGAAATGGATTGGTTGAGCGCTCTGACGGCATGATCTTCTGCGACAATCAGGTGTAGGGCGTCCTGAGAATATTTTTCAAGGACGGCTCTGTATTGCTTGCCATCAATGGTGATGGTACCATGGGATGGACGGTATTCTGATTGATCAGACCAATATGGCAGGGTGATGGGGATAGAAATGTGCTTCATATCAGGCGTCACATCCACCCGCACCAGCCACTCTTCATTGATCTGCTTCATGCTATACCAATAGTAGCCCAGATACCCTATATGGTAGAGTAGAAAGAGTGTAAGAAAGCCGATGGCAATAAGTCTTTTCACGATATTGGCGAGAATCCAACTTGAAAGATAATGAATAATCGCAGTGACATAAAAATCTGACCTCAGGAAATTTTAGCCTCGCTGGTCACGCTTAAATTCCGTGAGCTTGGCCAGCAGATCTTCCCGAATCAGGTAAAGTGGCGTTTTGTCCAGATAATCCAGGGAGTAGTCACAGTAAAAAATGAAATCGGTGAGTTCGTTGCCTTCGAGTGCTGTGACTTCATGTACCCATTCTCTGGAAAATTTGGCATAGACACGTTGCTCTCTATGTTCATTTTGGATCACCCGATGATATTTGCGTTTCTCCTTTTCCTGCTTGCTGAAATTGTAGTACATGGCAGAGAGGGGGTGCGTAGCCATATAGAGTGGATTTTTGATGGTCTTTTCATTGAGCATGGGATCTTCCCTGGCGACTGGTAACGGCATCCCATGGTACCAAAAGGAGGTGTCTTCGGGCTGGTAGTTGAGTATCCTTCGCTTGAATATTTCTTCCGTGGGAATGTTCTGGACGATGACGTCACTTAGCAAAAGGGTGTCCTGTGGAAGGGCAAGGCTAATTTCCTCGTCCAGCCACTCCTGCCTGGCAATCCAGCCGAGTGTTTGATATCCCACAATGGAGAATACAAGGGTATCCCCTACGCTGGCCGGAATACGGAAGCGCCCCTGGGCATTGGTGACGGTGAGCTGATTGGTGGAGTGGTTGGTGACATGTGCAAACTGCACAGGTTCGCGGGTGGCCGAGTCCACCAGTACCCCAATGACAGGGTGTTCGTCCTGCGCCACGGCCGTCAGTGTCACGGATGTAAAAAGAATCAGAAACAAATAGATCGGCTTCACAGCCCAAAGGTCTGTTAAAAAGATGACAGGAGACCGGAATTATGATTTTTTAACATTTCCAAACCTACTCCACGATCATATAGCTCTGCTCGAAAACAGGATTACCATCAGAGGTAAGGCCCTGTACCTCTATCAGGTATTCGGCATCTTCATCTGAGGTGAAAAAACTAAAAGTAGCAGCCCCATGCTGATCGGTTTGGATGGCAGGGTTCCAGTACAGTGTGGCTCTGTAATCGGGTTTTTCTTCAGTTGTTACGTCATAGTTGGGACTATAAAATTCCCGTGGCTGATAATATCCCGGTAGTTTGAAGTTAGCAATCCCCACCACGTCCAGATTGGCGTAGGAGCGATCACTTCGTGGATATATTGCGATCACTCCGCTGGCTCCTACAGCTCCGAATATGGAGGCTTTGGCGCCTGTGAAGTAATCAATGGACCCAACATCACTGGGAGAAAGGTCCTGCATAACGAACGCCTGGTCCACCTGCATGCCATCATAGAAAAAGGCTACGGTATTACTTCCCGAAATCGTGGAGGCACCGCGGCTTTGCGTGGTGGTCGTGTTGAATCCAGGGATCTGAAGGGCATTGAAGACGTCAGCCATGGTGGCGGCACCCAGGCGCGGGTCTACAGGCATAGAATCCAACTCTACCCTCGTGGTGGGGTTATTGTACATCAGCGCTCGGCTGCTTACCGGATCGTCATAAGGATTTTTGGTTGATTTGAACTCAAAGGCATCCAGCATGATGGCACCACCTTCAGAAAAGGCCGCTTCAATCTCCCTTATTTTATTCATCTGGGCCTCTGCATCTGCGATGGCATTGTCGATTTCTGCCGTGCGCATTGGAACCAGAGGAGTGACCACAGGTGGAATGGCTTTTTTATCCACTCGTATATAGAAGGCGTCATTTTTTTCTTTGGTAGGATCTTTTTTGGCTTTTTTCCCCGGTTTTTGTGCCTGCAGGATGATGGTGACGGTATCCTGAAAATCCAGGCCGGCAAACTGAAACTTACCATCCGCGTCAGTTTCCACCGTGGCGTTGATCAACGGGTTTTCGAGTACCGTCAGACTGACTTCACCTGGGGCAGAGTGTTGTCGGTTGTAATACTTAAAGAGTTGTCCGCTGATGCTCTGGTGTTGCTCCAGGAAATGGTTGATTTCGGGTAGATCCTTGTCCATCACATCGGGCCATTTAAAACGTCTCCACCCCTGGGTCAGCAACAGGTTATTGAGTGCTTCCACTTTCTGCATGTCCACATCTTGAAAATAGTACTGGGGCATTTCTATATGCCCTTTGAGGTCTGATGATAGGAGGAGGTGAGTTTGAATGTTGTTTTTCATGGGCTGATCCAGGGAAGCCCTGAATACTGAGACTGACAGGTCAGCCAGCGCATCCTTCCCCTGATGATCTATGGACAGGGAGACGCTGGTTTTACTCCGATTGGTGTTTTTTTCAGGGTTTTCGATGCTCAAAGTGGGGTCATCTTGGCTCATGACAAATGAGAGGCGCTCTGCTATGGCGACACCTTCCGGGTTGAACAGTGTGAAATTAACCATGCCTGAAGGGAGGTCAGTGGTAGAAAAGGCAGAGTACATGTAGCTGTTGGAAGGATCCGGTTTTAGGAGCATGAAAGCTTTGCCACGCTGGTATCCGAGCAGGAAATGATTGTCCAGAGGATAGTCTTTTGTCAGAACCTTGATGGTCATCTTCTCCAAAGCTGGTGTTACCTGAATAATGGCACCATTTGGGAGTACTTTTGGAAGTGGAAATTCGAAAGAAGAACCCTTGTAGGAGATTCGCGCCGTGTACGTTCGCCCGGTTGTCGGGATCAGTTTAAAGGAGCCCATGCCTGCAAACTGACTTTGAAAATCAGTGATTTTGTTGGCCTGATCATCCACGATCTCCCCTGAGATGCTTACGCCAAGTCCCTTTTCGTCAATAGCCTTGAATCCCACGGAGGTGATCAACCCATTGACAAAATCCCCACTTTCTGGAAAAAACTGCACATCAAAACCGGCAGATGGAGCTTCAGTTTTTGGGTAAGCCACCCATTTGTTGATGATTTTGAGGGGTTGTGTGTAGAGGAGGGACCTATCAAAATTGAGCATATAGTTGGTATATGCTTTGAGAAAATAATCTCCATCGGGCAGCGAGTCACTGAGATCTATTTCGGCAAATCCGCTGCCATTTTCCAATTTGAGAATGCGGGAATATAACATTTGCTGATTCTGGTCTATGAGCTCTACATTGAGCACTTTGCTCAGCTTGCTGGCTTTGTGGGTGTTGGCATCTGTCAGGTAAGCTTTGAACCAGAGCGTCTCTCCGGCAGAGAGGATTTGTTTGTTGGTATGTAAAAAGACTTTTTCCTGGGGTCTGAATTCCAAAAATTCGGAAAGCTGCTCCACCACCAGCGTTTCGGAAGATTGTGCAAAATGTACCGTAGTTTGGAGCAGACAAATGGTGAGGACAAATAGTTTTTTCATCTCGCAGGCGTTAGACGGCATAATATTAACCAAAATGATAACGATTTGGGAAAAGGAGAGTTAAAATGCCTCCAAAAAAGTGCGTTGAAGGGATTTAAATAGACAGGTTTTCTATCTCAGAAAGGGTAAGAGTAGGTTGGTTGATAAGGGTGGTGTCAGTACCTATTTCTATGGCGTTGGATTTCCAGGAGTCCCCAAACCGGGAAGGTTTGATTAATTTGACCGGAAGGCCTTCACTCAATAAGGTAAAGGTCACGATCTGAATGTCTTCCAGTTTGACATTCTCTCCAAAATAGATAGCGTTTGATTGGTAGTTGGCAAGTTCGGGATCCACCGGGCGTTCATGAATGTAAAATCCCAGCTTTTGAAGTGCATAGGCACTATTGCCATCGGGAGCATGCTGATAGTATCGGATGACTATATCAGTTCTTGCTTTGTTAGGGGGTAGTTGGCTGAGTACTTTGGTTTGATAGTTGGCTTTTAGGGTCTGGAAGAAATCGTTGTTTCGTGCGGGTTGTACCTCCGAGGTTTCCTGAGGTTCTTGTTCAGGATCTGCCACGGTACTTTCAAATTCTGGCTGTTCTTCAGGGATTGTCTCTTTTTTTTCGGCAGGAGCGGCGGCTTCACCATGGCTTTTAACGCTGCTTTCTACTTTCGGTTTTTGGTTAAGTCGGTGTTCATCTGGGGCATAATGAAATCCAAAAAAACGATCAAGGACAAAAAGGATGAGCAGGGCTGACGCTAGGAATAGACTATAGGATATAAACCGATAGCGATGTTCATGTTCCATAGGTGATGTAGTTTTTCCTAAATTTAGCAATTATCTGCTTAGAAAACCTATCCCAATTTATACCTAGACATGGGGACAAATAAAAAGGGTGCCCATGTGGACACCCTTCGTCTGTTTTATATGACTTCTTTTTATTATGCTTTTACTGCCTTGGCCTCTTTTTTAGTATTCAAATCCACTACCACTGGTGTGGCTATGAATATGGAAGAATAAGTACCAATAAGAATACCCACCAACAATGCAAAGGAGAAGCCTTTTAGCGCAGCTCCACCGAAGATGAAGAGTATCAGTACCACGATAAGTGTGGTGACAGAGGTTATCAACGTACGGCTAATGGTGCTGTTGAGGGACTCATTGAACACCTTCTTCAATTCACTACCTGTTTTGATTCCCAGGTTTTCCCTGATTCTGTCAAATACTACCACCGTATCGTTGATAGAGTAACCAATGATGGTAAGAATGGCAGCTACGAATACCTGATCTACTTCATAGGTAATGCCAAAAAGCGAAACAATCGCAAAAGCTGACAATACGAACAGTGTATCATGGAAAAGGGCAATGATCGCTCCCAATCCAAATTGCCACTTACGGAATCGGATGAGAATGTAAAGGAAAATTGCGATGAGAGCGAAAAGAGCCGATTCATAGGAGGAGTTTTTGATGTCATCCGCTATGGTGGCACTTACTTTGGAAGAACTGCCGATGGCAAACGAATTGGCACCCAGGTCATCACTGGTGCTGTAGGTCAGGCCGGAGGCAGTTATGCCCTCAATCAGGGCGTTTTTCACTTTAAGATCCGCAGCATCCGTCTCATCATCTATCAGGTATGAGGTGGTGATTTTCAGGATGTTATTGGCACCATAGGTTTTTACCTCAGTACCCTGATTGTCAAAGTAAGGAACTATATCAGCTTTGAGTTCTGAAGGCACTGCAGCCTCCGTGAAAGTCACGATATACGAACGACCACCTTTGAAATCCACACCTAGCGTAAGTCCTTTGATGAAAATAGCTACAACACCTACGGCAATGAATGTCGAACTGAAGATGTAGGCCATTTTACGCTTGCTTAGGAAATCTATGTTGAGTCCTACCAGCGCGTTTCTGGAGAATGCATTGGCAAAAGACAGCTTAGAGTTATCTCCTTTTTTGGAGAAGGCTTCCACGATCACACGTGTGATGAATACGGCACTGAAGAATGAACAGGCGATACCAATCATCAAAGTGATGGCAAAACCTTTCACAGGACCTTGACCCAGTATGTAAAGAATCATCGCCGTGATAAATGTGGTTACGTTGGCATCTATGATAGAGCTGTATGCTTTGCTATATCCCGTGCTGATGGCTGCTTTCAGACCAGAGCCATTTCTTAGTTCTTCTTTGATACGCTCAAAGATGAGTACGTTGGCATCAATGGACATACCGATGGTCAGCACGATACCCGCAATACCTGGCAGAGTGAGTGAAGCACTCAGCTGTGCCAATATCCCCATGATAAAGAAGATGTTGAAGAACAAGGCTACGTTGGCAATGAGTCCGCCTTTGGCATAGTAGAATACCATGAAAATGATCACAATACCCAAACCAGCTACAATAGAAGTAATTCCCTGCTCCTGGGCTACTTTACCCAGGGTAGGTCCGATCACCACGTCTTCCACGATGGTGGTAGGCGCTGGGAGAGCACCGGCCTTCAGGATGTTGGCCAAATCTTTAGCCTCTTCGATGGTGAAGCTACCGGAAATAGAAGAATTTCCGTTAGGGATTTCACCTTCCACGTTAGGCGCAGAATATACATAGTTGTCCAGTACTATAGCGATTCTTCTTCCTATATTGTTGGCAGTGAGGCGTCTCCATGTTTTGGCTCCTGCCGCACTCATTTGCATGCTCACAGCGGGTCTTGAGCGCTGATCCAGGTCTTGTCTGGCATCTGTGACCACCTCACCTGTAAGTGGTGCTTTACCAGTTCGGGAAGTTCTGATCGCGTGTAGCTCCAGTAGCTCAGGAGAACCAGCAGCTTCGCTCTTGATGGCCTTTACAGACCACAGGAACTTGACATTAGCAGGAATGACCGATTTCACATCTTCCCTTTGCAGGATTCTGTTGATAGTAGAAGTGTCTTTCACATCGTAGACCAGCCCATACTGTGATTTGATCAACGAGAACAAAGGGGAAACCTGGCTGTTGAGGGCCGAATCGAGATCACTTGTTGCTGAGTCACCTTCTGCCAGGGCAGTGGTGTCTGCAGTGTCCGAGATATTGTCATCCTCAGTAAGGAGTGAAAGATCTTCCTGCACCGTTTCTGTGCTGGCAGTCAGGTCTTCGGCATTCAAAGTAGCTTTTTGCTCTTTTACCAGCAGGTCATTGATGGCCTGGAGAGTTGGGGAAATCTCATTGATTTCGTGCACTTCCCAAAACTCCAGCTTGGCCACACCCTGCAAAAGTTTCCTTACTCGCTCAGGGTTATCTACGCCAGGTAGCTCTATCTGGATACGGCCTGTACCCTGAAGCCTCTGAATGTTGGGCTGAGAAGTACCAAACCTGTCAATACGTGTTCTTAAGATATTGAATGAACGGTCAATAGCACTTTCTACCTCAGTCTGTATGATTTCCAGTACTTCTTCATCGGTAGAGTTGAGGCTGATACGGCCCCTGTTGGCTGTATTAGAAAAGATAAAAGCCAAAGACTTATCTGGTGCGCTTTCTTTGAATACACGATAGAATTCGTCTACATAGTTGTTCTGCGTTCCACGGATATTGGCTTTGGCAGTAATCAATGCACTTTGGAAATCAGGATCCTGATTGTTTCCGCTCAGTCCTTTGAGAATGTCCACAGGAGAAACCTCCAGCGTCACGTGCATACCTCCCTGAAGGTCAAGTCCAAGGTTCAGCTCAGTCTCTTTGATGTCCTGGTAGGTATAATCAAGACCCAGCAGGTTGTACACAGGCTCATTCCAGATAGAATCGAGGTATCGCTGTTTTTCAGCGAAGTTGATATTGCCGCTGGCATCTGTAGTCGCCGCGGTTGCCTCCTTTTGAATGTTCTGTGCTACAAATGTGAATGACAAATAGTAGATGCACAGCAAGGAGATAACGATTGTTAGTAAAACAACAAATCCTTTGTTTTTCATGGTGTTAAGTATGTTTTTTTAAGAAAAAATCGGGTAATCTAAAAAAGGCGGTTCTGGTCTGCGGTGAGCAGACTAAGGTGCATTGGGGGAGATAATCCTTCTGAAAAGAATCTTCAATACTTTGCTGCCGGCACAGACAGCTTCCTCACCAGTAGCCAAATCTTCTTCCAGGCTTTCAAAGCTAGGAAGGATGTCTATGAGTAGAAACTCGTGGGTAAGGCTGGCGTGGGCCGTTGCGGGTATCGCATCGAAAGCTTTGAGAGAGGCCTCAGGTTGCTGCTCTTCCTCAGTAGACGAATTGTCTACCTGAGCCAGCTCTTCGATATTCAGCTGCGGGGCGATAGGGGTGGTCACTGTGATGGCCAAAAAGCCCACAATCAATCCCAGCATCACCACTGACCTGAATAAAACGTTCGATATGTTACTGTCGCCTAGTTTCAAAGCGCGACAAAACTACTGAAATACAATTAATTACTCAGTCCAATCAGAAAATTATTGATGAAGCTTCTGACGGAGGTAAGAAACGATCACCTCCAGAGCTACGGAAAAGCCGTTGTGGTTAGGAATCAGCACATCTGCCTCATGCTTGAGTGGCTCTATGTACTTTTTGAAAGCGGGCGTCACATGGTGCTGAAAACGGTAAAGCACGTCGCTCAGGTCATACCCCCGCTCTTCTGCATCCCGGGTAATCCTTCGGGTCAGCATCAGGTAGTCGGGTGCTTCTATGTAAATTTTCAGATCCAGGAGGTCAAGTATTTCCTCATAGTAAAAGGTAAAGATGCCTTCCACCACGATAATAGGTGTGGCCTTGATGTGAATGGTTTCAGGTTTCTTTTCATCATTATTGAAGGTATACTCCTTAATGACTATGTCTTCACCCTTCTTGAGCTTACGCAGGTCATTGGAAAACCGCTCCCGATCCAGGGATTCCGGGAGGTCAAAATTCTCTACCCCACGTTCATCTATTGGCTGCTCCGTGCGGGGCTTGTAATAGTTGTCCAGGGAGAGTAAACTGATTTCTCCATCTTCAAACTTCTCCATCAACTGTTTCAGAAACAGCGTTTTGCCTGATCCGCTTCCACCGGTGATTCCTATGAGCAGAGGTTTTGACATGTTATTTAGTTTTCAAAAATTGGATGAGTTGTTCAAAAGCCCGGGCCCTGTGTGAGCGGGCGTTTTTCTCAGCGGCGCTCATTTCGGCAAAAGTCCGGTTCTCACCTTCAGGTAAAAATATAGGATCGTATCCAAAACCCTGTGCTCCGGTTTTCTCGCGGATGATCTCACCTTTTGCAACACCCGTAAACTGGTACTCGTGACCCTGGTCATCTATGTAAGTGATCACCGTTTTAAACCTGGCTTTTCGGTTCTCCTGGTTTTCCAGATTTGACAGCAGCAAGTCCATATTGGCCTGGCTGTCATTGCCGGGGCCAGCATATCTGGCGGAGTACACGCCCGGGGCACCACCCAGTGCTTCTACCTCCAGGCCGGTATCATCACCAAAGCAGGCGACTCCATGCTTCTGGAACACATAGCGGGTCTTCATAGCAGAGTTGCCTTCTATGGTATCTGCGGTTTCGGGGATTTCTTCGTGCAGGCCCAGGTCATCCAGGCCCAATAGCTCCAGATTATCCGGGATGAGCGCTTGTAGTTCTCTTAATTTATTGGCATTGTGTGTGGCAAAGTAGATTTTCATGCCCCTCACCGTACATAACTCGGGTAGATGTCGAACACCAACACGGCATTTCGGGGGATACCCAGGCCAAATGGAGGGTTCGTGGTATAGGCCAGCCCGGAAGGAATAATGATCTGTGCACGACCACCCACCCTCAGGATGCCCAATACCCTGGAAAGCCCCTCACGGTATCCACGCTCACTGTTATAGAAGTTGGTAATAATTTCCGGAATATTCCAGCCATCAGCGGTGTAGGTATAAACGATGGGGTTGTATGTCAGGTCCTCGTCGTAAGTACCGTTATTGATGTCCACGGTATCAATGTTGGTAGCAAAGAGGAAACCATCGGTAAGCCTGCCTGCTATAAAAAACGAAACAATGTCGTTGTGATTGATCTTGGCTCCATTGCCTGAGTCAAGTACCACATACCATACGCCAGAGTCAGTAGTGTCCACATCGGTATATCCCTTGGCGTTTACATAGGCTTCCATGATCTTCAGATCAGCTTTGAGCTGAACGTCTGGATCTACGGCGGTAACTATGGTGTCCTGCCTGCAGGAGTAAAGGGAAGCGGTAATGATCATCATTACCGCTATTACTTGACCTTTTATGTTTTTCATTGCTTGCTTTTTAAAAATCAGCCTGCCCTTTGTTAAAGTATGTGATGATGTTTCAGTAACTACAGATTACTGGTTTTGACCCACTTCTAATACCTCAACGTCAAAAACAAGAATACTGTATGGCTGGATAGTAGGTCCAGCACCTCTGCTGCCATAACCAAGTGGGCTGGGAATGTACAACGTAGCCTTTCCACCTGCTTTGATGTAGGCGATGCCTTCGTCCCATCCCGGGATGACACGTCCCTGGCCGATGTTGAATTTAAAGGGTTCGCCTCGCTCAATGGAGCTGTCAAAAGGCTCTCCGCTAAATAAACGACCTGCATAATGGACGGTTACCTGATCCCCAGGCTGCGCTGTTGCTCCGGTACCTTCCTGGGTGATAACGTATCTCAAGCCAGACTCAGTGGTGATGGCATCAATGCCATTTTCCTTCAGATAAGCATCGATGGTTTCGCCATCAGAAACAAGTTTTTCTTCGAGGATCACAGATTCTTTAGCACGTTGCTTTTCTGTCATTTCCTGCATGTAAGCACGGTAATCTTCCTGACTCATTTGGGCATGAAACTTCATGTTGATGCTCATGACCATAGCAGAGTCCATATCCGGGGGAAGTTGTGTCTGATAAGTTTCCTCAAATAGATTTTTGGCTGTAGTAGTGAAAAACACGCTATCGCCTACTTCCATTTCTTTCAGCACTTCCTGCAGGTTGCCGGCTTTCATTTCAGGGTCAAAGGCCAAAGCCAATGGCTTTTCGGGGGTGGTTTCGGTAAGCACTTCGCCATCTGCTCCTACTATTTTCAGGTACAGGACTACGATAGAGTCTTTTTGGGCGGCAAGGCCGTCACCTTTCACCAGACAGGATACTTCCACTCCGGTTTCTGTTGTAAAATCATTGTTTTGGGTGCAGGCAAATACCAGCAGCGGAAAGATCAATATCCAGATGTTTTTCATTTTGTTTTTTGGTTATGGGTTTGCTGAAACTTGGGAATCAGCGATTTAAATTTTTCTACAGTTTCCTCTAGTCCTAAATCTGAAACGCCGCCAGCGGCATTTTTGTGACCGCCTCCGCTAAAGTACTTAGAGGCAATATCGTTCACGGCATAGTCACCTACGGATCTGAATGACATTTTGACTTCACCGCCTTTTTCCATGATGATGGCCGCCACCACAATGCCATTGATTGAAAGGGCGTAGTTGACCAACCCTTCGGTATCTCCGCTTTTCAAGTGAAAACGCTCGTGCTCTTCGGCACTGATCACGAAGTACGCCACCTGATATTCAACATTCACCACCAACTTTTCCATTAGCGCATAGCCAATGAATCTGAGCCTGTTCAGTGAATTGGTGTCATAGATGAGTCGACTTATCTTATTCACATCTGCACCAATCTCCATCAACTCAGCCACCGTTCGGTGGATTTTTGCAGAGGTGGAGCCATGCTTGAATGAACCTGTATCGGTCATGATGCCAGCGTATAAGGCTTCGGCTATGGCCAGGTTAATTTCTTTTTTTCCATCCAGAAGCAGAATGAGGTCATAGATCAACTCTGCTGTGGCTGCGGCTTTGTTATCCCAAAGCTCATAATCTGCAAACTGCTCTGGGTTCAGGTGATGGTCTACCAGTAGCTTCTTTGCTTTGGAGGATTCCACCATTTCGCCCAATTTTTTGATTCTGTTGAGCCCTGAAAAATCCAGGCAACAAATCAGGTCGGCTTTTGCAAAAAGGTCGGTAACTTTCTGAAGGCTCTTTTCACTATACACCACTACGTCATCATTGCCCTCCATCCAATGCAGGAAGTCTGGATAATCTGTAGGTGTGACCACAAGTGCCTCGTGCCCACGATTTTTAAGAAAATGGTATAATCCCAGAGAAGAGCCCAAGGCATCAGCATCAGGATTAGCGTGGGTGGTTATAATTATTTTCTTGGGGGTGGATAGTAATGCTTTTAAAGCGCTTAATTCCTTCATTAACAATTCTTGCCTCACCTTGGCTGTAAGTGAATCGCAAAACTCACAATAAATCAAGTAAATACAAAATGGCTGGTAAGGCGATAGTGATTAGGATAAATGTTATTTTTGCACCCGTTTAGTAAAAGACTCAAAAAAACCAATTAAATGGCAGGAACAAGGACCTTCACAATGATCAAACCTGATGCTTACGGATCAGGAAATACCGGTGCGATTACAAAAATGATTGAAGAGGCAGGCTTTGGTATCAAAGCAATGAAGTTGACTCACCTATCAGCCGGCAGAGCCGGGCAATTTTACGCAGTACACAAAGAGCGACCTTTTTACAATGATCTGGTTACTTATATGTCCTCTGGGCCTATTGTGGCCATGATTTTGGAAAAGGACAACGCGGTGGAAGATTTCAGAAAATTGATTGGTGCCACTAATCCTGCAGATGCAGCGGAGGGAACTATCAGAAAAATATTTGCTACTTCTATTGAGGCGAATGCCATCCACGGATCTGACTCTGACGAAAATGCGGAGATCGAGGGTTCGTTTTTCTTCTCTGGGCTGGAGAAATTCTAATAGGCTACAGCCAAAAATTTTATTGAATGGAATCCCGGGCTGATCAGTCCGGGATTTTTTCTTCTTCCAGTTTTTCCACCCAGAAATTGTTGAAGCCTTCGCCAATGTGAAGCGTGATGGTGCCCAGCTGCAACAGCTCAAGGATGGCGAGGAAGTTGTAGATCACCAGAATTTTTTCAGGTTTTTCTTCCACCAGTGAGCTAAAGGAGATGCGATGATTGGGACTATTGTGTAGTCGGTAAATCAGATAGTCCTTCTGCGTGGAGATGGTGTAGGGGTACTGCACCACCTGATGCGTAGGCCTGCTCTGATCAAATTCATATCGCTTCAGTACTTTCTGGAAAACCTTCATCAGCTTATAAAGGTCCAGGTCCTGCATCTCAGCTTCCACATCAATGGACTGAGAGAGCTTTTTGATTTCTTTGAGCAGATTTCCTCTTTGTTCCCGGTCTAGCCGATTGCTTTCCAGACTGTTGAGTTCCTGAATGACCGATTTGTATTTTTTATACTCCAGCAGGTGCTTTACCAGCTCCTCACGGGGGTCTATTTCATTCCCTTCCTCATCCAATACCGGCCTGGGCAGGAGCATCTTCGCTTTGATGCGCATCAGTGTGGCAGCCACCAGGATAAATTCACTGGCCACTTCCACATTCATCGTTTCCAGTTGATGCAGGTAATCCAGAAAGTCACTGGTCACTTTAGCAATGGGAATGTCATAGATGTCCAATTCGTCCCGCTCAATGAAAAAGAGCAACAGATCAAATGGCCCCTCAAAGAGAGGAAGTTTGATCTCGTAGGTATTGGAATTTTGGGAATCGCTCACAGTAGGCCAAAGCTACTACTTTTGGCACTAAAGGAAATCTCAAAATAGTTTAGATTTGTGGAATATTTCATTCATAATTGTCTTGCCGCTAAACAATTAGAATAGAAAGTCGTTCATGAATCACCCCAAAAGATTACTATATGGAGATTAGGCCAGGAAAGCTTTTAGCGGAAATCGACAATCCCAACGACCTTAAGAAATTAAACGAGACTCAACTGGCTCAGGTGGCCGAAGAACTCCGTGAATACATCGTGGATCATGTCTCGGTGTATGGTGGGCATTTTGGGGCTAGTTTGGGTGTGGTAGAGCTCACAGTGGCTCTCCATTACGTATTCAATACTCCGGTAGATCAGCTGGTTTGGGATGTGGGACACCAGGCTTATGGCCACAAAATATTAACCGGACGTAGAAAAGACTTTCATACCAACAGACTTTACAATGGACTTTCGGGGTTCCCGAAAAGATCGGAAAGTGAGTATGACACCTTTGGGGTGGGCCACTCTTCCACCTCCATCTCTGCTGCTTTGGGTATGGCGTTTGGCTCGGACTATAAAGGAGAGAAAGAAAAGCACCACATAGCAGTGATAGGTGATGGAGCGATGACCGGAGGGATGGCATTTGAAGCCATGAATCACGCTGGTGATTCCAATAAAAACCTCCTGATTATCCTCAATGACAATTGCATGTCCATAGATCCGAATGTGGGAGCACTCAAGGATTATTTGACAGACATCACTACTTCACCTACCTATAATAAGATCCGGGATGATGTGTGGAAGGTACTGGGTAAAATCAGCAAGTTTGGCCCGAATGCGCGTGAGATTGTAGGGAACATAGAGAACAGCATCAAATCCTTACTGTTGAAACAAAGTAACCTTTTTGAGTCGCTGAACTTAAGGTATTTTGGTCCGGTGGATGGTCATGACATCAACCACCTCGTTCATGTATTGCGGGATTTGAAAGACATTCCAGGCCCCAAGATTTTGCACTGTGTGACGGTGAAAGGAAAGGGTTTTAAGCTGGCTGAGCAAGACCAGACCAAGTGGCACGCACCCGGGAAATTTGATAAAATCACCGGAGAAATACGAAAAACGGTAGTTACAGAGCCTAAACCACCCAAGTATCAGGAGGTATTCGGCCATACGATGGTAGAACTAGCCGAACAGAATGATAAAGTAATGGGTATTACACCCGCAATGCCCTCTGGCTCTTCCCTCAATATTATGATGGAAGCCATGCCCGATCGTGCGTTTGATGTTGGCATTGCAGAACAGCACGCGGTTACTTTTTCTGCAGGACTGGCCACTCAGGGGATGGTTCCTTTTTGCAATATTTATAGCTCATTTATGCAGCGTGCCTATGATCAGGTGATTCACGATGTGGCTATCCAGAAGCTGCCCGTGATTTTTTGTTTGGATCGGGCCGGAATAGCCGGTGCAGATGGAGCGACACATCACGGAGCTTATGATCTGGCCTATATGCGCTGTATTCCAAACATGGTGGTTGCTGCACCGATGAACGAGCAGGAGCTTCGAAACCTGATGTATACCGCCAGTGAGTTCAAAGACGGGCCATTCACCATCCGGTATCCAAGGGGACAAGGCGTGATGCCCGTATGGAGAACTCCCCTGGAACAGATCGGGATAGGTGAAGGAAGAGTATTGCGGGAGGGAGAAGAGGTAGCAATTCTCACCATTGGGCACATTGGTAACTATGCAGTGAAGGCATGTGATGAGCTGGAGAAACAGGGAATTCGGATATCTCATTATGACATGCGCTACGTGAAGCCATTGGATGAAGCCCTTCTGCATCAGGTTTTTGCGAAAAACAAGAAGGTCATTACCGTCGAGGATGGCTGTTTGCCTGGAGGGTTTGGCACGGCCGTACTGGAGTTTATGTCTGACCATAACTACCATGCAAAGGTGATCCGACTGGGAATTCCCGATCGCATTGTGGAGCATGGTGAGCAGGACGAACTTTATCAGGAGTGTGGCTACGACGCTGAATCTATCCTGAGTGCCACTTACAAGTTACTTGAGCTAAGCCCTGTAGTCTAACCGGAAAGGAGCCGCATCCATCGAGAAATGAGATGGACAATCGTGAGATTTCTTGTATATTCTGTTTCGATTTAAACAGAAAGATTGATACGGAATCAAACACATAGGATTGGCGCCCTTATTATTGGCCTGGTTTTCTGGCTACTGATGACTGCTTGCACCACATCCAGCAGTAGCAAGAAAAATAAGGATCCCAATAGTGAACCCCCGGAGAAAGTAGTGGATTTTGATCTGGATAAGATCAAGGAACGTGGCTACATCACAGCCATCATGGATAATAGTTCCACCGGCCTGTTCATTTACCGGGGGAATACCATGGGGTATGAGTATGAGCTCATCAAAGCCTTTGCCAAATCACAGGGGCTGGAACTTCGGATCAATGTAACCCCCAGCCTGGAAGAGGGTTTTCGAAAGCTGAACGCCGGAGAAGGCGATGTGCTGGCCTATAACCTCACAGTGACCAAAGATCGAAAGAAACGCATTGCCTTTACCCATTATCACAACCTGGTGAAGATGGTGCTGATCCAGCGCAAGCCGGATAATTGGCGAAAAATGAAACTCCATGAAATTGAAAAGCAGCTGATTCGAAATCCGGTGGAGCTCATTGGCAAAGAAGTGGTCGTTCGGCATCATTCCTCCTACTTTGATCGCCTGCAAAACCTGTCCAATGAGATAGGGGATGACATTGTCATCATCGAAGACTCACCTGAAGTGGAGACTGAAGCCATCATCCGAAAGGTGGCCGAAGGAGAAATTGACTTTACCGTGGCAGAAGAGGATATAGCGTTGGTTAATTCCACCTACTATCCAAACCTGGACATCCGTACGGCCGTAAGCTTCCCTACCCAAATTGCCTGGGGGGTTCGAAAAAATGGGGATGAACTCCTCTTAGCTTTAAACACCTGGATCCTCGAAATGCGGAGGACTGCTGAGTACTATACCATATACAATAAGTATTTCAAGAGCAGAAAGGCATCACTGAAGCGTACTCAAAGCGAGTATTACTCCCTGGGTGGAGGGAAACTTTCTCCCTATGATTCTTTAATCAAGTTGTCTGCTGTAGCGCTGGACTGGGACTGGCGACTTCTGGCGGCACAGATCTATAAGGAATCCAAATTTGACCCCAATGCCGAGTCATGGGCCGGAGCCGTGGGATTGTTACAGCTTTTGCCGACTACCGCTGAGGAGTATCAGGTGACCAGGTTGGAAGACCCCACTCAAAATCTCTATGCCGGCACTCAGCACATTAAATGGCTACAATCGTACTTTTCTGATGTGATTGCAGATCCTTTGGAACGCGTGAAATTTATCCTGGCAGCCTATAATGTGGGCCATGGCCATGTAATGGACGCCATCAGACTAACCGAAAAATATGGCGGCGATCCCCAGCTTTGGGAGGATGTAAAAGACTACCTGCTGAAAAAATCAAACAGCAATTACTTCAATGATCCGGTGGTACAATTTGGTTATTGCCGGGGGATAGAGCCGGTCACTTACGTCAACACCATTTTGTCTATTTTCAAGAACTACAAGATACTTTTTCCGGAAGCTACGGATGTCGAAGTGGCAGTTGAATTGCCTAGTGAAAGTATTTAGCCACCAGTTTGGCCGAAGATAAACTCATGGGAATCCCCCCTCCGGGATGTACGCTTCCCCCACAGAAGTATAGCCCCTGCACTCGCCTGCTTTTGTTGGCATGTCTCAGGAAGGCAGCAAAAAGGTTATTGGAGCTATTTCCATACAGTGCGCCCAGTGCCGAGCTGGTTTTGGACTCTATGGTGCGTGGGTCCTGGATTTCCTCCCCTTCGATAAGTGGTGCAAGGTCTTCACCTAGAGTTGAAGATATTTTATAGAGAATGTTTTTTCGTGCCTCAGCAATCAAGTGATCCCAGTTTTGACCCTGATTGTTCGGCACATTGATCATCGTAAACCAGTTTTCGCCATACTCCGGCGCATCAGATGGCTGATACTTTGAAGTAATATTGATATAGACCGTAGGATCCTGAGAGATGGACCCCTGTTGAAAAATGTGCTCAAATTCGCCTTTGTAGTCTCCACTGAAAAGGATGTTGTGCAGCCCTAATTGTGGAAATTTCTTACCCACTCCCCAGTAAAATATCAGTGCAGAGCTTGATTTGGGTTGGTTCAGCAGGAATTTGGGGGCTTTGAGGTCTGGCATCAACTTGCGGTAGGAGTTCACAATGTCCATGTTGGAAACCAACCGATCAAAATTCAATTGCAGCCCTCCTGTCATCAGTCCTTTTACTCGGTTCTTTTCGATTATAATTTGCTCCACGGGTTGCTCAAAGTGAAAGGTCACCCCCACCCTTTTGGCCAGCTTATACAGTGCCAGAGTGATGTTATGCATGCCTCCTGATGGAAAGTAGGCCCCAAGGGACATTTCCAGATGTGGAATTATGTTCATGGTGGCAGGGGTTTTATAAGGAGATGAACCATTGTAGGTGGCGTACCTGTTGAACATCTGGGTGATCCGGGGGTCATCAAAGGTGGATGCATTGGCGCTATTCATGCTCTGGAAAAACCCCAATTGATGCAGCTTTTTGTAGGCCTTGAATGCAGGCCGGGAGATGAAAGTTTTAGGATCCTGCAGAGAGCTAAACATAAACAACTCGCTCAGGTGGTCATACAGGAGTCGGCTTTTGGCCAAGGCTTTCCGTACATTTTCAGGTCGCTCGGCGGTGTTTCTGATGATTTCTTCAATGAGTTTTTCATGATCTGCGTGAGCCGATATTTTCACCCCATCCGGGTAAAAGTATTCACAGTTGACCTCCAGCTTTTGGTAGGTGAAATAACGTGCGGGGTCTTCTCCGGCTAGTTCAAACAGCTCGTCGATGAGTGCCGGAAGGGTGAGGAGCGAAGGCCCCGCATCGAAACGATAGCTCCCAAGTCTGATTTCGGACAGCTTACCTCCAGGGTATGCGTTGGCCTCAAACACTTCTACCTGGTGCCCCGCTGTAGCTAATCTTATGGCACTTGCCATTCCGGCTACCCCGGAGCCAATAATTCCCACTTTGTACGACATAGCCTTACAACCCTCCAGAGAAAGATCTGTTCAATTTCTTAATAACTAAAAAAAGTGATAAAAAAAAGCGGAATAACCATAAAAATGGTTACAACTTCCCACCTAATCGTATTTACAATTAAATCCTTTATTTTAACTTAGCCCTAATCGCCCATGTTATTCCCTGAGAAATTAATGAAAACACAAGTTGAACAACTACTAGACGAGTATAGAAAGGTTCGAAATATTGACCTGACACTCGATCAGTTTACGTATATCCTAAATCTTTACCCTTCCCTGATCGTATGCATGTGCGATGGAGTGCTGGACAAAGGTGAGTGGGATGGTGTCCTCCGCCTGGCCAAGGGTCTGGCCATGGAGTATGGTGATGGTCTGGGTGATCCGGACCTGGAGAAGCTGGAGCAGTCATTCCGTACAGAGTTCAGATACCTGCTTGATAATATAGAGAAGTGGCAAAAGAAGTTTTTGAATGCGCTTAAAAACCATATCAGCGACAGCCGAACGGATAAAGAGTTTGTGCTGGAGTCGATGTACCTGTTTGCCAATGCCGCAGATGGTATTTCAGATGTGGAGCAGGAAACTATTGAGATGCTTACAGAACGTCTTTCTTTAGAGCATTAAATTCTTCAATGATCGGTGCTAGCGGATGACCCATGGGGTCAAAATCAGCAGGTAGTGCCCTCATGATTTGCTCTTGCAGTTCACCCAGTTTTTTTGCTTTTGAATAAGGGATGTCACTGAACGTGACCATTGAATACAATGGAATCCAGCTATCGGGGTAAGCTTCCTGTAGTCTGGATTCTAGTTTTTTGATGGCGACAAATCGGTCATCTGCCACTTTATCCCGCATTTCCACAAAATTTTTCATGGCCAGGTCGGCAATGGCATCCGCATCTGCCTTACGGTGTTTGGAGAAATAGGGTAGTAACTTGTCCCAGTCAAAATCTAACTTTTCTCCCCACTCCATAAACAGTCGACAATCTTCAAAGCCTGCATTCATCCCTTGGCCATAAAAGGGCACAATGGCGTGACTGGCATCTCCAATGAGCAGACTTCTGCCTTTTGCCCAGGGGCTTGTTTTTATTGTGACCAGAGAGGCGGTAGGATTTGTTTGAAACTGAGTGACCAGATCTGGAATCAGGGGGAGCACATCCTGAAAATAGGTTTCGAAAAACTGCAAAACAGCATCATCATCTTTCAAACTTTCAAAGGAAAGGTCTCCTTCAAACGGAAAGAACAGCGTACAGGTGAATGAGCAGTCCGGGTTGGGAAGTGCAATGAGCATGAAGTTACCCCTGGGCCAGATATGGAGGTTGTTGGGCTCCATGGCAAACGTGCCATTGATAGCAGGGATGTGGAGTTCTTTGTACCCGTGCTCGATGTAGTGCTGGTGAAAATTGAACCGGTCTGTCTTCTCCATGGCTCTTCTCAGCATGGAAAAAGCCCCATCTGCCCCTATGAGTACTTTGGATAAAACAGAAAGATCTGAGGCACCTTCAAAATCTATAACCATGCGATCAAGATCTACCTGGCTGCATTTATGACCAAAATGGAAGTTGACCCCATGAGATTCGGCATGATCTATCAGGAGGTTGTTCAGTCCTGATCGGGAGACGGAGTTGATGTGCTGACTCGCCCGTCCATAGGATTGAAAGTTAAGATTCCCTTTGAGGTCGTGAATCATTCTTCCCATCATGGGAATGAGCGCTGGTTCTATTTTTTCGAAAACTCCCGCTTGTTTCAGTGCGGTGATACCCCGGTGACTCAGTGCCAGGTTGATGGAACGACCCTCTCCTATTTTCTGGGACCTGGGATCTCCGCGCATCTCAAATACATCTACCCCAAAGCCTTTTTGCGAAAGCAATGCTGCCAAAAGAGAACCCACCAGGCCGGCTCCTAATATGCTTATTTCCTTATGCTCCATAGATAATGATCAGGGCCTTGAGTATTTGACAAAATTCGTAGACATCATTAAACGTGTTGTACATGGGAGTGGGTGCCACCCGGATCACGTTGGGTTCTCGCCAGTCCAATATCACTCCCTGTGCAATCAACCCGTCATAGATTTCCTTGCCATTTTTGGATATAAATACGGAGAGCTGGCATCCGCGGGATTCGGGCTCCTTCGGAGTGAGGATGTCAATGTTTCTGCTGATGAGGTCATCTGACAGGAGCAGGTATTCCAGGTATCCGGTGAGGGAGAGGCTTTTTTTACGAAGGGCTTCCATGCCGGCCTCATCGAATAGTTCCAATGACGCATGATGTGCGGCAGTGGATATCACGTTGCTATTGCTCAACATCCAGGCATCCACCCCGGGGTTTGGCACAAACTGGTTGTCCATGTTGAACCGGGTATTGTGGTCGTGGCCCCACCAACCTTTTAGCTTTGGGAATTGAGGATCAGCACAATGTCGCTGATGAATGAATATCCCCGAAACGCCTCCTGGACCCGAATTGAGGTACTTATAACTGCACCAGGCCGCAAAATCTATGTTGTCATCATGAAGGTTCATGGGCAGGTTACCCATGGCGTGTGCCAGATCAAACCCCGCAAAGGCGCCTACCTGATGGGCAGCTTCCGAAATGGCCTTCATATCAAAATACTGTCCTGAGTAATACTGCACACCGGGAAATAGGACCAGGGCCAGTTCATCTCCATGTTGCCGGATAGCTTGTGTGATCTCCTCGTTCCTGAATGTTTTACCGTCGGCAGGACTAAGGAGAATTAAATGTTCCTTAGGGTTGACCCCCAGGTGTTCCATGTGTGATTCCACCGCATAGTGATCCGATGGGAACGCCCCATTTTCGATCATGACTTTCACTCGTTTGCCGGCAGGTTGGTAAAATGAAGCCAGCAGTAAATGAAGGTTGGTGGTGAGGTTGTTCATAGAGACCACCTCGTCCTCCAGACCACCGACCAATCGGCCCAGGGATTTTTTGGAAAACCGGTGATATTCGGCCCAGGGTTGATCTCCCGAAAAATGTCCTTCTACAGCCTGTTCTTTCCACGACTGGAGTTCCTTTTGGATAAACGCTTCAGTTCGTTTTGGCTGTAGCCCAAGAGAATTTCCACAGAAATAAATAACCTCCTTGTTGTTCTTTTTAGGAATATGGTATTCTTTTCTAAACCTGCTGAGCGGGTCTTTTTGATCCTGCGCTTTGGCAAAATCCGGGGTGCTTTGATAAGTCATTTAGTCTGTAAATCTCGGGTCAGTTTGCATTACGCTCCCACAATTGGGGCACGTTCTTTTCTCTTCTGCATTGTAGAACTCCCTGAATCGGGGCAGGAAATCCTTTTCGATGTTCGTAAGATGAAAATAGGTGTCATGTAGCTTGTGATTGCACTCATCACAAAACCACATGAGTCCATCAGTGTGGTCTGGTTTCCTTTTTCGCTCAATGACCAGCCCCACCGATCCTTCAGACCGAATGGGCGAGTGAGGTACTTTGGCGGGGAGGAGGAACATCTCTCCGGCTTTCACAGGAATGTCCACTGCCTGGCCATCTTCCTGTATTTTCACGATGATGTCACCTTCCAGCTGAAAGAACAGCTCTTCGGTTTCGTTGTAATGAAAGTCTTTTCTGGCATTCGGGCCACCCACGATCATTACAATGTAATCACCCGCATCGGCATAGAGGTTTTTATTACCCACTGGCGGTTTTAGCAGGTCACGGTTGTTGTCTATCCATTCCTGCAGATTAAAGGGTCTTTGAATTGCCATGGCCTTTGGTTTTTTTATTAATTACTTTAGACGGTGAAAAGTTATAAATAATACCTGACCCACTAAAGAAAGTTTTAAAACAATGGACCTGAATCTAAATGGCAAGCATGCACTGGTGTGTGGAGGATCTAAAGGAATAGGCGCTGCAATCGCCGAAGCTCTGGCGGCAGAAGGGGCAAAAGTGATTTTGGTAGCCCGCAATGAGCAGGAACTGCAAGCTCAGCTCAACATGCTGGCAGGTGCCGATCATACGACATTTGTGGCGGACATGTCCCGGCAGGAAGATGTGGATCGTTTGGCCGGGCACATTCGTGAAAAGCAGGTGGACATAGTGGTGAATAATACCGGTGGACCACCTCCGGGTCCTGTTTCCGAGGCTAACTGGGAGGACTTTGAGCGAGCTTTTAGTATGCACTTGCACGCCAGTCATCAACTGATGCAGGCTGCACTTCCAGGCATGAAGGAGAAGGGATTCGGGAGATTCATCAACGTGATCTCCACCAGCGTGAAAATTCCCATTACGGGACTTGGTGTGAGCAACACCACGCGCGGTGCCATGGCTTCATGGGCCAAAACACTCTCCAATGAAGTGGCCCCTTATGGAATTACCGTGAACAATATATTACCGGGAGCTGTGGAAACCACCAGGCTGGAGGCCATCATAAGTAATACTGCACAGAAGAAAGGTATTTCGGAAGAGGCTTCTGCTGCCGCCATGCGGAGCGGTATCCCGGCCGGAAGATTTGGGCAGCCTGATGAGCTTGGGGCTTTGGCTGCTTTCCTGGCTTCTGACAAAGCTTCATATATCACCGGGGTGAGCATCCCCGTGGACGGAGGACGCACAGGATCACTATAAGTTATGATAATCATAGATAATTACATCGGTGGATCATTTCACAAGCCGGAGAGTGGCCAGTATCTGGACAACGTCAATCCGGCTGTGGGGGAGGTCTTTGCCAGGACAGCCAGCTCTTCCTCCAAAGACCTTGAGGAGGCGGTACGGGCCGCAACCGCAGCTTTTGATGAGTGGTCTCGAAAGACACTGGCTCAGCGCTCTAAAATTCTTCACAAACTGGCGGACCTGATAGATGAGAACCTGGAGGACCTGGCCAGGGCAGAGAGCCAGGACAACGGCAAGCCAGTTGCTCTGGCTCGAAGGGTGGATATCCCCCGGGCAGCGGCCAATTTCCGTTTTTTCGCCTCAGCGATCATCAATGAGTCCTCTGAAGCGCACATCATGGAAGGTCAGGCGGTCAACTATACCAGGAGAGCCCCCCTGGGGGTGGTGGGGTGTATTTCACCATGGAACCTGCCGCTGTACTTATTTACCTGGAAAATCGCTCCTGCACTGGCCGCAGGCAATTGTGTAATTGCCAAGCCCTCGGAAGTGACGCCTTACACAGCTTTTTTACTGTGTCAGCTAGCCAATGAAGCTGGCTTTCCGCCAGGGGTATTGAATGTCCTACATGGTCGGGGTGCAGAGATTGGTCAGTTGCTGGTGGATCACCCTGAGGTGAAAGCCATTTCATTTACAGGAGGTACCCAAACGGGGCGGATAATCGGTCAGGCTGCGGCCAGACAGTTCAAGAAGGTCTCTCTTGAGCTGGGAGGTAAAAATCCCGTGGTGATATTTGATGATTGCCACTTTGAAGAGGCGGTGCGTACAACCATAGAAAGTTCCTTCACCAATCAGGGAGAGATTTGTCTCTGTGGATCACGAATTTTTATTCAGCAAGGCATTTACGAACGGTTCAAAGCTGCGTTTGTGGATCGTGTGAGGGCCTTGAAGGTGGGTGACCCATCCAAAGAAGTGGATATGGGTGCATTGGTCTCACGGGAGCATTTGGAGAAGGTAGATACTTATGTGGCTGGTGCCCGCGCAGAGGGTGGAAAAATCCTCACTGGAGGAAAAAGAATCACCTTGATGAATGGTTTCTACTATGAGCCCACCGTCATTGAAGGGCTTGATGAGTTCTGTCAGATCAACCAGGAGGAAGTGTTTGGGCCGGTGGTGACACTTATCCCCTTCACCGATGAATCGGATGTGGTGAAGAAAGCCAACTCCACCCCGTATGGATTAGCGGCGGTGATTTGGACAGAGAATTTAAAGCGGGCGCATGCGGTGGCTCATCAGATCAAATCCGGAATCATCTGGATCAACTGTTGGATGCTCCGCGATCTGAGAACACCATTCGGTGGGATGAAATCATCCGGTGTTGGGCGTGAGGGAGGAAGTGAAGCGTTGCGGTTTTTCACCGAACCACAAAACATTTGCGTGAAACTATAGGTCAAAAAAAAGCCCTCTCTGAGAAGAAAGGGCTTGAAGTTTTTAAGATTTAGAGGGATTAGGCTGTAGTCTCTTCCTCAGATTTCAGCTTAGAGATGCTGAAAGACTTGCGCTCTTTGTGGCCACAGTAACCACAGGTATAATATTTCATCAATTCACCCTCTTCGGTAGTAGAGGCCTCTTGTACCACTTCTTCCCGGTCTATTTTGAGGGTCTGGTAGTTACACTCTGAGCACTGCAGTGCGTGAAGTCTACCATTGTATTTTTCTATTTTGGTGTAACCCGAAACCTCGTCTACCCACACGTCATAGTCCACGGAAAAGGCATCTTCTTCAGCCTGCATACCCTCATCCAGGTACACATCCTCTTCCTCTTCACTCAGGAGCTTCATTTTACGTCCATCAGGAGATATCCTTGGCGTGAATCTGAGCTTTTTCAATCTCTTTTCAATAAAGAAAGGATAGTAGAATTTCAACACGTTTTGGATAACTACTCCCACGATCATGGAGACCATGAGGGTCACAAAAATCCAAACAAAGAACCACAACCAGGTGGTATTAGGTCTGAGTGTGTTTGCGTAAAGTGACGCACCGATCAGGATCAGCAAAAAACCATACCATAGCAGGTTGATTTCATGCATATTGATATAATCGTATTTCGATTTAGCATCTGTGGTGGTTAATAATTTCAGGTAATGACCTAACAAGATCAAAACACCAACACCAGCTATTGCATAGGCTAGGTACTGCCCGTAAGTATTCCAGGCTTCAAGCAAACTTGGTGATATAGGATCGGTCATAGTAGAATTTTAGGTTATTCGGTTAAAATACAAAAATGTCACATTTTTTTAAAATCACAATGCACTTGCACCTACAACGTGATTTTATTATTCACAAAAACACTACTGTAAAATATTAAAAATAATACATCAAGTCAATGAATCTATGAATTTATCAATATTAACCATGATTCCAACGTTATTCCTCTAATAAGTGTCACAGGGGTAGATCAAACACTATCGAAAGAGAATCGTTAGCCTTCCGACGAGTATTTGTTGGTGACCGGCGGTTTTATTGAAATTATGAAGTGAAACTATCTTAGATTTGTCCTGATTTAACTAATAATCGTCTAAAAATTAAAAACTCAAACTTAAAATCGAACAAGAATGAAAAACGTATTTAAAAATCTTATGATTTATGGTGCAGTGGCATCTATGGCATTTTTGTACAGTTGCGGTGGAGATGAGGAAACTCCGGCACCTGCAACTCCAACAATCGCCGTGGCTACTACAGTGAACGGAACAGCGGCTACGAGCCCATTGAATGTTGTACCTGGTGATGAGGTAGTGTTCAACGTAAGCATCAATGCTGAAGGCGGATTTAATGTATATAGAGTATTTGTGTCTAAGGATGGTGGTGCTGCTACCAAGCTGGCTGAGTATACCAGACTGGACTTAAGTGTGGATGCTGGTGTGGCTGTGGTAACAGACTCACGTGCTACGGAGATCGAAGCAGAAGATGTAGGGTCTACCATTACTTTCGAATTTGAAGTGGTGGATGACAAAGATCAGACTTCTACTACAGAGGTGGAAGTGGTAGTGAATGACAATCCGATCAGTACTCATACTGAAACGCTATTAGGTGGACAATCGAATTCTAGTGCCAATAGTTTCTACAATTCTATTGAAAATTCGACGTATGCTTATACTTCTTTCAGAGATGATAATTCAGCCAATACCGATTTTTGTTTCTTCTATGGCAATACAAATGAGTATACCATTGCAGCCATTGATGACGCTGATGCTAACACTGCTTTTTCAGCAGCCATTGACGGAACAGATGATGCGTTAGGGTCTTCGGTTATTGAAACAAGAAACGAAACAAGATTCGTAACAACAAGCATAAGCCCAGCGGAATTTGATGCTATTGATGGTGAATATGCTTTGCTAGATGCATTTGGTGATGTTACGCCTTCGGCAACGAAGCAAAACAAACTTATTGCTGAAACAGTTTTTGCTTTCGAATTGGCAGAATCACGAGGATCATTGAAAGGCCTTGCTAAAGTTGTTTCCACTGGAGGAACATCTGGTACAGACAGATCAATTACGATCTTGGTAAAAATTCAGGAAGCCGCTGAGTAAAAATAGTTAACAGAATAAAAAACCCTTCCCGATAGCCATCGGGAAGGGTTTTTTTTGGTCATGAGAGAGTAACCTCAGAGGAATACGGTTTCAAAATGAATGGATTCGGGGTCCTCTACTTTATCAATGACCAACCAATAGAGTTCCGAATATCCCCTCCTGCAGACACCCAGAGTCTGCACTTCTACTTTCAGCAGATAGTTAGATTCAGATTGGGTAAAACTCATATGAAAGGTCGGTGTAGGGCAACTGCCAACACTCACAATGTATCCTACAAGGGTTTTCTTTTTGAAATCAATATCAGGAAGGCCTGCGCATTTAATTCCGGGAATTGAGGTTCGCAACTTTGTGATTTGATAAAATTCTTGATCCGAATTGATGACAAACTCCTTTTGACGAAGGTTGCCCAGAAAAAGGCAGTCTATGGATACCTTTTGATATTTGACCGGTTGCTGTGCCAGGCACAGGCTGACATTTAATAATATGAGGGCATATGTGGCTAAGTGACGCATTTAGCCAAAATACGCACAATGTAGTTAACCGCAAACAAGACGCTCTGTCCACTGTAATCGCATAAAAAATGAATTCAGGAATGATTGTTACGATTTCATCCTGCGACTGTGTATTTTTAGCCCCGAATAACCCAAAACAGGGTTTTCCAAACTAAAAAACGAACATCATCTTATGTTGAAATTCTCCAAATTATTGCTACTCTCGCTCCTTGCCTTTGCCTGTGCAAAGCCCGCGGAGGTTAAAAAGGCCGTAGCTGACATGACCGACGAGGAGGTCATGGCTTATGCTACAGAGTTGGCTAAACAAAATATTATTGTGGATGGGCATGTGGACCTCCCCTATCGCATGGAAGTGAAGGGATTCATGCTCAGGAAAAAAGTGGAAGATGTTTCCGTGGAGACAGAGGGCAACTTTGACTTCCCAAAAGCCAAAGCCGGTGGACTGGATGCACCATTCATGTCTATATACATTCCGTCTTCCTATTATGTCAAGGGCGGAGCCAAAGCTTTTGCGGACTCGCTCATTGAAATGACGCAAAATGTGGCGACTGCTTTTCCGGATAAGTTTGCTTTAGCCCATACACCAGCAGATGTTCAGGCCAATTTTGACAAGGGGCTTATTTCTCTGCCTTTGGGCATGGAAAATGGCGCACCCATCGAAGACGATCTGGCCAATGTGGAGTATTTCTTCAATAAAGGAATCCGATACATCACCCTTACCCACTCCATAGACAATCAAATCAGTGACTCCTCTTACGACACTACTTATACCTGGAACGGCGTAAGCCCGTTTGGTGAGCAGGTGATTGCAGAGATGAACAGGTTGGGCATTATGGTAGACATCTCCCACGTGACAGACAGTGCTTTTTATGACGCGCTGAGGCTGAGCAAGGCACCCGTAATCGCTTCGCATTCATCGTGCAGAAAGTTTACTCCGGGTTTCCACAGAAATATGTCGGATGAAATGATCAGGGATTTGGCGGCAAAGGGTGGCGTAATTCACATCAATTTTGGCTCAACTTTCCTATCAAAGGAGTCACGTGAAAAGTATGACGTGATGGACTCTGTGATGACCAATTATCTGGCTGAGACCGGGCTGAAGAAGAGTGATTCTGCCTACAAAGCTTTCGCTAAAAAATACTCTGAGGACAATGATGTATATGCGGATGTGAAGATCGTTGCAGATCACATCGACAATGTAGTGGCCATTGCGGGCATCGAATACGTGGGCTTTGGTTCTGATTTTGATGGGGTAGGTGACAGCCTGCCAAACGGCCTCAAAGATGTATCGATGTTTCCCAATGTAATCTATGAACTGTTAAAAAGAGGCTACACAGAGGAGGATATAGCCAAGATTTGCTATAAAAATACTTTCCGAGTTTGGAATGAAGTGATCAAAACGGCTGAATCTATTCAGGGGAGCTGATGCTCTGTATTCAGGTAAGAAAAAATTGAAGTTGCCCGGGTGATCCGGGCAATTTTGTTTTCAGGGGTGTCAGTTTCCCTTCTTAAGGGAGTTGATAAACTTGGACCAGGCCCATGGGTTGAGCAGGTTGTTTTGTGGCTGCTGATATTTATTCTGAATGGCCTGCATTTGCATCTGCATATAATATTGGTGGTTGGCATTAGGGCTGGCAGGCAGGTCTGCATAGGCACTGCTCATATAATCACTTGAAAGCCAGGCATTCAGGTTATTGTATTGCTTCTGGTAGGGCGTTTCCAGAGAAAGAATGGCTTCTTTGAACATGGCCTCCGTGGGATAAGGGAAGACCTCTACCTCATTGAGGAGTGTTACGTCCTCCTGCATAGTGATGAGTACCTTCAGACTGGTGCTTTCTTTATGCTCGGGTACAATATAATATTCACGCTTAAAGCCAACAGAACTAAAAACCAGGCTGTCCCCCTCCAGAACAGGAAGGGAGAAAAAACCGTAAGGGTTGGTAGTAGTTCCACGTCCGGCGGTAGGCACGTAGACGTGCACACCCGGGATCACTGAGTTACTGTCTGGCGCAAAGACCACTCCGGTGAATTGAATGATGTTCTTTTTAGCAGGTGTATCCGTCTGAGCCAGTAGTGCACCAGCTGTCAGAAAACAGAAGAATATGTAAATGAAATATTTTAGCAAACCCTTGAAACTTATACTTTCTATATTAATAAAGGTCTAACGGGAAAAGTTGTTTAAAAACTATATTTCTGAGAGCTTTAAATAACTATACCCGTCAAAGGTACTGATGAAAATGTTTTTTGGAGATAACCGACTAAGAATATGCGATTAAAGAATTTTAGTCTAAACTACGGCACTCAGATTTTCAAGGCCTTTGGAGATGAAGCAAGAGTACGAATTATCCACCTCCTTTTTAAGAACGATGAGTTGGCTGTCTCTGATCTGGAGGCCATTCTGGACTATACCCAGACGAAAACGTCACGTCATATAGGGTATCTGAAAAATTCCGGGCTGGTCAACGCAACAAAAAAGGATCAATGGGTCTTTTATAGTATCAAAGACGAAGTATACGACATGGTTTCACAGATTTTTGACTTTCTCAATAAGGATCTTCAGCTTCAGAAAGACCAGGAAACCTACAACACCATGAATTCCAACAGAGAGCTGGCCATTAATAAGCTGGCTGCTAAAGATTATAGAAGATAATGAAGTTCACGCATATATTTTTTGACCTGGATCATACCCTTTGGGACTATGACCTCAATGCCCGCAAGGTGCTGAGCGATTTGTATCAGCAGTTTGAGCTAAAGCAGGAGATTATTTTTGGACCGGAGCGTTTCACTGAAGTGTTTTTCAAAACCAATGATACGCTGTGGCAGCAATACAATCAGGGAAACATAGACCGGGATGAAATCAGAACCCAGCGATTCAGAAAGGTGATGGACAAGTGCGGGGCACCCGATTTCGAGCGGACTGAAGCAATGAGTGAGTATTTTTTATTCAATTGTCCACGCCAAAAAGCCACCATAGCTGATGCCACAATGATACTGGACTATCTGAGTAAGAGGTACCACCTGAGTGTTGTTACGAATGGTTTTGATGATGTGCAGTCCATTAAGCTGGAGGCATGCGGCCTGAATAAATACTTTTCGCATGTGTTTACGTCAGAGACCACCGGTCACAAAAAGCCATCGCGGGAAATTTTTGACCATGCAGTGAAGGAAGTCAATGCCCACGTGAGCACTACCCTGATGATCGGGGATAATCACAGCACGGATATTATGGGAGCGAGAAATGCCGGCATCACTCCGCTTTTATACAATCCGAAGGGCCTGGTGAAGTCAGATTGTCAGCTGCAGATCAAAACACTTTCAGAATTAATGAGATTACTATAAAGGAGCTACTCCTATTTTATAATTTTGCGGGAGCAAAAAATAAACAACTACTACATTATGTCTAAAGGAAACTACTACATACCAGAGCCCTCCAACGAACCGGTACTGACCTATGCCCCAGGTACACCGGAGCGTGAGGAATTGCAAAAAGCCGTGAAGCTGGCTCGGAAAGAAGAGCGCGATATCCCCATGTACATTGGCGGAAAGGAAGTGCGCACTGGCAATAAAATCAAAATGAGCCCCCCGTATGATCACAAACACGTTTTGGGTTATTTTCACGAGGGGGATGCTTCGCATGTGGAGGCGGCCATCAAGGCAGCACTGGATGCGAAGGAGGCCTGGGAAAACCTGGCCTGGGAACAGAGAGCAAGTATTTTCCTGAAGGCTGCTGATTTGCTGGCAGGTCCTTACAGGGCTAAGATCAATGCTGCTACGATGTTGGCTCAGTCCAAAAACGCTTATCAGGCGGAGATTGATGCGGCGTGCGAGTTCATTGACTTTCTGAGATTCAATGCGGCATTTATGCAGGAGATCTACATGGATCAGCCGGAGTCTTCACCCGGCATCTGGAACCGACTGGAGTACCGTCCGCTGGAAGGGTTCGTTTTTGCCATTACTCCCTTCAACTTTACTGCCATTGCCGGCAACCTGCCAGCTTCTGCGGCGCTGATGGGCAATACGGTGGTTTGGAAACCCAACTACAGCCAGGTGTACTCTGCGCAGGTGATCATGGAAGTGTTCAAGGAAGCTGGTTTACCTGATGGCGTGATTAACATGATTTATGTAGATGGACCAGTGGCAGGGGATGTGGTGTTTAATCACCCTGATTTCGCAGGCCTCCACTTCACTGGAAGTACGGCCGTGTTTAAGCACCTCTGGAAAACCATCGGTCAGAATATTGATAAGTATCGCTCATACCCAAGGGTGGTGGGCGAGACCGGAGGAAAAGATTTCGTCATCGCACACAAATCTGCGGATCCACTGGAAGTGGCCGCAGGGCTGATCAGGGGTGCGTTTGAATTTCAGGGACAAAAGTGCAGTGCGGCTTCCAGGGCTTACATCCCATCCAACTTATGGGAGGCAGTGAAAAAGCAAATGGCTGCCGATCTGAAAGAGATCAGCATGGGCAGCCCGGAGGATTTTTCCAATTTCGTGAATGCGGTGATCGACAAAAAATCATTTGATAAGATTGCAGGCTACATTGATCGCGCAAAATCAGATGCAGATGTGGAGGTGTTGTTCGGTGGTCATTATGATGATTCCGTTGGGTACTTCATTGAACCCACAGTCCTGCTGGCTAAGGATCCGAAATACACAACGATGTGTGAGGAGATTTTTGGGCCAGTACTTACGATCTATGTGTACGATCCGGAGCAGTATGAGGAGACCCTGACCCTGGTGGATCAGACTTCACCCTATGCCCTTACCGGAGCAGTGTTTTCCAAAGACCGCTATGCCATAGAACTAGCGACTAAAAAGCTTAGAAACGCAGCTGGTAACTTTTATATCAATGACAAGCCAACCGGCGCAGTGGTAGGTCAGCAGCCTTTTGGAGGAGCGAGAGGCTCTGGCACCAACGATAAGGCCGGTGCCGGGATCAACTTGCTGAGATGGGTAAGTGCCCGCACGATCAAGGAAACCCTCGTGCCACCAAAGAGCTACCGTTATCCGTTTTTGGATCAGGAGTAAAACTAAAAAGCCAGCCCGATCACTCGGGCTGGCTTTTTTTTGAGGATTTGAAGAGAATTCTACCTGTTTGACATCTTTAAAGCACCTGGCGTTGACACCAGATCCTAATCATCCGTGAGCGAACTCACTGATGCTATAACAACCTCCATCTAGTGGAATAATCTTAAGCTTTGGTAGTGGACCATGACTTTTCCAGCACAACAAAGGCAATCAAAAGTACGAGTCCGATAAGTGAAAATAACATGGCTAAAACTGATTTGGTTATGAAAGTAAATTTAGGCATAACCAGCCACGCCTGAAATACCGCATATATGGTATTTAGATGAAGGTTTTAGGGGATTTATGTGATGAAATGTAGGGAGTTCTTCATTTTGAGCTAATAGGCCAGGGTCACATTCATCTCAAATTCCAGATGGCCATAGAGTCAATTGACATAAAAAAAACCTCCCCGATTTCTCGGAGAGGTTCAATATTTAATGGAATGCTCTTATTGTGCAATAGTATAAGTGTATCCGTTTTTAGAATCCAAAGTCATAGTGATGGTATAGGTGCCTGCAGATTCAATTGGAATATTAGTTGAAGAATTAAAATCCAATGTACCATCAGTCCCGGTATCACCATAGTTGATGTCCCAGCCATCATTCTCTCTGAATTTGATCGAGCCACTTACTAAGACAATGGATGAAGTCCATGTGAAATTACCTTTTGCAGCGCTTGACAATGTCATGTCAGTATCACTGTCCCATCCGCCAACAGTAGCATCACCAATGATACCCCAGTTAGACGCTACCACGGCGTAGGTTCCGGTTGTGAAGTCTACATCCACTCTGTAGAAACCATCCGATGGAACACTTACATTGGCTTCACCATCTTGTTCGATTTCGCCTTCTGCGCCCATTCCATAGTCACCATCCCATGAACCAAGGGTAGGAAGGAATTTGAATCCATCTCCAGCCACTTCTATGTACTGGTAAGTTCTGAATTTGCCATCAGCCAATTTTTCAAATGGATAGGCAGCCGCATTATCCCATCCGGCTACTGTAGATCCCCCAACAAGGAACAGATTGTCAGGAAAGAGGCCTCTCACAAACTCAATGGTATAAGCAAGTGTTGCATCATCGAAGGTGACTTGATAGAAACCTTCGGCATATGTGTTATCCAGAACTATTGATTTTCCAAACAGGTCAGCTTCGCCATCAGGCTCGTTATCTCCCCAGTTCTTCTTACTGAGATCAGCCGCTTCTGAAAATTTGAAAACATCACCTTCCTTAAGCAAAAATTCTTCAAGTATCCAGGTGTTGTCTGAATCCAATGTGAATTCGGAATCATCAGACCCCTCGAAATTATTGAAAGATCCTACCAGGTAAAGCCCGATAATGTTTTGTGCGATAGGTTCTACCAGCTCCACAGTGTAGGCCAATGTCTTATCGTTGAAGGTGATGATAGACTCTCCTGTATGTCCGCAGTTGGTGTCCGGGCCACCACCTGTGGCTACTTCCATTACTCCGTCACAGTCACTATCTCCCCAGTCAACATCAGACCAGTCAGGAGTATTTTTGAATTTCCATCCACCACCATCTAACGTGGCCGTGATTTGCCAGGTATTGGCTGCTACCAGTTCCAGTGCATCGGCACCCCAACTGTTGAAGTTTCCAGCGATGTACATTTCTGGATATGTGGCATCAAACGGCAAATCGAAAACGATGAATGAATAGTCTCCGGATACCGATAAGTTAGCCACGTCAGTTACCGTTACGGAAATGGTGTAGTCACCTGTGTCCAGTGCTGTGGATCCGAAATCTGCTGCGGCCCACGTAAAAGTGCCTGTGGTTCCGCTCATGGTACCACTCTTCGTTGCCAGTTCATTGCCGTCAGCATCTTTCAGCTTGGCTGAAACAGATGCGAGCGGAGAGCTCTCCCCATCATGGGCTTTAATTACGATATCAAACTCCGACCCAATTTTTACACTGCCATTGGGGGTCACCTCATCAATGACCGGAGCAATATCAAGCACGTCGAAGCTATTGGAGATCTCATCTTCACAGGAGAAGAGGGCTGCCATAATAACCACTGGTGCGATTAAGTTAGATAATACTTTCTTCATACTTCTTTATTAGTTAAAACTTCTACAATTGGACGTTCTTCGTCCTTTTTACAAACTTAAAAACATTTGAAAATAATGTAATTATGCCAAAAATAATCTGAATTGCCACTTCTTTTTTTCTCAATTTTTGATGCAATCGTTTTCATTTTGGGTTGTTCCTATTTACTGTGAACGGATTTTGGATAAATGCTCTTTAATAAGATATTTTACGCCGGCATAAAACAGAAATCATGAAAAGCTTCCAATCAATACTGACCATTCTGCTGACCTCTGCAACGCTGTCCGCACAGATGGTGACCCTTTCTCCATCCAATCCTTCAGGTGATGATGAGATCACCGTAACCTTTGATGCCAACCAGGGCAATGGTGAACTGGTAGGCGCAGCAAAGGTATATCTGCACAGCGGGGTGGTATTGGACGCACCCGATGGAACCGCCTGGAATAATGCCATTGGTAACTGGGGTATGGATGATGGCGTGGGACAGATGACCAAAGTGGAAGGTACATCGGATAAGTGGGAAATCAAATTGACCCCCACGGCCCGGCAATACTATGGAGTGGATGCCTCTGAGACCATTTTCAGACTGGCCATGGTCTTTAGAAATGCTGATGGGAGTAAGAAAGGAACCGCGGCTCCGGGCACCTATGACTGGGGATTTGTGGCGGGCAATCAGGACATTTATGTGAATTTGGACGCAGGATTTTACGTGAGTATACTCAGCCCTGCAGACGATGAAGTGTATTTGGCAGCCGGTGAAGCTTTGAAGATTGAGGCAGAGGCTTCCGCCGAAGTATCTACCATGACGCTGGCCATTGATGAAGGTCAGGGTTTTGAAGAAGTGGCCAATGTATCTTCCGGCACCACCATATCCTATGACTATTCACCTGCTCAGTCCATGACAGTCTCTATTAAGGTGAGTGCGACAATTAGTGGTCAGAGCGTAGAGAACCAGACCACCGCCACCATATTGCTTAGGCAGTCTACTCCTGTAGCCGCTTTGCCGGTAGGTGCCAAAAAGGGGATCAACTATGTAGAAGGAGATCCTACTTCGGCTATTCTCGTGTTGGAGGCACCCGGGAAGGATTTTGCTTATGTGGTCGGAGATTTCAACAACTGGACTCCGGGCGACAATTACCTGATGAACCAGACCGCAGATGGGGAGCTTTTCTGGTATGAGCTCAATGGTCTCACCGCAGGAGAAGAGTATGTATTTCAATATTGGGTGGATGGAACCATCAAAATAGGAGACCCATACGCCGACAAAGTGGCAGACCCGTGGAATGATCAATACATCCCTGCGTCATTGTATCCGAATCCTACAGGCTATGATAAGACCGACTATCAGATGGCGACCATTTTACAAACAGGGCAAGAGCCTTATGTCTGGGCAGAGACCGAATCCACGTGGAGCCGGCCTGTGAAAGAGAACCTGGTGGTATACGAATTGTTGGTTCGGGATTTTTTAGGGTCTCATAGCTATCAGGACCTTGCTGACACTTTGGGTTACCTGAAGAGAATAGGTGTTAACGCCATCGAGCTGATGCCCATCATGGAGTTTGAAGGAAATGAAAGCTGGGGATATAACCCGGTCTATTATTTCGCGCCTGACAAATACTACGGTACTAAAAACGACTTGAAACATTTCATTGAAACCGCGCATCAGGAGGGTTTTGCGGTGATATTGGATATGGTACTCAATCACGCATACGGGCAATGTCCACTGGTGAAGCTGTACTGGGATGAGACCCTGAATGCTCCGGCTAATAACAGCCCCTGGTTCAATCAGGTAGCTAAGCACCCTTTCAACGTAGGATATGATTTCAATCACAGTACCACCTATACCCAGAACTTCATGGATTCTGTTAATAATTACTGGATCAATGAATATCACTTCGATGGTTACAGATTTGACTTATCCAAAGGCTTTACACAGAACAATACAGGTGATGATGTGGGCGCCTGGGGACAGTATGATCCGGGTAGGATTTCAATCCTCAAGCGCATGAACAATGAGATTAAGGCTGTTGATGCGGGAGCCTATGTCATATTGGAGCATTTTGCCGACACTCAGGAAGAAACTGAGCTTGGAAATGCAGGAATGTTGCTCTGGAGAAACGTGCATGGTGATTTTGACAGTGCATTGAAGGGGAATGCACGGGGCATTTCCGGTGCCGCTTCATCTATTCATGTATCCTATATGGAGAGCCATGACGAAGAACGTCAGATGGTGGGCATGCTGACCGGAGGTATACAGTCCGGAAACTACGATGTGAAAAATGTAGCGGTAGCATTGGAGCGGGCCAAGATGGGTGCGGCATTCCTGATGGTGCAAAAGGGCCCGAAGATGATGTGGCAGTTTGGCGAACTGGGGTATGATGTCAGTATCAATTTTAATGGACGCGTCGGCAATAAACCACTTCCCTGGGGCAGTGGCAACCTGGGACTATATGAAGACCCCCTGAGACAATATCTATATGACGCTTATGCTGCGATCAATGATTTGAGGACCTCCTATCCTTTAGTCTTCAATGCCGGTGATGTGGATGCGTCATTGGGAGGCAAGCTAAAAAGTATCGCGATTCAGCATGGCCAGTTGAATGTGGTAGTGATCGGCAATTTTGGAGCGGAGGAAGACGAAATCACTTATGACTTTCCGAGTACGGGAGCATGGTTTGATTACTTTGGAGGAGACGAATTTTCAGTAACCTCGGCTGCCACCACTCAGTCCCTCAAGCCGGGTGAATTTTACATTTATACCAACAAAAGAGTGTCTGAAGGCTTTCCGGGAGTCGTGGAGATTTATGAGAATCCGGTAACAGTTTCTCCTTCCAGTTTTGGTTTGGATGATGAAATCACCATCACATTTGATGCAACAAAAGCCAGTAAGGATGGGACCGCAGGTTTGGTAGGCGCGTCAAAAGTATTCATGAACGCCGGTTTGGTGGTCAATGACCCCAAGGGGACGGACCTCTCGCATAAGGTTGAGGATGGGTCAGGTGAAATGACCAAAGTAGATGGAGAAGATAACCAGTGGAAGATTACGATCACACCGAGAACCTATTTTGGTTTGGGTGAGGACGCTACCGCTTTTCGTTTGGGCATGCATTTCAGAGATGAGGCTGGCCAAAACGTTGGGAAAGGGTTCAGGGACGAATTAATTTTTTTGGGCATCCAATCAGACGTGGCGTTGGTCACTTTTGATCCGGCTGAGTTTTTCACCAATCAGGAGGTTTCATTGATTTTTGATGCCAGCCTGGGGGATCAGGGCCTTTTGAATGCCACTAAAATTTATGCCCATTCCGGCACAGTATTGACACCCGGCGACAATCCTTCTTTTGGATCCAATGTAGTTGGAAACTGGGGAGCAGATGATGGAGCTGGCCAAATGACTAAAATAGCCGGGACAAATAAGTGGGAGCTGAAATACACTCCGAGTCTGCGGGATTATTACGGGCTGTCAGCCACCGATTCAGTTTACTGGATTTCTGTGGTGTTCAGAAACGCAGACGGCAGTGTGAAAGGATCAGGTCCTGCGGGGGACTTCAACGGTGGCTTTATAGCCGCCAACGGAGACATCTACCTTAAAGTCACTCCTCCGGAGGAAGAAGAAATCCTGGGAGTAAAAAAGGAGCACCTGAATAAAGTGCACCTATTCCCAAACCCTACCACTGGTCAGTTTCGCGTGGGAGGAGAAGTCAATACACCTTACAATCTATTTGTGTTTGATTTGAGTGGGAGAATGTTATCGTCTCTTTTGATACAGGACAGCAGTAAGCCGGTCGACTTGTCACATTTGAGGGAAGGTCAGTACCTGATCCAGGTGGTGGGCGCAGACCAGACCAAAAGCCTTAGATTGGTGATTCTCAAATAATTGTGATTGAGTTCATTAAATTTACGGACTAGCTAATTTTTTTGAATACAATGAAGAAAATTTTCATGACTCTTTTAGTGGCCTCATTATTTTTTGGCTGCAAGGAAAACACGGCTTATCAGGCCATATTGGATGATCCGGAAACTTTCAACGGTGCGATGAAGCAGCTGACGGATGTCATCGTGTATGACATCTTCTCACCCCCCGTGGCTAGTCGGGTGTATAGTTATTCGAGTATCGCCGCTTTTGAGGTGCTGGCAGTTTCCAATCCTGATACCCTGATTTCATTAGGGGGCCAGGTGACGGATTTTACTACGCCTCCGGCACCTCCTGCAGGTATTAATGACAAGCTGGCCAGTTTACATGCCTTTCTTACCGTAGGTAAAGCCTTGATTTTTTCCGAGGATAAAATAGACGCTTACCGCGAAAAATTTTATCAGACTTTAGAGCAAAACGGGCTGCCTGCCTCTGTGAAGGAGAAATCGCTGGCCTATGGTGAGTTGGTAGCTAAGCACGTGATGGCCTGGGCAGATGGCGATATGTACAAACAGACGCGGACCTTCCCAAAATACACCATCAGGAATGAAACTTATGCCTGGAAACCTACCCCACCAGACTATATGGAAGGGATAGAACCGCACTGGAACAAAATAAGGCCACTGATTCTGGATTCCGCTAATCAGTTTCCGCCTGTGCCACCGCTGGAGATGACAATGGATAAAGACAGTGAGTTTTACCGTCAGCTTGCCGAGGTGTATGAAAAAGGAGGTGGTCAGAATGAGGAAAACACCCAAATTGCCAAGTTTTGGGATTGCAATCCTTACGTATCACATCACAGAGGACATGCCATGTTTGCTACCAAGAAAATTACCCCTGGAGGGCATTGGATAGGCATCGTGGCGATTGCTACCCGAAAGGCAGGAAACAACTTCAGTGAAACCGTTGAAGCCTACACAAGAACTTCCATTGCCCTGTTTGATGGTTTTATCAGCTGCTGGGATGAGAAGTGGCGGAGCATTGTCGTTCGACCAGAGACATTGATCAACCAGTACATGGATGAGGAGTGGGTGCCTTTGCTGCAAACACCCCCTTTTCCTGAATACACGAGTGGTCATAGCGTGATTTCACGTGCCGCTGCAGTTACACTCACCGATTTCTACGGGGACGGCTTCTCTTTTGAAGACACCACAGAAATGGAGTATGGACTTCCACAGCGAAATTTCAACTCCTTTCTGGAGGCAAGTGAAGAAGCGGCGATCAGCAGGCTCTATGGTGGGATTCATTATATGATGGCCATAGAGAATGGTGTGGATCAGGGTGAGAAAGTAGGTGATTTTGTAGTACAAAACCTTCAGACCAGGCGCAATAAGGCCCTGGCTACCAAATAAACCAACGACCAATGACAATATTGAAATCATTGAAAATAGCAGGCCTTATGGTACTGCTATTTTTTTCATGTACCCCTCAAAAGCAAGCTGAGGTATCTGATGAGCCCAGAGACTTTTATGAGCCCTGGGAGGTACTGGGGCCTCTGTTTCACGATGTCCAAATGGCCGGGGTTTTTCCTGATTCTAAGACTTTTGTAGACTGCACACCTAACCGTGACCCTGGCGCTATCGCTTCGGATTATCTCGCACTGAAGGATGGTCCTGACTTTGAGTTAAAGGCTTTTGTAAGTGCGAATTTCACACCCCCATCAGAGCCCGCAATAGTGGCATCAAGGGAAGAATCACTCATGGCCCACCTGGAAAATCACTGGAAAAACCTGACAAGAAAGGCTGGCGCTTTGGACGGAATTTCTACTTTAATACCGCTACCCGGTGAATACGTAGTGCCCGGAGGACGATTTCGTGAGATTTATTATTGGGACAGCTACTTCACCCTGATAGGATTAGGCGCATCCGGTCGTACAGATCTGGTGGAGGCTATGGTGGATAATTTTGCCTACCTGATAGATACAGTGGGATTTATTCCTAATGGTAACAGAACCTATTACCTCGGAAGAAGCCAACCACCATTCTTTGCTTCGATGGTCAATCTTTATGCACAGCTCACCTCAGTGGAGGAGGCTACCATTTATTTGCCAGCAGTGCAGAAAGAATACGATTTTTGGATGCGAGGATCGGATTACCTGACCCCAGATTTGTCAGCTGTTAACAGGGTCGTTCGGTTGTCGGACGGCACCATACTCAACCGCTATTGGGACTTTCTTGACTTCCCCAGACCGGAATCACACAAGGAAGATTACGAACTGGCAGAAGGGCTCTCCGAACAAGCCCGGAAAGAGCTTTTTCGCAACCTGCGAGCTGGCGCTGAGTCGGGGTGGGACTACAGCACGCGCTGGTTTCAGGACAAGGCTGACTTTGGGAGCATTCGCACCACAGAGATTTTACCTGTGGATCTAAACTGCCTCATGTTTGCTGTGGAGACTACGCTGGCCAATCTCTATGCGGCTAAAGGAGAGACCCAACAATCAGATTTTTATACAGCTCAGGCTGACAAGCGGAAAGCAGCTATTCAACGCGTGTTTTGGGACGCCGACAAGGGCGCTTTTACCGATTATATCTGGACGGAAAATGCGCTTTCTGCTCAATTGACATTGGCGGGAGCCTACCCTTTATATTTCAATGTAGCATCAGACGAACAAGCCGCTGCACAGGCGCGTGTGCTGGAGTCAGACTTTCTACTGCCTGGTGGGGTGGTGACTACTACCATAGAGTCCGGACAGCAATGGGATTACCCCAATGGCTGGGCGCCACTCCAATGGATGAGTATCAAGGGCCTGGAGCATTATGGTGAAACGGAACTGGCAACCGAGATCAAAAACAGGTGGTTGAGGGTCAATGACAAAGTCTACCAAAATACTGGTAAGATGATGGAAAAATACAATGTGGCCGATACTACGCTAACTGCCGGAGGTGGAGAGTACCCTACGCAGGATGGCTTTGGGTGGAGTAACGGCGTTGCCCTGGGGCTGATGGCGGAAGACGCGGCCTATTGATACCCTTGGGTCATCAGGAAAAATAAATCTTCAATTTTCAAACGTTTTCATCCACCTACTCGCAAAACCCCTGCTCAAAAGCAGGGGTTGATTGCCATTTTCTTACTATTATAGGGATTGAAATTACTTACTAAACCAATCTCCTATGGAAAGTGTAGCCCTCAGTTTTATTGATGTCGCCATTATTGTCGTTTATATTTTTGGCATCATTTGGTACGGGATTTCCAAGGGCAAGCAGCAAACCTCTGAGGAATACTTTCTGGCTGGCAGGAACATGACCTGGCCCATCGTGGGGATTTCCTTGTTTGCGGCCAACATTGGTAGCAACACCCTCATCGGCCTGACTTCCGATGCCTTTCAGACCAATACGGCGGTTTACAATTATGAATGGATGGCGGCTGTGGTGCTGGTGTTCTTTTCCATTTTCTTTTTGCCGTTTTATCTCCGCTCCAGGGTCTATACCATGCCTGAGTTTCTCGAGCGCCGTTATGATAGCCGTTCACGATATTATTTTTCCTTCATTACCATAGTAGGCAATGTAATCATAGACACCTCGTCTGGACTCTACGCCGGCAATCTGATTCTGAAAATCATTTTTCCGGAGATCTCTTCCACTTTTATCATCGTTGGGTTGGCGTTGGCAGCTGCAGCCTACACCATTCCCGGCGGACTCTCCTCTGTGGTTCATACCGAGGTGATCCAGGCCATTTTGCTGGTAGTGGGCTCTATGATTTTAACTTATTTCTGTATTACCGAAGTGGGCGGATGGTCCGGAATGATGAGCGGATTGGATGCACTTAATAGCACAGGTTATATTGATAAACCCGGGAGTGAGGTGTTTGATATGGCGGGGCCAATAGATGATCATTATATGCCCTGGACCGGCTTGCTGTTCGGGGTGCCTTTGCTTGGGTTCTACTTTTGGGCCAACAATCAATTTATGGTGCAGCGTGTACTTAGTGCCAAGGATCTCAACCATGGCCGTTGGGGTGCCTTGTTTGCCGGATTACTGAAGATTCCGGTGATCTTCATCATGATTTTCCCGGGGGTCATTGCCATTGTGCTGTTTTCTGACCTGGACATTAGCGGATTAAATTATCTGATTACCAATGAGGCGGGTCAGCAGGTGATCTGTCAAAATTTGGAGGATTGCCCCAATATGACCTATCCGGTTATGCTTTATCAGCTTCTGCCCACCGGGCTACTCGGCTTGGTGATAGCTGGTTTGCTGGCGGCCATGTCCAGTAGTATTTCGGCCACTTTAAACTCGGCCTCTACCCTGATCACTATGGATTTTGTGAATAAGTTAAATCCCAACCTTTCCAGCAAGCAATTAGTGCGGGTCGGCCAGATTGCCACGGTGGTACTTGTTTTGTTAGCGGCATTCTGGACTCAGTATATCGAGCAAATTTCTGACTCTCTGTGGGAATATCTCCAGTTGGTGCTTGGTTTCATTGCCCCGCCGGTGGTGGCAGTGTTCCTGGTAGGGTTGTTTTGGAAGCGGGGCAATGGCAACGGTGCCTTTGCAGCGCTGCTGGCGGGGTTGGTAATATCCGTTTTCATCATTCTTTCCTCTGTTTATGAGCTTTCGCCTGCACTCAATGCCATTCACTTCTTGCACAAGGCGCCACTTCTTATGCTGGCCTGCATGCTGGTGCACATTGTTGTGAGCTTGCTTACACCAGCTCCGAATGAGGAAGTAGTCAATACACTTACATGGAACGTGGGATTGTATAAAGCTGAGACCAAAGAATTAGCCGGACTGCCATGGTATAAGAATTACAGGGTGCTGGCAGTTATATTGTTGATCATTACGGCCATTGTCGTAGGGTCATTTTGGTAAGGAAAATTTAAAAACATCATGGCATACATCGTCGCGTTAGATCAGGGGACTACCAGCTCGAGAGCCATTCTCTTTAATGAGAAAGGGGAGATCGTTGGCATTAAGCAAAAGGAGTTTACACAGTTTTTCCCAAAATCAGGATGGGTGGAGCATGACCCGGAGGAAATCTGGGCCACACAGTCGGAGGTTTTCAGGTCCCTTTTGAATGAACTTTCTATTTCACCAAAAGAAATTACAGCCATTGGCATTACCAACCAGCGGGAAACCACTGTGATTTGGGATCGGAATACCGGGGAGCCTATTTACAATGCCATCGTATGGCAGGATAAGCGAACCTCTGAGTTTTGCGAAGAATTGAAAAAAAAGGGTCTGGAGGAAAAGGTGAGAAGTAAAACAGGTCTAGTCATTGACTCTTATTTTTCTGGTACAAAAATAAATTGGGTCCTCGACAATGTAGAAAATGCAAGAACTGACGCGGAAAAAGGGAACCTGTGCTTTGGCACCATAGACACCTGGTTGGTGTGGAAACTTACCAATGGCAAAGCCCATGTGACGGATTACACCAACGCCTCCCGAACCATGCTTTATAACATCGTGGAGAACAAATGGGATGCAGACTTGCTGAAAATGCTTGATGTCCCCAGCTCCATGTTACCAGAGGCTCACCCTTCAGCATTTCACTTTGGTGACTATGAATTTAAAGGGGCCACCATTCCCATTATGGGCATAGCAGGTGACCAGCAGGCCGCTCTTTTTGGCCAGGCTTGCTTTGATCCGGGGGAGGCAAAAAACACCTACGGCACAGGCTGTTTCATGCTCATGAATACAGGTACTAAGTGTGAAGTATCCAAAAACGGCTTACTCACCACCATGGCCTGCAGCACCACCGGAGAGCTTACCTACGCGCTGGAAGGTAGCATTTTCATTGCGGGAGCGGCTATACAATGGTTGCGGGATGGGCTGAGGGTATTGGATCACGCGGAAGATTCTGAATACTTTGCCAGAAAGGTGGAAACCAATGAGGTCTATCTGGTGCCGGCATTTGCGGGACTGGGGGCTCCCTACTGGGATCAGTATTCCCGAGGGGCCATTTTTGGACTGACTCGCGATACTGGTAAGAATCACATCATCAAGGCAGCCCTCGAATCCATTGCATTTCAGACCCGCGATGTGAAAACGGCCATGGAGCAAGATTCTGGAATAGAGATCACCAGTCTGATGGTGGATGGAGGTGCCACCAATAATAATTACCTCATGCAGTTTCAGTCAGACATTCTGGGAGTGGAGGTAGATCGACCCGCCATCACCGAATCCACAGCGCTTGGCGCGGCTTATCTGGCGGGGTTACATGCTGGCGTCTGGACATTGGAGGAAATCAAAAAAGTAAGAAAGACCGATAGAAAATTTGCCCCGGCGATAACAAAGAACGATCGAGACCGCTTATACAAGGGTTGGCAAAAAGCTGTACAACGAACATTTGACTGGGCAAAGGATTTATGAATGCATTCAATGCAAATGACAGGGGTGATTTGGTTAATGTTTTGGGGCATACACAGTATGATCTCATCATTATAGGCGGAGGTATTACAGGCGCAGGTATAGCGTTGGATGCTGCCTCACGAGGATTGAAAACAGCCCTTTTTGAAAAGAATGATTTTGCCTCTGGCACCAGCAGCAAATCCACCAAGTTGATCCATGGTGGGCTGCGATACCTTAAACAATTTGAAGTGGCACTGGTGCGTGAAGTGGGTCAGGAGCGTGCTGTCGTTCACCACCTCGCTCCACATTTGGTGAAAGCGGAGAAAATGCTTCTCCCATTGATTACCGATGGCACTTATGGCAAGATTCTCACTTCTGTGGGACTGATGGTCTATGATGTGTTGGCGGGCGTGGAGAAGGTAGATCAGCGCAAGATGCTAACCAGGGAGGAAACATTGGAAATGGAACCCCTGCTGGGAGCCGATGTGCTGGAAGGTGGCGGTGTTTACGCTGAGTACAGAACCGATGATGCCCGGCTCACAATCGAGATCCTGAAGACGGCCACCCGGATGGGCGCCGATATTATCAACTATGGAGAGGTGACGGACTTTGTCTATGATGCAGGGAAGATAACCGGGGTGCTTTGGCGGGATAATCTCACTGGAGAGAGTCACAAAAGTGCCTGCCAATATGCGGTGAGTGCTGCGGGGCCATGGGTGGATGAAATACGGGCTAAAAACAAATCTTTACATGGGAAACACCTTCACCCTACAAAAGGAGTACATATAGTGGTGCCTCATGAGAAGTTTCCGGTTCACCAGTCGGTCTATTTTGATGTGCCGGATGGACGGATGATTTTTGCCATTCCCAGAGACCGGGTGACGTACATTGGTACCACAGACACGGACTATCATGGGGATATCAATCACGTGCGCACTGAAAAAGTGGATGTGGAATACCTGATCCACGGAGTGCAACATATTTTCCCTAAAATAAAGCTCAATATAGAGGACGTAGAATCCAGCTGGGCCGGGCTGCGACCGTTAATAGAGGAGGAGGGAAAATCCGCTTCCCAGCTTTCGCGAAAGGACGAAATATTTGAATCCGAAACCGGGTTATTATCTATCGCCGGAGGTAAACTGACCGGTTATCGTAAGATGGCTGAACGCATAGTGGATAGATTGTCCAAAAAAATCAGAGAAGATCATGATCGGAGGCTGTCGGATTGTGTGACTGACAAAATCTATCTATCCGGTGGGGTGTTCAAAGATGGGGCGGATGTATATAAGTATCAGCAGGAGGTGGAAGGCCAGGTTGTATCGCATGGCCTGGATCCCTATTATGCGGAGTACCTGGTGGGAAACTACGGTCGACAAACAGGTGATATACTCAAGCTTTTCAAACAGAGACCGGAAGTTGATCCTGAAATTCGCCTGGCGCTTTCAGAATTGGTCTTTACCATCGAAAATGAAGCTGTCCACTCACTGCTGGACTTTTTCGAAAGAAGAACCGGGAGATTGTATTTTAATATCAAGACCATTCCTAAACTTATAGAGCCGGTTTTTCAGCACTTGTCATCCACCTTCGGATGGTCTGAAACTCGCCGGCAGCAGGAAAAGGAATGGCTTCATCAGGGGTTGGAAGTAGCCAGTCATTTTCTGTAATCCCGAGTACTTTAATCAAAGAGCATTATGAGTTTTAAAAAAACATGGTGGAAGGAAGCAGTCGTTTATCAGGTCTACCCGAGGAGTTTCAACGACAGCAATGGGGACGGTATTGGTGACCTGCAAGGGATCATTGAAAAACTAGATCATATTAAAAGTCTTGGAGTGGATGTCATCTGGCTTTGCCCGGTTTACAAATCACCAAACGATGACAATGGCTACGACATCAGCGATTATTATGACATCATGGACGAGTTTGGCTCCATGGCGGACTTTGACGAACTGTTGGATGGGATCCATGCGCGTGGAATGAAACTACTGATGGATCTGGTGGTGAATCACTCCTCTGATGAGCACGCCTGGTTCAAAGAATCAAGATCATCCAAAGACAACCCTAAACGTGATTATTATATATGGAAAGAAGGCAAGAACGGAGGGCCTCCCAATAACTGGCCTTCTTTCTTTAGTGGCAGTGCCTGGCAGTATGCCGGGGAAACAGACGAGTATTACCTGCATCTGTTTACCAAAAAGCAACCCGACCTGAACTGGGAAAATCCGAAGCTTCGTGAAGAAGTCTATCAACTGATGCGATACTGGCTGGACAAAGGGGTCAATGGGTTTAGGATGGATGTGATCTCTGTGATCTCAAAAAGGAACTACAATGATACACCTTATGCCAACTTCAATGATACCATTGCTCATGTCTATGCCAATGGCCCCAGGATTCACGAATTCCTGAAGGAAATGAACCGTGAGGTAATGAGCCGCTATGATGTGATGACAGTGGGAGAAGGGCCTGGGATAGATCTCGACACAGGATTGCAGTACGTAGCTGAAGAGGCCGGGGAACTCAACATGCTTTTTCATTTTGGACACATGTTTATGGACCATGGGCCGGGTGGCAGGTTTGATCCCAAACCGATCGATTTCGTCGAGTTCAAGAAAATATTCCGACTCTGGGATGAGAAGTTCCAGAGTGATGGCTGGGGTAGCATTTTCCTTGGCAACCATGATTTTCAGCGGATTGTTTCTCGCTTTGGCAACGATGGGGAATTTTGGCAGGAGTCAGCAAAACTGCTCTGCCTCATGCTGATGACCATGCGAGGCACACCCTATGTATATCAGGGGGACGAGATTGGAATGACCAATGTGGCTTTTGATAGCATTGATGATTACGACGATGTGGAGATCATGAATGCCTATGCCGAGTGGAAGGAACAGGGAAAAGACCTGGACCTGTTTCTAAAGCACGTCCATGTCAATGGACGGGACAATGCACGCACCCCCATTCAATGGGATGCCACCAAAAATGCTGGATTCACCACTGGGGAACCATGGTTGAAGATAAATCCGAACTATCCGGAAATTAATGTGGCCAATCAGCAGAATGCGGGGGACTCCATACTGACTTTTTACAGAGAAATGATCAGTAAGCGAAAGGCCAATCCATCACTTGTTTATGGAAACTATGCGGTAATCAACGAGGAACACAAGCAGGTGTATGCATACTGGCGGTGGGATGATTCCATCAAATACCTCATACTCCTCAATTTTTCCGATGATCAGCAGCCCTTTGCAATCGATGATCGATTTGATACAAACAATTTGACACTGGTCATTGGCAATATGGGGGCAGTACAAACAGGAAACAAAAAGTCTTTCAACCTGCAGCCCTGGCAGGCTGCCTTGTATCAGATTCAGTAGTCACAGGTCACTCAAATTTCCGAATTGCTAACAATTCTTTAAGATGTGATTAATAGATCTCTGGTTGTAAACCCTTTAATTTGGTGAGGCCATTAAATTTCCCATGTGAAGATTACCAATAAAGTTGTTTACCAAAATCTGGATGACCTTTTCAGTCAGTCACCTACTTTCGAATTGACGAATGCCGATAAGTGGGTGGTTTTTAGTGACCTCCATATGGGAGATGGGGGCTCCACCGATGATTTTCGGACCAACTCCGATCTTTTCATACGCGCTCTGAAGGAACATTATCTTCCCGGGGAATTCGGATTGATACTCAATGGCGATGTGGAGGAGATGCAAAGATTCAGCCTCAGGAAAATTTTCAAGCAGTGGAAATCAGTTTACGAAGTTTTCGATCAGTTCAGAGATCAGACCAGTTTGCTCAAAACCATTGGCAATCATGACCTGGAACTGGGGATGATGAAGGATTTGCCATTTGATTATGAGCACCTAGATGGATTCGTGTTTAATTACAAGGAGGAGAAACTTTTCTTTTTTCACGGACACCAGGCCTCCAAGCGGTTTCAAAAACACAATGAACTCATCGGGTTTACCCTGAAGTATTTTGCCAATCCCCTGGGGATCAAAAATTACTCAGTGGCTCACAGCAGTAAGAAACAGTATAAAATTGAGAAGCGGGCCTATCATTACTCGGCTTATCGCAAAGTGGTTTCGGTCATAGGACATACCCATCGGCCCTTGTTCGAGTCCATGCACAAAGTGGAGCGATTGAAGTATAAAATCGAACAGCTTTGCCGCGAGTATGTGGAGGATGTTGCCAATCGGACCGAGACTCTTGTGAAGTCTATCCTTTCTCACAAAAAGGACCTGAAGAAGTATGTGAAACAGGTGCGCGATACTAATTTTCAAAACTATGTATACAACACCATTTTCAATATTCCCTGCCTTTTCAATTCCGGCTGTGTGATTGGCAAGCGCGGGATGACCTGCCTGGAAATAGAAGATGGTAAAATCAGACTGGTGCATTGGTTTGATGGCAACATTAACAAGAAGTACCTGCAAAAGACCGGCTACCAGCCACAGCAGATTCCAGGCACGGATTATTACCGAATGGTGATTAATGAAGAGTCATTGGACTATGTGTTTACCAGAATTAAATTTTTAGCTTAATCATAGCGGATTTATATTACCAGAAAAATTTCTGGTGAAACAATGCCAGTCAGCCATAATGTAAAGCCAACCATGAAGATTTGTCTGCAGATATTACTGTTATTCGCAGTAACCACCGTGCTCAGCGCTCAGAGTATAGATAAAGTAATGTTGTACGATGGGACAACGATTTCGGGGCAGATCACAAGCCAACTAATGCCTTTAAAAAAAGGCAGAGTGGTCATCCAAACAAGAGAAGGCGACAGAACTATTTTGATTGATCAGATAGACTCACTTCGCAAGGATGATGTGTATTATATCAAGCTGAGATTTCAGGTAGGAAACAAGTCCTATCAAGCACTTGGGAAGCGATACTTTAGTGGAGCGTTTAGTTTGTATGATGTTTCAGTGGAAGGTCTAAAAGAACCCCAGCTTCTGCAAAAGGGAGAGATGATAGTGCCGATTTTCCCAGGTAACTATGAACAAACCTTTAGAGCAGTTTTAGACAGAAGTTATTCAGGTGATATTCAGTTGCGATCCTTCAAGCCAGTTTACCTCTCCTTATTTTCCGCAAAATACCACAATGAGCTTGGTCTTCCTTATTCTGAATACATACAGCAACAGAAGAGACTGAATAAAGTATATCCCTTTTTTGGAATTGATTTCTTACAGACAGAATTTATTGATGAGGGCAGGGTTTCGGAGTTCAGTTCTTCCAACAGGTATAATGTTGGAGTTATGTTAGACGCCAATCGTTTTCAGTTCATTCCCTATTTAAGTTTCGGGAGCCTGATGATTAGTTCTCAATCTCAATTTTTTGATGGGGAAGAACATAGTATTTCTGACGAGAAGATTCATCTGAATGGATTCGGATTGGCGACTAATTACATCTTGGCAAAAAACTGGTTTGTTGAACCATATTTACAAGCAGGCTTTCTTTATATGAATGTAAAAACCAACACTAAGGCCGGGGAATTGGTGTGGACATATGATGATTTGATAGACTTGTTTTTTGGGTTTGGCCTCCATAAAAATTTTGGGAAAGCGGGAGCCAGCTTGACCTACCAAATCCGAAATGGCAAGGGTAACTACCGAATCTTTAGAGATGCCGCATTATTTGAAGAGCGCCATCAAATTTTATCAGCTAATGTCTACATCACGTTAAAATGATACGTTCCTTTCTAATTTTACTGTTAACCATTAGCTCGATTTTGGTTTATGGACAGCAAGAAATTGTGTTCTTCCAGGGACAAAAACTGTCGGGGAAAGTCGAGCTCAGCCGGTTGGACAAATTCAGCGGGACTGTTAGTCTCCTGAGTGAGGGAAGTAAAACTTCACTGGCAGTACAGGACATCGATTCCATCCATATTGGAGACAGAGTGTTATATGGCCTGGGTTTTGTGATCGGACCGCAGCAATATTATGCTTTAGGGGAGAGGTTTTTTGCTGGCGAATATGACCTCTATTTAACCAAAATCGAAAGTTATGGTGAAATTGTTATAGTTAAAAGTGATGAGAGTTTTTCACCATTGTTTGAGCATAACGCCAACGAGATTTTGAGTGAAATCAACAAAGAGAAAGTCCAACTTCCTAATTATAAGAGAGGGGATTTGGTTTCGTATTCAAAAGAATATCATGAGAAAAATGGAATTAAATACAAGGTCATCCCACTATTCAGATTCATAATGGAGTTACAGTTAGGGGCTCGAGGAGTTTATTACAATACTACCCCGAGCCAGGTAATCTATACTAGCACAGAGTACTCCCAGAACCTGGCATTTTTGGGAAGTGAGATTTTCTCCGAGTTGGTTTTAGGGCATATGGTCATCATGCCGAGCTTCAGAACAAGGAATTATTCTTTTCTAATGGATCATTACGATTTTGGTGCTAGAGGAGGTATGGCGAATATCACTATTGAGCAAAAGAGTAGAGAATTGGGCCTGTCCTTGAAATACAGGATAACGCAGGGCAGATTCCTCAATCCGTATATCAGTTTGGGGTTCTATAGAATTGTGCAAAAGTCTTTTGAAACCGGATATGAAGTCATTCCAAATGAGGATGAGGAGTTTGAAGTTCATTCATTAGTCTATCATAGAAAAAACAGAAATTACCCTGCGCAATATGGGATCGGAGTAGAAAAAAAATTTGGGAGATCCTCTCTGTCACTAGGTGCTACTTTTTTTTCGTACCAAAGCCCAGTCTCCATGGATTGTACTTACAGCACCGATACTCCAGACAGGTTTGAGTTCTTAATGAAAGGAAAATATGATGAAAATGGTTATTTCTTACACCTTGACCTTGCATTTTCCTTATATCGACATGGCGATTGATATACTTTAGTCTTTTTTTGATTTTACAGTAAAAAACTAGATGAAAAACTCATTGTTTATAGGTCTCACCATGGTCATACTTGCATCTTGTTCCGGCCCCTCTCAGAGCACTCAGGCCTTCGACCTTCAGGGGCACAGAGGGTGCAGAGGCCTCATGCCCGAAAACACCATTCCGGCGTTCATCAAGGCTCTGGATTTGGGAGTAACCACCCTCGAAATGGATCTGGCAGTGACCAAAGACCATGAGTTGGTCGTTTCGCACGAACCCTATATGTCAGCTGAAATGTGCCTCGACTCGGCAGGTAATGAGATCTCAGAAGCCCAGCAGCTTCAATACAATATTTATCAGATGACTTATCAGGAGGTGGCGGTATTTGATTGTGGCTCAAAGGTTCACCCAAGATTCCCGGAGCAGCAAAAAATGCAGGTAGCTAAACCACGACTTATGGATGTGATAGATCGCGTGGAAAGCTACCTGAAAACTAATAATAAGCCCCTGGTGGCCTATAATATTGAAATTAAGTCACTGCCCGAAACCGATGATACTTTTCATCCTGCCCCACCTCACTTCAGCGACATGGTTTTTGGGACTTTGGATAAAAAGTTGGACTGGAACAGAGTTACTATCCAATCCTTCGATTTTAGGGTGCTGCAGTATTTCCATGAGCGCTATCCAGATGTGAAACTAGCGCTATTGATAGAGAATGAACTGTTGGTAGCTGAAAATCTGGATTCACTTGGGTTTACTCCGGATATCTATAGTTGCTATTTTCCATTACTTTCGCGGGAGTCTGTCAACTTTTTGCATAGTCAGAGCATTTCGGTAATTCCCTGGACGGTGAATGAGGTGGCAGACATGAAAGACGTAATGAAACTTGGGGTGGACGGTTTAATTACCGATTACCCCGACAGGTTTAATAGCATAAAGAATTAAAGAATGAGCAAGAAGAAGTACGACGTTTATGCCATTGGCAATGCCGTGGTTGACTATGTGTTGGAGTGTAGCGATGATTTTTTGATTGAGCATGGCATAGAAAAGTCAGTAATGACTTTGGTGGATGAGGAGCGTCAGATGAAGGTGCTGGGTGCCGTGACGGACGGCATCAAAAAGAAAGAAGGTGGAGGATCTGCAGCTAATACCATCGTGGCCACCAGTATGCTGGGCGGCAAGAGCTTTTATTCCTGCAAAGTGGCCAATGACGAAGACGGCAAGTTTTTTCTGGATGAGCTGGCCAATAATGGCATTGACACCAACCTGGATGGAAGTCATCTCGATGAAGGGATTACCGGTAAAGTGCTGATCATGACCACTCCGGACACAGAGCGTACCATGAATACATTTTTGGGGATCAGCTCTGCTTTCTCCAAAGAGGAGCTCCGGGAAGACGCGTTGATAAACTCCGAATACCTCTTTATCGAAGGGTATCTCGTAGCGTCAGAGACCGGCAGAGAAGCGATGAAAGTAGCTAAGAAAATGGCTGAAGAAAACGGCGTAAAGGTGAGCATTACTTTTTCTGATCCAAGTATGGTGAAGTACTTTCAGAAAGAAATGGAAGAAGTGGTGGGTGCCTCTGTTGATTTGCTTTTTTGCAATGAAGAAGAAGCAATGCTCTTCACCCAGACCGACAATGTGACTGATGCCAGAGAGGAGTTGAAAAAAGTGGCCCGAAAATTCGTGATCACGCAAGGGAAGAACGGCGCAATGATATTTGATGGAGACACATTCGTAGATATAGAGTCTTACCCCGTGTCAGCAGTGGATAGCAATGGTGCAGGAGATATGTTCTCCGGAGCATTCCTTTATGGGATTACCAGCGGCCATACCATGGCGTCTTCGGGCAAGTTAGCCAGTAAGGCAGCCTCAGAGGTGGTTTCAAAGTACGGTCCCAGACTTACTTTTCATCAACTTCAGGAGATCAAACGTGAAGTTTTTGATATTTAAACTCATTTTTTGGCCCCGGCTTTCATAAATATTGAAGAAATATCACTGTGGAGGGACGTTTAGTTTGGTAAAACTTAATCTTTACTTATCTTTGCCCTCCGTTTTGAGAAATCTCAGATTCCGGTCAGTGATGGGGGTCTGGTCATAATAAAAGAATAAGATAAAGGCATAGCCATGAAGAGAACATTTCAACCTTCAGTAAGGAAAAGAAAAAACAAACACGGATTCCGTTCAAGAATGGAATCAGCTAACGGTCGTGCTGTATTGGCCAGACGTAGAGCAAAGGGAAGAAAGAAGCTTACAGTTTCTGATCAAACTCACAAGAAATAAGTCTAATCAAGGCCTATGACTGACTCAGGCCAAACGACTAGTCATCCGTTTTCTTTTCCAAAAAGGGAAAAGCTGACTGGTAAAAAAGACATTGAGGAACTGTTCAAGAATGGTTCCTCTTTTTATTTGCACCCTTTACTGCTCAAGTATCAAAGGGAGAAGGATCCTGCTGTGATTTATCATCGCGCCCTCTTCACGGTATCCAAAAAAAACTTTAAGCGTGCGGTCAAGCGAAACCTGCTAAAGCGCCGCATGAGAGAAGCCTATCGCCTTCACAAATCCATCATCTATCAATCACCCGCTGGTGCCTTTTATCACCTGGCGTTTGTCTATTTGGATAAATCACCATTACCTTATGGCGAAATAGAGGATAAACTTAAAAAGCTCCTGATACGTTTAGAAAGTCAGCATTCAAAGATCAGTGGCGAACCACGGGATCCATCAAATTGAATGTTAATCCTCGGACAGTTTGAGTTACAAAATGAAAAGCAATGAATAAGAAGTGGAAAGCAATCATAGCCATTTGTGCTATTAGTGTAGGGTTTTTGGCTTTCAAAGCCACACCCACAGGTGATCGGACCTTCGAGATCGTAAAGAACCTGGATATTTTCGCCACACTGTTTAAGGAAGTAAATGCCTATTATGTGGATGACATTCATCCAGACCAGCTAATGCGCATAGGCATCACGGCCATGCTGGCGTCTCTTGATCCTTATACCAACTATATTCCGGAAGATGACATAGAAGATTACCGCACCATCACTACGGGAGAATATGGCGGCATAGGAGCAATTGTAGATAAGAAGGGAGGTGTGAGTACTGTAGTGCTGGCGTATGAAGGTTACCCAGCTCATAAGGCGGGGCTTAAGGCAGGAGATCAAATTCTGAAAATCAACGGAATAGAGTTAGAAGGCAAATCCTCAGACGCCATAAGTAAGCTGCTCAAGGGGCAGTCTAATTCCGATATTGTCCTCACGGTAAAGAGATACGGACAGGAAAAACTCTTCGATGTGACTTTGAGCAGGGAGCGGATTACCATTAGCAATGTACCTTATTATGGAATGGTTGCAGAAGGCATCGGCTATGTAAAACTTACAGATTTTACCACCGAAGCTGGAGCTGAAGTGAGAAATGCCGTGAACGAACTGAAAGCCGATGGTGCCAGGAAAGTCATTTTAGATTTGCGGGGCAATCCTGGCGGCTTGTTGGAGGAGGCTGTCAACGTTTCCAATGTCTTTGTAGGCAAAGGGAGAGAAGTAGTAACCACTCGCGGAAAATTGAAGAATTGGACCAAGACTTATAACACCTTAAATGACCCGGCAGACACGCAGATTCCATTGGCTGTCCTGATCAGCAATGGAAGTGCCTCAGCTTCTGAGATTGTTGCAGGTGTGATGCAGGATTATGACCGGGGAGTACTTGTTGGTCAGCGATCTTATGGCAAAGGATTGGTACAGCAAACACGTCCTCTGGCCTACAATTCACAACTCAAAGTGACCACCGGAAAGTATTATATTCCATCAGGTCGTTGTATTCAGGCCATAGATTATAGTCACCGAAACCCAGATGGAAGTGTGGGTAAGATACCGGATTCACTCAAAAACGAGTTTAAGACCCAATCAGGAAGATCTGTATATGATGGAGGGGGAGTCAATCCCGATGTTGAAGTAGAGCAATTTGAGTATGCTCCCATCGCTTACAGCCTCATGTCAAACGATCTGGTTTTTGATTATGCCACCAGATATTACTACACTCATCCGGAAATTCTACCCGCAAATGAGTTCGCATTGACGGATGCCGAATACGACGATTTTAAAAATTGGCTGCAGGACAAAGAGCTTAATTATACGACTCAGGTGGAGCAGAATATTGAGAAGCTGATAGCCTCAGCCAAGCAGGAGAAATATTATCAGGACATCGAGCAGCAGATCATGGACCTGAAGAAGGAAACACTTCATAATAAGGATCAGGACCTCATCACTTTCAAGCCGGAAATCAAGAAGCTTCTGGAGCAGGAAATTGCAGGCAGATATTACTTCCAAAGGGGAATGATCGAGTCTACATTTGATCAGGACAGGGAAGTAATGGCGGCCATTAAAGTTCTTAATGATTCCGAACGATATCAGAGCATCCTAAAAGGCAAATAATTGAGTACTATTCTAAGCCTAGATACTTCCACTAAAGTTTGTTCTGTCGCCATACATCAGGAGGGTGTTTTGATAGGTCATCAAGCCTATCATTTACAGAAATCGCACTCCAACCTTTTGCCGGGAATCATTCAGCAGCTCGCAGAAAATTGTGAAGTGTCTTTGTCGGGCCTGACAGCTATCGCCCTGTCGGCAGGTCCCGGATCCTATACAGGCTTGAGAATAGGCACAGCCACCGCAAAGGGCTTGGCTTATACGCTGAGTATCCCTTTCATTGCTCTGGACACACTGGATGCCATGATTGCTCAGGTGGCCCCTATGCTGAAGGGAGAAGGGTTGCTTTGCCCGATGATCGATGCCCGGCGCATGGAGGTGTATTGCAAAGTGGTGAGCCATTCCGGAGATGAAATTTGGAAGACACAGCCGCTCATTGTTGACGAGCACTCTTTTGATGATCTCCCTCAGGAGCGTATTTACTTCTTTGGCAATGGCTCCAACAAGCTCGAGGAGCTCTTTGGAGGAAATGAAAAGTGTCATTTCATTGGGGACATCCATCCATCTGCCGCGCACATGGGTGAGATGGCCTGGGCCAAATTCCAGGACTCGGCATTTGAAGACATAGCTTATTTTGAGCCGGAATATTTGAAAGAGTACCGAACTAATGTACCATCCCAAAAGTTCAAAGTGTAATGGAAGAGATAATTAACCGTGTTTCGAAGAGTCCTTTAATCTCACTTGATTTTGATGAATATATTGGTTCGTCGGATCGGGCGTTTTTTGATCTGAAGGACGGGCTTTTTCATGGAATGATCCTCAAAGAGAAGGAGTTTCGCGAGTTCTTGAAAAATTATGATTGGGAGTGGCTTAGAGGTAAAAATGTGGGTGTAATCTGTTCTGCAGATGCCATCATCCCTTCCTGGGCTTATATGCTGGTAGCGACCAGGCTGGAACCTGTAGCTGAATTGATGGCGTTTGGTGGGGAAGAAGAACTTGAAAAAACACTGATTGATCGTGCAATAGATAAAATCCTCGCGCAAGACCTGAAAGATGCAAAGGTTGTTATTAAGGGCTGTGGAAACCTTAAAAGCAGAGACTATGCGTACTTCCAGTTGACCAAAAAACTACTCCCGTTGGTTTCCAGTATTATGTATGGAGAGCCATGCAGCACGGTCCCCGTTTACAAAAGACCAAAATAAGTGTTTTCTTTTTCTTGATTTCTCTATTTCATCAAACTATTTCTTTTGATAGAGCCTCTTTCTATTGGACCCTGTTTCAAGATTATTTGAGAGGTTATAGAGATCTCTTTCGGTTATTCACTGTTTCATTTGAGATGCGCACAATACCAATTATGAGTCAATTGACTGATAATCAGGGCTGTGATTAGAGACCCTTCCGGAGGAGCAAAAAAAGTTGTTTTATTTATTGGAAAATGAGCGGTGGAATGGTTGGCTTTACTATCTTTGCCGTCCATTCAGCGGGGATGGGGATTGAGTTGAGGGAATGTGGTGTGAAGTGGCTTAGAAATAAAAAAATATTTTTCTCTCAAATGGGTTTGATATTAAAAAATAAGTTCTAATTTTGCATCCGCTTTCAGGGTCAGAGAAACAGAAAAGAGGAGAAAGGAATAGGCGCTGAATAGTTAAAACGGTCATTTA
>NZ_JAVKCA010000019.1:0-111906 GCF_040222955.1 Marinoscillum sp. | reverse complement strand
TGAGAAGCTGATGTTTTGGGGATCGGTGGTGCGCAGCTTGTCTCCACTGAAGGGAAAGTTGATCAGGGGTGGGTCATTGAGTACTACCCAGGCATTGGCCCGGGACTGGTTGGAGATGCGCACGCTGCGGTTGTACTCCAGTACTTCGATGGTGAAGGTGTAGAAGCCTTCGGGCAGCTTGCCGCTTTTGATGAACTCAGCGCGGGTGATGCCTTCAAAAATCAGGTTGTTGGGGTTGAGGTAGCCTCGAATATCAAAGCCTGAGAGCATCTCGGGTACGCCACCCTGCAGCACGAGGGCCGGGGGCACATAGGCGGGGCTGGTGTAGAGTCGCACGCCGGCACCTTCTATGGTCACACGCAGTTTGGCTCGCAGATCACGGCGGTCGAGCTCCATCACGTGGATGATCACCTGCAGGTTGTTGGCATCTGCGGCAGTGTAGTACGACAGCACAGGGCTGTATGGGGGAATGAGCGTGGTGGTGACCTGGACGGGGTAGGTTTGGGCACGGCCTGCAATGAGGAGCAACAGACACGCAAGCATCAAAAAATACCGCATCCATTGTCTGCCTGCTGTCCGGGCACAGAAAAGGCGGGATTTATTCATTCAGGATAGTGAGTAGCTGGAAACCAGCGCTGAAAATAAATCCGAAAAATGTAAATACCAAAAAGCGGTGGGAGATATCACAACATCCAATCAAACAAAAAAAACGGGCTCCAAAAATTTGGAGCCCGTTTGTATGAACTATATCTCTGATCGTAAGCCTTACAGCGTACGCTTCACTTCTTTCTCTGTGAATCCTTCTATGATATCTCCCTCCTTGATGTCATGGAAATTCTTAATAGAAACCCCACATTCGTAGCTCTGCTTCACTTCGGCCACATCATCCTTGAATCGCTTCAGCTGGTTGATTTCACCTGTGTGAACCACGATACCATCACGCACCAGTCGTACTTTGTTGGAACGTTTCACGGTTCCTTCAGTCACATAACAACCGGCAACCGTTCCCACTTTGGTGATTTTGTACACCTCACGCACTTCTATGTTACCAGTGATTACTTCCTCGGTAGTAGGCTCAAGCATACCTTCCATCGCATCCTTCACGTCATTGATGGCGTCATAGATGATAGAGTATAGCCTGATCTCGATTTCCTCGTTCTCAGCCACTTTACGTGCACTGGAAGATGGTCTTACCTGGAAACCGATGATGACCGCATCAGATGCAGAAGCCAGCAACACATCAGATTCTGAGATCTGACCCACGGCTTTGTGGATGATATTCACCTGCACTTCTTCGGTAGAGAGTTTCAATAACGAATCGGAAAGTGCTTCAATAGATCCATCCACGTCACCTTTCACAATCACGTTGAGCTCCTTGAAGCTACCGATGGCCAATCGCCTACCGATCTCATCCAGTGTAATGTGCTTCTTGGTACGGATAGACTGCTCACGCTGGATCTGCTCACGCTTGGTAGCAATCTCACGGGCTTCCCTGTCAGATTCCATTACGTTGAACTTATCTCCCGCCTGTGGTGCTCCATCCAGTCCCAGCATCAGCACAGGCGTGGATGGTCCTACATTGGTGAGTTTCTTCCCTCTGTGGTCAAACATGGCTTTTACCTTACCAAAGTTTGATCCGGCCAATACCACATCCCCCACTTTCATGGTACCAGACTGTACCATCAGTGTAGTCACATAGCCACGACCTTTGTCCAGGGTAGCTTCTATTACGGAACCAACTGCAGGCTTATCCGCATTGGCTTTTAGTTCCAATAGTTCTGCTTCAAGCAAGACTTTCTCCAGCAACTCATCGATGCCTTCTCCGGTCTTGGCGGAAACATGCTGGCACTGGTATTTACCGCCCCAGTCTTCTACTAGTATATTGATTCCCGAAAGCTCCTCCTTGATTTTATCCGGATTGGCGTTGGGCTTATCTACTTTGTTAATGGCAATTACGATAGGTACACCGGCCACTTGTGCGTGGTTGATGGCCTCCTTGGTCTGTGGCATCACCGCGTCGTCCGCAGCCACCACGATGATCGCAATATCAGTGATCTTGGCACCCCTGGCTCGCATGGCCGTGAAGGCTTCGTGACCAGGTGTATCCAGGAATGCGATTCGTTTGCCTGTCTCAGTCATCACGTCATAAGCACCAATGTGCTGTGTGATACCACCGGCCTCACCTTCAGTGACCTTGGAATCTCTGATAAAGTCAAGGAGAGAAGTTTTACCGTGATCCACGTGTCCCATGATGGTCACGATAGGTGCACGATCGGTCAAATCCTCCGGACTATCTTCGGCTTCTTCTATTTCAGTGTCGTCATCCTCAGAAGTAAACTCTATGTCGTAACCAAACTCATCGGCTATTACTGTGATGGACTCTGCATCCAATCGCTGATTGATTGACACGAACATTCCAAGTGACATACAGGTAGAAATCACTTCGTTGACCGATACATCCATCAGAGATGCCAGGTCACTGGCCGAAATAAATTCGGTCACCCTGAGTGTTTTTGCATCCTCCTGCTCCGCCTGCAGCCTTTCCTCCTCAGCTTCTGCTTTGGCACTTCGCTTGTCTTTTCTGTATTTGGACCTCCCCGTACCGCTTCCTGACTTACCACCAGAAAGCTTGGCCAGTGTCGCTTTGATTTTATCCTGAATTTCTTTGTCAGAAAGCTCTTCGGTCTTTCTCAGATCGCGCTTCTGACCTCTGCTACCCGGTGCTCCCCTCGGAGGCAGAGCTGTAGTATCTCTACTCTGTCTGTTGGGCGCAGGGCTGTTAATTCTTTTCCTTGGTCTCTTTTTGCGATCCTTTCGCTCATCAGAGCTGGCCACCGGTTTAGGCTTCTTCTTATCTGCCGGCAGCTCGATTTTACCCAAAACCGTCAAGCCTTTCAGCGAATCTGCCTTAGCGGCGATGGTCTTTTCCTCAGGTTTTTCAGGTTTCTTCTCTTCTGCCTTAGGAGCTGCAGGCTTAGGTGTCTCTTTCACCTCTTCCTTAGGCTTCTCTGCTTCTACAGGAGGTTCAGGTTGCTTCTCTTCAGCTTTAGGCTTTTCCTCTACCGGCTCTGGCTTTGGCTTCTCCTCCACCGGCTCTGGTTTCTCAGCTATTGGCTCTGGTGCCTTAAGAGTCTCTTCCTCTTTCTTCTCCACCTCTTTCGGTGGTTCAGGCACAGCTTCTTCTTTCGCCTTTTTCTTAGGTTCCAGATCAATCTTGCCTATCACCTTAGGTCCTTCCAGTTTCTGACGGAGTATTACCTTGTCAGTATCGTCCGCCTCTGGCTCAGCTGGCTTTTCTTTCTCCTTTTCTTTTGGCGCCTCTTTAGCATTGTTGTCTTTGATGAGGATTTCCTCCTCGTCATCACCTTCGCTCTTGTCGGTATCCTGCGAATCTTTGATGACCATGTTGTCAACATGCTTGTTTCCAATGGTTAAACCAGAGGCCTCCTCTTTTTCCATGGCAGAAGAAGCAAACTCCTTGGATAGCAAGGAATATTGTTCCTGGGTAATTTTCGAATTGGGACTGCTATCCACCTCAAAGCCCTTTCCGGATAAGTAATCCAGAATGGTGCCTCTGCCGACATTCAGTTTTCTAGCAACCTGACTTAATCGATAAGTTTTCTCTTCTGCCATATAATTTTGTCCTGTATTTTAAAAGTAGCTGGTTATTCAAATTCTTGTTTGAGGATGCTCAATACAAATTGAACAGTTTCTTCCTCAAGGTCAGTTCTCCTGACCAACTCCTCTCCGGATAATGTCAAAACACTCTTTGCGGTATCTAAACCAATTCTTTTTAGTTCATCAATTACCCAACTTTCAATTTCATCTGAAAATTCATCCAGATCCACATCTTCGTCTTCAAGGCCATCGAGTTCACGGAACACATCTATTTCCAGACCCACCAATCTTGAAGCCAGTTTTATATTTTGTCCTCCTTTGCCTATGGCCAGGGATACCTGATCAGGTTTCAAAAAAACCGACACTCTGTCTTTCTCCTCGCTGATCTTCATGCTGAGGATTTTAGCGGGACTCAGTGCTCTGGCGATGTAAAGTTCAAGATTATCTGTGAAATTGATCACATCGATATTCTCATTTTGTAACTCTCTTACAATGGAATGAATTCTTGATCCCTTCATACCTACGCATGCACCTACAGGATCTATTCTGTCGTCATAGGACTCTACCGCCACCTTGGCACGCTCGCCCGGCTCCCGCACCACATTCTTTATGGTGATCAGGCCGTCGTACACCTCAGGAACTTCACTTTCGAAAAGACGCTCCAGGAAGGTTGGGGAAGTTCTGGACAAGATAATCTTAGGATTACCATTGGACATTTCTACCCTGTGCACAATTGCGCGCACAGAATCTCCCTTTCTGTATCGGTCCTTTGAAATTTGCTCGTTCTTAGGAAGGTTCAACTCATTGCCCTCTCCATCGATCAAAAGAATCTCACGACTCAAGGTCTGATACACCTCGCCTGTGATAATCTCGCCAACCAAATCTTTATACTTCTGAAAAAGGATGTCCTTCTCCAGGTCCTTGATCTTCTGAATGAGTGTCTGACGTGCAGTCATCACAGCCCTTCGTCCAAAATCTTCAAGCTTAATTTCTTCAGAAACCTCTTCTCCGATTTCAAAATCAGGCTCAATCTTACGCGCTTCGGTCAAACTAATCTTGTCATGATCCCAGATGTCTTCTGAGTTGTCATCCACGATTTCTCTGAATCTCCAAATCTCAAGGTCACCTTTATCGGTGTTGATGATAATATCAAAATTATCATCTGTCTTATATTTCTTGCGAATCATGGTTCTGAAGACATCCTCCAGAATCCTGATCATCGTAGGTCGATCGATATTTTTGCCCCTGGCAAAATCCGCAAATGAATCGATTAAAATTCCAGTATCCATTGTTTACTTGAATGAAACTAATACCATTGATTTACTTATTTCATTGAAATTGATTTGATGCTGCCGAAGCTCTTTCTTCTCCTGCACCTCTATCATGATCATTTCACTATTCACTTCTTTGAGCAATCCGCTTATCGTGGAAGCATCATTCAGCTCCACTTTCAGAGACCTGCCAATGTTCTTGGTGTATTGTCTTACATTTTGCAATGGGAAATCAACCCCCGCAGAAGAAACCTCCAAAAAGTACTTGTCTTCAAAAAGTTCTTTTTCTTCGAGAATCTGAGCCAGTTGTCGGCTCACAGCGCTACACTGATCGATGGTCACCCCATGATCACCATCCAGCAATACAATAAGGCGCTGATTACCAGCATTTCCTTTCAGAATGACCCCAACCACAAAAAGCGAAGGATCATCCGAAATGATCTCATGTACAAATTGCGATATCTCTTCTTCCACTGGTTTCACCACAACCATTTATTATGAATAAAAAGAGGGGACCTGCGTCCCCTCGAACCTAAATTCTATATTTGCATGCAAAGCTAACAGAAAAAATATTCATTTCAAATTGGCTAAAAAACAAACTATTAGGCGCTGAGTTCGTCATAAAGTAGATATTTTTAAAAAATTTAATTAGATGATCGGTAAACTCCGAATTGTAAACTCCCTCACCAAGGAGAAAGAGGTCTTCGAGCCATTAAGTGCTCCGCATGTAGGAATGTACGTTTGTGGGCCTACAGTATATAGTGATGTGCACCTGGGGAATGTACGCACATTCATCTCCTTTGATGTCATCTATAGGTATCTCCAGTTTATAGGATATAAAGTCCGGTATGTCCGAAACATCACTGACGTGGGTCACTTGCTGGATTCCGGCGAGGATAAGATCTCCAAAAAGGCCAAACTGGACAATCTGGAGCCCATGGAAATCGTTCAGAAATATGCCAATGACTTCCACAGGGTGATGGATACCTTCAATGCCCTAACACCGGATATCGAACCTACAGCCACCGGACATCTGATGGAGCAACTGGTGATGATAGAGCAACTAGTGGAGAAAGGATTTGCCTATGAGTCCAATGGCTCTGTTTATTTTGACATAGAAAAATACAACGAGGCCCATGAGTATGGTAAGCTCAGCGGTCGCAAAACCGAAGACCTTCTCAACCAGACCCGTGAGCTGGATGGGCAGTCGGACAAGCGAAACCCACTGGATTTTGCCTTATGGAAAAAAGCCGCCCCAGAACACATTATGCGCTGGAAAACCAAGTGGAGTGACGGATTTCCGGGCTGGCACCTGGAGTGCTCTGTGATGAGTACCAAATATCTGGGAGATGAGTTTGATATACACGGCGGGGGCATGGACCTTAAGTTCCCTCATCATGAATGTGAAATAGCCCAAAATGCCGGGTCTACCGGGAAAGATGGCGCCAAGTACTGGATACATACCAATATGCTCACCGTCAATGGCCAGAAAATGAGCAAATCACTCGGCAATTCATTCCTTCCCAGCCAGCTGATCTCCGGCAACCATGAGCTGCTTCAGCGTGGTTACAGTCCCATGACCATCAGGTTTTTTATGCTGCAGTCTCATTATGCCAGCACGCTGGACTTCTCCAATGATGCCCTCAATGCTGCCCAAAAAGGATATACCAAACTGGCCAACGGCTTGCGTCTGATTAAAGGCTATGAGTTTCCAGAAGGGCTGGCAGACACTCCGGATCCCAAGCAGGTGGAGCAGATCAACAAGATTTGTGACAACTGCCACCATGCCATGAATGACGACTTTAACACGGCATTAACCATTGGCCATCTATTCAATCTGGTCAAAAAGGTGAATTCCATTCAAACGGGTCAGCTCGAACTGGCAGCCATCGGAAAAGACACATTCGAGCGAATGAAGGAAACTTTCATTTCTTTCACGGAAGAAGTCCTGGGGCTGAAGCTCGAGTCTTCGGTCTCTTCTGATCACCTGCTGGAAGTGATTCTAAATGAATACAAGTCGGCCAAGGAAGCCAAAAACTATGAAAAAGTGGATGAACTCCGAGCTCAGCTCAAAACCGAGGGCGTGATCGTAAAAGACATGAAAACCGGAATAGACTGGGCATTTGAGGAATAAAAATGAGGATTTGAATAAAAAAAGCCCCTTGGATTGACATCCAAGGGGCTTTTTGTTAATGATGATTAGCGATCAGCTTCTCCTTATGCTTTTTAAGCTGCCTTCTTAAGGCCTCTACTGCCTCATCCGTGGCTGCCTCAAAAGATCTGGATTTCTCCTTGGCAAAAAGCTGACTGCCAGGGATATTCAATTTGATCTCTATTAATTTATTTTCATTCGCATCATCTTGCTCTACCCTTAGAAACACTTCCCCATCTATAATCCTATCATAGAAAGTATCCAGTTTATCAGCCTTGTGCTGGATAAAGTTGACCAATTTTTCGTCAGCGTCGAAGTGGATAGAATGCATTTGTAGTTTCATGATACTAAAATTTAAAAGGTTAAACCATTAAGCTTTAGGATGAGCCTGGTCAAAAACTGACTTCAGCTTCTCCATAGAATTATGTGTATAAACTTGGGTGGCTGCCAAACTGGTGTGACCTAAAAGGTCTTTCACCGCATTGAGATCGGCCCCCTTATTTAATAAATGCGTGGCGAAGGTGTGCCTCAGAACATGAGGGCTTCTTTTAGAAATGGTTGTGACTTGATCAAGGTATTTTTTCACTATCCGATACACCATCATAGGGTATAATTTATTACCACTATCCGTTACCAACAAATAATCACAGAAGCCAAACTCAGCGTTTCGCAATTGTTGGTATTCCTTTATGGACTTAACGATATATTCGGCAGTTGGTATAACTCTTTCCTTATTTCTTTTTCCTAAAACTTTGATGGACCCCTGATAGAGGTTTATATCCGGGTCGGAAAGGTTAATTAACTCCGTCAGACGGATGCCGGTGGCATATAGTAGCTCAAGAATGAGTCGGTCCCGTGCACCGGGAAAATCCTTAGAAAATTCAATTTGATCGAGCAGGGTGATCATCTCACTTTCCCTCACAAAGGAAGGAAGCTTCTTGTCTACTTTTAAAGACTTGAGACGGCCTGTTGGGTTGCTGGCCACATGTTCCCGTGCCAGAAGGAATTTAAAGAAAGCCTTCACAGAGGCCATCTTGCGGTTGACAGACTTTGGCTCAAGGCCAGACTCCATCAGACTGACCATCCAATTTCTCAAATGGGCATGCTGAACTTCTCTGAAATCAGAAATTTCAAATTCTGCACTTAAAAAAATCTCTAGCTGAGTTAAATCCTTACGGTACGCAGTGAGCGTGTGTTCGCTATAGCGCTTTTCGAATCGTAAGTATTTGAGGAAGGTGTCAATCATAAGCTAGTACTTCCCAGAAGCTGAGAAATACTAACTTAATAATTAAGTATCATTTATCCCTGTTTGGGATTAGTTATTTTCACGCTCGCGCAGGTGCTGAATGTATTCAGCCTTGATCACTTCGTGTCTTCTTTTTACAGAAGGCTTAGTGAAAAAAGTTCTTTCTCTGAGTTCTCTCAAAACACCTGTTTTTTCAAACTTCTTCTTGAACCTTTTAAGCGCCTTGTCGATTGACTCGTTTTCTTTTACGTTTACTACAATCATCGTTTTTCTATTTGAGCTTGCAAAAGTAGAAGAAATTTTATTGCGAGCAAAGCATTATCTCAATACTTCTCTGGAAATCACCAATTTTTGTATCTCCGAGGTGCCTTCCCCGATGGTGCAAAGCTTGGCATCCCGGTAATACTTCTCTGCCGGATAGTCTTTGGTGTATCCATAGCCTCCAAAAATCTGCACGGCTTCATTGGCCAGCTCCACAGAAATCTCTGATGCATACAACTTGGCCATTGCTCCGGCCTTCGTGACCGACTTGCCCTTATTTTTGAGCTCCGCCGCCTGATGGGTCAATAACTTGGCCGCCTCCAGCTTAGTGGCCATCTCGGCTATTTTGAAGGAAATACCCTGAAAACTACTGATGGGTTTGCCAAACTGCTCGCGCTCCTTGGAGTATTTCACGGCCACATTCAGGGCACCTTCTGCGATCCCACAGCTCAAGGCGGCAATTGAAATTCTTCCACCATCCAGCACCTTAAGGGACTGCACAAAACCATCTCCCACTTCGCCAATCAGATTGGCGGCCGGAATCCGGCAATTATCAAAGATCATCTCAGCAGTCTCCGAGCACCGCATACCTAATTTGTTTTCCTTTCGTCCGCCAGAAAAACCAGGCGTGCCACGCTCCACAATAAATGCAGAAGCATTGCGTGAAGCGCCTGCCTCTCCTGTTCGGGCAATGACCACTGCCACATCGCTGGAGATGCCATGGGTAATAAAATTCTTGGCGCCATTCAACACCCATTCGTCTCCTTCCCTTATAGCTACCGTCTTCATGTTGCCCGCATCCGAGCCGGTATTGGGCTCTGTGAGACCCCAGGCACCTAACCATTCTCCTGAAGCCAGCAGCGGAAGGTATTTTGCTTTTTGTGCTTCATTAGCATGCTGATAGATATGCCCGGTGCACAAGCTATTGTGTGCCGCCATAGACAGCCCTATGGAGCCATCAATTTTTGACAACTCTATGATGGCCGTAACATATTCATGGTAGCCAAAGCCCGATCCTCCGTATTCGTGGGGTATGAATACGCCCATCAGGCCAAGTTCTCCGAGTTTATGAAACAGTGCTCTTGGAAACTCCTGAGATTCATCCCACTCCATTTTAAAGGGCTCTATTTCCTTCGCACCGAAATCCCGGATCATCTCCGAGATCATTGCTCTGTTTTCTTCCTCCTGTTTTATCTGAGGATCGTCTGTTAATAGTTGCATGTTTGTTTTGGGGTATAATGTTGTTCCTCACAAAATTAGCAATCTAAGTTCAGTGTTTCAGTTTTAAATAAACTTTTACATGTTAGGTCAGGATTATTCATTTTCCGACCAAAAAAATTACTTTTGCCCCCTATTGAACTAAATGTTACTGTAAAATGAAAATTGCTGTAGTTGGAACCGGATATGTAGGATTGGTAACTGGAACCTGTTTTGCTGAAACAGGAAACCATGTAACCTGCGTGGATATAGATGAGAAAAAAGTACAAATGCTTAACAATAAGCAGATCACCATCTATGAGCCCGGGCTGGAGGTGCTTTTTGAAAGAAACATTCGACAAGGCAGGTTGGAGTTCACCACAGACCTGAAAGAAGGCATCAAAGGCGCAAAAATCATTTTCCTGGCTCTGCCTACCCCTCCCGGTGAAGATGGATCTGCGGACCTGAAGTATGTCCTCAAGGTGGCTGAAGATTTGGGTCCAATATTGGAAGACTATACAGTGATAGTAGATAAGAGTACTGTGCCCGTGGGTACAGCGGATAAGGTACATGCTGCGATCGCGGCTAATGCCAAAGTTGACTTTGATGTGGTTTCTAACCCTGAGTTTTTAAGAGAAGGGGTAGCCGTAGATGATTTCATGAAGCCTGACCGTGTAGTCATCGGAGCAGAATCCGACAAAGCCAAGAAGGTGATGGAAAAACTCTATGGACCATTTGTACGTCAGGGAAATCCAATCATTTTTATGGATGTGAAGTCGGCGGAACTTACAAAATATGCAGCCAATTCCTTTCTGGCCACTAAAATCACTTTCATGAACGAGATCGCCAACCTGTGTGAGCTCCTGGGAGCTGATGTGGATATGGTCAGAAAAGGTGTGGGTACGGATACACGTATCGGTAAACGCTTTCTTTTTGCGGGGATTGGATACGGAGGAAGCTGCTTCCCAAAAGACGTACAGGCACTGGCCAAATCTGCCAGCCAGGCGGATTATGATTTCAAAATCCTGAACTCCGTGATGGAGGTAAACCAAACACAGAAAGAGAGACTCATCGATCCTTTGAAGGCCTATTTCAACAATGACCTGACCGGAAAAACCATTGCCATCTGGGGATTGGCATTCAAGCCGTATACTGACGACATCCGTGAGGCTCCGGCTTTGGAAAACATCTCTAAACTTTTAAGCCTGGGGGCTAAAGTAAAGGCTTACGATCCTGAAGCCATGGAGAATGTAAAAGGAGTATTTGGTGATCAAATTTATTTCGCCGAAGATGAGTATGATGCTCTTGAGGATGCGGACGCATTGATGATCATGACCGAATGGCCGGTATTCCGCACACCAGAGTTTGACAAGGTGGAGGCCAGCCTGAATAATAAAGTGATTTTTGATGGAAGAAATCTATATGAGCTCGGACAAATGGAAGAACTCGGGTTTACTTACCACAGCATTGGAAGAAAAATAATCAATGGCTAAACCTCAAATCCTGGTCACAGGGGGTCTCGGATACATTGGCTCACATTCGGTGGTGGAACTCCACAAAGCCGGATATGAGCCAATCATTATCGACAACCTATACAACTCTACCGAAGCTGTCCTTGACGCTCTGGAAGAAATCATGGGTGAACGCCCTGTATTCAGGAAAGTGGAGATGTGTGATAAAGCCCCTCTGCGGGCCTTGTTTGCAGAGTTCCCCAATATTGTTGGGAGCATCCATTTCGCCGCATTTCTGCAGGTGAAAGAATCCGTGGAGCAACCGGTGAAGTATTATCACAATAACCTGCTTTCCACCACCAACCTGCTAGAGCTTTCTCTGGAGTTTGGGGTGAAGAATGTGGTGTTCTCTTCTTCCTGCACAGTATATGGCAACCCGGAAATCCTGCCTGTAAAGGAAAATGAATCTATTAAACCTGCGCAATCTCCTTACGGAAACACCAAAAAAATTGGAGAGGAGATTATCAAAGATGCCTGTGCTGCTCACGACCTTCAGGCCATTTCGCTCAGGTATTTCAATCCCATAGGGGCTCACCCCTCCTCACTTATAGGAGAGGTACAGCACGATGTACCGCATCATTTGGTTCCCTACATTACAGAGACTGCAGCTGGCAAACGTCCATTTGTATCAGTACTGGGTGGAGACTATGACACCAGAGACGGGTCATGCATCCGCGACTACATTCACGTCATGGACATTGCCCGGGCGCATGTCAACGCCTTGTCCCGACTGTTGAAGAACGAAAACGAATCCAGCTATGAGGTCTACAACCTTGGATCAGGCACCGGTAGCTCGGTGATAGAGATGATCAAGGCCTTTACTGAGGCAACCGGACTGGACGTGCCCTACCAAATCAGTGACCGCAGGCCTGGTGATGTGGAAGCAGTGTATGCAGATATAAGCCTTGCCAAAGAAAAGCTGGGCTGGAGTCCTCAGTTTGATCTAAAGGAAATGCTGAAGAGTGCGTGGGACTGGGAAGTCAAGCAGTCCAGGAATTAATTAGTATCATTCAACTTCCAATTGTATTCCTTGTAGGTGATTTTGGTCTCCTCTGAAATTTTTTGATCAGCATACTGATTGATGAAATCCCTGAGTGGCATAAGCTTCCCGAAATCACCACCAAACCAATCAAATATTTTGGAGAGTTCCGCTGACTGTTCGGTGATATCATTTCTAAAGTCATCGTTGATAAAAGCCCTGGCCTGCTCGTCTAACTGACGCTGCAGTAAAGCTCCTTCATAGGCTTCTCTTCTTAGTTCCGGACACGAATATGAAGCACAATTAATCGCAAAATGGATCCGAGGTTCTGCCCACTTCTTTCTGAGAATATTGTGCTCAATGTTGTTCAGGTCATACTGCTTCCCAGCAATTTCAATGAATTGGATGTCCCAGGGGGTATTCACAAAAGGCACCTGAATGCTACTGCCAATATCCTTGATGCTTTCTACGGGGTAGTATTTCAACACCAAATCGATGGTGGCGGCATTGTATAAGTTAATCCAGTAGGCCATCTGGTCGTCCTCTGACCAGTTAGAATCATTGGGAGCATTGTTGCTAAGTAGCTCAATGTATGCTGTCAACTGCACACTATCCGTCATAAATCCCTGATAGTTCACCAGCCCTTCATCGGTTACGTGTCGCTTCAGCAGCTCATCAAAAAGCCGGTGGCTCACAGGTTTTGTTTTAGCTTGTTGAGGGTTTAAGGTCCCACAGGCGTTTAAGAAGAATAAACCAACTAACAAGATGGCTACTCGCATATGATCAGGCTTAGTTATCAGTTATTTTTAAGGAAACTCAAGGTAACATAACTAATTATCAGAAATGATTGTTACCACCAAACCAATGACTGTCTCATGAAGCATTCTATCAACCTGGCCCTAATGATAATCACCCTGTTGCTCTCGGGTAGCGCATGCCATGACAAGACAGAAGACCCAAAGCCCTCACATGAACAACTACAGGTGGCTATATTGATCGGCATCAACCAACACAGGGTGTCGCAGGGGCTGGTGGCGCTAAAGGAAAATGACATCCTGGACAGAATAGCCACGGAACACAGCACCAGCATGGCTAAGGGCGAGATTCCATTAAGCCATGAGGGATTTGTTCAAAGGTTTGAGCAAGCGAGTAAAGAGACTGGTGCTTCCGCCATAGGTGAGAATGTGGGCAGTAATTATGCTGATGCCGATGAGCTGGTGAGCGCCTGGCTTGCCAGTGAAGAAAACAGGGAAAATATTGAATCAGATTATACCCATGTAGGCATAGGCATTGCCGATGATGCTGACGGCAACCGCTTCTTCACTCAATTGCTGGCCAGAATCTAAATTCATCATTTAAACTCCCAAAAGATGGTCAAAATTTTATCTTTGCGGCTATGGCAAATTCTGAAGAAGCAGCAACGCTAAAAAATATAGCCTCACACTGCAAGGAATACGGTTTTATTTACCCCTCAAGTGAGATTTACGATGGTCTGGCAGCTACCTACGACTATGGCCCATACGGCTCAGAGTTGAAAAACAACATCAAAGAATATTGGTGGAAAGCCATGGTGCGCCTCAATGAAAACATTGTGGGCATAGATGCGGCCATCTTCATGCATCCAACCACCTGGAAAGCATCCGGTCACGTAGATGCATTCAACGACCCTTTGATTGACAACAAGGATTCAAAAAAGCGCTATCGTGCTGATGTCCTGATCGAAGAGCAAATGGCCAAGATTCAGGCCAAAATAGACAAGGAAGTGGATAAGGCCGCCAAGCGATTTGGTGACACTTTTGACAAAGATCAGTTCATCACCACCAACCCAAGGGTGGTGGGCTATGCGGAGCAGATTGCCGAAATAGAAAACCGCATGAAGTCTTCGATCGAATCCGGAGACCTGGAAGCACTGAAGCAACTCATCGTGGACCTGGACATTGCAGATCCCATATCGGGTACCCGAAACTGGACCGACGTGCGTCAGTTCAACCTGATGTTTAGCACCGAGCTGGGGTCAGTAGCAGGAGAATCCGGCAAAATTTACCTCCGCCCGGAGACTGCACAAGGTATTTTTGTCAACTACCTGAACGTACAGAAAACCAGCCGCCTCAAGCCTCCCTTTGGTATTGCCCAGATAGGAAAAGCTTTTAGAAACGAGATCATCGCACGTCAGTTTATCTTCAGGATGCGTGAGTTCGAGCAGATGGAAATGCAATTTTTCATCCAGCCCGGCACTGAAATGGAATGGTACGAACACTGGAAAGCCAAAAGGATTGCCTGGCACAAAGCCCTTGGATTGGGTGATGACAACTATCGTTTCCACGATCACCTGAACCTGGCTCATTATGCCAATGCCGCCTGCGACATAGAATTTAACTTCCCAATGGGATTCAAAGAATTGGAGGGGATCCACTCCCGTACTGATTTTGACCTGGGAGCGCACGAAAAATTCTCTGGAAAGAAACTTAAATATTTTGATACCGCTACCAATGAGAGCTACACACCTTACGTGCTTGAAACGTCTATAGGTCTGGACAGAATGTTCCTGGCTGTGATGTCAGCCTCTTATGTAGAAGAAAAGCTGGCGGATGGCAGCGAACGCACCGTCCTCAAAATACCACCGGTGCTGGCACCTGTAAAAGTAGCAGTGCTTCCACTACTGAATAAAGATGGGCTCCCTGAAAAGGCAGAGGCCATCATGCGTGAACTCAAGCTTGATTTCAATGCCCAGTATGATGCCAAAGACGCGATTGGAAAACGTTACAGAAGACAGGATGCTATAGGTACACCCTACTGTGTAACTGTGGATCACCAGACATTGGAAGACAGCACCGTCACCATTCGCGAAAGGGACAGCATGGAACAGCAAAGAGTTTCTATCGAAGAGCTAATTGGCACTTTGGAAGAAAAGGTGAGCATGAAAACACTCCTCAAGAAACTCTAAGCTTTGATCTCCGGGATTGTCATTGCGCTGGGGGGATTGTTTGGGCTGGGTGTTTATTACCTGCTCTTCGGCAATCTACTGAGTGAAGCCACCATGGCAGGTCTCAGAATCAAAGGTGGCCTCAGCTCAGCGCAAAAGGAAAAGCTTAACAGCCATTTCCAATTCTATCAGCAACTGCCACCCAAATCGAAGGCCCTTTTTGAGTATCGGGTGGCTAAGTTTATTCGGATGAAGGAGTTTGTGCCGCGGAACATGACCCATGTCACCGAAGAGATGCAGGTGCTGATTGCTGCCTCGGCCATCCAGCTCACCTTTGGCTATCCCAAAGTATTTCTGAGCTACTTCAAGTACGTGATCGTCTTCCCGGACCAGTTTTTCAGCAACTCCGGACAGCGCTATCACAAGGGTGAGGTAAACCCAAAAGCTAAGGCTATTGTCCTTTCGTGGAAGCATTTTGTGGAAGGCTATTCAAAATCTGATGGTGTCAACCTGGGCCTGCATGAAATGGCCCATGCCCTGCAGCTGGAAAACATCGTGATGAATGATGAATATGACTTCCTGGACAGTGAAGCCATCAAACACTGGCAAGCGCTGGCTTCAGCCGAGATCGTCAGAATACAGAATGATGCCGCTTCATTTTTCAGGGAATATGGTGCCTCCAATCATGCGGAATTTTTTGCGGTGGCAGTAGAGAACTTCTTCGAACGACCAGTCGCATTTCACGATTACCAGCCGGCCCTGTACAGTGCATTGGCCCGGCTCCTAAAGCAGGATCCAATGTTGCTAAGTCGTAAGTGAGACTTTTGAAAACTGAAAACAACCAGATAACGTTTATTTGCTAACTTGTATAAAAGAAAAACTTATGACGGAGATTATTTTTATTGTTGAAGAATCTGCGGAAGGAGGGTTTGAAGCCAAAGCACTTGGAGAATCTATTTTTACAGATGGAGAAACCATTGATGAGCTGAAACAGAATATAAGAGAAGCTATTCAATGTCATTATGAAACAAACGCCCCCAAGATTGTACGCTTACACTATGTGAAAGAAGAAGTATTTGCGGCATGAACCTGCCAAAAGACTTGACCGGATCTGATTTAATCAAACTATTGACAACCTTGGGATATGAGCCCACCCGTCAGACTGGAAGTCACATCAGACTGACTACCAGAGAAAATGGCACCCACCACATCACGGTTCCAAATTACAAGCACTCAAAATAGGAACCCTGTCTGGTATCCTAAAAGACATAGGCCATCATTTTAGCATCAGCAAAGAAGAAGTGTGGGATCGCCTAAGTCGAAGGTGACAATCAATAAGAATAACCGTACTGCCAAGGAAACAAGGAGCTCCTAATCGATTAAATAAGCACATCACTTTGACGAAATCCCTCAAAATGCGGAGGATTAAAGGGTTTAAATAAATTCGGGGTTAAGTTTGCGTCCACGGTACCTGAGCGACTCTATCTAAAGCATGAACTGGTTACAACTACTCTCTCCCAAAAGATTCGGTGACAAAACCGAAGCGACAATTTCAAAAGACAGCAGAAGCCGGTTTGAGCAGGACTATGATCGCCTTATTTTCTCACACCCATTCAGGAAGCTCCAGGATAAAACTCAGGTTTTTCCGCTACCGGAAGATGATTTTGTACACACCCGCCTCACCCATAGCCTGGAGGTGAGCAGCGTAGGACGCTCTTTGGGCAAAGCGGTGGGCGAACGCCTACTGGAAAAGTACCCGGAGCTCTCCGAACGAGGGTTCACTTTCTATGATTTTGGAGGTATCGTGGCTGCGGCCAGCCTGGCCCATGACCTGGGCAACCCCCCTTTTGGACACTCAGGAGAATCGGCCATTTCTTCGTTCTTCACGGATAACCCCAAGGGCAAAACCTTCCAGCAAAAAGTGGATCTGGCCGAGTGGTCTGACCTCATCAGCTTTGAAGGCAATGCACAGGGGTTCAGAATCCTTAATGACGAAGAAAACAGTGCCCTCAGGCTCACCTTTGCCTCCCTTGGCGCGTTCACCAAATACCCCAAGTCTTCCTCAGCACCCAAAGACCAAAACCGCAAAAGCCAGAAGAAATACGGCTTTTACAAGAGCGACGGTAAAAAATTCTCTGAGCTGGCTGCCGAGATGGGGCTCACGTCTCTGGGGAAAGAGGCCTGGTGCAGGCATCCACTTACCTTTTTGGTGGAGGCGGCTGACGACATCTGCTACAACATCATAGACCTGGAAGACGGCTGCCGACTGGGGCTTGTGCCCTATGAAACCACCCGAGACCTGATGGCGGCCATCATTGGTGAAAAATACCAGCAGGAGAAGTTGGAGCGCTCACGAAATGTCAACCAGAAAATTGGTCTGCTTCGTGCATTGGCCATCTCGCAATTGATCGGTGAATGTGTGGACCTGTTTCTGAAAAAAGAAGAAGACATCCGCTCCGGCTTATTTGACGGTGCGCTCACCGAGCACATTCCTTCAGGTAAAGCCCTTCAGGCCATCACCACCCTTTCCATTGAAAAAATCTATCGCTCCAAACAAGTGCTGGAACGCGAGGCTGGTGGATTTGAAGTGATCGGACGGCTGATGGAAGCCTTTTGCATGGCCACATATCACAAGTTCTTTGACAAGGAAAATTACACGCCCCGAATGAAATCGATTTTCCGGTTATTGCCGGATTCCTTTCAGGATAAACTGGATCAGGAGCAAATGACAGTATACGATTCACTGCTCATCGTCATGGATTTTATCTCCAGCCTGACCGACTCACACGCCATTAAATTATACAAAACCATTTACGGTTTTTCACTTCCGGTTTCTAAAGCATAAAAAGCCTCTTTATCAACTACTTAATTGAGTTCTCGGAACTGATAAAATCATTACATTTGCAGCTTCATTTTCCATGTGGACACGTTTAGCCAATATTATCCTCAAGTACCGAATCTCCCTAATGATCGTTTTAGGGGTGATAACCATCTATATGGGGTACCAGGCCCAGTACATTCAGTGGTCATACGACATGGCCAACATCGTTCCTGAGGACGATCCCGACCAGGAATATTTCAGACAATTCAAGCAAACATTCGGTGAGGATGGCAACATCCTGGCACTAGGCTTCAAGGATAGCGCCATCTACCAGTCAGACAATTTCAAAAAAATGAAATACCTGACCCGCGAGCTGGAGAGCATCAATGGGGTAAAGGACGTGCTCGGGCTGGCCAACCTGAAAATGCTGGAGAAGAACAATGAAAAGAAGCGCTTCGAATTGGTCCCGGTCTTTCCGGAAATCCCCGAAGATCAGGCCAAGCTGGATACCATGCTGGCCTTTGCCAGAAACCTGAAGTTTTACTCAGGGCAGCTCATCAACGCTGAAAACGGAGCCACGCTGATCCTTGTCACCGTGGCGAAAGAAGCGCTGAATTCCGAGTATCGTCACACCATGGTGGCCGATATCGTGCGGGCGGGGGATCAGTTTCATGATGCCACAGGGATCGATGTGAACTATGCCGGGCTGCCTTACGTGCGCTCTGTCAACACGCTGAAAATTAAGGAGGAGCTCAATCGGTTTCTCGTCTATTCTGTCATCATCACCGGGCTCATCCTTTTTGGTTTTTTCAGGTCACTGAAAGCCGTAGTTTTCCCGCTGATCATCATTGGGATGATTGTGGTATGGGTACTGGGAACCATCTCCCTGCTGGAATATAAGATCACCCTGCTCACCGGATTGATTCCATCGATCATAGTGGTCATCGGTATCCCCAACAGCGTGTATATGCTGAATAAATACCACCATGAGTTTTCTACCCATGGTGACCAGATGAAGGCGCTTACCAAAATCATTAAAAACATTGGGATCGTTACCTTCATTACCAACTTCACCACGGCGGTGGGCTTCTTTGTGTTGGTGTTTACAGGCATTCCCATCCTGGTAGAATTTGGGATCGTGGCTGGCATCAACATCATGTGTACGTTTATCGTGAGCACGATCATGATCCCGTCGGTATTTTCGCTTTTCAAACCCCCGACCAGCCGACACCTCAAGCATTTGGACTTTAAAATGCTCAATGGCGCCCTGGTGGGGCTGGATGTACTGGTACACAATCACCGAAAGCTGATCTTCATTGCCACGGGCATTTTGGTGGCCGTGTCTGTCTATGGGGTCATGCAGCTTCAGTCCAACTCTTACATGGTGGATGACCTGCCGGAGGAGAGCCCATTGGCCAAGCAGCTCAAGTTTTTTGAGGAAAATTTCAGTGGAGTCATGCCTTTGGAAGTAATCGTGGATACGGGCACTAAAAAAGGGGTGCAGAGTCTGAACAACCTCCGCAAGATCAATGAATTTGAGATGTTTCTGGATTCTCTGGAAGGCATCTCCCAGCCGGTCTCGGTGGTTAGCTTTATCAAAGCTTCCCGACAGGCCTTTTATAATCAGGACCCGGCTTTTTATTCCATCCCCAATAACCGGGAAAGTGCGTTTATCCTCCGCTACCTCAAAGAAGAAAGCGACGAGGGAGGCATTGCCAAATCCTTTGTGGACAGTACGGGGCAGTTTATCAGGATCTCCCTGAAAATGCCGGATGTGGGGTCCAACAAAATGGACTCGCTCGTGAACACCGTCATCAGTCCCAAGATCGATGAGATATTTGCCGACGGAAAAATGGACGTGAGGATCACGGGGACCGTTCCCCTCTTTATCAAAGGCAACAAATACCTGATAGATAACCTGATCACTTCCATGATCTTCGCGTTTTTCATCATTGCGGTGATCATGGCCCTGCTGTTTAAAAGTTTCAAAATGATCGTGATCTCCATGATCCCCAACATGATCCCGTTGTTACTCACAGGAGCGATCATGGGCTTTTTCGGAATTCCCCTGAAGCCCAGCACGGCACTGATCTTTAGCATTGCCTTTGGGATCTCCGTGGACGATTCCATTCACTTCCTGGCCAAATACCGTCAGGAATTGCACGCACATAATTTTTTCGTCCCCATAGCCGTCAGCCGAAGCCTGCGCGAGACCGGAGCCAGTATGATCTATACTTCCATCATTCTGTTTTTCGGATTTGTGATCTTCACCCTTTCAGAATTTGGCGGTACGGTGGCCCTCGGGAAACTTACTTCCATCACCTTGTTGTTTGCTATGCTCACCAACCTGATCGTGCTACCTGCACTGCTGCTTCAGTTTGACAGTGGCAAGCGTAACAAGGAGGATCATCCGTACATAGACGATTTTGCGAAAGCAGACTATGACAGTGAGGACGAAGAAACAGAAGAAGACAAAAACACATAAAAAATAGAGGAATAGGTGGCTAAATATCCAGAGTACAAACAGGTCAATTATCCGAAAGTGGCAGAGGAGATCCTCAGGTTTTGGGAGGATCATCAGATTTTTGAAAAGTCAGTAACCGAGCGGGAAGGTGCCCCCACCTTCACCTTCTATGAAGGGCCGCCATCAGCCAACGGCACCCCCGGCATTCACCACGTGATGGCCCGGGCAGTGAAAGACATTTTCTGTCGGTACAAAACCCAGAAGGGTTTTCAGGTGAAACGAAAAGGCGGCTGGGATACCCACGGACTTCCGGTAGAGCTGCAGGTGGAAAAAGAGCTCGGCATAAAAAAAGATGACATTGGCAAAACCATCTCTGTAGCCGACTACAACCAGAAGTGTAAGGAGGCGGTGATGAAGTTTAAGGATGAGTGGGACCGACTCACTCAGCAGATGGGCTACTGGGTGGACCTGGATGATCCTTACATCACGTTTGACCAGAAGTACATGGAGTCCCTCTGGCACATTCTGAAAAAACTTTATGACAAAGGGCTGGTCTACAAAGGCTACACCGTGCAGCCCTATTCGCCTGCCGCTGGAACCGGACTGAGCTCCCATGAGCTGAACCAGCCGGGCACCTACAAGGATGTGAAGGACACCTCCGTGGTGGGGCAGTTTAAGGTGAAAAAAGACGACCGGTCAGCGTTTCTATTCAGCTCACCGGATGAAGACGTGCGGATGCTGGCCTGGACCACCACACCCTGGACGCTGCCTTCCAACTGTGCCCTGGCCGTGGGTGAGAAAATCACCTACGTGAAAGTGAAGACTTTCAACCAGTACACCTATGCGCCTATCAGTGTAATATTGGCCAAAGCTTTGGTCGGAAAGTATTTTGCCGATAAGGCCAAAGACCTCAAACTGGAAGATTACCAGGCGGGTGATAAACTCATCCCCTTTGAAATCACTCAGGAATTTTCCGGTAAGGACATCCTGGAGGTGCGCTATGAGCAGCTGATGCCCTACGTGACCAACGAGGACCTGGAAAAGAATGCTTTCCGCGTCATCGCAGGAGACTTTGTGTCCACCGAGGATGGTACCGGGATCGTGCATACGGCCTCCGTATTTGGGGCAGATGACTTTAGAGTGGCTCAGCAAAACAATGTGCCTGCCATATTGATCAAGGATGAAACCGGTCAGGATGTGCCTTTGGTTAACAAAAAAGGGCAGTTTGTGGAGGAAGTCACTGACTTTGCAGGCTACTACGTGAAGGAAGAATACTATGACGATGAAGTGCGCAATGCTCCGGACTTCAAGCCAACGGACGTCCTCATCGCCATCAAGCTGAAAGAGGAAAACAAGGCGTTCAAAGTAGAAAAGTACGAGCACAGCTACCCACACTGCTGGCGTACGGATAAGCCCGTGCTTTATTACCCGCTGGATTCCTGGTTTATCAAAACCACCGCGATGAAAGATCGGTTGGTGGAACTCAACAAAACCATCAACTGGAAGCCGGCCTCTACCGGATCTGGCCGCTTTGGCAACTGGCTGGAAAACCTCGTGGACTGGAACCTTAGCCGTTCAAGGTTTTGGGGGACTCCCCTGCCTATCTGGGTGACCAAAGACCGAAAAGAAGAAATTTGTATCGGCAGCATAGCCGAGCTACAGGCCGAAGTGAAAAAATCCATCGCGGCAGGATACATGAAGGAAGAAGTCGGGGACGACTTTGACCTGCACAGGCCCTATGTGGACGATGTGGTGCTGGTGAGTGCCAGCGGTCAGCCAATGTATCGCGAGTCTGACCTCATCGATGTATGGTTCGACTCAGGCGCCATGCCGTATGCCCAGTGGCACTATCCTTTTGAAAATCAGGATACTTTTGACGCCAACTACCCGGCCGACTTTATCGCGGAAGGTGTGGACCAGACCCGGGGGTGGTTCTTCACCCTGCACGCCATTTCTACTTTGCTCAACGACAAAGTGGCCTTCAAAAATGTGATTGCCAATGGCCTGGTACTGGATAAAAATGGCAACAAGATGTCCAAGCGACTGGGCAACGCCGTGAACCCATTCGAAACCATGGACAAGTATGGCCCGGACGCTACGCGCTGGTACATGATTGCCAATGCCAACCCATGGGACAACCTGAAATTTGACATAGAAGGAGTGGCCGAAGTGCAGCGTAAGTTTTTCGGTACGCTCACCAACACGTATTCTTTCTTTGCGCTTTATGCCAACCTGGATGGTTTTGATTTCTCTAAACCAGTCCTGCCGATGGATCAGCGCACCGAGAGTGACCGCTGGGTTATCAGTCGACTGAATAGCCTCATAGCTGAGGCCGATGCGGCGTTCAACGACTATGAGCCAACCAAAGCAGCCCGCGCCATCCAGAACTTTGTGACGGATGACCTGAGCAACTGGTACGTGCGCCTGAACAGAAAACGGTTTTGGGTGGGTGAATACAATGCCGACAAAGAAGCCGCTTATCAAACGCTCTATACGGCCCTGATGACCGTAGCCAAGCTGTCAGCACCTATTGCGCCATTCTATGCCGAGCACCTCTTCCAGGACCTGAACAAAGTTTCGGGCATGGATACCAATGCATCGGTGCACCTCGCCAATTTTCCGGTATCGGACGCCGGACTCATTGACGAAGAGCTGGAGAAAAGAATGCACCTCGCTCAGAGTGCTTCTTCCCTGGTACACAGCTTGCGCAAAAAAGAAAAAATCAAGGTTCGTCAGCCTTTGCATAAAATCCTGATCCCCATCCTCAACGAAGCGGACAAGGACAGGATCGCTCAGGTGGCAGCGCTCATTATCTCCGAGACCAACGTGAAGGAAGTGGAGTATGTGGACGATGCCTCAGGCATTTTGGTGAAGAAAATCAAGCCCAACTTCCGTAAGCTGGGCCAGCACTTCGGACCCAAAATGAAGCTCCTGACCCCACTGATCAACCAGATGGATCAGGCGCAGATCAAAGTGCTGGAGCAAACCGGCGAATATGCCGTGGAGCTGGAAGGTGAAAAAGTGATGCTGGGACTGGAAGATGTGGAGATCACCTCTGAGGACATCCCGGGCTGGCTGGTAGCCAGTGAAGACGGCCTCACCGTGGCCCTGGACATCACCATCACCGATGAGCTGAAGAAGGAAGGACTGAGCCGCGATATGGTGAACAGACTTCAGAACCTGAGAAAAGATCAGGGACTGGAAGTACAGGATAAAATCAAGGTGAGCTACCATACCAATGACGAATCGTTGAAGTCGGCGGTAGAAGCTTTTAAAAGTTACATCCAAAAGGAAACCCAGGCGCTCTCGTTGGAGTATGTAAATGAGGCGAATGGTGGCACCCTGCTGGATATCGACGGCCTGGAGCTGACCGTGGCGATTGAAATAGCGAATTAAAATAGTCAATAGTCAATAGTCGATAGTTAATAATCGATAGTCGATAGTCAATAGTTTTTAGTTCACAGATCGAAACAGTGGACTATAGACTATGGTCTATTGACTCATACACAAGAATTAAAAATGGAGAAAAAACGAACACCTCTATACATCTATTACCTCATCAGCTTGCTGGTGATTGCCATCGATCAGGTGGTGAAAATGGCTGTGCACTTCAACATGGACCTGGGGTCCAAAGGCCAGATCAAGATCTTTGGGGACTGGTTTAAGCTGCACTACCTCACCAACCCGGGCATGGCTTTTGGCATGCAGATCGGCTTTATAGACAATGGCAAGCTGGTGCTGACCCTCTTCAGGCTGGTTGCGATGGTGGCCATCGGCTATTACCTCTATACCCTTTATAAGAAGGAAACTTCCAGGGGGCTGCTCATCTGCATCGCCATGATATTGGGTGGAGCCATCGGCAACCTGGTGGATAGTATTTTCTACGGGGTCTTTCTGGACAATGCGCCATATGATGCGCCCACACCCTGGTTTTATGGTCAGGTGGTAGACATGTTTTACATCGATATCTGGGAGGGCCGCATTGCTGACTGGGTGCCTATTCTGGGTGGAGATTACATGGCCCTGTGGCCGGTTTTCAACATTGCGGATGCGTCCATCTTCATGGGCATCACCTTTATCCTGATCTTTCAGAAAAGCTTTTTCGGTCATGAATCTGAAAGTACGGATCAGACGGAAGTGAAGGCAGAGCAATAAACAGGGCAATCCGGTCGGGTGCCGGAGATCTTGTGACTAAAAACGGCTAATTAGACACCTGTCGCTTACTTCTTTTATGCAGCTGGCGGATTCGTTCTGCAATGGTGGCCTTCTCTGGATCCTCTCCGGTTTCAATGTATCGCGAAGCAATGGTCTTGCAGCCACTGCACAGCCCATTGAGCACAATATCGTGTAGGTCATTGAGATAGGGCTTGTAATTAATCAGTCGTTTTTCAGAGCTGCCGCAAGTACAGAATATCTGACCCGTATAATCCTCCAGGTGGCTCCATGAATTTCCCATGATCATCCTGAATTCCATTTGTCCGAGCTCAATGTCACTTGGTTCTATTTTATGCTCCTTTCTCTTCTCCATGAATCAAATTTAACCTGATTAGATCGATTGTCGGGGCTTTACTAGCCAAAACTAACAGTCTTGGAGACCGAGTCGCGTAGACCGGGTCGCGTAGACCCGTCAGGTTATGGGTCTCAATCACCCCCATGTGCAAAACCAGATCCAAGGCAAAAGAGACTTCTGGTCAGTGATCTCTTTCCTTCGTGTTGTCTATTTTCGCATCTCTTTCCCGAATATAAATACCACAAACATGAAATCATTCCTCCTGTTAGCGGCCCTTTTAGTACTGTCCACAGTCGCTTCAGCTCAGATCCTAAAAGTCAACAAAGGGAGCATCGACTCTGACTCCTCTGGCTACTTCATGGGGAGCACCAGTGTGGACTTCAACCTGAACAATAAAAGCGCGACCGCCGAGCAGAGCATCACCTACACGGGACTGGAGGCAGATGCCGACCTGGTGTATGTAGGGCAACGCCATGCCTACATCCTCATCAACCAGCTCAACTACTTTAAGTCCACCGGTGGGCCTTTGATCAGCACGGGCTATGCACACTTCCGTACCAACTTTTTGCGCAAGCAGCCACTCTCCTATGAGCTCTTCACCCAGGTGCAGTATGACGGGGGGCGGAAGATGCCCCTGAGGTATCTCCTGGGAGGAAACCTCCGCATCAAAGTGGCCGCCACCACCAGCTCCCGTTTGTTTGTGGGCATAGGGATGATGTATGAAAAAGAAAACTGGAAAATGCTCACCGATGAAAGCCAGATCATCCACAAAGACCTCCTGAAGTCTACGAACTACATCAGCTATAAGCAGGCCTTCAACGAGCATGTGAACATCAATGTGATGGCCTACTACCAGGGTGGCTATGATCGTGATGCGAAGGTATTCAGAAGCAGGATCAGCGGAGAGGCCGTGCTGAATGTGAAACTCACCAACCTACTGACCTTCAATACGTCTTTTGCGGCTCAGTACGAAGACCACCCCATCATCGCCATCAATAAGCTGGTATACTCCCTCACCAACGGGTTTAAGTTTTCGTTTTGAGGGTGGCTCAGGAGCGCTGTCTAGTACGCAATCTTGAGTTATTCCATATGTTGCACTCTCCCCCCTTTATGGTATTTTTGGAAATGTGAATGCGTTATTCGAAAACGCTTCGTATTTTACTATTTATTTTAAAAACCCACCGATCCCGTGAGTACATTTCTAGAAATAGAATCCGAAATAACTTCTCAATACCTATACGATGATAATCCAAGACCATGGATAGTTGGTTTCAGCGGAGGAAAGGATTCCACAATGTTGCTTCAACTTGTTTGGTATTCCATCAAACAAATTCCAGCTGAACTTAGGAAAAGACAAGTCTATGTGGTCTGTAATAATACACTTGTGGAAAACCCAAAAATTCTCAAGTATACAGAAGAGGTGTTGGATAAAATTGAAAAGGCGGCGGTAAATCAATCTATGCCCGTGATGGTGGTAAGGACTACACCTAAACTAGAAGATAGCTTTTGGGTCAACCTAATAGGTAAGGGATATCCAGCCCCAAATAATGCATTCCGCTGGTGTACGGAGCGACTTAAAATAAATCCAACAACAGAATTTATTAAGAACAAGATCAGTGAGGTAGGTGAAGCTATTATTTTACTCGGAACGAGGAGTGAAGAAAGTGCTTCTCGTGCTCGTAGTATGAAAAAGCATGAAGTTGAGGGACAAAGGCTTAGAAAGCATGTCCTACCAAATGCCTTTGTCTATGCTCCTATTAAGGATGTAGTAGTAACTGAACTATGGCAATATCTAAATCAGGTCCCATCCCCATGGGGAGCAAATAATAAAACCCTCAATGCTCTTTACAGAAATGCCAATAGTGGTGATTGTCCACTTGTAATTGATGATACCACTCCTTCATGTGGGAAAAGTCGCTTTGGATGTTGGGTATGTACAGTGGTGAGTCAAGATAAATCCATGGATGGACTTATTCAGAATGGGGAAGAATGGATGGAGCCATTAGCTGAATTAAGAGAAATGCTTGTGGAATACAGAAATGATCCGGATTGGAGACAACCAACTAGAAGGGACGGCTCGGAAGGCGTGGGGCCATATACGATAGAGAAAAGAGCTTACATCCTGGAAACCCTTTTAAGAGCACAGAAAGAGGTTCATGAAACTGAACCTGATATCAGTTTGATCAATTATCAGGAATTAGTAGCTATTCAAGTTACGTGGTATAGAGATAACTATTTTAAATTCAGCGTTGCGGACATTTATAATCGAGTATATGGTACCGAGCTTACAGATCATGATTTCAAAGACCACTTGATTTTTGAGAAGGAGATACTGAAAGAATCATGTGCCGAGTCTCCTGATGATTACCAGCTTATTAACGAGTTACTTGAGCTTCAAAAGGCAAAAACTATTATGGTTAGAGCCAGAGGTCTGCAAAATGATCTGGAAAACAGACTTGAACAATTCGTAAAATCAAATTGAGATGCTGATAGATAAAATTACCTTAAAGGATTTTAGAATTTATCAGGGCATTAATGAGATTTCATTTCTTCACCATCCTGAAAAAAATGTAACAGTCATTGCCGGAAATAATGGATTTGGTAAGACTACATTTCTGACCTCTTTGGTTTGGTGTCTTTATGGTAAGCTCATGACTGATGTAGATGAGCGGTTTAGAAGAGAAATCTACGAAAGTGGTGGATACAAACGTTTTTGTAGAAAATCCATCAATAGAGCTACCTGGTTAAGTTCCGAGAAGGAGAACCTGAGAAATCGATTGGTTCAATTACGAGGAAGGGAAAAAGATCAGACTGAGATGCAGATTGATGCATTCAATACTTTTAGTGTAAGTGTTGTCATATCAGATATTTTCATTCCATCGGTACCATGTAACAAAGTAGAAGTCATAAGAACATTTAATGCAGAATCGGAAGAAGAAACTGTAGAGGTATTAATTGATGGGCGGGTAAATGAATTGACTAAGGAAGTAGGTTCTGAGATATTTATTCACGATTTCATTATGCCCAAAGAGATCGCTAAGTTCTTCTTCTTTGATGCTGAGAAAATAGTGTCATTGGCTGAAATACGCACGATTGAAGAGAAAAGAGAACTGAGCAGAGCTTATACCGAGGTTCTGGGAATTAAGAAATATGAAGATCTTAAACGAAATCTCGAGAATATTAGGTTCAGACTCAGGCGTAGTGAGGCTAGCGATGATGACAGGGTTCAGTTAGAGAAGCTAAACAAGGCCATTACGGATAATGATAAACTTCAAAGTCATTATCGAGAAACCCTGGAGTCGAAGAGAGAAGAGTATGCAAGAAAGCGCGAGGAGATAGAAAAGTTACAAGAGAAACTTATTCGAGAGGGTTCTTCAATAAGTTTAGAGGAACTAGAAGACCTAAAAGTCTTGAAAGAAAATACAGCTACTGAATTCAAAAATGCTTCTCTAAAGTTTAAAGAATTCTTAGAAATGGCACCTTTTGCTATTGCCTCAAAAAAATTAGGGCAGGTGAATAAATACTTATTAAAAGAGGAGGAAAATCAGGCCTCTAACTTATCCTCAGAGTACCTTAAAAGTAAGGTCAATTCAATTGAGCGTGCAATAGCAAAGAACAGTAAGAATTTGGGTATTGACCATGATGTCAGGAAAAAGCTGGTAGATATTTTGCTTTCAGAATTGATTGTGTCTGGTGATCAGAATTTCAAACCATTATTAGACTTTACATCTGAGCAGACCAACCGGTTTCGAGCACTGTATGATAATGTGCAAAATGCTTATGCCTCTCGATTCAAAGCTTTGGTTCAGGACATGAAACTGAAGCAAAGCTCAATGGCTATCCTGGTGAGTAAGTTGGCTGATGCTGAGACTAAGGAAGATGATGTAGTCATACAAGAAATTCGAAGGCATAAGAAGATACTCGAAGATGACATTCAAGAAGTGGAAGAGGAAATCGTGAAGCTGAGGGTGAAGCTAGAGTCTCAGGTAAATGAGTCGAAAACCCTTCATAAACGACAGTCTGAACTCAGTAAACGGGTGAATGTGGCTACTATTGATACACAAAAAGATGAAGCTGCTGCTCGATTGATCAAGGAATTGAAGGTGTTTTTGGAGCGACTGAAGGAGAAGAAAAAGGAATCTTTGGAATCTAAGATATTGACTGAGCTTCAACGCTTGATGCATAAGCAGCACTTTATTGATCGTGTAGAAGTCGTATTGGAGGAGGATTTATTGGATATCGAGTTTTACGATGCTCAGGGGCAAATCATTAATAAGGATGGATTATCTAAGGGTGAGCAGCAATTGTACGCTACCGCTCTTTTGAAAGCCCTGGTAGATGAGTCCAATATCAAGTTTCCAATCTTCATAGATAGTCCGCTGCAAAAATTTGATCAGCAGCATGCGAATAATATCATTAAAGACTTTTACCCTTCCATTTCTGAGCAGGTAATCTTATTGCCATTGTTAGAAAAGGAACTATCACATAAGGAATATCAAAACCTTTATCCACGGGTATCAAAGACCTATTTAATCAGAAATAGAGATAAGGATTGCTCTGCTTTTGAGGCTTGTAAGCCTTCTGAATTGTTTGATGAAATAAAAGCTGAATCTCATGTTTAATACCATCAAGACCTCCAGAGAAAATAAAGAGCGTGTGATTCACCTTACCCGAAAGTTGAATCTTGGTGCAGAGAATGTTATTGCTCGCTTAGCTCTTACCTATTCATTGGCGCAAGATCGAATGGTCAGTCTGTCAGATGTGCAGGATTCTCAAGGGAAAGAATATAGCTACAAGGTATTATTTGGAGACTATGGGGACTATTATCTAGCCATGCTTTGTGTCCATTACAATCTACATATTTCAGATAAGGATTTGGCCAGATATGTCAAGATGCATATTGATGATGGCCTTGAGTTGCTCGATTCCGAGTTTCAGAAGTCTTCTGGTAATGGTATAGATTTTTTGATTCAAAAGATTGATCAGGGATTATCGTAAACAATGAAAAGACGAACGATTAATCAGGCAATAGAAGAGGCTCTTAAAAGAGAGGGGATACCTCTGAGGGCTAAAGAGCTCTATAATAGGATTGTGGAAGATGATTTATACAGGTTTAAAGCAATCAACCCTGAACATATTGTTCGTACCCAACTAAGAAGGCATAGTATTAATCTTGATTTTCCCACTGCTCATAAATCAAAACATTTCGTTTTTCTTAAAGATGGTACATATTGGTTAAAAGGAGTAGATCATCCAACTCTTCAAGACCAACAGAAACCTCAAGCTAAGAAAGTGGCTAAATATGAGGAAATAAGAGAGCTGCATAAAAAGTATTTAGTCAATTTCAAGCATTCCATTTTAAGTCAATTGGGTGAAATAGATCCGTTGGAGTTCGAGCACTTTTGTAGGAAGCTGTTGGCTGTATATGGATTTAGAAATATGAAAGTAACTCAAAAGTCCAAGGATGGGGGCATTGATGGGTATGGAGAGTTGAGAATTGGTCTTGCCACAATGCAAGTAGCTTTCGAATGTAAGCGATGGTCAGCCACCGTTGGAAGACCTAAGATCAGTCAATTCAGAGGAGATATTCAAGGTAAGTTTCAACAAGGTATATTTTTCACTACTTCAAGGTTTTCGCGGGAGGCCAAGGACGTGTCGTTTCAAGCAGGAGCTGTTCCGATAATTTTGGTGGATGGAAATGGCATAGTAGAGCTAATGATAGAGAAAAGATTTGGAGTTGAAAGAGAAGATTTGCCAATTTATACAAATGCCATGGATTTGGTACTCCAGAATAATGAATAGCTATGTTAAGAGACGCTGACTTTAAACCGGTATATGCTTCAGGTGAATATGAGCCAGCTGAGTTCTTTATAGAAGCTCTTGTTAATAGTAATTCATTTGATCTTGGTTTAGGTTATTTCAGTTCTAGTGGGTTTAGAGCACTCTCAATTGGATTTGCTTATTTTCTTAAACGGGGTGGTAAAATGCGAATCATCGTAAATAACATTCTCAGTGAGGAGGATAAGAATGCCATATTAAAAGGACAACAAAGAGATATAAAAGCAAACCTTGAAAAGGGAGTAATCAATGATATTCTGAAGCTAAAAGATGTTTTATCTAAATCTGATGAGCATTTTTTTAATTGTCTTTCCTGGCTGATTGCAACGAATCGATTGGAGATTAAAGCCACTATTCCGAAGAGAAACAAATCCGGTATTGTCCACCAGAAGTTTGGAATTTTTGAAGATCAAACTAATGATCAACTTGCTTTTACAGGGTCTATTAACTTTTCTGCTAATGCGCTTATCAACAACGTTGAGTCTTTAACATGCGATTATTCCTGGAACGACAGCTCAGTCAGTAAAGACAGAATAACTCATTTTAAAGATTTGTTCCATAAGACCTGGATGGGTTTTTCGGATGTTGTTGAGATAATTCCGATGGAAAAAACCAAAGCCATTATTCGAGGAGAATTCCCGATAAAAGACCTTGATCAGTTGATTGAGGACGAACTGAGTTTAATTCAAGAATTTTCTACGGGTTATGAGTTGCCTGAATCTTATCAAAGAAAAGTTGATGAACTGATAAGTAAACTCGAGCCGACTACTTTGAAGATCAAGTCCTCTACAGAACTTCCAAAACTTAGAGAGTATCAAGAAGGTGCAATAAAAGCATGGAAGGATAATGGATATCAAGGCATGCTGGCAATGGCCACTGGAACAGGAAAGACCTTTACCGCACTTGCTGCTACATGGGAGCTTATTAGGGAAAAAGAACGCCTATTTATTATAATCTCGTGCCCTTTTATCCACCTAGCGGAGCAATGGTGTCATGAAGCGTTAAAATTTGGTTTAGACAGTATTTTAGTTGGTGAATCCAGGGATTTGTGGGAGGAAGAAGCGGCCAGACAGGCCCAACTCTTCAGAAGAAAAAGGATAGATCGTGTGGTGTTGATTACTACAAATGCCTCTTTTTCTTCACCAGTATTTCAAAAAATTATAGGTCCATGCATTGAGGAAAGTCTTTTGATTATAGACGAAGCTCACTATGCGGGAGCGTTTTCGATCAGACAATTATTACCAACAGGTTGCTCGTATAGGTTGGGCCTAAGTGCAACTCCTGAACGGCACGGTGATGTAGAGGGAACTCTGGCCCTATTGGACTACTTTGATAAGATCGTTTTCGAGTTTCCGATCAAGGATGCCATTGGTCGCTTTTTGACACCTTACTATTATTACCCAATTCCAGTTGAATTAACTGAGGAGGAGTTTGCTGAATACTGTTCCCTTAGCGATCAAATTGTCCGCTTAGTGGGTAAGGACGATTTGGATAGTAAAGAGAGGTTGGAAAAGCTTGCCATCAAGAGAGCAAGAGTTCAGAATAACTCTACCAATAAGGTGAAATGGGTAAGAGAGAATATTCAGGATAAACCTTTAGATTTTAGTCTGTTTTATGCCGGAGATCAGATTTTTGGACCAATAAAGGAGTTGTTAGGAAAGGACTTCAAGATCAAGCTTCATGAGTTTACATCCAGGCAGAACAGGAAGAAGCGCAGAGAATTATTGAAAGAGTTTGGGGAGCAAAAAATCCAATCATTGATGGCTATGAAATGCCTTGATGAAGGAGTGGACGTGCCTCCCACACGTGTGGCGTTTTTTTTAGCATCCTCAGGAAATCCACGAGAGTTTGTTCAGCGGAGGGGAAGAGTTTTGAGAAAGCACCCTGGAAAAGAGCATGCAATTATCTATGATCTGGTTTCAATGCCGCCTCAAAGGTTTATTGTGGAGGGAAGGAATAGCAAGTCTTTTCATGCTGTAAAAAGTGCGTTTACCAAAGAGTATAAGAGAGTGCAAGAGTTTTCAAGTATGGCCATCAATCAATATGATTCTATGAATCAATTGTACGCAATGGCGGATCAATTAGATTTATTAGATATTACGAAAGATTAATTAATGAAACGGAATAACATTGGTCGTTTGGAAGAAGTCCTCAATCAGATAGAGGATGAAAAGGTGCGGGAAATTGTGAGGGGTGTTTTTAAAGTTGAAATAAGTTATAGGTCAACTGAGAGAGTGAATTTTCCATGGCAGAGAATAAGGGATGTCATTGAAGGGGTGGCCAGAACCTCGCAATTACAGTTGGAAGATAAACCGCATGCGAATGAAGCTACAAAGAATTGAGATTGAAAACTTTGCGTCATACTACGCAAAGAGTGATCCTATCTATCTTGATACTGATCCCAAGAAACCGCTTATTATTTTTATTGGAGGTACAGGATTCGGTAAAACCTCGCTATTTGATGCTATAAACTGGGCTTTATATGGAGAAGAGTATGAAAGTGACTTGTTAAAGGTAAAGGAGCGTAGTATTGTCGATTATTTGAACGAGACTGCACTGAGTGAAGCTGCAAATGATGATGTTCGACTTAATATGTCCGTTACGTTGTATTTTGAGCATGATGGTGATAATGGTTTAAAAGAATATTATATCAAGCAATCATTGCTACTACAACCTAAGAAGGATAAAGAGGGCAGTATTTCCGCTCAAATAGTTGATCGAAATCACAATCTCAAGGAAATCACTCCACAGGGAGATCATGAGACTATTCCATACACTCGTACTTTCTTAGATGAGATATTACCCAATAATGTAAAAAGTTATTTTCTGTTTGATGGTGATAGGATACACAATCTTGCCAAGCCTGGAAACAGTCAGGAGGTGCAGGATGCTATCTATAGAGTGGTAGACCTAGAGATCGTTCGGAATGCTTGTGAGCATCTTCAAGAAACAGCAATCTGGTATGGGAAAAGAGCTGCAAAATCTGCCAAAGGAGAGTTGGGAGAGGTTGAAAATGCTTACAGCCAAGAGCTTAAATTTCAAAATGATCTAAAAACCAAAATTGGAGATATAAAGAAAGAGCGTCAGGCCATTAAGGATCAAATTGAGTTGATCGATGCTAAGCTAAAAGATTTGCCAGAGACAAAGACTTTGCAAGAGCGGAAGAACCAGTTGAATAAAGAGCTGAATCAAAATAGGGAGAATCAGAAAGTACTTAAAAACCAGATGCGGGAAGAGGCATCTAAGGCTTTTCTTGGTTTGGCTAATGTTCCTTTGAAAGAGCTTCGTGATTTGCTAAAGGAAAAAAGAGCCAAGGGGGAAATTCCCAAGCACATTAGGGAGACTTTTTTTCAGGATCTATTTGATCAGGAGGAGTGTATTTGCGGGACAGAATTTGTGGCAAAAGAAGGGAATCCAGTTTATGATACTTTAATGATCCGGTTGGCAAGTGAGAAGAACAGATCGGCAGAGGAGGATCAGCTAATTGATCTATATCATGTCTTGAATAACGCTGAAAGTATCATATCTAACTCCAGAGAAGAGCTAACGATTAAAGAAGATGGTGTAATTGAACTTGAGAAGGAGGAAAAGAGTCTCGTTTATCAGATTCAGGAAATAGATGCGGAATTGGGCGAACTGCCAATTGAAGATGTCACCATCTTAATGAGTGACAGAAAAAAGAGAAAAGATAGGGATGATGAATTAATTGCCGAACTCAGCACTAAACAGGAAGAGCGGATCAACTCTGAGAAAAAACTGAAAGAGTTAGATGACGAAAGGAAAGCCTTAGGTAAGAAGCAGGAAGAGGCAGGCGCTCAGCATCTGCGAAGTGAGCTGGCCAAACAGGCAGGAGACGTTTTAAATACTTTGTATGATGATTTTGCAGAGAAAAGTCGAAAAACTGTTGAGGACCTAACGATTGAAGAATTTAAGCAATTTGTTATTTCCTCGTCCGGATATCAGGTGGCCTTAAGCAAAGATTACTCACTTGAAGTGCTTGACTCCAATGGGAATAGAGCTTTGCAGCGGTTGTCGATGGGGCAATCTCAATGTTTAAGTCTTGCTTTTATCACAGCTATTTCAAGAGTCTCACGTAAAAATCCTCCGTTGGTGATCGATATGCCTTTTAGCCGACTCGATCACTCGGTTCATGCAGCAGTGTCGCAGCGACTTCCGAACCTTGCAGATCAAACTATTTTATTTCTTATTCCTGAAGTAGAATGGAATAAGACCACACAACCCAACCTATCCAAGTATGCAAAGCATGTCTATGAAATGTATTTTGATGAGACCATGAGGCAAACCACCATAACTGAAGTGAAGTAGTATGAAGAACCTTAGAGTATATATCGATAAAGATAAGCATGAGACTTATGAAAAACTGGTCAAACGAGGTTCAGAAAACCCGGATCATTTCCCTTTTCAAACCATGAAGGATTTGTTCATGCTTTCTGCGTGTCTGGGGTTTAAACATGATGCTTTTGAGGAGATAGGCTCTTCTAAAGATATCTTTAGTTCGGATGTCTTTGATGAGAAAGTAGATATTCCAATGATCATATCCCTTGCCTATGCAAAGGACAAGAATCTGATGAATTTACTGGATGGTAGAAAAGTATTAGATATAGCTCAAGGCTATGCCAATGGTGGAATCGGATATGTGGTAGAGGAGGTTATCAATAACCCTGGCAAGCCTTTGAATAATTTGGTGGAGATGATTTTAGATTAAAAGAATTGAGATGGAATTAATGAATATTCTCTTCACAAAAGATCAGAATGATCTTTTCAAAAGACAAAGAATCGAAAATACAGAGGAAATATGGATATGGAGAACGGTCAATATCTTTGTTCCATCTCTGATAATAATTACGCCTCTGATTATAAGTTCGTTTCTACCACAATCTAGGATTAGTGTTCAAAATCTATTACTAAATGGCTCATTTTCGCTACTTGGAATAAATGTTTTGTTTAGTGTTGCCACTCATCTTATTAACTCTAGTAAATTAAAGGATGAGAAAGTAGAAACTCAAATAATGCAAATTAGAGTTAGACTTATTGTCTATCTATCTGCATTGCTAATTTTTGGTTCAATATTTTATGTCCTTCAAATAGCGTTTCAAATTGATTCTTATGGCAAAATGATCACCGTAGGCATTGGATTTCTTATTTCTAGTTTTTTTTCCATCGGAATTAGTGAAAGGACATTCTTGATTCGAGATGACTTAGTAGGCAAGCCTTTTAATGATGAAATTAATTCAGGTGTCGAACGTTTAACTAGAAGTCTTGATGACCTTCACTAAGAGTAATATAATTGAAGCCAGAAAGGTTGTTCAGAACAATCAGGAGTTTCTAATCGGAACCTTCCAAATAAGACAAATTAGAAAGTTTACTCGATTTACTGAACATCTTATTGTTGGCTATGAAGATGTTGAAGAAGGTGATGTCGCTATTGAAGGGAAACGGCAAGTTATCCCTATTTACAACCCTGAGATCCAAAGAAAAACTAAAGCAACGAAAGTTGAAGGTATTGCGGACTTTCTAATAAATGACCCAATGGCAATGTTTCCGACTAATATTGTCATAGCTATCCCCAATCAGGTTATTGAATCTTATGAAGAAAAAAATAAAGGAGTTAAAATTATTTTAAGTGATTTGGTTGAGACGGAGTTAACCAAGCCAAATGGCGATGTTTACCTTACGGTAATAGATGGTCAGCATAGAATAAGAGGAATTGAAAGAGCAATTGAGAAGATTGAAGCTGAACTGAATACAATTGAAAAGGTAATCCAAGATGCGAATAGCAAAGAGGAATGGGAAAAGAAAAGAGCACGGTTTTCTTTACTAAAGAAAAGATTGCTAGACTTTGAATTACTAGTTACCTTCTTTATTGACCCAACCTTAGAGTATCAAGCGATGATTTTCGCAACGATAAATAAGACACAAACCAAAGTCCCTGAAAATTTAGTATTCAGTCTATTTGGGTTAACTAAGGATGATTCTCCTCAGAAAAGTTCCTTAGAAATTGTTCTAGCCTTGAATGGAATAGATAAGTCACCGTTTTCTAATAGAATTAAACTTGTAGGCGGGAACTATGCTAAAGGAGTAAATGTACCTTTATCGCAAGCAACTATGGTCAAATCAATCCTATATAATATTTCAAACAATTATCGAGAGGCCGAGATTGATAGATTTAAGAAGCGATCAGATTTAAAACCAAATCCAAAAGGATTAATTTTTAGAAAGTATTATGCCAATAATGAAGATTTTAAAATAATAAGAATTTTGTATTCATTTTTCAGTGCCGTTCAAGATGTCTTTATTGATGAAGGTGGTAAATCATTTTGGAATATAACAGGGCACGAAGTTTCAAATATTCTGCATACGAATGTAGGATATCAGGCATTAATTAGAGTTCTAATCTATATTTTACCTAAAATAGATGAAGAAAACCGGGATAAAAAAGAAGTTTACTTCGATATATTGAAGCCTGCCAAAGTTGTCAATATTGGAGATAGTGGAGTAGAAAAAAGATATCCCTTTACAAGCTCAAGTATTTCAATACTGTCAAACGACATTATAACAAAGTTAGGAATATAGTGATTTGTGCCTCTCTTAAATTATCAATGTTCTTAAGATATTCACAGTAGCACCTATAGTACTTGCGCAATTGTTGATATCAGAGTGAGTCGAAAACCTACCCAGGCTAAACCTCAAGCTGGAATATGCATCTTGTTCATTTAGTCCCATTGCAGTTAGTACGTGTGACGGCTCGACTTTGGTGGAACTACAGGCAGAACCATTAGAAACAGCAATGTTGTCAAGTCCTGCTATGATTGCATCTGCATCTGCTCCTTTAAAACAGATGTTCGAGACATTGTAAAGCCTATTTGTAGGGTGCCCGTTGAGCACTGTATCGGACATTTCAAGAAAAGTTCGTTCGAGCTGATCTCGTAGCTCTTTTATTTTCTCCTGATCACTTTTCATTTCCTGAAGTGCTATTTCTGCAGCAGCTCCCAAACCTACAATTCCGGGGACATTGAGCGTACCACTACGCGCTCCTCGTTCATGGCCACCACCATGGATCAATGCATCAAGTTTGACCTTAAATGGTCGTTTACTCCTCAAGTACAAGCCACCGACACCTTTCGGTCCATAGAACTTATGGGCAGAGAAAGCCATGATGTCAATGTTCATTTCTTTTACATTAACAGGCATTTTCCCTACTGCCTGAGTAGCATCTGTCATGAAAAAAGCATCCTTCTGGTGTGCCAATTCAGCAATCTCATTGATCGGTTGAATAACCCCAGTTTCATTATTGACCAGCATTACGGATACAAGGGCTGTATCCGTTCTTATTGCTTTTTCCACTTCCACTAAATCAACTATACCATATTGGTCAACTGGTAGATAAGTAACTTCTACGCCTTTTGATTCCAGGTATTTACACGTGTCCAACACAGCCGGGTGCTCTGTGGATACTGTAACTATGTGTGCTCCTTTTTCTTTATAGAATTCTAAGACTCCTTTTATTGCAGTATTGATTGCTTCAGTGGCTCCTGATGTAAAGATCACCTCACTTGGGTCTGAACCTATTAAAGAGGCTATTTTTTCTCTCGCTGACTTCACAGCCCTACTTGCCTCTACACCTGGTCTATGATTACTTGCAGCATTGGCATACAGATTGGTAAAATATGGCATCATCGCCTCCAAAACCCGTGGGTCTAAAGGTGTAGTAGCGTTGTGGTCGAGGTAGATGATTTCTTCTTGCATTTTGCCTAAATTCACTTCTATGACGAAGGAAGAACTAATAGAAAAGTTTCAGAATATAAAAGTACATAAGAGTAAAGGAAAGATATCGGTACACAAGCCTCTTTTGATCTTATTAGCTTTGAAGGCCTTCAAAGAAGGGCAAAAATCCATGCCCTATGAAGAGATCGCTCCAACATTGAATAGACTCATTAAAGAAATTGGAAATGCCCCATCTCCAAGGGCCAACTATCCCTTTGTGAGATTAGTCCATGACAAAATCTGGTCCCTGAACAAGCAGCAGCTTGTTGATGATTTCCATGGGGAAGATCCTACAGGTAAATTCCTTGTTGAAAACAAGGTTAGCGGAGGGTTTACCGCAGATATTCAAAACAATTTGACTAAAAACCCTGAGAACATCGAAATATTAAATGGAGTGGTAACAACTGTTTTCTTTGAGAAGGAATTACATAAAAAATTGGAGACGCTCCTTTAAGGTTTTCTTAGTATTTATCGTTTAGCCCACTTTTTGATTTTCCTTCATCAAATAAATGTTCAACCCTAAATCATTTCAAACATGGCTAAAAGTGGAAACAGACCGCCAAACGCTCCAAGCACGAAACCCGGAAAACCATCGGGTGGAGGAAGAGAAAACAACCCTCCCAGTACTAAAAAGTGAGTTTTTGAAGGTGTCCCGAAAGGGCACCTTTTTTATTTCTTTTCAAATTCAGAGAAAACATCACCAGCATCATACAAATAAGCATTCCCTTTTTTCGTATAGCGAAGTTTACCAGCCATACGCATGTGCATCAGGTCACAGGAAGATATTTTGAGTGCTTTCTGCACTTCTTTGCTTTTCAGACTGGGTTTTTGGTCGTCATTCATGGGTTACTAAGTTGACATTTCGATATTTTAATCCACAGAGGAATTGATCCACCTCAGCAGGATCGTCTTACTATAATCATCTCCATCGAACGTATCGCTAAGATGCATAATAGAACGATCCACGTAAAATTGGGCTGGGCCACTCTTGAAATCCATGTACGAAAACGTAGCAATCTTTTTACCATATCGTGGCACCTCATAATACTCCCATATCGTCCGAATCTTTACATCAAGGCTCGGAACCTGATAAAGCTCCATGTTCCATTCTCCTTCATAATTTAATTCAGTAATCCACTTGGGGAGCCTCTTGATAACTTCATCCCAGCTCCGATAACTTTCTTGAGCTGGAGAGTTCACCCGCATATATTTGATGGCTGAAGAGCATAAATGGAAGATCGGTCTGTACGCTTACTTTGTATAGCTGATGTGATCCCATTATAATAGATTTATAAAGTTTAACAATCAAAGAATCAACCCCCAAAATCCCACAACTCTTTCGGATGTACATCCAACCCTGTCGCAATTTTTTCTAATGTGGAAACTGTAGTGTTCTTTCCACCTACCAGCTTCACCAGGTTAGCTTTTTCAATATTAGACCGGTTGGCCAGTTCTTGAAAAGACAAGTTTCTCTCCTTTCTTAGCTGATTGATCCTCTGACCTATGGCCTCAAAAATTTCCTTTTCATCGGTCATAAGCCAATTGTTATACTAAAATTAAACAATGTCGATGTTGTATACACCACCGTACGTGGTCTTCTTAAATTGAGGACGAACATATAAACACACCAAACTATTCAACTATCTCGCCGTTCTACGTCCGCACCTTTCATGAAGCCACTCTAAGCCTCATATTAACCAACCGCACCCAGCACTCCGAACAACCGTAGGCACACCCCCTGACAACAGGTTGTATAGGGTCAAGCAACCGTATGTAGAACCCCTTACAACCGTATGTGCTGCCTGGAGCCGACGTATCTCTTGTCTAATTGATGAAATTTAGACTTTTTTCCGTGTATTACCATTCTCCGTCATCTTCTGGCACATTCTTTGTTTAATACAATTCAAGTCCACACAGAGCGCTCTCAACGGATTCATTCAATTCTTTTTTCACATTTTAAATACTACAATAATGTCTGTTCATTTCAAAGTAGTGGAGCGCCCGAATCCCAGGGATTTGACGCTTCCCAATAAGTACTATGCCCACATCGTCAACGGTGACGATATCACCTTTGCAGAACTCGCTCAGCTCATCAGTAAGGTTTCCAACCTCAACTATGGATCGGTGGTAGGTACGCTCGCCACATTGGTAGAGGTCATCGAACTGCAACTGATTCATGGTCGTCAGGTACGACTCAGCGACCTTGGTACCCTTTATCTCACTCTGTCTAGTGAAGGGGTAGACAGCAAGGATGGTTTTTCAGCTGCCAACATTAAGAAAGCCGCCATTCGTTTTAGGCCTGGTCAGCGCTTAAAAGCCCTGGTGCGCAATCTCAAGTTTGCCAAGCTGGGAAATAATGGCACAACCGCAGAAGAAGACGAGATCGATGCCTGATGGTGAGTGTTGTTTTTTATTCTGATTGAAGAACCCTGTTCAGCAATGGATGGGGTTTTTGTATGAGCGATACATCTGATCATAATCTTACGCCCCTTCAGGGCTTTCACCTGCTAGTGGTTCAGCACGAAGGACTTTGGCCTTCGTTGGTGATTTTGGCCCTTTCAGGGCTGACACATATTGATAATTTTGATGATGTTATTAACATATTTCCGGGTGATAAGAATAGTAATCATCGAGGCAAAACCTTTAGCTTTGATAAAAGTACATAAGTCCTGAAAGGAGGACAGATGCGAAAGCAGGGTGGCCCTGCGCAGAAACGAAGTTCATAAGTAATATAACCTACCGGCCCTATGGGACAATCACTAGTAAAAAACTACGTGCATATCGTCTTCAGTACGAAGCACCGGCAAGAGCTTATCCACCCTCCGGTGGAAGAGGAACTACACGCTTACCTTGGTGGCATCTGCAAAAAACTAGAGTGCCATCCCATAAAGGTAGGAGGATACACAGATCACATCCATATACTATGTATGCTTTCGAAAAAGACAGCACTCATGAAACTGGTGGAGGAGATAAAATCACATTCTTCCAAATGGATCAAAACGAAGGGGAAAGGTTACGCTGACTTTTACTGGCAGGACGGCTATGGGGCTTTCTCAGTAAACCCGGCAGAAATAGAAGTGGTCGTCAGGTATATAGAGAATCAAAAAGAACATCATTCCAGAAAAAAGTTTCAGGATGAGTATCGCGCATTGCTTAAAAAGTATGAGGTAGCATATGACGAGCGATACGTGTGGTCATAATCTTACGCCCCTTCAGGGCTTTCACCTGCTAGTGGTTCAGCATGAAGGACTTTGGCCTTCGTTGGTGATTTGGCCCTTTCAGGGCTGACACATATTGATAATTTTGATGATGTTATTAAAATAGTTCCGGGTGATAAGAATAGTAATCATCGAGGCAAAACCTTTAGCTTTGATAAAAGTGCATAAGTCCTGAAAGGACGACACATGCGAAAGCAGGGTGTAGCCCTGCGCAGGAACGAAGTTCATAAAATAAGCCACGAAGTGGCGTAATCCCCTGCTGGCGGGCTTAGGGCCTCCACATACAGCGTAAGACCTGTCAAATTTCAGCCTTTCAACCAACCACCACGCCTGCACCTTCCGCCATTGCACCAAATGACTCCAGGTCAAAACCCCGCTCCCGCATCATCGACTCAAAGGCCTCCTGAGCATCTGCTGACACAGTCACCAGCAGGCCCCCGCTGGTCTGCGGGTCGGACATCAGGCGATAGTCCATCCCTTCGGCCAGGGTGATCTTATGGCCATAGCTTTTCCAGTTGCGGTGGGTGCCGCCGGGCGTGCAGTTGAGGTCCAGGTACTTTTGCACAAAGTCAAATCGAGGCACCTTATCCAGTTCAATTTTTGCAGAACATCCACTCGCCTCGCAGACCTCCAGCAGGTGTCCGCCCAGGCCGAAGCCCGTCACATCCGTGAGGGCGTTCACCCCCTCAAAAGCTGCCAGCTCCTGCCCGATCTGATTGAGCTGGAGCATGGTTTGCTTCGCCAGGTCCAGGTCCTTAGGATCGGTCAGTCCTTTCTTCTGAGCAGTAGTCACCATGCCAATGCCCAAAGGCTTGGTCAGGTATAGCAGGTCTCCCGGCTTTGCGGCAGCGTTCTTCTTTACCTGAGTCACCGGCACCCTGCCCGTCACTGCCAGCCCGAAGATAGGCTCCGGGGCATCAATGCTATGCCCTCCCGCCAGGGGAATCCCTGCATCCGCACAAACCTTGCGTCCACCCTCCAGCACCTGGCCTGCTACCTCTATGGGCAGCTTATCTATCGGCCAGCCCAGGATGGCAATGGCCATGATGGGCGTACCTCCCATGGCGTAGATATCGCTGATGGCATTGGTGGCGGCTATGGCCCCAAAATCAAACGCATCATCCACAATGGGCATAAAGAAGTCCGTGGTACTGATGATGGCCGTGGTACCATCCAGGTCGTAGACCGCCGCATCATCCTTGGACTCATTGCCCACCAGCAGGTTCTTGAAAATAGGCATTTTCCGGCCATCCGTGCTGATGATCTTGTCCAGTACCTCAGGGGCTATTTTGCAGCCGCATCCGGCACCATGGCTATATTGTGTGAGCTTGTATTCCATTATATTTTAGATAAAATTTCTTGTGCGATCTGCATGGGGTCGCTGCTAAGGGTCTCTACGTGCAGCCGGATGTGATCCCTTTTTCCTTCAATGGATTTGCCGTAGCGCTTGTCATAGTACTTCAGGATGATCATTGCAGCTTCATGTGCATCGCCATGTTCAATGAACTCCAGTGCTTGTCGGGCTTCCTTTTTCCCCAGCTTTTTCTGAATGCTCTGGGTGGCAATGACCAGCCGCTCCAGGGACACATGGCGGTAGTTCAGCACCAGGTTTTTGACCCGTACAGGCCGGGCCACTTCCAGAAACACATGGGGGCTCTGCTCTTTCTGATGATAGAGTCCGGCGACCAGGTCCACCCGCCCAATGCGCATGGACTCGTCCTCTACCCAGATCCTGCGGGTGCGGTCCAGTTTTCTGAATTCCTCAAACAACCTGTTCTGAAACTGCTCTGAGGTGGGCTGCTCCTCTGACTCCTGCCGGCCAAAAGCGGAACCCTGATGGCACGCCAGGCCTTCAAAGTCTACCATCTGCTCCCCAAGTTCCTGTAGGGCATAGAGTACCTCCGTTTTGAGTGAGCCGGTGTACCCCGTCAGCACCATCAGCGGCAGGGGTTGGTCAAAAAACTCCAGTGCCTCGCGCCGGTACGCTTTGTACCCGCCATTGAGGATGGAAACTTTGAAGCCGTTGGTCTCCAGCAGCATGGCCACGCTGTGCGATCGGTTGCCGCCACGCCAGCAGTGCACCAGCAGCTCCGGCGACTGAAGGCCCTCAGCAAACTCTATGAAACCACTCATTTTCGGTCCAATGAAATCAAGACCCCTTTTGAAAGCGGCCTGGGGGCTCTCCTGCTTAAAGAGCGTACCCACGATCACCCGCTCCTCATCAGACAGCAGCGGCATGTTGAGCGCATTGGGCAGGCGTCCCTGCTCATACTCCACTGGCGAGCGTACGTCGATGATGGGGAGCTTTTCTCCAAGTGAAAGAAATTCCTGTGGATCTATCTGCTTCATGTGGCGCCGCAAATATAGCGCACTCCTTGCAGGAAACAGGCCCTTCAGCAATCACTCATTCAGTGCGCAGGCTTTTCACGGGATTCACAAGGGCGGCCTTCCATGCCTGGTAGCCAATGACCATCAGAGCCACGACCAAAGCGATGAGCGAACTCAGCAGAAACATGTCTGCACCGATGCTAATCCGGTAAGCAAAATCCTGCAACCACTGCCGCATGAGCCACACCGTAAGCGGGATGGACAATGCCACGCCCAGTCCCAGCTGCCACGAAAAGGTACGGGCCAACAGGTGGAAGATCTGAAATGGCGAAGCACCAATGACCTTTCGGATACCGATCTCCTTCTCCCGGCTATTGACTACCAGTACGGTAAGCCCCAACAGCCCGATGGCCGCTATGAGGATGGAAATAACTGTTGCTACCGCAATGAGTTTATTGAGGCGGGCTTCATTCTCATACTGCCGGGCCACATTATCATCAATGAAAGCATACTCCAGGTTTCTATTGGGAAAAGTAGACTCCCATGCCTCAGTAAGTATTTCCTGCACTTCGGAAAGCTGTGATCCGGTGAATTTGAAAAGCAGTTTGGGGATCATTGAGTCCTTCATACCAACGTCTGAAACACCCCGAAACATGGGCTGAACATTTTGGGTGATCACGAGGGGCTCTATTTCCTGATGGAGCGAGGAAAAATGAAAGTCTTTGACCACCCCAATGATCCGGTGCTCACCAAAATCATTGCCTGGGAGTGTCTTACCAATGGGATTTTCCAATCCAAAATAGTCCACGGCTGTTTCATTGAGCAAAATGGACTGGCGCTCATCTAATCCGCTGCCTTTTTCAAAGTCGCGCCCTTCTACGATTTTCATATCAAAAGCCGAAAGGTAAGCCGCATCCACGGCCAGCATGCTAAACGTGCGAAAAATCCCCTTGTCATCTGTAAAAGACAGTTCCGCCCACCCCGGTGTGCCAAACGTATGACTGGCCATGGTAACATTCGACACCTGTGGGTGCGCCTCAATGCTGGTCTTCAGGAGCTCCGCATTGGCCCGGGCAGAGGCGATCCGTTCAGCCATCCGGCCGGACTCCGCACTGGAAAACATGGGCACTGAGACAAAGGCTTCGTACTGATAGCCAAGGTCCTTGTCCTGCAGAAAACGAATTTGCTTTTGCATGATGAGGGCACTGCTGATCAGCAACACCGTGATCACAAACTGGAAGGTTACCATCACCTTGCGCACCCAGTGCTTCCCCCTGGAGCCACTGGCGGAGCGCATGATGGTCATTACTTTGGTACTGGTGAGGATGACGGCAGGATAAATACCAGCCAACAACCCGATGGCCAGCCCAAGGGCCAAAAACACACCGAGGTGCCACCATTCAAACAGGTAAACAAGGTCCACACCGGTGAGGCGGTTGAAAGTTGGAATCAGGAAGACCGCCAGCACTCCGCCAATCCCCATGGACACAATGGCCACCAGTACACTCTCACTGAGGTATTGCATCATCAGGGAACGCTTGGCAGCTCCCAATACCTTTCTCATCCCTACCTCATGTGCCCGCTTGATCGACTGACCAATGGACAGCGTTGTGTAATTGATACAGGCAATGAGCAACACCAAAAAGCCGATCACCGCCAGTACATACACGTAGACCGGGTTGCTCACCGGAGCAATGCCCACTGGGATATCCGGATTCAAGTGGATGTCTGTGAGGGGCTGAAAACCAATGTTGTACTCGTCCCTGTTCATTTCCTCCCCCAGGTAGCTCATCACCACATCCTGCGATTTGGCATTGACACTTTCAATGCTCGCCTCCTCCTTCACCAGCGCGTACGTTTCAGGCCCCACCATCATCCAGGCCGTCAGGCTTCGCTCTCCCAGTAATTCCCGATTGAGCACATTTGAAATGGCCAGATCAAATTTGATGCTCGAACTTTGCGGAATGTTATCCAAAACAGCCGTGATGGTAAACGGGGTGGTATTTTCATTTAACTGGAGCTGGAGCGTTTTTCCGATGGGGTCCTCATCACCAAAGTATTTTTCAGCATAGGCGCGTGAAATAATGAGGTCGTAGCGACCGGCGAGGGGTTTGGTCACATTGCCATGGATGAGGTCAAAATCAAAGACTTTAAAAAATTCAGGACTGATGATCGCCACGGGCTCACTGATCACACCCTGCTCATGGCGACTCACCGGAAAATTTCTCACATGATACTGCACCACCTCCTCAAATTCGGGAAAGTTTTCTTCAAACAAATCCTCAAACCGCACAGGGGTATTGGAGTTGAAAAATACCTTGCCCTCTCCATAGTCTTCCAGCAGCCAGGCCCTGTAAATTCTATCCTTTTTGCTATGAAAATGATCGAAGGTCACTTCCTGAGTGACATAAAGGCCCAACAGTACAAAACAGACAATACCGATAGAAAGCCCTACCGTATTGAGGATGGTATTAAACTTATCTCGCCACAATACCCTGGCGGCTACTTTGAAGTGCTGACCTGAAAACATAATGAAGTTGTTTTTGAGTGGATTATTCTTTTTGATGGCGGACCAGCGAAACGACCGCAGTACCAACCAGGCATATTGCCAATTGGCCCGGGCCTTGCTTTTTTTGGTGATGGTTCGGTAATAGAGCTCATATAAATCGCCCTGCAAATCCTCCAGCAGGTAAGGATCACAGTACCATTCCAGCAGGCGGGTGGCCCATCGGGGTGGGTGGCCGGATGTGGGGTTTTGCTCCATCAGCTCGGAGAAAAGGTGAGTTTTGGAAGCTTCTGATACAACTCCATTCGCACAGCCATGGATTCTTCCAGGACCTGACGCCCTGCCTGCGTGAGCATAAAATATCGCTTTCGTCGGCCTCCACGCTCCTGTGTGGCCCCCTTCATTTCTGAGCCTACCAGCCCCTTTTTCTCCAGGCGGCGCAGTACTGAGTGGATGGCGGTAACGTCCACCAGTCGGTTGGCTTGCTTGTGGAGCTCATCCAAAATGGCTACGGCATATGCCTCATCCAGCAGTGCACCCACCGTGAGCAAAACCAACTCCTCCAATTCCCCTATTGATTCTCTTTTCATCAGAATATTAGTTGTACAAAGATACAATAATATAATATCCTGTTGATTTGTACAACTAATGAATCAAAAGCTTAACCCTTTTTAACATTCGGGAAGCGAGGAAAGCTATCTGAGGGGTTTGATGCCGATGTGGCAGCCTTCTATGCAGTATCGGTAGTATAGTTTCAGGTGATCACCTTCCCCCTCTATGGAATACTCCGCGGTTTCTTTGGATTTGCGCCCGGTTCTCACCTCCGCAAGGGAAAGGATGTAGCCGCCAGAGGCCGTATCGGTCAACACCCGATAGGTATTGAAATCCTTGAGTCCGTCATAATTGGAAGTAAACACACCGCCAGCTTTGAACTCCAGGAGCTTCACCGGTGAATCCGGGACTTGCTCCACGATGTATCCGCCCCCGGGCGAGTAGCCATATTCAAACACCTGCCATTTACCTACCAGCGAGCGCTCATCATCGATCAGCACACAACAGTCATACTGACTGCAGGAGCAGATCAGCAGAAAAAGAAAGGGGATCAGAATGGATGTCGATTTCATAGTCTTCCGGGGTTTGCTCTATTAGACACATCATCCGGTCAAAGGGTTTGACTAACCAATTACAGCGTTTGGTAACCAAAGGGAATATTTTAATAGGTAGGTTCTTTTTGCAGGGCCTTTTGTAACTTTCAATTGAGAAAACCCCATTGCCATTATGCCAAAAATCAACCTGAGCAGATCCATTTCCATCAATGCACCCATTGACAAGGTTTACCAATGTGTGAGCGATCTTGGCCATTGGACCATTTGGTCGCCCTGGCTCATCACAGAACCGGAAGCTAAAGTAACACTGGCTGAAGACCACAAGTCGTACTCATGGGAAGGCAACCGTACAGGATCTGGAAATATGAAAATTGCTGCAGAGCAAACCAACCAATCCATAGATTTAGACCTCCAATTTATCACACCATGGAAGTCTACCGCCAAGGTGCGTTTCGACCTGGTCGAACTGAACGGAGGCACTCAGGTTACCTGGCATATGGACAGCAGTCTCCCCTTCTTTATGTTCTGGTTCAAAAAAATGATGATCGCCTTCATAGGTATGGATTATGATCGTGGGCTGGCGCTGCTAAAAGACTATTCAGAAGATGGAAAGGTGCATTCTAAGTTGGATTTTGAGGGCATCAATACCTATCCGGGGTGCCAATACATTGGGATTAAAAATGAATGCAGTATTGATCTGCTGGGAGAAAAAATGGCGGCTGACTTTCAACACATCGGGAATTATGTGGCAGATAAGAACGAACTGATCAGCGGTGAAGCACTCTCCATCTACCATAAATGGGACATTGTGAACCGCGTGGTAGTATTTACTTCCGCCATCCCTGTCAAACATATTCCTAAAGAGCTGCCCGAGGGTTACATTACAGGAGAAATTCCCTCTGTGAAAGTGTACACCCTCAAACACACCGGACCATATCACCACCTGGGCAATGCCTGGACCACACTCAACAGTATGTACCGCAACAAGGAATTTAAACTCAACAAGAAAATCTTTCCGTTTGAGACCTATAAGAACAGCCCGACAGAGGTACCCGCTAACGAACTCATCACCCAGATACACTTTCCCATCAAATAGTTGCCCGAAAAATCAGGCTGAGTAAACCGCGGGGTTTAACTTAGCCGGCGAATCAAAACCACCGCATCCATTGCTACCAAATAAATCCCTCGGAGTGGTCCTGGCCATTACCGGTATCTTATTGTTTTCCAGCAAAGCCGTCATGGTGAAGCTGGCCTATCAGTACGGAGTAGATACCGTGTCTCTCTTACTGTTTCGTATGGTATTTTCCTTACCCATATACGTGGCGATCGCAGCGTTCAACCGGCCCAAAGAAAAGATAGCGGGCAAGGACTACGCCTGGTTAATTCTTTTTGGGTTCATTGGCTACTACCTGGCCAGCTACTTTGACTTTTTGGGGCTCATCTACATCAAGGCCAGTCTGGAACGGTTGATTTTATTCATCTACCCGACACTGGTGTTGCTCATTTCCTTTGTCTTTCTCAGAAAAAAAATCACCAGCAAACAGGTGATAGGCGTGGTGGTCACTTACCTGGGAGTGTTCATCATCTTTGTGTCGGAGCTGAGTATCAGTGATGACTCCTCAGTCATATGGGGGAGCATCTTGATTTTCCTCAGCGCCCTCACCTATGCGAGCTATCTGGTAGGCTCCGGATGGCTCATTCCGAAATTTGGCGCCACAGCCTTCACCTCCTATGCCATGATTGTCTCCTGTATGGCGGTGATTCTGCACTACTCCCTGCAGCGACCTGAGGGACTACTGAACTTTCAGCCGGAAGTATATTGGATTGGGCTGGCCATGGCCGTATTCGCTACGGTGATCCCGTCCTATCTGGTGAGTTTTGCCATCAAAATATTAGGTGCCAGTGACTTCTCCATCTTTGGGAGCCTCGGCCCTATCTCCACCATCGGTCTTGCTTATCTCTTTCTGAGCGAAACCCTCACCTGGACACAATTTCTGGGCGCAGGTGTGATCATAGGTGGGATCGTACTGGCCGAAAAGAAAAAGACGGGACTGAAGAAATAACAATGATCGCGGGCTTTTTTTGTCCTGTATAGCATGATTATCAATAAACCCTTTGCTATGTTGGGATATTTCTAAAAAAGAATGTCAATACTACCATTTACGTAATAATTACGTAACTTTGTTGCCACAATCACAAAAAACAAACGCCTATGACACTGCTTAGAGTACACGATCATCAGCAAGATCTGACCAACGAATTTGTGAAAATCGCACAAAAGACCATCAAAAAAGGAACGAGCAATAAGCAGCAGCTATTTTTAATGGGTCAGGAGATGGGCTTTTGCAATGATGAGATTCGTGTGCTCCTGGAAGATGCAGTGTCATCAGAGGTTTCTTTATAATCTTACCCTGATCCCCGGACCTATCAAAAAGAAAGGTTTCTGCTCACTGAGCAGATAGCCGAAACCTGCATAGAGGGGAAAGGTCAGCTTGTTGTCACTGGAAGTAGGATAGAGCGAACCAATCACCACCAATCCCACATCCCGACTGTTGCTTTCTGTAAAGTTGAATGCATCGATGGCAATGAAACCAGCCCCCAGCTTATAGGGTCTGTACTTGGCAATCCGGCCGGGTTGGTAAAAACTCATCTGGGCAATCATGGCAAAACTGGGTCCCCCAAAATTTCCAAAGTTTCCGGAGCCATGCTTTAAGATTAAGAGCCCCGCCGGGAATGACACATCAATGTCGAAGTTGTAATCCCGCTTCAGGTGAATCTGGATTTTCTTGGAGCGGCCATCACCCCCATATTTTGATTTCACATGGCTGATCTCCAACTCTATTCGTGACCATTCCTCAAGCTCAGAGGTCTTTTTGGATAAAAAATTATTCAGGTTAATGTCTTCGCTCCGGCAGTACTTGTCGTCGTAATGCACAAAGCGCGGAGAGGTCTCTCCCGGGCAGATTACCACCTCATCAAACTGATACAGCTCGATGAGATTACCTTTTTTGTTGGAGATCTTCACCTTGATGGTCAGGTACTGCTTACCAAAGAGGTCTTTGCCTTCATCTATTTTACCCCGGTCAAAATCAAAAACCAGGTCTGTAAGTGTGTTTTCATAGTAAACCGGCTTTTCGATATCGCTCACCACCAGCTGCCGGTCCCCAAAGTCCAGGTTGATAAAGTCAAACGGTCTGGGGCGCTGATACTCATCTACTTTCAGGTTTTTTCCGGTGGACTTATTGTGATTGAAAATCTCAATGTTATTCGTATTGATCGTCAGTGGCACCTTGATTCTGAAAAGTGATATGTTTTCATTTTTGATCAATGAATCATACTCCAGGTTGCTGGCACCCGGGAAGCTAAAAGCAGCTTTGTGCAGCCCCTCACCCTCCAGCCTGATGTTCAGCGTCTCGCCCGGGTAAACCGTAGTGCCTCGCTGCCAGTCTTTGCCCTCGCGCTGGATAAAAATCTCCTGGATGGTGGTTTTAGGGGTAATGTCCAGATTGCTCACAAAGCGTGCATCGTCCCCATCTTTGATGTACAGATAGCCATCGGACTTTCTATGGTAGCTGTAGGGCCTCAGCAAACAAAGCACCCGGTCGTTATTGAGCCGGGCTTTGGTGTACAGCTCGGCAATCAGCGCACCTCCGGATTCTTCCTGGTCTTCTATGCGGTAGGTTTTCCCTAGTCTCAGAAGTCGGTTATTGTCTATCTGGATCTCAATGGCCTCCTTCTTGTCATCTTTTGGGGTGACCTCCTGCGCATCAAACTGCAAAAAGGCCAGCCTCCCCGAACGGATTTTGAAAGTATAGGTGAGTGGTTTCAATTGATACTTCGGACGGCCAGCTTCCATCGTGGGTTTTCTGAGTGTAAAGGGCACCTCCACCTGCTGATCACCCAGGGTGTTCGGCAATAAATGCAGTAGCAGTTTTGGACCTTCCCGCGTCATCCGATAATTGATGGGCAAGCCTTCAGTCCACCGGTTATCCACCAGAATATTCTCCGGGTTGTTGCTCGTCAGCTCGAAAACCTTTTCCTCCCCAATATAAAGCTCCTCGCTGCCCGGATACAGCTCCACGTAGGTTTTCGTATACGGGAAGAGTGGCATGTCCACGTATTCCACCACAGAGTCTTGCCTGATCCCAAAGGTAAATTTCAAAAATTCGCTGTTGGTCAGTTGGTTGAACCGAACTTTGAATCGGGCATAATCACTGAACATCATCATGGAATCCAGGGGATAATAATCTCCTGAGGACGCTAGCGAAATATCAGTGATCTCAGAATCTCCATCAAAAAACAAATAAACTTCTGCTATTTCATCTTCCTGATCGTACTGAAAAGCCAGCATCTCTTTCTGATTCCTGACCAGGGTATGCCTCGACCAGGAGTACTCCATGGTATCTATGTACATCTTAGCCTCCAATAAGGAGCCTTGCTGGAAGGTCATTTGAGAAAAACCGGAGATAGCACTAAAAAGGAGGAGGCAAAAGGCCCCAAAGGAAATAGCTGACTTGATTTTTTGCATTGCTGCAAAGATGGCAAAGCCATGGCAAGTGTACAACACCTAAATCTCAGTGGTCTCTTCCGTAATGATCTGCGGCTTACCCTCCAGGGTTTTATGCACGGGACACCTGTCGGCTATTTCGATTAGTCGCTTACGCTCTGCCTCTGTCAGATCCCCCTCCAACCTGATCATCCGCCTGATCTGATCAATCTTGCCCTTGGCATCTTCCGTCTGCCCGCCATCCTGCTGATGTACCTTATCGTGGGTAAGCTTCACTTTGACCTCCTTCAGGTCTATTTTTTTGTGATCCGCATACATGCGAAGGGTCATGGCGGTGCAAGCCCCGAGTGCAGACAGTAAATAGCCATACGGAGAGGGGCCATGATCCGTTCCTCCACTGCCTTCGGGTTCATCTGCCAGCAAATGGTGTTTACCCGCAGTGATCTCAGTGAGGAAGCCCTGATTTGAGAGACGGGCCCAAACCTCGCCCTCCGGTGCCACATCCTCAGCATGATCTGCCTTTATATAGCGGGCAGCCCATGAGGCGACCATATTGCCCACATAGAGTGAGTCTGCCTTTTGGCTCAGCAGGTGATCTGAGCCATCCAGCGTGATAAAACTCTTGGGATGCATGGCCTGCTCATAAATTTCAGCGGCATTATCTATCCCTACTATTTTGTCCTGCGGAGAATGCATGACCAGCAGTGCCTTACCCAGCCGTTTGATCACTTCTCCTTTGCGATCCTTTTCCAAATCCTCCAGAAACTGTTTTTTGATCTTGAACGGCCGCCCTCCGATGTTGACCTCTGCCTCGCCTTTCTCCCTGATTTCCTCTTCTCCATTTTTCAGGAGCGCTTTCACGTGTGTGGGGCTGGAGGGAGCGCCTATGGTCACCACGGCCCTTACCTTCTTGAGGGCTCCTGCCACGTGCAACACCGCAGCTCCTCCCAGCGAATGCCCGATAAGGATTTGAGGCGCTTCGAATTTTTCTTCCAGAAAATCATAAGCCTCTGTGAGGTCAGACAAATTGGATGAAAAATTGGTGTCTGCAAACTCACCACCACTTTGGCCCAGCCCGGTGAAATCGAACCTGAGTACAGCCATCGCATTCTGCGTAAGTGCCGAACTGATGTGATCCAGGGCTTTGAGCGTACTGGAGCAGGTAAAGCAATGAGCAAAAAGGACGAACGCCTTTGGCTTCCCGGTCAACGGAAAATCCATCCTCCCCGATAAGTCCTGACCTGATTTATTGACAAACGATACTTTTTGTGATCTCATTTCTGAACCCGTTAGTTTGCAAATCGTTAACTTGAAAATTAAAACCAAGAGGCCTGTACTCCGGCCTTCAAGCTAAATCTAACATTGATACGTATAAACGCCGCCTGTTTGACATTGTTATTAGCCTGTACGTCATTGTATGGACAAACGCTCTATTATGATGTGATCAGAAACGACAAGTCCATGGGCCAGACGGTGGTCAAACGCATACTGAAGGGAGAGGAACTCACCTATCACCTGAACACCAAAACGGAGCTGAGAGTGATTTTTCTGTTTGACATAGAATACGACCTGAAAGAGACTTTCAAAAAAGGAAAACTCCTCTCCGGTACTGGTTTCAATACCCTGAATGGCAGTGTGCAAAAAGAAACCCAAATGGTTTTGAAAGAAAAGTTCTATGAGCTGGTCATTGATGGCATTCGCACGGAAATTCACGAAACCAACATTACAGAGTCGGTCTCAGAAATCTATTTTGAAGAACCACACCATAGCAAGCAGGTGTTTTCTGCCTACTTTGGCCGATACCTGGATTTTGAAAAGGTGGGAGAGCGCCAGTATTCGCTCACCTCGCCGGATGGCACCAATGTATATACGTATGAAAATGGCATTTGCACCAAAGTAAAAGTGACCCGCGACTTTGCCACTTTTGAGTTCATATTGAAACCCGAAAGCCTGATGGCCGTGAGAAATAAGCAGATCACCGGTAAAACCTATGATTAGCACCCTGAAAAAAATCGTTCTTCCGCTCTCCATTTTGGTCATTCTTGGCTTCCTGCTTTTTATGATCAATCAGATTTCAGGAGTTTACCTGATGCTGAAGGAGGTGAATGAGCTCACCGCGAACGTGGTTTTGGTACTGCTCAGTGCTTTGGGTATTGGGCTTGTTGGCTGGCCGGTACTGCTTTTTTTAAAGCTGCCCCGGGCCATCTCTTTGCCAACCAGTGCCGATGAGCTCCCCCGGTACCGACAGCAGCTCCTTAAACGTCTCAAAAAAAATGAACTCTTACGAGCCGAAGGCCTGCAGCCGCAGCAGGTTGAGGACCTGCAGGAGAGTATCCTGGTGCTTAACCAGTCGGCCAACAAAGTCATACAGCAAACTGCCACCGCAGTATTTCTCACCACTTCCGTATCGCAAAACGGCAAGCTGGATGCGCTCACCATTCTGGCCACACAATCCCGCATGGTCTGGAAGATTGCACATATTTACTATCAGCGGCCATCGCTTCGGGAGCTCATGTATCTCTATTCCAATGTAGCGGGGTCTTCCTTCCTGGCATCGGAGATAGAAGATCTGGATATCTCTCAGCAGGTAGAACCGGTCATCAGTTCATTTCTGAAAAACTCTGCCGGCAAGTCCATCCCGGTGATTGGCCCTACGGCTAATATCATTCTCGATTCTCTGCTGGAAGGATCTACCAATGCTTTTCTCACCTTGCGTGTCGGCAATATTGCCCTCAAATACTGCGCATGTAACGAGGTGATGGACAAGAAGTCCATCAGGAAAAGCGCCTTTACGGAGTCTGCCAGTCAGCTAAAAGGCATCGTGATGAAATCCTCAGGCCAAATCATGACCGGCCTGCTTAAGGCCACCCGCAAAGCTGGTGTGGACACCCTGAAATCCGGCTGGGAGGGCATCAAAAACACAGGGGTGAAGGTGGCCGAAGGAATCTCCGAGGCTGGTCAAAAAATGAATCCTTTCAAGAAAAAGGAACCAGAAATTTAACCCTACTATTCGACCGATTTAGGTTGATATAATCCATCAAACCCAGGTGTCCAGCTTTCCCCATCCTTTGAGTTCTCAAAAAACTGTCGCACGGTTCCGTCTTCGTTCTGAGTAAAGGTGAGTCGGGATTTGACCACATTACCCTGCTGGTCCCCCCGGTAGTCGCACTGAAACTGAATCATTCCCGGTCCCCGCTCAGTCTCCACATAGTCCAGCACGCCGCCAGCACTGCCCACCCAGGTCTGATGCCATTTATTGTCCAGCTTGTCAAAGTAGTTGATACTTTGTCCGGTATAGGTACCGGGAGTGGTGTAGCTTTCGTGCAGCGCACAACCCCCATTGGCCATGGTGATGCTGTTTTCTCCTACTTTAGCCCCATTGACATACACGTCCCACTCACCCAGCCAAAAATCGAAGTGCCTCCGTACAGAATCGGAGAGGCACGGGTAGGTGTTTACTTTACAAGCATCCACAAGCGCCAAAAACTTCTCATCCTGCTGATAGGCCGTCCATTCCGGATCTTGCTCCATCAGGCGGAAATTGCCAAAACCCCTATCCAAAGCCTGCTGCAGGCTTTCAAAGGCACTTGACTGCTTACCCTGGAGTGCATAGACCTTAGACTTGGTATAAAGCGTGTATCCCGGATAAAAATTACCGGCCACCGCCCGATCGAAATTCTTCAGCGATGCCTCATACTCACCAAGTTTCAGCTGGCAGTTGGCCAGTCTGAACCAGGCCGAAGAATCCTGCTCATTTGTTTTAAGATACTGCTGATAGCCTTTGGCTGCTTCAGCCCATTGCTCATTGGTGTACTGCTCATCTGCAGCTTCACGGGATGACTGAGCCTGAAGCTGTACAGCCACCAGGCAAAATAGTAAGACAAGTATTCGCATGGTTTTTTATGTACCAATGTAGCAGAATGGAGGGGGAGACCGTAAAATCCTAAGATATTTTACTGTTTTTTAGCCGCCATGTGACGGATCATTCTTTCTATAAAGGGCCCATTCACTTTCATTCCCTCTTTGAAGGCTATGAATTTTCCATCCGCGGTGAAGGTAAGCTCAGGGTCAGTAGCGACTTCCAGACCTGTGTAAGGCATTGGCCAGGCATAAGATTCCAATTTGAAGCGAAAATGAATCAATATCCCCTCCGGTCGGAGTTCGATGTTGGCATGGGTGACGTAATGTCCGGCTTTCAGATAATGAGCGAATTCCGGACTTATTTTCGAGATCCCCATTCGCTTAGAACCTATCCCGCCCATCCTGAGTCTTTGTATCAGCGTGTAGGGCTTGCCTACCAGCTGATTGATCTGCTGGATGGTCTCCCGTTTATTATAAGTGGTTTCTAAAATCATGGGTATTCCAAACTTAATAAACCTCGGGCTCCGCCTGCACCACCCGCTGATAGCCCAGGTAGCCGCCGATGGCCGCCCCGGCTAGTCCGCAGAAGTAGCCACCCATCAGGTTATTGAAGATGGTCAGACCTATAAATGCACCGACAAACTCAAAGCCCAGCCACAGCAGCACCATTCTCACAATATAAGGACGTGGGTTCAATCGTTTCTCCACTGCAATATTTCGAATGGTATTCCCAATGGAAAACATGGCAATCAATTCCAGCATATCGAATTCTTTTTGATCCTGTAAATTAGTCGTTCTCGGCGGAAAATCGCGAAAAGAAGTCCGTCATTGCAGCTGAGGATGTTGCCGATTGAGTGCTTTTTTAAACTGAGAAGGTGGAACCCCAACAAATTTCTTGAAGGCGGAGTTGAAGGTGGCTTTATTGTTGAAGCCAGCTAGATAGGCAATCTGAATAATCTTGTAGTGATGCGCTTCGTCCTGGAGTAGTCTCTTCGCTTCCTGTACCCGGTACCGATTCACAAAATCTGTAAAATTGCAGCCTTCCAGCTCATTGACCACCTGCGAAATATGATTGGCCGAAATGGCCAACTCATCGGCCATATGCTGCAATTTAAGGTCATTGTTCAGGTAGCCCTTGTCCTCCTCCATGTACCGCTTCACCTCCGCCAGGAATGCCTCCGCAGCACTTTGTGAGAGCCCCGAACGATCGTATTTAACTCCAACATTGACATGAAAGACCTCTGTGCCTTGATACCCTTTGTATCCGATGGTATAGATAAATGCGGCCGTTACCACAGAAATGAAATAGTCATATTCAATCTTCAATAGACCTGTCCAGACGAGCACATAGTACAGCAAAAAGCTCAGGGCATAGCCCATAAACAGTACAGACAGCACCAGCTTCCATCGGCCACTGGCAAGGGCATTTACCCATGTCCATCGGAGAGCGAGACCAGCATAAATCAGCAAATGGGCGGCTTGCAAGACTGTGACAGAGCGAATTAAGATCCTCCGAACCTCAGGGGATTCCAGTGGAAGTACAAGGAAATGAGTCAGGTAAATGATGAAGGGCACGAAATGCCAGGCTCCTACGCGGAAAAGACGTTCATCGGACCGAACGTAACCATAGAAGAAAGGGCCAAGCAGGAAAGTCATACCCTGAAGCACACCCAGCCAGCGTGGAGTCATGGTATAGTACCCGGTCCAGTAGAGCACATAGTATAGCAGCATCAAACTGAAGGCCAGCATGACACTCCCCAGGTATCCGTTGGCCTGGTGGCGCTTCATCCAAATCACCGCTGCCAGAAAGATTCCCTGTGAGGCGGCAATCAGAAAAATAATGGTCCAGGTATTGAGTGAGGGCTCCATGCTTTTACAAAAACAAGGAAGTAACCCAAAGCCCTCATTCCTTTTTGGAGTTTGCCAACTTTCATTGACACTTGACGGGTATGTTATTAAATCCTATATTCCCTATTTAGTTCTAACCAAACCCGATTTTATGAAAACCAACACCGCTTTACTTTGGGTACTCATCGCCATTCTTTTTGCGGCATGCGGCCCCTCCAAACAGGCCATGGACTGTCCTCAGTTTTACAAAAAGAAGCGTAAGATCAGTCAGCATGCACTTGCTTTCAGATCGATCAAAAAGGTGAAAAAAGAATCTGAAAAAGCCCCCAAACCGATTCAACTTCCCCATTTTGGACTCATTGATGCACCTGAACAATCATACCCTGAAACGGTATCCCTTCATGGCCTGACCATTTCGCCAGCTGAACTCATCGCTTACCGATATAAGCCCGATGCCTATGAGCCCGATGATAAAACCGAAGAACGTTCATTGACTGGAGGGACATTGATCAGGGATGTTTCTCAACCGAAAAAAATAATTTCAAAAAATGAAGTCAAATCCCTTAAAAAAGAGATCCAAAGAGTCAAAGAGACCAAAGGTTCAAATCCCGGTGGCATGGCCATTGCCTCTCTTGTGTTGGGAATTGTAAGTCTGTTTGTAGCCGGTCTGCCTCTGGGAATACTCGCTGTAATTTTTGGAAGTATCTCCATGAGAAGACTTGAGAAAGGTAATGGAAGAGGAATGGCTATTGCCGGATTGATTTTAGGTCTGGTAGGCATTCTTGGAGCGCTGATCATCCTCACCACCATGGTGTAGCGTGTGCAAAGCCGCTCCCACTCAGACAAGTAAAAGGCGCCATGAAGCGCCTTTTTCATTTCTTAAAGAATGAATCTACAAACTCAATCTTATCGAACACCTGTAGGTCTTCGACCTTTTCACCTAACCTATTTGTATGAAAGCATTTTGTCCGGTACTGCCATCCAGTACCAAAAGTACATCGTGGGTGAAGGAAGTAATCAACAGCCCTCATTACTTTTTGGAGTTTACCAACTTTCATTGACACTTGACGGGAATGTTAATAAATCCTATATTCCTTATTCCGATCTAACCAAACCCAACTCTATGAAAACCAATACCGCTTTACTACTGGTACTCATGGCCTTGCTTTTCACAGCCTGCGGTTCCTCCCAACAGGTCATGAATTGCCCTCAGTTTTACAAAAAGAAAGACAGAATCAGGAACCAACACCTCACACTGAGGTCATTCAAGAAGACCAGGAAAGTGGCCAAGGCACCTCAAAAGATTCAACCGAACCAGGAGCGCATCGATGCGCCAGACAATCATTATCCCGAAACAGTATCGCTGCATGGTCTCACTACTCCACCAGCTGACCTGATCACCTACCGATACAAACCCTATGAGTATGAGACTTTTGAGGTGGTCAGAGAAGAGTCGGCCGAAAAGACATTAATCGGAGATGATTTCCCACCTCAAAAAGTAATCTCAAAAGATGAGCTCAAATCTCTTAAAAAGGACCTGAAAGAAGTCAGAAATACTGTCAAAAATACCAAGGGCATGGCTATAGCTTCCCTGATAGTGGGTGTCCTGAGTCTGTTCGTAGCTGGAATACCACTGGGCACATTAGCAGCCATTTTTGGTAGTATTTCTATGAGTAAGCTTGAAAGAGGTAACGGCCGGGGCATAGCAATTGCCGGATTCGTTATAGGCGTCGTGGGGATTTTTGGAGCGTTGATTTTCCTCATCACCATGGCCTAACCATGACCTGAATGAGTTGCTAAAGAAAGAAAGACACAAAGCGTCTTTTTTATTTCTTAAAGAATGAATCTACAAACTCAATCTTATTAAACACCTGCAGATCCTCCACTTTTTCACCTACTCCGATGTACTTCACGGGTATTTTGAATTGGTCCGAGATGCCAATGACCACACCCCCTTTGGCAGTGCCATCCAGTTTGGTAATGGCCAGGGCAGTGACATCAGTGGCTTTGGTAAACTCCTGTGCCTGGATAAAAGCATTTTGCCCCGTGCTACCATCCAGCACCAACAGCACATCGTGCGGCGCATCCGGAATAAACCGCTGAATTACTTTCTTAATTTTGGTCAACTCACTCATCAGGTTCACCTTGGTATGCAACCTGCCGGCCGTATCTATGATTACCACATCAGCGTTATGATCCACGCCATACTTGGCCGCATCGAAAGCCACGGAAGCCGGGTCTGTATTCATGCCTTTTGATATCACAGGGACACCTACCCGCTCGCCCCACATGATGAGCTGATCCACTGCAGCCGCCCTGAAAGTATCAGCTGCTCCCAGCACTACATTTTTACCCAATCCCTTGAGCTGTGCCGCCAGCTTGCCAATGGTGGTGGTCTTGCCTACACCATTCACACCCACTACCAGCAGAACGTACGGGCCATCCACTTTAGGCAATTCAAAACTATCCTGGTCTTTGGTGTTGTTTTCAGAAAGCAGCCCCGCTATCTCCTCCCGGAGGATTTTGTTGAGCTCAGAAGCATTAAGGTATTTGTCTTTGGCGACGCGGGCCTCTATTCGCTCAATGATCTTGATGGTGGTTTCTACCCCCACATCAGAGGTAATCAGAATTTCTTCGAGCTCATCCAGCACGTCTTCATCCACCGTGGATTTTCCTACCACCGCTTTGCCAAGCTTGCTGAAAAAGTTCTCTTTTGTCTTTTCGAGGCCCTTGTCGAGCGATTCCTTTTTTTCCTTGGAGAAAAATCCTTTCAGACCCATAGAGCTATATTTGAGATGTATAAACGCAAAAAGTCCCTACTAAGAGGGACTTCTAATTAGAATATTTTTAAGAACTGATTAGTTTTTTCTAGCCAATACGTTCTTCACCTCTGCCTCAGGTACCATGTCCTCTTTGTAGACATAATTACCACTCTCAGTCTTGATGGCTCTTATAACCTTAGCGAATTTTGCTCCGCCGGGTTGTTTCAGGGTTGCAACTACTTTCTTAGCCATGGTTATTTAATTTCTTTGTGTACAGTATATTTTCTCATGATAGGGTTGTACTTCTTAAGCTCAACGCGCTCAGGAGTGTTTTTCCTATTCTTGGTAGTGATATATCTCGAGGTACCTGGAAGCCCTGTAGTCTTATGTTCGGTACATTCCAGTATCACTTGTATTCTATTACCTTTCTTTGCCATTTTGTTGCCTGATTATTAAAAGGAGTGCAAATGTAGAAAAGAAAATCTAATTGGGCAACTTATTCATCTTCCAAAGCAGGTAAAATAAAATTATCCAATGGACTGCTCTCTTTCATCAACGCCTCTATCTCTTCACTTTTTCGTGGCGCCAGATCCGACAGAAGCTCACAACCCTCCTTGGTGATCAGAAAATCATCCTCGATGCGTACTGGAATGCCCCACCATTTTTCATCACAAGGACTGCCCTCGGGGATGTAAATTCCCGGCTCAATGGTGATGACCATATTCTCTTTCAGCTCGGCATAATCCCCCTTGTCATGCACATCCAGCCCAATGTGGTGGCAGCACCCATGAGGGTAATACCTGTTTCTTCCTGTTTCCGGATTGATCATATCTTCTTCGTCGGTACTGGCATATAAACCCAGCTCTACCAGGCCTTCATTCACCACTTTGGCCGTAGCGGCATATACGTCCTTGAAAGTAGCTCCCGGCTTGCACGCGGCCCGGCCTGCCTCCTGAGCTTCATAGACCAGGTCGTAGATCAATTTCTGCTCTTTGGTAAATTTTCCATTCACAGGAATGGTGCGGGTCACATCGGCCGTATAGCCGTGGTACTCAGCGCCAAGGTCCATCAGTATGAGTTCACCGTCCTCAATCGCAGGTTTATAGTTGTCAATATAGTGCAGCACACAACCATTGTGTCCGGCACCCACAATGCTCGGGTATCCCTCAAACTCTGCCTGGTACTTTTTGAAAACGAACTCATGTAACCCCTGAATTTCCTGCTCAGACATTCCGGGCTTCATGGCCTTCATGACTTCCCGCTGACCCATGGTAGAGATGTCCACCGCCTTTCTGATCAGACTTAACTCCTCTTTGGTTTTGATGCCCCTGAGGCTTCTCATCAGCCCATCCAGGGACTTGGTGTCCAGATTGCTCACCTGAGGCTCAGCACTAATCGCCATAGCGTCCTCGCCATAGTTTGCTTTCTCCTTGAACGCGGCGATCAGGTCAAACAGGTCCGCCTCCTCCTGGGTATCCCGCACGTCTTCTTTGAAATCATAGAAGAGTACTTTATCAAACTTTGAAAAATCGATGTTGAAATCCTGAAAATCCGGTCCTTCAAAGGCCAGTTCAAATTTCAACTTGTCCACGGCACCTTCTTTGCCCAGCCTTGCGCCATCATAGAGCTCTTTCAGGGCATCGTGCCTGCGCACAAATATCAACTCATCGAAGGCATAGTCAGTCACCACCTGTTCATCCTTGAAAATCAAAAGCACGGCATGGGGCTCCCTGTGCCCTGTGAGGTAATAAAAGTCAGGGTCCTGGTGGTACATATAATCCACATCGTTGGCCCTATTCCGCACAGGATTGGCAAAAAAAACAGCCACAGAGTTCTCAGGCATCTTTTCCCTTAGCAAACCCCTTCTCTCCTGATGAAATTCTGTAGAAAGAAAATCATCCGGAAGCTGAGTAGCTTTTTGTCCAAAAGAAAGGAAGGAAATGCCGGTGAGTAAAACGGCAATAATGCTTTTAAGTACCATATTCATGCAAGTTTCGTTCGGGGGCAATTTATCCGTATCAGATCAATAAACCTTTTGAAGTTATTTGAATGGTAACTTTTGTATACGGACTGACTATTTGGCGCCAGTGGTGAAAACCGGATAGATGTAATAATTGGAATCCACCTTCAAAAGAGCCGGATCCTCCACGGAGATTTTTTCCTGATCCCTGAAGTTCCATCTTGTGGTTGGAGTAATGGTATAGGACTCATCACCCACATTAATCCTTACCGGCATGTCAAACCCTTCGATGCAGTTGGTCCAGCGATACAGCAGGTTTCCCTCATAGGTAAAGTATTCCAACACCGGCACTCTGGGATCGCGCAGGTACTGATCGAAAAAGCTGGTCAGGTCAAGTCCGCTTTTTTCTGAAATATAGCCTTCTACATCTGCAGTAGTAACCGTCTGATGATAAAAGGTCTCATTCAACCCTCTGAGGATTTCTCTCCATTTCGTGTCGTCGTTCACCCACTGACGGAGTGTATGGAGCACGTTTGACCCTTTGTTGTACAAGTCCGCACCACGGCCATTTACGCCATAAGGCCCGATCATGGGCTCCTCATTGCCAATACCGTAGCGCATACCCCGAACATATGCCGCCCCGGCTTCCTTGCCATAGTGGTAGTCCACAAAGAGTCCTTCCGAGTAGGTCGTAAAACTCTCATGAATCCACATGTCAGCAGCATCCTTGTAAGTGATGTTATTGGCGAACCACTCATGACCCGATTCGTGGATGATGATGTAGTCCCATTTCAGGCCCCAGCCAGTCAGACTCAGGTCTCGCCCACGATATCCCAGCTCATAGCCGTTGCCGTAGGTCACTGAACTCTGATGCTCCATGCCCAGATAAGGCACCTCCACCAGCTTGTAGCTATCTTCATAAAATGGATAGGGTCCAAACCAATATTCCAGCGCTTCCATAGTGCGTCTGGCATCCTGAAAATGGGTCTTCGCTTTGTCTAGATTGTATGAAAGCACGTAGTAGATCATGTCCAGGTTTCCCTTTTCCCCGTCGTACTTTTCTTCAAATTTCACATAGTCCCCCACATTCAGGTTGACACCATAGCTATTGATGGGGTTGGTTACTTGCCAGGTGAATGTACGGGTACCTTTTCCCTTTTTCACTTTAATTAGTCGACCATTTCCAACGGCAGTAAGGTCTTTGGGCACTGTGAAATTCATGGTAACGCCATTGTCTGGCTCATCCGCCGGGTGGTCCTTGCAGGGCCACCAGATACTGGCACCAATTCCCTGATTGGAAGTGGCAATAAAGGGTTTACCATTTTCGTCTTTGTTCCATGTGAATCCCCCATCCCATGGAGGCCTCCTGGCTACCACCGGGGTACCGGCAAACCGGATGGTGAGTTTCTGAATGCTGCCCACTGGCTGGTCCTCGACCAAAGAGACAAAATGTGCATCTCCTTCATGTCGCACGTCCAATAGCTGATCTCCTTGCTTTGCTTCAGTGATCTCCATAGGGGCCTGCAAGTCTATTTGCAATTCTGTAGCCGCTGACACCACCTTGTAAGTGATCACATTGAATCCTTCGATAGATCGGGCCGCAGTATCAATACTCACACTCAGGTCATAATGCTGCAAATCCCACCAGGCACGCTCCGCTGTGATGGATCCACGCAAGGTGTCCTGCCGTGTAAAAACCTTCTGGGCAAAGCCAGCTGTGCTGAGGAATAAAACAAGTAATAGGGTGAAGGACTTGGATGGGTTCATAGTTGTATAATTTGGGGCACTAAAATATCAAAAACTTCTGAAGTACGGCAGCCACAAATAAAGAAAGCCCAATCCCGCACCGTGATCACATTAATTTCGGGCAATTGAGGGGTTTGCGTGTGGAAAGGATACATCTGGAACTGGCTTGCCCAGGAAGGGACAAAACTCACTCCAGCCCCCTCCTTTGGTAAAATCAACCACCAGCAAGTCTTCCTGCCGCATCCTAAAATAATCAAAAACACCTTGATGATATGCAACATATTTAGCTGCAAAGAGGTCACGATTATAAATAGATGTATCATAAAAATGCGTGTGGATTTCATCTCCTACTTGTCTCAGGTCGCGCGACATTTTTGGCAACTTTCGAAGGAATAACCATTCTACACTTTCCAGCCAACTCTCCAGAGGTCGGGTGGTCATCACAAATCGACTACCCGGACATTTTTGATCTAATTCACGGTAAATCAGTGGAATTGGATTATCCATGAAGGCATCATGTTTTGTGAGAATGGGATGATGTATGTCATAAAATAGAGGAATGCCATGTGGCGCAGGATGAAAACCCAGCACGGTCAGAGCTTGAAACAATGAGGTAGTCCCGGTTCTTTGTAGCCCAATGCCAAATATTTTCCCTCCCAATATCAGATCATTCAAGTGAATTGCTAAATGACTTTTGTATATTATTCATTAATCTATAACAAAATATAGCCATGACTGCCGACAATCCCATATTGAATCCGGAAGAGTTTATCCAATGGAAAAAATCTATGGGCCAGGTCAAAATGACTGTAGTCCCCAGGCGGGTTATATTTATTCCTGAGTCTCTTCATTCCAGAAGAATCAAATGGTCAGGCAGCTCTCTGAAAGGGGTAGGTGCCTGCCTAACCTGTACAAGTAAGGAAACGGGCACTTATGTAGCTTCCAAATGGGGTGTTGGTGCTCCGGCTCTTCTATCGGTTTCCGAACTTCTCCGGGGCCTGGGAGCCACACATTTTGTCCTTTTGGGATTTGCGGGACATCTTAACTCCCCCTCATCTCCAAACCGGGTATACTATGCCTCAAGTGCTCATAGTGAGGTAGGTACTTCTTTTCATTATGCCCCGGAGGGGGAGCTACTCTTCCAGCCAACCACTGATCTGGTCAAATTGGCCACTGAGGAGTTATCCCTGAAAGGTGCTAAATTGATCTCCACTGATGCGCCTTTTCGAGAAACCCTTAGTAAATATACCCATTGGAAATCCCTCGGCGCAGAAATGATCGACATGGAAATAGCAGCCCTATACAGTTTCGCCGCTTTCTATCAACTCAGTGCAATTGGCATAGTTGCCGGAGCTGATTACATAACGCCCTCTGGATGGCGACCCCCCGAGTCACTTGCACAATCTGTAAGTAACCTCAAGAGTATATTACATAAATTACTGGCAACATGAGTCTTCCTGCTATAGTAATCAATGCCTACAATCGACCAAAATCACTGAACAGGTTGCTATGTAGCCTGGATCAGGCGGATATAGTAGAAGGAGTTCAACTGGTCATTTCACTCGAAGGGGAATCCGATCCGGAGGTAGTGACGCTGGCAGAAAATTACCATTGGACTTACGGAAAGAAAAGGATCATCCGACATTCATCCAAATTAGGACTTATTCAACACTTCCTGGCTTGTGGTGATCTTACGGAAGAATATGAGTGCATCATTTACCTGGAAGATGATCTGTTCGTGGGGCCGGGTTTTTATCAATATTCCTGTGCCGTTTTGACTGAGTATGGAGGTGATCCGTCCCTGGCCGGATTTAGCCTTAATAGCCTCTGGTTTAACGGCTATTTGCATTTACCCTTCGTCCCGATCAATGATGGCGGCCTGACATTCTTTTTGCAGGTGCCCTGGTACCAAGGTCAGGTATACACTTACGCTCAATGGACGGCTTTCAAAGGTTGGCTGAAAAACTTCAGGTCCCCTGATTCGGATTTTCCGATGCACCACCTTTTGAAAGACTTTAAGTACTCGGATGACTGGTTTCCGATCAAAACACAATTTCTCATTGAAACAAACAAATACTATTGCTTTCCCCGCGTATCCCACTGTGTTAATTTTGGAGACTCCGGCACCCATTTCAAAAACAAATCCGGCTACTTTCAGACCGAACTAGCTCAGGGGTATCTTCCCGGCCCTTTTCTGTCCACTGACAGAGCCCTGGCCGTCTACGATTCTTACTTTGAAATTTTACCAGAAAAACTCAAGCAATTAAACCATGCGCTTGAGCCTTACGATTTCGAAACTGACTTATACGGCACGAAAGACCTCTCCCTGATCCAAAAAACCTTTGTCCTCACCTCGCAGCTTCACAAGCATTCGGATGATTTAGGTTTTGGACTGGAAATGCGTCCTCATGAACTGAATATTGCCTATCAGATTTCTGGGAGACATTTCGTCATGACAGAAAACAAGAACAGAAAAGTCAGGAATCCCTTTTTGAAGCAATTCGCCTATTTTTTCAGACACAAATTGACCCTGAAGAGAAGAATAAAACTCACACTCCAAAATCTTATTAGGATTTGGTAAAGGATAGAATATAATAGTCTCCAATGCGGTTAAATATGGGCCAGCGACATATTTTTCGGTCTAAAAATATCAAAGCCCTGTAAACCCTGGGTAATTTCGACGGGAAGTTTCGCATGAAGCTTGGTGGAACCAACACGCACAAACCCATCAAATCAATCTCAGTGGCACCTAAGGTTTTCACGTGATCTCTTAAAGAGAAGGGATCGTGATACCAACAACTAAAATACTCTCCTTCAATGTGAGCTGATGATGCTGACCTAAATTTCCTCCTGAAGGCCACCTTCCAATTGGCTTTGAGTACATGAAGTTTTTCCCATAGGGAAAAGGGTGGCATGATCACCAATGTAGCCTGACCGCCGCCGCAAAGTTTCTCATGTAACCTGGATACAACCTCAGCAATATTGGGGATGCAGTTGAGCCCGCCAAAATTACTATATACATAATCATACTCCGACTTCAGGGTATCCAATTCGTCAAAGCCCATCCGCTTAAATGTCACACGGTCAGAAAGTCCCGCGCTTGTAATTTTTGCTTGTGCCTTTTCCACCATGGGCGCACTGATGTCGCCAGCCAATACCCGAAAACCCCGCTGCCCAAAGAAAATAGCATCCGTGCCAGTGCCAGCATTAACCTCCAACATTTTGCTGCCTGCAACAGCTCTATTCATGACATGGTTCCTGATGATCTCTCGCATGTAATTCACGATGGGGTTGCTATCGTAAATCTGATCAAAAATCTTTGACTGTTTGCCAAAAGCCTTCGCCACTATGTCTTCATTCTTCATGGTCAGTGATTGGACTTCTGGAAAGGTACTGAATAGCTACCCACTTATAAAGGCACAAAGGGAGGTAAATCACCGCCTTAGCCACGGACTTAATCATGGAAAGATCGGGAAATACAGGATGAGTAAGTAATGACCAAATCGTATTCCTTCCCTTTTGAATATGGTAGATGAGATGTGTATATCTATGTAGCGTCCTGTAAAATATGGGAGAATAGGTATTACTAAACATCATGTCCAAATCAGAAGAGTCCACCCAATTGTGCTTAGTATCAGCGTCCTTCATTACTTTGTTGTAAAACCCGGTCCCGGGCAGTGGGTAAGAAACCGAAATTCCTAAACGATCAGGCATAAGTCTCTTTATTAAGTGGAGAGTCTTTTTGATATCATTCATAGTCTCCCCCAGATAGCCATATTGAATAAAAAATCCCACTTTCACTCCTTTCGCCTTCAGCATCTTTGAGGCGGTCTCAATTTGGTGAAGTGTAGTGCCCTTCTCCATATCGTCCAGGATCTTCTGGGAACCGGATTCGGCACCAATCCATACCTCGTCAAGCCCCGATTTCACCAGATTGTCAATGGTATTTTCCTTGAGCAGGAGATCAGCCCGCGACTGAATCTTATATCGGATTTTCAGCTGTCGTGCTTCCAATTCCTCTCCAAACGCTTCAACCCAACCAGGCTTTAATCCAAAAATATCATCGCACATCCAAAAATGCTCAACCTGATGATGTTTCAGGTGCAATTCGATCTCATCAACCACATAAGTCGGAGATCGGGAGTTGTATCGGTTGCCGTAGATAGGTTTGGCACACCAGTTGCATTTGTAGGGGCATCCCCTTGTTGTGGCAATGTTTAAATAAAATGGCTGACGGCCCCGGCTCCATTCCTTCCGATAAGAATTGATGTCTACCAAGTCCCATGCCGGCAAGGGCAATTCGTCAAGAACCGTCATGATAGGCCTAGGCTGGTTCAGTATGGTTTTTTTTCCTGCCCTATAGGCAATACCGGGCTGCTCTTCAAAAGTGTCGCCATGTTTCAGTAGCTCAAGTAAGGTCATTTCCGGCTCACCCCTTATTACTACATCGGCTCCATGGTCAAGGTATTTTTCATAGTGGTCTGTGGCATCCGAGCTGGCGGTGATCACTCTGGCTCCGTACCTTCGCCCATACTCCTGCATGCGAAAGGCAGCAGATCTCATGGTAGTCAGGCACATCTTGGTGAGGTAGTTGAAGCCATCATCCACCAATACCAGAAAATCCGGAGCAAAACTCTCCAGGTGTTGTTGGATTTCTTCCGGCGAATTCTTCAACCCCACATCAAACAGACCCACCTCAAACCCATTTTCTCTGAGCAACGCAGCAGCAGTGATGGTCATAAGTGGCGGAAAAGGCTGATGCATCTTCCATTGCTTCTGGTCGTACTTATAGAAATAAGAATGAGTTAGGAGTACTCGCTCAGCCATCTGTCAGTCATATTTGGTGTAAATTCTCAAAGTATTTCTCAATTCCTTTGGGCTGCGAGCTATAGCCGAAAAATCATAATCGACTGATTTGATTTTCTCTGTCAAATCATCCTTGAATAAAATCTCCATCATGTAGTCCTCCTGATAGGCCGGAAAATTTCTGTCCATATTTTTCTTAAACTTTTCTACCACCAGTAGCTGGTATCCCCCCTGCGCCGTTGATTTCCGGCTCAGATTGTAAGCCCTCCAGGGATCAAACTTGAGCTTAAGGTCTCTAAATGGACCAAGCGAAAAATTCTTAACACATCGAAGCAGAGTAAAGAAACCAAAAAGTAGAACACCTAATACTGAAAACCCAACAGGCTCATTGCGAACCTGACCATTTACTGCCTTGGCCCGGAGTTCCGGAAAGAATTCCCAGGACCATTTATTGGTTTCCAACAATGAAGTATATACCCCTTTGTCAACAATAGGGCGCATATTTCGCAACTCATGAGCAGTATAGAAGTTCTGATTATAAACAAGCAAATCAGACTCCTCCATAATGTAATTAAGGCATAGCGGAAGGTTCACGAATCGGAAGTAGAAATTTCTCAAAATGGCCGCCAGCAATATCACAAGCCAAACAGTATTTTGCCGGGCTATCAGAAATAAATCCACATCCACTTTACTCACACTGTTTTCGGCCGGATTACCGGCCGCCAGTGAACCACTCACTCCCACAAACTTAATGATTGGCAGACTGGCCAAATATTGAATTTGCTTCATTCGGCGATCAAGAAGATACCCCGAAAGGCGCTCCTTATCTGCTTTCATTTCCAACTTCTCCTTCAAGTCTGTCACGGCAACATAGGTGGAGTTCTTCACAATCAAACCTTCCCGCTCCAGCTCTTCGAGCTCCTTATCCACCTGCGCTCGATTAGAAGTTCCTATTTTGGCACATAAATCTGAGATGGACAATGCATCATTAAACACGGAAGCATAGTTGATAAAGTAAACTATGCGATGCTTTAGAGAGAGGTGATCCCAGTGGTTTTTTGACACATCAGGTGGGGATTAGTGAATATTTGTCCCAATCGTGTGATCGAGAGTCAACTAAATATAATCAACTCACCTCGAAATCGCACGTCACCAATTATAATTAATCTGGGAAAAGGCATGACCCGGCCAGTAATTGGACATCCGGGAATCGTTTTTGAAGCCTATAAACCAACAAAAGCCCAACCGAATGGCAGGGCTTTGAATATCTATTTGGAAAAATCCGAAGATTAAAGAGAAGTAGTCCCTTTAGCTCTGGCTTTTTTGATCTCAGCGTAAATTCCGTTTTTGTTGATCGTTCTCAACATGGAAGTAGCGACACTAATAGTGATCCACTTATCTTCCTCAGGAATATAGAATCTCTTTTTCTGAAGATTTGGATTGAATCTTCTTTTTACCTTATTGTTAGCATGAGAAACATTATTTCCCACTCTTGGTCTCTTTCCTGAAATTTCACAAACTTTTGACATGATTTACCGGCTTTTTGAAAACGGACTGCAAATATCGCAAGAAAGTTCTAATAAGCAAACCCAGCCCTCATTTTCTTTTAAAGTCGTAAGGGCAATGTCTGCACCCGCTCTTGCAGCAATATCCTCGCTTCAGGTGGTACTTCTCAGTGAATACCATAAATCCCTCCCTGGTAAAGTAATAATCCTCTTCTGCTAATCCTTTGGACTGGTTTCGCTGTGACATCTTCAGACTAAATAGTACTTTTGGAAACTTCTATTTGAAGCGTTTGTTTACATAGTTAATCCAAAAAATATATGACAACATCAACTTCCAAAAAAAACAGCCAGGAATATATAAACCTTGAGAATCAACATGGAGCGCACAACTACCACCCCCTACCGGTTGTGCTGTCCAGAGGAGAAGGTGTATACGTCTGGGACGTCTCCGGCAAGCGATATTATGATTTCCTCTCAGCTTACTCGGCTGTGAACCAGGGCCACTGTCACCCCAGAATTGTGGAAACCCTGAAACAGCAGGCCGAAACCCTCACCCTCACCAGCAGGGCTTTTTACAATGATGTTCTGGGCCCGTTTGAAAAATACATTACCGAATACTTTGGCTTTGATAAAGTACTCCCGATGAACACTGGGGCAGAGGCCGTAGAAACAGCCATTAAAATCTGTAGAAAATGGGGTTATGAGAAAAAAAGAGTAGAAGAAAACAAAGGCCAGATTGTAGTCTTTGATCAAAATTTCCACGGTCGTACGACCACCATTATTTCATTCTCCTCGGACGCAGATGCCAAAAGGAATTTTGGCCCTTACACCCATGGTTTTATCAAAGTCACCTACAATGACCTGGATGCTTTGCGAGAAGTTTTCGAAGACAACAAAAATATTGTGGGGGTCCTGGTCGAGCCTATTCAGGGTGAAGCCGGAGTAATGGTGCCCAGCGACACGTTCCTGGAAAATGTGGCCAAAATCTGCAAGGAAAACAATGCGCTGTTCATGGCTGACGAGATCCAAACCGGCATAGGCCGCACCGGTAGCTTGTTGGCCGTCTGTGGCAACTGTACCTGTAGCGGCCATTGTGAACGTCAAAAAACCTACATCAAACCAGACCTGCTAATCCTCGGAAAGGCACTTTCTGGTGGCGGATATCCGGTTTCTGCGGTCCTTGCAGATAATCCTGTCATGGAGGTGATCACACCCGGCACCCATGGATCTACATTTGGTGGAAACCCTCTGGGTGCCAAGGTAGCCATGACCGCCCTGGAGGTAATCCGGGATGAGAAGCTCACTCAAAATGCGAGAAAACTGGGTAAAGTCTTTAGAACACGGATTGAAAAACTGATTGAAAAAACAGACCTGATCTGCCTGGTGCGGGGCAAAGGCCTGCTGAACGCCATTGTGATCAACGATCATCCGGACAGTAGCACGGCATGGGACATCTGCGTAGCCCTGAGCGAAAATGGTCTGTTGGCCAAGCCTACTCACGGAAACATCATACGCTTTGCACCTCCACTGGTAATGGACGAGGAGCAACTGCACGAGTGCTGTGACATCATAGAAAAAACCATTCTTAATTTCGAGCAAAAGGCCTAGCCTTACGAGAGACAAAGATTCAAAGCGAATGACGAAAGTGGTTCGCTTTTTTTATTACCGCTTCATGGGTTTCCTGAAAGGTGTATGAATGCTTAAATTAGCTGGAAACAGCCTTGCCAAATGAAAAAGCTAATCATCCTCCTGTGTGTGGTGCTCATCGGGTGTGAGTTTACAGAAGACCCCGTAGGCCCCACGCTGCCGGAATCAGTATCTGCGCTTGCTTTTGTGGACTCGATCAACCAGTATTTTTACAAACTCCACAGCCAGAATTTTGAGAATGCCAAAACACAAACCGAAATCGCCATTGCGATAAGCCGGAAAAATACCTGGCCGGACAAAGAAGCCCTGGCTTTGAAAAATTATGGCGTGGTGCTATACATGCAAGGCAACTATGAGCCTGCACAGGCTGCCTTTCTTCGCTCCTACGACCTTTACGACTCCCTTTCCAATAAAAGTGGCCTGGCCAGAGTGTGCAACGAGATGGGTGCCTTTTACAGAAAACACGGCTATGAGGAGAAAGCCATGAACCTGTGGAACCAGGCCGAAGAACTGGCAAAAGAGGCCAATGATCTGGAAGCACTCGGCACCACCTATGGCATGAAAGGCACCTTTTACTGGCTGAAAAAGGAGTACGAGCGATCCGATACTTATTACTTTCAAACCTATGACATCCGCGTGCAGCAACGTGATAGCGTGGGATTGGGGTATGTGCTGGTGGACCTGGCAGACATGGAGCAGCGCAAGGGAAATCTGGAAGGAGCCCTCAGCTACCTGGAGCAATCCAACGCGATCAGGAGACTTATTGGTGATGATCAGGGTGTCACGGACAACCATAAAATGATCGGTGATCTTTACATGAATGTAAAATCCTACACCAGGGCAATCCCCTTTTACCAACAATGTGCACAGGAATGTCTGGCACTTGGTTACCCTGACCTGGCGCGAAAATCCTACGACTCTCTGGCCAGTGCCTATTCGCTCACCGGAGATTACCAGCAGGCCTTCCGCCATCATGTAATGGCCGAGGACCTTGAAGACAGCTTGTTCAACCTGGAAAAAACCAGAACCATTGATGAGCTCCGCACCAAATATGAAACTGCTCAAAAAGAAAAGGAGCTGGCGCAGAAAGACCTGACCATTCAACGGCGCAATCTTCTGACGGCCAGTTTGGGTGTAGGACTCGTGCTCTTGATCATACTCGGCGCGCAGCGCATGCAACGCCAAAAACTGATACATCAAAACGAATTGTCACTGGAAAAAAACCGGTTCAAAGAAGCCCAGATCGAAGCGGCCATTTCTTCACAGGAAAAGGAGCGCACCCGGTTTGCGCAGGATCTGCATGATGGCTTTGGCCAGATGATCTCTATCCTTAATCTGAACCTGAAGTCCCTGGAAAATGAAAATCACGATCGGCATGAGGTATTCCGTGAGTCCGCCAAATTGCTGGAAGACATGTACCAGGAGCTCAAAGGCATTTGTTTTAATCTCATGCCCCAAACCCTCATCAAAAGTGGAATCGTGGCAGCTGTCAAGGAGTTTGCCTCCCGGGTAAACAACACCGGCAAAATCGCTCTGGAAACCGACTTTTTTGGATTGGAGAAACGGCTCACTGAAGTGCAGGAAATCTCCCTTTACAGAATCACACAGGAATGGATCAACAACATTCTCAAATACAGTGATGCTGATCAGGTAAACATTCAGATCACCACCGACCAGCAGGAAATCACCCTGATGATAGAAGACAATGGAAGTGGGTTTGATGCGGATGTACTCCGATCGGGTTCCGGCAATGGCTGGCGAAATATGACCTCCAGAGCCAACCTCATTAAAGGGGAGCTCGAACTAGACACTACCCCGGGACTCAGGGGCAATACGCTGATCATAAATGCACCGGTACAGTTCCTATCTCACCACCAAAATGAAGTATTAGTTTAGGAGTTTGTTAAATTTAACATCGACTAACACCACCTGCCTGAATTAACTAGATTATGAAATTTCCCCTTTTCCTCCTCGCACTGCTTTTACTTGCTGGTAAAATCGTTGCCCAACCACAGTTTGATCAACTGAATGCCGACAGCTTGAAACTGATCCTCTCCAATGCGCCGGACGACACCAGCAAAGTCAATACTGCCCTGCTCTTACATGACAAATACCGACTGTCAGATTTTACTCAGGCCGCCCAATACGCTCAAACTGCCTATGAGCTTTCTAAAAAAATTCAGTGGAATAAGGGGATAGCCTTGTCCGCCAACAACCATGCCGTGGCATTAAGCCTTACGGGCAAGGGAGATGAAGCCGTACCACTGCTTCATGAGTCCATCCGTCATGCAAGGTTGGCCGGAGACACCTCCACTGTAGCCAATTGCTACATGACATTAGGAAACATCGAGTATGACCAAACCAACTATAGCGAGGCCTTGCCTTATTACTTCAAGTGCTTTGAAACTTATCAATCCATCGACAACTATGCCGGTATGTCCAGCGCGCTGATCTGGATTGGGATCATTTATCAGTATGCTCAGGAGGATTACACCCAGGCAATCAACACCTACAATGAAGCGATGATCTATGCCGACATGGGCAAGGCCAATCTCAATAAAGGGTATATCGCTTCAAACCTGGCTACCATCTACTACAACCAGGAGCAGTACGACTCGGCCATCACCTATTACCAAAAAGGGCTTGAGATCAAAATGAAATATAATGATTCAAGGGGTATTGCCAATGGCTACAATAACATCGCCAATTGCTATTTTGACATGAAAAGATATCCGGAAGCCCTGGAGCTATACAACCGCTCCCTGGAAATCAGAAGTGAGCTTTTAGATAGTACAGGCATTGCCACTTCGTTTGTCAATATTGGTAAAACCTATGCCGAAATGGGTGATAACCAAAAGGCCATAGACCTGATGGTACGGGGCCAGGAAATTGCCAGCCGGATTGGCTATAAAGAAGCTATTCAGGAGTCCTATTTGCGCATCAGTGAGTTAGAAGAATCCAACAGAAACTATCAGGCCGCACTGGATAACTATAAACGCTACAAGGAACTGTCTGATGTCATTTTCAATACATCGCGGGAAGAAATCATTTCAGACCTGAAGACCAAATACGAAACCGAAAAAAAAGAGCAGCAAATTGTTCTTCAAAGCGCGGAAATCGCTGAGCAAAAGGCAGAGAATCAGAGGAACCTGGCCCTGATTGTTGGCCTGGTTGCCGTGATCACGCTCCTGACGATTGTCCTCCTGCTCCTCAGAAGCAGAACCAGAAAGAAGCATGCACTTTTGATCAAAGAGGGGCAAATCAAACTGCGGGAAACACAGATAGAGGCGGCTATTTCCTCACAGGAAAGTGAGCGCTCACGATTTGCCAAAGATCTTCACGACGGGTTTGGTCAGATGATTTCTATTCTCAACCTCAACCTGAAATCACTGGAAAGTGAAAATCGTGACCGTCACCAGGTTTTTGAAGAATCTGCCAAAGTGCTCGAAGAAATGTATCAGGAGCTGAAAGGCATTTGCTTCAACCTGATGCCCCAAACTTTGATCAAAAGTGGAATTTCTGCAGCGATCCAGGAGTTTGCAGCGCGGGTTAATACCACAGGTAAGGTCTCCCTGGAAACAGACTTTTTTGGGCTGGAAAGCCGACTGACCGAAGTACAGGAAATATCCCTTTACCGCATCACTCAGGAGTGGGTGAATAACATCCTCAAATACAGTGATGCCGACAGGGTGAGCATACAAATCACTAAAGATCAGGAGGAAATCACCCTGATGATAGAAGACAATGGATCGGGATTTGATCGGGAGCAGCTCATCTCCGGCAAGGGCAATGGGTGGCGAAACATGAACTCCCGTGCCAATCTGATCAAAGGTGAGTTGGAACTGGACACCACCCCGGGCATGAATGGCAACACCCTGATCGTGAATGTTCCGGTGGGTGAGCAAGTTCAGGAGTCCGCCACTTCCATACTATCCTGAGATACGGAGAAACGGAGTTACTTTCTGATGAAAGAATCCCGCGCTTAATATGGGGTACCCTGAGCAATAAAATTCCTGTTATAGTAGCTGAGAATACCCTCTCAATGGTATATCATGCCATCAGGAGTGCCGTTAATTTTAGCCCAAAATTATTCACCATCATGAGGCGCTAAAACCACGGATACGCATGAATTTATTATCTTTCCTGAAAATCAAAACTGCCGCCTTGACCATGAGAATATTCTTGACCGATGATCATGCTGTACTGATCGGAGGACTGATCAAAATCATAGAATCTGAGCCCGACCTGGAAGTAGTAGGAAGTGCGGGAACTGTATCTGACACGATGGATCAGCTCACCCAGAGAAAAGTGGATCTCCTCATTACCGACTATAACTTACCGGATGAAGACGGACTTACCCTCGTCAGAAAAGTCAAAAGAAAATACCCCGACATCAAAATTCTGGTGCTCAGCATGCACGATGAAGCCCATCTGGTCAAAGAGATCCTGAAAGAAGGCATTGAGGGTTATCTGATTAAAAAAGACTCTCACAATGAACTGATTAATGCCATCTACACCATCAGGTCCGGCAAAACCTATCTAAGCTCAGATGTCAGCAAAATACTGATCAAAGGCCTCAATGGCGTAGAAGAACAACGCCTCCTCACGGAGCGTGAGCGAGAGATTGTCAAGCTCATTTCCAAGGAGTTTACCAACCGGCAGATAGCGGAAGAATTGTTTATCTCTGAACGAACCGTAGAAACCCACCGCAAAAACATTTTCAGAAAGACCGGAACAAATAACCTCGTCGGATTAATTAAGTTCGCCTACGCAAACAACCTGATTTGATCGAACTATTTTCTTTCCAGTTTACCTATCTGGAATTCGGCTTTTTTCTATGTGTCCCATTCCTGATAGGTATGGCTAAGACCGGCATTCACGGTGCAGGAATGGCTGCGGTGCCTTTACTGGCACTGGTTTTTGGCGGGCGTCTGTCCAGCGGCATTATGCTGCCTATTCTCTGTATTGCAGACGTGTTTGCAGTAGCCTATTACAACAGACACGCCAACTGGACGCACCTGGGTAAGCTTTTTCCATGGGCCGCTGGCGGGGTGGTTTTGGGGACTTACATTGGAGGAATGATCGACGATGAAGCATTCCGAATGATCATGGCGGTCATCATCTTCGTGAGTCTGGGTATTATGGTCTGGCGTGAAAAATCCACCAATCAGCATATACCTCAGGGCATCTGGTTTGCGGCTCTGCTCGGGGTTTTAGGGGGATTCACCACCATGGTGGGCAACCTGGCCGGCTCGGTGATGGCACTTTACCTTCTCTCCATGCGTCTGCCTAAAAATGAATTCATCGGTACTGCCGCCTGGTTCTTCATGATTGTTAATCTCTTCAAAATCCCTTTTCATGTCTTCGCCTGGGAAACGATCACTCTTGATAGCTTTTTACTGGACCTGACCTCCATACCAGCGGTGGCGCTTGGCGCTTTTGTCGGGATCACCATTGTCAAAAAAATACCGGAGCAGTATTACCGGTGGTTCATCATCGCTACCACAGCCCTGGCAGCCCTCATGATGGTGTTGTAGCCTTCAGTCCTGATCTCATCCAAAAATACCCTGCTCAGGGTATGCGTTTTACGTTCTCGTACGGATGGATTTCTCCTGGCTTCGTTCGGAGATTTGTATTAAAAAACAATGAAAAATCCCGTCTTACTTCTCGCGCTTGTTCTGGTAACACTTGCCCAATTTTCATGCTCAGAAGATCCTGATGATGTCAATGTAGTAGAGCAAAAAGGCATGCTCACAGTGGACATCTCCGGAACCAGCACCATCAATTTTGAGGACGACACCCTCACGGCTTATACCCATGCTGGCCTGTTTATAGTGAAAGCTTCAGATGCAGCTGAAAACAACATCTGGATCATGATGGACATGACCAAAATTGACAATATGATCGGGGAGCATACCGTAGCCACTACTGGTGCTGAAGTGCAAATCAATTTCAACCTTGGAGATGCCTCACACTATTACAGCGCTACTTCAGGAGTGGTCACCGTAACAGAATACGACGAAAAATTCATCAAAGGAACGTTCTCCTTCGAAGCAAAGGATGCTTCAGATTCGAAAGCCACCGTTTCGGGCGCCAACGGTCAGTTCCAGTCCTCCATACAATGATAGAAGCAGTCTCCATCCAAATCATTCAAAACCATCCATCTCATGATTCTCCAAACAAAGAAAATATTGACAGCAGCTCTGCTGACGCTGGTAGCAGCAACCCTGCATGCGCAACAGGTCACCTACCAGGTGTTGGAAGACAATCCGGATAAAGTTTACACCAGGTTTATTGCCCCGGAGTTCGGCATGGAGTCCAACTCTACCAACCTTTCCTTTTTTGCCGGAGCCAATACCCGAATGGGTTTAACGGAAGCCATCACCCTGGAAGGAATCGCCAGATTGGACCTCTATCAACTGAGCGGATCAGGCCCTTCCTTCCTGCTGGAAGCCGGTGGGTTTCTTCCCCTTACCTCCAAAATCAAAAAGAAGGAAGTGCCGATAGTCCTGAGCTACAACCCCTATGCGGGTACGGTCTATAAAGATGGCCGATCGTACAACGTGGAGGAAACCAAATCCATCAAAATACCAGAGGGCCAGTACCGAAATGAGCTTGGAGGACGTGGAGGATTGTACATGCGCAAAACCGGAGCTGAAAGCCTGGCCGGAAATGCTTCCTCACACATTTTTCTCACCGGTGCCTATCTGGGCGGACAGTGGACCTCACAGGCCTACGTGAAAGCCAAGATCAACAACGATGTAGAGCGTATTGGCGCAGGATTCACCAGGGTTTATGCAGATCTGCTCGTGCTTCCGGTCTCCACTTTGGATGACCCTGCCGCCAACGAAGGGCTAAAACCAGACGGTGCCATAGGCTGGCGACTGGGCTTTCAGTGGTATGTAAGTCCGCACGACGGAGACTACAAATTCCTGAGCAACTCCGTTTTCACTGCCGAGCTGGGTAAGCGCCCCTTGACCGGGTTTTTATTCAATATGTCCTGGGGCTTTGCCTTCATGAATAATCGATAATCACTGCCTCAAAATTTCAAATTCAATCACAACAATGCACTTTTCAATAAAATCAATTGACATGAAAAAAATCGTTCTAACAATGGCCATCATCGGCATGATCTGCGGATCAGCCCTGGCTCAATCCGTCACTGAAAAAGAGGTCAAAATCTCAGGATACGGTGAGAAAAAACTAAAAAAAGCTCCCAGAAAAGTTTACATCGCCAATTTCCGGGTGTACTTCCATGTGATCGCTTCAGCCACCGCCAAATCCACTGGTGGATCTACCATAGGTGGCGGTTCTTATAAAGGCAACACCTCCACCACCATGACTGTAGCCGTAGACGGGGTGGATGTACCGGATTTCCAAAAAATAACGGACGAAACCTACAACCGATTTGTGGCTGACCTAAAGTCCAAAGGATTCGAAATCATCAGCACTGCTGATGCCTCTAAAATCGACTTTTATGAGGACTGGGAAATGAAAGAAGGCGGCCAGGTGAACTATGCCAACGTGCCCGGCTATGTATCAGTAACCCCTACAGGCACACAGTATATGGTGAAAAAAGAAACCCGTAAGGGCCGTGAAAAAGCCACCTTCATAGACCGCACACCACGCATCTCCAAAGAGCTGGAAGACGCCATCATCATCGAAGCTACATTTGCCTTCCCTTTTATAGAGATGAAAACCAACTCTTCCAATATGGTGGGCTTTTCATCTGTGAAAGCTAAAACCAGCTTCGAGCTGGGTGGAGCAGCAGGTTCTGATGGGCTTACTAACCTTTATGAAAACTCTCAGGTTAAATTCACCTCCGGCAGCGGAGCCGGAGCTGCTGCTGAATCATACCTGGCGGCCGATCTCAAAAAACCCATTGCGCTACCTGGTGTATTCAAGGATGAGAAATTCAAGGAGTTTTCTGCCGCCAAGAGCACCCCGGCCTATTATGGAATTGTATTCGTGACCAATACCAAAGATCAGGTAACCAACACTGCCACGTGTGACCAGCAGAAATATGTAGAGGCCACCACCAAAGCGATCAATGGATACATTGACCTGGCACTGGAAGCCTTCTACGACAATGCCATTAAATAATCTTTTCAATTATTCACCTTTCAAAGGTCAAGTGAAAGGTGCATAGTTTGCCCTGGCGGATTTCCGTCAGGGTTTTTTATTTTACATAAAAATACGACCATGTTTTTCTCCAGAAAACCCAAAGGCCCGAGCAAAACGTACATCGCCTACAAATCCAAACTGGCGAAATACCGAAGTGTGATGACCGTGCTTACAGAAAAATCCGGCAAAAATCTGATGGTATATTTCTTTGAGCAATCCGCGAAGGAAGTGCGTCAGCTATGTGAAGTTCTCCACCTGAGTATCTCCGAGCCGGGCATTTCTTCTGGTGGAGATATTACACTGGTCAGTGCTTATGATCTGGGCAAGCACCCTTTGCTTGATTTTTCAGAGATCGCCTGTATAGAAGTCCATCCTTTGTCCGGCGTGAATGTGCTGGTGGAAGAGGCATTTCAACACAAGACCGGGGGACAAATCACCTACTATATCGGGATGGATGAGCCATTATTTGAGGTCTTTGGTGCAGAGCGGATACTCCGGATGATGGAGCAAATGGGAATGGAAGATGATGAACCCATTGCCCATCCTATGATTAGCAAGAGTCTGGAGCGCGGGATGGAAAAGCTTCAGAAAACCCTCGTCAATCCCAGGGACATCCGAACTTCACCAGAAGATTGGCGTGCCGCCAACCTTGCCACGTGATCCGGAACCCGCAAAACCTTACTCCTCACTTTTGAGTTTACTAGCCTCATGCAAAGTCTGCGTTTCCATCTGATCCCTTTCTCCCTGCTTGGCATCCTGGCCTGCAGTGAACCCCCTATGGTCATGGTGCTCTCTCCCACCCAGGTGGCAGTACAGCATGCAGATGACATACTTGTCATCGATGACACCCTCGTCAAGCCGGTGCTCTATCACAACCTGCCACACTTTGAGGAGCTCCCCGTAGAAGAATCCAAAGCAAAATTTATTGGTGCGGTACTGCCCGCCATCCTCATTGCCAAATTCAAAATAGACAGTGTGCGTGAAGAAGTAAAGGCCCTCACCCTAAAGAAGAAGTGGAACCACAAGGATTCGGCCCTTTACATGGCTCAGTCGGAAAGATTCAGGGCAAAAAGTACCGCATCTCTGCTGGATAAAATGCGGACGCACCCCAACAGCATCGTGTTGGCGCAGGCCATAGTAGAAAGCGGCTGGGGATCATCCCGCTTTTTTCAGGAGGCCAATAATCTATTTGGAATCTGGTCCTACAACACCTCGGAGCCTCGAATCGCTGCCGGTAAAAGCCGAAACGGCACCCGCATCTTTTTGAGAAAATATGAGAATATTTCGGAGTCCATCGTGGACTATTTTGAAACCGTAGCCCGGGCCCAGGCCTACAGGCACTTTCGGGAAGCCCGCAAAAACACCAATGAAGTAACCTCCCTGGTGCCCTATCTCCGATATTACTCCGAGCGGCGAGATGAGTATGTGGAACAGCTCCAGACCATCATCCGACAAAATGACCTCACCCGGTATGATGGCCACCAACTCGATCCGGCCTATTTCATTGCCAAAACACTCCCTAAATGACAGTAATTACCGTACATATGCTGCTCGCTCTGAGCATATTATTTAGCGGCCCTGCGGATGCTGTGACTACAGATAGCAAAGAAGTGGTTTGCTTTGTTTATCACCGCTTTGGCGATGACAGGTTCCCTTCCACCAACATTTCATTTACAGATTTTGAAGCGCACCTCCAATACCTCAGGGACAATAACTATCAGGTTTTATCTTTTGCAAAAGCCATCGAATACCTTCAATCCGACCAGCCATACCGTAAAACAGCCGTCATCACCATCGACGATGGCTATAAGAGTTTTTATGCCAGTGGCCTTCCCCTGCTGGAAAAGTATGGCTACCCAGCCACGCTCTTTATCAACACCAAAACCGTGGGCGGCGGGGATTATATGGATTGGGAAGCACTACAAAATGCTGCAGCACGTCAAATAGAAATCGGCAATCACACGCACAGCCACGCTTATTTCCTCAATATGCCGGAAAGCAGCCGCTACAAGACCTTCGAAGATGAAATACGTCTAAGTCAAAAAATCATTACGGAGCAGCTCGGCAGTGCGCCCACATCCTTCGCCTATCCCTATGGAGAGCTGGATTCCAAAATGGAGGAGATCATTCGCAGCGCCGGATTTACAGCCGCAGCAGCGCAAAATTCAGGGGTGATTTCCTCCCGGAGCGACTTTATGAGGTGTCCCCGGTTTCCCATGTCAGAATCGTATGCTGCCATAGAAAAGTTTTCCGCAAAAGCCCGGATGCATGCCTTGATCATTAAAGAAGAAAACCCGAGCTCCTTTTTGATGCCAGAGGATAATCGTCCGGAGCTCACCCTTCGGTTCGACAAGGGTGAGCTTCAAACCAACCAGATTCAATGCTTCATTCAGGGGAGTGAATGCCAGATGACCGTGACTGAAAAAGGTGGAGAAATCATCCTGAAACTATCTGCAACAGGAAAACTGACCCGGCGGAGAACACTGTACACTGTCACTGTTCCAGATAAAAATGGACAATGGCATTGGCACAGTCATCTTTGGATAGACCCATCAGCCAGGTGAGCTTATCTCCCCAAAATCAGAAGCAATAAGCCCAGCAGTATTCCGCCGAGGTAGACCCCTTTCTTTCTGATATTTTTCTCCTGATAGAAAATAGCCCCAAAAAGGAAAACGATGAGCACATTGGAGCGACGCACCAGGCTGATGACCGAGATCAGTGAATCGGGCAGTGAAATGCTGTAAAAATAGAGGTAATCCCCGATCAGCAGGAAAATACCAATGAATGGAATGCTCCACCGCCACTGGAAAGTCGTGGTTTTGGCTCGCCCCGGATACCAGAGTAGCATCAGCACAGGTACCAGCAGCACGGTCTGGTAAAAGGTGAAGTAGGCCTGTACGGCCAGCACATCCGTCTGACGAAGCAGGTGCCGGTCATACAGGGCGCTGCACGTGCCAAAAAGTGTTCCGGCAATCAGAAACCAAATGAACTTATTGTTTCGGAAGGAAATGCCCTCCAGCTTACCGGCGGTGGAAAACAGGTAGAAAAAGACAAAAATAACCAGCACTCCCGCAAGCTGGAAGAAGTTCAACCTTTCTGAGAAAATCAAAAAAGCCCCGAGCATGGTCCAGAGCGGCCCGGTGGAGCGAATGGGAGCCAAAATGGTCAATGGCAGATTTTTCATGGCAAAGAAGGTGAAAATCCAGCTGCTGAGGACGATCACCGTTTTGAGAATAATTCGGAGGTGATCAGCCAAACTCACCGGAGGCACGTACATCAGCTGATCACTGGTGAGGTATCCCATCGCAGAGACAAGTACCAGCACCAACATAATCACTGAGGCCATTACCGTGGAAAAGAAAAGGGTCGGAATCACTGCATTTTCATTGAGCGAAATCTTTTTGAAAATGTCATAAAAGCCAAGAAAAAATGCTGAGGCAAAAGCCAGGATGAGCCACATGTATATCTGTAATTGAGTGGCCACAAAGGTAGGAGAAAGACATCCCATGAGCGGTACTTCTTCAAAACCCTCAAAACAGTTCTTTTCAATATTTAACAGAATTTCTTAACTTTAGTCAGCTATCCGCCCAAACCATGGGATCAAATAGAACTTTGACCGCCCTCCTTTTTGCGCTCGCCATCTGCTCGTCAGGTTTGCTGATCAACTGCGCCTCCTATTCGAGTTTTCAAACCGCGAGAACGCTACCCCAGGGTAAAGTATCCGGTACCGCCGGTCTGGGATACAATTACCTCGGGGAGGAAAGTTTCGTAGATCTGGCCCTGCGTGTAGGACTGAAAGACAGTGTGGACATCGGTCTGAAGGCCAATTTCACCAACTGGGGCAGTTCCCTGATCATGGGTGATTTGAAAAAGCAATTGGCCACCTCATCACCCAATTTCAGCAGTGCCCTAGGTCTGGGGTTTTCGGCAGTCACTGCAGATGATGAAGGCATGGCCTTGCACGTTCCGGCCTTTTTCAGTTTTCACTCTACCAATCAAAAACTGGCATTGTATCTCAACCCACGGGTTTTTTATTATTTCGACCTAAGAAACAGCGAGGACAGGTCACACAACAACTCCGGACCGGGGGTTGGCAATTCGGTGGGATTAAAACTTGGAAATAGATTTGCCATCATGCCAGAGTATAGTTTTTTCGTGGGGCAGTACAATGATGAACTCAAAGTCAACACCTTATTCAGTGTAGGTCTGGGTTTTCGGGTGCCGTAAACCTCACCGAACACAGCCAAATATTTATCTTCGCTACCAACCAATTGATCAAAATCAGATGCAAATAGTCGTGGCTTCTAAAAACCCCGTGAAAATCAATGCCACCGAGGAAGGATTCCGGCAAATATTTCCAAAGGTTGAGCATTCGGTAACAGGGCTGAGTGTTCCATCCGGTGTCCCTGACCAACCCATGACCGATGAAGAAACCCTCCAGGGGGCTGCCAACCGGGCTCAAAACGCCCGCCTTGAGCGACCTGATGCCGACTATTGGGTAGGCATAGAAGGTGGCCTGGATGAAACCCGCCAGGGGCTGATTGCTTTTGCATGGGTGGTGATCCTCTCCCAAAATCAAATGGGACAGTCCCGAACGAGCACCTTTCACCTTCCCCCTAAGGTCACAGAGCTTATCCATCAGGGCATAGAGCTTGGTCATGCCAACGATCAGGTGTTTGGTGAGCGGAACTCCAAACAAAAAGGCGGTGCCGTAGGATCACTCACTGATGGTGTGCTGGGCCGAACAGAATACTACGTGCAGGCTGTCATGCTCGCGCTCGTCCCTTTCAAAAACCCCGATATCTACCCCATTCTCTGACCACAACTGGCACAATTCAGCAAAGCTTAAATAAAATTACCTGAGAATAAGTATCTTAGAGAAACTGGTTGTTTCTATTGAACACATGAAGATTCTCTACACCTGTCTATTGCTCTCCTGTCTGCTGCTCACTTCCTGCTTTGAGTACGAAGAAGAACTCTCTCTGGTACAGTACGGTAGTAGGGACTATGCCCTCTCCGGGGTCCTTCAGGAGGACTGGGGGGCACATTCTGGTGAGCACTATAACATGGATTTTACCATCATAGGAGAGCATTCTGTTTTTGAGGAAAACCAAAACGCTTTGGGTCAAACCTACTTCACCCTCAGTGAGGATTTTGACTGTTACATTTTCACAGAATTTTTTTCCCCGGGTAAAGATGGATTTCAGGAAGGCACATTTACCTCGTTGGGAAATCGTAAACTCTCAGAGGCCGAGGGCGAGTTTGTATTTAGGCGGGTGCAATTCGGGCGATCATTGGAGGAGGCCATCTATGGCGATAGCGGCACCATCACCATTGTGATCACCAGCAAAGGGGTATATCGCATGAAATATGACATCCTGATGCAAAACGGAAGAAAGCTGGAAGGCACATTCATAGGAACGCCCCAATACCTGGACAGGAAATAAAACCTCACTACTCGTAAACTATTTGTAGGTGATCCGCTGTTTCATCTCCGTTACCGATGAATAGGAAAGAATTTATTTACCGATCATTAAGCAGTCTATTTGCCATGTCGCCACTCAAGTCTTTTGCTCAAATGACCAACGACCTGCCTGTGCAGGACAAGAAAATGCCAGTGCTTTTCATGGGCCACGGATCTCCTATGAATGGCATAGAAGACAATGAATTTACCAGAAAGTGGGAAAGCATAGCCAAAGAGATCACCCAGCCTGCGGCAGTGCTCTGTATCTCCGCCCATTGGCTTACGCGGGGTACGCACGTCACAGCCATGAATCATCCCAAAACCATTCATGATTTCGGAGGTTTTCCGCAGGAGCTTTTTCAGGTACAATATCCGGCACCTGGTGATCCCGCTTTGGCGGCAGAAACCAGCAAACTCATTCAATCTACCAACGTGGGTCTGGATCATGACTGGGGGCTGGACCATGGCTGCTGGTCGGTGGTGAAGCGGATGTACCCAGAAGCTAACATCCCGGTACTACAGCTCAGCATAGACTACCATCAGCCTCCGGCCTATCATTATCAACTGGCACAGGAGCTTTCTACCCTTCGCAAAAAAGGTGTGCTTATTCTGGGCAGCGGCAATATGGTGCATAACCTGCGCATGGTAGACTGGCAGCATTTCGATGTGCCCAATTATGGATTTGACTGGGCACAGGAAATAAACGAAAAATTCAAAACGAACATCTATTCAAAGGAGCATTCCAAACTGATTAATTACACGGACCTGGGGCCGGCCGCTAAACTGGCGATCCCTACTCCGGATCATTATTATCCGTTGCTCTATGCGCTGGGCCTTCAGGATCAAAGAGAAGAAGTGGAAATCTTCAATGATCAGTATGTCGCCGGATCATTAACCATGACTTCCGTCAAGATTGGATAGCATGACACTTGGACTGGGCGGAGGATGTCACTGGTGTACGGAAGCCGTTTTTGCAAGACTCAAAGGGGTATCCGCTGTATCGCAGGGTTGGATCTCTTCGGTAGCGCCTAATGAAGCTTTTTCGGAAGCTATTGAGGTACAATTCGACCCTGAAATAATCCCTCTGGAAGTCATTATCCATATTCATTTACGCACGCATTCATCTGCTTCGGAGCACGCCATGCGGCACAAATATCGCTCAGCGATTTACACCGTCAGGGAATCCGATGCCCTGGCAGCGGAAGCGTCACTTGCAGCCCTTCAACCTCACTTTCCGCAGCCCCTCATCACTCAGGTATTGCCACTTGTTGCCTTTCGACTAAATAGCGAGGAATACCTTGATTACTACCTCAAAAACCCTGAAAAGCCTTTTTGTAAAATCTATATTGATCCCAAAATCCGGCAAATTACCCACGATTTCTCCCCCTACTGCTCTTGAAATCCCGCAGCGTTGATTTTCTTTAGTGCTCCTTTTCTGGTAAATTGAAGGAAAGATTTCTTCAAATCAACCAACCTACTAAAATGGAAAATCAAGACGTAAAAGTACCCGTATGGTTCTGGATCGTGGCGGTGGCCATGCTCATTTGGAACCTGATGGGGGTAGGCTCCTTCATACAAAACATGATGATGTCGGAGGAGGCGCTGCTGGCACTCTCTCAGGCAGAGCAGGATCTGTATGCCAACTATCCCAATTGGACCAAGGTTGCATTTTTTGTGGCGGTATTTGGTGGCTCCATTGGGTCTCTGGGTCTCGTGCTTCGCAAGGCCTGGTCCCGATCAATCCTGATCGTTTCTCTGGTGGCGATAATTGCCCAGATGATTCACAGTTTATTCATTGCCAAAGCCATGGATGTGTATGGGCCTGGTGCCGCCATCATGCCGGTGATGATCATCGTGTTTGGATTTTTTCTGGTCTGGCTGTCCAATTTTGGCATTCAAAAAGGCTGGCTGAGATAAGTCAACTCCCGGTTTCTTTCAGCGTCCGGTAGAGAATTTTCCGGGCGTTGATTTCTTTGAGTTTCTCCTGAACATCGGAAACCAGTCCCATACTCACATGTTCATCTGCCCTCAACAGTATGATCATCTGATCTTTTTGAGCTTCCGGAAGCTGCTCCCTTTGCTCAATCCCCCACTGTGGCAGTTCTTCAAGTGAAATAATCCGGCCACCAGCCTCAATCGAGGGTGATGACCCGTAACGACTGCTCTTTGGCAAGCCAATGCTGATTTCCCTAAGGAGTGATTTTTGATCCACCTTAGTCAGTGCTTGCGCTTTTGGAATCTCCACCGTGATCATTTCCTCTTTGGTCTTGATGGTCGCACTCACCATGAAGAAGAATAACAAAAGGAAAACAATGTCTGGCAATGAGGCCGTTGATATTTCGGCGGTATGCTGATTCTTCTTTTTGAATCGATTAGCAGTGTTCATAAGCTTGATCTTTAGGGTTTAGTCTGGGTCGGCTATTGAAATATTCATCGGTAGTCCTTCTTTTCCTTGCAGGTAAAGTTGATACTCTGAGGGGTCACGCTGGTCCAACTGGCGGTACGCTTCAGCGGTCATTCCTACCTGCTCTCCATACAGTTCATAATAAGCTTCCTTCACCTCATCCAGCACTTCAATAAAATATTGGTATTCCGTCCCCCGATTGGTTTTGATAGAGATGATGGCCTTTTCCGGGTGGTCCGAAAGTGTAGGGATGGCTCCACGGTTCATCACGAAGCTCTTCACCTGTGATCGGAGCCCGGAGAGGTCGGGACTTATCTCACCTCTTATGAGATATTGATTCTGGGAGTTGATGAGAATTTTGAATAGGTTCCGCTCAGAAATTTTGGCGGTATTCTGCTCCTCTGGTTTGGGGGGAAGCTTCAGTATAAGCCCCTGTTCCTGAAGGATGGTGGTAGATACCAGGAAGAAAATCAGGAGGAGGAAGGCAATATCGGCCATTGAGCCGGTATTGATCGCTTCGGGTTTTAAGGATCTGGGTTTCATTGGCTTTTTCTCCTATAATCCCGTTTATCAAAATAGTCACACTAAAAAAACGTTTAACTATGTGACTATTTAGCCTTTCAGGATTAGTCATTTGACAATGACCGGGTCTTCAAATCATATTGACCTAAAGGAAGAAAAGAGGTGGATTGAGTTGTCCCAAGAGGACATTCAGAACTTCAGACCTCTTTACGAAAGATACTATGCCTCCATATTCCGGTACATTTTCAGAAGGACAGATGATGAAGACCTGACTGCAGACCTGTGTTCTCAGACTTTTCTGAAGGCCATTACTAACATTAAAAAGTTCCGGTGGCAAGGAAAACCACTCGCATCATGGCTCTTCACTATTGCCGGCAACGAAATCAAAAAACACTTCAGGGATCAAAAAGAAATTTTTGTGATCGAAATCGATAAGTTTTCAGAGCTCCCGGAATTCAAACCGGAATGGCGCCACCTTACACAAGACCGAATGATCGCATTACTTAATGTCCTTGATGAAAAGGAGCTTCGAATCATCGAGTTAAAATATTTCGAAGAAAGCACCTTTATGGAAATGGCCGTTATTCTGGGGTTGAAAGAAAGCACCATCAAGATGAAATTGTATCGACTCCTGAAAAAACTGAAATTACAACTTGAAACCCATGACACGGTACGACTTTAGGTTCAAACGACAAGCATTCCGCTCTCATAACATAGCCAAACATAAAGACTTTGGCTCGTTGGAAAAACTCTATTCCGCACGAAAAAGGAGCAGAAACATTGGAAGGCTCTTGCTCATCCTGATAGGACTCATCCTGCTCATCATCACCCTGGTATTCACCTCAGCGGCGCAGAACCTACCAACAGATCAGTACAACTCAACAGAACAAGCCTTTAAAAATTTACCGAATCGCCTATAAAATATCGGTCGTCCCATGATTAAACTTCGCGTCCTTCCGTAACAACCTACTTTATTTCATCTAACGCTCTCATTTTAACCTGTTATTGTGTATTTTTTCTCACCAGATCATTAAGACATAAAATAATACTCACTATTTAGTTCTATTAAATTCATGAATGACTTCTTAATTTTTACCCTGGCCGTGCTGGCTGCAGGGAGTATTCTGTTTGGAGCCAACTACATCATGTTAAAACAATCATTCCTGTACAGGATAGGAGTGGTTTTGATTGTACTCACTTGTGCGATCGCTATAATCACTATGGTAGTTGGTGTTTTTGGGATTCAGTACATGTTCCTGACCATTCCCCTCGGATGCGGTTTTGGCGCTATTGCACTATTGGCAATCATCCGAATCGTGCGCAAGCCCTTCCACGAAATGCGCAGTTACCTCAAAGCCATCTCCACCGGAAGCATCGCGATGGACGGGCAGTCAAACGCACTGGAGAAAGACACAGAGACGGGCAGATTATTCAGTCTGCTTCATTCTTACCTTCAGCGGATAGATAATGTATCGGTATTTGCCTCGGAAATAGGCAACGGAAATCTGGAAGTGGAGTTTATCTCCGCCGGAGAAAATGACCTGCTGGGAAACTCCTTAATAAAAATGAGGGATAATCTGAAAGCCGTCATAGACGACTCCAAGGCCGTAGTGAAGCAGGCCACCGAAGAAGGTAAGCTGGAAGCCAGAATAGAAACCTCAGGAAAAGAAGGCGCCTGGAAGGAGCTCGGAGAAGCCCTGAATAGTCTTTTAGTCTCTTTCTCTATGCCTTTGCTGAGGTTCAACACCATCATCAATGCCCTGGCCAATGGTGACCTCACCAACCGATACGACGATCAAGCCAAGGGTGACATTCTAGAAATGACCCAAAGCCTGAACTCCGCCCTGAGTAGTATTGATGAGTTGCTCAGTCAGGTGGCACAAAACGCCACAATTATCGAGGAATCTTCCAGCGATATGCGGGTATCTGGCATAGAAATGAGCTCCAATACCAACGAAATCGCCTCCTCTATTGTGGAGATGAGTCATGGTGCGCACCTTCAGGTGAATAAAGTGGATGACGCGTCCAGCCTCATGGAAGGTATCTTAAACTCTTCGAAAGAAATGGGCCATAAGGCCGAGACTATCCATAATGCGGCGAAAATGGTAGCAGAAAACAGTAAAAAAGGAAATGTGATGATTGATGAAGTGGTAGCCAACATGGGGCAGATCGCTGGTTTCTCAGATAAGACCAACGATTCCATTAAGGTGCTGACGGAGCGATCTCGTGAAATCTCCCGGGTACTGGGGGTGATTACTGAAATTTCCTCACAAACCAACCTCCTGGCACTCAACGCCGCCATAGAGGCGGCTCAGGCGGGTGATGCCGGGAGAGGCTTTGCCGTGGTGGCCGAGGAAATCAGAAAGCTTGCCGAAGATTCTAAAAAATCCGCGAGGGAGATAGAAGCGCTGGTAGTAGATGTGCAAAATGACACCCTCAAAGCCTCGGATGCCATGGCGCAGATGAGTACAAGTGTAAAAAGTGGGGAGACCACCTCACGGGAAGCTGCTGACTCATTCAAGGTCATTCATGATTCTTCACATTTGAATCTTGAAATTTCCGAAGAAATTCTAAACGCTACACAAAATCAAATTCTGGATATCAATAACGTAGTGAACATCACCGAGGGTATTGTGGTCATCGCAGAGGAAACAGCTGCCGGCACTGAGCAAATTGCCAGCTCTGCGGCAGAACTATCCACCGGAATGGAAGTCTACAATCAGAAAATAAAGAAGCTGGCAGAGGTAGCCGAATCCTTGAAAGCCGGGGTGAGTATTCTCAAACTGTCTGGTCAGAATCACCCGTATAGCATAGAGCATAATCAGGAAAAAGAACCCCTGTTGCTGGATTCATTAGTGAGCGAAACTGCCGGCGAAATGGAATATGAAGAAATGGATCAAAAAGAGGGTTAACCCTTAATCTTCTGTTGACCGAAAGGATCGGATCAGCGCACTATCCACTACTAAGCGTTCATACTCTGAAGAGTGGGTAGTGCCTCCCATGATCACATTTGGGTTTCTGTGGGTCATCTGGCTTTCCAGAAGCTTCCGGCCTGATACGTGACATTCCCGTACGCCTGTTTGAGCAACGAGCTGCTGAATGTTGTGAGGCCGCACTCCACCCCCGGCCAGGATAATAATGTTGGATGCAGCGTGGCTTACCAGGTCAGCAATCATCCCTGCCCCGTCCGAAGCAGTGGCATGCAACCCCGATGTTAACACCCGGTCGACACCCAGAGTCACCAGAGCGTCAATGGCTGAGAATGGATCCCGCACCATGTCAAATGCCCGATGAAAGGTCACATTCATGGGTCTGGCTAAAGCCATCAGCTCAGACATACGCTCCATGTCCACATCGGCCTCTCTGGTCAGGCAGCCAAATACCACTCCATCAGCCTTCAGGTCTTTGGCTACCTGAATGTCGTATTTCATGGCCTCTATCTCAGCGGGTGAGTACAAAAAATCTCCGCCGCGGGGCCTGATCATCACCTGTAGCCCTATGCCAATCCGGACCCTAACCGCCTGAATGATCCCGGCACTTGGCGTGGTCCCTCCTTCCGCCAGGTTATCACAAAGCTCCACCCGATCTGCTCCGCCTGCTTCAGCATTCACCGCAGATTCTATAGAATCAACACATACTTCAATGATTGTTTTCATTACGTGCCTTTTGACCCGCTAAGCTAAATCGGAAGACTCACAATAAACGTGCTACCTGTACCATTCGGCGTTTCCAGCCATACCCTTCCCCCCAGGTCTCCTACATATTTTTTCACAATGGAAAGGCCCAGGCCCATGGACTGTTCGCCTCCAGTAGGTTTAGCACTCAATTTTTGAAATCTGCTGAAGAGCAGCTCCCGATCCTCCTCTGTAAATCCCGGACCCTGATCACAAACTTTGAAAAGCACAGATTCATCCTGCTTTTCTGTTTCCAGCCGGATACATGTGTTCGTATCCGAAAATTTCACCGCATTCGACACCAGGTTTTCCAGAACCAAAAAGAGCAACATGTGATCCGTCTCTATGATCTGATCATCGTGTTTGTGTGACAATTCCATTTTAATACCCTTTTGGGCAGCCGCCATCCGGTACCGACTGACGATATCTTCGGTGATCTGGGTGACATCCACCTGCTCCCGAAGTACAATGCTGCGGGTCCCTTCCACCACCTCCACATCCAGTATTTTAGAAATCATCTGATTGATCCTTTTGGCTCCCGTGCCAATCTGTATCAGCAGCTCTTTATCCTCCTCAGACAACTCCTCGGCGTGTGTATTCAAAAAATCTGAAAGACCAATGATCTGGCCCAGGGGTGACCTCAGATCATGTGCAAAAACCTTCATCAAAACATTCTTCTCTTCATTGAGGGCAATGAGCTGCAAATTCCTGTTCATAAGCTGCTCATTCTTCTGACGGATGTCATTCTGCTGGGCCTCGATCTGATCCTTTTGGGTTATCAAAAGCCTGGTATTTCGTCGGTTTTTGAAAAACAAAAAACCAATCACTCCCAAAAAGATACTGACAAAGATGATCCCGACTATGAGCACACGCTTGATGTTCCTGTCCTTCTGAAGTTTCAGGTTGGCGTTCTTGATCAGAGCGAGCTGAAGCTCCTTCTCCTTGGTGAGAATGGAGGTTCCTATCTCCGTGCCTCCGTAGAGGTTTTCTATAAATTCATACAGTTCGGCACCCAGGTAGTTGGAAATAATGCGAGCCACTTTTTCACCATAGCGGGGATCAGACAGGAACTGATTGAAGGGTATCTGCCAGTCGCTGGCCCTGGGCATGATCACTCCATAACCTGTCCCGCGAACATTATAGAGGTTTTGACGGGTCAGGTCACCTCCCTTTTTCATCAGCATCAGATAGATTGGCAAATCAATAAACCCAAAACGATTCTCCGATTCTGCAATGTTATCTAACACGTTTTGATCGCTGTGTATATGTAAAATCTCAAAATCAATATTCAACTGATCCTTGAGGTTTCGAAGGAGATTTTCATAACTGGTGCCTTTGATGGTGACTGCCACCTTCCCGTCCAGCATTTCCTTAAGTTCCTGATAGGTCCTGGCAATGGGGGTTCCCTGACCCGTGACCAGCACGGTAATATCCGGGAGATAAGCGTCAGAAAAATTCAAATACAGTTTTCTATCCTCAGTGATAGAAAAAGCCGAGGTTCCCAGAATGTCGGGACTTTCAGGATCTTTCATGATATCAAGAATGCTATGAAAGTTTTCAGCCTCAATCCACTCAATAGATAGCTCCACTCCCTGGGTTTCCTGCAGGTATACCGAGAATTCCATCAGCAGGTCATATTCAATCCCATGCAATTGGCCTTGCTCCTCATAGATGAAAGGCACAGAAGTAAACCAGTAAACTTCCAAAGTGCCGGTTTTGTGCTTTTGAGCCTCCTTCCAGCTGTTACTGATGCACACCTCGGGAATCAGAAACAAAAACATCCAAAAAAATAACTGCCGATACATAGCCTAAATATGTTCATTATTAGAAGGCTGTACAACGGGCTCAGACTGAACAGGAGAAAGCAATGTCTAATCGGGAGTTTTAGTGCCAAATCTGGAAATGATCTTGCTCACCAATAGAAAAAATTAATTTCTGAAAAGTTGAGGTATTTATATATTGTAGGATTAAATGTTTACCCAAAAGCAAAGGGATGGATACAAGCGAAACAGTGGAAGAATACATTGCCAGGCACCCGGAGTATAACGTAGAGCTCAATAAATTAAGGGCGATCATTCATACCACAGAACTCAAGGAGACGGTCAAATGGGGGATTCCCACCTACACGATCAATAACAAAAATGTAGTGGGAATAGGTGCCTTCAAAAGCTATGCCGGCTTGTGGTTTTTCCAGGGCTCCTTTCTCAAGGACGAAAAAGGCCTGCTTATCAACGCACAGGAGGGGAAAACCAAGGGCATGCGCCAGATGCGCTTTCAGTCCATCGAGGCAATAGATGAGCAAATCATTCGTAGGTACCTTCTGGAAGCCATAGAAAACCAGAAACAGGGAAAAGAAATCAAACCCGAAAAGAAGCCTTTGGTCATTCCCGATGAGCTCAAAGAGCAGCTCAGCAAGGACGGTAAACTCTCGGAAGCTTTTGATCAGCTGAGTCTCTCCAAAAAGCGGGACTATGCCGAGTATATCCAGGAAGCTAAGCGTACGGATACCAAACAAAGCAGACTGGAGAAAATCACTCCAATGATTTTGGCAGGAATTGGCCTCTACGATAAATACAAATAAATGCATATAAGTAAAAACCTGGGTGTTGTCCTCCTCCTCACAGCAATGGGCTGTGCTCCAAAACCCACCACCGTGAAGAAAGCTCCAATAACGAGCCCCACCAAAGCATTGTTGCAGGCCATCAGCATTGTAGATGAAAAGACCGCCTGGGTGAGTGGACACAAGGCAACCTTTCTCCGCACCGTCAATGGCGGGTCAGACTGGAGGACCTTCACCTATGAGCTGATAGACTCCCTACAGTTTCGTGACATACATGCTTTCACCAGTGAGGAAATCGTACTTATGAGTGCCGGGCCAGGCAACCTCTCCCGAATCTTTCGGTTCAGCATTCAGAAGGGTTTTGAAGAAACTTATGTCATGCCCTATGAACAGGGCTTTCTTAATACCATCGAGTTCTGGGATGATGAAAGAGGCCTCGCCTTTGGGGATAGTTTTAATGGGGAGCTTTTTGTCTTAAAAACAGTGGATGGTGGGCGCAGTTGGACCAGACTGGATCCTAAAAGCCTGCCACCCGCCGGAGAAGGTGAAGGGGGGTTTGCCGCAAGTGGTGCATGCATCTCCACCAGACCTGATGGTAAAGCCTGGATCGGCACAGGTGCCGGGGGAAACTCGCGGGTGCTCTGCACCAGTGACTTTGGTCAGACGTGGGAGACCTATGAAGTCCCCATGGTTAAAGGACCCTCAGCGGGAATCACCTCCATCCGAATGTCAGATGATCAAACAGGACTTATAGTGGGTGGAGATCTGGCCATCACAGATCAGTACACTAACAATGTGGCCCTGACGGATGATGGGGGGAAAACCTGGCAACTGACTAGCCACCCAGTGACCAAAGGAGCATTTTATGGAAGCGATCTGATCCCCAGGGATAACGCATTTGTAATGATCGCCTCTGGTCCTAATGGCATTGACTACAGTACCGACCTGGGACGAACGTTCATCAACCTTGATACCGGCAATTACTGGGCCGTGGACCTTCACCCCTCCGGTTTTGGACTGGCCACCGGCACAGACGGCAAGATTTTGAAGCTCACCCTCGAATAGCGTGATTGCCCTCCAGAGATCTGACAAAGACGCTCATATTAGTGGGTGGATTCACTTTCCACTGATTGGTCTCTTCGTTAACTTTGGGTCATGGAAAGACGCCCCAGAAGAAACCGTGCCTCCCAGGCCATCAGAGACCTGAGTCAGGAAACACATGTCACCGCCAATGACCTGATCTATCCTTTATTTCTCCTGGAAGGGAGTCATAAAAAGACGGAGGTAAAGTCTATGCCGGGGATATTCAGGCTAAGCATTGACCTCATGCTTAAGGAAATGGAGGAGTGTCTGAAATTGGGCATTAAGGGATTTGATGTGTTTCCGGTGGTGGAAGATTTTCATAAGGATAAGCTGGCTACGAAAAGCTACGATCGTGGATTTTTCTATCTTCAGGCCCTCCAGACCATCAAAAAAGAATTTCCTGAAGCACTGATCATTACTGATGTGGCCATGGACCCCTACAGCTCAGATGGGCATGACGGTATCGTAAAAGACGGAAAAATCCTCAACGACGAAACGCTCGACGTATTGGGCCAAATGGCGTTGGCACAGGCGGAAACCGGCATTGACATGATCGGGCCCTCAGACATGATGGATGGTCGGGTCGGTCACCTAAGAAATGTACTGGACGAAGCGGGATTCTCCCATGTGGGTATCATGGCTTATACTGCCAAATACGCGAGTGCATTCTATGGTCCCTTCAGGGATGCCCTGGACTCAGCTCCGAAGTTTGGGGACAAGAAAACCTATCAGATGAACCCCGCCAACCGCAAAGAAGCCCTTATAGAAGCGGAGCTAGACTATATAGAAGGTGCAGACGTGCTGATGGTAAAGCCTGCCCTTAGCTACCTGGATGTAATCTCCGACCTGAAAGCAAATTATGACTTACCCATAGCCGCTTACAACGTATCCGGAGAATATGCCATGATCAAGGCTGCCGGGCTTCAGGGCTGGCTGGATGCGGACCGCGTGCGAGACGAGGTGTTGCTCTCCATCAAGCGATCCGGAGCAGACATGATTCTCACCTATTTTGCCAAAGAATTTTGCTCCAAAACCAGGGCATGATCTGAGGACCCCATGGATAGGAATGACTTTTGATTAGTCAGGGGTCCTTCTTTTCATAACGGTATTTCTTGTCTGAGGTCCCCTTGTTGCGAATCGACCGCTTGATCGACAAAATCGGCCTGTTCGACTAACAACATTATGCAACACTTGTCGGCATTCGTACATTCGTTAGACAACCAAGCCCTAACAATTATGATCACCATAGACAACGACCCCAACGAAGACGAGATGACTCTTGACTGTGCTTTGAAAATTGTACAGCATCTGGAAAGGAACATTATTAAGCACCGCGAAAACATCAACACGGCGAGTAAGCTTGCATCTATGAATAAATTCATTCAAATGAATTATATCCATAATATGGCAGAGACAGCCTAGATCAAAAGAACGATAACAAGTAGTCATTCCGTCGTTAGCCAACCTCCCATCGGGCATAACTCATCGACTAAAAAGGAGCACTCACCTAAAAACCATTATTTAGGATAGAAATTTTAATCAGTTTTGTGACATAAGACCTCACGAATATGAAAAACATGACCGAACAAGAACTGATTGAATGCGCCCAAAAAATCGTCCGTCATCTGGAAAAAAACATCGTCAAGCATAGGGACAACCCTTCTGTGGCTTGTAAGCTCGCCTCGATGAACAAATACATCCACATGTGCTACATCCAGCGAGTCACCGCCCTCTAATCAAACAGATCTTCCTCCCGCTCCAGCATGAGTATCGAGCTTTGTGGTACAATGAAATATTTCTCACCTTCATACACCACCTCAAAGGCGCCTTTTTGAAGAAAAATGGCCAAATCTCCGGCCTTAGCCTGTAGAGGAATGTATTTCACCTTTTCCTCCTCTTGCTTCCACGCATCATCTTCGTCAGCCGATACCGGGATCGGATAGCCGGGTCCGGCTTTTACGATATAGCCGGTCTGTATTTTTTCTTTTTCCTGTACTCCAGGTGGGAGATAGATTCCACTACTCGTCTTCTCCGATTCGGCTTTGGGTCTGATCAAAACCCGATCGCCCACGACAATGATATTCTTTAGCTTATTCTCTGCTGTGAGTTGCGTTCTCATTTTTTTCTTCTAACACTCTTTAACCAAACAAATTTCCGGAAGGGGTCTCCTCAGGCTTTTTGATCGCTGCAGAGGCATCGGCCCGCTCCAGCAGTTTCTCATTCATATCCTTGCTCGTTTTGGCACCAAGTTCCTTCAGGCGCTCTGTTTTTCGGATCAGGTTGTCCTTGCCATCATAGAGCTTCTTCATAGCTTCCGTATACTGCTGCTTTGACTTATCCAGCGATCGCCCCACTTCCATAAGGTCATCCACGAAAGCCTTAAATTTATCATATAAGGCTCCACCCTGTCGGGCTATTTCCAGTGCATTTCTATCCTGATACTCATGCTTCCAGATGCTAGCCACAGTGCGTAATGTAGCGATCAATGTAGCCGGACTCACTATGATGATGTTCTTGTTGTGCGCCTCGTTGTAAAGCTCTCCGCCCTGCTGCACCAGCAGCGCAAAAGCTGACTCTATGGGCACAAACATCAGCACATAATCCAATGTTCCTGATTCGAACAGTTTGTGATAACTCTTTTCACTCAACCCCTTGATATGCGCCCGCAATGAGATCAGGTGCTCCTTGAGGTATTGCTCCCGCTCCTGCTCCGAGTCACTGTTCACATATTTTTCATAGGCCACCAGCGATGCTTTTGCATCGATGACAAGGTTCTTATTGTCGGGTAGCCTGATGATCACATCCGGCCTCAGCCTGCGACCCTCTTCGTTGGTAAAAGACTCCTGAGTAAAGTACTCCCGATCCTTCTCCAGTCCGGATTTCTCCAGTATTCTCTCCAGAATCACCTCTCCCCAGTTACCTTGCACTTTCGTGTCGCCCTTGAGTGCCTTGGTGAGGTTTTCTGTTTCTTTAGTCATCCGCTGATTCAACTCCCGCAGGCTTATGATCTGCTCTCGCAAGGCTGTACTTCGCTCCAGGCTGTCTTTATTGGTTTGCTCCACCTTCCGCTCAAACTCCACGAGTTTTTCGCCAAGTGGTTTCAGCAAATGATCCAGGTTAGACTTGTTCTGATCAGTAAACTTTTTACTCTTCTCCTCGAAAATCTCATTGGCCAGGTTTTTAAATTCTGCGGCAAATCGCTGTTGCAGATTATTCACCTCTTCCTTTTGCTCACTGAGTCGCTCCTGGAGATTTCTGAAATTGGCCTTCAGACTGGAGTGTTCGCTGTTGATATCCATGAAGCGCTCTCGCTCCTCCCTCAGCTCACCATTGAGTTGTGCCAGTTCGGCCGTCAATTTATTGGATCGCTCCTGCTCCATCTGCAACTCCATCCGCAGCTTGGGAGCATCATCCACCACTCCTTTGGATTGGAGCCTGGCTACCAAATAGCCAATGATCGCTCCCGCCACCAACCCAATAATCAAAACCATCAACGAATCAAACTCCATAGGTTAAAGTTAAATGAAACTCTGCAGATAGCCGAACAACTCCATGGCCCATGCCACTCCCATATGTATTATTATTCCTCCCCATACATTTTTACTGTTGTAGGAGATAATACCCAAAATATACCCACCAAACACCGAGCTGATGGCCTCCGTCAGGGGCTTTCCGAAATGGAGAAAAGCATAAGAAGCCACCATCGGTAATACCGCGTATCCACCAAGTGTCTTTACAAAAGCATGAATCAGAAATCCTCTGAAAAACACTTCCACCGAGACAAAATCACTGCCATAAGCGATTTCATAAATCAACACTGACATCCAGACAGGAAAACCATGGGCCTCGGCAAAATTGTCACCACCGGCATACTGAAACCGGGGATAATAACTTTGTATGTCAGAGAAAAACGAACCAATACCGATGAAAACCATGGCACCTGCCAGAAGTATGAAATACGGTTTTGGATCAAATCGCTTCAGTGCCAGTCCATAGTAGGTCTTTGGTCGTTCCGATTCGAAGATGGCATAGACCAACATCAGCGGTATTACATTCAGAAAAATACTGGATGACCAGTTGAGGCACCTTGCCATAAAATGATAATCAGCCGGGCGAAGGCCTTTGATCACCTGCATGTGTCCTGTAAAGGACCTGTCCAATGCCAGAATCGCAAATCCAATCACCAACATCAGCCAGAATGAACCCGTGAACACGGTTATTTGTTTTACCCGTGCAATGAGCAGGCTCACACCCAAAAAAGGAAACATCATCCACAAAAACATATACAGCCAATGCAGGAAAGTGCCTCTGTAACTATCAATTACAGAATCTTCAAAGTCATAGGTATAGTTAAAGACAAAGCAGAGGGTGAGAAATAGACCAATGAGAAGGTAGAGTTTGAGGTCAAAGTGTTTTCTTTGATACTCTTTTAGGTAATCAAAAATTTGCCGCATGCTAAAAATTTGCCCAAAGATATGTGTCTCATAGTATTTGCCTGGGATGTACACCCAAAATATCGGCTCATAGTGGCCGCTAATCGGGATGAGTTTTATACCCGCCCCACAGCACCCGCAGACTTTTGGGATGACGAGCCCGATATTCTGGGTGGTCGCGACCTGCAAGCGGGTGGCTCCTGGATGACGGTTTCAAAGCATGGAAATTTCGCGGCGGTCACCAACTATCGGGACCTGGCAAATATTAGAGAAAATGTGCGGTCGAGGGGTGAAATTCCCATCCATTTTATGGATCAGAACCAAAAACCACTGAGCTATGTCAAAGGTCTGCACGAGTACTCGACAGAGTACAACGGATTCAATGTGCTGACTGCCAACCCTCAGATGATGACCCACTACAGCAACTATGAGCGCAAGGCCAACGTCATTACTCCGGGCATTCATGGATTGAGCAATGCCCTTCTGGATACCCCATGGCCTAAAGTAGAATTGGCCAAAGCCAAATTTCAGGAACTAATCAGCAATAGCTTCAACCATGGAGAGTTAATAGAGATGATGAGTGACACCTCAACCGCCGAAGACAGCATATTGCCAGACACGGGAGTGTCCAGGGAGATGGAAAAAGCATTGTCAGCCATGTGCATTCGTATGGAAAATTACGGCACCTGCTGCTCCACGGTTATTACCCTGGACAGAGATGGACTCATCGAATTTTCAGAAAAGTCCTATCCCGTCGGAGGCAGGACAGAGAAGGTTGTAAATTATCAATTCAAAATTCAAGAAAATTGAGCCTGAAAAATATTGTACCGCGACTGTTATTGCTGATGCTTTTACCTGCCGCAGGGTGCTTATCGTCATGCGAAGACGATATCAGTGGTTTTGATCTGGAGAAGGATCCCCTCAAGGGCAAAATAGGGGGCGAAGAGTGGCAGTACGCCGTTGGCAGTGCGAATACCAATAACTCTTCCTACTACCTGGAAGGGCTCATCGTGGGCGAAAGTGCTCAGGATCCCTGCGCCATCAGGGTCTCAAGCAAACCTCATCTTTCCCTAAAAATCCCTGGCAGAAAAGGAAGCTACAACCTCCCTTTTGCGGCAAATGAAGGTTATGTTGTTTTCAATTTGCCCAATGGCGCCAAAAAACTCACCGCTTCCGGTGGGTTTATTGAAGTGGTGGCCGTGGGGAGTCAGCAACTGATCGGGTACATAAGTGCCGATTTTGACGATGACAATACCGTGAAGGGTTCATTTCTGTTAGAGTTTTGTAACTAGCCGGCTATTCATCCTTTAAAATATCTGCAGGGTTGGTTTTTACCCCCTTTAAAGTCTGAAGCGCGATAGTACTCAACAAAACAAGTCCAATAAACCCCAGGGTGATCATGTAACTCATGGGTGAAACGTCCACTCGATAGGCAAAGCCCTCCAGCCATCTGGAAATGAAGAAATAGCTAAGTGGAATGGCTACCGCCCCGCTGACTATTAGAACCATGAGGTACTCCCGACTTATCAATTTTACTACCGAGATAAATGAGGCTCCAAGGACCCTTCTGATGGCCACTTCCCGGGTACGTGTTTTTAAAGAATAAACGATCAAACCAAAGAGGCCAATGAAAGCAATAACCATTGCAAGACCACTCAAGAGATAGAGGAGTTGGAGCTGTTTTCTTTCATTCTGATAAAGTTTAGCGTACAGGTCATCTACAAAATGATACTCGAAAGGGTACTGTGGAAAAAGCTGATTCCAGTTATCTTCAATCAATTCTAATGTGGATTCCATATGATTCGTTTCCACTTTCACCAGAAAGTTTCTCAACCAAAGGGGCTCGAAAACAAAGACTATCGGATCTATCTTATTCTTCAAAGTTTCCTGATGGTAATCTTTGATGACTCCTACCACCGGTCCTCTGGCCAACTTGTATTCACCCTGCGACCAGGCAATGCTCTTGCCCAAAGTCTCTTCGGGAGACTCCCAACCCATCGCACGCATAGCCGTTTCGTTCAGCAGATATGCTCTTCGTTGATTAATAAGGTACTCGGATACCCCATCTCCATTTAGAAACTCTGGAATAGGAAGATAGGTTAGGCTCTCAGGAAGAGGTTCGCCGGCTGCCAGTGATATCCCCATTACCTCCAGGTAATCATGATCAATCACCTGAATGTCCATAGATGGGGCACTCTCATCATTTTCTTCCATTCCCTCTGATGTAACGACTCCACCATCCCTTATTTCACGCGAAGGGACTTCCAGGCTGGCAGTCACCCCCGCAATACCCGCCTGACCCGATAGCTGATCTTTGAACAACTTAAACTTATCTTTTACTTCATCCGGCACATCCGTCATCGCCAGAACCTGCTCCCTTTCTATCCCAAGGTTTTTCTCATTGAGATATAAAAACTGGTCCCGGGCAATCAGAGCACTTGCGATCAATAAAATAGAAATGGCAAATTGAAGCGTAATAAGACCCCGTTTGAGATTGAACTGACTCGAAGTTTTTCCCAATGAAAAAGTAGTGATGTTCCTCATGCTCTTCACCAGATTAAGCGACGACAGTACCACTGCAGGATATACCCCTGCTACCAAACCCGTACAAATAGCGCTGGCTGCAAGTCCAATAACGAGGGTCCCTGGGTAAAGCAAATTTTGGACGCCTATCATCTCACCAAAAGACGGAAATAGCAGGAATGCCAGACCTCCCCCTATAGTGGCAGCGATCAGACTGAACAATACTGATTCTGTTAAGGAATAGAAGATCAATTGCCTACGTGCAGCACCCAATACTTTACGTACACCAATTTCCCTGGCCCTCGCCATAAACAAGGCGCTTGACAAATTCATAAAATTGACGGTGACCAGAATCAGTATTAGCATCGCCACAATTGAAAAAACCCGCACATATAAGATAGATCCATTGGCACGAATCTCCCTGGCAAGATCAGAATGCAAATGAATATCCGAAAGGGGCTGAAATACATAATCAGTGCCCTCCAAAGCATTTGATCCATATCTTTTTATGGCCATAGCCTCCAGCTTAGACTGAACAGTGGCAAGGTCAGCTCCCTCCTGAAAAAGCAGATACGTGTAGGCCCACCACGATCGTTCTTCTTCATTTTGAAAAGAAAGAAGCATATCCACTGGTAAATGAGTATTAGCAGGAAGGCTCTTCATTATCCCCGTGATCTGATAACGATTTTCCTCGGAAGACCAAAAGCCCGTAATGGCTATTTCTTCACCCATAGCATTGCCATCGGGGAAATATTTCTCCGCCAAAGCTTCAGAGATCACTACCGAATAAGGAAGCCTGAGTGCACTTTTGGGGTCTCCACTTAACAACTCAAAATCAAAGACGTCAAACACATTTCCGTCTGTTGAAAAAGCGTTTTCTTGTCGAAATTTATGCTCCCCAATTTGTACATACCGTGTCTCCTGATTTTGAAAACGAATGAGGTGCTCCACCTCAGGGATGCTATTGGGAATGTCATTAATCCAGTCAGCATCTACCCGGGCAAAATGAGTATCATATCCGTTTGGGGAAGTGTAATGAACCGTAAGTCGGTAAATGCGTTCAGATTTACCGTGAAAATTCTCGAAGCTAGTTTCAAAGTGCAGGTAAATAACGATGAGCAGTACGGCGGCAAAGCCTATAGCCAGGCCTGAGATATTGAGCAGCGAAAACAGCCGATGATGTTTAAAATTTCGTCGGATGACTTTGAGGGAATTAATGAATATGGAATAATTCCAAAACCTACCTCCAGAAACTTCTTTTCTCCAAGCGTAACCTCTAAAACACCGCATGACATTGTACCAAAATAGCAGATTGGCAATAGTAAGGTTTCGGGCATTCAGGCTGGCATAAAACATTTCCAGAAGATCACCCTCCAGCTCCTCCTGTCGATCTCCACGGCAGTACCATCTGAAAAAGCGCAATGCCCACTTTGGGGGCTCAGGTCGATTTGGATTCATTCTTTCGGCGGTTTAGTTCTGTGTGGCGATGGTAAGTGGGGGAATTTGTCGGCGTAGTTGCTCTCGCAATTCTGCTAGCTCATCAAGAGCCTTTCTACCATAAGGAGTTATGGAAAATAGCCTCTTACGTTTGCCTCCCCTGTAGTCGCCGGCTTCTCCTAACCTGGATTCCAGAAAACCCTTATCCTCCAATCGATAAAGCACCGTATGGATAGCGCTTATATTAATGCTTTTCCCTGTTTGCTTTTTGTATTCCTCGACTATCGTTACTGAATAAGCCTTATCACACAAGACTCCTACGAGCAACAATACCAATTCCTCAAAATTCCCCAGTTTCAAATTTTCCATTTTTGTCACATTTGTAAGGAATATACTGAAGGAGGGATCCAAAAGTTTCACTTTTGTAAGTAAAATAATCACCATCACAAGAGATCAGAGGTTTTTAGGCATAAAAAATGCCCTGATTCGCTTCGAACCAGGGCATTCTTTGAAGTCAGATATCCAACCGTCTACACCAACTCAGCAGCCTCTGCATAAGCCTCTACCGGCACACAGCTGCACATTAGGTTTCGGTCGCCGTAAGCACTGTCTATTCTGCTCACCGAAGGCCAGAATTTATTGTACTTCAGCTCTGGCAGTGGGAAAGCCGCTTTCTCTCTGCTATATGGCAGCTCCCAGTGCTCCGCTATGACCGTGCGCTGAGTGTGTGGCGCGTTCTTTAGCACGTTATTGTCCTTATCAGCCACTCCGCTGACGACCTCTTCTATTTCTTTGCGAATAGAGATCATCACATTGCAGAATCGGTCAATCTCCGATTTGGTCTCGCTTTCGGTCGGCTCTATCATCATGGTGCCAGCCACAGGAAACGAAACTGTAGGTGCATGATAGCCATAATCCATTAATCGCTTGGCAATGTCCTCTACCTCCACTCCAAATTTTTTGAAGTCCCTGCAGTCGATGATCAGTTCGTGAGCATTCCTGCCTTTTTCATTGGCATAAAGCACAGGATAGTGGTCCTTTAGTTGCTGCCCGATGTAGTTGGCATTCAGGATGGCTAGTTGAGTAGCTGCTCTAAGTCCATCGCCGCCCATCATGGCTATATAGGCATGAGAGATAGGTAAAATACTGGCACTACCATAAGGAGCACTGGAAACATTCACGTCATCCACTCCTACGTGTGTGTTCCCTGGCAGATAAGGTGCCAGATGTGCTCCCACTCCGATCGGGCCCATGCCCGGGCCGCCTCCACCGTGAGGAATACAAAAAGTCTTGTGAAGATTCAGGTGACAAACATCCGCTCCAATCATCGCCGGTGAAGTGAGTCCCACCTGGGCATTCATATTGGCTCCATCCATATACACCTGACCTCCGTGGGCATGAACAAGCTCACAGATTTCTATAATGCTTTCTTCAAAAACACCATGAGTAGAAGGATAGGTCACCATCAAGGCGCCTAGGTTTTCACTGTGTGTTTCTACTTTGCTCTTGAGGTCCTCCAGGTCAATGTTTCCCTGATCATCACATTTGACGATCACCACTTCCATACCAGCCATCACTGCACTGGCGGGATTGGTACCATGTGCTGATGAAGGGATCAGGGTGATGTTTCTATGATGGTGTCCATTGGCCTGATGATAGGCCCTGATGACCATAAGTCCTGCAAATTCTCCCTGAGCACCGGAATTGGGCTGAAACGAAACCGCTGAAAAGCCTGTAATCTCCGCCAGCCAGTCGTGTAGCTCTCCGATCACCTCCGCATATCCCGCGACCTGTTCTTTAGGAGCAAAAGGGTGGATACTTCCAAACTCCGGCCAGGTGACGGGAATCATCTCAGTAGTGGCATTGAGCTTCATGGTACATGATCCCAGCGAGATCATTGAATGAACCAGCGAAAGGTCTTTGTTCTCCAGTCGCTTCATATAGCGCAGGATCTCATGCTCACTGTGATTCACATTGAACACCTCATGAGTCATAAAGTCCGACTGCCGGGCCAGTCCATTCGGATAAGCAATTTCCACCTGCGTGCTTATGGGATATGCTTCCTTTCCCAGCGCTTCCGCGAAAATAGAAACCACATTTTGAGCGTCTCCCGGAAGATGCGTCTCATCAAATGAAAGCATTACCTGTCCGTCCAGATATCTGAAGTTGAGTTGATGGGATTCCGATACTTTCTTTACCTTTTGAAGAGTGGCTTCATCCAGTGTAAACCTGAGTGTATCAAAATACTCAGTATTTTCTTCTTTCAATCCCATGGCTGAGAGTGAAGCAGCAGTTGCCCTGGCCAGGCCTCTCACTCTGGAAGCTATCTGCTTGAGTCCCACCGGCCCATGATATACTCCATACATGGAGGCCATGACCGCCAGCAGTACCTGAGCCGTACAAATGTTGGAAGTGGCCCTTTCTCGTTTGATGTGCTGCTCTCTCGTTTGCAGAGCCATCCGATAGGCCGGATGACCCTCATCATCCTTTGAAACACCGATGATTCTTCCAGGAATGTATCTTTTGTATTCTTCCTTTGTAGCAAAGAAAGCCGCATGCGGGCCTCCATATCCCATAGGAACGCCAAAACGCTGTGAAGTTCCAACCACCACATCCACTCCCCACTCCCCGGGAGGGGTCAGCAGGCAAAGTGCCAAAAGATCAGATGCTACTGCGACCGAAACTCCATGTTCCTTGGACTCCGCTACAAACGCCGAGCGATCAAAAGTCTCCCCGAAATTATCCGGGTACTGGAAAAACACCCCGAACAGGTCAGCATCGCTAAGATCAATATTTTCTATTCTGGCCACCACCAGCTCCAGACCAAGAGGCTTGGTTCTGGTTTTCAAAATTTCTAAGGTCTGTGGAAAAACCCGTTCGTCTACCACCACTTTATTGGCATGCTTTTTCTCCTTTTTTCGGGTGGCATGCAGCATGGCAATAGCCTCTGCCGCTGCAGTCCCTTCATCCAAAAGAGATGCATTGGCTATCTCCATACCGGTGAGGTCAGAGACCAGCGTCTGAAAATTGATGAGGGCTTCCAATCTGCCCTGGGCAATCTCGGCCTGATAAGGCGTATAAGCCGTGTACCATCCTGGGTTCTCAAGTATATTCCGCTGGATCACAGCCGGCACCACACAGTTATAATACCCCTGCCCCAGAAAAGATTTGAACACTTTGTTTTTTCCAGCCGTCTTCTTGAGCTTGTTGATGTACTCATATTCATTCAGAGGAGCAGGCAGGTTGAGCCCCTGTTTCAGTCGGATTTTCCCGGGAATAGTTTGAGCGATCAACTCGTCTAAAGAGGAGACACCCAAAGCATCCAGCATTTCCTGGATTTCCCCTTCAGAAGGTCCATTGTGGCGTGTTTGGAAGGCTACTCTTTCGTTTAAATCAACAGTCATAATGTGGTGGTATTATGGATGAAATTTCAAGGTGCAAATGTATAATGAATTCAACATTTTATTCGCGCATCTCCACGGGATAAAAACGTATAATATTTGTTTAGCTTTGGGGTTTTCAAAATTTATACAAAATGAAGCATCTATTATTTGGCTCAATCCTGCTTTTATTCTTTATAAATGGGTTTTCACAGGATAAAAGAGCTGTCAAATACTCAAATACAATAACAACTTCGGATTTGAAGGATTATCTCTCTGTGCTGGCATCTGACAGCCTTGAGGGGCGTGAAACTGGAGAAAGGGGTCAAAAAATGGCCGCTGCCTATATCGCAGAAAAATTCAACTCTTTTGGGCTTGAGGCTCCCGTAAAAACCGATGAGGGAATGTCCTATTTCCAGAGCTACCCACTGAAGAAAATGACTTACCGCACGGCCTATCTCAAAAAAGGTGAAGAGGTAAAAACGAACTTTGAGGATTTCATCTACAACTCACGTGAGGAAACACTGGGCGAAGAATATGTAGACATTCTTTTTGCAGGCACTCAAACCATAGAGAACCTCAAGAAAATGGATCTCAGCGGGAAGTTCCTGGCGGTAGTCACCCAGGAAATGGGCAACTGGCGAAAGGTACTTGCGGAGGTCAAAGACCTGGATGCCGCCGGTATTATCCTCATCGTGGAAGACGAAAGCAGATTCGGGTTCATCATGACCAGGTACAGCAGGTATCTACAAGGGTCGAGAATGGCTCTGGAAACCACCACCAAAGGCAATAAAATAATTATTGGGAACCCGGAACTGGCCTCCTGGATTTTTGATATGTCCTACGACGAACTAAAAGAGAAAGGCAAGGGTAAAACTTCCAGACTGATCCTCAATGCGGATATGTTGGTAGAAGATATCACGGCCGAGAATGTTTTGGGTTTTCTGAAGGGAAGTGAGAAGCCCGAAGAGGTGCTGGTGGTCACTTCACACTATGATCACATTGGCATTTCAGAGAATGGCGAGATCAACAATGGCGCCGATGACGATGGATCAGGTACCGTCACCGTACTGGAGATTGCACAGGCCTTTTCTGAAGCTGCTGCCAAAGGGATCAAACCCAAACGAAGCATCCTTTTCATGACGGTGTCTGGTGAAGAAAAAGGGCTACTTGGCAGTGAGTATTACACCGAAAATCCGGTATTCCCCTTGGCAAACACAGTGACTAACCTGAACGTGGACATGGTGGGAAGAGTAGATGAGGAGCATGAGAAAAACCCGGGTTACGTGTACGTGATCGGTGCGGATAAACTCTCGAAGGAGTTACATGAAGTTTCTGAAATGGCCAATAAAACCTACACACAGCTGGATCTGGATTACACCTACAATGCGGAAACCGACCCGAACAGGTATTACTACCGTTCGGATCATTACAATTTTGCCAAAAAGAATGTGCCTATCATCTTCTATTTCAACGGATCACATGCTGACTATCATCGCCCTACGGACACGATCGAGAAAATTAACTTCGAGATCATGCAAAAGCGAGCACAGCTTGTTTTCTTTACAGCATGGGAGCTGGCCAACCGAGAGCGCCGGGTTCAACTGGACTAGAACAATAGCACAATGGCATCAAAGTACCTGATCAAAAACGCACAAATAGTTAACGAGGGCAGTATCTATTCCGGAGATCTGTTGATTGAGCATCAGCGGATCGTGAAAATAGGAGCTGACCTGAAGGTGGATGGGGCAGTGAAAGAAATCAATGCCGAAGGAAAATACCTCCTGCCCGGGCTCATAGACGATCAGGTACACTTCAGAGAACCGGGACTCACCCATAAAGCGGAAATCTATACAGAAGCCAGGGCCGCGGTAGCTGGCGGGGTTACCTCTTTCATGGAAATGCCCAATGTCATCCCGCAAACCACCACGCAGGAGCTGCTGACAGCTAAGTATGAAATAGGAAGACAAAAGTCACTGGCCAACTATTCCTTTTTCATAGGAGCCACCAATGACAACCTGGACGAGGTGCTAAAAACCAACCCTATGGAGGTCTGCGGCATCAAAGTATTCATGGGCTCCTCTACCGGTAACATGCTGGTGGACGATGAAAAAACATTGGAAGAGCTTTACAAAAATGCACCGATACTCATTGCCACGCATTGCGAAGATGAAGCCACCATCAGGAAAAACATGGAGCAATATGTGGCTCAATATGGGGATGAAATCCCGTTTGATCTGCATCCGGTGATCAGAAGTGCAGAAGCATGTTACAAGTCCTCCTCGATGGCTGTGGCATTGGCCAAAAAACACGACACCCGGCTGCACATTCTCCACATCTCCACAGGCATCGAGACGGCTCTTTTTGACAATACCATTCCTCTGAAAGACAAGAGAATCACTGCTGAGGCCTGCATTCATCATCTGTGGTTTTCAGATGTAGATTACAAAGAAAAGGCCCAGTGGATCAAATGGAACCCTGCCGTGAAAACGGCTGGCGACCGGGACAAGGTATGGGAGGCCCTGCTGGATGACCGGATCGACATCATCGCTACAGACCATGCGCCCCACACCATTGCAGAAAAAAATAATCCTTACACCAAAGCACCATCCGGAGGCCCTTTGGTACAGCACTCACTGACGGCCCTGCTGGATTTTTATCATCAGGGAAGGATCAGCCTCGAGAAGATCGTAGAAAAGGCATGCCATGCCCCAGCGGAGTGTTTTCAGGTGGCAGAGCGAGGATATATTCGGGAAGGCTATTTTGCGGACCTGGTGCTGGTAGACCTGCATAAACCCTGGAAAGTTACTTCGGAAAATATCCTGTCAAAATGCGGCTGGTCACCCTTTGAAGGTCATACATTCCAGTCCTCGGTGGAGCAGGTTTGGGTGTCGGGACACCTGGCCTATTCGGAAGGAAAATTTGATGAAAGTAAAAAAGGAGCAAGACTCACTTTTGATCGCAATTAATTTTTGCTAAAATCCTTGAATGCATTTACATTTGCATCCCAATTTAGACGGTGGTTGTAGTTCATCCCGAAGTATCGGGAGGTTAGAACGCAACAACCCAAACATGGTGGTTGTAGTTCAGTTGGTTAGAACGCCTGATTGTGGTTCAGGAGGTCGCCGGTTCGAGTCCGGTCTTCCACCCTTAATAAAAGCAGTTACATTCATTTGTAGCTGCTTTTTTTGTTTGAAGGACATCTAACTCCCCTCTTGAGAGGGGTCGGGGGTGTGTCCTTATTTTCTACACCATTTTTAAAGGTCATCTCCAAGAAATAGAACCTGACACTTGAACCTGCCAAGGTAATTTTTTAAATAAGATCAAGTCACGTCGCCGGCCAAAGGTTGGCCCCGTCGTGTCCGGTCTTCCACCCTTATCAAAAGCAGTTACATTCATTTGTAGCTGCTTTTTTGTTTAAAAGGGCTTCCAACTCCCCTCTTGAGAGAGGTCGGGGGTGTGTCCTTATTTTCTACACCATTTTTAAAGGTCATCTCCAAGAAATAGAACCTGACCCTTGAACCTGCCAAGGTAATTTTTTAAATAAGATCAAGTCAGGTCGCCGGCCAAAGGTTGGCCCCGTCGTGTCCGGTCTTCCACCCTTATCAAAAGCAGTTACATTCATTTGTAGCTGCTTTTTTGTTTAAAGGGCTTCTAACTCCCCTCTTGAGAGGGGTTGGGGGTGTGTCCTTATTTTCTACACAATTTTAAAGGTCATCTCCAAAAAATGGGACTTGATTAAATAAGATCAAGTCAGGTCGCCGACCAAAGGTTGGCCCCGTCGTGTCCGGTCTTCCACCCTTATCAAAAGCAGTTACATTCATTTGTAGCTGCTTTTTTGTTTAAAAGACATCTAACTCCCCTCTTGAGTGGGGTCGGGGGTGTGTCCTTATTTTTAAGGTCATCTCCACAAAATAGGACTTGAT
>NZ_JAVKCA010000013.1:0-192498 GCF_040222955.1 Marinoscillum sp. | reverse complement strand
TGAGAAGCTGATGTTTTGGGGATCGGTGGTGCGCAGCTTGTCTCCACTGAAGGGAAAGTTGATCAGGGGTGGGTCATTGAGTACTACCCAGGCATTGGCCCGGGACTGGTTGGAGATGCGCACGCTGCGGTTGTACTCCAGCACTTCGATGGTGAAGGTATAGAAGCCTTCGGGCAGCTTGCCGCTTTTGATGAACTCTGCGCGGGTGATGCCTTCAAAAATGAGGTTGTTGGGGTTGAGGTAGCCTCTGATGTCAAAGCCTGAGAGCATCTCGGGCACGCCTCCCTGCAGCACGAGGGCCGGGGGCACATAGGCGGGGCTGGTGTAGAGTCGTACGCCGGCACCTTCTATGGTCACGCGCAGTTTGGCTCGCAGGTCACGGCGGTCGAGCTCCATCACGTGGATGATCACCTGCAGGTTGTTGGCATCTGCGGCGGTGTAGTACGACAACACGGGACTATACGGCGGTATCAGCGTGGTGGTGACCTGGACGGGGTAGGTTTGGGCAGACAACAGCCGAGCACCCAGGATCATACACAGCACCATGATCACCCTCAGCGACGCCTGCATCCAGCGTTTCCATTTCATGGCCCTATGGTTCAGCATGTCCTTCACTTGATGTTGAAATTATAGTTGTAGCCCAGCTCAGCCACATATTCGCGGTAGCGCTGCTGGGTTTCGTTTTGCGGTGAAAACCGATTGACAGCTGTCACATTCAGGTTGAACTGATGCTTTTCCAGCAGCACATAGTTGGCGCCCATCCGCAGGTTGACCACCCGGCTGGCCAGCACCCCGTTGGCCTGTGAGTTGTTATAAGACAGTGTACCTGTAAGGGAAACCTTGTTGTCACGCAGGCTCTTTCGCACAGAAAGTGCAGGGCCATAGATCAGGTTTTGGGTCATCGGTGACTCAGACACATTGGCATTGCCCGAGAGGCTGAGGGTCAGGGCCTGAGGTTGCAGGTTCATGCTATAGGACGAGTTGAAATTGTAAAACTGGCTCCCCGTGTTCAAAGCTTCACCCCCCTGCTCATCAGCACTCTGCTGATAGGCTACATTCATGTTGAGGTTTTGTCGCCGCTCCTTGCTCTCGCCTAAGATAAAATTGAGTCCCAGGGAGGCATTCTGAGAGATCTGCCGGTAGTTGAGGGTGTCCAGGTTATCGTAAGGGGTCACCTGATTAAACTGCTGCTCTGGTGTGCGGAAGTTGACCACTGTGCTAAAATTGGAATAATTGACCGTGGAAGCGATGCGCGGGGAAATCTGATAATTCAGGCTGAGCGCCCCCGATAAACGATTCATGGTATTCAGCTCATCCTTATCCAGGTTGTTGCGCTGCAAGCCACCGCGTGCACTCACACTCAGCTTCTGATTGAGCCAGCGGGAGCTATGGGTGAGGGCAATGTTCTCCAGGTCATTATTGAAATAATAGGCTCCCAACGTACGGTACCTGGGGTCCACACGCTCATAGGCCACCCCAAAAGCTGACTTTTTAAACTGGTATTGCAGGGCACCATTCATGGCCAGATAGTACGCCGAAGAGGTCTTGGGCTGAAACAAAAAGTCCAGGTGGTCATAAGCATTGTTGGCTTGCACCGCTTCCGCGCGGCTGTCACTGGTGATGGCGCTGGAAGCAATTTCTCCCTTGAAGGATAGGCGTTTGAAGACTTTGGTATTCACCCCGAGGCTCACCACAAAATTTTCCTCTGGATAAATCTCCATGCTGCGCGGATCTGTCTGGAGCGAAGAAGCCTCATCGGCTGCCCGAAAGAAGGTCAGGTCCACGCTATGGGTGCTCCCTCCCAACGTGACTTTTGCGCCGCCCCCCATTCGCCGGTAGGCAGGCAAATTGGCCGTTTTGGTGGTATCCAGCTCCACGGGCTTTTGCAATCGCCCATACATGGCGGCCACTTTGATTTTATCTGAGGGTGCCAGCTCCACACCAGCCCCCAGAAACAAATGTCCGGCCAGGGAATATTTGGAAAACGTCATACTCCGGTAACCCAAATGAGCCGTCACCCACTTATAGGTCGGGCTGAGGCCATACTGATTGAAAGGCTGCTGAAAAGTGGCGTTTTGATTGGAGTAGGAAAAAGAAAACGGAACACTCCACCCGTAAAGGACAAAATTGAGGTTTCCCGAAAGGAAATAATTGTAAGGATCACGCCGATCAGCCACCCCATTGGCCTGATAAAACACCTGATTGGCATTGATACCGCCCGACATGGAAAAGGCGTCTCCTTTGCCCAGATTTTCCAGGTTCTGGGCTTGTCCCGAATGCATAAAGCCCACTATCCAGAGGAGCATCATACCGCAAAAGGACGATATGGTGGCATGATTATTCCTCATTCCTCACGTTGATTAAAAACTGCACCCGTCGGTTTCGGGCCTTACCCTCCGGAGTAGCATTGTCTGCCGCCGGCTCGGTATCTCCGCGCCCGGTCACCATCAACTGCCCGGCATCAAAGCCCTTGCGAATGAGGTAGTCTGCCACAGACTGTGCACGCGCCACCGACAGGTCGTAATTGGCCTGCTTGCTGCCCACATTATCCGTATGCCCGATGATTTGCAGCTGCCAATCCGGATTTTCCGAAAGGAGCTGATACACCTCATCCAGAAAAGGCTCACTTTCCGTCCCCAGATCGGCCTTGCCAAAGGCAAAGCGAAAATCCTTGGACAATTCAAATTGCAGGGCCTTCACCTGGTCGACAGCCTCCAGCTCCGTCCTGATCTGATCCACTTCGGTTTGTCGCACCACCGTTTTTTGGGTTTCAAAATCAAAACTCCTGCGCGCAGGGACAGCTTCTATGGTGATCTTCTTAGGACTTGGTTTCCAAAGGGCACGGCTCAGGGTGATTCCCACCTGCAGGCCACCACGTAGATACTGATTTTCATGTCCCAAAGGAAAATTATAGGCTACCCCGGCAGAAAATCCGGGCTGGTTGAGCACCACCCCCAGCGATGCGTCACGGTTAAACCCATACCGTGCCACCAGGTCCACATTGCCAGACCGCAGCAGGTCGTAGGGATTTTCATTTTGAAAAAGCAATTTGGCAGACCATGCCGCCACGTAGCTGTTGACTGAGCCGGACCGGAGGTAATAAAAGGCCGGTGACAAAGCCACCCGATGGTTTTCATAGAGTTTCGTCTGGCCATGTAGCTGATAGGTAAGTGGTGTACGTGCGTCTGAATCAAAAAAGGACTGATTGGGCCGGTTCACATCCCAGACGGCCAGACCGACGGAGGAGTGCTGCTGACCATCCTTTTCGAGCGCCCAGATGAGGCCGGTGCTCAGGCTCGTATAGTTGACGTTTTGCACCTCAAAAGATTCACCCAGTCCGGCGTTCGGATCGTACCGAAACTCACTCGCGATCCATTGGGAGCCCGTGGACAAATGCTCCATAGAAGTACGCGTGCTTAAGTAGGTGGCATTCATTCCAAAATGCAATGACTGGTGGACAGTGAGCTGCACGGGTGTCGCCACTGTGAGCCCGGCTTCATAGCGCTTTAGCAAATCAGATTTTCCGGCATCCCGCTCCAGGGCATTCAGCCCGATCCCGATCCACTTTCTTCCAGTGGTTTTCTGTACAAAGACATAATCCCCATTGAAGCTGTTGGTCGTGAGGTACTCCCCCGTAGCAATCCCTATCTCCTCATGAAACATGGAGACCTCCGCCTCATAGTTGAGCGTGGGGCTGGCCGGATTGATCAGCAATGGGGTGTACTGGCGCAGTGTATAAACTGAGCGCTGGGCCATGGCCACCGTAGACATTATGAGTAATCCAATCAGGTATAGTTTTCTCATCTCAGCAGCTTTATAGTTCCTTTACTTTGACCATTAAATTTCAAGGGCGCACCATTGTGAAAGCGTCCGCTGATGGACCACATGTAGGTGCCGTTGGCCATCTCGGCTCCCTGGTAGGTACCATCCCAACCCACCCGGATCGCCTCTTCCACATTTCTGGTGTGGTAAAGCCTGTTGCCATTGAGGTCATAGACCTGAAAATCGATGGTGGCAATACCCGATCCATACACCAGGAAGGTGTCATTGCTGTTGTCACCATTTGGGGTGAACAGGTTAGGGATGAACATCACATTCTGCACCAGCACATTCACCTGCCCTACGCTTTCGCAGCCATTTTCGTCGGTGACCTGCACGGTGTATAAGGTAGTTTCCAGTGGTGAGGCCTGCGGAGTAGCAGAAAAGGGGTCATCCAGGGTATTTTCAGGAGTCCAGACATAGGCTACCCCACCGTCAGCGGAAAGCATCACAGACTCATCAGGGCCTACGCTTTGCTGTGCACTCACCGTGATTTCCGGCGCATAGTTGACCGTGACCAGTACTGAATCACTCCCCGGAGGGCAGTAGCCGGAGTAAACTTCCAGGTAATAGCGGGTAGTCACCTCAGGTGACACCTGTGGATTGGATGCATAAATATCCTTCAATCCGACATTAGGTCTCCAGCTGTACTGGTAACCAAAAAGGCTCCCACTCGCTGAAGGCACACCTCCGATGGCTATGGTATCACCCAAACAAATCGCCACATCCGACCCGGCATCCACTGTGATTTTGGGATTGACCTGCACCCATACAGAGTCGATGGCATTACAGCCTTCCGCATTGATCACCTCCAGCTGGTAGGCCATGGTGCTTTCAGGTGTAGCCAAAGGTCTGGCAAGATCAGCCTGTGATAATCCCAAAGCTGGTGTCCATTGGTAGGTCCAATCTGATTCGGTATCATCTGCCCCCAGAAGGGTTTCCCCCCCATAACAAATCAGCGTATCGCGCCCGGCCAGCGCAAGGGGACGCTCGTTCACAATCACCTCCACCGAATCCGTCCACAGGCATTCGTTTTGGTCAATCAGGTCCGCAAATACCCAGGTATGTTCATCCGGAGATAAACGTACCGACTCGGTGTTGGTAAAAAGACTCCCGGATGCAGTGTACCAATGGGTGGAATCCGGCAAATCAAACGCAATACTCAGTGTAGTGGAATCGTACTGACAAATCACCGGATCTCCCTGAATGGTGAACTGCGGAAGCACGTTGACCAAAACATGCGTGGTGTCTGAGTATGTACAGGCATTTTCATCCGTCACGAGCAAGGAAACAGTCAAAGACTCGGTTGCAACCGTTTCCCAAAGGGAAGCTTCCGAAAGTAAATTTTGCTGACCATCCCGCCACTCATAAGACTGGCCAATGCTGCCTACGTCGCTGGTAATTGTATCGCCAAAACAGTAGACGCTCTCCTCAGGAAGGTCAAAGGTCGGCAAGGGGAGCATTTCCACTTGAATGGTATCATATTGAACACAGCCTTTCGCGGAATAGACCTCTGACCAGATTTCGATGGTCTCTTCCACTTTAAAATCATAAGTGACCTGATCCGCCTGCAATAGCTGATCACCATCGGTGTACCAGTTCACTTCTGGCCAACTACCCGTTACAGCCAGATGAACGGTATCCAAAAAGCATATTTGCTCATCCGGCCCCAGGGTGTGATCTGGTAGCGGATCCATTTCAATGCGAATGGTGTCAAAATTCAGGCAGCGATTTACATCGTATACTTCAGCAATAAGGGTATCGGTAGCAATGACCTGATAATTGAAAAACCAGCTTTCGGACTGCAGTTCTTCACCGGTGTACCTGGAATACCAATTGACCTCATCATACAAAGGCCCGGTCTCCAGCAAAATAGACAGCTCAAAGCACACGGATGTGTCCTTCCCAATATCAAAAACCGGAAGGGCAAATACATCCACGATGAGCGTGTCCCAGTTTACACAGCCATTCAAATTGAATACCTCAGCAATCAGCGTGTCTTTGGTCAGCACTTCATAGCTCAGCGATTCATTGTCTTTGATCAGGCTTCCCAAACCGGTGCTGTACCAGTTCACACTGTCCAGCCCGACAATGCCCAAATCACTTACTGAAAGTTCAAAATACTGGCCATAGCAAATCGTGGAGTCATTGCCCAGGTTGAAGGACGGCAGGTCATACACTTCCACGATCAGCGTGTCCCAGTTCACACAGCCATTCACATTGAATACCTCGGCAATCAGGGTGTCTTTGGTCAGTACTTCATAGCTCAGGGATTCATTGTTTTGGAGTAAGCTCCCCAAACCGGTGCTGTACCAGTTCACGCTGTCCAGCCCGTCAATGCCCAAGTCACTTACTGACAGATCGAAATACTGGCCGTAGCAAATCGTGGTGTCGTTGCCCAGGTTGAAGGACGGCAGGTCATACACTTCCACAACGAGCGTGTCCCAGTTCACACAGCCATTCACATTGAACACCTCGGCAATCAAAGTGTCTCTGGTCAGCACTTCATAGCTCAGCGATTCATTGTTTTGGAGTAAACTCCCTAAACCGGTGCTGTACCAGTTCACACTGTCCAATCCAATAATGCCCAAATCACTTACCGACAGGTCGAAATACTGGCCGTAGCAAATCGTGGTGTCATTGCCCAGGTTGAAGGACGGCAGGTCATACACTTCCACGATCAACGTGTCCCAGTTCACACAGCCATTGACATTGAATACCTCGGCAATCAGCGTGTCTTTGGTCAGTACTTCATAGCTCAAGGATTCATTGTCTTTGATCAGGCTCCCCAAGCCGGTACTGTACCAGTTCACGCTGTCCAGCCCGACAATGCCCAAATCACTTACTGACAGGTCAAAATACTGGCCGTAGCAAATCGTGGTATCATTGCCCAGATTAAATAATGGTAGGTCATATACCTCCACGATCAGCGTGTCCCAGTTCACGCAGCCATTCACATTGAATACCTCCGCAATCAGTGTGTCTTTGGTCAGTACTTCATAGCTCAGTGATTCATTGTTTTGGAGTAAACTCCCTAAACCTGTGCTGTACCAGTTCACACTGTCAAGCCCGACAATGCCCAAATCGCTTACTGACAGGTCAAAATACTCCCCGTAGCAAATCGTGGTGTAGTTGCCCAGGTCGAAGGACGGCAGGTCATACACCTCCACGATCAGTGTGTCATAGACCGTACACCCAAAAGTCTTCGTAATTTCTGCAATGACCGTGTCCTGTTTGAGGGCCTGGTGATTGTAAGTCAATGAATTGCTCAGGACCAGGCCATCGGTTTTTGTAAACCAGTTCACCACATCCACTTCAGGGTCCGCAATCTCCAATTCTACATATTCAAACTTACAAATGGTCGTATCATTCCCCATGTTCACGGCATAGCACACCGTGAAGCTCTCCTCAGTGGCAAAATCTGAACCTTTGAAATTGTTGTCAACAGCTTGCACCCCCCAGTAGTAAATACCCTCAGGCAGCTGATGAACGGTGAAAGAAGTCTGATTTCGGGCGTTCCCTGGGAGCATCACCTGTCGGTAGCCATCAGCGAGATTGGACAAAGGGGCCACCACCAGGCCACTACCTGATGGATTGGTGCTAATGTAAAAATTGTAAGTGACACTTGCAGCTGCTGTCCGATCATCTGTGGCAGCGTTCCAGGTGAGGGTGACAGAATCTTCGCTGGTCACCCCGGAAACGATCACCGGCACATTCGGCGCGGCATTGACGCGAGTAGCCGCCATATCTGATTCATACAGATTGGCCTGAAAAGCCAGGTCTGAATTCCCAACCTGAAAGACATCCAGGTCACCGTCATTGTCATAGTCGCCCAGTGCTATGTCACCATCGAAAATGTTTTCCATGGTCACCGCCACGTTGGAGAAAGAGTAGCTGCCTGCACTTTCAGCATTCTGATAGTACTGAATGTATTTCGTAGACCCGTTGAGCCCGGTGAGCAGGATATCCAGAAGCCCATCGTTGTCCACGTCACCAAAATCTACCGAAGAAGCTGATAAATCCTGTAAAAATGGGGACTCTTGAATGAAGCTGTTGACCTGATTGTTGGTAAAGAGATCTGAAGATTCAGAAGCTGATTCGGAAAACCCTGTCATCAACAGGTCCACAAACCCGTCTTCATCGTAATCGCCCAAACCATAGGAGTTCAGTGCATATCCTTCCAGCGTGCCGGTGTAGAGTGTGCTTTCCCATTCTTTGGACAGAGAATAGATGGCAGTCTTTGCATCCCCGCTGGTGTTGAACCCGGAAAATAAAACCTCAATGATCCCGTCCTGATTGGCATCCAGGATGCCTACCACCCCATTGCTTAGGGGCGCAATGGAAGTAGCCACTGATTGATAGCTTGCAGACGTATATTCATAAAACGCCACCACCCTTTGGTTACTGGCGTTGAGCCCCATGGATAAAATATCCAAATCACCATCCTGATCCACATCATACCATTTGACACCTCCGCGCGAAAAGCCTGAAAGCCCAAACGACTGGGCAGAAAAAGAGGTGCCCGAATTGTTTTTATAAACCGTAAAGTACTTATTGCCGCCACTGTCCACCCCCGAGAGGAGTATGTCTATGTAGGTGTCATGATTATAGTCTCCAAAATCATAAGCCACATCGTCCAGATTGGCAATGGTCAACGCGCTGAAGGTATCGTCCCCATTGTTGAAGTAAACGACCACCTTAAAAGTGCCGCCATTATTGGTGCCTGACACGAACAGGTCCAGGTAATTGTCATTGTTAAAATCCACCCATTCGGCCCGTGCATCAGTCATAGCCTCAAAAGCCGTAATGGTCACTTTTGAAAAATTCTGCCCCTGTAAAAAAGTCCCGGTGACCATCAAGATCACATATCCTATCGCCCGCAATCCTTTCATTTCAACACCATGATTCGTTTTGATTGTACCTGATTTCCGTGGCTAAATACCAGCAGATATACCCCAGCCGGAGCATCATAAAAATCCCATTCAATGAAATAATCCCGGCGGCCGGAAAGTTGCTCAGACCGGATGACTGTTTGGTCAAGGCTCATGAGCTGTACCTGCACCGGATTGTCTGAGGGTGCATGAAAAACCAACCTGATCAGATCACTGGTAGGGTTAGGAAAAATCTGCACCGCAACGGGACTCGATTTTCTATCATTGGAGCTGGAAGTCCGTGATCCGGCATCAGCTTCTGATACACTCACTATTTTATAAATCTCCGAGGCACAGTCGCTCAGATTCACCTGTACACCAATCTTGTATTCACCCGGTTCGGTGAAAACAAGCTCCATGGAGATGTCTGTTTTTTCATTGATCACAATAGACTCGTCCTCCGGCAGCACCCAGTTAACCACATCCGGCATAGGGGTACTCAGGTCTACGAATACGACCGGCTCAAAAGTGACCGCCTCACTGATCCGTATGAAGTCTGCTTCCAGTAAATTTTCGGAAACTTCTATGAAAGTGGCGATTCCTGAAGGGCAATCATTTTCATCGGTCACCGCCAGGTCATACTCTCCGCCTTCTGAAAGGATGACCTGCGATTCAGAACTGGTAAAATCATAGGGACCAGACCATTTATAGGTTTTCCATGGCTCCAGAGGCTCTAAAAACAGCTCCCCGCCACCACAAATGATGTAAGAATCATCAATACCAGTCACCTGAGGAATTTCCGGATTCTCAAGACTAAAAGTCCGTTTAATCTCACAGGCCTCCTCATCCTTCACCGTCACACTGTAATCCCCCCACGACAGGCCTTCCAGGGTGGATGTCTGAGCTGCGTTTGACCACTGATAAGTATAAACGCCTGTACCTCCGACCACACGGAATGAAATAAACCCATTCGCATCATCATGACAAATGGGATTATCAAATGTAACATTCGAAAACTGCATGCCGATCGGATCCTGAATGACCACTCTCCGCTCCATGCTACATCCTTTTGAATCCGTCAAAACCATCTGATAGGCTCCGGCTGCCAGCCCTGAAATCTGGGGTCCGGTCATTCCATTGTCCCAGCTGACCGAATAGGGCCCTACACCACCGAAAGGTTCAATTTCAATCCATCCATCGCTGTAACCCGCACAGGACGGACCGGATTTTACGGTAGAAAGGAGCGTAAGACCGCCAGGTTCTATCACCGAATATGATTTACTGGTCGCGCAGCCATTGGCATCTGATACAACAAGTGTATAAGTGCCTCTTTTGATTCCTGACAGCTCAGGGGTAGTGGCCCCGGTAGACCATGCATAGGTATATGGAGTAGTACCCCCGGTAATCACCGGAGTGATGGAGCCATCCTTCCCCTGATAACAGGAAACATGCCCAATGGTAGCCGACTGGAAGGCCAGTGCCGGGGGCTCCTGAATTTCTACCGTACCTTCCACCACACAACCAAACGCGTCCTGTACCCGATAGCTGTAAGAACCACTACATAATGATTTAGGATTTTTCACACTGCTGCCATGTGTCCACTGGATGCTATAGGGCTTTTTCCCACCGGAAATGGTGAGGCTGATTTCTCCGGCACAGTCATCCGCGCACAGGTTATCAATTTTCTCTGTGGTGACCGCTAATCTTTCACGTTCGGTCACGGTCACTTCACCAGTGATGGTACAACCCAGGCTCGACTCAATGTCATAACCATAGGTACCCGCAGCGAGATTTACGGCAGTCTTGCCTATCTGACCATTCGACCAGCGAACCAGAGGCGACCTGGCATGCTCAATGACCAATGTCACAGCTCCCGTCGAACTTCCCCAGCAGGATGGCTGAGTGATGAGGGTGTCAACCACTGTTATTTCAGGTGTGCTCAAAATTTGAAAAGTATCGGAGATGGTACAGCCCAGGGTCTGATCAGTCACCGTCACCCAATACACGCCTGCCGATCCTTTGATGCTGGCGGTAGTTTGTCCGGTAGACCAGCTATAGGCATAAGCTCCTGATCCCCCTGAAGCACTTACCACCAGCTGCCCATTGGTGCCATTGTAACAATCCGGAGCCACCTGCTTTACCAACGCTAACCGGAGATAGGGCTCCTCCCCTATGATCAGGGTGTCCTCCACATAGCATCCTCCATGGCGGTCATCGATGACCACATAGCCATAAGTACCCGGGCACAGGCCTGTTCTGGATATACCTGAAGCGCCATCGCTCCAGCTGATTGCGTACCTACCCGATCCTCCGGAGGGGAATAGCCGGGCGGTACCATCACAAGCTCCTTCGCATGACACCAACGTAGTGGCATTCGTAACCGCAAGATCCTCCAATGCTTCCACCTCTGTCAAAACAGAGTCCACAGAGCCAATGGCATCTGTAACAGCCACCCAATATGACCCGGGGGCCAGCCCCGTAATCGTGGATGATACCACTGAGCCTTCCAGTGAAAAAACATAAGGCGTGATGCCACCGGCAGCCTGGACACCTACCTTACCATCGGGCACTTCGCAGGTGGCATCCTGGGTAAACAAAAAGGTAATATCCAGCTGGGGCGTGCCAATGATCTGCGTGGTAATGGTATCTGAAGCACAGCCCAGGCTATCCATCCCTACCACGGCATATTGTCCCGGTGGTAAGTGCTCAAAATATCCGGATTCGGAAAAGGTAGTGTCCAGGTAATACCCGGAAGCTGCCCCTACTCCATTGGCTAACTGCACCTGAAGCGTACCATTGGCCGCTCCGACAGGGGAGGTGGTCTTACCTGTGACCGATAATATTGGACTTTCCCTGTCCTCCATGCTGACCGCAATGACCTGGTCACACCCGGCAGTATCTGTGGCAATGACCTCATAATAACCGGCAGTAAGGGCCGTTCCTTTGGCTCCGGTCATGCCCAGATCATTTCCTTCCTCATCAAACCACTGATAAGTGAATGGTGCAGCTCCCGATAGTGGCTCGATTTGCAGTACACCTGTAGGCAGGTCACAAGCACTTTGGGTGATCACTTCCCAATCAAATGCAGGAAGCAGTGACGGATCGTTTTCCAGTTGGAGGCCGTTGACCGTATATTGGCAGCCATTTTGGTCATCAACCGATAACTGATAGATGCCTGCACCCAGGTCACTAAAAATCACTTTCCCACCAGGTGTGTAAGTATCAGTGAAAGTAGCTCCACCGGGCCCGGTGAGCACCAGACCGAATGGCGGAAAGTCCCCCATGACCGTATCCACGGTAATCACACCAATGCTTAGGTCGCAATAAGGGTTGTCTATTGTCCATTCCACTCCCTCTACACCATCGGATGAAATCACTTCATAAACTCCAATCTTACTGCACCCATGGCCGTCAGTCACCTGTACCGAATAGCTCCCTGGTGACAAACCACTGATCGAATCACCTGATACCTCTAGTCCTAACCATTCAAATGTATAAGGAGCGGCACCTCCGGAAGCGCTCACCTTAATCGCTCCATTGGCCTCCTCGCAGGTGGTGAAATAGGAGCTATCCAAGCTCACCAATAAAGTGTTTTGGGCCGGAATACTCAGGAATAAATCAGTTGAGCAACCTCGGCTGTCCACCACAGTGAGTGTAGTATCACCCGCCAACATATTGGACAGGGAGATTTCCGCATCCGAAAAATTCTCTTCTCCTACCAGGTAAGGAGACACGCCATTAGTGATCACAAAGGAGGCCACGCCATTCGGATAGGTACAGTCTGCGGGAGAAACACTCACCCCAACAATCTGAATACCCGGATTGTCCTCAATGCTAAACGTATCTCTGGCTTCGCACAATTGAGCATCCTGAACAATGACAATATACGATCCGGCCGCAAGCGCAGAAGTATCCACTTGGCTACCGGAAAAGTTTTCCCATCGAGTGTTGTAAGGAGCAGTGCCACCAGTTACCGTGGAAGAAGCCTGACCATTGGACTGACCGCAGTCCGCATTTTCCGTAAGGGTAGAAACAGACAGTAGCTCAGGTGCTGTGAGGATGATCTCCAATGTATCTGACTGACAGGAATTCAGTGCTTTTTGTCTCACTACAAGCCGGTAAGTACCGGCCTGAAGCCCTTCATAAACCCCAAAATCTGAGGTATAGCTGCTGTCCGCAAATAAATACTCCACGTCAGGCGTTTGGGTGGACAATACAATCTGCCCATTGTCCGCTCCATAGCAGGCAGGATGGGTAATGCTCGTCACATCCACATTAACACCCCGCTGACCAATTTCGAATGGGTAGGCCGTACTGCAACTTCCATCCTGCAGGCCAATGGCAATTTCGTGAGACCCCACAGCCAGACCGGAAAGATACATTTCCCCGGAAGGGATCAACTGCCAACCGGCGTTATCCAGGTTATAATATTTGGACTGAGCAGGCCAGCCACCACTGGTGGAAAACAAAATCCGACCGTCATCAGACACTCCACAGGATGAGGGCACGGTATCCAGAATCGTCAGCTGAAGGGCTGGCGGCTCCATGACCTGCAACCCCTGCGTCTGTGTGAAACGGAAGGTGTCCTGCACGTACTCCGATTCCAACGTATAGCTCGCATAGTGCGCATACCGGGCCTTGATCTGGTAGGTAGAAGGGGGCAAGTCCGTAAGCGGGTCGATGGCATCCACAGAAGTGGAGAGACTGCCCGAAGCAGCTCCAGAGAGGTCTTCCCAGGTTACCGTCAGCCGGTCATAATCTGTCTCTTCACCGGGGTCAGCATCCGAAAGGTCAAAAACCGGCTGAATCTGACCGTCATCCGCACCTTCGCAGGTGATCTGCTCTATGGTAGAGTTCTCCAGGGTAATCACCCGTCCATCTGGGACTATCAGCGATACCTCGCGCTGGCAAAACTCCTTTTGATCCGTCACATAATTCTGATCGCGCATATAGACGGTATAGGGCCCGGCTAACGTATCGGTGACCATGAAGTAAGTGCTATCGTCGAGTACTGAAGGGGCAAAAGCTCCGTCAATGTCCTCAAGCGCAAAAACAAAAGCTCCGACTCCTCCACTGGCCCGGACGGTAAACAACCCGTCACTCATGTACTGAAATGACGGTCGAAGTGTGGCGATGGAGTCCACTGACAAATGATCGGGGGCATCCATGTTGATAGTGGTGACCTGATTTTCATTGACCGCATCACATTCATAACGATCTTCCACAAACACCTCGTAGCGTGGGAGCCCTTTGCTGTCATGAAGTGTGTCCAACGTAAGGGTAGTCTGGTTGTGGAGGATATCTCTCGGGCTATCCAAATCACCACCTGAGATCCTGTACAAGTACTTGCCGTTGGCCTTAACCGTGGCATTGGAAATGGTCATATTCAGCTCCCCATTGGTTCCTTCATGGCAGTTGGGGGCCTGATAGGTCACGTCCACCCTCAGTGGGCTTTGGTCAGGTTTCATCTCTACCGTACGCTCATTCTCGCACCCGTTGACATCCTCTACCCGTACCGTATAGGTCACTGAGTTATATCCGTTGGCCGGTAGACTAAAGGTGGCCGTAGTGCCTGTTTTGATGGCGTAAACACTCCCCGACCTGAGAATGGTATACGTGTAATGATACCCCTTTGCCGGGCCGGTACCACCTGTGGCAGAGAGTGCAATGGTTCCTTCATCATTGGTGCCATCCGAGTCTGCAATACACTGTGGGAACGTGACCACCGGATTGCTGAGCAGCAGCGGGGCTGAGGGTTCGCGGAGTGTGAAACTCACGTCACCCGAAAAACAACCCTCCTCATCCCGGACCCTGGCGATGTAAGATCCCGCAAGCAGGGGGACATCTGCCATTTTCAGGTCTTTCCCCACAGTAACCAATGTATCCCATGAAGTCAGGGTGTTTTCAATATATAGATTGTAGGTGCCGCCAGTGTAACCACCATCCATTTCAAAATGGATGTCTTCTCTGGTGCCATAGCAGGCAATGTGAACATTTCCTGACTTCAGTACTCCGGTAGTATCAATTTCGGTAATGCGTACCAAAGCTGGTCGCGTAAGGGTGATCGAAGAATTTATGGAACAGCCCAATGAATCTGTTATTTCCAGTGTATAGGAGACCCCGCTTAGCGAGGTAGTCAGACCTTGGAAGGTGTGAGAGCCATTAATAGTGGCATCCTGATCCTCGCCATCTATGTGATAGGTATAAGATTTGATTCCCCCTGAAGCCGTGGCTTTGATTTGTCCTTGATTTACGTCGCCATAGCACTGCACGCTGGCTTCATGCAGGTATTCCACGTTATCATGCAAGGCAGCGAATTCTAGTGCCGGGGGGTTGTTGATGATGAATTCTTTGGATCGAATACATCCATTGGCGTCAGTGACCTTAAAGGTATGAGTAACAGGAGAATCATTGCTCCAGCCTTGGGAAATAGATGTTGTAAAGGCAGTACTTCCTAACATCTTGGAATATGGCGTAACTCCACCTTGGATGGTTGTTGCAGCCGGCTTAAAAGTGTAATTAGAATTATGACACTTACTATACATGCCCCCCCCAAACTCCGCTACATGACCTGTTTGAAAATCAGTTTTTGCAATCTCATAAATGGTCAATTGACTTGCTGGTTCCGTTAATTCAAAAGTATTGCTGCTAAACTCTTTCGAACAGCCACTGGCATCTGTGATCTTAGGATAGTAAGTGCCTGCTCCAAGGTTCTCAAATTCATAGATTCCTGGTGGGCTCTCAGGATTCGGATCCCATGAACTCATACCTTTGATAAGTTTCACGGAATAACTGCTGGAGTTACCTCCCGTCACCTCCAAAGTAACTTTACCCTTGTCTCCTTTACACTTAAAAGTGTAATCCAAAACACCCTTTTTTTCAAACGTTGGAGTATATGAAATAACAGAACTAACACCTTCTGGCACATTTACATTAAATGTTTTCGTTGCATAAAATCCACACCCATCGGTTGCAATGATCGAATATCTCCCCCTGGGGAACGAATCATCCATGCGATACACATTATTAGAGAAACTAGTATTGTAACTAGATTTAAAGCCCGACCCATCATCATCCCTAACTACTTCGATGTTATAATCGCCGTTTCCTCCACTTACCTCAAAACTCATATCTCCTTCCCAAAACCCATCATAGCATTTTATTGCTTTATCTTCAATGGGATAACTCATCAGACCAGTGATTAAAACTTCTGGCACATTAGGTACAGTGACAGACGCATTGTAAACCGTTTCACCGCCACGGCACAGGTCTTCGATTACTAGCGTATAATCTTTTGGACTTAGGCCGGTCAATGTGTGACTACTTGCGTAGGGTTCATTGTGCACCACAGTGGAACCATCTTTTAAAATGATTTGATAGCTGATAGGTGATGTGGTACCATTTACCTTATCCTTATTAACTACTACTGAAATCTCCCCATCATTACCGTCACGACATGATGGTTCATCAGTGCTAATCTCAGAGCTAATCTGAGGAACTGGATGGAGCTCCACACCTGTCTGCTCAGATGAACACAGTTCATTGATTTTCATTTTTACACTGTATGTACTACCTGATGGCAAGTTGGAGAAAGTGTTTGAAGTGCCAAATGCCTCATCATTCAAAGCATAAGTGACCGAATAACCCTTACTGTTGTTGTAACTCTCGGGGAGAGAGACCTCAATTGCTCCATCCGCATTACAAGTAGGGTGGGAAATAGCAACAACCGGAGAGTACTCCGTTCCTGCCACAACGTCCACTGTTTTATTTTTTACTGTATCACATTGATCTCCAACTAAAATCTTATAGTTATCACCAGTACTATAACCTGTAAGGATAGAATTAACCCATGTTTCGTCGGCCAGATTCTTCCATTTTATGGCTCCTTTCCCAGTCCCATCCGCCACCGTTACCCCTACCGTCCCATCATTATTTCCCTTGCAGGAAGGTGCGGTGGGATTGAGGGTGATCGCAGATTCAGTGAGTGTGGTGTAAACGGGGTCTTCAAAACTAAATATAGTGTCAATAATACATGAGGAATATTCGTTGGACCCTGCGTCTTCGGTACCCTTTCCTACTTCAGATTCTATTTGTAAGCGGTATTCTCCTGACAATAGTGCCAAGGTTGCACCATTCAAATATTCGGCGTTATTAAGATCAAATACCAGTTGACCTTGATTAATTGCATTGTATACAGCTCCTTCAGCGCAATAAACCTTGGTGCCATAGGATAACTCAACTCCACTATCACAGTTGTCTCCCTCTTTCACCAAAAGCTTGGTGATTGAGTAAACGTAACGAACGTTCTCAATTGAAGAATGTGTGATAACTACTGATCCTTCTCCACCCTTACACTGAGGACTAACTATATCAATACTTTCTATAGGTGGAGAGACCGGATAAAACACATATGGTCCGACGGGTGAACTGTCTTCCGTATCTGAGGAGACTCTAAAACGATAATTCACGCCATACTCAAATTCATATTCATCCAATCCCGAAATGTAGGTTTCGTTGATATTGAATTTCCAGGAGTCGGCAAAAATCAGCCCTGTCCCGGGATAAAAGTTCGTCCAATCCCCGGCGTCTGCTTTAACCTGCCAGGTTAGCCTGGTAGAAGGTACTTCCGCTCCCCCCAATAAATACACGGTATCATCCGAACACAAAATTCCAGACGTGGGATCAGCAGCGATATACAGACCACCGAATTCTCCACCACCCCCACCTCCACCTCCACTGCCACAGCCCGGAGTAGCGCTGATGGTTATATCCTTGATAATGGTCTGTTCACATTCATTCGACTCCCCGTCATCCCAGTTTTGCAAAACAAGTTTCACTTCACCAGAAGATGCAGAATTGCTCCATTGAACCTGAATAGAATTCTTATTGACCCCTGAGCACGAATTGCTTTCGCATCCCGAGGTAACAATGGTCCCACCAGTTACGGTCCAGGCTGTGCCAAACTTCACTACGCTACAGGTGCCTTTGCTGAAAATATAGGTCTCCGTGGCTCCCCGACACACATCGGTCTTACCACTGACGGAACCCTGACCTAGAACAGGGATGGCAGATAGCCAAAACAGACCTGCAAGCAGAATCCCAAAACTGACATATGTACGATCTCTCATCATAATCCAACCTTGATTTTTTTGGAAAATGGGGTGCGCTCGCCAGTAGCAAAAATGCCCTGCACGGCATACTCACTGGCCGGCGCTTTGCTTTTGAGTGGGTCTACCAACTCATTGGTGGCTTTCGCCTCCAGCTCCTTATATAGCTGAAGTGGCTGTCCGTTGGTAGCCTTGTACACGGCGTACTTCACCACCTCCGTCTTGCCATAGCTCCAGCTTATTTTTACTTTATCCTCAAGAATGATATAGTTCAAGTCTTCAATGGGTGGATACGGGTCCGGACTCAATCGCTTCATCGTGACCGGACTTGTCGGCTTTGACTCCAGCCCATCATCATCCACGGCCACCAGCGTATAGGCATAGAGCACCCGATGTTTCACCTCCTGATCCAAATAATGATCAGTCTTTCCTTCATCGGAAAGAATCAATGTCCAATCATTTTCATCAATACTGCGCCGGTAGAGTAAATTCATCACAGCATCTTCACTGGGACTGAGCTCCCACTGAAGCAAAATACCCAATGAGTCGTTTTCAATCGACCGGAAAACCGGCGCCACCGGTGGGATGAGGTCGGGCTTCTTCAGCTCCAATACAGCCGAAAAATCAGACGGATTGTATCGCCTGTCAAAGGCACGCACTTTGTAGTAAATCTTTTCGGTGAGGTTGTTGAGGGCAATGCTATCGGTTCCTTCCGCCCTGCTGACCATCGCTCCTGGCAGCTCAATAAAGCCATCATCATTGTGATTGGATTTATACAGCTTATAGCCCAATACATCCGGTTCCTCATTTGGAGTCCAGCGCAATGAAACCAGGCCTGTGGGCAGAACCTCACCTTGCAAACCCACCGGCGGGCCTGGTGGGATGCTGTCTTCCAGTTGCACAAAGTAGGGGAATGAGGTAATCTCCCTACCGTAGGTATCGTGGGCCTTTATGACATAGTAATTGGAGCTATGTGGCTGCTGATCAACCACCTCACGACTACCTGCCGGTATCGATTCAATAATGGCCTCCAGGGTCCTGTCCTCCTCATTTCTTCGGCTTAAACTGAACCTTTTCAGGAGCTCCAACCCCGTTTTGGGAACGGTCCATTGGAGGTACACGCTGCCATCAGGTCGGATTTCATGACGGGTAATATTGGGCGCGATGTGAAACGCCGGCAACCCTTTTCCCACCAGGGTATCAGATGCAGGACCCCTCTGACCAAAAGCATCGATCCCAATGATTCGATAGTAATATGTGACCTCATTGGCTGGCAGGCTGTCACCTTTAAACAATCGCTCCACAGACTTCTCCGGAAAAGTATTCACGATGGGTGCTTTTGAAATGGACTCAAACTTCACTCCATCTGAAGATCGCTCTATGATATATGTATTGTACACATTCCGATGAACCTCTCCATTCCAGCTGATCATGGCCACCCGATCCTCCAGCTCGATCTGTGGGTCAAAAGGTGGTGGAAGAGGCTTTGTATCAGCCAAACCGATGAAGACTGAGGCCGTGTCGATGACATGCAATGAGGAAGGCACGTCAGCATAGATTTTATAGACGTATTTCTGATCATAGAGCACCTGCTCATCGCGAAAGGAAAGTCCCGAAAGTTCAGCCGCTTTGGGCGACAGGTCCGCAGCGTATAAAGCAAACGAAAATCGATTTTCCAGTTCCCTGGAAGCATTGATCACACGAGCAACTTCTGAGGTATTGCCAGCATCCGTTTCAAAGCTTTCGCCGTAGATGGCCTGAGCAGCCACAGCCACATAATCATTCTCAGAAAAAGGTTCCCAGTCCACCAGAAGTGCTGGTTTCAGGCCGGTGGCCAGTACCTGACGGGTGGGATTGCGGACGAGTTTTCCATTTTCCATCAAGGTAATCCGCTCCACGGTGTATCCGTATTGATTGGCCAGTTGCCAAACAGCCGAGTTATCCGGCGCCCAGCGCAAACGGATCTCTCCATTCACCACCCCACCTTTCGCCTGGATGGAACCAATAGGCTGAGCCCAAAGCATGGCAGGAGCACACAGGCCAACAATGAAAAGGACGATATGAAGGTGAGCTTTATTCAAGAGGGTTATAAATTTTGTGTCTGTAGGTGGAAGAAACTTCATTGATGCCCGGGATCACATATTTGGCAATGGACCAATAGTCTCCTTTCTGAATGGTTGGAAACTGACTTTCCAACAGCTTGGCCAAACGGCTGGACAGGTTACCGGAAGCATACCGGGAGGCCACCTGATTCGATAAGTCTACATAATCGCCATACATGTACTTGGCCAGTAAATAGCTGAAGGTACCTTCCGGAGCATTGAGGCTTGATGAGCCACCGTTTTTAGCATCCTGCGAAAGGGTGATGGAGTAAGGATATTGCCAGATGTAAGTCGCTTTGGTAGGGACTAATCCTAGCTCCGCCGGATCCCGGTTAGATGCGCTCAGGCTTATACTTCCTCCCAATGGATAGCCTTCATAGATCAGCGGATAGATCTTATTTTGATACCAGGCATTGCCTGTCAGGTCAGCCTCTGTCTGGATCAGTGGTGCCGCGCCATTAACCACTTTCAACTCCCTGTGCGCAAAGGGCTCAGGGCCTGAAAGGTTGGTGCCAATGCGATGAACACCCACCTGAATGGGGTCTCTCCAGCCTCCTCTTCCAAGGGTAGCCTCTGCTTTACTCGCAAAACTGGCATACTGACTCACCCGAAAGTAAGACTCAAAGAGCCTTTGCTCTTCATAATTTTTCACAGTCCCCTCTGCTGCTCTGCTTCTGATCTCCGTGGACACTCCGTCACCCAGTTCAAGTGTCTTGGTACTCACGGTAATGTTGGACTCAATATTGGTTTCCTGTTTTGGTATATTCAGCAGGTGCATGGTATATACCGACTTGCGGGCAAGGTCTGTAGGAATGTCAAAAGTCACTTCTTTCTTACTGCTCACATACTGCAGAGGCACTTCCTTCACGTTTCCGCCGCTGGTAAATCGAACCACAGGACTATATTCGGCATCTTCAAACAGATAACCCTGACCCTGCTTCAGCTTGATAAACCCGTGGGGATATTCTTCAGGGTAGTAGTTAACCATATCCAACAGCGGATAGATGTACTCGATGTTATTGTCCGGAATATTATCCGGCGCCTCGCCGGTGGTGAATGTGATGTTCTGAGACTCAGTCAGTGGCTGACCATCGGCACTCGCTACCTGCCAGGTGCCTCCTTTGAACTCCTTAAACGACGAAGACACTGTGAGCGTGAGTTGGGTTTTGGAAGGCAGAATATCCGAGGGTTTTAAAACAGCCGTCATTTTATCTTCTGACCATTGGATATCCGCAGCAATCACCGTCCCGCCTTGCTTGAGCTCTACTTTGTCGGCAGTGATTTTGAAGCGAACCTGCTCCCCTCCATCATTCAATTTAAACTCTTTATCAATCTCGTAGTTAAAAACTACCTGCGGAAGCGTGAACACATCCACATCCGTGGATCCACTACCGGGATTGAGCTGTGCAATGACCTGCATGCCCTCCACGGCCGAATCCGAGTCACGTTCCTGACGCTGCATGTCGCACTGATTGCCAATCTCCACCTCAAACTTGCATTCTCCTTTCACCAATCCACCGAGCACACTGAAACGACCGCCCACAATTCCTTTCATCCAAACGGGATTGGGGAGCTGCGCCTGCATTACCACGGCTGCTGCTATGCTGAGAATGTCTATTTTTTTGGACTTCCCGAATACCTTGACTTTGATGCCTATCAGTCCATCAAAATAGGCATAAGCCTGCCCATTGGCATACCAGCCATTCACCCCAATCTGGCCGGATCCCGAGCAGGTGGTATTGCCATAGTCCTTGAGCATCACATCAAAGCCCACGCCTACTTTGAAGTGGCCATAAAAAATCAGAAAGGTCTTGTCTCCCGTATCAATGCCGAAACTGGCACCAAACCCTATCCCGGCGCCATCAGCCAGCTGGTTGAGATTTTGCATATAATCCAGGTCCATGCCCCCAAGAATACTTGACACCTCGGCTGGTGGGGGTGGCGAATCCGGAATGACTGACCCCATGACGAAATACGCATCGGCCCGCATCAGGCCAAGAAATTCCATGGCAAAGCGGTTTTCCCGCTCTGGCCGCCCAATATAAATGTACCACTGCCCCGGTTCGAAATGCATTACGGCATTACCACCTCCTGTGATGAGTCCGGCAGCCACATTCACATCCAGCATCAGATTGGCATGCAGAGAGTTGTTATCAAAGTTCAACTCCATGTTGAGTTCCCCATAGATAGCCGCCCCGTTTCGGGAGTCCCCAAAAATCTGTTTCGCTATCTGGTTGTTGCCGCTGATCTCCTGCTTGTCTTTGGCCTTTTCGGCCAAAGCTTTCACTTTGTCCTGCAAACCGGCAATATCGAGCCCAGCCGGATTGGAGAGCAGGGTGGCATTCCCTATGAACCGGATGTACTTCAGTCCACCACTGCTTCGGAAGGCCATTTCGTAAGTAGCTTCTCCCGCAAAAACGGTCTCCTTCGCTCCCATGACACCCACAATGGCCTTCAGCCCCAAGCCCATGCTCTGATTGGGCACATAGGTCATTCCTGAAGTGGTAGTTCCCAACTGTGAGCCGACCCTTTTGGAATCGATGCTCATATGATAATAGGCCCCGCCGCCAAACCGATTGATGAAAAAGCCCGGGAAAACAGGCGCTGTGGTCCCCAGAGTGGCCATGGCATCTACATACCAATACTTATAACCGTCCACATTCCCGAAAATGGCATTGGCGGTAAGGCCTATGCTGCCGAACGTGGCATCTACATACCCACTGATCCCATTGCCATAGACCTGGTCTTCCCTGAAGAAATTGAGCTTGCCCTCAAATTTGAAAGTGCCTTTATCAATATTGATTCCGAGTTGTGAGATCTCGATCCGGTCATACTTGTAGGAAAGATCCGATCCCCGCTCCACGGCTTTTGAAATTACCCTGAACCCGCCCGTAGCTCCAAAGGCCCCGCCCTCGTTGCCAGTGAGCTGAAGGGTCATGTCCACCCCCAAAAAGAGCTCATTGCTGTTTTGTCCACCGTAGATGTTGTTGATGGTAAACCCAAATCCACCGATTCCCGATTCGGAACCCAGGGAAAAGGATCCAATGGTCACGTAAGGTTTCACCGATTGCACCTGCAGGTCCTGAAAGGTGACCTGGGCCATTTTGAGGTTTTTCTTTTCATTGTCAGAAGGCGCCCCGTCCTCCCCATTCATTCCAATGTTGATGTCCATTTTGCCATTGAGGTTGGCACGGGGCAGAAACTTGCCATTTTTGACTTCAATCTCTACATAAGAAGAGGACTCCAGGGTCACCTCGGCAGCTTTCCACAGGTCAAAATTCAGCTCATTGGGATTGCTGACATTGAAGAGATAATTGCCCCCGGGGCGCATCATAGCCGTGTAAGCAAACAAGCGGGAATCCACAGAAGTACCGCCCTCTTTGCTGTTGATGGGAATATCTATTTTCCCTCTAAACCCTGCGGATTTAAGCTCATTGGAAACAATGCTCACCTCAAACGCTTCGAGCGAAAAATTCCAGTTGCCCAACTTCCCCCGATCAATGGGGATCAGGTTTTCGGCTGCCAGCCCGCCACTGAAACCCTCATCATCAATGACCAGGTCATAGCCCGCAAAGCTTACCCGGGAGGGGGTTCCTGTTTGGTCCGGTGTATTGAACTCAGGGGGCAGATTGATCCGCATGGTACGTATGTATACCCCACGCCAGAGATTTGAATTACCCGATAGAAAAACAGGGGACTCCTGCACATAGTCAACGGGGAAATTGACTCCCGGAACATTGCGGGTATCGCTCCAATCCAGTAAAGCGCCCTCCACTTCGAAGGAAACCCCATTGACTCCCTTCACCCTGAATGGAGGGATAGACACTTCTACCAACAGATCGTTCCAGTCCCCTACACTGGTGGTAAAGTCTACGGAAACATTTTCGTTTTCGAGGAGCTGCCCATTTTCATCTTCTCTTTGTAAAAGGTCTCTGGAAAACAGCAGGCTGGCATCTATGCTAAACTGCCTGAATCCGTTGCAATCAAACTCCACAAAAGTCTTTTCGCCATGGATGATAAATTGCGTTTTGGCTTCTTCTTTGGTGAATGGATAATCCCCCACCAATTGGAGTATTCCTCCATCTACAATTCCTCCTTCCTTGGAAAACTTAATACCCACCCCGCGGAAGTGAATGTTACCCAACCGGGGTGCCTCAAACATCATGGAAGCATACAGTAAAGAGTGCGATGGGTATGCCTGCACACTATCGATCAGGATGGTGTAGGAAAGTGCCCCGATATCGCTTTTGATGCCCACCGGCAAATCCATCAGGGCGTGCTCATCCAGAAACTTGATGAATTTGTTTTGGGTAAGCACCTTATTATAAGTGGCCTCTATTTCCGCCCGAATCTGCTCATCTTCGCTGCTCACCTGCTCATAGAGGTGCTCAGAGAAAAAGGCTGGCCCTGACATTTCTGCTGCGGCAAGGTCAGCAAAAGGGTCGACTGAGGTGAAGGATCTTTTTTGGTGTATTTTGTACACCTGTTCGTTGGGAGTTTCTTTTGTCTCAGCTGTGTTGATGGCACAGACCGCTCTTACAAAATAGCCACACAGGGCTACAACTAGGAATGTCCTTCTGGGAAAGGTCATGGTTGGCTGGGTCTTAACGTTAAACTTGCGCTTAACTAATCTGCCAATTAAAGCAAACTAACCAAACGATGCAAGCGTGAAGTGGCATATTATTCGAAAAAAAATCTCAGTTTTGAACCCTCTCATCACAAAAACCCCCAGATTATCATATACTCGACGGCCTTTCCGATCACTTCCTGTCGGGGCATTTCGCGATTATACTTAATAAGGGTTGGCACTTCTCCGGTCTCAAACAAAAACAACACAATGTCTCTCTTGGTAAAATCAATCTCCCCGGCAGGGAAAAACTCGAGCTCTTTACCATCCCTGACCACAGGGTTTTTAAGCTTCTTATAAATCACCACCAGGTCTTTGGTGGGTTCATATACCACCGAATATGGATTATTGGTCTCGTGAACCACCTTCCCTACCACCAAAGGCTTGGAACCGGAATAAATCCTCCCTAAGCCTTCCACATCCTGCGTGACCAGCGATACCTTTTCAGCCGGGTTTTTGCTCACCAAGGGCACCAGTGCATGCGGCCGGGAACGGTCTCGCTCAATGCTATTGTCCTCCAGGCTTTCCCGCATGAAAGCAACCTCTTCTAAGATGGCGAGGGTATCCTCATTCAGCCGCAGGCTGATGTCTTTCTCATACAGGCCTTCCAGATCCTCAGGGTTTATCCCGCTCTCCGAAATTTGCAGGCCCTGATCTACCACCTCATTGCGAATCACAGAAATCTTACTCCCCCAATCCGTATCCCGGGCCAGGGTAAAAGTTTTGTTGAACTCAGGGAAGGTAAGGATGGTCCAGCGCACCTCCTCCAACATGGGGTAGGAGGTCTTGAAACCTCTGGTCACAATCTCACAAAACACCTCTCCCTCTAAAGTTTCCAGGGCCATATCAGCCCCACGTACCCAATTCAATGTACCGGTTACCCGGGCCACGGGCACTTTATCTTTCAGCAATACCTCCTTCTTGATTTTGTAAGTCTGACCAAAAAGTGCCGTGGTGAAGGACATCAGACATGCGAACAGTAAGGACCTCATCGCTTGATGATTTTGTGGTCCACGAATGTATCAAAGCAGCCTTTCAGTACGGATTTTGGGTGTGGCACATAGCAACAGCTACCTCCGGGGGAGAAATGGTTGGTTGGTTCCATAGGTTAGGTTCATTAGGCACAAACTGCACGCCACCCTCTTGCTAATAAAGAGCTCCGAAAAGCCCTGATAGTGAGTCGGATAAAGGTGGCACACAGCTAACTTATCAGCTAAGAAATGAAAAATATTTTTATCCACAAAAAAAAATCAACAAACTTGGGCAAACATAAAGAGGCAAATAGGCTGTCGGGTTGAAACTGTTCATAAGCGGCTAGAGGTTCTGGCTTCATACTGGTTCTTCAAATCCAAAATTTATTGCCACGTGAAGTGTGGACTTTTTAAAAAAATATTTTATTTAGGGGCTTGTTCCAATGACAACCAACTGTTACGATCATGAAAGAATCACTCGCCAACTGTCTTCACCATTCCACCTTAACACTGGTAGCTTTTATATTTCTGCTTGTTTGCTGTGAAGAGAAAGATGAAACCCCGGCAAAGGAACCAGAAAAACCAGATACTACAGAGATTGAAGAACCGGAGAAAGTGGCCCTACACGAATTAGGTTTGATTTTCAAGGGGAGCGGCTCAGAAAATCTAAATCAATTTGACCTGCCACTCATCAAATTCAATTATCCTATTGACTCAGTATTTCAGAAAGTAACTTCTAAGGGAATAGCGCTGCATAAAATTTCAATTGTACAGTTTGATGTTTTATTGGGTGGAATAGCTATTCCCTTCGACACATTGATAAATAAGTCGTCAGACTCTCTTTTCATTATACCTAAACAACTAACTAACAATAAGGTGTATTGGGAAATTAACCTGGAAATCATGGTTCAAAAACTCATTGAGAATGAATGGCAAGAGGTCTTTAGCAGAATTACCAAAGACCGAGAGGTTATAAATTTATCTATTAGGTCATTGCCTCTGAGCCTCGAAATGTTTCCTGCGGTAGATTCTGCGCTCTTTGCCCCCAATACTCCACTCACTCCTTTCAATCCTGACTTACGGATTCAATTGAGAAAGAATACTTTCAAGGACACCAACACTCAGGAAAAAGTCTCCAAGAAATTAAGAACTGATTTTTTGATTAGCATTAAGGAAGATGGCGAACCCTTTGAATTTGATTGGGAAGTTGATTCTGTATCCAATCAGCTGACAATAACCCCAAAGTCTTATTTGTGTGACTGTCTCTATGAAATAGAAACTGCCTTTTCTTATTCGTTTTACTCTGGTAAGAAAGATATCTGGTGGCCTGCTGAAGAACTGACGGAGAGCTACTCTATTACGTTTATATCTAATGAATTTGAAAGTACGACGCTACAAGAAGACAACATAGCCTATACCTATCCCATCGACAGACAATACTTCTTTCTTCCTAAAGAGTACCCTTACGGATACCTTCAGCTACATCACGAGCAACCTGGCCTTTTGAGGTCAATTGACAATGATGATTGGCAATTGAAGTTTAGATTGAGTACGCTAGACGGATCCTTCTCGGAAATACAGGACATGAGGTATCATAACGGTTACTTTGAGTATGACATGAATGAAAATCTGAAACCAGAAACCATTTATAAGGGCGAATACTTTGAGGTCTCCAGTTCAGGAACGGAAGTGTCTCTTTATAACTTTCATTTCCGAACAAGCATACACGATACATTTATAGAGAAAATACTAGCAAATAAGCCCAGCAGCGTGTGGTTTACTAACCCTTATGAGGGGGGGCATCGGGTTGGAAATAATCTTTATATTAAAACAGAGGCCTTTGATCTGGCTGAAATAAAAGGAACAGCTAAAAGTGACCCGATGCTGATTTTAACAAATGAATTTGACTACAATACTGATTTTAAAGAAAAGTTCTACCCACTGATATATGAAGCTGTGGAGAAAGGATTCTTTACGATTGATGATAATACTGAACATGGAGTCCCTCCAGTCAACTCTGCCTTTTGGTGGCAGTACCCCTACGGCCTGAAACTAAAAGATGAACAAATACAGGCCAATGAAGCATTAAATTTTGAAGGCATTGAAGGTACTGTTTCTATTCTTGCCCATGTGTACTTTGCGAAACACTATCGTGAGTTGCTACAAAAAGCGGCGGCTCATCCTGATCAGGAGAATGAATTTGTTCAAAGGATTATGGACGGTTCTTCAGGTCTCAGAAATAAAAATTATCCATACTCAATATCCTACGTGCTCCCTGGAAACAAACAAAGCCATAGGTGGATGAAACTACCAAATCAATAGCTACTACTTTGGAGATTTTAGTTTTTAATTGATGCCCCCTAACGGCAGATAAGGGGCATCAAGTTCGCTACTATTGCTTAATGAATCTAATGTACTCCTTGCTTTGATTTGACAACAGACATATTACATACACCCCTTTTTTTAAATCCGATACATCTATCAAATGATTCCCCTCTGACAATGTCTGACTCGACAGTTTTGCTCCATTCAAAGAGAAAATTTCTAATACAGCCTCCCCATTCAGATGAATGGAAAACTCATTCTCAACCGGGTTGGGAAAAACCTCAGTCGGAATCTTTCCAGGTATCGAAAGTGGTACACCAAAAACAACAATTTCAAAGCTATCTGTCACAGACAGGCCTCCCAAGTCAGTAGACACCACCTCAACGGAATGAGTCACATCGCTGGCAGATTTGTTGAAAGGACTTTTAATTCGGAGTTTATTATCTACTATTTCGAAAAAATCCGAGGCTTTTGACAAAACATATATAAACTCATCATCCAAATCTTCATCCTGAGTATCAAGAGTCCCCACTTCTGTTCCAATTTCCGCATTGCCATCCAGTAGAACATGCGTCTCAAGTGAAATCGCCAGAGGGGGCTCATTTCTGTTGAGCAACTTAATCTCGAATGTCTTCTGACAGGCCAGTCCCACCTGATCCACAGCCTCCAATAGTACCTCAAAAGTTGACTGCTCTTCAAAATCAGGATTGAGAATACTCAATTCGTTACCCTTAATTTCAAATCGATGACTATATGAAGAACCCACCTGAGTTCTAATGGTGAATAGATGGGTATCATCGGTGTCCTCATCAGAAACAGAAATAACACCAACAAAAACCGCAGTGTCATTATCTTCCATCACCTCCAAATTTGAAAGGCTCATATCAAATGGTGGTTCCGGCGTGTCCTCAATGCTTATTTCAAACGACTGACGAAACGAAAGACCACCCAAATCGACTACCTCAATATATACCCTGTAAATTTGTTGGACTTCAAAATTGGGGTTTACTATGTTCAGCACATTTCCAACCACCTCAAAATGATCATTATCAGCATCATTCTCACCATCCCCTGAGACCAACTGAAAGGTAAATTCATCGGAAACATCCTCGTCAATCACAGTAAAACTCCCCACCTGAACAACCTCTGTATTTGACTCAGTAACCAAAGAATCTGATAGTGAAATCATCGTTGGCGCATCATTCATATCTTCTACATAAATATGAAAAAGCTCCTGATAAATCCCCCCTCTATCATCCCTTACCTGTATGGTAATAGAATATGTGTCTTGCACTTCATAATTCAGTGTCTGATTGGCAAAAAGGGAATCGTTGGAGATAAGAAAAGTATCCTTCGCAGTGCTCCTGATTAATGTATACTCGGGTTCTCCCCAGGCATTCGTATCAACTGAAGACAGCACTCCAATCAAAGTGGCTGTCGAGTTATTCTCTTCAATGGTATTTTCAGATAGCAAAACATCCGAAGGGGATACATTAGGCTCAAAATAAACCTCAAAGTCATTGGCGTATTCGGTAGGAGAAAAACCATGACGTCCCAATCCGAAGTACCCAAAGTCACCCACTGTGTAAGCTATGGGATCAGTCCGGTTAGCCCCAAGCTCAAAATAATCTCCGAGATTCTCTACCTCATTGGTTCGGGGATCATACTTAATGAGGTTGCTCTTACTTCCATAAGCAATGTACCCCTGTCCATAAAGAGAAAAGGCCGCAGCATCATTGACACTTAAGTTGAGCCCATCTGCAAATATTTTCTCTGTCCACGTTTCTGTAGCAGGATCAAACTCCTGGATATCCGATAGCTGAGACTGGAAGCCATCAAAGTAATATCCCCCTCCGACATAAGCCTTATCCCCTATCACAAACGAAAACGCGCCCTGGCGCTTATCACTCCCCCAGTCCGGGAGCTCTGTCCATACATTGGTGGCCGGGTCGTACTTCCAGAAATCAGATTGCTCACCCTGATTGTTCTTGCCTGTGCCCACGTAACCCTGCCGACCCATGGAAAAGGCCACGGAATTGGTTCGGGCACCACCTCCAAAATCGGCTATCGGGGTCCACAAATCCTGAGCAGGACTGTAGCTATAAAAGTCTGACAAATAATTACCGTCCTCATCTATACCCAACCCCACATAAGCCAAAGAATCAATCACAAAAGCAACGGCCGAGGCTCGTGCCGCACCGGGGAAATCTGCGACTGAGTCCAACCCGGATGAAATATTGAGCCAGTCCCCAAAATAAATGGAGTCATTTCTTCCCAAACCCAAAAATGCCTCTCCCCCAATTTGTAGTGCAACCGAACCACTTCTTCCTCCGAAATCGTCAAAATCACAACGCTTACTATCACCTTCTATAGTCCATCCATAAGTATCAATGAGGCTTTGGCGGGCATCTACTCCCAGACAATAACTAAGCCCATGAGGTCCCATGGTGATGTCACGCTGAAGAGTCGGCAAGCCGGACCACTTAATCAGCAATCGATCATACTTCTGAGTCGAAAAAGCTGTCTGATAGAACATGTCCGACATATCGGTCACATTGGATACGTCCCATCCACTTATATCCTGATTGAAGGAATTTGCAAACCAAAACATATAGGACATATTATCCACGTTAGAAACATCCCAGTTCCCTATGTTCTGATTGAATGCCCGAGCTCCATTAAACATACTTTGCATCTTGGTCACACTAGAGACATCCCAATTACTAATATCTTGATTAAAGTGAGTTGCTCCACTGAACATTCCAGTCATTCTAGTAACATTAGAAACATCCCAATTACTGATGTCCTGATTAAATGAACTCGCTCGATCAAACATGTTGCTCATATCAAGAGCACTCGAAACATCCCAATGGCCAATTGGGTCATTGAAAGCAGTAGCCCCTTCGAACATGAGTCTAAAATCCTGCACATTGGTCAAATCAGGAGCGTCAGTAGCTGGAATCCTCACGTTAACACAACCCATAAAACAGGTGACCATGGCGCCCCAACGGATGGTCCCCCATTGCTCTACGGTCAGCAATTTCTCAGCATCTGCATTTTTTGCGATGGGGAAATATAATTTGGGAAAATCTCCGGATATTTCTACTCTGTAGATGCCCGCAGTTGGAAAATCGATGGTTACATCTTCTGTAAGTCCTGTCAACGTGCCATTGATGCTGGCGTCACTCACGTCCTCCCAGTAAATATCAAAATTATAGGTGTAGATAGGAGTAAAGTGAGCAGGATTGGTCCGAATAGTGATCTGATTATCCTCCGAGGCTCCCGGATTATCGGTCTTCCAGGTGGTGATAAACGGACGATCCTGGGCCTGCAGACCCAGACTTATCATCAGTCCGAACAGGATCAAGGTGGCAGTGAATACCTTTTTCATAGTTTACTTTGTTTTGAATGGTCGGAAAATTCTAACCCGGTCAAGGAAATGAATCATGCCGGGGGTTCATTTTGGAAAATGGAGTTGGGAGAAATAATGCCAATTTGTGCTCACACAGAATAAAACTGTGCCAGCCCACTAAGATGCGCGGATACCAGCATCAGCCTTCGCGCAACGCTAAACAGCCTTTCAGTACGGATTTTGGGAGCGGCACATAGCAACAGCTACCTCCGGGGGAGAAATGGTTGGTTGGTTTCATAGGTTAGGTTCATTAGGCACAAACTGCACGCCGCCTCCTGCTAAATAAAGAGCTCCGAAAAGCCCTGATAGTGAGTCGGATAAAGGTGGCACACAGCTAACTTATCAGCTAAGAAATATAGGGGGTAAATAGAAAGGTACATATTATAAAATTGCGCGGATTTCTCATTTTGCGGCTTTCCTGCAAGTATAGGCCGTTTTTAGGCCATCACACAAAAAAGCGCCGAAAATTCAAATGTGAATATTGAGTAATTACACTATAATCTTATGGACGAAAATTGCTCCCTGTTTAACTAATATGTAATCGGGGCGTTGAAAGTGCGCTAAAAGCGGCTGAATTGGTTAAACTGGCGTTTAACACTTGTTGAACTGAAGGGCTACTAATTAAAATTTTGGGCTGGTACCAGTGCTGTGGGTGGCATGCACATTTGAATTTTGAGAGCGGGTTAGTAGTACACTTAGTAGTACATTTTAGTAGTACACGAATATCAGAAAATCAAAGCTGTTTGCCTATTAATGAGAAGTGGCGTTTTAATATGTCCTGACTCTTTAAATTAAGCTCAAAGTCCTTGTAATATTTATTGCCATACACCCTTATCTTGGTTATATCATGATTCATAATGTGGCTATAATTTTCCTCAATTTTTGACTGGAAATTGCTCTTATCCTCACCCTCATCTCTGCTCAGTAATAAGTATGAGGCCGTAGGTGAATCATCGCAATCGGTATCACTTAACTGATGAATCTCAATCTTAGACTTATCTTCAAAAAGAATGATAGCTTTTCCATCATACTTAGATAGGCATCCTACATCGCTCATGAGATACAAAGTAATTGTATGTAAAGTGATGCTATCCTTAATTAAACAGGAGGTATTAACCAATAGAGATTTATCGACATCAACAAAGTCACTTGGCTTGATGGTCTTCCCTCTCCAAGGACTTGTTATAATCTTCCTAGAACCTGTGAAGTCGTCTATTTCGTCAAGTTGAATTGACTGAGAAAAACATGCAATTTGAGCCAATATCAGCGAGATGGTGATGAGGGATACATTTCTCATTTTGATAAGTGGTTTAGTTTATGTTTTAGTATAGCTACATCCGCCTGCAAATCTAATACGGATTTGTAAACATCACTTGGAGGGGGAATATGGCGGCTAATTGACGCCTTAAACTCCCATACCTCCATTATATTTTCCAGATGTAGCAATATGTCTGCATACTCTCCAGACTTATTGTCACTTTGACAAATCAACACCTTAGACTCACTTGAAAGTCTGTTGATACAACGCTTAACAATGACCCCTTCATCGCAAATAATCACATAAACACGGGTGTCCTTGATCTGAAATGGATGCTCTACCCTCTCGGAAATAATCCAATCCCCTGGAGTAAGACCTGATCTGGTTTGAAATTGATACATGCTGTCTCCTTGAACTTCAAATGCTCTAAAAGTGCCGTTATTAAATCCTGGAAGTCTATATACCGGAAGTTCTGACAGATACTCAGGATCTCCATATCCTGACAGATACCCGGCCCGTGCTTTGACGTTTACGAAAGCAATATTTTCATTACCCTGAGGATCTACTGTTATTATGTATGGGTATGGACTCTCCGGTTCATTTACTGTATTGACTCTTTCCTGAAAGCTGTATCGGCTATCTATAATCATTTCGCCTTCACCTTTCAGGAGCCACACCGGGTTTAAGTCTGAATACTTTTCGATAATTATCGAAATCCATTTAGACTGAATGTCTTTATTGTCCTTGATAGCACGACCAATAGCACCATTGGAGGCCCCAATAGCCATTTCAAAGGATCTAACACTAATACCCTTTTCATCCAAGTATTTCGCTATTCTATCGATAATAATCGACATTGTTTCGATAATTCTTTAAGATCAGTTTGCAGATATAGATAATTATCTATACAATTGCACACATACAAGCATACAAAAAATCAAATGTACATAAAGGATAGGAAATATAGCGATGAGCAGATAGCCACTGTATACAGGCACCTCAAGTACAGTGAGAAAAAGCTAGTAACTGAGCGTCTTGGATGCCATCGAAACCACGTGTATCGGGTTTTCAAAGGTGACTACTACGATGAAAAGGTCATAAATGAGTGCCTGAAGGTGATAGCTGAGCGGGTAGAATATCAGGCCAGTGTGTCAGGAGTGCTCGAAAAAGCTCTCGGGTCTATCAATGACCTTAAAATGATTGCAAGTCTTTAGAAAGTTTTTATGTCGCGCTACAATCTAACAATCTCCACGGGGATCTATCAAAGATCCCCAAAGGATTTCTCCACTAACCTACAAACCTCATGAAACACTGGATGCACTACCTGTACGATGGCGGAAGATGGGCCAGAATGATAGGCTCTGATATGGATGACCTGACCATGAAGCGCGACAGACTACTGATGGAGCTGTCGGCCATCAATGAGCGCATTGATGAAGAGGAAACGAAGGTGATGAACGAAGTGCTGAGGGAATGGACGATAGAGGAGATAGATGAAGCGAAGGCACGGGCAATAAAAGAGGATAAGCTATGAGGATAGACTCTGACGGCACTCTATGGATGCACTGGAAGGATCTGATGTCCTACGGATACACCCATAACACCTTAAATGTCGGTACAACCAGATACCGCGCCGGTGCATCCACCTCCTACGAAAACAAGCCTGACCCTGAGAACGGCCAGCTTAACCTCATCAAATACGACTCAATCCCCAACCGCGAAGAGAAGCTCCCAACGAAACAAGAGCTTATATCCGGCTACCAATCTGACCGGCTGGCCGGGATGGTGATAGAAGATCCTCTAGCCCTGAGCTATTACGCCGATTACGGGCTGGACACAGCGCGAGTGGCGCAATACACCGAACAGGCCGCATGGATGATGCTCTCGGCCCCTATGAACCGCTCACAGGCGCGTTTGCTTGGGTATAACAGTGTAGATGACTTCTACAATGATGTGATCAAATACACGAATAAGCATGAGATACTTGTCATTGCTAATCTGGCCTCCTTCAAACGGAAGCTCAAGCCCTTCAACCAACTAGCCAAAGCCGAACCCAACCTTTTTAACCCAGACTCCAAGGAGTACTTCCTGAAACAAGACACCAGATCAGAGCTATATGAAGCCGCTCTGAACCACCTCATATCAAAGAAACTAGGCAAGCGAAACGCCGCTAAGCTGGTGATCAACGAAGATGCACCACGGACTAAAGATCAGGCTCAGCTGTGCCAGGACTACATAGTAGAAAAGGCAGCGGAGGGCATCAAAACGGGTGGTAAAATGAGCGAAACACAAGTGTATGGCCAGTATATGGGCCGTGCCACCCGCGAGTTTAGCAAATGGAAAACCGCCGTGGATCTATGGGCCAAAGATCAGGACGAAACTACCCGCCAGATCATTGCGGCGTTTTGGAAGAATCAAAGTGGTGACCATATAAGTGAAGTAACCGGGCTTGCCGTGAAGGACATCAGGCCGGTGCTCTATCACATCCGCGAGGAGATCAAAACCGGATGGAATGACAAGTGCCTGTTCACCCTGGAAACGATCCAGAACCTACTGAAACGAACCGAAGTGCAAAAGGAGATCTATCCCCTTCGGCACGGCAAAAAGGAGGCCCACAACAAACACTCGCGCATCATCACCCGCCGCCCGGCATCATTTGCCAACGCCAAATGGGTGATAGACGGTACACCCTGGCACCGGTATTATGTCCATGACGGATACACCTACCATCGCCTGAATGTATTTGTGGTGCTGGACGCGCACAGCTGGGCCGTGATAGGCTTCTATGTGAGCAAATCGGAGAATGTGGATCAGGTGATAGGCGCACTAAGATCCGCCTGTATGATTACCGGGTTTATCCCCTACGAGCTTCAGAGTGATAACTCCAGCGCCATCAAATCTTACCGCTCACAATATGCCATCAACCAACTGGCCAAATGGAACATCCCCGCGCGCGTAGGCAACGCCAGAGCGAAGATGATCGAGCCATTCTTTGCCCACTTTAATGAGCACGTGGGCAAATTCAGAGAAGGCTACTCCGGTAACCCATTCGCCAAGGACATTGACCGACGGCCAAACCTGGACATGCTTCACCAGCTACGCAAAACCGGAGGGCTATCCACCGAGCGGGACGTGATCAGGGAGCTAAAAGAAGACTTCAATACGTGGAATAACCACCTGTTTAACGGTGCAAAACCGATAGAAAAGTACAAGCAATCCACCGACGAGACTGCTCACCTTCAGCGCAAATTCAATGAAGCCATTGACCGGGAGGCCTTCTGGTACATCCCCGGAGAGGCCAAAAAGATCAAAGAGACTGGCCAAAAGCTATTTGTACCTAAGGAAGTGCGATTTGACGGTGACGGCCTCAAGTTCAAACGCGAGGAGGATGAAAAGCCTACCGTATTTGACCTCCCCTCTGGCGAACTATCTGACCGGTACATGGGCGAACGCTTCACCATGAGGGTACACCCTGACAACTATAACGAGGAGGGCCGAAGCGAGAACAGAATAGCCTACCTGTACCAAAACAATAAGCTGGTAATGCACAATGGAGAGCCGCTGGTGGCCGTGCCGAAGAAAACCTTCGCCAATGCCCTGGTGGACAGGCTCCCCAACGAAGGCACGGAATGGGCTGAGGAAATGCAGCTGGAGGAGGACAGGAAAAGTACCGCAAACAACCGGTACCAGGAGCGCATAGAGCGCCTGAAAAAGGCCAATCTACTGGGTGATCCGGTGACGGCTCAGACTGTGGAGGAGGGAAAAGAACGGGCTACCCTGGCAAAAAACCGGATGTATGAAGGACTGCTGGAAGGGCCTCAGGAGGCCGAAGGCAAAAGCATCTATGACCTAAAAGAGTAACTGATAAACTATAATAAATATGCTAACGAACAAACAAAAGAAAGAAGTAAGCAAGGCCGCAAATATGTGGGTGGCCAAATCAAAGGATCGCTCACAGGCGAAGCTGAGTGATGCCGTGGGTATCAATAAGGCCTACATGAGTAACATCTGCAAGGAGGTGTTTCAGATCAACCACGCGGAACGAGCGCCCAGCCCGATCAGCGATAAGGTGTTTTACCGGATAGCGGCTGAGATCGGCCTCCAGCTGGAGTTTCGGCCACACTTCAACAGTGAGCCACACCGGCGCATCCTTAAGGCCTGTGCCTTCACCCAAAAGATGCACCGCCGCTTCATCATAGACAGCAAGGCCAGCGGTATGACGAAGACATACACCCTTGAAAAGTACGCCGCTGAGAATGAAAACGTGGTGTATGTGAAGTGTACCAGCCTGATGAAAGGTAAGGATCTGATACAGCTCCTATTGGATAAGCTCCATATCAGCTTTGAAAAGCGGGTGAGCAATACCGTGAAGCTCAACGCCATCACCAAGAAGATACTGGAGACTCCCGGAATCCTCATCATCATCGACGAGTTTGAGAACCCGAGCATGGACATGCTACTGGTGGTCAAGGACATTGAAGACGCTACCTACCAGCAGGCCGGGTTTATACTGTGCGGCATGGGGCTAATAGCCTACCTGAAAGCCGCCAGCCAGAATAACCGCAAGCTAGGGCCTCAGCTCTGGAGGCGCTTCCGCAACTACACACTGCGACTGGGATCTTACTCCCCGGACTATACCATCAACGGGCTGATAGAGCACGGCATTGAGAATGACGAAGTGATTGCCTGGATCACCGATCGGGTGCAGGACTTTGGCCGCCTCAGTGAGTACGTGAAGGACATTCATGACCACCTGATCATACAGGATAAGGAAGTGACTGTGAAAGAAGTAGAATCATTATTCAAACCCCTTTAAACGACTGTTAAACATGGAAAAAGTAATCAGTAAATCAGTAATCAGTGATCAGCGGGAAGTGGTTGACTTCCCTACACTGGATGCCAGGATACATATAGACTATGCAGTAGCATTTAAACTGGCTTGTCAATTAAATAGTCAGCGACCAATCGGATCGGACGACTTGTATAAAGTCTGTGACTTTGGTTCTTTCAGCAAGCCACATGCCAGGTATGTGGTGGCCACTCAACCTGAGTGGAAACACTTGTATGGTCAACTCATTAATAATTTGAGACTTCCTACACCTGAGGAACTTGAAAAAAATAAAATGACCCGGTTAAAGGCTTTGGCAGAAGCCTCTAAAGTAGGCGAAATTACCTGGGCATCCGAGGCAGGCTTTGTAAAGACTCCAGAGCAAATGGAGCTGATAGAGCAGCAAGCTTTTGAGAACGGCCACCGGGAAACCCTCCGGGATGCTAAGGCCGGGCTATACGCCAAATCTGAGGAGCTATACAACGCCACTCAGGTAAAAATGCTGATCAATGAAGCTCTGCGCAAGCATGATCAGACCACCATCATAGTACTGAAAAAGCTACAGGGCATGTACAAACTGCCTGACGCAGTGGACGCACTCATCAGAGATCTGGAGCTAAACAAGGAGGAGGTGAATTGTGGATAGATCATTACACCCTGTACACTCGGTTTACGATGGGTATTTTAATACCCATTCTGGTATAAAGGTATCAATTCATAATCCTACACCGGATATGATCACCATTGAGGATATAGCTCACTCACTTGGTATGATCTGCCGATTTGGAGGCCATACACCGCATTTATACTCAGTTGGTCAGCATTCCTTGTTTGTGTCCAATCTGATCAAGTCGAATGGCGGCAGTAACCTATTCAGACTTCATGGTCTGATGCATGATGCCTCGGAGGCATACATCCAGGATATAATCAAACCCCTGAAAGTAATCCTTGGTGATGCCTATGGTGAGATTGAAGGTCGATTTATGGCCGTGATTTGCGAAAAGTTTGGGCTGGATCTGGCTTTGATGGAAAGGGTAAAACCATTTGATAGGGAAGCCCTGGAAGTAGAGCACCGATTCTTTTTCAGTACTAGCACTAAAGGCTGTAATGTGGATTATGGCCCTCAAATGTCTATGCAGCCTGATGTTTGCTTTGACTGTTTTATTGCCGTTTTCATAGAGTTAAAAGGAGGTGAATCATGATCTGGCTATTCTTAGATGCGGTCTACTTCTTTGGTATGGGTCTGGTGATCATGCACGGCCTCAAGGGTAACTCCGCTCCCAGGCAGGGAGATGACCCTGCCGAAATATACATCTGGCACTTCATGAATCTGCTGATGGGGATACTGTGGCCGCTACTGCTCATAGTGAGCATACTACTGATGATCAAAACCGAGGCAGGAAAATGGGCAAAGTAACTATCACTCAGAACAAGGAGCTGAAGGTATGCCTGAAGCTTGACCACAGCGCAATGGATGACTTCTGTGTGGCGCTGAGGTACATCGTGGATCAGTACTGCGTGATGGGTGCTGATAAGTCACTGGGCAAAGTCACCAACCAGAGTGGTGTAATGACCCTGCTCTATGAGGCCATACTGCTGGATCTGTACAACCGCCTGATCAAGCAGGGTGACAGCCCACTGAGGTCTTTGTATACGCCCAGCGCTAAGTACAGCGTGAAGCTCACCAAGGCAGAGGCCCTGGTCTACTGGGCCGCTCTGAATCCACTGCAAATGGTGAAGGATCACCGGCCCGCACTGGCGGTGATCCTCAACCAGATACACAAACTGCTGACTTAAACGAAACGACAATGAAGGACATTTTAAACCTAATACTGGCAATAATACTCACCTGGATCAGCGTGGCCATGGCGGTCACTACCGCGCCACTGTGGCTGATCTACACGGCCATGATGGCCTATGAAGAATTTATGGAGGGGCTTTTCCCCGGGCTACAGTCGGACTATATGGCCGATATGTGGGTAGAGAAAGGAGGAGCCAATGGCTACTAAATCACCTAAAGGCGCAGGGGTAAATGAAATCCTCAACTGGAAATTTGACCTGGCTGAGGGCATCCCTCAGGCGTGGCGTGATCACCTGGGTGAGTTTCCCCAGAAGCAATGGTACATGTATGTAGACGGTGAAGCCGGACACGGCAAAACTGACTACATCATGCAGCTCACCAAGATGCTGGCCACCCATATAGGCAAGGTAAGCCTGAACGGTGTGGAGCAGGGTAAGCACACTCAGATCCGCGAGAGCGCTGTCCGGCACCGCTTTGATGAGCTGGAGCCTGGCAAATTTATATACGAAAAGAAGCTACGCGACTGGGATCTGTACAAGGCAAAGATGAAAAACAGCCGTCCCCGGGTGATGATCATAGACAGCATCAGCATGTGGCCACTGACGGTGAAGGAGGTACAAGAACTCCTCCAGGAGTTTGAGGCGAAGATCATCATACTGGTGGCCTATGCTGCACACTTCAACCAAAACAAGCCTATCCGCCACCTGTGCGACATCAAAGTGAGGGTGGAAAATTTTCAGGCTATCACCAGCTCCAGCCGCTTCGGCGGCAGCAAGCCCTTCACCATCTGGGAGGAGGGATACCGAAAAGCCACAGGCAAGAAATCTAACGGACAAATGAGACTGCTATGACACTAGGATTCCTACTATACTTTGATAAGGCAAAAAAGGTGCCTACTCACTTTCCTGAGAAGATATTGGCTTCCATGCCATACATGACTTATGTAGTTCAACGTCAGATTTTCTTTGAGACTTTTCCTAATTACCCATGGTTCTGTGCGATGGAAAAACCAAAGTATCATACTATCAGAGAAGATAAAAAAGATCGATGGAGGGCAGGCATGGACATCCACTTTGTGGTGGGTAACCGCACACCACACCGCTACCAGTTTGCTCCGATCACTACTTGTAAATCCAAGCAGGAAATTGAAATAACGCCCGGATTCTACCTTGGCGAGACTGTTGTTAAAATAGATGGTCGAAAGCTCTCATTTGCAGAAATGCAAAAACTTGCATGGAACGATGGTTTTTCAAATTTCGCTGAGTTCGCCATCTATTTTAATGAAGGTTTCTCAGGCTATATCATTCACTGGACTAACCTAAAATACTGATGAGCAAAACGAAAACACTGACCCAGATAGAGGCGGCCATTTTGCGAATGGACGCTGAGATCTGCGCCCTTACCGGCCTGAGCTGGGAGGAGCTGAACACCATCAGGTTTGAGACGGCCTATGAGTTTCTGGAGAAAGTCATGGGCGTGGATGCCTACGGCCTGGAGGTGATGCCTAAGACCTCACAGTTTTGGAACTGGTGGAGTAACCAATGGCTACGGGTGGATGAGCTCTATGTGAGCAATCTCCGGTTTGATGTGCGCCAGTCTACGCACTATCTGGAGATGCGCGATCGTGTACAGGTGAACGCCGAATCCGAAGAGCGCAGACTCGCCTACTGGAAGGACTACCACGAGGCCTCCAGGGAGAACTACTACATAGATGAACAGCTCGTGCATCTGACTTATCACCAACTCATAAAAACCCTTGTAAAATGAATCTATCCGCAAAAATCTGGTTTCGCGCTCAGGGGCGCAGAGTAGTGGCACTCTTCATCGTGCTGTTTAGCCGAAAGTTTGCCGTGGTGGCATGGTGGAACTCTCCAGAGAAGATCATGCAGAGCCAGCACATCCCGGGGCATATCGCCTTTGTGGTGAGCCTCACTAATGTACACAAGCTGGATAAGCTGATCAGGCACCTGGAGCATATCCGCCGTGATATGGTGCATAAGAGTAAACACCACGATGGGGTGACTGTGAGGAATAACAAAAAGCAAATAAGGTGAAGCATTACCACCGGGCGAGTGCATGGCGGGGTTTTAGCATTTTTCCCCTGCTACGGGACACTCTAAGGCCATGGCCACATCATACCAATTTAAAACTATGAGAGATCTAAAATACATTATTGTAAAGCCGCCAAACTTGGAGCCTCGCGCAATCCTGTTTAATGGGCTGTTTAATCATTCAGATATATGGCTAGGGGCATCCAAATCGATACCCGGAAGCCTTCTTCTTTCCGCCGGATTTTGTGATCTGGTTGGTGATAAAAGCGAAATAGCGGTATGGGGCGAATCAGAAAGCCTTACCAGTCTTTTGAAACGGAAGGTTACCTCGGATCAAGTCATTGACCCCATTTGCATTTTCCGAACTCTAAAGCATCAACACATTTTGTAACCAATTATCAATATTCTAATTATGGCACAAAGAGCTAAAAAACTAGTAACAGTCGCGCCCTCAGAAGCTGAGGCGCACGAATCAATGAAGGCTTTTGCTGAGGCCTCCAGCAGACTGAAGGGCATAGAAGCCGAAATGGAGCTGGAGGTGCAGAAAATCCGCGAGAAGTTTACTCTCAGGATAGAGAAAACCAGAGTGGACTATGACCATAACCTGGAACTGCTGAAGCGCTACGCTGAGGAGAACAGATCCACGCTATTCGAAAAGAAGAAAAGCCTTAACTGGACGCATGGCATCATTGGATTTCGCACAGGCACTCCCAAAGTATCCAAGCCCTCAAAGGTCACCTGGGACACCATCCTGAAAACGCTGAAGGACGAAGGGCTCAAGGCCTTTATCCGCGTGAAGGTGGAGATCAATAAGGACAAGATCATTGAGAGCCGTGAAGACAAAGTGATCATGAACCAACTGAAGGATCTGGCCGGGATAGAAGTGATCCAGCAGGAAACCTTTTTTGTGGAACCAAAGGAAGAGGAGGTGCGATCATGAAGCTGAAAGCCTATAACAAAGAAAACCTGATGGTAGCCAGCAAGGGCCTAAAGCCGTCCATTCGCTTCACAGCGAAGGGCGGTAAGATCCTTTTAAGCGCCGGGGCTGTCCGTGAGCTGAAGCTGAAGCCGGGTGTTCACCGGGTGGTACTGCTACAGGATGAGGATAAGCCTGAAAACTGGTATTTGAAAATCACCGACAAGAGTGACGCGAATGCCTTTGACCTGTCTGAGTCCAACGGAGCTAAGAGATCCATCGTGAAGTCTGTGTACTTCAACAATACTGACCTGAGTGTGAAAGTGATGAAATCACTAGGTAAACTATCCGAAAGCTCAGTGTCCGTGAAGCTGGGCATCGAGCCTGAGGAGCTAGAAGGAATGACCCTTTACCCAATCGTAACCAAAGTAATATTATGAGAAAAGGAACCTTTGAATTCAAAACACCATCAGCCGAGGAGTACGCACTCCTCGAGGCTGGTATTATGCGCATCCTCTTCATTCCCCTGACCAAGATAGACCGGGCGGATCTGTACGAAGAGGACAAAGCACGGAAGTTTGAAACCGTGATAGTGAAGTCACCCTCCGGCAGGAAGCACCTGGAGTGTGATCACCTGCTCACTGACATAGCTAAGCCGGGGTTTTCCAAAGCCTACGAGCGCAATGGCAAGGAGCCATACCGCATAGATGCTGTACAGCATATGTACCGGGTACATGTAAAACTAAAAACCACTACCGATGAACCAGGAGCTGATAACACACAAGATGCTGACTGACCCTGAGGTACTTATCAAGCCCGGCCAGCTGAGGCGCATTCACATGCTCCTTGGCCGCCTTGGGCTGAATGATAAGGAGACACGGGCGGACATTTGCAGCGCCTTCAGTGCGCGCGGCTTTACCAGCTCCAGGCAGCTCCTGGATGAGGAGGCCGCCCGGATGATAGAGCACCTGGAGAGCAAAACAGAGGAGGACTCCCTACAGCTTATGCGCCGGGCGCTGCTGTCTCAGGGCTATCGCCTGGGCTGGCACCGAAACGCCCGCAAGAACTGTGACCTCTCCGGCAGGCACCCCTCAGTGATCAATAAGCACAATGTGAACGAGTGGTGTATGAGCCATAGGTGCAAAGTGCGCAAGCCCATGGAGGAGATGGATAAGAACGAACTCAGAATCACACTGTCGCAGCTAAAACTCATCACTAAAAAGGAAACCGGTGGCTAATCAATACAAGGAACGAAGCGCATCAACCTGGGATAACGAAACGCTCCTCAGGCGCAATCAGGAAATCATGCTGGTGTGGAACTACCTCCGCAAGGAGAAAAGCCATACGGCTGATTGGTGCCGCAAGTTTATTCACACCAACTACTTTATATCACCCAACTATATCTATAAGATACTGGTGGCTACGGATCTGCATCTGGAGGCCTTTGACGCTGATCAGGCCTCTGTGATCTACCACCACGTGATTGACAACTACTGATAACAAAAAATTATGACTGATCTGAACACTTACAAACTATCATTTGTCGGGTATCATGTATACCTGGCCTTTAGGGATCATGCCCTGTGGATGATCCAGCTACCCGATAAGGGTGTCCCCGGCTATATCCAGTCGAAGTTTCTGGAGGGGCTCCCCTCTGAGGAAAAGAAGCTGAAGGATTACAACTGCTTTTTCGTACGCCACCAGATGCATGAGGTGAGCAGGAAGGAGCTGGAGGAGGCCAAAACCCAGCAGGATAAGATTATCCTTTTCGGCATGGCATTTAAGCATTACCGGGGTATGGCCTACAATTCGTCAGACAAAGAGAAGGCGAATATTAAAAACGTGCCGGTAAACAAGAAGCTGCTGGCCACCTTCTTTGAGTCTCCTGGTGTGTACGTATTCACGATAGAAAACTACATCCAGCGGATAAATGTCACCAAGGACTTTGCCATGAACGGCTTCCCGGATCAGCGCGCGCCTAAGTTTCCCCAGGGCTGGGATCGTGATTTTTGGATGAGCCTGGATGATAAGACCCGCCCGGTCTATGAAAAGCACCTGATGGGGCTGGGCTTTGAAAAGAAACAGTCCGGTGCGGGTTACATCTATTTTGCAGAAAAGGAGGTACATCATGGTTGAGCTGGACTTTGTTATTCGGTTGCTGGTGGTGAGTGTGTTTGTGGCGGCGCTGGGCATGGTGGCTATTTATGAGGCCTTCAGGGCAGTGATGGCTGCTAAGGACAGTCAGATAGTCAAGCTGATAAATGAGCGAAACGCCTACTGGGACAAACGCTTTGATCAGAAGGTGGAACCTTTGAATCTTGAGTCGAATATGCTTAAAGTATCCAGAATGGAGATTGAGCATAGGGGTTTTGAGTTCATCAGTACTCACGTAAAAAAAAGCATTTCCCATGCGTTTGCTGAGGAAATACAGCGGCATCTTTTCTTTGAAGTATTTAATCATGAAGGGGTTTTACCCCTCTTTGGGATAAAGTCGAGACTGAAGATACTACCTATGAGCAAAAAGGAGATGCAGAACCGTATACAGGAGGGTAAATACATGAACCCTGATTATCCGCTGGATGCGTGGATGACTGAGCGTATCAATGCTGATCTACTGAAGGAGGTGCATCATGGTTGAGCGAAGTATGGAGTTAGAACACGAACCGGGTTGCTGTTGTCAGTTCAATCCCTCAGTTGAGGATTCACCGGAAATAGGTGTTAGACTGGTATCAGAGTGTTGTCCTGTGCATAACTACAATCCAACGGATAGAAGCGATTGTGGCTGCTTTGCGCATGTATGCCCTTACGAAAGTAGAGGTAAGGCACTGAAGGAGGTGCATCATGAATGATTACACCTACAAGCCCACGGCTAAATCATACTTCTCGGGAATGGGTGGAATGGATCTGGGATTATCTTATGCCGGGATTGATGTACGCCAGTCGTTAGAAATTGATAACGCGGCCTGCATCACCCTGACAAGGAATTTCTCCCATAGAATACTGAAAGTTGACATCTGTAATCAGACTGTGCTGGATCAGGAAAGAACGGATATTTCTGTCTTTACTTACCCATGCACCAAATACTCGACCATCGCTGATATACACGGCACCAGAACTGGTGATGAGCTGTTTTTACATGCGCTCAGGCATTTGGCTTTGGAGCAGCCTGAGGCTTACGTGGTGGAGAATGTGCCAGGCATGCGTAAGTTTCCTGTGGTGATGGAGGCAATGTCCCAACTGCCTGACTATTATATTACCGTGTTTTGCCCAATCAACAGCCTTACGTGGCTCCCACAGGTCAGGAAACGCTTGATCATCATAGGAACGAAGAGAAGGTTTCATATTACGCCTCCAGATGGACATAGCAGAGTAAAGCTTAGTGACCTGATAGAAGGAGATCCCAGATACACCATTCCAAAATATTTGGTTAAGCGACTCAACGGAGGCTACAGGGATAGGCCAATTATTGTAGATCCTAAAGATCCAGACGCTGTGGCTCCGACCTGTGTGTCGCATTACGCTAAAGATCTTTCTACACGATTGATTAAAGATGATGCTTCACCGATTGGTGTGAGGCCATTTACACCGAGGGAATATGCACGTCTTCAGGGATTCCCGGACTCATTTATCCTTCCAGACTCAAGGGAGGCATATAAGCAAATAGGCAATGCCGTATCAGTGCCGGTGGGCGAATGGACGGGTAATCAATTGATGAAATACTTTAACAAAGGAGGTACCAATGACTGACAAGGAGTTTTGCGATATGTATAGTGCCTTTTACGGGGATAGTGGCAAGGATAAGATGACCAAGCCTGAGCAGCTGACCTTCCAGCGGTTTAATGGCCGTGACCTGAAGGAGTTTGCAGATCATGTGCAAAAGTGGTTTCGCGGTTCTAAATGATTTGGGATGCAAGTCCGGGAGTGGTTTACCGGAATATGCACCGGGGGCTTCCAGACGGGAAGCCCTTTTTTTACTAACGTTTTAAATAAAATACGTGCCCCGACCATGATGCACTAACCTTTAAAAAGTTGACGATGGGACAATATGCTTACTTGATAAACAAAGAAAAAAGAATTTGCTGCGAATCACATAAAATTAGTGGTGGTGGCGAAAGCCTAACAAGAATAGAAGATGGCGAAACCCTTGGTAGATTCTTAGAATATTGCAGAGAAAATCAATTACAAATTGAGTGTGTAAGTGAACACTGGTTTGAGCAAAATGTAGATTTCGAAACCGATGAACCATACACCGATTTTGTGTGATCCTGGCCAGCTATATCGCCGCCATGCCTACCTCCGCGCCAGAATCATAAACCGCTCCTTCTTCACAAAGTAGTGGCGGCTGTCATGATCCGGGTCACTCTCTTGATGCTCCAGTACGTCCCCGCTGATGGCCAGCTCATCCAGCACACTTACCACCAGCTCCGGGTACTGGAGTAGATCCTCCTGTTTTTCTTCAAAGCTGATCACATCCTGCACCACGTGTACAATGACCGGGATATCGGCTTGTTTCACCCCGTCCTCATGCGCCCACTCATGCCGGTCGAACTGTATGCTCAGGTATGGCCGGGGGGGCATGTGATCGGCCTCCTCCTCTTCATACTCACGGTTGTAAACAATGACACGCTCGGGCGGTGTGAGCCCTTCAGCAATGAATAGATCCTTGGTGTCCTGATCTGCAAATAGTGCCTCTATGGCGTTGAATATTGTGGTCATGGTTCTTTGGTTCTAGGTTTTAGGTTTTAGGTTCTGGGTTTTAAGGTTTCTTAGGTGAAACACTTCTGTAGCTCGCGCTCTATGAGTTTGATGATCCTGCGCTCCAGTGCTTTGGAGTTTCCGAGAAACCGCCGCTCGGGCATCTTGATGGTCATCATTTTCTTTTTGGTCAGTGCCATCCATTTCCAGTAAACCTCCCCGGTCTGGTAGTACATAGCCCAAAAGAACCGGCGGCTCCTGGGAGTCACCGTTACTGTGATCCTGCCGCCTTCATTGTGTATGCCTGCGTAAGGCTCGTCAGATCCTACAGTCACACTGGACTTGGTGGTGCGTGTACGCCGGATGCTACGGCGCAGCCTGCCGCCCTGCTTGCCTACGAGGATCTTACCCCCGGGGCGTGGATCTATGTTACTCCGTCCGCCGCGTTCATCCCACTTGCGCACCCCTGATCCGGTATCAAATCCCTGCTTCTCGAAGTTGTCGAGCGCGAAGTTGACCACCTCGTTACCGATGAGGATCGGGAGGCGGTCATTGAGCTGCTGGAGCTTCCGGGCTATGGAGTCATAGTTGTTGGGCACCTTGGGTTTTAGGTTTTGGGTTCTGGGAACTTTGGTATTTTAAGTCCGAATAGATCCTTGGCGCGGTTTTCCTCTTTGCCGGACACCTTATAATAAGGGTGTGACTTAGGGAAGATGGTGCGCTCCTTGCCTGGGTTAAACTGAAACTCCTCCTTCAGGAGTGATTTCAGATCCGGGAGGTTCTTCTTAGGTGTCACCTTGCTGTCGCTGAGTTGGCGTACCGTGCACCTACATCCCCAATCGTAAGGTGGAAGGCCTCCGGCATCCCAAAACGGATCGTCTACCCGGCGCGTGATGCCGTTCCACTTTTCGTGGCGTGTGCGCTCATCCAGTACCACGTCCACCTGAAGGTATGGAAGCACTTCTTTGTCGGTCTGGATCTCCAGCCACTTGCTGGCCATTTGCGCCTGTGCGTGTGCGTTTTGGTACTCTGCAAACAGGTAGTTGATGTTGTACTCCTGGTTGATCTTCAGAGCTTCCAGAGCAAACTCGTTAAACGTGCGTTTAACACCAGAGGCATCCACCAGCAGTTCACTGGCTGCCCGGAGTGTCTTCTCGTTTTTGAAGCCAGAGAAGAGGTACACGTTTTCGCGGAGCTCTGCCAGCAACTGATAATCCGGGGTGGCTTCATCCAGTGTGGTCAGGCTGGCCCCGAAACCTTTCTCCACCTCTGCGAAGATCTCCCCGGCGATTAGCTCGAACAGTTCCTGATCCACATCACCGGGTTTGATAGACCCGTTCCAGATGCCGTTCATGATCCGTGTCCAGATCCGGGATAGGTTATCCTCGTATGAGGCGGAAATTGTACCCCTTTCACGGGGGGAGAGATGGGTAGAGAAATAAAGCTTGTTAAGGGTTGCACTCAAACCTCCCTCTGCGCGTGATTTACTCTTTTTTTTTTGAGGCTCTGGATCTGGAGGGGTGTCCTCCGTTTCCTCTTCTTGTTCATCCTCTTCGATCTTTTCAGGCTGTGGTTTTAGTTTGACGCTCTTCAGATCCTCGCGCCACTGTGCCAGCTCTGCGTCCGTAGGTGGGTCAATACCAAACTCCTCATACCAGACCTCCGGTGGGATGAGTGTGTACTGTGCCACAATCGCAAATACCTGGGCCTGCTGCTTTTTGCTCATTCGCTCGGTCCGCTTGAAGTGGCCTTTGGACCCCTCGGGAATGTTGTAGCCCATGGCGCGGAGGATGGGGATGGCTTCATAGTTCACCAGGAACTCCGTCATCATCATATCCTCGAGGTTTACCGCTTCCTCTACGGCCTGATGCACCCGCCCCAGGGCGTTAGATCCTACACCGTCATTGCTGGTGGTCAGGGTCTGACCGAGCACACAGATAGACATTTCGTCGTTCATGATACCATGAAAGTCCTTGAAGCTGGTGGACGCTCCAGCACGGTTGGTCTCTACTACCTCCACGGACTTACCACTAGAAATGCGTGGGAGTACCAGGTATGAGGCCGCTCCCTGTACTGCCGCCTGCTGTTCTATCTCCCTGCGCTGTGTAAGGTTTCCCGGTTCATAGTAGTAGATCTTCATCGGGATGCCCTCGAGCTGGTTGTGGTAAGCATAGAACACCAGGTTGTCCTTCTTCATCAGCACGTATGGCCCGATGCGGGAAAATATTCCCAACTCCTCCTGACGGCCTACTTCCATGATGCTTTTCGGATATCGGCCTTCGCGATAAGCTAAACCGGTATCGCCGTACATCTCCTTGGTGATGAGGCCGAGCTCAGGGTTGACGTTTTGGCGCGGAACCACCTCAGTGATGATCTTGTCATTCTTCTGTTTGAAGTAGATCAGGGTGTAACCCTTTGTGACCTTAGACATGATCTGACCGAAGAGTTCGTATAGCCAGGGGCCGGATAGTTTCTCCCGGATGTCTTCCGGGATCTCTTCGTCCCAAACCCACTCGGATACTTTCACGGCCCGGGTGCGCTTTTCAGTGATCGATCCCAAGTGCGGATCTTTCTCTATGTTATTATACAGGTCATAGAGGGGCTTGCGCCTTGGGTTATAAACAGACTCGGCGGCTTGCACGGCATTGCTCCAGCTCTGTATGGTCTGGAGTCCCCATTGAAGCTGACCCACGTGGATCTTGGTGCCTGCAATCATGCGCTCATCGCGCCTGTACTGTTTGCCTACTTTTGAGTTTGAAGCCATAGGTTTCTAAGGTTTTGATATTTTAGCCTCACAGCCTTGGGGCTTGTTTTTTCACCCAAGTACCCGTGAGGTGGTTAGATAATCGATTCTCGCGCCTGTTAAACGGCGTTAAACGGCGCTTAGGAGCTACCATGCCCGTCAGTGTCTGTGTGGTGGTCGGTATCATCTGCCAGTCCGCCACCATACATATAGTTCTGTCGGCTGAGTGATCCCCCGCCGATCACGCTCACATCATCCAGTCCGTCACCATCTGCATCGAGCTTTGGCAGCTTAGGATTGAGCTGTCCTTTGGCCACTCTCAGGAGCCAGTCCTTAGCCAGGTCATACTCCTCGCGGATGTGGGTGGGGACATTCTTGCCATGAAGTGAATGATACACCTGGTACAGGCTGATGACTACCATGTAGCGCACGATCATCGGGTTGCGTGGATCATCCACTTCCCAATCATCCGTATTGGCGGCAGGTGGTTTGTTGTTGTTATCCGTTTTGGCCTGGTAGAATATCCCCAGATGAGCGGCGCGCTGATCAGTGGTGAATGGGGTGGTTGCATCCCATGCATAGATGGTGGGGAATACCTGATCCATATCAAATCGGTCTGAGAGATAGGAATATATCTCCTCTTCAGCGGCGCGCTCGGCTCGCGTGAGTCTGGAGCTGTCCAGCCCTTTCAGATCTGTGAGGGTAGTGGTGCGTGCGTAGGTGGCGTAATCTTCCTCCACCAGGATTAGTGTTTGTGCCATAGTTTAGAATCGTTGAATAATGTTTGATCGTGGGCTGCCGTATGTTGCCGGGACTGATGCAAAGCTCATTTCATTGAGTTTCCATATACCACCCTCACCCGCATCGGGGCCATCCTTCTTTGATTTGCTGCCCACTCTGAATTTTAAGTACTGGTCGACGAGGCGGGTCATGTGCGGGTCATCTTTTAGTCGGTCATCAAACCACACCTGTCCGCGCTTCCAGTATCCGAGGGTACTGGAGATCCTCAGATCCTTATCCGGCTTCTTTCGTTTGTCCCCCTGAATGGGTATAGCATGACCTCTAACCTCAGCCTCCTCGGCAAAGTCTTTGTATAACAGATCCAGGAGAAACACCTCCTCCATCCACCATTGGCAAGCCGCATCCCTACCACTGACAAACTCATAGACTTCATAATGCCAGCCGACCATTTCCTGAACGGTCACATTGTCCACATAGACTTTGTGCACATGGTACTCGCTGCCCATTTTGCCGATTAACCAAAGTGACTTGGTGTCGGAGGTGGCTGTCTTCTTAAATCCTCCATCGAGGTATGTCAGTAGGTACTTGTATTTGCTAAGTGCCGGTAGCTTTTTAAACCTGAAAAGATCCCGAGTCCATAGTTTCCCTTTTCTGGCTGGCCGGTTGAATAGTTCGGTGTCCGCCTCTTCACCCATCTCAAGGATTATTTCTTTGGCTTCAGCAAGGGTAAGCGCTTCGGGCCATGATGGCTCTCCGTCATCATTGAGGATATTAATGGTCAGTACTAAGCCGTGCCGGCTTTGCTTTGCCATCTGTGCGGCCCGTTCTACTATACAGTCCTCATCGATCTTATTGTTGAGAAACACTTTGCGCCTGGGCATACCGCCCAGGGTGGAGAATGCACCAAAGCAATCACCCTGTACAAACTTCCAGTTTTTATCCAGGCGGTCAGGATTGAGGCAAACTTCCGCATCGTCATAGTCATCAAACACCTCACAGTCCAAACGGATGTCTTCGTCGGTCTTTTCACCGCGGGGCGACTGACCGGCACCAAATGCCGTGAAGGTGCAACCCATTTTTGTGGTAAACCTGTTCTCTTTCCATTTGCTGGATTCCTGGGCCCCGTAGTCTGCCCTGATTCGGGGGTTCTTTTCAAAGATCGTTTTCACTGATGCCAGGAGTTTGACGGCTTTGTCCTCTGATCTGGAGAAATATCCCACGTTTTTTACCCACCCATTGAAGTGGGCGAATATCAGAAGCTTTGCCACCAGTGAGGATTTAGAAAATCCCCGGTAGCACATGGCTACGATAAAGCACTTGGAATCATTACAAAACTTACGAATGATCTTCTTGTGTGCCTTTGAGTAAGGCTTCTTTCCTGGAAATCCAAAGTAGTAGTCATCGAATTTCAGGAAGTCGCTGAGTAGTTCATCCTTTCGCTTTTGCCGCTCGCCGTAAGACTCCTGGCTATTGACTGCCCCGACCTTCTCCAGATCCAGAACATGGCGATCATAGGCATCGAGTAATTTGAGGATCTTGGGTGTGGCTTGCATTAGGATTGGCTTGCTTTCATGTGGATAAACTTCTGATGGATCTTAGCATACAGGAGCGCGTACTCAGGGGCCTCTGTAGCCACGAACTTGTCAAGCTCCATGATGACAGATATAATTATCTGTACACCGATTTGCTTGTCTATCTTCTGGAGGCTTGCGGCCATTTGAGAAAGTGCGTTGGTATCGATGCTAGGCTTCTCACCTTCAGCCACCTCGAGCATTGCTTTCAAAACCAGTTCTTTGATCTTGTGAGGAGCGGATAGGTGTTCGGCTTTTCTGGTGTCCCACTCTTTCTCTCCTGGTCTACCTTTTTTCCATCGGGACACAGTGGCCTCTGTGACCTCCAGATATTCAGCAATCCACTTGCCGGACTTGCCTTCATTGATATAGTAGCGCTCGGCCAGAAAACGCTTCTTGTCATTTGTAAGCTTACTCATGTTGCAATTATCACTATAAAAAGGCGCGTCTGGAACGTGCTAAATTTCAATTACTAATGTTTTTAGTTGTGTTGGCTAATTTCATTATCAATTGAAAAAATGCCCCTTTGATACTGCATAAAGGCCGCTTTTCTTTGGTGCCATGAAGCGATTCGAACTCAAAGCTCTAAGCGACAACTCAGCAGAGATTTACCTGTATGGAACCTTTGGTGTCGAGATACTTGCCAGTGAAGTGGTACAGAAGATTGTGGAAGCTGCCGGGAAGTATCAAAACATCCTACTTCGTATCCATTCCCGTGGAGGTGATCCGCTGGATGGTCTGGGAATCTTACAAGCCATTAAGGATGCCCGGGAGAAAGTAACGGTTAACACCCGATGTGATGGGATAGCTGCAAGTTTTGCATCTGTCATTTTCGCGTGTGGTACCAGACGTGAGATTGCGCAGTTTGGTCGGGTAATGATCCATCAGGCAAGCGGCAGTTCTTACGGACAGGTGGAGGAGCTGAAGCAAATGGCCGCACTCATGGAAACCATCAATGATGATATGGCCAGTGTGTATGCCGAAGCTTCCGGTAAAGAAAAGAAGTGGGTATTAAAAAACTGGATGCAATCAGGAAAGGACACTTGGTTTAGGGCTGATGAGGCTAAGACCGCAGGACTGGCTACAGATATTGTAGAAGGGATCGTGAAGGATACTACAGAGAGTGACCCGATCAAGCTGGTTGCTTTTTTCGACGAAGCATTATTCAACTCAAATCAATACGACATGAAATTATCAATGTATATCCCCGGGCTGAATAAGGTGCCGGGGATCAAACTAGGCGTGGATGCTTCAGAGACGGAGATCCACGCGGCTATGGATCAGGCGCTCACCAAGACAGTGGCCATAGCTGCTGAGCTGGAGACCAAAACGGCGGAGCTCAACACGAAGAACGCTGAGATAGCGGCTCTAAAAACCTCTACCCTGAAGGAAAAGGCTGAGGTGATGGTGGAAGCTCAGGTGGGTGTAAGGATCACCGCTGAGGAAAAGGGCTATTTCATTACTATGGCTTCTAAGGATGATGAGGCTTTTGAGGCTACCAAGAAGCAACTGGGCGGGATGCCGGTGATTCAAGATCCTATGGCGATCATCGCTCAGGGGAAAACCAATCTGTCTGGTAGAAAGGACGCGAATGGAAAAGCCCTGATAGAGCTTGGATACAAGGAGCTATTTAAAGACCACGGGAAGTTCCTGGCTCAGCTGAGAGCGGAACAGCCGGAGGTAGCGGCTCAGAAGTATGAGGATGCATACGGTTCAAAACCATCCTGGGCTACGGCCTAACACTCAGATAACTCAACTCTGGAACAAATAGCAACGGCCCCCTGGCAATGGTGCCAGGGGGCATAGCAAAGAACAAAAATTTTCAACTCAAACAAAGGACTAATGAAACTCAAACCTTTAATTTCTTTCTTTCGAACCCTGCTGATGGTGGCAATCCTCGGTATGGCAATTTCTCAGGCATCGGCCATACCCACGGGTGTGGCAAAGATGGATCCTGAAACCGCAATGGGTATAGTGCTGGCGGCTGGGGCTGCTTGCCACTTTTTCTTCTCTGACACTCTGAGACAGGCCAGCCTTTTTGCTGGAGTGAATAAGGAGATATGGCTGGACTTTATCTCGGAGAACTTTTACCGCGTAGGTTCATTTTTGCAAAATGTTGTTGATTGGTCGGCTTTTGTAGAATACAACACGCTCAACTTTGCGGATGCTGGAGGTGACCCGGATGTATTGATCAATAACACGACATATCCAATCGCTACAAATCAGAGAACGGATACCGCCAAAACAATTGCGCTAGACACCTATGACACGGAGAACACCCGGGTGAGGAATGTTGAGGAAATGGAAGCGTCTTATGATAAGCTGGCCAGCGTGACTCGAGGGCATAAGAATGCCCTCATGCAAAAGACTCACGACAAGGCCATTCATGGCTATGGTCCGGCGGCTGATTCATCTGTAACTCCCGTATTGCTTACAGGTGGAGATGCTACGGCTGCCCTTCTAGCAGATGTTGGTATTACAGGAACATTCAAGAAGTTTTCATTGAAGGATATAGCCAGAATGAAAACGAAGTTCGACTTGAATGACTGGCCTACTGAAGGCAGATGTATGGTGATACACCCACTTCATCAGATGGACTTGATCGAGGAAAACCAGAATTTGTTTAAGGCATTCGCTGACATAGCTTCAGGTCGAGTGTTGAATCTCTACGGATTCAATATCCTTCCTTACTCCAAAACTCCCATTTACACTGAGTCAACGGGTGCAAAGAAGGCCTTTGGAGCTGTTGACGCTGCTGCCGCTGACACGATCAGTACGATTGCATTCCTGGAGACAGAGGTAATGAAGGCTGAGGGTGAGCAGGAAATGTTCTACAAGCCTAAATCCATCAACACAGAACAGCGTGCTGATGAGATTGGATTCCAGAAGCGATTTATTGCTTTACCTATCAGGGGTGAAGGTATCGCTGCAATGATCTCAGATAGAACTGCTGCATAAATCTGAATAGGCCTCACACCCTTATAATGGTGTGAGGCCAATGTTCAACTTTAAAATCGCAACGATGACAAAAGAAGACAAAATCAAGGAGGCAGTTTTTGCAGAGCATAAGAATGCCAAGAGGGCGTACATAGCCAGTGATGGCGCTGTGTTTCTGGATAAAAACAAGAATGACGCACATGACCACCAGGTGAAAATCAATGGCGTAACCGGAACAGAGAAGTTAGTGGAATTGATTAACCCGGCCTTTGCCCATGAGATCCAGGAGACTGCGGATCTGGAGACTAAGGAGGCTCAGCTGAGTGAGAAGGACACGGCCCTAAACGAGCGCGAGCAGTCACTGAATGAGCGCGAGCAATCCCTCAATGACAAGGAGAAAGATCTGGAGGCTGAGGAGGCCCGGCTGGGTGATGACAAAGCGGATCTGGCTAAGGAGCGCCAGGAGCTGGCGGATAAGGAGGCAACGCTAGGTACCAGAGAGTCTTTGGTATCGGCTGCTGAGGCTGAGGTGGCTAAGGATCGTCAGGATCTGGCGGATGTCAAAGCGACTCTGGAGAAAGAGGGTGAGGATCTGGCGGCCAAAGCGGCGGAGCTGAAGGATAAGGAGGCGGATCTGGTGAAGCGTGAGAAAGCGGTAACAGCCGCTGAGAAAAAAGCAAAGTAGTTTTCTTCATATAGTTTATCAGTCAGGAAAGGCCGGGTCTTAGGCCCGGCTTTTTTTAAAAACCCCCTCTTCCCGAATGGATACATTTCAAATTGTTGCCCTGGTACTTGGTAGTAATGTGGTCACGGCTGTGATCACCATTTTGGCTAACAAGCAACTAAGAAAATCAGAGACCAAATCAAACGAAGCTCAGGCGGCGGATCTTCTCTCCAGGACCTATGCCAACCTGATCAAGGATCTGAACACACAGATAGAAAATCTGAAGGGGATCAATAAGGAGCTGGAGGTGCATAAGAACAAACTGGTGAAGGAAATCAATGAGCTGGAGAGTGAGGTGGAAAGCCTAAGAAAACAAGTGGTGAAGCTGACAAACCGGCTGAAGAAGTACGAAACTAAAGAACCTTGACTATGGAAAATTTTGAATTTGGAACATCTAGTAAAGCCCGTCTGGCTGGGGTGAACCCAGTGCTGGTAAGCCTTATGGAGCGGGCTCTGGCTAATAGCCCAATTGACTTTGGTATACCAAAGTATGGTGGGGTAAGGACTGATGAGGAGCAATATGATTTGTATATGGCAAAGAAGTCGAAGTGTGATGGGTATAAGATCCGGGGTAAGCACCAGGATGGTAATGCCGTGGATGTATATGCCTGGGTGGACGGAAAGGCCTCGTGGGATGATGTGCACCTGGCGATAATCGCCGGGGTGGTATTGGCCACTGCTCATGAAATGGGTATAAAAGTACGGTGGGGCGGCACCTTTGGGAGCCGTGAATTTAAGGGATGGGATAAACCACACTTTGAGTTGGTATGACTTCCCTGAAGCATTTTAACTGGAGAGCCATCAAGAAGGCTTTGGCCTTTCTGATCCTGTGCCTCCTCTTTATTTCACTTATAAGTTAAGCCATGAGCGACAATAAATTTAAACTACTCGATTGGGCGAAACGCAACGCCCCCAAAGCCCTGGATATTGTGGGGGACATCACGGGTATCAAAGCCCTGAACAGGTTGAGCGATGTGATAGATAAGGAGAATCCTGACCAACTAAGCCCGGAGGCATTGGGTATGGCCAGAGAGTTGAAAGCCCTGGATCTGGAGGAGCTGTCCATGAGGTTGGCGGATGTGGCCAATGCCCGTAACAGGGAAATAGAAATAGCCAAATCCGGAAAGTCAGATGCTATGATGTATGTGGCCGGATCTGTGGCTCTTGGTACTTTCCTGCTAATGGTAATCTCTATCATTTTCGTGGAAGGGACTGCCGCTAACCCGATGGTTCACCAGCTGATGGGCATCATTGAGGGTGTAGCACTGACCATCTTCCAGTATTACTTCGGTAGCTCAAAAGGCTCCAGTGATAAAACCAAAATCCTAACTAACCAAAAACCATAAATCATGGCAATAAATACTAAAAACGTCTATCTGGACAGAAACCTTGACCCGGGCTCAGTGCCTTCGGGCCATACCGTAGGGAGTACGGCTGCCGCTATTGGGACAGCTAAGATTACTGAAACGGTGACTTTTGGAATAGCCTGCTCGGCCTCTGTAAACGCCAATAAAGCAACGGCCTTTGATGACCTGGTGAAGACAGAGCTGGTGGCTGCTATAGATGCTTACATCACTGCCGCCTCTGGGCTCAATATGAACCCGGCTAATACCATAGACTATAATGCCCGGGTGGTAAGTATAGCTCTTGGGACTGCTGATACAGACATGTATTTACCTGATGCCACAAAGCAGTTTATGGTAACTGTGGTATTAAGTGTGGCAAGCGCATAAGAATATCATGGGGCTCTCCGCTGTCTGTACCAAATCCAAGTGCAAGGAGGAGCGTGCATCCCCCATAGATTTTACTGATGACTGCACCAGGGGAAAAATAGAAGGACTGAAGTGTGGATGTGGCCTGATTTTACAACAACGAATAATCCGTTAAACGCATGTTAAAAAGACTGATAACAAAACTCATCAACTGGCTGGAGCGGCTCACCTACGAGCCGCTTACTGTGGATAATGCCAATAAGAAACTCATAGTACCTGTGCGCGGCATAATGATAGAGGGCCGCCAGCTGTACCGGTACAAGAATGACCTGGACATACCGATCAAGCGGAAGGTGGCCATTAGCGGGGCTCACAAATGGTTTGGTGCCAGTATAAGCGTGGATAAGGTGGTGGAGTTTCTCAACCAGATCCTTGCCGCTAATAATGACCATGATGCCAGCCGTGTGGGACTCCTGGCCTACGGGCTGAAGGATATGATCACCACATGCACGGATGATGAAGCACTGTACCGGATGGGCGGGGTGATGTACTTCTTTAAAGATGAAGATCACGCACAGTTTGATAATGATATCCTGCTGGAAAAGGTGCGGGCATTTAAACAACTACCCGACCATCAGCGCGATTTTTTTTTCAGTACCCTCTTGAAGCATATGGGCGTATCCAACGACACCTCTACAAAAGCCATCCTGAGCAATTTGAGCAAGTCGAAGGTGAAGCTGATGGCCTACAGGCAACTGCTTTCAGAGGGTTTGTCGCGGAAGAACTCAACCGACTAGATCGGGAACTTGACATCTTTTGTAAGGGTGTCCCCAGCGAGGTGGAGCGTGCTGGTAAAATGACCACCGAGGAGTATTATCTGTGGAGAGGTAAAAGGATGCTCGAGATAGAGCGGAACAGACCAAAAAACCGATGACAGCAAAGGCAAATTTTGAAGTAAAACTCCCTAAGGGGGATCTGGATAAGCTCATCAAGTATCTACGTGAGGCGGCTCGTGAGGCCGGACACGCGGAAGATGCCATTGATGACATGATGGATGAGGTGAAAACCGGATCTAGGAGTGCTTCAAAAGAGCTTAATGACTTAAACTCCAAGATGGATCGACTTGGTAGAATAGGCGGCAATGCCATCAAAGGTTTGAGCCTCGCCTATCTAGCCGATAAGCTGGTAGAAATACAAGGCAAGATCATAGACGTAACTGCTGAGTTTGAAAAAATGGAGGCAGTACTTACCACCGCCCTGGGTAGCCGGTCAGCTGCACAGGTGGCCATGGCTCAGATCGTAAACTTTGCTTCTAAGACCCCCTTCCAGGTGGGGCAGCTTACGGACTCATTTGTGAAGCTGGTAAACCGTGGGCTACAGCCTACGAATAAAACGCTCACGGCTCTGGGTGACTTCACGGCGGCAGCTGGAAAAGATATGGATCAGCTCGTCGAGGCGATCCTTGATGTGAATAATACTGAGCGATGGACGGAGCTTGGTATCAAAGTGAAAACCGAGGGCAATAAGATCTCAGCAACATTCAAAGGCATCACTGTAGAGGCCGACCGTACTGAGAAAGGAGCCTTGGAAATGATTAAGGCATTCGGGGAGATGGAAGGTATCGCCGGATCTATGTCCGGGATCAGTGAGACGCTGGGCGGCAAGATCTCAAACCTCGATGATGCACTTGACCGACTGTTTAAAACAATCGGTGACGCTGAGTCCGGGCCTATGAAAGCCTTTGTTACCTGGTTGATAGACTCAGTGGATGCCGTATCGGATTTCTTAGAGACGGACGGCCAGAAGTCAATCCGTGAAGTGGCTCAGATATTTGATGAGATCCGCCAAACCTTTGAGAATTCTCTGGATAGTGCCGATGACTATATCCAGAAGATAGATGACCTGAAAAAGTCACATACGGCCAGTGCTGAGAGTGCCAAAGCCCTGAAGGATAGATTAAGAGAGGTGGAGGATGGAATCACTCAAATGAGTATTGCAGAGTTTGAGGAGTTACGGGCACATTTCGAAACCGCCAAAAATACCAGTGAGGCACTGGCCATGGCTATTACCTACCTTGAAAAGCAACTGGAAAGTCTCAACAAAGTGGCGGAAGAAGGGAAGCTTGTGTGGGATGACTTTATTATCTCTACCTCTGGTGCCGAACTGGCGGCTTTGCGCCTGGCTGTGACGCTCGAGAATGCGGCACGTGAGGCTTTTGACGCTATGAAAAAAAGCGGCACGGGATGGCTGGATGAGTTGGAGAACTTCCTGGTCCAGGGAGTGAATGAGATAGAGAAAGCTGATAAGGACATCATTGACGCGAATGATAAGGTAGTTGAAGAGTATAAGAAAGGCCTTGATGCTATGAAGGCTGAGAGTGAGCGGGTGAAGGAATACATGAAAGAGGAATTCTGGTTTGATTTAGGACTCTATGCTGTTCAATACTTTAATAATATCACTCAGGCTCAAAACAACGCCAGTGAAAAACAGATCCAGGCGGTGGAGCGTCAGCGTGATTACGAGCTGAAGATGGCTGGTGACAATAAAACTGCGCAAGCTGAGATCAACGAAGAGTATGACAGGAAAGTGGCTGTTCTCCAGGCCCGTCAGGCCCGGCGGGAACAGCAAGCGGCACTTTTTGAAATAGCCGTGAACACGGCAATCAATGCGGTAAAGTTATTTGCTCAAACCAAACCACCGGGTATTCTCTCAGCTTTGGCCATTGGGCTAGGAGCTACACAGGCAGGAGTGGTACTCTCTGAGCCTATCCCGGCCTTCTTCAAAGGCGTGGTGGGATTCAATGGCAAAGGCACGGACACCAGTGATGATAACCTGGTGAAGATCTCTAATAATGAATCAATCATGACAGCCCTGAGCACCAGGCGCTTCAGGCGCTACCTGGAGGCTATGAATGATCCGCAATTTAACGAGAAGGATCTGCACCGGATGGTACTGAAGCAACTGCCCGAGGGGGTGGTAATGAACAGCGCCCCCGCGCCGGATCACTCAGCGCTGAGGGGTGAAATGAAGCAAATGACCCGCGAGATTGTGGGCGCTGTGAAGTCTAAGTCTGGGGTGAATATCACCCTGGATGGCCATACGTACAGCGCTGAAATGATCGATGGTCTGAATAAGAAAAAGTACCTATCAAAGAAATTTGGATTTAAGCTATGAGCCAGTATCTATTCAAAACAACGCTGAATGATCAGGTATTCTATGGCAACATCAGGAACTGGAGGGACTTCTTTCCGGCTATCCGACTGAATGAGCGGTACCGGACTAGATGGCCTCTATTTACTTATGATGAAATCAGGTTTGTGAAGGCCGCGAAAACGTACATCGATGAGCAGCGCGCACTTTACGGAGTTTTGGCTCAGGTATCTGTTCAGATAGATTTATACAATTTCTCTACCAACTCCTGGGATAGCTACATCACAGGCAAACTGGCATTTGACAGGTATTCGAAAAAAAACGTGGAGACTCTTGTGGGGATAGATCCCGAGGACTTTGTGATGAATGTACTGAACAATGATGAGCAGGATCTGGAGCTGACTACCACCGTGGACATACACGGGAATGCGATCACGGCATTTGGTACTGAGCTGGAGGAGGTAACGCTGGAGGCCCAGCTGATCACACGGATATGGAAGGCTGAGGGTATGCCAATGTTCACGGACATAGCCGATGGTAACCCACAGACACTGCCGGAGCTGATGTACTATCAGTATACGCCACCGAAGGTTATCTCTGATGACCTGAAGATCACTAACTATAATTTACCTACGGGATTCAATGAAAATACTCCGGTGGCAAATTACCGACTGGAGGAGGATGGCCAGGTAACTATCACCTTTCATGGTACGCTGACGGTGGGTCTATATACCGGGTGGGATCTGGACTCGGTGCCATACTTCAAGCTGCATTTCATACTGAATGATGAAGCGCCGCATCAGCTTTATAACCACAACTTTTCACAGGTAAGTGCTGATACTGAGACTGTGGATATTGACACAATCACGGGGTACTCCTTCATGGGCTCCAAGGGGGATGAAATAGGGATCTACATGACCTGGTTTCGTGATAGTGGCAGTGACCGCCCGCGCCCTCAGGTGGAGCATGATGACTGGGGCTATACGATCACACAAGACACTACATTTGAGGACACCCCTTGCAAGGGCATGCTGATTTATGAGGCGGTGCTCCGGTGCCTCCAGAAGCTTACGGGGCGCAATGATCCTCTGATATCCCCACTCCTGGGCCGCACAGATAGTGAGGTGCGCACATACGCTGAGGATGGTGCCTTTAGCCTGGTGATGTATACCAGTGGTATGTATGTCCGGCAGTTTCCCGAGAGTAGCTATCCGCTTAAAGCGACTTTCTACGATCTGATAAAAGCGATAAACGCTGAGCGGAATATAGGTGTGGGGGTGATCGTAGAGGCCGGGGTGAGCTATATAGTGGTGGAGGATATAGAGTACTTCTGGGATAATTCAAAGGTGGCCTTTTCTATCACAGATCCCAAAGATCTGGAGGAGACTACGGCCCTGGATTATATATTCAATGCGCTAAAGTTTGGCCCCGAGAAATATGAGAAAGAAGACAACGGGACGCTCGGAGCCCCGCACACGCCGAGGAGCTATACCACTGGACTGGGCGCGGTGGTTAAAAATCCCTATGAATTCACACAGCCAGCGGTGACGAGCAGCCCGGTGATAGAGCTGGTGAGGAGAGATCCATATAAACCTCAGGACGTGAAGGATAACCGCTATGACACGGCGATGGTGCTACTGGCGCTGAAGAGAAGCGGGGGTGGATATGCCCCGGAGAAAGGCTCCGACTTCACCTCCATCAGTAATCTGACCAACTCGGACACATACTTCAATATGAGTTTTACACCCCGGCGCGCACTGTCCCGACACATGAACTGGATAAAGGCCGGTGGTATACAGGCCCATGATCAGGGAGAGGTTGTGATGTTTCGCTTTCAGAGCGGTGAGGGTAACGTGATGGTGGAGAGCACCAAACCGGGAGACCCGGTAGGTGGATACATAGAGAATGAGAATGTGGGCTATGATGAGGGCGATGACCCCCTGTTCATAGCTAATAGGATAAAATTCAAACACCCGCTGACCAATGCGCAAATGATCTCTCTTAAGTCAGATCCTAATCAGGTTGTGGAGGTTACCTGGAAGGGGAGAACGTTTGAGGCTTTTGTGGAGGTGGACATTGAGAATTTTGAGAGTAAGCTGGCAAGCTTTAAACTATTGGAAGCGTACTAAAAACAATACTATGGAACAAATAATCACATGGCCGGAAATACCGGAGTATAAACTCGGAGTGAATGAGCCGCTGGTACTTAGTGCAAAGGCGGACACCGGTCGGAGAATCGTTTACAGTGTATTAAGTGGGGATGCGACACTATCAGGGATAGAGCTCACCCCGCTATCCGTCGGGGACATCACGATCAGGGCAACGGCCCCAGCTCACGACGAATATACAGAGGCTACTATGGATCAGGTGGTAAGTGTGGTGGACGGCAGTTGGTATGAGCGCGCCGAGGAGATTGCGCGAATAAGGAGAAGGCTGGATGCCGACATCTCCCAGCTCAATGAGCTGGCAAAGATTTCTGTGCGGGATATTCAATCAATCAAATTTGAAATACTAACGAACTCGGCGCTGGTAGAAATCAATGGTGAGCGCTATGAGATAAGCCACAAGAGGTTTGTTCAGCTCTTCATCAATGGAGCTACCCTGTTTTGGGAGAGCCAGATTGCCTCAGAGGTTAACAGGCTCTCGGATTTGATTGGTATACTAAAAAGTAAGGAGGTTTAATCATGGCTGAATTCAAAGAAAGTGGTGCCTACTATGTAAGTAAAAGCGGGGACAATGCAAACGCGGGAACCTCAAAGGCACTTCCAAAACTAACTATCAACAACTACGGCGGGAGTGGTGATGTCACGGTGGTTGGCACCGGGGTATATAGTATAGGTGGGTTAACCTATGGCACGGGAAGCCAGAAACTGAAGGCTGACGGGCATGTTATTTTTGATGGGGTAACCGGCGCTGCTACAGGGTTTGTAGGGGTGCGTGGAGATATAGACGGATGCACCTGGGTTAATTTTGGATCGAACATTGGCAGCTCTACCAATAACTCTGTGGATGGAGATGTCACAAACTCCATGTTTATCGGAGGCACCACTTATCTATACTGGCGCATCGACCAAAAACACAAGTTTAACAGGTTCATTAATTCTACTCTGACGCTTGGTATGAACAGCGCAAGCGCACCAGGCGGGTGCAGTTATGAAAGTGCTGTTCACATCAATTCGCAGTTCAATCTAAGTAAGTCAACTTACGCAGGATCTCTCGCTTCTGGGCTCTCTATAAAGTCCTGTTACTTCGACGAGAATAGTCTTGTAATCCTACCAGATGCGGACGCAGCGGCATTGACTTTTAACTGTTGTATCAGAGGTCAGGTAAGAGTGGACGGAGTAACCTACGCAAGCCTAGAACTAGCTCGAGCTGCTGTAGGTGGTTTCCCTGGTTGTATTAGCGATGACCCTCTATTCATAGGTGACCCATCAAAGGGTGAGTTTACCGTGAAGCTGAACAGTCCGCTAATAGGAAATGGGGTACTAGGGGTCAACATCGGGAACGTGAAATCGGGGAACCTGCAAAACTCGGACTCTCTCGAGTGGGGACTATCGCCTTCATCAAACTTAAACACGAATTTCAGCGCTACTAAAACGCTGAAAATTACTGATGGGGGAACCTTTGGTACCAGGATCTCCAAGGAGATAGATCTGGGACAGGTAGTACGCAGCCCTATAATAATTGCCAACGGGCTCATTGATATGATCAACAATGTCCCGGACTCCAACAATACTCTTGTAAACCCAAACCATTTGTGTGCTGACGTATCATACGCCGGTATAGATAAGGTGTACAGCGCTTTCAAGTCGTTTCGGCTTGGAGAGAAAATGCAACTGGACACAGGAGGCAAAAGTACCGGCCAAACGGGCTTTGACTGGAATAACCTTGTGGACATTGAAATGAGGTATTTGAAAATAAGTGTGACTGTCAGAAATAACTATTCGGTGAGCTGATGATATACGGTGACTTTTACGGAATTTCAATTGAAACGGAAAACACTACGAGCCTTTTCCGGGGCTTTAGTGTGGAGTACGACATTAACCTAATCATAACCGTACTCTCATCCACAGGCGATTTGATTGATGATAGCTGCACTATAGAAATATATGATGCGAGCGATGACAGCCTGTTATCCTCTGGCAATACTTCTGATTCTTCGTTTGGCTTTTCCGTACAAGATCCTACTTCGCTAAAGATTATAGCGAGACACTCATCCGAGGGCCAGAAAAGCGCCACACTGGTACATGATGGGGAGACGGTGACCAGGATTACTATATCGTTTGTTCCGTCCATTCTCGACTTCCCAGAGGCTAACGAGCTACGCGTGGTAATGACGGATAGTCCCCTCCTCAATCCTTTACTTGTGAGGGATAGGTTCTTTAAGGATATGGGTGCGCCATTTTTTGACACCCCGGAAGTGCTTCAGTATGCACTCAAAACCAGGCCATCAGTCATTCAGTTTAAAAGTTCTTATGAGCAGAATACGGCCCAGGTTTATGAGATGTACAGCGATGCTATTGTGGGAGCGGAAATAACGGCCAAACTCGTGGTGGATAACTCCGGGGTATATAAGTACAATGAGTATCAGATGATCATTGATTGGTCAGAAATACCGAGTGGGCGTTACTACGTGGTATTTAGTGGATCAGATGAAACGCAGGGAACGTATACCGCCGAAACTGAGCCGGTGGAGGTGATTGTAAGCCTTGCAGGCAAAGTCCAGATACTATACACAAACTATGATGACACAGCCGATATCAGCTATGGCACGGGGATCATTCATAATCTTATTGTTCCCGGCAGGTTTATTAAGCCGGGGACATCTTACACCACTGAGGTAATGGATGATGATAGTGGGGCCATAGATAAGCTCAGTGACGAGGCACAAAAGGCAGTAATCCTCGAGTTATTCAGGATTCCTTTTTACCAGGTGGTAAAAATCAATATAGCCCTTGCTTTTGATGACCTTGAAATCAATGGGGTGAAGTGTATAGGAGTTGATAAAATCGGACATGAGTACTCAGAATTTCAGCTTATATCGAGCCCCAAGGTGCGGGTGCCTCTGAAATTCACTAATCTCAAAAACCGGCACGATAACGGGCAATGATGAGAATTATTTATAAACCAAAAAATAGATACTATGAATGTAATTAATGGAGCTATACCGCAGCTTAAAAGAATGGCGGTCACAGAACATGACCCCACTGGGGATCTGACTACGTTTGATCCAATTGCAGCTGGAGAAAAGCAGCACGGGAGGATTGTAACAATCGTTGCGGTGAAAACCGGCACCGATATAAGCGGCTGGGATGCGCTGGATGAAGCGGGCTGGGAGGCTCTTATCCTCGCGAAGGACATACACGTGATAGGGCCAATCCAAGGGGAATTACCTGATCCTTCTGAAACCACGTCCCCCGGTGATGGTCACCAGGAAGAAGTAAGTGACGGAGAGGTCTATGATATCCCGTTTGATTGCTTCAACCCGGATGACAACATGCTCCTGGCTGAGAAGCTGAACAAGCAGAGCCAGCAGAATTTGTGGAGTATCATGATCGTGTTTTATGATATGACGGGCTATGTCTACACTTCGAACGGTATCGAACTGGTGCCGGTAAAGTACAGGCTTAGACCGGTATCCAACGGGCGTGAGATCCGCTCTAATCGTAAGATGATGAGTAATGTAAAATTCAGTGTGAACACCCTACCAAAGGTGCTTCCGGCGCTTCCAGTGTCGGTGTTCAAGAAGAACTAATGGAAGCCCCGAAAGGGGCTTTCTTATTCCCCCTCAGTTTCGTCGCGCTAAAACCAATGTTAAACACTCGTTAAAATCAGGACTACATGAAAGCGCGAATCAACGCACCTATTACTTATTATGGAGGCAAGAAGCAAATGGTACCACATATTCTGCCTTTGATACCAATTCATAAAACCTATACCGAATCATTTTTAGGAGGAGGGGCTGTATTCTTTGCAAAGGAGCCTTCTGAGCTGGAGATCATCAACGATGTTAATAAATCGGTGATCAACTTCTACAGGGAGATTAAAAGCAATTTTGACGGCCTCAAACGAATGATTGATGGATCGTTACACTCCAGGCAGGCATATAATGAAGCGAAAGTGATCTATGAGCTGCCTGATCTGTTTGAGCCTAAAGTTAGAGCCTGGGCCTTCTGGATACTCACCAATCAAGGCTTTGCAGGGAAGATTGGGAGTTGGGGCTATGACAAAAAGCCTCCTGGCAAAGTAAGTAGAACGATTAACAATAAGAAACTCAGTTTTGATCAGTCGTTGGTGTCCAGATTGGAGCGCACACAGATAGAGTGTACAGATGCACTCAAAGTGATCACCAATAGGGATTCACCGGATACTTTTCACTACATCGATCCTCCTTATGTAGGCACCAATTTAGGCCACTATGGCGGATACAACGAACAGCATTATGAGGAGCTTTTGACACTATGCTCGAGGCTGGAAGGCAAGTTCATGTTGAGTAACTTCCCAGGGGATCAATTGAGTGATCATATATCAAAGAATAAGTGGGAAGTGAAGTCGTTTGATAAGCCTTTATCAGCATCTCCTAAAAAAGAGAAAAAAGCTCGTAAGGTTGAGATGTTAGTGATGAACTATTAAGGGGGCAGAAATAGCCCGGATGCGTTTCGTCGCGCTAACAACTTAACAAGCGAGAGCAGAGCTCTCCATCCGGGCATTTTGCCTTGATGTTGTTCTGAAACTTGTTAAGAAATGAATGTTAGCGCGTCGAGCCGCTAAGATAGGATAATTGATTGAAAAGTTGAACTGGTGTTAAACGCTAATTGGATTGATGTGCTTTGTGTACATTTGGAATTCCATTTCATGCACATTTGAATTTTCGGATTATAGAAATGAAAAATATTTGTATCGGCAAAAATAAAAAACCGTTTTGCCAAAAAAACCACTACTGCAGCGACTCCACCACCTGATCCAATCCCATGCTTCGGGAGGCTTTGATCAGGACGGTGTGATCTGCAAAGGACCTGGTTTCCAGAAAGGCCTTCGCCATGGCTACCGTTTCGAATCGGAATGAGCCCTCCACCAGCATGTTGGCAGCCATCATGTATCGCCCGATGAGGATCACCTGATCAAACCCAACCTCCTTCAGCCATCTGCCCACATCCAGGTGCCGGTCTACCGCGTCCTGCACTTCTTTCATGTCGCCAAGAACCACGGCCTTTTTGCCGGGCATGGCGGCCAGGTTGTCTAAGGCCGCTTTCATAGAAGTGGGGTTGGCATTGTAGCTGTCATTGATGATGGTAACGGCGCCTTTTTTGATGACCTGCGAGCGCTGATTGGAAGGCGTATAATTGGAAATCGCTTTCAAAATTTTCTCGTCCGGCACATCAAATGCCCTGCCCACCGCCACGGCCGCAGCGATGTTGCCATAGTTGTACCGGCCGATCAGGTTGGTCTGTGTCTCTATTCCTCCAAGCCTGATTTTGATATAAGGGTTTGCTTCGATCAACACAAGGTCACTCGCCGGAAAAAGTACCGGATCAGAGAACCGCTTGGCCATGTTTTCCAAACGGAAATCATCCAGGTTGATAAAGGCTGTGCCGCCAGATGTTCTCAGGTGATCAAACAATTCGCTTTTGCCACGCAGCACCCCTTCTATCCCACCAAACAGTTCGGTATGGGCCTCGCCGATATTGGTGATGAGGCCGTGCGTTGGATTGGCCATCCGGCATAAATCGGCGATCTCCCCCACATGGTTAGCACCCATCTCTATCACGGCCACTTCCACCTGTGGATGAATGTGCAACAGTGTGAGCGGTACACCCAGGTGGTTATTGTAATTGCCTACGGTTGCATGGGTGATGTATTTCTCCTGAAGCACCCGGTTGATCAGCTCCTTGGTGGTGGTTTTACCATTGGAGCCGGTGATAGCCAGCAGCCTGCGTTTGTACCTACTCCTGTGGAAAATGGCCAGGTCCTGCAGCGCTTTTTGGCTGTCCTCCGCCAGAATGATCCTGGAATCGGTGGCATAGGCCGGATCATCCACCACGGCATAGGCTGCCCCGAGCTCCAGGGCCTTTGCGGCAAACTTATTGGCGTTGAAGTTGGGGCCGCTCAGCGCAAAAAACAGGTTATCCTTTTCAATGGTGCGGGTATCGATAGAAACCCCATCGCTTTGTAGAAACTTCGAGTAGAGATATTCAATAAAATTTTCCATCATTACAAATATATTCGGATCTCCTGCATGAACGACCAAAACCGTACGATCATCTTTATTCACTTCCTTACCGACCCTGCTGGTTTTGATTTTGACAACCTGCTGGAGCAGCGGGTGAAAATGGAGAAAAATGAAGGCGATGTGCTGTATTCACTGGATAACTTCTCGGACAGTCTCACGCTTCATTATGCTAAAAAACTGATCACTGACCATGACAAAATAACCGTGATCTGTCAAATCCAGGAAGAGCAGGTGCCATCAGGAGGTGCTTTTTCGTTACTGAATCAGCTCATCAGGAAGAAGGATTCACAGCTCTTCTGCAACATGGAGTATCCTGCATTGAAACCCATGATGATCCGGCTCGGAGGAAAGGTGTTCGCCTCCGAAGATGAATTAATCAAGATGCTATTCGAATGAAAATCGATCGGCATCCTGCTGAAAAGGAAATCGATCCCTAAAAGCCTGCAGCTCCGAGGCGGACAAAGTAGTGGTGAGGTTTTCTTCTTTTTCGGAAAAAGCCATTACCTCTCCTTTAAAATTGTAAATGGCCGAATGCCCCACATACCTGGCCCCTACGCCATCGGTACCCAGTCGATTGACCCCTACACAGTAAGCGATGTTTTCTATGGCGCGGGCTGCCAGCAGCGTATCCCAGGCATGAATGCGCGGTTCGGGCCAGTTGGCCACATAGACGAGTGCATCATATTCGTAGAGAGAACTTTCTGTGGCTCTTGACCGGGCCCATACCGGAAATCGCAGGTCGTAGCAAATGAGTGGCATGAGTTTCCATCCTTTGACCTCCACGATCAAACGTTCGGTGCCTGCCGTGTATCCGGCATCTTCACCTGCCAGTCCAAACAGATGTTTCTTGTCATAGTATTGACTCGATCCATCCGGGTAAACGACATACAGCCGATTGTAAAACGACTCCCCGTCCCGGAGGATATAGCTGCCCATGATCACCGCTTTAGTTTGGGCGGCTTGTTGCTTCATCCAACGAAAGGTCTTGGTGTGTGCCACTTCAGCCAGCGCTACTGCCTGCATGGAAAACCCGGTGGTAAACATTTCCGGGAGTACGATGAGGTCTGGTTCAGACTCCAGCTGCCAGATCTTTTCCTCAAACATCCCCAGGTTTGCTTCGGTATTCTCCCAGTGAATATCAGACTGGATCAGCGCTATTTTCAGCTCATCGATCATCGTTTGGCGGGCACCTTCACACGATAGTCGGCATCCACCTTGCCTTTGCTGATGTTGGCCAGCTTGCCTTTCAGTAATCTCTTTTTGAATGAGGAAATATGATCCGTAAACAGCACTCCTTCGATGTGATCATACTCATGCTGGATAACCCGCGCATGGATGTCGTCATACTCCTCCTCATGTTCATTCCAGTCTTCATCAAAGTACCTGATCTTCACCACCGACTTGCGGAACACATCCTCGCGGATGCCGGGTATGCTCAGGCAGCCCTCTTCAAAGGCCCACTCTTCACCGTGCTCATCAATGATCTGCGGGTTGATAAAAGCTTTTCGTACACCTTCTTCACCTTCATCCATCATGGGGTAGTCATCCACCACAAAAAGGCGAATGGACTTACCTATCTGTGGAGCAGCCAGACCAACGCCAGATGCTGAATACATGGTCTCAAACATGTCGGCGATCAGCTCTTTCACACTGGCTCCTTTTGGGATGTCTGCTGCTTTTTTCTTCAGTACCGGATCTCCGAAGAGTACGATCGGATATATCATAAACGTGATGCTAAATAAGATTGTAAAATGATAGTTGCGCTTATTCTATCAATGTTTTCCTTTTTCTGGCGGTCCTTCTTTTTTGTTCCTCCTGCAATCATGGCATCCAGTGCCATTTTGGAAGTGAACCGCTCATCATGCAAAAATAGTTTCTTATCTGGAAATAGTTTCCTAAATCTGTTTACTGCTGCTTCCACCAGCGGGGTAGCATTGGTAGGCTGTCCATCCGTATTCATCGGCATCCCCATGACCACTTCGGATACGTCTTCCTTTTCAAAATAAGCTTTCAGGAAATCCATCAGATCATGAGAACGAACAGTCTCCAATGGTGTGGCGATGATCCCCAATGGATCGGTAACGGCGATACCGGTACGCTTGGCACCATAGTCTAAGGCCAAAATTCGAGGCATTAATTAAGCGGGGTAAGATTATTAACTTTTTCGCGAACAATCGCTTCCAGGGCCACGGCGCGGGGGAAAAGGATTTTATTTTCTATTTCGGCATGATACCACATCTCCCGGTCAAAGGCCTTGATCTCCTGAGCAATGACCTGCCAATGCAAATCCCTCATATCAGCCTCGTCCACCAGGTTGCGAATACCTGCCAGCTCATCTTCTTCACTGTGGTCTTCATGGATTTGCTTCAGCGAAAGTCTGCGGTGCTTCCAAAGCGCCAATTGAGGATTAGAAACCTCTCCTTTTTGAATTTTTAGAAGCAAGTTGATATAAGAAAAAAGAGTGTCCTCCTCCTCATATATGTGGCTGATAAACTCCTCTACGAAATCAGGAAAGATCAACTTGAGGTCATTCAAAGTCTCGTATTGATGAATGAGGTTTGCTATATAAGGGAGCTTCTCTTTGATAAAAAGGTGATGGGCATACTTGAGGTATTCAATAACGATTTCCAGTGGATATTTACCCAGCTCCTGGAAGGAGAACCGATGCGACCGATCAAACAAGTAGAAAGCTTTGAGTACCTGTCCTTTTTGCAAACCCATCTGACTACACACTTCCCTGAGTGTACGATCGGGGTGGCGATAGAAATCTATCCCCAGGTAACTCAGCGCCCGGGCGTAGATGTAATTTTCATCTACCAGTGATCGTATGGTCAAATCAAATACTCTCATCCACCCTCAAAGATACCAATATGATTGAAAACGATGGGTTGATTTTGGTCAGAAACGTTTTTGATCCGCCACACGTTTAATTTTGACCTCATAAGGCTGTAATTTTAAACGCACAATAAATTCTGAATCCATTGGAGACTCCAAAAAATAGTAAAAGCGCCATTAGACTTCCATTATACATTGCCCTGGGAATAGCCCTGGGGATCTTCATCGGAGCCAATATGGCCGGCGGCAGCGGTGCCGCTGACAGCTTGTACGAAAGCATCTACAAGTTTAGGCAGGTGATCACCCACATTCAGAATGACTATGTGGATGAAGTGGATACTGAAGAGCTGGCCGAAACGGCCATTACTGAGATGTTGGCCAAACTGGATCCGCATTCGGTCTATATCCCCGCCAAGGAGTTGGAAATCTCTCAATCTCAACTGGAAGGAAACTTTGAGGGGATCGGGATTGAATTCAACATTTTCAAAGACACCATACATGTGGTCAGCCCATTGAGTGGCGGCCCTTCTGAACGCCTGGGCATCATGCCCGGTGATAAAATCATTAAGGTAGATAACAAAACTGTAGCTGGTACCGGCATCAACAACCGGGGGGTGATAGACCTGCTCCGCGGGGAGCGAGGCTCCAAAGTGAAGGTGGAAATCCTGCGAAAAGGAAATAGCGACCTACTGGAATACATTATCGTGAGAGATGTAATTCCCCAGTATTCGGTAGATGTCTCTTACATGGTAGATGATAAAATTGGCTACATCAAAGTGAGTCGTTTTGCAGCCACCACCTTCATGGAATTCAAAGAGGCCATGAATAAACTCACTCAGGCCGGCATGCAACAATTGATTTTGGACCTGACTGGCAACCCAGGAGGCTACATGGATCCGGCCATTAAAATTGCGGACGATTTACTGGCAGGTACTCAGATGATCGTCTACACCAAGGGCAAAGACCCACGCCATGATGCGGAGTACTTCTCCAAAACCAAGGGGGATTTTGAATCGGGCTCAGTAATCGTGCTGATCGATGAGGGCTCGGCCTCCGCCTCTGAGATTGTATCCGGTGCGCTGCAGGACCACGACCGGGCACTTATTGTAGGTAGACGGTCTTTTGGAAAAGGGCTGGTACAAATGCCCATTCAACTGAAAGATGGTTCCGCCCTTCGCCTGACCATTTCCAGGTATTACACACCCAGTGGTCGCTCCATTCAGAAGCCTTACGATGGTTCGCTGGAAGACTATCATCTGGAGTTTTATGAGCGTTTTCAGAATGGAGAAATCTACTCTCAGGACAGCATCAAATTTGCCGACTCCCTGATTTACCAGACTGACAAGGGTCGCACTGTGTATGGAGGTGGTGGCATCATGCCTGATTATTTTGTACCCCTGGATACTTCTGCCAACAGCAGCTACATGACCAAACTGTTCAACACCAACAGTATAGCAGAGTTTAGCCTTATCTATGCAGATGAAAACCGAGCAAAGCTGGAGAAAATGTCACTGGCAGATTTTAAGTCTTCTTTCAGAATGACAGACAAAATCTGGGCAGACCTCCAAAACACAGGCACCCAAAACGGTGTGAAGTTTAACCCCAAAGAATTTGAAAAATCAAAGCAGCTACTGGAAGTCTATGTGAAGGCCTTCATTGCCAGAAACATCTGGAAAAACGATGGGTTCTATCCCATCTTCAACGAGCAGAATGAGGTCTTCCAGCAAGCATTAACCCTAATAGATGAAGCCAACAAGTTGGCAGAAAACCAATAACCCCAAAACAACATGACCTTTTATCATCGACTCGGAGAGATACCCCCCAAGAGACATACCCAGTTTAGACAGCCGGACGGAAGTCTTTATGCTGAAGAGCTGGTATCCTCCAGAGGATTTTCAGGGATCTATTCCAATCTTTATCACATCACACCTCCCACCAGGATCAAGGCCGTGAAACAGTCTGTGCCGTACGACACGAAAATCGTGAAGGAACATGGACTGAAGCAGACACACCTGAAAACCAGTGGTGTGGGCGAAACGGGGGAGGACTATCTGGGTGCCCGCGAAGTGGTGCTCATGAATAGCGATGTAAAGATGGCCCTGTGCAACCCCAGGAGCCGAAGCATGGACTATTATTATAAAAATGCTGAGGCCGACGAGGTAGTATTCATCCATGATGGCAACGGATATCTCCTCTCGCAGTTTGGTAAGCTACGGGTAAAGCAGGGAGATTATGTGGTGATCCCGCGTACCACGATCTGCAAATTTGAATGGGATGAAGGTCCGTTAAGACTCCTTGTCATAGAGTCAGCCTCACCTGTGGAAACAGTGAAGCGCTACCGAAATGAATTGGGTCAGCTCATGGAGCACTCCCCTTATTGCGAGCGCGACATCAGGCCTCCCAGTGAGCTGATTACCGAAAAAGAAAGGGGTAGTTTTCTGATGAAGATCAAGAAGGACGGCATGCTGCACCACTATGAGTATGACCAGTCACCTTTTGACCTGGTGGGATGGGACGGGTACCTTTTCCCATATGCACTTTCTATCCATGATTTTGAGCCTATTACCGGACGCATCCATCAGCCACCGCCGGCCCATCAGACTTTCCAAAGTCAGGGCTATGTCATCTGCTCTTTTGTACCCAGACTATTTGATTATCATCCGCTGGCCATCCCTGCCCCTTATAACCACTCCAACATTGACAGTGATGAGGTGCTGTACTACGTGGACGGGGATTTTATGAGCCGCAAGGGCATAGACAGAGGTTCCTTTACTCTGCATCCGGGTGGATTGCCACACGGCCCACACCCGGGCACAGTGGAAAAAAGCATCGGAGCCAAAGAGACAAAAGAGCTGGCAGTGATGCTGGACACCTTCCGTCCGCTCTATGTGACAGAGCAGGGAATGAAGTATGTGGACAAAAAATATCCCATGAGCTGGACAGAGTAAACTCTCAAAAAAAGGCATAACCAAATGAACAGTGGTGACGTTATTCATCACTGTTCATTGTTTTTTATGCCCAAAACAAAAAGTGTGTTGTTAAGATTCTCCGCCCTTCTTCTGGGCGCTATCCTTCTCTTTTTTCTATCAGTTATGGCCTTCATTCACTTTGCTCCCCAGTTTGGTGCCAAACCTTCCGGCGAACACCTGGAGACCATTGCTCAGTCTACCAACTACGACGGTAAGCAATTCATCAATCTCATCGAGACCAAACTGGACAACAGCCTAAGCAATATGTGGGGGATGATCCAGGAGTATGCATCAGCCAAAAACACTGCGCCCTCTGCAACTATCGAAACACAATTTGGACAGGGAAACACGAATACCTCAGACACCACAGTACGTGTCACCTGGTTTGGTCACTCCACCATATTACTGGAGATCGGAGGCCAACGCATCTTTCTGGATCCAATGCTGGGGCCTGCGGCCTCTCCGGTACCTTTCTTTGCCAAACGGTTCAAAAATAACCCCGCATTCGATCTGAACACCATCGGGAAGCTGGACGCGGTGATTTTTTCTCATGATCATTATGACCACCTGGATTACCCTACTATCAAGGCCATTCAGGATCAGGTGGGGCATTTCTACACCCCCCTTGGACTAGGTTCTCATCTACAGAAATGGGGCGTCCCAAAAAACAAAATTACTGAGCTGGACTGGTGGCAAAGTGCCCAACTGGATAAACTCACCTTTGTGGCTACTCCGGCCAGACACTTCTCCGGTCGGGGCACAGGAGATGCCAACAAGACCCTTTGGGCCTCATGGGTCATTCAGAGTTCCGAGCACAATATTTACTTCAGCGGTGACAGTGGCTATGGCCCTCATTTTAAGGAAATAGGAGATCAATACGGTCCGTTTGACTTTGCTATGATGGAATGTGGTCAATACAACGAGCGCTGGAAAGCCATTCATATGATGCCCGAGCAAACAATTCAGGCGAGCCTGGACCTCAAAGCAAAAGCGGTTATGCCCATCCACTGGGGGGCCTTCACCCTGGCGCCTCATGAGTGGATTGAACCCGCAGAACGCGTAGTAGCTGCCGCGCAGGAAGCAGGAGTAAACCTGGTCACTCCCCGCATCGGTAACACTTTCACTCTGGAGGAAACCCTCCCCAAAACCAACTGGTGGCTGGAAGTTCAGTAATTATTCCATTTCAAGGGCTCTGAGATACGCCTGGTCGTAGTATCGAATGAGGTTTGACCAGTCAAAAAGCGAGGAAGAACTCTCCGTTCTGTTTCTCAGGTCTATCCGGTCTCTTCTGCTCAGCCGCACGTAGTTGTACATTTTGTTGGCCAGGTTACCCGCTGCTTCGTCAAACGACTTTTTGTTCCTTTTCACCAGATAAATCCCCCTCCGATCATGGTCGGGCACATTGTCCTGCACATAGTCCCCGAACCCAGCCAGATCACTGGTGACTGTGGGCACTCCGGAGGCTATACACTCCAGTGGAGTGTACCCCCAGGGCTCATAGTAGCTGGGGAATACTCCCAGGTGGCAGCCCCGGACAAACTGGCCATATTCCATAGAAAACAGCGGATTCGTATAATTAATGAAATCCGGATGATAAACCACTTTCACCCTGTCGTATTCATTGTTAATGAGGTTGGAGGTGCGTAAAAAGTTGAGAATCTCATCATTGGCATCATCGTGGAGGTTGTGCGTAATGATGGGGGGTAAGGAAGTTGACTTCCAGGTTTGCAGGGTTCTTCTGAACCTTAGGCGCCAGTAGTCATCCACAAACTCATTGAGTTCAGGAAGTTTGGTGTCCTTTCTGCTCACCGCATCGAAGAGCAGCCGCTCACCTACCTGCTTTTTAATAGAGTCAATAACATGTCTGAATTCTTCCAGCAGCGCTCTGCTCTCGAGTATGTCCGGATTGATGCTGTAGTATGGCCTTTTAGTAATGAAAAACATCACCACGGTCACGTCCGACTTCTCAGTTTGCAGTCGGTGGTTCAGCCGAGCCAAGGCCTCCAATGTAAGATCATAACCTTTGTTGAGGTATTCGTATCGCCCTGAGGTAAAAAAGTAAAGGGTCTTATCCAGGTCAAAGGTGTAGTTGGAAAAGAAGTGAGTCATCGTAAACGAGTGAATCTTATTCTTATTCTCCAGGTGCAAATTTTGGAATTCATGCAGTGCTTCAAAGCGCTGATTGTTGATCCCGTTGGGCAAAATCACATCAGGGTTTCTTCCAAGCAGCTGGCGGCATTCTGTAGCAGTCACCTCACTCACCGTGCTGAAAACATGTGACCCATGTGCGGCGGCACGCTCTATCATCACATTGGCCTCTATGTTGAAGTGCTTTGCTTCTTTCTGCCAGTCCATGAAGGAGAGGTGATCGTAAAACTGCGGATCATTCATGGCCAGGTACCTACCCAAAAGCGTAGCGTGGGTGGTAAAGATGGTCTTTACGTTCACGCGGTCCTTTCTCAGACCCGGGATGCCCGAAGCAGCCATCCATTCATGAAAGTGCGCAATGATTTGTTTATTACTATCCTTTGTTTCCTCCGCCAGCTCAGTAAGAAAGAGCTTCACCAACTCGCCAAATGCCAGGACGTCATTCAGTAAATGATCATCGCTCGGAGTGGAGATCCCATGATTTTCCCAAAGCAGGTATTTGATCTCTCCCAGCTTATGCATCACGCTTCCCAGATCAAAAAGAACTGCCTTTGGCCGTCCAGAAACCAGCCAAACACCATAGTGTACTCCATAGCCCTTTTCACGCATCCGGCGCACCGCCCTTCCAATCGGATCATTGTTGAGGGGTTCTTCTGGCTCAAACTCGGCAGCTACATTGGCAGAGATATATGGGCCCAGCAGGCAGTAACTACTTCCCCACTTGGGGATCACGGTGGGTACCTTGGAGCGGATCACAGTGTATATGCCCCCCACCTGATTAAGCACTTCCCAGGCTATCTCCAGCAATAGGGTGTTGGAGGTATGGGTTTTTGTAAGTCGCTTTGCCTTCACCTTTGTTTTGCCCTGCTTTGCCATATTAAGTTAACGTTTTCACTTTACTCTAAAGAAAAACAATTATTGTGGCTTTTCTCATAGCAGGGTAAGTATTTGGTGCTAAAATGTAACGATCCGAAAAAACGTGAGTATTTTTTGAAAAGATGCAACCTTATTGGTCAAAACATCATCAATACTTTGAATGAAGTGGACTAAGCTCATAACGCTCTTAATGATCATCTCCCTGCTGACTTACCTGATGGAAATGGAAAGACGGCTGAGGGACATCATGTCTCCTCAGGTAGAGACCCTCTCTCTGGAGTGGGAGCACCTGTGACCCACCTGCTGGCAGCTCAAGAAACCTCTCAGGATTAGCCACAAGCTCTATTTGGCCTTAAAAAATCAAATCAGAACAGTTTGTTTTCTCTTTTATTGAATGCTTTATATTAGTTTTCCGCAAATTTGACAGTCCGCCAACATAAAAAATGTTTGAGGTTTTAATAATTTTCGGTTAAACTGAGCAGTTTAGCTTAAAACATTCATCATATAAAGCATTATGAAAACTAACGATTCCTATTTGTCCTTTCTTGATATCTGGCATGTCGCCATGTGGTACCTGTTTCTGGTGGCCATCGGTCTTTCCATTGTTTTTGTCATCAGGTATTGGATCAAATATTCATTTGCCGGCACACTCAAAGAGAAATTCGATGTAGCCAGTCAGCATGAAATCAAAAGTTACCTTCGGGCCAATTATGTGTTAGCTGCCAGTATCTTTTTCTTCCTCAATACAGTATATGATGAAACAGTGGTTCTTAGTCCTGTTTGGTTTTTCATCAGGATCTTTGTCTCCTTTTGTATAGGCACATTACACATCTACATCGCATACCTCATTTTCAAGTACTACTACCCTGGCCCACTGGAGAAAAAACTCAAAAAGCTGAGGTATACGCCACGTATCAACCCTGGCACCGGCAATGAAATGAAGCTGCTGAGTGAAGATGAAGAAGATACTTACCTGGATGAAGGGATGCAGGCTGAAGAGGACGCATTCTCTGTGGACTACGACGTATGGATAGACCCGGAAACTCAGGAAACCAAGATTGAAAAATATCAGGGTCACCTTAGCGCATTCGAATGTGACCGATGTGGTTTCCAGACATTAAAACTGGTAAAAGAGGATATTCTGAAACCTGCCACTGATCACGAGGATGGTGAAATACAGAAGGAATACGAGTGTTCTTACTGTGGTCGGGTAAAAAGAAAAACACAGAAACTCTCCAAGAATATTGATAAAGATTCCCTGGTGGCTAAATCAGCGGGCCATACCATCCCTAATATTGAGGCCATCAAAATGGAGATTCATGATACAGACGGCCACACTAAAATGTTTGAGTTTCAAAACACTGCGCAGGCGAAGAAATTTCTCGAAGAATTCGATTTTTCGAAACTGCACGATTAAGACCTTCTTAGTCTTTCAAAAAAGGCGACCCGATGCTATCGGGTCGCCTTTTTTTATACCTTCTTTCTATTGGAGTTGGCTACATACACCCCGACCAAAATGGCTACTATGCCGAGTATATGGCTCAATAAAAGCACCTCGCCATCCAGCACTCCCCACATCACAGCGACGATGGGGATGATGTAAGTCACGGAAGAGGTAAAAACAGGGTCGGTGAGATTCACCAGTTTATTGAAAATAATTAACGCTATGGCCGTCCCTACCACTCCCAGTGTGAGAATATAACCCGTGGCTTCCAGTACACCTTCTACCTCCACCAACCGGGTGGGAAAATCTGAAAAGAACAATAGCTGCACAGCGGCGATGGGCCCCACAAAAGCCAGAGAGATACTGGTGATGGTCATAGACCTGAGCTCCTGCAGGTGGTGCTTGATGATGTTAAGGTTGAGGGCATACATGATTGTGGCCAATACCACAAAAAATGCGTAGAAATTGAAGTTGGATAGCTGACCTCCTGATCCGGCCATCACCAGCGTGGCGGCTCCCAAAAATCCCACAAAAACCCCTACGAATACACGAGGAGACTGCTGCTGCTTATAGACAAATAAGCCTACCAGCATGGTGAATATGGGTGTCATAGCATTCAGTACCCCGGTGATGGAGCTTTCCAGTCTGGTCTGAGCTATGGCAAATAGAAATGCCGGAATAAAACTCCCCAGAAAGCCAATCGAGATTAGGTACCTGACCTGATGCCGCCTGACCTTCTTCAGGTTTCGAATCACAAAGGGCAGTAAAAAAAGGGATGCAAAAAAGATTCTGAGGGAACCCACCTCAAAAGGAGTGAGTCCCAGCAGGCCTTTTTTGATCAGAATAAATGAGCTTCCCCATATCAAGGATAAGGCAAGCAAAAGGCTCCAGGCCTTTAGGGTTGGTTTTTGGGTCATATTGGGGTTGGGGGTCTTAGGATCAGGCGATGATCGCCTCCTGAAATACTTCTGGAATTTCATCCAGAATACTCTTCAGTTCTTCAAATGAAGCGGATTCTACCAAACGTGTGCGGTAAGGTTTGAAGTCCGGTATTCCTTTGAAATAGTTGGTGTAATGCCTTCTCATTTCGAAAATACCCTTCAGCTCACCTTTCCACTCCACAGAGAATTCCAGGTGTTTTTTGGCAACAGCTACACGCTCCGTCAAAGTAGGTTTCTCCAGATGCTCCCCTGTGGCCATGAAGTGCTTGATCTCATTGAAAATCCAGGGATAACCGATGGCAGCCCTGCCGATCATAATCCCATCTATTCCGTATTTCTCTTTGTATTCCAGCGCCTTCTCCGGGCTGTCAATGTCACCGTTTCCAAAAATGGGGATGTGGATATCGGGATGATTTTTTACTTCCGCTATTTTGGTCCAGTCTGCCTCGCCTTTGTACATCTGCTTGCGGGTGCGACCATGTATGGTCAGCGCCTGGATGCCCACGTCCTGCAGACGTTTGGCCACCTCCACGATGCGAATGGTGCTATCATCCCAGCCCAGACGGGTCTTCACCGTCACCGGCTTACTCACTGCCTTCACGATCTCAGCAGTCATTTCCTGCATTTTGGGAATATCCAGCAAAATGCCGGCACCGGCTCCCTTGCAGGCTACCTTTTTCACCGGACAGCCATAGTTAATATCGATTATCTCCGGATTGGCCTCCTCAGCAATGGCGGCCGCCTGACGCATGGAGTCTATTTTATCTCCGAAAATCTGGATGCCTATCGGGCGCTCGTAATCATATATGTCCAACTTCTCCACACTCTTGGCGGCATCCCGGATGAGCCCTTCCGAAGAAATAAATTCAGTATACATCAAATCCGCTCCGTTTTCCTTGCACACGGCACGGAATGGCGGATCACTCACATCCTCCATGGGTGCAAGCAGTAGCGGGAATTCCCCGATTTCTAAGTTTCCTATTTTGACCACAGTCTTATGTCCAATTTTGCCGTAAATTTAGGGCAATTATGCAGAATATCCTGAAAAACACCGATGAGGGTGATCGTTCGGCCGCCCCCTGGATGTTACTACTGATTTTGGGTGGTTATGTTTTAGCTGCCCTTTTTTTGTTTTCCTTCATTGCTCAGGGGCTGATAATGCTCCTGTTCAATTACAACACACAGGAATCGCTAAGCATTCTTACCAACCCCTATGAGTCTGAAAGCGCCAAATTGCCCCTGATGATTATTCAGGCAGTGACCTCCGTGGGTGCTTTCATCATTGTGCCACTGTTCTTTATCAAAGTCAACCTAAAAACAAAGTACGCCCCATTTTTCAGTTTTCCGGAGCAGGCCCTGCGCCCCATACTGATGACTGTGGTGATCCTCTTTTGTTTTATGGTGGCCAATAGTGTGGTGATAGAATGGAACCAGAATGTAGATATGCCCGACATGTTTTCGTGGTTTGAAAACTGGGCGCAGAGTAAAGAAGCACAGCTGGAAAAACTAACCGAATACCTGACCTCTTTTTCTGGGATTCAGGAATACCTGATCGCTCTGGTAGTCATCGCTCTGATCCCTGCCGTGGGTGAAGAGCTTCTTTTTCGCGGACTGATTCAAAACCTCTTTGGAAAAGCTTTTAACAATCCGCATGTGGCCATATGGCTGTCGGCTATTGTTTTCGGTATTTTCCATTTTCAGTTTTACGGGGTGGTGCCGAGGATTTTCCTTGGAGCCCTTTTTGGCTACCTCTACTATTGGTCCGGCTTCTTGTCACTCGCCATGGTAGGTCATTTTATCAACAACGGACTCACGTTGACCTTGCTTTATTTCAGTCAGATCAAATTCATCAATTATAATCCCGCTGAGGCAGACACGTCTCCGCCACTCTATGTGGTCAGCATCTTTTTTCTGGCCGGTGCAGTATTGCTATATTTATTCAGAAATTTATTCCCTGAGAAAAATGCGTGATTGGCAATGCGTGTACCGTGACACCCTGGAATACCGTGCGGAAATCGTAAAAGCTGTTCTGGAGGATCAGGAAATGAGTCCTGTGGTTTTGAATAAGAAAGATTCTGCTTATCAATTAGGTACATTTGAAGTTTTGGTGGCCCCGGAATACATCATCAAAGCAATAAAAATTATAAACGACGAAATCAAATTTGAATAAATTCTCCGACCTCTACCAACGCATCATCTCTGCCACGGCAGGCGCAGCGATCATTGTTTCTTCTCTTATCATTGGCGAGTGGGCCTACTTCGCAGTATTTCTCACCATTTCGCTTCTGGCGCAGTGGGAGTTTTACCGGCTCATTAAGCTGCAGAGCTATCTACCCATCAGACTCCTGGGTGTGGCCATCGGAGGTGGATTATTCATCTTGTCCTTCTTTGTGGCGCGTGGATCACTCAACGCCAATTTCTATTTTATCATTTTCCCGATCGCCTCACTCATATTCTTAATTAAGCTGTACAAGAAAAATGACAACAACCCATTCCTGAACATTGCACTCTTTTACCTTGGCCTCACCTACGTGGCTCTGCCGTTTGCCCTTATGAATGTGGTGGTGCACTACCACGGCTGGTACAGTTATGAGATATTGTTGGGGCTCATGCTGATTATCTGGGCCAGTGACACAGGTGCTTACTTTGCCGGAATCCGCTTTGGCAAACGAAAGCTTTTCGAGCGCATCTCCCCCAAAAAATCGTGGGAAGGAGCCATAGGTGGTGCGCTGACGGCCGTGGCATTTTCCATTGTCATCAGCAGATACAGTACGGGTCTGGCCATGTGGCAATGGATCATCGTGTCTCTGATCGTGGTAATCGCAGGCACCTACGGAGACCTGGTGGAGTCGATGTTTAAGCGTACCATGCAAATCAAGGATTCGGGCACTTCCATTCCCGGGCACGGGGGCTTTCTGGATCGCTTTGACAGCCTCATTCTGGCCGTTCCGTTCATCGTTGTTTTCCTTAAACTTTTCTAGTTAAATGTAGGGAAACACGTAGCTTTGCTGCCAAATAAACAATAACCCCATTTAAATTATTTACAAGCATGGCTTACATTGAACCGGCTCCTATTAAGGATAAAGGAAATCCTTTCGAGTCAATGATGTCACGATTTCACATTGCAGCGCAACACCTCGGCCTGGATGATGAAGTTTATAATGTATTAAAGTCACCTACCAAGCAAGTCATCGTATCACTGCCTATCACCATGGATAATGGATCTATCCAGGTGTTTGAAGGCTACCGGGTGATTCACTCCAACATCCTGGGCCCCTCAAAAGGGGGAATCAGGTATGACATGGACGTGAACCTGGACGAAGTAAAAGCGCTGGCCGCCTGGATGACCTGGAAATGTGCCGTGGTAGATATTCCTTACGGAGGTGCCAAGGGTGGCATCAAATGTAATCCAAGAGAAATGTCAGCCGGAGAAGTGGAGCGACTTACCCGCTCATTCACCCAGTCGATGCTGGAAATTTTCGGCCCGGACAGGGACATTCCCGCACCTGATATGGGTACCGGACCGAGAGAAATGGCCTGGCTGATGGACCACTATTCCAGAGCTCAGGGCATGACGGTCAACTCGGTTGTTACGGGTAAACCACTGGTTTTGGGCGGATCACTTGGCCGTACAGAAGCCACTGGTCGTGGGGTAATGATCTCAGCGATGGCCGCTATGGAGAAGATGAAAATCAATCCTTTTAAGGCAACTTGTGCCGTTCAGGGATTTGGCAACGTAGGCTCATGGGCAGCTATCCTGCTGGCAGAAAGAGGGGTGACCGTGGTATCGGTATCAGACCTTTCGGGAGCGTACTATAACAAAGAAGGAATCAACATCAAGGAAGCCATCAACTACCGAAACGAAAACAACGGGTCGCTGGAAGGATTTGAGGGCGCTGAAAAAATAGACCCGGACGAGCTTCTGCTGCTGGATGTGGACGTATTGGTACCTGCTGCCGTGGAGGATGTTATTACTCAAAAGAATGCAGGGCAGATCAAAGCAAAATTGATTGTGGAAGGAGCCAATGGACCTACATCCGCCAAGGCTGATGCCATTCTGAATGACAATGGCATCATGGCGGTACCGGACATCCTGGCCAACGCCGGTGGAGTAACCGTCTCTTATTTTGAGTGGGTTCAAAACCGATTGGGCTACAAGTGGACCGCTGAGCGGGTCAACAGAAGATCCGACAGGATCATGAAAACAGCCTTTGACAAAGTGTACGAGACATCTCAACAATATAATGTTTCCTTGCGTATCGCTGCATATATTGTGGCCATAGACAAGGTGGCTAAAACCTATAAATACAGAGGAGGATTCTAATGAACATTCACAAAGAAGGATACAAGATCATACCCATTGCAGCCATTGTTTTAGTGCTGCTCTATGCACTGCTTTACTGGCTCATCCCATTTCAGGTAATTCAGATCATCCTGGGCCTGGCAGCGGTTATTTTCTTCGTCCTTGTGGTACGTTTCTTCAGAGACCCTGAATTTCCAGTTGAGAAAAACCCTACACAGATCATCGCTCCGGCAGATGGTAAGGTGGTGGTGATAGAAGAAACCGAAGAGTCTGAGTATCTGAAAGACAGACGAATTCAGGTATCCATCTTCATGTCTCCACTGAACGTGCACGTGAACAGAAGCCCGGTAGCAGGAGAGATCTCTTACTACAAATATCACCCGGGTAAATTTCTCGTGGCATGGCACCCCAAATCGAGTACGGATAATGAACGAACTTCTATCGGGCTGAAGCTGGCCTCCGGAGTGGAAATCATGATGCGTCAGGTGGCAGGGGCTGTGGCCCGGAGGATTTGCTTTTATTCCGAAAAAGGAAAGGCAGTAGAGCAGGGAGAGAAGTTTGGGTTTATCCGCTTCGGTAGCAGAATAGACCTCTACCTTCCTTTGGATGCTAAAATAAAAGTGAACATCGATGACATTTCCTATGGCGGGAAGACGGTCATCGCCGAACTTCCTTAAAAGAAGAAAACATATTAATAAAAAAGGGCCCGGTGATCACCGGGCCCTTTTTTATTTGCAACCCACCTACCAGCCGCCGGAGGATTGCAAATAGTTCTTTGATCCTTTTCCAAAAAAAATTAACTTCCGATTTCACAAAACCTAACCTTAAATGAAGTTAACCATCCAACACCAGGAGTATTACTCCCGTGGAGAGCTCATCTTGCGCTCACTATTTGGTGCGATTTACATTGCATTCCCACACCTTTTTCTTCTTATTTTCGTCAGCATCTGGGGAGCCATCTTACAGTTTATTGCATGGTGGATCGTCCTGTTTACCGGAAAGTATCCTCAAAGCTTTTTTGAATTTCAGGTAGGCCTGTTACAGTGGAACCTGCGACTGAATGCCCGCTTAATGAACCTCTCTGACGGTTACCCTGCCTTCGGCATCAATGCCTCCGACGAGTATACTTCCCTGGAAGTGCCCTACCCTGAAAGCATCAGCCGTGGCTTGCTCCTGATCCGTGCGTTCTTCGGTATTATTTACGTGCTCATCCCACATGGATTTATTCTTTACTTCCGTACGCTCTGGGGGCTTATTCTTTCCTTTCTTGGCTTTTGGGCCGTGCTTTTTACTGGTAAGTACCCGGAATCCTGGCATACTTTCAATGTGGAAACGTTGAGATGGAGTACCCGGGTGAGTTTATACATGGGCTTTATGGACGATCAGTATCCACCATTTTCCGGCAAGGAATAATACCAAAACAATGACAGAAACGTCCGAAAAATACTACCCGATTGAACAGGTAGAGGATATCAGCATGAGGGATCGGGAAGATGCCATGGGGGCCTACCTGATGATGTTTGCCGCGCTGGCGGCAGGCCTCCCTTTGCCTATTTTAAACCTCATAGCAGCGGTGATCTACTACTACGTGAACAAGGGCAAAAGCCGATTTGTGAAATTTCATTCCCTGCAATCCCTCTATTCACAGATCCCAACCACTCTGATGAATGCCGGACTGGTGTTCTGGACTTTCAGGATTATTTTCAATGAGGGGTCATTTCGCAGCAATGACGTTTTTATGGAAGGGTTTGCTACTGTTTCGGAGCTCTACTGGGGCTACCTATGGGTGGTAGTGGCAGCCAATCTACTGTATGTCATTTTTAGTCTCGTGGGAGCCACAAAAGCGCGAAAAGGAAGGTTCTATTATTTCCTTTTCTTCGGCAAGCTGGCTTATCACTTTGCGTACCTCAAGGAAGAACCTTCCGACACCAGCGTACTCAATGAGCCACCCAAATAATCCACCAGAATGATCAAAGGACTTTATAAGGAACTGCTCATTGTCATAGGAATATTTCTCCTGGGGTGGTTGGCTTTTATACTATTCAGGTGGGTACCTGAGACGCCCGAACTGTCCGTATCAGTGGAGACGGAGCAGGAGCTGGGGGACCTGCTTGCTGAACAGGTGCTGCGTGAGTATGAAGCCTTAGAAAATGATACGGTAAGAGAAGCCATTCTTATCATCAAGAAAAGGCTTTTGGCTGCCATAGGCCCTACCAACTATGACTATCAACTGCATGTGCTGGATGAGCCCGAGGTGAATGCCTTTGCCACCCTCGGTGGGCACATTTTTATATTCTCCGGGATCATCAGACTCTCAGAGAACCCGGAGGAGTTGGCTGCCGTCCTTGCCCATGAAATGGGGCACGTGGAGGAGCGACATGTGGTCAATAAAGTCATCAAAGATCTGGGAATCAACGTAGTCTTTTCCATCCTCACCGGAAGTGACCCGGTGCTGGTGGGGGAAATCGCCAAAGCCACCATTTCCTCCTCGTTTGACAGAAGTCAGGAGACCAGCGCTGACCAGTTTGCACTAAAAACCCTCGAGGGAGCAGCCATCAGTCCACGGTATGTTTCTACCATCTTTCGACGGCTGAAAGAAAAGTATGGAGAAGGTGACAACCGGCTTGATTTTCTGATGTCCCACCCTAACCTCAACAAGCGCATTAAAGAGGCTTTGGAGTATCCACTGAAGGAAAACTTTGAGGCTGAGCCAATGAATATAGACTGGGACCTGGTAAAGTCAGTGTTGTAATCAGAGCTTGGAAACCAATCTTTCCAGATATTCCTGATCTACCTCATCAAAGGCCCCCAGGCTATCACTGTCCACGTCCAATACGCCGATGACCACACCATCTTTGATCACAGGCACTACAATCTCTGATTTACTATCCGAGCTACAGGCGATATGCCCTGGAAATTGATCCACATCAGGCACGATAAGGGTTTTGCCCGTAGCCCAGCTCTGTCCACAAACCCCTTTTCCCTTGTTGATCCGTGTGCAGGCAATAGGCCCTTGAAAGGGCGCGAGCACAAGCTGAGTATCTTTGACCATATAGAATCCCACCCAAAAGAAATTCATCCCATACTTCAGCGCTGCCGCGATATTGGCCAGATTGGCAATCCTATCCTCCTCATCTGCAATGAGCGATTCTATCTGAGGAATCAGGGAAGCGTACTTTTCTCTTTTGTCAGTGGTGTTGATAATGTTTAGTTCTTCTGCCATTTTAGCGCTTCAATAATTTTTATAAATCAATAGTCGATCCTGTAAAACGTCGGTCTCCGACAAAAGTTCACCGGATATCAGGGGAGCTGCTATGCCTTTGCCAAAAGAGTGCGGGGCAATGAAAACCCTGGCTTCATCCCAAGGGCCACTTTCCAGGAAAGAGTTCAAGAGCTTACCGCCCCCCTCAACAATTAATGACTGGATTTTCAATTCGCTGATCGCCGCTAAAATGGCTTCAGGAGTCGTCTCCTTCCGCTGTATAAACGTTAAATTTGGCCTGTTTTCACCCTGCCCTTCTGTAAAACAATAAGTAGGGACACTTCCATCCAGGAGATGTAATCCCTTGTTTAAATCCAATGTTCTGTCAATGAAAAGACGCACCGGATCCTTTCCTTTCCAGTTTCTGGTGGTCAAAGAAGGATTGTCATACCGTGCCGTATTAGTACCCACCAAAATCGCATCCTCCTCCGCGCGCCACTTATGCACCAACTGTCGCGAATAGGCATTGCTAATCCATTTGCTATCATAGTTTTCCCGCGCCACAAAACCATCGGCGGTCTGTGCCCACTTAAGGATGACATAAGGTCTTTTCTTTTCAAAAGCTGTGAAAAATCTCCTGTTGAGTATGCTACCTTCTTCCTTTAGCAAACCCACTTCTACTTCAATTCCGGCATTCCTCAACCTCTGAATGCCCTGCCCGGCCACTAGTGGATTCGGATCATCATTGCAAATGACCACTCGCTTTACCTGATGCTTCACCAGCAAATCTGCGCAGGGTGGAGTCTTCCCGAAATGAGCACATGGCTCCAGGGTCACATATACGCTACTTTCAGTCAAAAGAGACTGATCCTTTACATCCTGCACCGCATTCACCTCCGCATGGGGTCCACCGTACTGCTGATGATATCCCTCCCCTATGATTTTATCGTCTTTCACAATGACACACCCAACCATAGGATTGGGGCTTACATTTCCCAAACCCAGACGGGCAAGCTCCAGCGCTCTGTGCATCCATTGTTGATCTGACATATTTGATAACTTCGTGCTGTGAATCACAAAGTGTCTGCAATTTACAAAGAATCAGTTCTTCTACTGACCCCTATCTATGGGGAAAGAGAGGCAGAGTCTATCCTCAATCTCCTATTTGAGGATCACCTGGGGATCACCAGAATCCATCGGCTTACCAACCCGGAAAAGGAGCTGTCAGAAAGTAATGTTGAGAAGCTCCAGACTGCCATGCCCCAGTTGCTCAAAAATATCCCTGTGCAGCACATTATCGGCTTTGCTTACTTTATGGACAGAAAATATCTGGTGAACAAGCACACGCTGATTCCCCGGCCTGAAACCGAAGAGCTGGCAGGGCTCATTCTGGATGAAAATGATCATGAGAAAGCACTGGACATGCTGGATATTGGCACTGGTACAGGGTGCATAGCCATCAGCCTGGCATTGGGCTTTAGTCAGGCGAAAGTGACAGGCTGGGATATCTCAGAAAGAGCTGTTGAAATCGCCCGACAGAACAGTCAGGCTCTGGGCACTTCGGTCATATTTGAGGTCCAGGATGTACTCCAGGAGGTTCCACCAAAAAAATATGACCTCATCGTGAGTAATCCCCCCTATATACCAGAGACGGATCGTGCAGACATGCATGAGAATGTTGTGGGCTTTGAGCCGGAGGGTGCGCTCTTTGTGCCCAATGATGACCCCCTCATTTTCTACCGCAGGATTGCTGAGCTTGGGTTCACACGACTTAACCCAAAGGGAAAGCTCTATTTTGAAATCCATGAGGACTTTGGACTGGCCATGAAAGAAATGCTGGAAGAAAAAGGATACACAGGAGTGGAAGTCTTTCAGGATCTAAACAGCAAAGATCGCATGGTACGAGCTTTACTTATCTAAAGGCGGCTCCTCATTCCCGCTCAAACAGGACTTTCACCCTAACCTCACTTTCTACAGGCTCCCCATCTCGGGTAGCTGCTGTCCATGGTGGGCCAGTTCTCACTAACCGGATCGCCTCCTCATCACATCCAAACCCAAGGCTTCTTTTGATCTCTATTTCACCGATTTCCCCTGTGGAGAGAATCGTTACCTTCAGGATTACCTTTCCCGCAATGGCCCCATCCCTGGCTGCTTTGGGATAGTTCAGCTCACGTTCCAGGTAGGTTTTGTAAGCCTTCATCCCTCCTGCAGGCACCGCGCTCTCGAAGCTCAATTCATTTGCCTCCTTGTAAGTGGTCACCACCACCTCAGAGAGGGCCTGCACATCTGTTTCCATTTCTACATCGAGCTGAGTCCGATCGCCAACCTTTAGCTCCACCGGATCATACCCTACATAGGAGAAAACAAGCATCGCGCTTTTCTCTGCCAGATCTATGTTGTACTCACCATTGATGTCGCTCGTCACCCCATAAGAGGTACCCTTCACGAGCACGGTCACTCCTGGTAGCGGATTCCCGTCCTCATCTGTGATCGTACCGGTCACCTTGTCCCCGGCACCCAGCGCTGATCGCGATACTGCCCCTGTAGATCGGCTCATGGCCACCACTTCTTTTTTCATTACGGTACTCTCCTGCGGAACCTCCTCCTCTATCACCACCTCAGCCAATATCTCATCTTCCAGCTCCATGACCTCCTCCTGCTCTATCAACTCCTCTGTGGCTGGTTCCGGAGGTTGGTTAGTTATTGCAGCATCTTCCTGCGGAAAAACCTTTTCTTTTTCATCGGCCAATACGTTTTCTACTGGCTTTGGTCTTGCCTCTTCGGCAACGGGGATACTTTCCTTTTTGGTTATTGGCGGCTCAGGGGTAACAGGCGCCTCCTCCACAATATCGAGATCACCAGTGGCAGCAGAACCCTCTTCCTGTTTGTCTTCTTCCTTCAGGGATAGCTGGTCACTGGCAGAATCTAAAGACGGAACCACTAACCAAACAACCACAGCAGCTACCGCCAGAAGTGCGAAAGTCGCTGCCCAACGCCATAAATGACTTTCACGCTTTTCTGCTTTAGCTGCAATCTGTTCTTTCAACCTATCCAGATCCGCCTGGGTCAGTTCGGGATCAAATTGAGCATAGCCTTCCATAGCTTCCTCATCAAAAGGATCATTCAACAGCTGTCGCTCCACTGCATGCGCCTTTTTGCCAGTCAGTCTGCCTTTCAGATAGTCCCTGATCTGTTCACTGGTCAATGTGCTATGTTTTCTACCTGTCGACATGTTGCTTTTCGATACAGATTTTCAAATTTCGTTTTCCATTTTGGATATAGCTCTTCACCTTTTTCAGCGCAAAAGAGGTTTGTTTACTCACCTCCTCATAGCTCAGCTCCTGCAGGTAAAATAGCCGCACGCAGCGCTGCTGATCCGCACGCAGCTGCTCCAGGCATTTCTCCATGGCTTCAAGGTCATCATCTATATCTGCATGCGCTTCCTCTATGGGATGCAAAAACACCTCATTTTCCACAACCGACCCATTGAGATTTTCACTTGTTCCGGCTTTGCGAAGTTCCATGAGGCAGTGATTTTTGGCCACCATATAAAGCCAGCTTTTAAAATACCTGACCTCATGATTTTGCAATTTTCCCATCAGGGACTCAAAAACTGCCATCACCGCATCCTCCGCCTGTGACCGATCTTTCAGGTATTTCAAACAAAGTCCATAAACCAAATGCACATACCTGTTGAAAAGCACACCGATTAAGGCCTTGTCACCCGTTTTCCGATAGCGCATGAGCAAAGTCTCATCCGTTTGGCTCTCCGTATTTGAAGAAATAAATTTCAAATAACCTGTTGTTTTACAGTGAGTTAAATCTCAAGTGAAAAAATAATTTCATATCTCTTATGGAATTAAGGTCGGTATCACATCTCAAGAATACAAATCAAATATGATATCGATATGAAAAAGCTTCTATTACTTCTCGCCATCGTCATTGTTTCCAGTTTGGATGCCATGACCCTACCAATAACCGGATCGGTTTATGATGAAACAGGCACCCCCCTACCTGGTGTGACCATCGTAGAAAAAGGAACAACCAACGGCGCACTTACTGATAAGAATGGAAAATACTCCATTACAGTGAAAGATGCCGGCAGTACACTGGTCTTCTCCTTCGTGGGTTTTCAAACCGAAGAAATACGAGTGGGAAAGAAACAGCAGATTAATGTCATCCTGTACACCGATGTTCAACAGCTACAGGAGGTAGTCCTTGAAGATGATGCATCATCATCTGCCCTCCGCAAGCGGCTAAATGCTACAGGGGCGGTTTCACGAGCTGCCGGTCCCTCCTACATGGTCAGTGAGCCCTATCCATTTCACAACACTGAGTCTTATGATGCCATTGAGGAAAATATCTTTCACAAAAGTGTCGACAAACCTCTATCCACCTTCTCGATTGACGTGGATGCCGCCTCCTACAGCAACCTGCGACGCTTCCTGCACATGGGGCAGCTCCCTCCCAAAGAAGCAGTGCGCATAGAGGAAATGATTAATTACTTTCATTATGACTATGAAGGACCAAAAGATGACAAGCCCTTTGCCATACATACTGCGAAGACCAAAGCTCCGTGGAACGAGGATCACCTGTTGGTGAAAATCGGAATTCAAGGGAAAAAGCTGGAAATGGAGGAACTGCCCCCCTCCAACATTGTCTTCCTGCTGGATGTATCCGGCTCCATGGACGCCCCGAACAAACTGCCGCTCCTCGTCTCCAGTCTGAAAATGCTAGTCAATGAACTACGCCCCCGGGATAAAGTATCCATCGTGGTATATGCCGGAGCAGCTGGGCTGGTGCTCCCACCTACAGATGGGGGTGACAAAGCCACCATCATCGAAGCACTGGAAAATCTGGAAGCAGGTGGCTCTACGGCTGGTGGAGCAGGGATTCATCTGGCATATAAGGTGGCCAAAGTGAATTTCGTAGCGGGAGGCAATAACCGGGTGATACTGGCCACCGATGGAGACTTCAACGTGGGTGCCTCCAGCAACGGCGAGATGCAGCGGCTCATTGAAGAAAAACGCGAAGAAGGCGTTTTCCTTACGGTGCTGGGGTTTGGTATGGGCAACTACAAAGACTCCAAAATGGGAACTCTGGCTGACAAAGGCAACGGCAACTATGCCTATATTGATAATATTCTGGAAGCCAAAAAGGTGTTGGTGACAGAATTTGGCGGCACGCTTTTTACGATTGCCAAAGACGTGAAAATACAGGTGGAGTTTAATCCCAACGTGGTGCAGGCCTATCGCCTCATTGGATATGAAAACCGAAAACTCAACGATGAAGATTTCAACGATGACAAAAAAGATGCCGGGGAACTGGGAAGCGGCCACACGGTCACGGCACTTTATGAGATTATTCCTGTGGGTGTAAAGAGTGAATTCACCAAAGATGTGGATGACCTGAAATACCAGACTCAGGCCATTGCAGGGAATATGGATGAGCTGCTCACGGTAAAATTCCGATATAAAGCACCAGCTGGAAATACCAGCCAACTCATCGAACGAGTGGTGCCAAACGACAAACAACCCGATGAGGATGAAAACCTCAACTGGGCAGCTACTGTGGCAAGCTTTGGGATGGTGCTGAGAGATTCAGAATTTAAAGGGGACCTTACTTTCAGTAAAGTCCTTCAAATGGCACATCAGTCTGCCGGGACAGATGAATTCGGCTACAGAGCGGAGTTTATCAACCTGGTGAACATTGCCAACAGGATTCAGTAATCCAAATCCTCAATCACAACAAAGGGGGGATGGCTGCAGCGAATTTCAGCCTCCCCTTCTTTTTCTTTGATCACATCGAGTTCCTGATAGTGCGAGGCTTTCACATCCTCCTCAAATCCAACTGCATGCCATTGCGAATGCTCATTCAGTGCCATCAATGACAGGCGGGTTCGGGCAGGAAGCCATTTCCTGAATGTCTCATGCTTGACAAAAAGGAATTTTTGTTTTTCTGTAAATACCACCAGGTCAAGCTGGCTAAGCCACTGAGTAGCTAACTGGAGTACATCAAATATGGACTCCTCGTCCGTGATGATATTCACCGCCCGATGATCTTCTTTTTGCAACACCGTCAGTCCGGTCATCAAAAAGTGTGAATCGTCAATAGCGATGATTTTCACCGGCTGCTGATCATCCAGGCGGCTTTTCCAGCTTTCAAAATGATTCAAACTGACCAGGGCAAAGTCCAGTTTATGACCCAGGCTGGTATATTTATCTATAGCCGGCTCACAGCAGATTACCGTTGGCGACCACTCCAGAAGTGCGTGCAAATGTGAGACAGGAAAAGAGTCCAGGCGGTGCAAAATCAAGGCTGGTTCCTGCTGATCTCTGACAATGTGGTGTGATGACATTCGGAAATATTAAAATTCGGTGTTAAATTATAAGTGTTTAAATAACAAAAATTCAAAACAAAAACAGTTTGAAAAGAATTTAATAGTAAGAACGTTTCACCAAACCCCGCCAAATTTCTACAAAAATGAAAAATTTACTCATTATTATCTCGTTTATCCTGCTCTCCGGATGCATGGCGGAGCGGGAATTTATCGTAGAGTATGATTACAGTTATCGCGGGAAATTCAAGCGCTACGATACCTTTAATTTTCTAAACCTGGGAGACACCGTAAACTACAACGGCCTTAGTGACAGCATGATCAAAAGAGAAATTGAGCGTCGCATGATCTCCCAAGGCTACAAAAAATCTGACAAGCCTTCCATTTATATTGCGTACAAAGTATTCTCCAATGACATGTCGTTTAAGGGCTACGAACAGCTGGAGTTGGAAAGCTGGGATGCCCTATATGCGGAGCGTGCCGAAAACGAAAGTAATCTGGAGTATATCCGTGAAGCCAAGTACACCAACAAAGCGTATGAACTTAAAAAAGGCACCTTGTTGATTGACTTTGTGGACCGCAAGTCCAATGGGGTAATCTGGCAAGGCTACGCCAGCGGGCTATTCGATGACAGAACTTATTTCTCTAAAGATGTGCGGTATTCCGTTCGCAGCATTTTGAATCAATACAGACTGCTGGCCGCCAGCTATCAATAAAAAAACTGGTTACATTGAAAAGCGCCCGGAAATTTCATTTCCGGGCGCTTTTTTTATGCTTAAAACTTCAGTGAAACTGCTGCCAGAAAATTTGTGCCCGCCTGGGGATAATAATAATTTTCACGCACTACATAGTCTCCTCCGGCATACCCAAAGGTGTAGCCATTGCTCACGTATTTCACATCAAAAATATTATTCACCATCAGGGAAATGCCAATCTGCTTCACCTGCTTGCTGGCAAAAGAAAGGTCCATTTTCAGATCGTTCACAAAGTAAGCATCGATGCTGCGGTCATCATTTGAGGTGTTGTCCAGGTATTGCTTACTCACATATTTACTCAGCAAAGAGATTTCCATGAAGTCCAGCGGACTGTAGCTAATCTGGGAACCGCCAATCACATTGGGAGAGAACGAGATATCTGTATCAGTGTATTCATTTTGAATTTCGTTGTACTCATCAAAGGCCGGACCATAGTCGTAAATCACTTCAGTAAATTCAGCGATTTTATTCTGGCTCAGGGTCAGGTTTCCTGACAGGGTGAGGGCATCCATGACCTTTACTGCTCCTACCAGCTCCACACCCATCCGGTAGCTATCAGGTACGTTCACCCGTATGGATGAGCCCACATCATTCACCGCGCCTGTGAGTACCAGTTGATTCTCATAATCCATCAGATAGTAGTTGGCAGAGTAGCTATAGTTACCAGAAGCTTTACGGTATCCCACTTCCAGGTTGTGCATGGTTTCTGCCTTTGGGATCTGATCTGCGGCAGCATCTACAAAATCACCACGTACAGGCTCCCGATTGCCTATGGCGTAGGAAGCATAAAAACTCTCACCTCGTTTGACCAAATAGGTCAGACCTACTTTCGGATTGAAAAAAGCATAATTGTCTCCCGTGTCGATATCCCTTAGGTCACTGTCCACACCCTTTGTGTGATAATCCAGCAGTCGCACCTGAGCATCTGCGAAAAGATTCACTTTAGGAGATAGTTGATAGTTCCCTTTCAGGTAAACATTGAAATCGGTTTTCTTTCCAAAATTGTCATAGTACCGGTCGCGAATGGCACTGGTACTGGCATACTGTGCCCAGATGATCTCTCCAAAATGATCGCCATCATATTTGTTCCAGGCGCCCCCCAAAGACAAGTCCCATTTCTCCTTACTGTAGTTTGCTGAGAAGGTAAATCCGTAAAAATCATTATCCAGCCATCTGCGACGAATCAAATCAGTAGAAGTGATAGTGCTATCACCAATCACCACATCCGGAAGGGCATAGTCGGCCAGGTCATCATCGGCTCTATACTGCTCATAGTATCCACTTCCGTTGGTATAATGCAGCGCTCCGTTTACGTTGAAATTGGGGTTGAAAACATGGCTCAAGTGGAGTTGATAATGATCCTGCTGGTAATTGTCCACCTCGTTATCGTACTGATAGTAATTGTAGGTACGCCCTGAGTTGAGCAGGTTATCTGCCTGCTCATCGGAAAGCCCATTATTGGCTATGACCTCCATCATCCCATCCACATCGTTGTTCAGCCGGGCCTCAGGAGTCCCCCACCAGGCCTGATACGTGACTTCTTTGCCTGCAAAAACCACCGCTTTCACGGTAGTCTTATCTCCATAATATCCCCCCGAGAGGTAGTAAGATTTCAGATCAGCGGATGCCCGATCCAGGTACCCATCAGAGGTTATCTGTGACAGCCTTCCCTGGAAGGCCCATTTTTTGTTAATCAGGCCGGTATTCATTTCTACTGTGTGCTTCCAAGTATTGAACGACCCAAAACTATTATCCACTTTGGCATATGCCTCCTGAGAGGGCATGTCCGTCTGCAGGTTCACCGAAGCACCGAAGGCAGCCGCGCCATTGGTAGAGGTACCGATTCCCCGCTGAATCTGAATGTTATTGACCGAAGAAGCCATATCAGGCATGTTTACCCAGAAGGTACCGTGCGATTCCGAATCATTGATCGGCACACCATTCACGGTCACGTTGATACGTGTAGGGTCACTACCCCTGATCCTGATGCCCGTGTAACCCACCCCGTTTCCAGCATCGGAAGTCACGACCATAGAAGGTGTATGCTGAAGAATAAAGGGCAAATCCTGGCCCATGTTTCGTCCCTCTATCTCCTTGTTTGAAATGTTTGAAAAAGTAGTGGGTGTTTTATCATTCGCACGGGTAGCATATACAAAAACCTCTTCACCTTTGATCACATTTTCTTTTAGCGAAATCTCCAGGGAAACATCCTGATCTACCTGTAGCACTTTGGTATAGGTTTCGTATCCTACAAAAGAAACACTCAATTCAAAGGTGCCTGCCGGTACCTTGCTCATCATAAAATAACCATCTCCATCGGTGGAGGTAGCATACTTAGACTGGTTCAGCCACACGTTAGCTCCGGGCAAGGACTCGCCCGTCGCTGTGACGACCTTTCCATCCACATTGAACTGACCATAGGCGCTAAATACAGCGATCATTGCCAGCATTGACATCCAAAAAACTCTCATTTTAATTTGTTGTTAACATTTAACCATACGGAAAGCGGGGAACTTCCCTACTGGTTTATCATACTTCCCTACGCCGGCATTATCCGGATCAGGTTATTTGGGTATGATCTCAGCCCGATAGATTCTTTTTATTGAATAAACAGAATCCGTAAGGCACCCCTTTGTAGCCGCAAACTTAGGCCAAAACTATTTGTTGAAGAAATCCTCGATTAAATCCTGAGCACATTTGACCCTTAAGTCCTCGATCCCCGATACAATGGCATAGGGCAATTGATGATCCCTGAGGTAAGCTTCATAAACATCAAAAAAGTGTTTTCTCAGCTTCGGGTGCTCTCGCTGAGGATCCGGCCGCCAGATCAAATCTATATTACCAAGCAGGTAAAAATCGTAATGTCGCTTTTCCAGCTCTGCCAGTATCCAGGGATCTGCCTCACCATACTTATGCTCACTCCAGACCTTCATCACAATCAGGTTGGTATCACAAAAGAGATACCCGTTGGCCTGCTCAGCCTTATCATCTTCCCAGACCATCTGACCCTGAGCAATATGCAGGAGGTCCTCCTTTTGATATTCACCTTCTAGCCGGTCAAGGTAAAAACGAGCATACTCCGGCACCCATTCTGTATCGTAAATCCGCGCCAGATGTTGGCACAATTCGCTTTTCCCTGTAGACTCGGGACCAATTATCGCTATCTTCCTGATCATGATTTAAGCAACGTTTTTCTCCATGAAAAATACCCCCAGGTGGCCAGCACTGTAAATATTAAAAACTGCAAAGCTGTAAAGGGCAACCCTTTGTACAAATAAAGCGGAATAGAAATAATGTCTGTGATGATCCAGGCGATCCAGTTCTCTATCTTCTTTTCGGCCATCAGCCACATGCCCACCAGCGCAAACGAAGTGGTAACAGCATCCCAGTTGGGTACATCACTATCGGTGAAGTAGACCAAAGCCGTCCTGATGGCAATAAAAGAAACAATGAAGAACAGAACACTCATCACATTCTGCTTCTTGCTATTGCTCGTCACAGGGATCTGTGGTCTATTCTCACTGTCTGTCCAATGATACCAGCCGTATACGCTCATCACAAAATAGTACCCATTTATCCCCGTGTCGGCATAGAGTTTATATTGGAGGGTGAGGTAGATATAAATCAGCACCGATACGATACCCGTAGGATATACCAAAATATTTTCCTGTTTGGAAAACCACACACTCAACAATCCAAAAAACACCGCTACAGCTTCCAGCCATGTGGTCTGATACATTTGATCCAGTAACTGGGAGAAAAATTCATTCATGCCTGTAAATTATAAATCACATTAAGTTTCGCAATCTCTATAAGACCAGTTAATTTTGCCCGGCAAATAATAACAAATATTGTTTGCATGAATCTCGACGATAAATTCCTCTTTGAAGCACTTACCTATGATGATGTGCTTCTGCTTCCAGGTTACTCTGAAATCCTCCCCAGAGATACCGATACCTCCACCAGAATTACCCGCAATATTAGGCTGAATATCCCACTTGTGTCTGCTGCGATGGACACCGTGACGGAAGCCGAACTGGCTATAGCCATGGCATTGGAAGGTGGTTTGGGCTTTATCCACAAAAACATGCCTGCCGATCAGCAAGCCGCCCAGGTACGCAAAGTAAAGCGATCTCAAAGTGGAATGATTCTAGATCCCATCACCCTTTCTCATGACAGTGTGGCCGGAGATGCGGAAAAGATCATGCGCGAAAATAAAATTGGAGGAATACCGGTCATCGACCAAAATAAAAAATTGATCGGGATCATCACCAACCGTGATTTGAGGTTTCAGAAAAACATGAAACGCCCGATCCGCGAGATTATGACCACAGAAAACCTTGTCACAGCGGAGGTGGAAGTGGGCCTGAAAGAGGCCGAGCAGATTCTGCAGGAGTACAAGATAGAAAAGCTACCCATCATTGATAAGGACGGCAAGCTCACAGGACTTATCACGTACAAGGATATCCTGAAAAACAAAGATCGTCCTAATGCCTGCAAGGACGAATACGGCCGACTGAGAGTAGGTGCGGCAGTGGGTGTGACACCCGATATGGTGGACCGAATCAAAGCCCTGGTGAATGCCGGTGTGGATGTGGTGAGCATTGACACTGCCCACGGCCACTCCAAAGGGGTAATCGACGCAGCCAAAAACGTAAAGAAAGCCTTCCCGGACCTGGAACTCATCGTGGGTAACATCGCTACTTATGAGGCAGCTGAAGCACTGGCTGCCGCTGGTGCTGATGCAGTGAAGGTAGGTGTGGGTCCCGGAAGTATCTGTACCACACGTGTGGTGGCCGGTGTAGGCGTGCCGCAGTTATCAGCAGTATATGAAGCTGCCAAAGCCCTGAAAGGAAAAGACCTGCCCATCATAGCCGATGGGGGTATTCGTTTCTCAGGCGACCTGGTGAAGGCCCTGGCAGGCGGTGCCAGTAGTGTGATGATTGGCTCACTGTTAGCAGGAACTGAAGAAGCACCGGGCGAAATGATCATCTACGAAGGACGAAAATTCAAAACTTACCGCGGAATGGGCTCAGTGGAGGCCATGGAAGACGGTTCCAAAGACCGATACTTTCAGGATGCCGAGGACGACATCAAAAAGCTGGTGCCCGAAGGCATAGTGGGCCGGGTGCCATACAAAGGCATGGTGTCAGAAGTGCTCTATCAACTCACCGGTGGTCTGAAAGCAGGAATGGGCTACTGTGGCGCAGGAACCATTGAACAATTACACAATGCCAAATTTGTGAAAATATCAGCTGCAGGTGTGGCAGAAAGCCACCCACATGACATCACCATTACCAGAGAAGCACCTAACTACAGCAGGAGATAAGCATTCAAGGAGTCATCGGACTCTATTGGGCAATGATAAAAACAGTTGCGTTTCAAACGCAGCTTTTTTTATCTTTAGCTCTATGTTCATAAGAAATGCTTTCTTTCTTATTGCTGGATTTCTATTGCTTAGTTGCAAAAGGGACTGCTGTGAGTCCATTCCAGATCGGCCTGAATTCAAGCTTGTGAATGCCGATGGCCAGGATTTACTGAATCCAGCCACACCAAATTCACTAGAAGCAAGTGATATAGAATTTTGGACGGTCAAGGGCGGCACTAAAATCCTCTTATCCACATCAATTCGTGAGCGAATAAGATTCGCTTCAGACACCAGTTTCCTGGTTACTTTCATTCGCGAAGATGGGAAAAATGCCTACATGAGCAATAATTCAGGTGCTTGGGAAGTATTCATTCAGTTTAGAAGTGAGGACATAGACACCATCACCTGGGTGACATCAGGAAATGGCGGAGCCATTTTCACCGACGAGGTTCGATATAATGGCAAAATTGTTGAAATGAAACTCAGTTCCCTGAAAGACTTCTATACGATTGAGAAGCACTTTGATTAGGGTTTGAGCGCTCTCAAGCCAACATGTAAACCAGCTATGAAAAAACTACAAGTAATCATTTTCACCTTAAATACCCTTTGTTATGGCCTGCTCTGAAGAGGAGGGCTCTATGCAGGCTACATTTCCTAAACTAAGGCTGGTGACTGACACTGGAGTTGACTTGCTGAATCCCGATAGTCCAGAATCCTATGACCAGAATCAAATTGAGGGTTGGACCATACAAAATGAATCCAAGGTCAGCGGGAAAATAGAAATTTGGCCAAGGGAGATAGCTGCGATGGATAGTTCTCTTTTTATATTAGGAGTTGATCTCTTTTATCAAGGGTCAATATATTGAAGATCCCGGCAACAAGGAGTTCTTTCTTAGGTTAACAGAATCGGATATTGATACAATCACCTGGGTAGTAGGTGGCACGAGTAGCTTTAACACCCGGACCTCAGAGGCGAAATATAATGGGCAAACAGTGGAACTTAGTTAACTTCAGGATTACTATGTAATCATAAAGGAGTGAACCGCAACCCTCGAAATTACCTGGCGTACTCTCCATAAAGGTCAAAATAAGGCTTAGGTTTCTAGAGGCCTTTTACCGCGCCAATAAATAGTCGTGACCATCCTTCCGGGTTTTTTATCACCATTTAAATAAGCCAACCGGCTGGAATCGTTAAAAAAAGTGAAAGCCGTCCATACATTATATGGATGGCTTTTTTATTAAGGGCCACCCCCGTATTTTTGCGGCACGCCGATGCTCTCCGAAAAACTCAAAATACGACTTAGCTTTTTAGCAGGCATCCTGTCATGGTTACTGTTTACGTTTTTTGATCTCTACCTCCTTTTTGTAGACCAATATCAGTTGAATGTAGACCTGTCGGCCATTTTGCCACAGATTTTCCTGACTACCCTGGTGCTCTCCACCTTGGCTTACTATCGCTACACCATCACCAAGGCAGACAGCATCAACTTCATAGATCTGCTTTGGCGGGTCTTCATTACAGGGTTGGTGACCACTATTGGATCGCTTTTCATCCGCCTGTTTTTCTATATTTTCGGCAATAGTACCATCAGTGAAAATCCATTCACGGTAAATTTCCTCTACAATATCCTGGTGGGCCTGGTAGTGATCTACCTGGTATCCACTTTTGTGGTTTGGAAACGGCTCATCCTTTATCAAAAATCAAAGAACCTAATCCAGCTCTGGGGGTTCTTCGAATACGCCCTGCTCGGGAGTCTGATTTTTGACCTGTTTGGCAACAAATTTCTCAGTGTCAACTTCAACACAGCGCTGATCTTTTTAGGTGGTTTGGGTATCATCCTTGCTTTTAACCTCAAGTGGATTGCCTACCTCAACTTCAGGCAGAAGTGGAAAAGCATCCTTTTCATCATTCTCTCAGGCATCTACCTGTACCATTTCCTGCTGAACCTGATGAATTTTTCAGAGACAGGGGCCCTCAATCTGGACTTGCTGGATCGGGCTTATTTTGTGTCGCTGTTCATCTTTATTATCTTGTATGCCGGCATTTCTATCCTGGTCACCCTCTTCAATCTGCCCACGTCGTCCGTTTTTGAGCGGAAGCTACAGGAGGCCATAGACTTTCAGAAGCTGAGCCAGTCCATTCCGGCAGGACAAAGTGCCGAGCAGACTTATGACATCCTTCTGGAGAGCTCTATGAGTGCTGTCTTTGCCGATGCCGCCTGGCTGGAAATCAATGGGGAAGAACCGATCCTGCTCACCCGAGGTGTCACCTCCTCTACAGTGAAAGACATTAAGGAAAGTGTGAAGCAGGATTTTATCAAGAAAATACTGAGTCATCAGGTCGCTCATGAGTTTGCTCCAAGCAAGGTTATCGGCACCCTCAATCATCCTGACTTCAAATCCATCATTGCTGTACCCGTCATGGTCAAGAGCGAGCAAATAGGCTCCCTGGCTTTGCTGCAGGAGGTAGGTGACGCCTTCAACCGGGAGATGGTAGACATCATCACCACTTTTGTAAACCAGGCCAGTATCTCCATTGAGAACTTCCACCTGATCAGGGAAGCACTTGACAATGAGCGGTACAAAGAACAATTGAAGATAGCCAAAGGTGTACAGAAGAGTCTGCTTCCTTCCGTACTGGAGCACAATGACTGTTTTGAGATAGAAGCCTATAGCATGGCCGCCGATGAGGTGGGGGGTGATTATTATGACATTATTGAGCCTTCTAAGGACGTTTTTAACCTCATTATCGGTGATGTGTCCGGCAAGGGCACCTCTGCAGCGTTCAATATGGCTCAGATGAGGGGCATTTTTCACAGTCTGGCTCAGGATGTAAGTACCCCAAAGGAGTTCATCACCAAGGCGAACACTGCTATAGGCCGTTGCCTGGAGAAAAACTCCTTCATTACCGCCATTTACTTTGTGATCCACACCCAGGAAAGAAAGTTCTGCTATGCCAGAGCGGGGCACTGCCCGGCCATGTATTATTCAGCTTCAACTGGAAATATCACCCTTTTGGAGAAAGAAGGGCTGGGACTGGGCATCCTGAGAAACTCGCAGTACAACGAATACGTTCAAGAAGAAACCATAAACTACCAGCCAGGTGACCTGTTGCTGCTGTATACAGATGGCATATCAGAAGCTAAAAATGAATACAAGAAGCAATATGGCGCGGATGGCCTGAAATCCTCACTGCACAACCACATTAATGCGCCTTTGGGTAAACTGAAAGATATGCTCATTAACGATCTGCTAAAATTTTTGAATGGGAACAAATTAGACGATGATTATACACTGACCATCGTCAGGTTTAAATAATAACTATGGTAGAAATAAACACACAGGCTGAGTCGGATTATCAACTCATAGAAGTAAAGGGCGACGTGGATGCCAGCTCATCGATAGAACTGGATAATGCTTTAAAATCTGCAGCTGAAAATTATACCAAAATACTCATCAACCTCAGCCGGCTGGAGTACATCTCTTCCGCCGGGTTGGGAGTGTTTATTTCTTACCTCGAGGAGCTCAAAACGAATAACATCAAGTTGGTCATTTATGGGCTTCAGGACAAGGTCAGAGAAGTCTTTGACATTCTGGGACTTCAGCATTTGATGAATATTACCACCAATAAGGAAGAAGCCCGGGAGCTTTTGAATGGAAAATAAGCTGACCATATCGTGTAGCAAGCAGAATCTTGCCAAGATCAGACAATTTGTTGCTGACATCCTACATCGGGAGGCAATCAAAGAAGTGGAGGCACATAAACTCGTCCTGGCTGTGGATGAGATTTGCGCCAACCTGATCATTCATTCCAACCATTGCAATCCCTCCCAAACCATTGAAGTTTACGTTGATTTTCAGCCGGCAGAGCAGGTCACTTTTGTTATCAGAGATCAGGGGATCAGTTTCAATCTGAGCACTTATGCTGAACCCTCTCTGGATGAGATCGTCTCTTCCAGAAGGAAAGGTGGCGTAGGCCTGATGCTCGTTAAGAGAATAATGGACAAAATAGAGTTCTCTACCGAGAAGAATTACAATATTTGCAGGCTGACTAAAAAGCTGAGTGAATGAAGTATGGCTGGATCATAATTTTGGCGTTTTCCTACGGGTGTGAGTTTTTCAAACCGAAAGAAACAGCCACAGAAGCACCCATTGCCAAGAGCATGGACAGCTACCTCTACCCTTCCGACCTGGATGGTCTTTTTCCTGCCAACATTTCCTCTGAAGACAGTACCAAACTGGCTGAGAAATACATAGAAGACTGGATCAAGAAGCAGCTAATGATTTCACGATCTTCACAAGCAGTAGATTTTAACGAAGCTGAAATTGAGCGCAAGGTGTTGGACTATCGCTACGCCCTCATGGTGCACTCATTCGAGAAAAAATACATTACTCAAAACCTGGATCGTGAGGTGAGTAGCGAGCAAGTACTCAACTACTACAATGGCAAAGCCGATAATTTTTTGCTTAAGCAGAACATTGTGAAATGCATCTTTGCTCAGGTTCCCAAAAACGCTCCTAACATTGCCCAGTTTCGTCGTAACTTCCGGGCTCATCCGGAAGGAAATCTGGAAGACCTCAAATCATATGTTTCCCAATTTGCTACTAAGTCATACCTGGAAGATACCACCTGGATCATTTTCGATGAGCTCATCCTGGGCACTCCACTGGAGACCCTTGAAAATAAGAATCAGTTCCTTTCGAAAAACAAGTACTCCGAAACTACCAATGAAGAATACATCTATTTTCTAAATATCTTCGATTTTAAAATTTCAGATGAGATTTCACCGTTAGAGTTTATCAGAGAAGACATTAAGAACATTATCATCAATAAGAGGAAAATTGCGCTGAAGAAGGAGCTAGAAGAAAAAATTTATGATGAATCAAAGCAACAACATCTGTTTGAAATATATCGCGATTAGCATTATACTGATCTTACCACTTATTACCCGCGCCCAAACTGAAGGCGTGGTGGTAGATAAGATCATTGCCAAAGTGGACAATTACATCATTCTCAAATCAGACCTTGAAAAGGCTTATCTGGATTACCTCTCCCGTGGTGAGTTTAGAGGGAGTACGGCCAAATGTAACATACTGGAGCAACTGGTGGTGAACAAAATGCTCGTAGCCAAAGCAGAAATTGACTCTGTGGAGGTGGCAGACGAAGAGGTAAGAAGCAACCTGGGTAGGAGAATGGAGTACATGATCTCCCAGATCGGCTCACAGGAAGAAATAGAGGCCTATTACAAGAAATCCATGGATCAGATAGAAGCCGACCTTTTCGACGACATTAAAGAGCAAATGGTGATCCAGCGGATGCAGCAGGAGATTACTACAGACCTGAAGGTATCTCCCGCAGAGGTGAAGCGATTCTTCGCCAAGATCCCCCAGGATAGCCTTCCGTTTTTTTCCACCGAAGTGGTAGTGGGGCAAATCGTAAAGCAACCAAAAGCCGGAACCAAGCAAAAGGAAGATGTGAAGAAGCTGATGTACGAAATCCGTGGAAGAGTTCTTCAGGGAGAATCTTTTGCAGCTCTGGCGAGACAATATTCCGAAGACCCGGGCTCGGCAGCCAGAGGTGGAGAACTTCCCTTTTACAAGCGGGGAGATTTGGCACCTGAGTTTGAAGCTACGGCCATGACCTTGAATGAAGGTGAGCTTTCCATGCCCATTGAAACTCAGTTTGGCTATCACCTGATAGAGCTCCAGCAAAAGCGGGGAAATACTTTCAAAACCCGGCACATACTTATCTCCCCCAAACCCTCCAATGAGGATGTAACCAAAGCCAGGACTTACCTGGACAGTCTGAGGACTGCCATTGTGAATGACAGTCTTACTTTTCAGGCTGCGGCCAAAGAATACTCCGATGATCAGCTCACTTCATCCAATGGAGGTTTTTTCCTGGATGACAATGAATCCAACAGGGTATCCGTGGATCAATTGGATCCCACCATATTTTTCACATTGGATACGATGGAGATTGGGAGTATCTCCAGGCCCCTGGAATTTCAGCAGCCCGATGGCTCCACCGCCTTCAGAATTCTGTATTATAAAAACAGATTGGCGCCCCATCAGGCCAACCTGAAGGATGACTATCAAAAAATAGCAGCGGCAACCCTCAATAATAAAAGAAATAAAATTTTATCCGAATGGTTTGATGATGCCCGGGATGAAGTTTACATTGATATCGATCCGGAATTCGATCACTGTAACCTCCTGGAGCAATAACCCAAAAATCTGAATATGTCTGAAATGGAGAATGAAGTAGAAGTGGCCAATGAATTGCATACCGCTTATCAGAAGCTGGAACAGGAAATCGGCAAAGTAGTGATCGGTCAGAAAGAAGTGGTCAGGTTACTCATCACTTCCATTTTCTGTGGCGGACATGCGCTACTTGTAGGGGTTCCCGGTCTGGCAAAGACCCTTTTGGTTCACACCATGGCTCAGTCCCTGGGACTGAATTTCAGCCGGATTCAATTTACCCCTGACCTCATGCCATCGGATGTGTTGGGTGCCGAAACCTTGGATCAGGAACGAAACTTCCGCTTCATCAAAGGGCCCATCTTTTCCAATGTCATCCTGGCAGATGAAATCAACAGGACGCCCCCAAAGACACAGTCTGCTCTCCTTGAAGCCATGCAGGAAGGTGCCGTGACTACAGGTGGCAATCACTACATACTGGACAAACCATTTTTCGTACTGGCCACGCAAAACCCTATTGAGCAGGAAGGTACTTATCCGCTCCCTGAAGCGCAGCTGGATCGATTCATGTTTATGATCAAGCTCAATTACCCCTCACTACAAGAGGAGCTGAGTATTATTAAGCAAACCACTTCGGGGGACGAGTATAGCGTAGGTGAAATTCTCACCAAGGAGCAAATTCTTAAGTTTCAGAAACTGGTGAGAAAAGTGCCCGTGGCAGACAATGTCTTTGAGTATGTGGTGAATCTGGTGCATAAAACCAGGCCCTTCACAGAAAACTCAGATCCCATCAGTGATGAATACCTGGAATGGGGAGCAGGGCCTCGGGCCAGCCAGTTTTTAATTCTGGCCGCCAAATGCAATGCCCTCCTCAAAGGAAAGTACTCACCGGATATCGAAGATGTACGCGAGGTGGCCAAGCCGGTGCTTGTTCACAGAATTGTGAAAAACTTCAAGGCTGAAGCTGAAGGTAAAACGGAAGAAACCATCATTGATCAGCTGTTATAAGGCCACAGAGCGCTAAAACTGTTTCAAAAATCTCAGGTCATTTTCTGAAAAGAGCCTGATATCGTCGATCTGGTACTTTAACATGGTGATTCGCTCAATCCCCATACCGAAGGCAAATCCGCTGTACTCCTTCGGATCTATACCACAGCTTTCCAACACATTTGGGTCCACCATTCCAGAACCACCAATCTCAACCCATCCTGTGTGCTTGCAGATTTTGCAGCCATCACCCTTGCAGATGAAACAACTAATGTCAATTTCGGCACTGGGCTCTGTAAATGGGAAAAATGATGGCCGAAAACGAATCTGGGTGTCCTCCCCAAATAACTCCTTGGCGAAATGGTAAAGCGTCTGCTTCAAATCCTTAAAAGACACATCCTTGTCCACATACAAACCCTCCACCTGATTGAAAAAGCAATGGGCACGGGCTGAAATGGCCTCATTTCTGAATACCCTGCCGGGCATGATGGATCGGAATGGTGGCTTGCCATGTTCCATCAACCGAATCTGTACGTTAGAGGTATGTGTCCTCAGTAAAATATCTGGGTTCTTGGAGATAAAATAAGTGTCCTGCATCTCTCTTGCAGGATGATTTTCGGGAAAATTAAGCGCCGTGAAGTTATGAAAGTCATCCTCTATTTCAGGTCCTTCTTTCACACTGAACCCTTGCCGCTCAAAGATTTGAATAATCCTGTTTTTAACTTTGGATAAAGGGTGTACCGAACCCTCTTCCACTATAGGGGGTAGTGTCACATCCAGGTCGTGCTCAGCATTATCACCCGCTGAACCATTCACCTGATCGATCAACTCCTGAAATTTCTCCTGAGCCTTTTGCTTGAGTACATTCAGCTCGCCACCAATCTCCCTTTTTTGTTCATTCGGAACCTTCTTAAATTCTTCAAAAAGCTCTGTCAACACTCCTTTCCGGCTGATAAACCTCAACCTGAACTGTTCGAGTTCCTCCTTATTTTTGGCAATGGCTTTATCTATGGCCTCTATGTACGTCCCGATCTTCTCTTTCATCTTTTCTAGCTATCGGGCAAAAATAATAAAGAGAACCTTCTTAAGCAGACTTAGAAATATAAAGATCAGTTGATTTAGTTGACACGGAAGTGATCTTGCCCAGGTGTCCCTTTCGCTTCAGCTTATATCCCAGGGTGATGGTCACCCCCAGACACATGGCTGTAATGATCAACATAAGCGAGCCGTTTCCCAAATAAGGATCGAGCAGCAGGGCCATGAAGAGAATAAGCAAATTAAATAGTCCCAAAAAGACCGTGGTCTGAGCATGATTCATTCCCAGCTTTAGAAGTCCATGATGTAAGTGGTTCCGATCGGGGTCCAATGGGTTCTTTCCATTGCTAAATCGAATGGTAAAAACCCTAACCGTATCAAATATGGGAAGGATCAAGGCCGCAATACAGACGGACACACTAGAGGTTATTTCAAAATACCCAAGATTTATCCCGGGAGCTACGTTGATAAACATGATGGCCAGTGATGAGATGATAAAACCCAGAATCATCGAGCCCGTGTCCCCCATAAACACGCGAGAAGGATTCCAGTTGTACAGCAGGAAAGCAAACAACGACCCCACTACAGACAGGCAGAGCACAGAATATGCATAGTACCCCCCGGTAAGGAAAACCCAACCGAAAAAAGACAGTATCAGTATTCCGATGCTACCGGCCAGGCCATCAATCCCATCAATCAAATTAAAACTATTGGTAAGCCCCACCAACACAAAAATGGTAAACGGAATACTAAACCATTCTGGCATCTCGCCGATTCCAAACATCCCATAGAAGCCTGTAAGTCGTATATCCGAAAAGTAAACGACTAAAAATGCAGCAAACACCTGCGCCAAAAGCTTATGCTTTGCCATGAGACTGGAGATATCATCCCTGATACCCATAAAGAATATAATGATCAGACCAAACAAGAAAAATTTGAGCGTTGCCAATTCTGCCAAAGGAACGGCCATAAAAACAGCAACCATAAACCCCATAAAGATTCCAATGCCCCCGAGAGCGGGAGTTGATACCCTGTGAATTTTTCTTCTGTCAGGCGCATCTAACAAATCCACAGACCTGCTTACCTTAATAATGATGGGCAGCAGGATAAAGGTGACAATGAAGGCGGCGATAATAGAAATGATGATAGACATTTAACCAGCTTTAAACCTAGCATCTAAAGTATAAAAATAAACAGATTTAATATTCTTATTTCGATAAAGTGAGAAATAAACTAGTTGGGGGTGTTAATACTTACGTTTAGTAAGCGTTCTCACTGCCTCTCATAATAGAGATCACGGTAAGCAGAATTATCTTGAAGTCCAGTACCAGGGACCAATTTTTTACATAAAACCGGTCCAAACGAACCCGCCCGCTCATGTCACTAAATACAGAGGTCTCCCCTCTGAAGCCTTTAGCCTGTGCTAACCCGGTAATACCCGGCTTCACTGCATGACGCTGGATAAAGCGATCAATCTTTGGCTGAAATTGCTCATTGAGCTTGATCGGGTGAGGTCTAGGGCCCACTACAGACATATCTCCCAAAAAGACATTGATAAACTGGGGAAGTTCGTCAATACTCGTCTTTCTCAAAATAGCACCAATTTTTGTGATCCGGGGGTCATCCTTAGTGGCTTGTTTGGAGTCGGCCTCATTGTTCACAACCATCGTTCTGAACTTCCAGCACAGGAAAGGATGATTATCTCTGCCGTTTCTATGCTGCTTAAAAAACACCGGACCCGGAGACTCCATTTTAATCAGCAGGGAGATGATGGGTATGAGCCAGGAAAAGATAAAGATCATCACCAACGAACTGAAAATGATGTCGAACGCACGTTTGATCACCTGATTAGCCATACTGTCCAGAGGTATTGCTCCCACATTAATTACAGGAATATCCCCGTACTTCTGGATGCTCAGGCTCTTATTTCCCAATCGGCTAAACTGGGAGATGATCTTGATTTTGATCAAATTGTTCTCAGCAAAATCAATCAGTTTCTTTATTTCTTTGTCATACAGCCGGGGTAGGCAACAAAAAATCACATCCACGGAGTGCTTCCCCACATAACTCTTCAGCTCATTGACCATACCTAAATATCGCCCTCGGGCCTCTTCAGGGTTGTTGTCAAAATATCCCAAAAACTTATACCCAATCCCCGGATTATAGCGGAAATATCGCTCCAAGTCCGTAGCCAACTCACCATACCCAACAATAACCACATTTCTTAGGTTATATCCCTTACGTCTGTAATAGCGGATAAAATAATGCCAAACAGATCTCCAGAAAATCAGGAGTAAAGTGAAAACCAGATAGGTGATGAACAGGTGCTGCCGAGAATAATAGAAGGGTTTAGCCACAAACCACAAGGCAAAAACAACCGAAAGGTTAATCACCAGCCCCGTCAAAACCTTATTGAGGTGATCGATCAACCTGAATTCACGACTGATTTCATGTAGCTTGGTAGAGAAAAAAATCATTAACCACGCCAGGTTCAGAACCACCTGGAGGGTTAGATAACTCTCATTGGTATAGAGAAATCCCCCGAACCGCTCGTAGTTAGCCGAAAATATTCCCAGATTCAGGCAAGCCAGATCCGCGAGTAGAAAGAGAACAGGGAAATATTTGGAAAAACGATGCTCCGACATATTTTAAAAATATGAACGGCAAATATAAAGATTATTACAAAAGCAGTAGCAAAATTTCACCAAAGTGATTTATCCACATCCGCATATACTTTTCTGATACCTTCTGCCAGTGAGATTTTCGGTGCCCAGCCAAGTGCCCCTAGCTTCGAACTATCCATGAGCTTTCTTGGGGTACCATTCGGTTTCGTATCATCAAAAATCAGGTCACCACTGAAGCCGACCACATCCTTCACCATCAAAGCCAGGTCTTTAATTGACAAGTCCTCTCCAAACCCTACGTTGATGGTCTTCTCGCTGCTATAATGGTTCATCAGAAAGAGACATGCCTCGGCCAGATCATCCACATGCAAAAATTCACGAAGGGGTGATCCTGTACCCCAAATAGAGACCTCCGGAGTGCTGGTCACCTTGGCCATATGGAATTTGCGAATGAGCGCCGGCAAAACATGAGAATTGGCCAGGTCATAATTGTCATTGGGTCCATAGAGGTTCGTAGGCATGGCGCTGATAAAATCGACTCCATACTGTGATCGGTAGGTCTCACAAAGCTTGATTCCCGCTATCTTGGCAATGGCATAAGGCTCATTAGTCTCTTCCAATGGCCCCGTCAATAGAGTATCCTCCTGAATAGGCTGGGTGGCCATTTTAGGGTAAATACATGAACTACCCAGGAAAAGGAGTTTTTTCACACCATTCACATAAGACTGGTGGATCACATTGGCCTCTATCATGAGGTTTTCATAAAGAAATTGCCCCCGATAAATATTGTTAGCATTAATGCCTCCCACCTTGGCTGCTGCCAGGAAGACATAATCCGGCTTTTCGTGTGCAAAAAATTCCTCCACATCAGCCTGACTGGTAAGGTTCAACTCTGAAGAAGTTTTGTACACCAAATTAGTAAATCCTTCCTCCAGAAGTTTTCTAACGATGGCGGATCCCACCATCCCCCGATGGCCGGCAATGTATATTTTAGCGTCTTTTTCCATATTCAACGGAATATTTATTCCTTTAGAAGAGAATGATTGGTGATTGTGGCTTGACCTGACTACTCAGCCTGCTTCAAAATATCGTGACCACCTTCCAACAAGTACTTGTCTTTCTCGAAAAGCTTCAGGTCGCTTTCCATCATCTCCTGCACAAGTGCCTTCAGATCATATTCAGGCTTCCATCCTAATTTTTCATTCGCTTTGGTCGGGTCACCAATCAGTAAATCCACTTCTGTAGGTCGGAAATACTTGGGGTCGATGCGAATTACTTCCTGACCAACTTTGAAGGCATAATCAGGATTGGATGAGGTCTTCACATAACCAATTTCATCAACTCCTTCCCCTTTAAAGGCTATTTCCACCCCCACTTCCGCAAAGGCCATTCGAAGAAAATCCCGAATCGTGGTAGTCACACCCGTTGCCAATACAAAATCTTCAGGTTTGTCCTGCTGAAGAATTAGCCACATACCGCGCACATAGTCCTTGGCATGGCCCCAGTCCCGCTTCGAATCCAGATTGCCCATAAATACTTTTCTCTGAAGGCCCAAAGCCATTTTGGCAACCGCCCGGGTGATCTTTCTCGTGACAAAGGTCTCTCCCCTCAACGGAGACTCATGATTGAAGAGGATGCCATTACAGGCATACATGTTGTAAGCCTCCCTGTAGTTAACAGTAATCCAGTAGGCATAAAGCTTGGCAACTCCATAAGGAGATCTTGGATAAAAGGGTGTCGTTTCCTTTTGTGGAACCTCCTGTACCAGACCATAAAGCTCCGAAGTGGAGGCTTGATATATTTTTGTCCTTTCTGTCAATCCCAGCAAACGAACGGCCTCCAAAAGCCGCATAGTCCCAAGCCCATCAACGTCAGCCACATATTCAGGAGTCTCAAAGCTCACTCTTACGTGGGACATGGCTCCCAGATTATAAATCTCATCAGGCTGAATCTCCTGAATCAATCGGGTCAGGTTCATGGAATCTGTCAGGTCTCCATAATGCAGAAACAACCTTGCATCGGGTCTATGTGGATCCTGATATAAATGATCAATTCGGTCTGTATTAAATGAAGAAGCCCTTCTTTTCACCCCATGAACTTCGTATCCTTTTTCCAATAGCAGCTCGGATAGATACGCTCCATCTTGTCCTGTGATTCCTGTTATAAGTGCTTTTTTCATCCTGGTAAAGATAGCCAAATCGTAAAATAATGCGTTTCAAATACTCCGATGAACTTTTCAAAAAACCAGACGCTAAAGAAATCAACTACTTCTTAACTCCCATGATATTGAAGAATATATATAATTTTTAGTCACTAGTGCACTTTCATTACTTTTGTCCTGAAATAAAAATAATTTTATACTGGTATATGTGTGGCATAGTAGCTTATAAAGGATCGGGTCATTCAATTGAAGTAATCCTTAAGGGCCTAAAAAGATTAGAATACAGAGGGTACGACAGTGCAGGGATAGCTGGATTTGAACAGGGCAAATTAGCATGTTGCAAGAAACAGGGTAAAGTTTCTGAGCTTGAAAACAAGATATTGGAGGATCAATTCTCTTTTGACCATGGCGTTGGTATTGGCCATACACGCTGGGCAACCCATGGCGAGCCGAATGACACAAATGCCCATCCTCATATGTCTCAAGACAGAAGCCTGGCCATTATTCACAATGGAATCATAGAGAATTATGGATCGTTAAAAAAAGAACTTGAGATCAACGGATATGAATTTGAAAGTGATACTGATACGGAAGTACTTGTCAATTTTATTCATTTCATAAGAAAATCAGAAAACTTAACCACTGAAGAGGCTTTTAGGTTAGCCCTTAAGCGGGTAGTGGGTGCATATGCCGTTGTTATGCTTTCTTGCGCCGATCCAGACCACCTCTTTGCGGCCCGGAAAGGAAGTCCGATGGTAATCGGTATCAATCAGGATGAATATTTCATTGCTTCGGATGCCACCCCGATTGTTGAATACACCAATGAAGTAATTTATCTCAAGGAATCTGAAATTGCGGTTATTTCTTCGGGTGGGTATACGATAAAGAACCTCGATAATGCGGTTCAGGATCCACGGGTTCAATTGATCGATATGGAACTGGAAGCAATCGAAAAGAGTGGGTATGATCATTTCATGCAGAAAGAAATATTCGAACAGCCAGAATCAATTGCCAACTGCATGCGAGGACGCCTGATTCTGGAAAAAGGTGAGTTAGTACTGGGTGGAATAAATGAATATAGTCAATCACTTATTCATGCCAAGAAAATTACGTTGCTGGGGTGTGGAACTTCGTGGCATGCCGGATTAGTCGCTGAGTATCTATTTGAGGACATCTGTAGAATTCCAGTGGAAGTGGAATATGCTTCTGAGTTCAGATACAGAAACCCAATCATAAATGAGGGAGATGTATTCATAGCGATCTCTCAATCTGGAGAAACGGCTGATACTTTGGCAGCAATAGAATTAGCTAAATCAAAAGGGGCCATTGTTTTCGGTGTGGTCAATGTGGTAGGTTCATCAATAGCGCGTGAAACTCATGAGGGCGCCTATTTGCACGCAGGCCCAGAGATTGGCGTTGCTTCCACGAAAGCGTTCACAGCTCAGGTCACTGTTTTATCTATGATTGCCATTAAAATGGGACTCATTCGAGGGACTATTTCTCAATCTCAGTTTCATCTGCTAATTGCTGAACTGAATCAGATCCCCAAAAAAGTAGCTAAAGCGCTTAAAAGCAACGAACAAATAGAAGCACTGGCTGAAATTTACAAAGACGCTCAAAACTTTCTCTACCTGGGCAGGGGTAACAATTTTCCAGTTGCCCTGGAAGGGGCACTTAAGCTCAAGGAAATTTCTTACATCCATGCCGAAGGATACCCTGCCGCAGAAATGAAACATGGACCAATTGCATTGATTGATGAAGACATGCCTGTTGTCTTCATAGCAACACAGGATGACTCTTACGAGAAGATTGTTTCCAACATTCAGGAGGTCAAATCCAGAAAAGGCAAAGTAATTGCCATAGTAACTGAGGGCGACACCTTGGCATCTTCGATGGCAGATTATAGCATTGAGATACCAAAATCACACTATGTCGTTACCCCATTGCTCTCAGTCATTCCGCTCCAACTTCTTTCCTACTATGTTGCTCTGAAGAGAGGGTGCAATGTGGACCAGCCAAGAAACTTGGCTAAAAGTGTGACAGTGGAGTAAAGTGGGAAGTGGTATTTTTTTTGATAGTAGCCCCCTCTTTATGCAGGGTTTTAGATCTTCCCCTAAAGGACGTCTTTGACTCTTTGAGGGTTTCACGATTTCGGTCACTGTAATTCTTCCTTTTATTTTAATTGTTCTAAAAACACAATTCTTGTCGTTCTTCAAACAATACTGTTTTTAGGGAAATTTACCGAACACAGTTATCAGTATCTTAAACTCGTTTAGAACGGTAATCTTGATACCATTTAACAAAGCTACCTACTCCTTCATCAATTGATGTTCTTGGCGAGAAGTCTATCTCTCTAACCAAGTCTGATACATCTGCAAATGTGTCCTTCACATCCCCTGGCTGCATAGGCACAAAGCTTTTTCGAGCCTTTTTCCCCAAATGTCTTTCCAAAGCATCTACATATTCCATTAAGGTGACTGGATTGTGTGACCCTATGTTGAATATTCTATAAGGAGCAATTTTGGATTGAGCAGCAGATTCTTCAAGACCTTTAGAAGGAACTTTAGGCATAAGCCGTACCATGCTCTCTACAACATCGTCCACGTAGGTGAAGTCACGCCTCATATCCCCATTATTGTAGATATCGATGGTTTCATCCTTTACAATTTTCTCAGCAAACTTAAAGAGCGCCATGTCCGGCCGACCCCAAGGGCCATAAACAGTAAAGAAGCGAAGACCTGTGGAGGGTATACCATATAGATGCGAGTAGGTATGAGCCATGAGCTCATTGGATTTCTTAGTGGCCGCATACAAGGAAACAGGGTAATCCACATGATCGTCAGTAGAAAAGGGTAGCTTTTCGTTTCCTCCATATACTGAGCTGGAAGAAGCATAGATAAAATGTTTTACCGGATTGGCCCTGATAGCTTCCTGAATATTGTGAAAACCTACGATATTGGTTGAAATGTAAACATCTGGATTTGTAATGGAATAACGAACTCCCGCCTGAGCAGCCAGATGAATAACTAAATCAAACTGATGCTGCTCAAATATTTTCAATAAATGCACTTTATCTGCCAAATCATATCTATAAAACTGAAATTCTGGGAATTCTTGAAGCCTAGAAAGCCTGTCCTCTTTAAGCACCGGATCATAATAATCATTCAGATTGTCTATTCCCACTACCCAATATCCGTCTTTTAAAAGCCTCATTGTAAGATGGAAGCCAATGAAGCCTGCTGCCCCCGTTACTAGAATTTTTTCCTTCATATTAGCTATGTTGATGACTTAAGTAGGTTAATCGTTTTGTGAAATAGATGGCAGACTAAAATTTTCAGACAGATCAATCTAATTTCGAAGTGTAATTATTTGTTGCGATCCCGAAATAAACGAACTCAAGGTTTTCCGTACCATCGTTCCGTAAATCATGAGGTATGTTCGGGGGTATTCTTAAAAAGGTGCCAGGTTTAATCCTGACAAGTTCCCCGCCAACCTTATACATACCAAACCCAGAAATGAAGTAAAAGCACTCCATCATAGTAGGATGTACATGGTTCTCGCATCTCTCCCCCGGTTTGAATATCCCATATGCGAACTGGGTCATGGCCGAACCTGTGTCTTCGTAGGTTAGGAAAACCTTCTTAAAACCAGAAAGGTGAGCAGTTGACTCACCTTTCATATCTTCCAAATAGGCAAAAATCTTTCTAGGCATTCTGAAGGTCTCTCTTGGCGACTTGTTCAGAAATCCATTTATAAGTTACCTCAGTACTTTCTCTAAGGGTCATTTGAGGTTCCCATCCTAACTTTTCTCTAATTAATTTATTGTCAGAGTTTCTACCTGCCACACCCCTTGGTCCCTCAATATTCTTAATGCTCAAATTTTTCCCAGAAATATCAATAATCACCTTTGCATAATCATTAATAGAGATCATCTCTTCAGAACCAATATTTACTGGCCCAGCGAAATCAGATTCCATTAATCTGCGTACACCTACTACACACTCATCTACCAAAAGGAAGGAGCGGGTCTGCTTACCATCACCCCATACCTCAATCACTCCACCATCTGGTGTCTCAGCTACTTTCCTACACAAGGCTGCTGGAGCTTTCTCTCTCCCGCCATCCCATGTTCCCAAGGGACCAAAAATATTGTGGAACCGTGCTATTTTCACATCAATCCCATGATTTCTAGCGTAAGTCAGATACAGACGCTCGCTAAATAATTTTTCCCACCCGTATTCACTATCCGGAGCTGCAGGATAGGCACTATCCTCACTACATTTGGGATTGTCGGGATCCATTTGGTTGTATTCTGGATACATACACGCTGAAGATGAGTAAAAAATCTTCTTTATTCCCTTATTCCTAACTTCTTCCAATACATTCAAATTACATAGTGCTGAATTGTGCATAATGTCAGAGTCATTATCACCTGTAAAAACAAAGCCAGCACCTCCCATATCTGCAGCCAATTGATACACTTCATCTAAATCATTGCTTACCACCTCTGATACTACCTTAATATCACGTAAATCCCCAATTACAAACTCATCCGCATTGTTATTGCCGTACTCATTTTCCTTTAAGTCTACTCCTCGTACCCAATAACCTTCTTTTTTTAACCGGTTTACCAAATGACCGCCAATAAACCCTCCGGCTCCACAAACTAATGCTTTTTTCATGATTCTTTTTTGTAAAATTTACCAATAACGAATTCCGCAAAGTTATAATAAATGAACAAAGGGACAATCTCAAAATACCGTTTCCACAAGCGCTTTGGTTCCATAAACAGACGAAAACACCATTCCATTCCCATTTTTTGTATCCAGCTCGGGGCTTGTCTGACATTTCCTATATGAAAATCAAATGCAGCCCCTACACAGATGATAAATTTCACTCGGGTATGTTTTGACAGATGAAAAGCAAACTGTTCCTGCTTGGGTGTGCTCAAACCAATCCAAACGATATCTGCATTGCTTTCTTTAATAATTTGAGAGATCTCATCATAATCATATTCATCCACGGATTTAAACGGAGGACAATGAGTTCCTACAATATTATAATTGCTGAATTTCATTTCACAGGCATCCTTTAGCCTGTCAGCCACACCTTCCTTACCTCCACAAAAGAAGTGTTTCATTTGCGTAGAAGCCGATTCGACCATAACCTCTTCAAAAAAATCAGGACCGTAACATCGCTGCATCTTATGGGCACCTTTCATTCTACCCACCCACACACCAGGCATCCCGTCTGGAAGGTTTAGGTAAAAGGATTCCAGAATGGATTTGAACTTGGGCCTTTTCTTAGCATAGACTAATCCATGAGCACCAGTAGCACTAACAAGCTTATTGTTATTGTGAAGTGTAGATTCGTTCAGAACAAGTCTAGTGGCTGACTCAATATTCTCTGCAAAAAGAGGAATCCCTAATATCCTAATCATAAATTTCAACTTTCAACCACTCAGATGTCTTATTAACTCCCTCCTGAAGGCTCACCTTTGGGTTTCCAACTTCCTTGAAAGTTTTCTCCATAGGTGCAGGGTTGCTGGTGGTCATACTTCTATACCTACTAGTTGTAATTGGGAACTTAATCCCAAAAAATTTTAATACATCACCAATAAGACCCAACAGGTAGACCAGTTGTTTTGGAACCGTCCTGACTTCTCTCCCTTTAAGTGCCAAAGAGAATGCATTGACCCAATCATACAAAGCAACAGGCTCATCACCCACATAAAAAACTTCTCCATTTAACTTTTCAGCATTGCTAATGAAATGAATCACCTGCTCACAAATGTTTTCTACGTAACCGTATGACCTCACAACCCCTCGGTTGTTCGGATGTATGTATTTGCCTTCGTAAAGGACCTTCCAAAACTCCTGAGGATACCTAAGGTGCCACTTTCCCCATACATTGGTGGGTCGAACAATAATCCAATTAAATTCATACTTATTTTCCAGCAACAGTTTTTCGGAAACAATTTTTGACTCACCATAAACCGTGTGTGGCCTGTAGGCAAAAAAGTCTTTCAAAGGAAAATCATACTGATTAACAAATTGAGTAGAGGTATGGATTAGTGTTTTAACTGATTTCGTATTACTGGCTATTTCAAAGACATTTTGGGACCCTTGTGTATTTACTTCATAATCCTTCAACACTAAATTTGGTTCACAACTTGTCTCAGCAGCAAAGTGAATAACACAATTTGGCTGGTGCTTTTCAAATATAGATTCCAACTTCTCTTTGTTGAGGATATCGCATTCTTCCCAAGCCGAATGCGAAAAATTCACTTTAGGTTTGACTATATCAACATTTATCAATTGATAATTAGGATAATGGGTGCCAATAAACTCATGAATATTTGTACCAATAAACCCAGATCCCCCAGTAATAAGTACCTTCATTGTATTAATCTCTTATATACCCCCGTTAATTGATTATAGAAGTTCTCAAACTCAAATTTCTCTTCGAATCTCCTTCTACCATTAATCCCCATATTCACTCTCAAATCTTCTGAATTAATCAATTTATTAAGTGCCTCTGCTAACCTAATATGATCACCAGGTGGCACTTTAAAGCCAGTAACATTCTCTTCGATTTGCTCTATAGTCCCACCAATTGATGTGCCTATTACAGGTTTTCCAAGTGCCATAGATTCGATTACTACACCTCCGAAAGGCTCCGGCAAGCACGAAGTTAAAACAGATATATCCAATGCTTTATAAGCTGCCTTGATGTCATCCACTCCACCAGTAAAAATTACTTTCTCTCCCACTCCATTTTCTTTAGCCATTTTTTCTAGAATACGAAGGTGCTCATCATTACCAGGGAAGACATCTCCTATTATAAGGAATCTCAAACGTTCATTATCATTCAATATTTTTGCCGCTCTTATTAAAACTTCTTGACCTTTTCTTTGCAATTTCACTCGACCGACAACTCCTATGTTTAAAGTATTTTTTAAACCCCATGTATCTCTGAAACGATCAACTCTATCTTCGGTAACCCCCTCAAACTCCTCTTTAGGAAAACCATTGTATAATACCCTTACTTTCTGTGCCCCTTTAGCTAAATCAAATTGCTCAGCAATTGGAGTTGATACAGATAGAATTACATCGGCGTATTTCAGCATGAACCTTCGAAAAAACAACCACATAATTCCAAACTCCTTAAATGATTCACGGATATGCCACACATGAGGTATCTTCCTTTTTGAAGCTACATAAGCGGCAGTAAGAATCAAGGCTACATTCGTATGAACTATATCGGGCTTTTCTTCATTAATCAAGGCGTTAAACTCTTTAGCTGATCGAAAACAATCCTTTACGAACATTAAAAATGACTTGAAGCTTTTGATAGTTTGTCGATCAATACATGCCAAATTTGGCATGATTTGTACGGGCACATTTTTAGCCTTAAGTTCTTTAACCAAAGGCCCATCTTCTTTTAAAATCACTCTTACCTGATGGTTATCGATAACTAACCTACTGGATAGTCGAAGAAGCGACCTACTTGCTCCATACAAATCTGCCATGGAATGCACCAATATAATTCTCATGGCTAAAAATCTTTTATTATAAACTTCATTTTGCCCTTCACGTCAGGTATGCGATTCACAACTTCCACTGTAATATCTGCCAACCCTTTTGATTTTGCCTTCAATGTATTTTTGACATTAGAAACGACATCTTCTAATCCTTCTTGCTTTTTAGGCACCACTTTTATTGTTATTTCGGCTCTACTTTTCTGAATTACCTGAAACCTACTTACCGAGTCGACATAATCATCAAATATTGTAGTCAAGTATTCTCCTGATATTACAACATCCCCTCCTATTTCCAAATTATCAGTAGTTCTACCTTTAACTTTATTCATAAGAGGGAGGTTCATCCCACAACTACACTTATGATCTTTGAATGAGCTTTCATCACCATTCATATATCTTATTAAAGGAAAAGCGTAATCCTCAAGATCAGTAACAATTAATTTGCCAATCCCATTATTATTCTTATCAATAAACTCTACCTTCTTCACATCTGACAATACATGAAGACCTTCTTTTTTTGGGCATTCGGCTGAAATAAAATACACCTCACTACAACCATATTGATCACATACTGGGGCATTAAAAGCACTGCTTATTTTGCTTTCCTGAATACCTGTGATCGGTGAAGCTGTTAGCCAGACAGTTTTTGGAGCTGGAACTTCGATTTTATGTTTAATAATATAATCAGCAACCGCATCAATAGCCCCAACATAACCATGAATCATTTTTGGCCTTATTCTTGCCATTTGCATAACAAAGCTCCTAATATTTTCTGAGGTAATATTTGTTGCATCCAGTTTTACTGCCTTTTGCGGATAATATATTGCCCTCATTGCTAACTTGTCAAAGTTACTGTAAGGTAAAGGTCTATAGGCTGTAGCAATGTTATCAGTGGGATTTATCCCCCACCATGATTGTATTCTCCACTTTTGTGCCTCTCGGACTACGTTTTTATTCCTTCCAACTCTCAATGGAACACCCGTACTTCCACCAGTTGTAATGTCCTTTACTGTTTTATGCGAAACTAATCTCGAAATCAACAATTCATAATTTTCTGCGATCTCCTCTTTAGTGAGTACAGGCACCTGATAGTAAACTTTTTCAGAGCTGATATCATTTGGATGAAGACCTACTGATTTATACTTTCGTTGGTAATACGGTACATTTTTGTAAGCATAATTTAATAGGCTCTTTGTTCTACTCCAATTTAACTCGTTCAGTTCTTCAAGAGATAAGGCTTGATTTCTAATCCCATCAAGATATGCTTGGAATGCAGAGGACTTGGCCACAGTATATTTTAAGAGGAATTGAAATGTATTAAGATTCATAAGATCACTCCTTTTTTATCATTGACAAGCACATGATAAATATCAAATTCATAAATACAGTGAAAGATGCAAATTCAAGCCACAAATCTAATACAAGCTGGGCAAAAAACAGGCTCATGAAAATTGGGGCCAAAGCTACAAATGACCCAGAAAACCCTTCCCCTCTTTGAACATTGATAAAAACCAGCCTTCTAGATAAGAGTAAAAGAATAAGTAAGCCTATAACCCCAAACTCTGCAATTACAGATATTAAAGAACTCGATGGTAAAGCTAAAACAGAACCTCTGAATTTTGCTTGCTGTTCGTCGTTCCATAATGGCCATATAATTTGCCTTGTTTCTTCCGACATAGATACAGGAAAGTAAGATGGGTGTGGGTATAAATAATCTCCAGTTAGAATTAGTGCTGCTCGACTTGAGTATTGACCTGGACCAAGACCAACTAAAAAGGTGGTGATATCTTTTTTGATTACCCTATCAAAAGTTTGCTCAAAGGCATATAACTTTTGGAATTTATATTGATCGGAGAAGTCCACAGATAATAATTTATCTGCAACCAAAGTTATCATCTTGAAATTACCTGGCTGTAGTTTCGCAAAAACAGTTACCCCTAGTGAGAAAAATAAAATGAAGGTGGACAATTGAATTATCATGATTTTGGACCTACTCTTCTTTATTTTTAAACTAACTGCCGCATCTTTAAGAGATTTGAAAATTCTCAAAGAATAGAACATCACCAAGAAAAAGACGCTCATAATGATCCCTACCATGTAACTTGAAATCAGAGCACCTAAAAAGGCGGATATCGCGGCAAATCTCACCAGATTTAAAATTGATTGATGATTTTTTTTTACCTCCTTATAGATAAGAGTTAAAATCAAGCCTTGAAACAACATTTTAAGGGAGTACACATGAGAACTCTGAGATAGCGTAGTGCCCACCACTTTATCCCAAGCATTTCCGGTAAACTCAAGTTTAAAGCCTTGAAAGATGATCAATTGCACAAACCCAACTCCAAATTCTAGAATTGACATCCACGCAATCGCTCTTATAAGAAACAAAAAATCCCTCTCTTCTAACCCACGAAATCTAAAAATGAACATATAAAAAGGCGTTAGTAATACCCAGCTCAACGCAATATTATAGTAAGCCGTATCAGTCCCTCGAACCAATCCGACACAAAAATAAAATGAAGTGAAAAGGAAAGAATATAAAAAAGCTTTTCTGCTGGCATAAACTGACCCTGTCATGGAACCAATTAACAAAATAACCACTGGTAATAAATGAACCAATGGCTGCATAAATCCTTTTATTGGGAACCAGCATATGATAAGTAAAGAAAGAATAAGAGTTCTTTTACCCATCAGAAATCAATATAGATCCCATCCTTCTCCTTGCGGATTTCGTACAAATTGTTCTTAAGGATTTCAATTTCTGATTCAGTAACTATACCGGAAGCAATTTTGTAAGCAGATTCAATCTTATTAGGATTGAGCCTAACAGGATTATTCAAGTCCGCTTCTTTCCGTCTGTTAGCCAAGGTCGAAATATAATTTTGCAGGCCGAGTTCCTTGTTGAACCAAATACCAGCTTTTACGGCTTTGTCCTTTACCAGCGATAAACACAAGTTTCGATAGTGAACTAGGAAATCGCTAAAGCCATATTGTGCAATTCGGTTTTCAAGAACATCTTTTATTGCTATAGCATTTCGTAGGACAGCCTTTTGATTGCCTCCATACATATACTTTTCAAGAAGCTTTTTACGTCCACTTGATGGATAAAATACCTTTCCTTCATCATAGTTTCGAAGAATATCCATAAACTGACTTTTATTTACCCATTCAAATAATTCGAAATACTCACCTTTTCGCTCCTCTGGAAGATCGTGTAAATCCAAATTAAACACTTGCTTATCCATGACTAATACTTCGAATAATGAGGTGGAGCTATATGAAAAAACCAAACCAGAATCTAATACGTCCTCAATAAAGTCTCTATCTCCAACCAGTGATATATTATTAGTCCCTTTCAAAAGTTCATACGCCGCCCTATCTTCTCCAGGATGAATCCTCATTTTAAAATGAATATTAGGATATCTTTCGGAGGCTGTCAATACCCAATTTACCAACTTTCGTCGTGCCTCATAATAATGTCTATGTATTGGTGTATTGTAATTTGCTTTGTATCTTTTTTTAAATTGTGACCACCTCTCATCATCCATATCACCCAAAGAAAAGTCAGAAACAATCAGCACAGATTTTGATGGACTAAGGTTGGGAGTACTTGTATTTAGGCGCGTAGAAACCTGTAATTTAGGATTACCTGTTATATAGATTTTATCTGCAGGAATTGAGGAATGAGTCATTAACAACTCTGCAAAGAAGGGACCCCATACGAAATGAGAGGTGATCTGTTTGGAATATTTTGACTTTGCACTTGTGTTTAGTTTTTCCTTATACAATGCTGAATTGATTATTTGTTCAGCATGAGTGGCTACCATCATGGAATTTGTTCGAATAGCTCTTGATAGTTGTTCGGGCGTTCGGTTTACATTGTAGCTCGGAAATAAAGTTAAGTCTATATTCTCTCTTGTACGATCGAAGAAGTCAAAGCCTGAGGGAGAATAAAAAAAATTATAATTATCCAACTTGCATTCAATGTCCATGGCTTTTAACAAAATACCAATACAAGAATTAACAACCGCCTCTCTTAGTGCATTATCAATCAAAAAAGACACCTTCATACTCCCAATTTTTTTAGATCTGATTTATTAAATAAAAAAGCCCAAACTGTATAGACTATGATAAAGCTCAACACTTTTAAAAGACCGTCAATCACTAAATTACTATGGAACTCAAATGCCCCAAGGAATACTAAGATTACAATGCCTCCCACTAAAAAACTAATCAATAAACCCAAACCTTTAAGTTGATCCGAATTTCGAAAGTGACTCATAAACCTTAAGCCAAATAACAACCCTCCAAAAAGCACAATGAATGAACATACGCTACCAAGAGCGACACTGACAATGTCTGGAATGTATTTAAGAAGTATCAAACTCATGGTGATATTTACAAAAAGTGCTAAAAGAACTATCAAAAGCCTATTTTTCTGTTTGTTCAAAGTAAAGTAGGAATTTGTCAAAATGCCCCCACTAAAGTAAAATATATGTCCAACCAGGAGCCATTTTGCAGCATCAATGCCATCAGTATAATCTGGTAAGAACATAGATGTCACTAACGGCAACAGTAAGTATACTAAACCAATGCAAGCAGAATAAATAAAAATCAGAACCTTTGTATATCTGAAAACCCTACCTATAGAGAGAAACGTTTTGTCCTTCCCGAAACTCGATGAAAATGAAGTATACAAGACAGAATTCACAGAACCAGAAATCAACAAGAATGGATTGATCACTAAATAAGCGAGCCCGTACAAGCCGAGAGATTTATCATCAAAATAGTTAGCGATTATCAATCGATCAGATAAAGTCACCAAATAACTTGATAGGACAATTAATATTATCGGTGTCCCATCTACTATCAACCCTTTAATGTAAGTTAACTTAACTTCTAAGTTCAGAGTGACTTTATTTATTAGATAAAATATTAGGAATGTTAGTATGTACCGAACTAACTGGCCAATAAGAAACCCGAAGAATGATAACTTGTATGCTAAAAAAACACTGATCAATGAAAGCAAACCACTTAGGAAAGATACAATCCCAACCTTTTTGAATTGATTATGGCTTCTAAAGACTATACCAATATTATAAGAAATCAAATTAAATAATAGAATAGGAGCAAACAAGTAGCAGTAAGTTTTGTCGATACCTAATAAACTCGGGCCAAGTAACATAAATGCCACTAGTAAAACCGTTCCCATCAGCCAAGAAAAACCGTAAGCATTGTTTTGATTTATCCGGACGGTTTCTAGCTTATTTTCTGCAATAAGTATTGGCACATTTCTCTGAATACTTTCAGAAACACCTAATTGCGTGAATGGGCTGAATTTTAAGATGATATTGAAAATCATCCAAATTCCCCACATTTCAGGACCTACTAATTTAGCAACTAGAAAGGTAGTTAAGAAGTTGAAGACACCCCCAAGGGTAGATCCTGTGGCGAAACGAAGTATATTCTTAACGACTAAACTCAATTGCCCCGGAGTAACATCTCAGCAAAAACCCAATCAAATTCGGTATCAATATCAACCGAATCACCTTCACTCATCTCATATTTCTTAATCTTTTTGAAATCTTGAAAACCAGAGTTCAAAATTGATCCCTTATTAATTATATAAATAGCCCCATTAAATTCCCAAACTTTCGGACAGTCCTGTCTTCTTGTAAAACCCCCTTCTTTAGATTTTTGCAAATTCCCTAGCTGATCCTCTTCGTATAACACATAGTAAGGGTTTGATTTGGTCTCCTTAACTCCAACAACCATATCCAAATCATGAGAATAGAGACATAGTGCTTCTTCTATATGTGTAGCCGTTCTGAATGGTGAAGTAGGCTGAAGAAGTACTATTAACTCATGATCCTCCCCTTGATTTTCAAGATAAGATATTGCGTGCAAAATTACGTCTCTAGTCGATGAAGTATCTGTAGCTAGATGTAACGGCCTTAAAAAAGGCACTTTCAACCCCGTTTGCTCAACTACTTTCTTAATTTCTATATCATCTGTTGAAACGATGATTTTCTCATCCGGGAATATCTCTCTAGCCGAATCAATAGTATAATGAATCAGAGGCTTATCACCTAGTTTTCTAATATTCTTTCTGGCGACACCTTTGGAGCCCCCTCTTGCTGGAATTAGTACAAACATCAGAACTTAATATGTTTAATATCTTCTTGTGCTTGCATGAAATCTTCAGGCTTTCCAATGTCAAGCCAATACCCTCTTAACGGATACGTAACGACCTTATCGCCTTGATTGATCAAATGTTGAAGTAAATCGGTTGCATTATAAAATTTATCTTCGGGGATGTGATTAACCACTTCTTTTTTCATTAAATAAATACCCCCATTGGAATAATAGGTGTAGGATGGCTTTTCTTTGAAACTATGTATTCTTCCATCATTAGTTTCCAAGACTGCGTAAGGGACATCGACTACATAAGGAATAGACACTACAGAAATGTCTGCTTCTTTCTCAATAAAGTCTATGAAAAAGTTTTCATAGTCTAAATTGGTCAATAAGTCAGAATTGGTAACCAATACATATTCATGACAAAAATCAGATATTTTTTTTACCGCTCCAATTGTTCCTAAGGCCTCCTTTTCCCAAACATATTTTATACGAACACCTTTTGCAGAGCCATCTCCAAAGTAAGACTCAATTTGTTCCCCCAGGTAGTTTATAGAAATCCAAATGTCATCTATCCCGAACGATATTAGCCTATCAATATTATGCTCAATAATGGCTTTTTCTCCAACTTTTAATAATGGTTTTGGTGTGTCTTCAGTCAAAGGTCTCAAGCGGGAGCCTTTTCCTCCGGCCATTATAACAACATCAACCGGTAAATATGATCTTAATCTTCTAAGATTAATTACGTTGACGATTTCTCTTTTCCCATTTAACACAGGCAGGACTCTAAAACCATTCTCCCTGAATTTAACAATATCATTTAAAGAATAATTTTCCTTCTCTAGGAACCTGGGATTCGCTTGAATAAGGTCTGCTACCTTGAGTTCTAGTGAAGCATTCTTTAAGAGAGCTCTTCTAACATCACCATCAGTTAATGAACCCACTAATCTTTCTTCATCATCCACTGCAAACAGTATAGCATCGGAAGCTAACTCATCCAACTGTTTAAGAGCTACACTAATATTAGCTTCTATTTTTATGATATGCTTCTTGAACGGATACATTTCTATATTTCTTTGATTTTTCCCAAATCGATTTCACATATGAATGAGCCAAAGTTCATTTTAATAAAATACATTTCTAAATCCATCAAAATTCTTGAACTAATTCAACTATTCTTTCTAAACCATCTTCCCTATAATAAATATTCACACCTGTGAATGTAAACTCCTTGGATTCTATAATTCCTACAGCACCCAGAATGGGGTTCAATTCAAAAGGGCAATCAATTACATTCTCGCTCCGATCTCTTCCTTTCTGACGATCCCCCAGGTTAATTACATACTTATTAAAAGTCGCTGCTTCAATAATTCCACTTGATGTATTTCCAATAAGAAATTTCGATAGTTTCATTGCAGAAAAATAACCTTGGGTTCCAAAATTCTCAATGAGAATTATCTTTCCATTTGAACTTTTTTGAAGTTCAATGAACATGCTTCTGTAAAGGGAACCCTTAGTATCGGCATTTGGCATAGTGATCACAACTTGATACCGGTCTGAGATTTCCTTAAAAATGTTAGCGCATACATTTGCATATTTTTTGTTCGATTTACTGTCTATAGTCTCTGGGTGAACTGTCACAAGAACTGTTTGCACCGAAAAATCTATTGAAAATCTGTCAATCATCTCCGATACAGAGAATAGCTCAATGTTACCAAGATTGTGCAAACTTATTGACCCAGAAATGTAGATATTGTTAGATTTAGTTAGTTCCCATACTCTATCCTTATATTCCTCCGTAGATACAAAATGCAAGTGACTTGCTAAAGAAATGGCATGCCGATAGGTATTATCTATTGCGCCAAGGGTAGTTTCACCACCATGAATGTGAGCAAACTTAATCCCGAACGGAACACCTGCATAGACGGCACCAAACATTTCAAATCGATCTCCTAAACATAAAATTATATCGAAATTATTGCCGTAGTTCTTCCAAAACTCTGCAAATTTCATCATTGTTAATGATACTGATGATGAAATTGCGTTTTCATCATCATGAAGCAACATTGAGTTAATCTTGTAATCAACCTCAAATCCATGTGATTCAATATGTTTTATCGTCAAACCATGATATGGAGAAAGATGAGTTCCAAATGCGATTATGCTAAGACACAGTTCTCTATTCTTTTGGATCTCTTTTAGCAAAGGCAGATAGATACCAAAATCGGCACGCGAACTTGTTAAGACACCAATATTTTTCTTTGCACTCACCTTAAATCTTCAAAACTCAGCTTATGATACATTGGTAAGTCAAGACTGACTTCTTTGCCAATTATTTGTTCCCACTCCATTGGACTAATTCCATCTCCCGGCCTTAAGGGAATGAGGTCAGATTCACTTATTGTTTCTCCCTTCTCAAGCGGTCTTAACAAATGAATGCTCTTCCGAGCAATTGACTGGTTTTTGATTTCGCTCGGGCTTGGCTCTTTTTGCGAATTTCCAGACATAGCTCTTTCAATATTTCTAATTGCTTTAACCATTGCAATCAATTCATCCGGTTCAAGTGATGCGGCGTGATCAGGCCCTTCCATGTCTCTGTCTAAAGTGAAATGCTTTTCAATCACTTTCGCTCCCAAAGTGACGGCCGCAATTGGAACCTCAATCCCTAGGGTATGATCTGAATAGCCGACTTTAACCTTACACTCATCTGCAATTGTTTGCATTGCTCCTAAGTTAACATCTTCATAGGGTGTTGGGTATTCTGTGTTACAATGCAATACAGTAATGTCATTTAATGTCAATGTCTTGGATGTTAATACCTCAAGTGCATCCTTAATTTCATTAAGAGTAGACATACCCGTAGAAAGTATAACTGGCTTACACAATTCTGATAGTTTTCGTAAGTAAGGATAGTTTGTAATCTCTCCACTAGGAGATTTGAACATCTCAAAACCCAAGGAGGACAGGTACTCAAGCCCTTCTACATCAAATGCTGTTGAAAAAAACCGAACTCCTTTTGAAAAAGCATATTTCATTAAAAGAACATGCTGATCATGAGATAATTCCAATTTCTTTAATAATTCATGCTGAGAATTCTTTGACTTAGTATTTGTTTCTTGATATTCCGCCATTTTTGCGTCTCGACTAACTAAAGAATCTGCTCGAAAGGTTTGGAACTTGACGTAATCCACGTTGGCTCTTGCAGCAACATCAATTAACTTCTTGGCCAATCCAATGTCACCGTTATGATTCACCCCTGCTTCCGCTATAATCGTGACATTTTCATTCATCGCAATATTCTCTTTGCAGGGTTACCTACTATTTTTAGATTACTTTCAAGGTCATCTATAACAACAGACCCGGCACCAACTATTACATTATCCTTGATTTTAATCCCTTCTTTGATAACTGTATTCGCGCCAACAAATACATTCTGCCCTATTTCAACATTACCCAATATAGTAGCACCAGGCGCAATGTGGGAACCTGCCCCTACTTTGCATTCATGTTCAACTACGACAGACGTATTGATAATTACATCCTCTCCTATTTCAACTTGAGCATTGATAATGGCTCCTGCGGACACAAAAGTGCCAGAAGAAATTGTTGACGATTTAGAAATTGTGGCACCCGGATCAACAATCGTCAAACATTTTCTCGACTTACTCCTTATAAAAAGACCTATTCTTCGACGAATTTCATTGTTACCAACGGCCAAAATAAATGCCGATTTCTCACTCCAGCCTATAAAATGCCCTTCATCCTCGCTTCCACAGAATGTCAAGTTGTAAGGATTCTTAGTTTGCCTTGATCGATCCAAGTAACCATATACTTTCAGACCTAATCTGTCAACTGATTCTAAGATAACGTAAGAATGACCTGAATACCCAACGAGGTAAATTTTATTATCGTTTTCTTGCACTACTTGGAATATTTACAATTCTTTCAGATAATCGTTTTGCGTTTTCTTGAGAATCCCTCTGACAATTCTTATACATAGGAAGGTTAAACATTAACTGCCAAATAGGGCGGGTCATTACATTGTTGGCATTTGTATACTCAAGAAACTGGTCTTTGGATTCTTCATCCTGAAATTCCAATGGAACTAACCAATAGTTCCACTGCGTGTCCATCGGAATTTTCTTTAATCTAAATGACCCTGAGCCAAGTTGCTCTTTATAAATTTCATAAACAGCCCTTTTTGATTCAATAAAACTATCAAGCTTCTCAAATTGAGCCAATGCCAAAGCTGCATTTAGATTTGGCATTCTAAAATTATACCCAAGTTCATCATGATAGTAATCCCATGCATGGGGCACTTTAGCTGTGGTTGTTAAATACTTCGCCCTAGTTGCAAAAGTTGGGTCTTTAGAAATCACTGCTCCTCCTCCTCCTGAAGTAATAATTTTATTTCCGTTAAAGCTAAATGCACCCATCATTCCAAAAGTCCCAGAAGATTGACCTTTATAGAAACTCCCCAATGACTCAGCAGAATCTTCAATCACGGGAATTTTCCACCTATTGGCAATATCAACTATCCTGTCAACTCTACACATAAACCCAAAAGTATGCATGGGCATTATAGCCGCAATGCGCTTCCCTGTTGATTTATTAAAAGTTCCTCCTTCTCTTAACTCACCAAACTCTTCGAGAAAATCCTCTAGTGCATCCGGAGAAAGTCCCATTGTTTCATAATCTACATCAACAAAGATGGGATTGGATCCATTATGTTTTATAGCATTAGCTGTTGCCACGAAAGTCAATGCCTGTGTAATCACTTCGGTGTTTTGTGCCACTCCAGCAATCCTGAGCGCTACTTGCAGGGCGGCAGTACCATTAACTATCGCTGCTGCTTTCGCCGCATTGGTATATGCTGCAATGGCTAGCTCAAAATCATCAACAAATTTACCTACCGATGATACATATGTTGAATCAATGGTTTCCATTATATAGTCTTTCTCCTTCTGGGAGAAACGAGGTTCATGCAATGGGATAAAATCCTTTGTCCTGTAAATCGATTGAACAACCTCAATAAACCGATGTAAATCAGACATTGTAAATATCAGTTTTATATCGTGACAAATTGGTCTCATCTGAAAACCAATCGATGGTTTTACTTATCCCTTTCTCTAAAGAGTAACTAGGCTCCCAATCCGTATACTTCCTTAACTTCTCATTTGAACCAAACAATCGGAACACCTCACTTTTTGAAGGTCGCAAACGCTCACCATCTGTAACAATTATTGCCTTAGGATTAATCTGATTAATCATCTCTTGAGCAAGATCTCCTATCGATATCTCAGATTGAGTAGCAATGTTAACTTCATGACCAATAAGGTCTATACAATTAGCGATGGCATGAAACCCATTAACGGTATCCTCCACATAAAGCAAATCTCGAGTGGGTGTTATATCCCCTAGTTTGATTTCATCTTTTCCTGAGAGCAATTGTGAAATGATGGTGGGGATAACTGCACGCGCTGACTGCCTGGGGCCATAGGTATTAAATGGTCTAACGATTGTGATTGGCAGATCGAAACTTCTATAAAATGAATCTGCAATACTATCTGCTCCAATTTTGGTAGCTGAGTAGGGTGATTGAGGTTGTTTAGGATGCTCTTCAGTAATAGGAACGAATTGTGCTGTGCCATAAACTTCTGAGGTTGACGTAACCAAAACCCTTTCAACCCCATGATCACGCGCAGCTTGTAAAACATTAAGCGTCCCTTTTACATTGGTATCAACATAAGAATCAGGGGAATGATAGCTGAATGGAATGGCAATTAATGCCGCAAGATGATAGACTATATCTATACCTTTCATTGCTTCTCTCACTCCATTGGGGTCGCGAATGTCCCCTGTGAATATTTCGACCTGTTCGAGAGTAGATTTATCTATTGTATCTAGCCATCCCCATGAATTAAATGAATTATAATAGCAAAATGCTCTAACCTTAAAACCCTCACTCACGAGAAGTTCCGTCAAATGACTTCCTATGAAACCATCTGCGCCGGTTACCAGGACAACTTTTCTATCTTTCATCGACTATTTTTTTAACTGTTACCAAAGAGACGGAAATCATAACCCCAAGAATGCAGAGACTTATTAAAATGAATCCCCTCTTTGGCTTACTTTTATCCTCTGGCACCCTCACTGGTTCGAATACCGTAAACACTGGTGTTTCTTCCTTTACTTTTATCTTGGCCTGCTCAAGTTGAGTGGCCAGACCTTTATACACCTCAAAGGTGATGTTCATTTCGTTTTGGAGTCGCAGGTACTCAGTCTGCACCAGAGAGCTGCTAATATTTTTATTCTGGTCAGTAAATCTGGCTACTTGGTTTTGTTTGGCTTCATACTCCTTTTCGGCCTCTATATAGCGTTCCCGAATAAACTCCAAATTAACCTGTGCCTTTTCTACTTTGTAGTTGGTCACCTCACTGGTGAGTTTTTTTACCACCAGATCGGTCACCCGCGCAGCGGCATAAGGATCAGGCATTTCAGTGGTCACGGTAATGATCCCCGTCTTACTATCCACAGCAACATTGATCCGATCCCGGTACTTTTCCAACAGTTTCCAGTCGTCTTTGGTAAGACGGAGCAAGTCATCCGTCGGGCTAATAAAAGTTACTTCCTTAGCCAAAAAAAATCCTTTGACCTTCCCTGGTAGGCCAATAGTATACCCAGCAAGAACACCGAAAAAGGAAGGCTCATCAATTTCCGTAAAATAGGTGTAGCTACTCAATAGAGAGTCCAGATTTTCGAAGCGGATCGGGGTATGAATGAGTTCCAACTGAAAGGGAATACTTTTCACAATCTCAGGGTAAAGCTGAGGGGTTAAGGAACCGGAGACACCCAACCCCAGGTCAATTCCAGCCAACCCAGCAAGTCCACCGAGTCCACCTAAGTTACCTTTCATCCCTTCCTGACTCTCCGGCATTAACTTGCAGGAAGCTTCGTATTCTACCTTGCTGGTAAAGGCGATCAGCAGACCAAGCACTACGAAGATGCTGGTTGTTTTCAGAATAAAGCCCCGCTTGAACCAGATGACTCGTGCAAGCTCAAGGAGGTCAATTTCATCTTCGTGTATGACTTTGTTCGGTTCTTTCATACTAATCAGAGCGCAAAGGTATGCTTAAAAAATGAGGATTTCGTTCAAGGTTCATTCTGTCATGAAGTGGTAATCTGAAACAACCCAAGAGCAACCCGGCATCACCTCGTCAAATTGTTAATGATCAACGCCAACGTCCCAATTCCAGTGGTGATACTTATAATCTCCCCTGGACTTAACTTTCTTTTCACTGGCTTCCTCGGAATAATCACCTCTGCACCTGGCTCGACTTTGGGGTAGTCCTTAAACCACAGGAAGCTCCTTGTTCGTTCTGCACTGCCATTGGCGTAAACCACATAAGATTTATTTCGCTTCGCATCATCCGCAAACCCACCAGCTTGGGAGATGAGCTGGTTGAACGAATTGGTTCGATCATAACGTATGGTGCTTGGATAAAGTACCTCGCCACGAATTCTCACCGTTTGCAGTTCTCGAGGAATGCTGATCACATCCCCTTGTTTAAGAATTAGATCCAAACCAGAACCCGGATTTTCAAGAATTTCCACCAACCGAATCCCAATGGACTCCTGCGCCTTAAAGGCCTGTTGACTCTTATCCACTAGAGTATCCCGAGCTAACAACCCCTTCAATTCTTCTCTTCTTATCTTTGCTGCTTCATCTCCTTCCTCATCGGAAACATAATATTCAGTACGCCGAATCAATGTTGCGCCTTTGGCATAGGCAAAGGCCGTCAACCCTCCTGCTCGCTTCAGCACATCCGAGATCCTTTCATTTTTGGTTTGAAGTGCATATTTCCCTGGGTACTGTACCTCTCCCTCAATCTCAATTATATTCTGTTTCTCATAGAAAGGTGACTTACGAATGACCACCAGGTCAAAAGGCTCCAGCTCAAATTGAGAACCGGTCGCATTTAAAGATAAATTCTGATCAATCGGGAAATTAAAAATCTCCGAAGCATTGCTCCCATCACCCGAGTCGGTTGTGACCCTACGGGCCACTTCCACAAATGACTTGGCCGCGGTTTCCTTGAATCCATTCGCCTGATAAATAAGGTTCTCTACAGTCATCCCCCTGGCAAAAGGATAATAGCCCGGAACCAACACCTCACCCTGAATGGACACAGTATAATTCTGCTTCATATCAAACAATGATTGCACCCGGATCAAATCTTCTGATTTTAAACGCATATCAAATGTTCCATTCAACACTTCCTGAGGAGAAAATGCGACATTCGATAATGTCAGATCATCATTTTGCCTGATCACGATCGCCCTTGGTAAAAACACATCGGCTCTAAATCCATCCGACACAGCTATTAAGTCGGAAAGCATCATGCCTTCTTTCAGCTCAAACTCTCCCGGATGGTTTACTGCACCCTCGATCCGAACCCTTCCGCTAAATTGATCCTGTATAGCCCCTATTTCAATATAATCACCCCCTTGTAGCTTAAATCCTACAAAATCCTCAGGCAATATAGTCTGGACCGTTTTCCTGTTCCCCAAATTTCTCCGTAATGAAATGCTCGCCTGGTATGCGCTGGCCGTGAACCCTCCAGAGAACTCAAGGAGCGTAGCCAAAGATTCCTCCGCTTTGACCTCATAAATGGCCGGTCGTTTCACCTCACCCTCAATAGATACCCGGCTGAGATACGGTTTTACCAAAAGCACATCCTGATCCTGAAGCATGATATTTTGACCCTCACCGTCAATCAAAAAACGATAAGCATCCAATGTGGCTACTTTTTGTCCACCCCTGAATACCTGAATATCCCGCAGTGAACCCTTATTATTCGGACCACCTGCAAAATACAAGGCATTGAAGGCTGTTCCGAAAGAGGACATTTGATAAGTTCCCGGCCTATCCACCTCACCAATCACATTGACGTTAATGGTCCTTGTCTGACCCAGGCTCACCTGGGCATGGGTATTATCACCCAGGGTACTATAAATAGCTTTCAACTTGGACAAGATCCTTGATTCGGCCCGCTCCATAGAAAGCCCATTCAGAAAAATAGGACCCAGACTTGGGATAATGATAGATCCCTCGGGAGATACCTCGAGCTGATAGGTCTGCTCCGAAGCGCCCCATACATCAATGATGATTTCATCCCCTGGACCAATCTGATACCCTTTTGGAGTGGCAATGCTCAAACTAGGCTCGAAGGTAAGGTCCTGATTCCTAAAGAATGAAAGTCCAAAAATCTTCAACTCTGAATCCTCTTTCAAAGTATCAAGTGGGAAAATAGAGGCGAATGGGTCAAATGTTGACGACCGGTTTTCATCGTTGGCCTGCCGGTTGTAATCAATCGTGGAAGTTCTTCCCCTGGATATTTCCTTGCTCCCACCTCCGGCACTTCCGGATTGAAGCTCTGCCATTCTTTGTCTAAGCTTGGCAAGCTGGGAAGATGACATTCCTCTTGCCCGGGCCAGTACCTCCAACTGCTGCTCAGAATAGCCACTGGCCTCCATCTGATCCATGAATTTATGAACCTGCTCATCGGTCAGATCATCCACATTGACATTTTGCAGATTCTGAATGCTTGAAGCATCTTGTGCCCGTGTATTCACAACTTGTGTAAGGGTAATGATGCAAATCAGAAGAACCCTGGTAATGACTTTACTCATTCTGTTTTCAAATTTCGGATGCAAAGGTAGTAAAACGATCGATGAATCTGATTGGTATGAAAAAAACCTGCTCACCTAGCTTTTTGACGTCCAGACACTAGAAAATACGGGTTCAACAAGTTTTCCTTATTATATAAAACAGGATCCCTGGTATCCTTGATGGTAACCATCCCCCCAGCCTCTTCCACGATAATCTGAGCAGCGGCAGTATCCCATTCCATGGTAGGTGCATATCGCGGATAAAGATCTGCCTCACCCTCAGCGATCATCAATAGCTTCAATGAACTGCCCCTGGAAACAATCTCAGGTTCATTCAGCTCGTCCAGATATGCCTGTGTCTCTTCATTCAGGTGCGACCTGGAAGCCACCACTTTGAGACCTCTGTCGGTTTGGCTGAACCGATTGGCGCCAATTCGCTCACCATTTTTAAAGGCGCCTTCCCCTGTAACCGCCCAAAAAAGATCATTCAACACTGGTGTGAAAACCACTCCCAGTATGGCCCGACGGTTATGAATCAGTGCAATGTTTACCGTGAACTCCCCATTCTTTTTGATAAACTCTTTCGTTCCATCCAATGGATCAATCATCCAAAAGTAATCCCACTTGCTCCTGACTTCATAGGGGATCGAATTCCCCTCTTCACTCAGAATGGGAATTCCAGTCTTTTCCAACTCCCTGACAATGGCCAGATGTGATGCCTTGTCTGCCAGGGTTAGCGGAGAATCATCCGATTTCGCTTCGATAGAAAAATCGCCCGAATCATAAATACGAAGGATTTCTATACTCGCTTTTTGAGCAGCCGTTTTGGCTATTTCTAAAAATTCCTGAAAATTCATATCATTCATTCCTATCGTTTAATCGTCAAACTCCATCTAAGGTGTTTGAAGCGTCCAGCCCCCTCCTTGGAGGGGTGGGGGTGGGTTTTGTATTATCCTTGATCCAGTATTTAATTGTCCTCAAAACGTTGTTTATGTTCTTCTTCACTTCTAAATCATCGAAACGCAAAAAATGAACACCCCGACTAAAATGAAGGCTGCTTCTGTCTCATGGCTATCCCCGTCTACCTCGATAGTAAGTTTTAAATCCTGACAATAAAATCTAAATTGATCTCTTTAGAATCTATCTACTCGTAAACCCACCCCTGGCCCCTCCCAAGAGGGAAATAGTCATATTCAATCTACCGGGAAGAAAACTCTACCAAGAAAGGGAAATCTAATCGCAGGCCCTGAGCGGTTAAAGCTAAATGATCATACCCGCTGCCACAGTCTCGTTGGTGGCATCGTCTACCAATATGATACTCCCGGTCTGTCTGTTTTTTCGGTATGAATCGGCCAGAACCGGCTTGGTGGTTCGCAACTGTACCCTACAAATATCATTCATCCCCACATTCAAATCCTCTTCATTCCGGTGAAGGGTATTGATATCCAGCTTATACCTCACCTCTTTGATCATGGCTTTCATGTCCGCAGTGGTATGACGAAGGGTATACTTGGTTCTTGGCATAGGACCTTTCTGATTCAACCAGCAAAGCATCACCTCCAAATCCTGTTTTGCCTCCGGCTGATTATTGCTTCTTACCAGCATGTCACCTCTACTCACATCCACATCATCCTCGAGTGTGATCGTCACCGACATAGGTGCATACGCCTCCTCTATCGGACCGTCATAGGTTTCGATCGTCTTAATTTTGGAGCTAAATCCGGATGGCAACACGGTTACCTCATCTCCTGGCTTGAAAATGCCGCCGGCTATGCGGCCAGCGTATCCTCTATAGTCATGATATTTGTCGGATTTTGGCCTGATCACGGTCTGCACCGGAAATCTGCAATCAATATGGTTATGGTCACTACCGATGTGCATGTGCTCCAAGGTATAAAGCAGCGTAGAGCCTTCAAACCACGGCATATTCTCGCTTCTATTGACCACATTGTCACCCTTCAGTGCGCTGATCGGTATAAACCTCACATCTTTCACATCCAGTTTAGATGCAAAATTCTCAAAGCTCTCCACAATGTTGTCATAAACTTCCTGGCTGTAATCCACCAGATCCATTTTATTGACACACACTACAAGGTGTGGAATCTGGAGTAATGATGCAATGATGGAGTGCCGGCAGGTTTGATCCACCACTCCATTTCTGGCATCTATAAGAATCAAAGCTACATTGGCCGTAGAAGCTCCGGTTACCATATTTCTGGTATACTGGATATGACCCGGTGTGTCCGCAATGATAAACTTCCGTTTCGGTGTAGCAAAATATCGATAAGCCACGTCGATGGTAATTCCCTGCTCACGCTCATCTTTTAGTCCATCGGTAAGTAAGGCTAAATCCGCTCCTTCGAGCCCCTTCCGCTCACTTGACTGACGTACCTGCTCCATCTGATCTTCAAAGATCGATTTGGAATCAAACAACAGTCTTCCAATAAGAGTGCTCTTTCCATCATCCACACTGCCAGCAGTAGTGAATCGAAGTAACTCCATGTCTAGATAGGCATTAGGTGTTTGGCTTTGGCCTTTTGCTTCTTTCATATTAAAATTTCTTAACTGATTTAATAAATGCGTTGATCTTCAGTTGTAACTGATTCAGCAGATCAATCAACTGCAGAGCATCCTCCTCTTTAATGTATTTTAAATCTAACGACAAAATAAGCTGCGTTTCTAATTCAAATGCCGACCCAATCGCAATTTCGAGAAATCGCACAAATTCCTTATTTGAGCTTCTACTACATCCTTCAGAAATATTCGAAGGGATAGAAACCGCAGCCCTTCTCATTTGTGAGGTAAACCCAAATTGTTCTTCAAGAGGCATCTGCTTTGTGACTTTATAAGTGTCCAAAGCAACTGACTTGGCTAAGATCCAAATCTCAAGATCTTTAAATTTCCTCATTACAAATTCCTTCTAACCAAAAGCCAAATACCTAAAGCCCCTTTCCCGGTACTCACTAAAAATACCCCTGACGTTTTCTGTCTTCCATGGCTGTCTCCGAGCGCTTGTCGTCTTCCCGATCTCCTCGTTCCGTATTTCGTGCTGCCGCTACTTCCTCCACAATCTTTTCCAGCGTATCTGCATCTGACTCCACTCCACCTGTAATGGTAATATCTCCTAATGTCCGGAACCTGATCACCTTTTCTACCACCTCTTCTTTAGGGTCAATCTGAATGAAATCCGATACCGGAAGCCAGGTATTGCTTCGTCTGATTACCTTTCGCTTATGAGCGAAATACAGTGAAGGAATGCCGATGTTCTCTGCCAAAATGTATTGCCAAACATCCATTTCCGTCCAGTTACTCAACGGAAACACCCTAAAGTGCTCACCATGGTGCTGCTTGCCATTGAAGATATTCCAAAGCTCAGGTCTCTGATTCTTAGGATCCCACTGGCCAAATTCATCTCTATGCGAAAAAAACCTTTCCTTGGCTCGTGCCTTCTCCTCGTCCCGTCTTGCCCCACCTATGGCCGCATCGAATTGATTTTCCTCAATGGTATCGAGCAAAGTCACCGTCTGAATAGCATTTCTAGTGGCATTTTTGCCCCGCTCCTCAGCTGCTCTGCCATCATTGATGGACTTTTGAACTGATCCTACCACGAGTTTTGCTCCGAGCGTCTCCACCAATTTGTCCCGAAAAGCTATGGTTTCCGGAAAATTGTGACCAGTATCGATGTGTACCAACGGAAATGGAATTTTTGCCGGATGAAAGGCCTTTCGGGCCAGGTGAGTGACCACAATGGAATCCTTACCTCCGGAAAACAAAATGGCCGGATTTTCGAATTGTGCAAAGACCTCTCTCAACACATAAATCGACTCTGCTTCTAATTCCTTAAGGTGCGTCAAATTATAGCTCTTCATTTGCTATTTTAATTTTGGTACTATTTGTTCGATCAATTCTTTTAGGGACTGCTCCACTGATTGTCCAGCCGTCTGAATGTGTACGTCTGGTTGCTCGGGAGTTTCAAATGGAGAGTCTATCCCCGTGAAATTAGGAATCTTACCTGCCCTGGCTTTGGCATACAGGCCTTTCACATCTCTTTGCTCACAAACCTCAAGAGGTGTATCCACAAACACCTCAATGAAATTTTCTGCACCTACCAGCTCCCTTGCCTGAGCACGATCTGTCCTAAATGGAGAGATGAAAGCCGTAAGTACTACAATTCCTGCTTCCACGAAAAGCTTCGATACCTCAGCAATCCTGCGAATGTTCTCAACTCTGCTAGAATCCGAAAAATCCAGGTCCTTATTCAATCCTGAGCGCACATTATCTCCATCCAAAATATAGGTGCCGTACCCCTGATTGAACAAATACACTTCAAATGCACTTGCCAGGGTGGACTTGCCTGAACCCGAAAGACCCGTAAACCAAATGAGTTTAGGTGCATAGCCGTTTTTCCGGACTCTGTCTTCCAGCTTGAGGGCGTGATCGTGTGGTATGATATTTTCCCGGATACTCAATGTCTTATCAAATGAAACTGATCATTTATTCAGTTTTTTACGGAATTGTTGCAAAAAACAAACCATTAAAGGCGCGAATCTACAAATTCCTTAGGTAAAAGCCCCTTTACATCAAAAATTACTGATACATTATTTCGTATCGATGACCAGTCCAATTCCAGAAACTGATCATGAGCGACTGCCAGTATAATCGCTTCATAGCTCGTGTAAGCTGGCTCACTCAGCATTTTTAAACCATATTCTGCTGACACTTCGGCATGATCCGCATTGGGATCAAATACATCCGTATCTACTCCAAAATCCACCAGCTCCCGATAGATATCAATAACACGAGAGTTTCGGATATCCGGGCAGTTTTCTTTAAACGTAATTCCCAAAATCAGAACCTTGGTCTGTTGGTTGAGCTTTTTCTTTTGGGAAAGCAATTTAATCGTTCGCTGCGCCACATAAGCTCCCATGTTGTCATTGATCTTTCTTCCAGCGAGAATTACCTGTGGATGATAACCTAGCTCCTCGGCTTTGTAGGTCAGGTAAAAGGGGTCTACTCCAATACAATGCCCTCCTACCAGTCCAGGTGCAAATTTCAAAAAATTCCACTTGGTGCCTGCAGCGTTCAAAACCTCCTGAGTGTCTATGCCTATTCGGTCAAAGATTAAACTCAACTCATTCACGAATGCTATGTTGATGTCGCGTTGTGAATTCTCTATCACCTTGGCAGCCTCAGCCACTTTAATAGATGAGGCTTTGTAAGTGCCAGCTGTGACGATGGATTTGTAAAAATCATCAACCCTTTCAGCCGTCTCGGAATCGCTCCCGCTGGTGACCTTAAGTATAGTGGTCAATCTGTGAACCTTATCTCCAGGATTGATCCGTTCTGGAGAGTAACCACAGAAAAAGTCCTGATTAAAGACCAGCCCACTCTTTTCCAACTCCGGCACACACACCTCCTCGGTGCAGCCGGGATATACGGTAGACTCATACACCACAATATCCCCCTTCTTCAACAAAGCGGAAATCATCCTTGAAGCACTTATTATGGGTCTCAGGTCTGGTTTCTTATGCTGATCTACCGGAGTAGGCACGGTGACGATGTAGAAATTGCAACCCGAAAGATCTGATGGATCTGATGAAAAAACGAGATGTTTTGAACCTAACAAATCCGCTTTGTCAACCTCCAGTGTCCTGTCAATACCTGCACCCAATTCTGATATTCTTGCGCCATTAATGTCGAATCCCAAGGTAGGGTACTTCTTCCCTGACTCCACTGCAAGTGGCAACCCAACGTATCCTAAACCTATGACCGCAACCTTGAATTCCATTCCTATAATTTAACCCAACACTTTCTTTTTAAAGTACTCTAATGTGGGTTTCAAGCCTTCCGACCTGGTGTACTTTGGTTCCCATCCTAATAGTTCTTTGGCCAGGGTAATATCAGGCTTACGCTGCTTCGGATCGTCCTTAGGAAGCGGGTTATAGCTAATCTTTGATTTACTTCCAGTGAGTCTGATAATCTCCTCACCAAACTCATTAATGGTGATCTCTTCAGGATTGCCAATGTTCACCGGACTGGCGTAATCGCTCTTTAACAGTCGATAAATGCCCTCCACTAAATCATCTACATAAGTAAATGACCTGGTTTGTGACCCATCCCCAAAAGCTGTCAGGTCTTCTCCTTTCAGAGCTTGTGAAATGAACGCCGGCAATACCCTGCCATCGTCCAGTCTCATTCTAGGACCGAAGGTGTTGAAGATTCTGACAATCCGCGTTTCCAATCCATGAAAGGTGTGGTAGGCCATGGTCAGAGCCTCCTGAAATCGTTTTGCTTCGTCGTAAACTCCTCTGGGGCCGACTGGATTCACGTTCCCCCAATAATCTTCGGTCTGAGGATGCACGAGCGGATCCCCATAAACTTCAGAGGTAGAAGCAATCAGCATCCGAGCTCCTTTGTCCTTAGCCAGACCCAAACAATTCAAAGTACCCAATGACCCCACTTTCATGGTCTGAATAGGCATTTTTAAATAATCAATAGGGCTGGCCGGAGAAGCAAAATGGAGGATGTACTCCAGGTCACCTGCCACATGTACAAACTTGGACACATCGTGATGATGAAACTCAAAATCCTTGTGTCCCATCAGGTGCTCAATATTAGAAATGTCGCCGGTAAGCAAATTATCCATGGCCACCACGGCGTAGCCTTCAGCGATAAAGCGGTCACACAAATGCGAACCCAAAAATCCTGCTCCTCCGGTAATTAATACTTTCTTTTTTGTCATCTTAATCAAATAGTTCAGCTTGTGACATCAGGGATTGATGTTGATCTTTTATGGAAATCTTTGGCGTTCCTTTTAGGCCCCAATCTATATTCAAAACAGGGTCATTATAGACGATGCCTCTTTCGTTCTCAGGTGAATAAAAATTATCCACCGCATAATAGAAAATGGTTTCATCCGCTAAGGTATAATAGCCATGGGCAAATCCTTTTGGGATGAGTAAAAAAGTATCCTGAGAATCAATCTCAATATTGAAATGCTTTCCAAATGTGGGTGAGGATTTTCTGATATCGACCACCACATCCCTTACAGCCCCGGAAATGACGCCCACCAGTTTGGTCTGCCCAAAAGGGGCTTTCTGGTAGTGCAGTCCACGCAAGACGTTCTTTTCAGATTTAGCAAAATTAATCTGTTTCACATCAAAATGAACACCTTTCTCTCCCAATGCCTTCTGGTTAAAGGATTCCAGAAAAAATCCTCGCTCATCCCCATAAACTCTGGTCTTGATGATGAAGCAATCCTTTAATGGTGTCTCTATTACTTCCATTTTGGCACCTGAAGTAAGTATTCCCCATATCCGCTTTTCAAGAGTGGCTCTGCCAGTGCTTCCAGCTGTTTCTGAGTGATAAATCCCATTTTATATGCTATTTCCTCTATACATCCTATTTTCAAACCCTGGCGCTCCTCTATCGCTCTCACAAATTCACCTGCCTGCATGAGCGATTTGAAGGTGCCTGTATCCAGCCATGCGGTCCCCCGATCCAGCTTCTCCACCCTTAATTTTCCAGCCTTTAGGTATTGATTGTTTACCTCAGTAATTTCAAGTTCACCCCTTGCGCTTGGTTTGATCCCTTTGGCTATCCTTACTACTTCATTGTCATAAAAATACAAGCCGGGTACCGCATAGTTTGATTTGGGGTCGGTTGGCTTTTCCTCAATGGAAAGCACATGCCCGTTCTTATCAAAGTCCACTACACCGTATCGCTGTGGGTCCATCACATGGTAGGCAAACACGATTCCTCCGGAAGGGTTGGCACATGCCTGTAATTTTTTAGAGAACCCTGAAGCATAAAATATATTATCTCCCAGGACGAGGGCCACAGTGTCATTACCTATAAATTCCTCACCAATGATAAATGCCTGGGCCAGTCCTTCAGGCTTCTCCTGAACAGCATAGGAAAAGGAGCAGCCAAGATTTTCTCCATCTCCGAGTAGCTCTTCAAAAACCGGTAAATCCCTGGGGGTAGAAATGATCAACACCTCCCTGATGCCGGCCAGCATGAGTACTGAAAGAGGGTAATATATCATTGGCTTATCATAAACAGGTAGTATCTGCTTACTAATGGCATGCGTCAAAGGATGCAGCCTCGTGCCTGAACCGCCCGCTAGTATAATTCCTTTCATGATTGGTAGTGTGCGTTATAATAATTTTGGTACTCTCCTGAAGTGACATCTGTCAGCCAATTCTGATTCTCCAAGTACCAGTCAATCGTTTTCTCCAATCCCTCTTCGAACTGGAGTGATGGCTCCCAGCCAAGTTCATTTTTCAGCTTGGAGGCATCGATGGCGTACCTCAAATCATGACCAGCCCTATCCGTCACAAAAGTGATGAGCTTCTCTGAAGTGCCAGGTGCATTTCCCAACTTCCTATCCATAATCTTACAGAGCAGTTTCACCAAATCAATATTGGTCCATTCATTGAAGCCTCCAATATTATAGGTTTCGCCCGTTTTCCCTTTGTGATAAATCACATCTATGGCACTGGCATGATCCTCCACGAATAACCAATCCCGGATATTTTCACCCTTTCCGTAGACCGGAATTGATTTTCCATGCTGAATATTATTGATGGTTAAAGGAATCAATTTCTCGGGAAAATGAAAGGACCCGTAATTATTGGAACAATTGGAGATGATAACAGGCAGCTGATAAGTATTGTGATATGCCCGCACGAAGTGATCCGACGCAGCCTTGGAGGCTGAATAAGGGGATTTGGGATCGTATGAAGTAGACTCTGTAAAATATCCCTCAGTCCCTAAAGACCCATAGACCTCATCAGTTGAAACGTGGTAAAAACGTCTGCCAGTCATGCCTTTCCAGCTGGCTTTTGCTGCGTTGAGCAGCGTTACGGTACCCATGACATTGGTTTCCACAAACGCCATGGGGTTGCTAATCGATCTGTCCACGTGAGATTCTGCTGCCAGATGAATGACTCCATAGAAATCATTACTTTCGAAAAGATTTTTCAGCAATACTGCATCACAAATATCTCCCTTAATAAAGGTGTAATTAGGTGCTGCTTCGATATCGCGAAGGTTTTCAAGATTCCCCGCGTATGTCAACTTATCCAGATTGAAAATATGGTACTCAGGGTACTTTTTCACGAATAACCGCACCACGTGAGATCCTATGAAGCCTGCTCCCCCTGTTATAAGCACTTTTTTCATTCCTACAATTTATAGATTATAGTACTCCCTGTACCAGTCCATGAAATTATTAATTCCTGTTTCGATGCTGGTGGCTGGCTTGTAATCCACGGCCTCTTCCAATGCAGAAACATCCGACACACTTGAAGGCACGTCGCCAGTCTGTAGGGGCAAAAAATTGATCTTAGCCTTCTTTCCAATTTTCTTTTCTATCGCCTCAATAAAATCCATCAACTTCACGGGTGAGTTATTTCCAATGTTGAAAATACGATAGGGCCCAAAACTCGTGCTTGGGTTCGGATCATTGGAATCCCAACCCGGGTCAGGAAGGCTTGGCTGTGGCAGCAATCGGCAAATGCCCTCCAGGATATCATCTACATAGGTAAAATCTCTCAGCATCTGCCCATGGTTATAGACGTCAATGGGCTCGTCTTTGAGCATTTTGGTGGCAAAAATAAACATCGCCATATCTGGTCGGCCCCAGGTACCATATGCTGAAAAAAAACGCAGACCGGTCGTTGGGATATTATAGTTGACCGAATAGGCATGGGCCATCAGCTCGTTGGTCTTTTTGGTGACGGCATATAAAGATACCGGGTGGTCAATATTCTGTTTCTCAGAGAAAGGCAGATTGGTGTTTGCTCCATACACTGAGCTGGAGGAAGCATAAATCAGGTGCTTAATCCCAAATTTCTTACAAGCCTCCAGTATATTCAAAAAGGCCGTGAGGTTATAATCGATGTAATCCTGTGGATGTGTCAACGAGTGCCTCACTCCTGCCTGAGCAGCCAGGTTCACGGCATATTGAAAGCCATGTGTCTCAAAGCACTCAAACACCCTGGCCTTATCCATCAGATTGAAGCGGTAAAAGGTAAAATTTTTAAATTCAGCCAGGATTTTTAGTCGGTCTTCCTTGAGTTGAAGGTCGTAATAGTCATTGACCATGTCTATACCTACTACCTCATAACCTTCGCTCAATAATCGTCGGGCTAAATGAAATCCTATAAAACCGGCGGTCCCGGTGACCAAAATGGGTGTATGCTTATCCAAAAGATTTTTTATGCAATGCTAAAATCATTGTGGGCTTTTTACAAGTAATCATGAGCATTGTAAGGTTTTTAACTCTTAATTTTGCCACATGCTCAAGCAACTGAGGTGGTTGATTTACAAAGATTTACAAATAGACTGGCGCTCAAAATACCCGCTGGCGGGTATTCTACTGTACATCACCTCCCTGATCATCACCAGCTACCTGTCCTTTACGGGCTTTATTGAGCCCAAAACCTGGAACGCGCTTTTCTGGCTGATTCTGCTTTTTATTTCTATCAATGCCGTGGCCAAAAGCTTCTCGCAGGAGGAAGACCGTACCCTTTACTATTTTCACCTCATCCGGCCAGAGCGCATCATTCTGGCCAAACTTATCTATTATAGCCTCTATCAATGGCTTCTCATCGGAGGCGCATTATTGGTCTACACCATTTTTCTGGGCTTTCCGGTGAAAGAAATGACGCCTTTTGTGGTCAACCTGCTCATTGGTTCTTTTGGTTTGTCCTCAGCATTTACCATGGTTTCCTCCATTGCCAGTAAAACCAACAACAATGCCGTGATGATGGCCATTTTGGGGTTCCCGGTCATCATACCCATCCTGATACTTGCCATTTCCAACTCCAAAACGATTGTTTTGGGCGGATCTTGGGCCGACATAAACGATAACTTGATTACACTCCTGAGTGTGAATGTTATTATCATTGCGCTCTCTTATATACTGTTTCCTTTTACCTGGAAATCCTAGCTATGAATTATCTTTTGAAGACGAACTGGTGGAAGTGGCTGGCAATAATTTTACTGGCCTATGTGGTGGTAGGTGGCTTCCTTTTCACGGTTCCAAGGCTCCCAATTCTCAACGAGACTATACGAGTACTACACTTCCACGTACCCATGTGGTTTGGCATGCTTTTTTTATTTCTCGCCTCCGTAATTCACTCCATCAGGTACTTATCCAATGGCAACCAGAAGCACGACATTATCAGTAGCCAACTGGCTACTGTCGGCATTCTCTTTGGGGTACTGGGAATGATCACAGGTATGTTCTGGGCTACATTCACCTGGGGCGAACCCTGGAGCAGTGACCCCAAACAAAATGCCTCGGCCATAGGGCTGCTGATCTATTTCGCTTATTTCATTTTGCGGGGATCTCTTCAGGATGAACAGCAAAAAGCACGTATTTCTGCCGTATATAACATTTTTGCTTTTGCGGCACTCATTCCGCTGCTATTTATCCTGCCAAGGATGACCGATAGCCTGCACCCAGGTAATGGAGGCAATCCAGGCTTCAATGCGTATGACCTGGACAGTAACCTCAGAATGGTATTTTATCCGGCAGTCATAGGCTGGACGCTGCTCGGTTTTTGGGTGGCAACTATCAAAATCCGATATGCGTTTTTAATCCAAAAAACAGATGATTAACCTCATGCACTTACTACCGAACTTATTGAACAGCCTGGGGGTTGTTTTGAGCACCATCCTTTTACAGATCCCTATGGCGGACACTTTCCGAAGTGAAGGAAAAATATATGTGGTACTGGCTGTGGTACTGATCATATTGGGTGGATTGTTTTATTACCTGCTGAGGATCGAGAGAAAGTTGAAAAAATTGGAAGACGAGATCAATAAAAATAACCCATGAAAAAGAGTCACATTTTCGGAATCATCATCATTGCCATTGCCATAGTGGTCATCATGACCACTGCGGGTGACGCCAGTGCCTATGTTACCTTCGAAGACGCAAAAGAATTGGCCGAGAAGGGAAACAACAACAAAATCCATGTAGTGGGCAAACTCAAAAAGACTCCTGATGGTGCTGTTGTAGGTGTTGAAAGCAGCCCGGATATGCTTTCGTTCAAATTTGAAATGCTGGACGAAAACAACGTCTCTCAGGTCGTGTACTATCCTAATCCTATGCCCACTGACTTTCTGCGGTCAGAGCAGGTAGTGGTGGTGGGAGCCTACCAAAACGGAAAATTTGTGGCGGACAAAATATTACTTAAATGCCCTTCTAAATATCAGGAAGAAGGCGTCAATGTATAACCTATGATTCATTACTTCCCGGGCAACTTGGGCCATCTTCTGGTGATATTGGCGTTCGTCTCTGCCATCGTTGCCACCTACGCTTTTGCCAAAAACATCAATGACAATGAGCAGAAATGGGCCCGGTTTGCCAAAGGTGCCTACTACCTGCATGCCGCTGCCATATTAAGCATCGTGATCACCCTTTTCGTGATGATCTCAGGCCATATGTTTGAGTATCACTATGTCTACAACTATACCTCGAAATTCCTGCCTCCGTACTATCAGGTTTCCAGCTTTTGGAATGGCCAGGAAGGTTCTTTTCTGCTGTGGATGTTTTGGAACGCCGTGCTGGGTCTCATCCTTATTCATACCAACAAGTCATGGAGACCGTCACTCATGGCAGTATTTACCTTCACCCAGGTATTTCTGGTTTCCATGATCATGGGCGTAGTGATCTTCGATGTGAAGATCGGGAGCTCACCATTCATCCTGCTCAGGGATGTGGTGAACGATGCTATATTTCAGCTTCAACCTGACTTTATCCCTGAAGATGGAAGAGGTTTGAACCCATTGCTTCAAAATTATTGGATGGTCATTCATCCACCTACCTTATTTCTTGGCTTTGCCACCACGGTTATCCCCTTTGCCTATGCCATCGCAGGGTTGATCACTGGCAAATACAAAGAATGGATCCGGCCTGCTCTCCCATGGGCGCAGTTCTCAGCGGCGGTACTTGGAGTTGGAATTTTGATGGGGGCCTACTGGGCATACGAGACCCTTAACTTTGGCGGCTACTGGAACTGGGATCCAGTGGAAAATGCCATCTATGTTCCCTGGCTGATCATGGTAGCAGGCATTCACACCATGATTGCTTTTAAGAAAAGCGATGCGGCTCTTAAAGCTTCCATTATCTTGATTTTGTCCACCTATGTGCTCATCGTTTATTCCACCTTTCTGACAAGGAGCGGAGTACTCGGAAACGCCTCGGTACACTCTTTTACAGACCTTGGACTTTCAGGACAGTTACTTATTTACCTCTTTGTCTTCACCGGGTTATCCATCTTTCTGGCCGCAAGAGCCTGGAAGAAAATTCCGGAAAGCAAAGAAGAAACTTCAGCTTACTCACGCGAGTTTTGGATATTCATGGGCGCTACAGTCCTGTCCCTAATGGCTTTTCAAGTCATCATTCCCACCTCCATCCCGGTCTGGAATGAAATCGTGGAGGCTTTCGGGGGCACGTCTAATATGGCTCCCCCGGCAGATCAGGTCGGCTTTTATACCCAATTTCAGCTTTACTTTGCCATCATCCTGGCCGTACTTTCTGGTACCGGTCAGTTTTTCTGGTGGAAAAAGGTCGATGGCAAAAAACTCAGGCAAGAACTCACTGTTCCGGTGATGCTTTCTCTGATAGTGACTGCTTTGATTTTTATTCTGGCCAAAGTACAGAACATCTGGTATCTGCTGCTGCTCACTGCCTCTGTCTATTCCATTTTCGCCAATGGAAAGATTTTAATCTCCGTGGCCAGATCCAACATTAAACTTTCGGGCGGATCCATTGCCCACATCGGGGTGGCTATGATGCTGATAGGCATTCTGTTTAGCTCTGGTTATTCCAAAATACTTTCGAAAAACAATACCGGTCTGCTTTGGAGTAAAGAGTTTCCAGATGAGGTGAACCAGAACAACCTTCTTTTATTCCTCAACGAACCACGACAAATGGCAGGCTACTCCCTCAATTATAAGGGATTAAGAAAACTGACCAAAAATGCTGGCTACGTGGACATCAATGACATAGAGGGGGCCATCAGCCCACTGCAGCTGGTGATGGGCAATGAGAGCAGAACCAGCACCGATGTGCTCCTCAAAAAAGGAGATACCATCGCCATTATCAATCCTGAAAACAGCTACTTCGAAATTGAATACAGCAAATTGGATGGCAGCAGGTTCACGCTTTTCCCACGGGTGCAGATCAATGAAACCATGGACATGATCGTATATTCCCCGGACATCAGCCGTACGCTAAAAGCCGATCTTTATACCCATGTGAGAACCTTCCCCGACCCTGAGCAAACAGTAGAGTGGAGTGAAATTGAGGAGATCACTGTTACCCCCGGGGATCAGTTTTTCATCAATGACTATGTGGCCCGATTCATCGACATGGTGCCGGTATCACGCGTAGAAGGGGTTGAAATGGGCCCCTCAGATGTCGCTGTAAAAGCCATCATCGAAATAGAAGGAGAGCAAAAAACGTATACCGCCGAGCCTGTTTACATCATTAAAGACAAGATGGCAGGACGTATACCCGATGTGATTAGCGATCTCGCATCCAGAATCACCATACAGTCCATCAAGCCTGAAGAAAACAGTTTTGTTTTTGGCCTCAGTACCACTCAAAAAGACTGGATCATCATAGAGGCAGTGGAAAAGCCCTGGATCAATATCCTTTGGTCGGGTACATTGTTACTCGTCATCGGTTTTGGGATCGCCATCAACAGGCGCTACACCGAGTTTAAAAAGATGCGTGACAAAGGAATGGAGTAATTTGCAGTGTCATGCCGTTTAAAATTGCAATTCTAGGGACCGGAAATGTAGGTTATCATTTGGCCAGAAGGCTAAAAGAAGTTGATCATATGCCAGCTATGATCATAGGCCGGGATGCTGAGAAGGTCCGCTTGATGGTGAATGATTTAGCCCTCAGCTCAGAACATTCCTCACAGACCAGCTTCATTGAAATTCCATTTGACTTTGTGCTCCTGGCAGTACCGGATAGGGCCATTGAACAGGTAGTCAGACAATACCAGTTTCACAAAAAGAGCATCATTGTCCACACATCAGGGGCGCAGCCCCTGAACCTACTGACGGAGGTGGATCATTGCGGAGTCCTCTACCCTTTTCAAACATTTACCAAAAACAAACCGGTGGATTTTGAGCAAATTCCGCTACTCGTTGAAGGTAATAGCAAGTTTTCCCTTGCAAAAATTCTTGAACTGGCCACCTTGTTCGGGCACGATATTCACCAGGTCAATTCGGAAAAAAGGCTTAAAATTCACCTGGCTGCCGTTTTTGCCAGTAATTTCACCAATTACCTTTACTCAATCGCGGATGATATTTTGAAAGACACCGGTCTTCAGCTCAGTGATCTCAACCATCTGATGCAGGAAACCGCAGAAAAAGCTATCGAATTAAATCCAAGAATGGCACAAACCGGACCAGCCATACGACACGATGAAGCCGTTATTCAAAAACATTTGAATCTGCTGGAAAGCCATCCAGACTTCAAATCCATCTACACAATAATCAGTGAGCAGATTGGTTTACTAAACAAAAAATGAAAAGACTGATTCGATACGATTTTGTAGGGTTTCTTATTGCGAGTCGCATCCCTAACCTGATCGTGATCGGCGCCACTCAGTACCTCACTGCTTTCTTTCTGGTAAGTGACTATCCCAATAAATTACAGCAGATCACTGGACTTGGTTTTTTTGGCATGGTCGTCAGCACCGTGATGATAGCCGCCGGTGGTTATATCATCAACGACTACTATGACCAGAAAATAGACATGATCAATCGGCCACAAAAGGTGGTCGTCGGAACCATGTTTAGAAGACGCCTGGCTATGCTGGCCCATTTTCTTCTAACCATTGGGGGCATAGGTCTGGGCTTTTATCTGGATATAAAAATCGGCGTTCTCCATATCGTTTCTTCCTTTTTCCTGTGGTATTACTCCAATTACCTGCGCCGAATTACTCTGATTGGTAACGTGATTATCGCCATGCTCACAGGGCTTACGCTCCTTATAGTGACCGTGTATCTGGAGCGCAACGAAGTGCTGGTTTACATCTATTCACTTTTCGCCATGGCAATTATTCTGATACGGGAGGTGCTCAAAGACATAGAAGATGTAAAAGGAGATGCCACCTTTGGTTGCCAAAGTATTCCGGTCATCTTTGGTATTCGCGGCGCAAAACTCTTCATCTACCTGGTCTGCCTGGGCAGCGCTGGGCTCCTTGTCTCCTTTCTCATCACTACAGACATCTGGTTGGTCAGGTATTACTTTTTAGGACTGGTTCCTATTTTTCTGTGGTTCATCTACCGACTGGTGATGGCAGATCGTCAGAAAGAATTCAATTCACTGGTTAGATTTACCAATCTCATTATCTTATCTGGACTGGTAAGCATGATACTCATAAAAACATGGATTTGAACATTGCCATTTTTGCGTCTGGTAGCGGAACCAACGCCGAACAGTTGGTCAAACACTTTAGTCAGGTGGAAGGAATCAGCACCTCCATTATACTGTCCAACAAGCCGGATGCCTTCGTATTGGAACGGGCCAGAAAACTGGGAATTCCGACTTCAACATTCTCCAAATCAGAATTTACAGCGCCCACATTCCTGAGCGTATTGGAAAGCCATAGGATTGATTATATCATACTGGCAGGCTTCCTTTGGAAAATTCCAGCCTACCTGATCCAGGCTTTTGAAAATAGGATCATCAACATTCACCCTTCCCTCTTACCGAAATATGGCGGAAAGGGAATGTATGGGAGCTACGTCCATGAAGCAGTCATTGCTCAGGGTGAGAAAACTTCAGGAATTACCATCCACCTGGTCAACGAGAAATATGATGATGGCCGCATCCTTTTTCAGGCCAGTTGTGACCTCTCGCCTGAGGATACTCCCGATACACTTGCTTCCAAGATTCACACTTTGGAGCATCAGTATTTTCCGCAAATAGTGGAGGATTACATCAGGGATTACACCTTAAAAACATGATAAATCTTTAGCTTTGCAGCTTATTTTCAGATAGATGAGCGAAGTAAAGATCAAATCAGCACTAATTTCAGTTTTTTATAAGGATGGATTGGCTCCAATTGTTGAAAAACTCAACGAATTGGGGGTAAAACTCTACTCCACAGGAGGCACTCAAAAATTCATTGAGGACATGAATGTGGCAGTTACTCCGGTGGAAGACATCACCGAATACCCATCGATCTTTGGTGGCAGGGTGAAAACTTTACATCCGAAAATATTCGGAGGGATTCTGCACCGCAGAGACCATGAGGGTGATCAGAAAGAAAAAGAGCAATTTGAAATACCCGCCATCGATCTGGTGATTGTGGACCTTTATCCTTTTGAGGAAACCGTGGCCAGCGGGGCCAGTGAAGCAGATATTATTGAAAAAATAGATATTGGCGGGATTGCACTCATCAGAGGAGCAGCCAAAAACTTCCAGGATGTGCTGATCGTCAGCTCCCGCAACTACTATAGTGACCTCCTGGGTCTGCTGAATAACAAAAATGGAAATACTGACCTGGCGGACAGAAAACTGTTTGCTACAAGGGCATTTGATACCTCCTCGCATTACGATTCAGCTATTTTCACCTACATGAACCGAGACCATTCGGTTCCTTCATTCAAGGTGAGTGGCGCCAATGGCAAAGTCCTGAGGTACGGTGAAAACCCTCACCAGCAGGGGGTGTTTTATGCAGAGTCTGAATCCTATTTTGATCAGATTCATGGCAAGGAGATCTCTTATAACAACCTCGTAGATATAGAAGCCGCCATACAGCTCATTGGCGAATTTGGAGATGAGACGGCATTCGCGATACTGAAACATAACAACGCTTGTGGGGTGGCTACGGGCAGTGATGTAAAGACTGCTTATCTGAAAGCATTCGCCGCAGATACCATTTCTGCGTTTGGTGGTGTGCTTATTTGCAATCAGGAAATCACCAAAGAGGCCGCCGAAGAAATGCACAGCCTTTTCTTTGAAATCCTTATCGCCCCGGCGTTCAGTGATGAGGCACTCACCGTATTACAACAAAAGAAAAACAGAATCCTTTTGGTCCAGAAGAAAAGCTGGAACAGGGAAAAGATCCATAAGAGCATGCTCAACGGCACCTTGGTTCAGGACTATGACAACATTACTGACAGTGAAGAGCATTTGAAAGTGGTGACCAAAGTGGCTCCATCTGCTGAGGATGTGAAGAGTCTGTTATTTGCTTCAAAAATCTGTAAACAGTCCAAATCCAACACCATCATACTGGCCAAAGACGGACAACTTTACGCGAGTGGAGTGGGTCAGACTTCCCGTGTAGATGCACTGGAGCAGGCTATTGCCAAGGCCCAAAAGTTCGGTTTTGACCTCCAGGGGGCTGTCATGGCCTCAGATGCTTTCTTCCCATTTCCAGATTGCGTGGAAATTGCCGATAAGGCAGGGATAAAGGCGGTGATCCAGCCTGGAGGCTCAGTGAAAGATCAGCTTTCTATCGACTATTGCGATCAAAATGGCATGTCTATGGTCTTTACAGGAACCCGTCATTTTAAACATTAGTAAAACAGTACAATACATATTAAATTCGTAGCTTTCCCTACCAATAATACAGCGAGCAGAACATGGGTTTTTTTGATTTCTTCAACAGTGACATAGCGATAGACTTAGGCACAGCCAATACCTTAATCATTAGCAAGGACAAAATTGTGGTGGATGAGCCTTCTATCATTGCCATCGACAAAAACAGCAATAAAGTTTTAGCTATAGGTCGTGAGGCGATGCAGATGCATGAGAAAACCCACGAAAACATTAAGACCATTCGCCCTCTCAAGGATGGTGTGATCGCCGACTTCCATGCCGCCGAGCACATGATCAGAGGCATGATCAAAATGATCGACAATGGGAACAAAAAGTGGTTGCCCTCTTCTCACAGGATGGTCATCTGTATCCCCTCAGGAATCACCGAGGTGGAAAAGCGAGCGGTACGTGACTCTGCGGAGCATGCTGGTGCCAAAGAAGTCTACATGATCCATGAGCCTATAGCAGCAGCCATTGGTATCGGCATCAACATAGAGCAGCCCATCGGCTCCATGATTGTAGATATCGGGGGTGGTACCACAGAGATTGCCGTTATCGCGTTGAGCGGCATTGTTTGTGACCAGTCCATTCGTGTGGCGGGTGACTCGTTCAACAAAGATATTTTGGACTACATGAGACGTCAGCACAACCTGCTCATCGGGGAACGTACTGCTGAGCGTGTGAAAATAGAAGTAGGGTCAGCCCTTACTGAGCTGGACGACGGACCAGAGGATTATGAAATCAGAGGTCGGGATTTGATGACTGGTATTCCAAAAGTGATCAAGATTTCCTATTCGGAAATTGCCTTCGCTATTGACAAGTCGGTCTCTAAAATTGAAGAAGCCGTACTCAAAGCGCTGGAGATTTCTCCGCCTGAACTGTCTGCGGACATCTACGACAATGGCATCTACCTGACCGGAGGTGGCGCATTGCTCAGAGGCCTTGACAAGCGGCTCTCCATGAAAACCAAACTACCAATTCATATCGCTGAAGATCCATTGAGAGCAGTGGTAAGGGGCACCGGACTGGCGCTGAAAAACCTGAACCAGTTCAAGCCTGTTTTAATGACGTAATTTCTGAATGCAAAATTTACTCTACTTCCTCTATCGGTTTAGAACCTTTGGGTTATTTCTGCTATTGGAAGGTATATGTGCCTGGCTGATTATCGCTTATAATAATCAGCCAAATGCAGCATTCCTTAACTCATCTAACAGGCTCGTGGCCGGGATCAACACCCTCACCAGCAACACAGGGGACTACTTTCAGCTGAAAAAGATCAATGATCAGCTTATAGCGGAAAATTTGCTTTTGCGTGAGCAACTCGCCAATGTGAGTCTTGGTCTGGTTCAAATCGATTCCTCCGCCCGCAAGTATAATTTGTTCAAAGCCAAAGTCATCAACAACACCTTCCAACGGTCCATGAATTACCTTACACTGGATGTGGGATCGAAAGATCAGGTGCTCCCTGGTATGGGCGTCGTGGGTGGCGAAGGGATCGTAGGTCAGGTAAAATCCGTCTCCGCTAACTTCGCTACGGTAACCTCATTGCTCCATAGAAATCTGATGGTTTCCAGTTCTGTCAAGCGCACTCATACCCTGTGCACAGTTCAGTGGGATGGCGTAAGCCCTCTGGAAGCCTCTCTGAAATATATCCCCAGGCACATTCCGATCAACGTTGGGGATACGATTGTCTCCTCGGGCTACAATGCCGTATTCCCGGAAAACATACCCATTGGAACGATCAGCGAGTATCAGCTGGAGGAAAATGATGTGTTCTATGAGGCCAAAATCAAACTGGCTGTAGATTTCAGCTCGCTGGAATATGTGTACCTGATCCAAAATGTGCACAAGACCGAGCAGGATAGTCTGGAAACTGAAACCCAAGTGATCCAATGATTCGAGTCAACATACAACAGCAGGTTTTGCACTTTATCGTATTTCTACTGATACAAATCCCCTTTTTGTATAAGCTCATTCTGTTCAACAGCGCTTTTGGATTTTTCTACATTGGGTTTATTCTCTTTCTGCCCTATGCACTGAACCGGAGCCTCACTATGGTGATCGCCTTTCTGACAGGGCTCATCATTGATGTCTTTTCCAACACCCCGGGCATACATGCCTCTGCATGTATTCTGGTAGCTTTCATGAAAGATAGCTGGTTTAACATGATGATGGGTACCTCCGATGATGATGTATACCTGGACTGGAATGAATTAAAAATCTGGGGATCGATCAAATACCTCCTCCCGCTTATTTTCATCCATCACACCATCATTTTTGCCGTAGAAAATGGTGGATTTAATTCTTTTGGATTTTTGTTCAGTAAAATAATATACAGCTCCCTGTATAGTTTCATCATTGTATTTGGGCTCAGCTTTTTGATGGCCCCGAAAGCAAGAAGAATATGAATACCAGAGCAATCGTCATACAAGGCTTTATTTTGTTGGTAGCGCTCATCTTTTCTATCCGTTTGTTTTCCATACAGGTGATAGATGATGAATACAAACTAGCGGCTGAAAACAATATTGTTCAGAAAATAGTGGACTATCCTTTCCGGGGATTGATGTATGATCGGTTCGGGGAATTGATGGTTTATAATACGCCCGTGTATGACCTCATGATAGTGCCAAAGGAAGTAAACCTGAGCGATTCCTCTGCTTTGATAAAGCTTTTAGAAATCGACCACCAGACCTTCCTGACCAGATATCAAAAGGCTCGAAAATACTCACCAATCCTCGCTTCCAAATTTATGGAGCAGATACCCAATGACTTCTTTGCCAAAATACAGGATCGGCTGGTTGCATTTGATGGCTTCTATGTCCTGCCCCGTACGGTGCGTGGGTATCAGCACGATATGCTTTCCAATACGCTGGGCTATGTGGGTGAGATCAACAGGAGTCAGATTATCAGAGATACCAGCAACTACTACAAGTCGGGGGATTACATTGGTATTTCCGGGGTAGAAAAGCAGTATGAAGAAAAACTTCGTGGCAAGCGCGGCCTGAGATACAAAATCGTCAACGTGCAGGGCGTAGAAAAGGGAAAGTTTAGAGACGGAGCCTTCGATACGGTATCTATCCCGGGCAAGAGCATACATCTCACCATCAATACCGAACTGCAGGAGTATGCCGAAAAATTGCTGAAAGGTAAGGTGGCAGGCCTGGTCGCGATAGATCCCAGAACCGGCGAAATACTGGCGATGGTTTCCACACCGTCTTATGACCCTGCCCTGCTCAGCGGCAGGGATTTGGGCAAAAATTTCCAGAAGATCAGGGAGGATTCTCTCACTCCCCTATTCAATCGGCCATTGCAGGCCATGTATCCTCCCGGGTCGATGTTCAAAACCCTCCAGGCACTCATCGCTATGGAAGAAGGAGTGGTCCGGCCGAGAGAGCAGATTTACTGTGAAGGAAATCTGATAGGAGACCTTGCCCCTATTGGAAGTTATGATGTGGTCAAGGCCATCACCTATTCGTCCAACAACTACTTCTACAAGGTCTTCAAAAGAGTGATCGAGCAAGGCGAACATGAAAGCCGGTACATCGATTCACGCATAGGGCTGGAAAAATGGAATGGTTATGTGGATCAATTTGGCCTGGGGCGGAAACTGGGTGTGGACATCCCCAATGAGCAAGCCGGACTGGTCCCCAATATTCAATACTACGATCGATACATAGGCACCAACCGCTGGGCCTTTAGCAATATCTATTCACTCAGCATTGGGCAGGGGGAGCTGCTGGTAACCCCACTTCAAATGGCCAATCTGGGGGCCATTTTAGCCAACAAAGGATTCTATTATACCCCGCACATCGTAAAGTCAGTGGAAGGAGAACCTGCAGTGGAGATCAGGAAAAACAGCATTGACATTAAGCCGGAATATTTTGGCGTGGTACTGGATGGAATGGAAAAAGTCATAGAGGAAGGCTCAGGAAGGCGAGCCTATATTCCGGACCTACCCATCTGTGGAAAAACCAGCACCGTAGAAAACCCACACGGGATGGACCACTCAGGTTTTATGGGATTCGCTCCAAAGGATGATCCACAGATAGCCATAGCTGTCTACGTGGAAAATGCCGGCTGGGGGGGCAGAGCTGCAGGCAGCACTGCCAGTCTGGTCATAGAAAAGTACATCAAAGGAGAAATCTCCAGACCCTGGGTAGAGGAGTTTGTTCTGAAAGGAGACTTTCTGGACGAAAAGCAGAAGAAGACATTAAAGGAAATGAATATGGCCAGGCTGAACCAATGAGAAACGATCAACTCATCAATAAGCTCGACTGGCAGGTCATTCTGATTTACCTGATTCTGGTATTCAGTGGCTGGCTAAACATCTATGCGGCAGACTATGATCCGGATGTGAACAATGGCATTCTGAATTTTAGCATGAGCTCCGGGAAGCAGCTCATCTGGATAGGCTCCTCTTTCCTGCTGATCGCTTTGATCATGCTTCTGGATTTTCGGTTCTACGATTCCTTCGCCTACATCATTTACGGAATTCTGATTTTTCTTCTCATAGTGGTCTTAATCTTCGGTCAGGAAGTGGCCGGATCCAAATCCTGGTTTGAGTTGGGGGCATTCAAGTTTCAGCCCGCAGAATTCACCAAGTTTGCCGCTGCCCTCGGACTGGCCAAGTACCTGAGCAAATCCACTCGCAAATCCTCTGACCTGAAAGTGCAGAGCACCGGGTTTCTTTTCATTGGGCTACCCATGATCCTTATCATCTTACAAGGTGACCTGGGAAGTGCCATGGTTTTCGGGAGCCTCATTTTGGTGATGTTCAGAGAAGGAATGCATCCGCTGATTCTTATTCTTGGATTGGGGGTAATTATCCTTTTCCTACTCACCCTGTTGGTCAGTCAGACTGTACTGCTCATCGGCATAGTGGTGCTCACGCTGCTAGCCCTGGGGCTCGTGGCCAAGTCCCCTCCTAAAATTGCCATTGTCCTGATTGCCGGGCTTCTCACTGCCGGATTTATCAGAAGTGTGGATTTTATACTCACTGATGTACTCAAACCTCACCAGCAAAAACGAGTGATGTCCCTGATCAACCCTAATGCTGACCCTTTGGGAGTGGGTTGGAATGTGACACAATCTAAAATTGCCATAGGATCCGGGGGGCTAACCGGAAAAGGTTATTTAGAGGGGACTCAGACCAAATTTGACTTTGTGCCAGAGCAAACCACAGATTTCATTTTCTGTACCATAGGTGAAGAGCAAGGCTGGATTGGCAGCTTTTTGCTGGTCGCTCTGTTCAGCACACTCTTTGTCCGTCTGATATACCTGGCCGAACGACAAAAATCCTCCTTTGCACGGATCTATGGCTATGGTGTGGCCTCCATACTTTTCTTTCACTTTGCGGTGAACATTGCCATGACCATAGGGCTGTTCCCGGTGATAGGGATTCCACTACCCTTTTTCAGCTATGGGGGTTCGTCCCTTTGGGGATTTTCAATGCTGCTTTTCTCCTTTCTGAAATTGGATGCTCACAGGATGCAAGTCCTTCAGCGATGGTGATGAATTATCTGAATTTCCTAAAGACCACTTTGAGAAGCTCCTTGACCTCTTCACTATTCATGTCCCAGGCACGCTCCTTGGCGTAAGTTTGCACCAGCAACTCCACTGCGTCATCAAATGATTCGCAGGCTTCTATAGCGGCAATGGCCTCGGTAAAAGCCTCACGACTACCATCAAACAGCTCCTTGGTAAACATGTATCGATGATTTACGGAGATGCCTTCCATGATGGTTTGCACCTTCTTTTGCTCCAGCTGATCGGCCAGGGTATTGCTCTTCTTGCTAAAAGTGTCATTAATGGTTTCACCAGCCTCCGAAAACTGCTCATTCACAGATTCATCTGGAGCAATTTCCTCACCTGGTGTTTCCTCCGGCCAATCTTCTGCTCCCGATGAGTGTTCAGCCGTTTCCTCGGTATATTCCGCCTCGTCAGATTCTTCTTCATCCACGTTCAACGGCTCCTCGTCCGCTTCCGCCTCTTCTTCCATTTCATCAGGTACTGACTCCTCCTCTGCCTGTGCAGGTTCAAAACTCAGCTCTTCATCATCATCATCGGCTTCCTGTTCTTCAAGCGTTTCAGGCTCCGGTTCCCCATCTTCATATGCCTCTTCGTCAGAGTAAAATTCCACATCCTCTTCTTCATCCGGTTCTTCCTCCATCAGGTCCTCCTCCACTCTCGGAATGTCCTCCTCTTCACTGTCTTCCACATTGGCGAAAGAGTCTTCATCCATGAACAACTCCTCCTCCGATATGGGCACCACTCCGGAAAGCAGGGTCAACTCGTGGTTCACTACCTCTGCTGTATCCAACTCATCAAAATATGTTTCGGCGTTATCCAGAAACTCATCCAGTGATACTTCATTGTTCTCCTCGAAGAAGGACTGAACGTCCTCCTTGTGCAGTCTGAGGTACTTGAGAATGGGCTTGGTAAGCTTCTCATTCACCTGAGGCACATCCAGTGCATCGAACTCCATGATGAGATAACTACCCGGATCCGCAGCAATCAGGAGCGTGTCAGCCACCGCCTCCTCCAACATGCCCACCAGGTGGTCTTGTCCCATCTCAATGTGCTGAGAAAGCGTGTTCATAAACTGAACCATCGCCTTTCTTACCTCCGTGTTTTTATAGTTAAAAAACGGGCTTTCCAGACGCTTCATTTCCTCTTGCCACTTGCGAAAGAGGATTTTTAGAACGAAAAAATTAACCTGCTTGGAAGGGGTTAGACTAAGTATTTGCTTACCGGAAATTTTCTCATTTTGCTGAAAAAAATCAGAGGTGATTTTTTCGGAAAACTCTTCACTATATTCCTTTATAAACTCATCGTTTAGTTTCCTTTGCATAAGAATGGAAGATTGAAATGCCTGAAGTCACAATAAAAAACCTCAATAGTAAAACTATTCATTGCAAGTCTAAAACGGAAAAACTTCTGGATATTTTACTGACCGAAACGGACTGGATGCATGCCTGTGGCAAAAAAGGGAAATGCACCACCTGCACCACCGAAATTCTGGCCGGACAAGAAGCGCTGAGTGGGTATACCGAAGCTGAAAGGAGATTTATTAACTTAGGGAGATTAAAAGAAGGTGACCGCCTGGCGTGCCAGGCGGAAGTACATGGAAATGTAACCGTAAAGGCACCTGGCGCATATAAACTTCCACACATTGATTATTCTGAATAGATGTTTGTAGAACCCAATATTGGAGGCAGATCCATTGGCAAAGCTGGCTGGGTAGAAGTGATCTGTGGATCCATGTTCTCGGGAAAAACCGAAGAACTCATCCGCAGGCTCAACAGGGTCCTGATCGCTCAGCAAAATGTGGAGATTTTTAAGCCCACCATTGACAAGAGGTATTCCAAAAAAAAGGTAGTCTCTCACAATGAAAATGCGATCCACTCCACCCCGGTGAATTTTGCTCATGACATACTCCTGCGTGCGGGACATTGTGACGTAGTGGGCATTGATGAAGCCCAGTTTTTTGATCATGAGATCATTTCGGTCTCCAACGAGCTGGCCAATCAGGGCAAAAGGGTCATCATAGCAGGGCTGGACATGGACTTTATGGGGAAGCCTTTCTCCCCAATGGATCAGTTGATGGCCACAGCCGAGTACATTACCAAAGTACATGCCATCTGTATGGAATGTGGAAATATCGCTTCTTACTCCTACCGACGGACTAAATCAAAGCAAACTGTCGTTCTAGGTGAAAAAGATGTCTATGAGGCTTTATGCAGAAAGTGTTTTTATGAAAAAATGGATAACAAGCCTCGTTAGTATCTGGTCTATTACACTGACCACCTGTTTCGCTCAGAATGTCCCGATCGATACCTGGCGTACGCACTTCAGCTATAACAACGCTCAGATATTGGAGGCCGGCAACGGAAAAATCTTTTGTGCCGTGGAGAACGGGCTTTTTTACATTGATCTCACTACCGGAGCCATCAATACCCTCTCTAAGACCGATGGGCTATCCGATGCGGGGATCACCTCACTGCGCTACAGTGAAGACTTCAAGACACTGGTGATTGGCTATGAGTCGGGGCTGGTAGATCTGCATCACAACGGGAAAGTCACAACCATTCGTGAAATTAAGAATGCCACATTGGTGGGTAGCAAAAGGATCAACCATATCATTACACATGGAAAGCTCGCCTATGTGGGTACGAGCTTCGGGATCATTGTGATCTCATTAGAAAGACAGGAAATAGTAGACAATCATCGTTCTATTGGGCCCAATGCCACGGATGTCATAGTCACAGAAATGATGGTATTTAATGAACGACTATTCGCTATAACCAACGCGGGAGTTCTGAGCGCGTCCCTACAGACCAATCTTTCCACTTACATCAGCTGGATACTGGAAGCAGACAGCGCGGACTACAGACACCTGGCTGCGACTGGGGAAGGCCTGTTTGTGATTAAAAACGACACGCTTATTGCCCAACGAACGGGTAATCAATGGACAGATGCCAGCTGGGCAAGTGCAGAAACGATCGTAGACCTGAAGGGGGATAACGAAATGCTTTATCTGCTGACCTCCGGGGCCATTCAACAATACGAAAGCACTGGCCCAGCCCTTCTACAGTCTATTCCGGACCTTCAGGCCAATACCTTCCTGCCGTTGAATGGCTTTTGGATTGGGGACCAACAGTTTGGGCTTATTGATCCTGCCGGACAGTCCATTGTGCCCAATGGCCCTTTAAGTGATCACATCACGCATATCCGGTATTCAGATCAACATTGTTATGCCTTTTACGGCCCTCACCCCGAAGGTTATGATGGACAAACCGACTCATTGGGCTACAGTTCCTTTGACAACACTTCCTGGAGCACCGAAACCATCAATGGATTTTATAACATCACGGATGTAGCATTCTTTGGAAATACCCATTATTTCTCCTCCTCAGGATACGGTCTATACAATCGAACCACTGGTTTTCCCGTGGCTGGCCTTTCGAAGAATCTGGAAGGATACGACCCGCTGATTCCTCAACTCACCATTTCATCAGATTTACTTTATGTCCCCTCATACGAAAGCGAGCATCCACTTTACACCCTGGATGAAGATGGCGAACTCAATTCTTATACCCTCTCCTTTATCGGCACCTCTTTCCCGCTCGCCATCAATCTCTCCCAGCGGGGCATTCTCTGGATCACCAGAAGTATCAATGATGGCGGAGGCATCATCGCCTTAAACCTCAATAATCAAGATTTTCGGGAGATAACTACCTCAGATAAAATTCCCTCCAATCAGATCAACGGTGTGGCCATGGACCTAAGTGATGAGGCCTGGATAGCCACAGTCAGTGGTCCGGCCATTTTCACCGAGGCGTCCTTCATTTTTGATGACCTCAATGCCCTGATTCCTATTTACGATAATGCAGAGGTGTTTGAAGATGAAAGTGTGACGGCCGTTGCGGTAGATGGGGGTAACAGAATCTGGATGAGCACCCGGGAAGGCCTTTGGGTCTTTGATAACAGTATGAGCCGACTCGAGGCTCATTTCACCATTGACAATTCACCCCTCCCTTCCAACACGGTTTTAAAGATGGCCTACAATTCAAAAAACGGGGAGATGTTTATCCTTACGGAAAAAGGGCTCGTTTCCTATCGAAGCGGGTCATCTGCGGGTGGAAACACGAACCAATCCGTTGCTGTCTTCCCCAATCCCGTGAGGCCGGGATATGAAGGAAAAGTAGGCATTACAGGCCTCGTACGCGACGCCTCGGTGAAAATCACAGATGTCAACGGCAAACTCATTCGTGAGGTAGAAGCAAAGGGAGGTACCGCCTCCTGGGACCTGCTGGACTACAATGGTCAAAGGGTCAGATCAGGAGTATACATCCTATTGAACGCTTCACAGGATGGTTCTGAAACACACATTGGCAAAATAGCAGTGGTAAACTGATGGTCACAAAAACCAGGGGTATAGTCATCAAATACCTGAAGTATCAGGAATCCAGCATCATCGTTCAGATTTTTACTGAGCACTACGGACTCATGTCCTTCATGGTCAATGGTATCAGAAGCCCCAGGTCCAAGCGGAGTATTGGCTATTTTCAAGCCTTTTCCCTCCTGGAGTTAGTCGCATACATCAAACCCAACCGATCCATTCAGAGACTCTCAGAATATAAGTATTACGCCACGGCACACCATATTCAGCAGGACATCCGTAAAGGAACAATTGTGCTTTTCCTCTCAGAAATCCTGAGCAAACTACTCACCCATGAGCAGGGTGAATCCCATGAAAGACTATTCGCCTTCCTATCCAATGCCATTATCACTTTCGACAGCCTTCAATCCGAAATAGAAAATTTTCACCTTCACTTTTTACTGAAAATGCTACCCTTTGTGGGTCTCGACGTGGAGGATGGTACTGCCCTTGTCCATAGTATGGAGCTGGAGATGATCGAGGAAGACCATAATCTTATTACCTTTATATCAAGCATCATCAGTTCGGATTACACCGAGCCGGTGCAGGGATCAGGCGCATTACGGTTCAAGGCCCTGGAACTCATTTTGAATTATTACGAGCATCATACCACACAGCTTGGCGAGATCAAATCTTTAAAAGTGTTGCACCAAGTGTTCAGATAATTGTACAAATGATTTTATTTTTGAGCTAACCCAATACCTCTATGAATAACACTCTCTACAGTGAAGTCCCTTCACTAGACCTTGCAGATTTTACCTCTGGGGATGCTGCTGCCAAAAGCAAATTTGTGAACGATCTGGGGCATGCCTATCAAAACATAGGGTTTGTAGCCATCAAGAACCACGGACTATCAGATGAACTCACCCAGCAGCTCTATGCTTCGGTACAGAAGTTCTTCATGCTGCCAGATGAGGTGAAGCTGAGGTATGAAAAGAAAGAACTGGCTGGTCAGCGGGGCTATATCAGCAAAGGCCGGGAAAAAGCCAAAGGCCGAAACACCGGAGATTTGAAAGAGTTTTACCATGTAGGCCAGCCTACACAGAACAAGTTGGATGAATACCCCGAAAACATCTGGCCAGAAGAAGTTCCGGAATTTGAAGCACTAACACTCCAGGCTTTCAACACCTTGCAGGAAGCCGGCATACAAATGCTTAGAGCCATCGCCCTCCATTTGGGGTTGGATGAAATGTACTTTGACGACAAAGTCCGCCAGGGAAACAGCATTCTCCGTCAGATACATTACTTCCCGATAGAGAACCCTGATGAAATCCCCGCAGATGCGGTACGAGCTGCCGAACATGGAGATATCAACCTGATCACGCTACTCATGGGTGCCAGCGCTGATGGCCTTCAGGTACTTAGGAGAGATGGCACTTGGATTCCAATTACGGCCTTGCCGGATCAGATCGTGGTGAATGTAGGGGATATGCTGGATAGGCTTACCAATCACAAACTGAAATCAACCATACACAGGGTAGTGAACCCACCAAGAGAAAAAATGGGTACGTCCCGTTTCTCCATTCCCTTTTTCATGCATCCTATTTCTTCCATGGACCTCACCAGTCTCGAAAGCTGCATAGACGCTGATCACCCGAAACAATATGAAGATGTTACCGCCGGCGAATTTCTGGATGAAAGATTGAGAGAAATCGGATTGAAATCCTAATGTCAGTCAGACGGGTCAGATACCTCATATTTTTAAGGGATGTCCTGATCCTTAGTGTTACCTCATTTGGTGGCCCCACGGCGCACCTGGCCTTGATTATGGACATGATGGTCACCAAACGTGGCTACCTCTCAGAAACGGATCTGATGGAGCTCTATGCCCTGTGCCAGATTCTTCCGGGGCCCACCTCCACCCAAACCATTACGGCCATTGGATTTAAGATTGGCGGGCCAAGTTTGGCCTACCTCACCTTGCTCATTTGGGCGCTACCGGCGCTCACCATCATGATTTCTATGGGTATTATGGTGAATGTCTTTCAGGAAATGGACATCTCACTATCGTTCCTTAAGTTCATACAACCCATAGCTGTGGGTATAGTGGCCTACTCTGCTTATCGCATATCCAGCAGCGTAGTGAGCACACGCACGGGCTTTTTCCTGATGATCATTTCCACCATGGCTTCCTATATTTTCAGAACGCCCTGGGCCTTTCCTATCATGCTGCTGATTGGTGGCTCCATCACGGCCTTCAAGTTCAAGCAGCAGCCACTGGAAGAGAAATCCACCATCAAAATCAACTGGTCTAACTTTATTCTTTGGATCTCTGTTCTGGTTTTTGCCGCTGTACTCGGTGGAGTTACACAGTATTTGCCCATCAGGCTATTTGAGAACTTCTATAGGAATGGCAGCCTTATTTTTGGTGGTGGCCAGGTACTGGTGCCCCTGCTTTACACGGAGTTTGTCGAATTCAAAGGCTGGCTCACCTCAGAGGAGTTTCTCTCTGGCTATGGGTTTGTACAAGCGCTCCCGGGGCCTGTATTTTCCTTTAGTGCCTATGTGGGTGCGGTGAGTATGAACAATACAGACATTCCGCAGCAGATACTGGGCGGAGTGATGGCCGCGGCAGGTGTATTCTTACCCGGCACATTTTTCATCTTTTTTGTGAGTCGGTTTTGGGAGGATTTGAAAAAATACCGAATGGTCAAAGCCTCTTTGGAGGGCATCAATGCAGTGAGCTCCGGAATGGTCATTGCAGCAGCCTTTTTCCTGTTTGAACCCATTGCCCCCACCACGCTCAACTACTCCCTGATGCTGGGCACCATGTGCCTGATGTTTTTCACTAAAATACCAACACCACTAATCATTCTGGTAGGCCTGATCACCGGGATTATTCTGAAATAGCGTACAATAACCATTTTGACGTGCTTGAAGGGTACCGGATCGCTCGAGGACCAATAAGGAAATCCAGTCTTTCAGAAGTTCCCAAACAAGAAAGGCCCGGCAAAACCCGGGCCTTTCCAGCTCAATTAATCTTCACAGAAAAATTACTTTCCTTCTACTGCCGGAGGCGTAATTCCCAACTTCTTCAAAATAAGATTTGATACATCATCCTGCTCTCTGGCATACAGCAACACATCAAATCCCGGAGATCCGGCACTGAAAATGTGCGTATAGCCATTCTCAACAGCTATTTGCTCGATCGCATTCCCAATTTTTTCATAAACCGGCTTCAGCAATTGATTACGTTTGTTGCCCATAGAGGTCTCAGCATCCTGAGAGAATTTCTGAATACTCTGCTGCAGACTCTGGATTTCCTCTTCCTTATCCGTACGGATAAGATCGTCCCAGGTAGCTGCATTGGCCTGATAGTCGCTCATCTTGGTTTGCAGGTTGTTGTACTTGGCTTGTATCTGATTCTGCAATTGCTTCTCATAGGCTTTCAGCTCAGCATCTATTTGCTTAGCTTCAGGCAACAGGCTGAGAACATAGTCTGCATTGGTGTAGCCAATCTTGAGATTTTCCTGCGCCGACACCTGTGCCGCACATGCCATCAACACCACAATTACACTTAAAATTTTTGCTTTCATAATAAAATTGTTATTTCCTAATTACTACTTTCCTGGTTTTCACCCAGACCCAGTTCCTCCAATACATAATCAGTATAGTCATGAATAGGGTCAGTATAAATCATGACTAAGTCACCCGACTTGTCAAAAACGATCTGCAATCTATTGTTTTTTGCAACACGTTCCACTGCTTCAAACACCTGATCTTGCACAGGCTTTACTAATTCCTTCTTTTTCAAAAAATAAAGACCATCAAAACCAAAAATCTGCTTCTGATATTCTTTCACTTCTTTCCACTCCCTGTCTATTTCCTGGCGGCGTTCTGCACTCATCTCAGCAGTTAAAAGGACCTCCTCTGCCTGCAAAGCCGCCTCCATTTCCTCCACCTTTTTGTACATCTCCTGAATCTCCGTCTCCCAGCCCCTGGCCAACTTCTCGATCTCCGCCTGGGCCTCCTTGTACTCCGGCATTCTGCTGAGCACATACTCAGTATCCACGTACCCAAATTTCTGTGCAAAAGTATCACTTATTGCGAACAAAAACAGGCAGAACACAAACAGGGCGCTTTTCTTCATAGTTTTATCTGATTTGTTGGCCGATAGAGAAGTGGAACTGTGGACCACTCACCTCCAGCGAACCTGGTGCCGGATCCAATCCATATCCCCAATCCAGACCCAATAAACCAAACGCCGGCATGAATATCCTCACACCAAGACCGGCAGACCTGTAAAGGTTATAAGGATTGAAATCATCAAGATTATTCCAGTTATTACCACCTTCAAAGAACGTGAGCACATAGATGGTAGCCGATGGGTTAAGCGATATGGGATATCGAAGCTCCATGACAAACTTGGTAAACATCGTACCTCCTTTAATTCCGCTAGCATCCGTAGGCGTGATTACATTGTTTTCGTAACCTCTCAGACCGATCACGTCTGTTCCCAAAAGGAAATTCTGACCGGTCAAACCATCTCCTCCTAACTGGAACCTCTCAAAAGGACCCACACCTACTTTATCCGTATAAGAACCCAGCATACCAAAGTGTGCACGGGGAGCTAGAACCAAATTCCCTGCCAACTTTAAATAATACTTGAAATCCATGTTCCATTTGTGATATTCCAAAAAGCTATAAAGGTCTTCAGAAGTGGCATTTTCATAGTCCAGCTTGCTCCATAGCGAGTATGGCGGAGTAAAGGAAGCACTCAGCGAAAGGGACGATCCTGTCCTTGGATACATGGGGTTATCCACTGAGTTTCTTGCCAGAGTGTTGTTGAATGTCAAACTATGTGAATCTCCGGAAAAGCCGTAAAAAGAAGTCAACGAACCTTCCAAGGTATATTTCTGATAAGAAAACGAATTGCTCACCGTGAAATAATCATCCGGCCAGGTGACTCTTCGCCCAAGGGATACTGTAGCACCGGACACCTGAAGTTTTCCAATAGTCTCATTCTCAAAATTCAGTGATCGCTGAGCAGAGTGGCTAAAATTCACTCCAAAGTTATTAGGCTTACGTCCACCCAGCCATGGCTCATTAAAACTCATCGAATAGCTCTGGTACCTTCTACCATTGGCCTGCATTCTTACCGAAAGCTTCTGTCCATCCCCCATTGGGAGCGGACGCCACTTTTCCAGGTGAGGGATGTTCTTCACCGAGAAGTTATTGAATGATAAGCCAAGGGTACCTACAAACCCAAAGGTTCCACCCCATCCACCTGATAGTTCCACCTGATCATTGGGTCGCTCCACAAGTTGCCATTCTATATCCACTGTTTCATCGGCAGGATTAGGCTTCGGCACAGGATTCACCTGCTCGGGATCGAAGTACCCAAGCTGAGACAGTTCCCGCTGGGTACGGATCAGCTCAGAGCGGCTAAATTTCTCACCCGGAAGGGTTCTGATCTCCCGTAGCACCACGTGATCATTGGTTTTATCATTTCCGCTGATGGTCACTTCATTGATAGTGGCCTGAGGTCCTTCATACAGTCTCATCTCCAGATCAATGGAGTCCTGACTCACACTTACCTCCACCGGATTTACCCTAAAAAAGAGATAACCATCATCCATATACAGGGAGCTAATATCAGCTCCTGTTGGATTATAATTAAGTTTTTTATTAACCAGCTCCAGGTCATAAACGTCTCCCTTTTCTATGCCCAAAACCCTATCCAAAAAGGCATCGTCGTAGATGTAATTACCCGACCAGATGATCTCTCTGAACCGGTACTTATTCCCCGGATTAATGTTGATGTCAACATTCAAATACTTGCGGTCAATGCTGTAGACCGAGTCGGTCACAATTTCCGCATCACGATATCCTTTGGAGTTATAAAAAGTGATCAGGCCCTTCTTGTCCTCTTCAAATTCGCTTCTGACAAATTTGGCGGACTTAAACACATTGACATTTACCTGCTCCCCTAAATATTCCTTGAGTTCGCGAGTGCTTGTTTCCTTTTTGTGGGTTAAAAAATAGAAGAGGTTTTTGGGATTCAAAACCATCAGGGTTTTCTCCAGGAGATCTACAGGAAGGCCAATTCTCGGCTTCTCTCCTGTATTTTTCAGCTTACTTCGGAGCTTTGCTGCGGTGAAATTATCATCCCCATAGAAATTAATGTTCTTAACCTTGACCTTTTGGTTCTTCTCAACAAGGATCACAATATTCACGCTATTCGCCAACAGCGTATCCTTTTGTTGCTTGATCTTCACTTCTGCGTTCAGGTAGCCCTTGCCTTCGAAGTACCTCTTCACCGAAAGCTCAGTGTTTTTGATCACCACATCTGTGAGGATTTTTCCCCTCACCAAATCTACTTTATCCTTGAGTTCAGCAATCTGACTCTTGTTCGCACCCTTAAATTCATACTTAGTCAGCCTTGGTCTTTCATTCAGCGTAATAATCAGCCAAATTTTGTCGCCCTCTATCTTTTCTGCTTCAATAGACACATTTCCAATGATCCCTTGCTTCCATAATTTCTTGATAGCTGCGGATATTTCGTCCCCCGGGATCTTGATTTTATCGCCTACACGTAGTCCGGACAGTGAGATCAGCGCATTGTTGTCCAAAAACTGAACACCCTGAACCCGGATATCAGCAATTTCGTATTCCCTCGGGCTGGAGTAATTGATGGTCACACCATCATTTGTAGGGGTGTTTTTCTGACCAAATCGAATCTGGCCATCGACACCAAACGATATTAAAACTGCTAGTATTAGTAAATATTTTTGCATTATCCGAGGTTGACCTGTTCACTTATCTTTCCAAAACGCCTTTCTCTTTTCTGATAGGACACTATTGCCTCATGAAGATGCTCTTTTCTGAAATCCGGCCAGAGGACGGGAGTAAAAAATAATTCTGTATAGGCCATTTGCCAAAGTAAGAAATTGCTAATTCTCATTTCACCACTTGTACGTATCAACAATTCCGGATCCGGAAAACCGTACGTAGAAAGGTGTCTTTCTATCTGTTCCTGATCTATTGCATTCGCTTCCAACACTCCTTTTTCCACCTCCAAAGCCAATCCCTTCATAGCATTCGTCAAGTCCCACTTACCACTATAGTTAAGCGCTAAAATCAGCTTCAATCCATCATTTTGGGAGGTTTTGTCAATTGCCTCCTGAAGCTTTTTCTGTGCCTTATCAGGTAATTGAGAAATGTCTCCAATCGAGTGAAGGCTCACATTATTCTTCATCAATGTTGGAACCTCATCATTAATGGTAGCCACCAGTAGTGTCATTAGCCCTTGCACCTCCTGCTTGGGTCGAGACCAGTTCTCAGTACTGAAAGCGTAAAGGGTGAGGCACCTCACTCCTAGCTCGGCGCAGCCTTCCGTAGCCTCCCGGACCGCTTTGATGGCATTTTTGTGGCCGAAAATTCTGGCCGCACCTTGTTGTTTTGCCCATCGCCCATTTCCATCCATGATAACGGCAATATGCTGAGGTAAATTGCCCTGATTAATTTGCTCCTTCATCCCCTGATTAGGCTAAAATGCGAAAGACCACAAAGTTGTGGTTTTTTTTACTAACGATGAATGATTAAACATTTTTTAACGCTTAATAGGCCCTTATACGGTTGAGGATAGATTTGTTTGGGATATAGGGGAAAGGGCAGGGAATCTTATAGAGCACATAGGTAAGACTGATCCCTGAATAAAAGTACCAATCCTTGTCATTGGGATTACCATACTGATAGTTTTTGATACTTTGATCCCCATCTGATATCCCATCGAGGTAGTCGAAAAAAGTCTTGCGTGCACCAAGTTCACCCGCCAGGGTAAGCCGCTTGCTTAGCATGTACTTGACCCCTCCACCCATTGGGAGTACAGGTTGTACACGCTGATAGTCTTCATATGCTGTAGAAGTATTGTTAAGCTTAACAAACCCCAGTCCGAAGAAAGCATAGGGCGACCATTTGTTTTTATACTTTTCGGATCGGTAGCTCATGAAATGGTATTCAAACACCCCACTTAACTCCAGAAAATTGTGCTTAAACTCATATTGGCGATTTTCTCCAAGCGCATCAACAGGTCGACGATCATTCCCGGAAATACTCCCGGCAGTAAAGGCAAATTTGAAGCTTACTATATCCGAAAAGTTGAGTCGATAGATTCCTGTTCCTGCCAGCTTGCTCTGATCCAGCCTCGGCACTCCATTCAGATCACCAGTATAGTGACTGACCCCCAAACCTCCTCCAAACTCTACAAACTGGGCAGAAAGAGAGAGGGGCAGTAAAAAAAGGAAAATGAGTTTGTATTTACCCAAGGGCTATCTGAATTTTGCTGATGAGCCTGTTTTGCCAACGATCCAGATAATTTTAAGAGTAGTCATAAACATCATGTCGTTATCCTTGGCGTTTCCTCTAATGGCATCTCCGGATGAAACCAGCCCACCACCAACATCTCCGGCGGCATAGTAGGTATTACCATCGGACATCGTGCCGCTGGCTATTTGAACTCCACTCCTATCAACACCACTCCATGCGGCTACAGGTTCTGCACTTCTATCGGACATGATCCTGGCAAGTGGATCGTCAAATTGATCAAAGGGAACGTAGTTGGTACTCACGTCATCTATATAGTCTGTAAACAAATATCTGTATCCCAATTCCAACCCAACATCAAATGGACCTGGCAACCTGAAAGTAGCCCCAAGAGCCAACGGAATCGAGAGTTGAAACGGACTGTATTGCTTAACGTCACTCCCATCCAATAATTGCCCTTCGGTACCCAATTTCCTTAGTTTCACCCACTCACCTGCATTAGGTGCGACTTCTGTGCCACCGGTCGTATAGTCCATATCAGGCACAAGGCCCTTCGGCTCATGATGAAATACCGCACCCCCTACGAAAAGGTATACATTGAAAGGCGGCCTTACGTTCGGGCCTCCATAGTTTGGAAGAAGGAAAATCTCGAAGCCCATTTGAAATTCCTTGATATCATTACGGAAGCTCAGATTTCTCAAATATCGAGGATACGACTGACCTTCAGCGGGATCCGATGTGATATCGTCTCCTTTAAGTCTTCCGTAGTTAAAACCAGCTCTCACTGCAGCATAAGGTGAAAACTTATGCCCCACATTTACTCCGAAACCCGGCTGAGTAAAGGAAACATCGGTACTGGCCGCCTTGTTCACGGGAGCCAGGTCACCATAATAGTTGAGTGCATTAATGTTGCCTGAAAGGAAACTATAGGGCCTGAATTTTCCCCCAACTGAACCTCCATGGTACTTAGAGATGGATTTATTCTTGTTTTTTCTCTTGCGGTATTTGTTCCTCCTTTGCGCCTCAGCGTCTATTGTCGCGAATAAAAACAGGAGAACCAAGCCGAGAGATAGTAAAATTTTGCCTTTCATTAGTCTTTTAGTAAGAGAACCCAAATTTAAAGATAATATTCCAAGTGGATTACTTCTAGAAATATTAAGTTAATTTCTCTTATCCAAGCCCCAGGTTAACTTATTTCTTAAAGTATCCAAAAAAGAACTCCCCTCCACCTTAATTAGTCGTGTGGTAAATGGCGCCTTTTTAATTCTGAATTCTATTTGATCATCGATGGATTCCGACCTGGAATCCAAAGAAACCTGATAGGACTGGTTGCTGGACTCCACCCGAAAGGCCAACTCGCTATCCTCTGAAATGATCAAAGGCCGCACATTCAAGTTGTGTGGGCTGACGGGTGTAATGATAAAATTGTGGGTATTGGGCATAATGACCGGACCCCCGCAACTCAGGGAATAACCTGTAGAACCTGTAGGGGTGGCAATCATCAATCCATCCGCCCAGTAGGTATTGAGAAATTCTCCATCCAAATAGCATTTCACCACAATCATGGAGGAAGTGTCTTTTCTTAAAATCGCAAATTCATTCAGCGCATAATTTTTACCGTCAAATAACGGCACATCTGTTTCCAAAGCCAGGAGGGAACGATCCTCATAAATAAACTGCCCTGCGAAGTAAGCTGTGAGCGCATCCCGAATATTTTCCCTTGAAATAACAGCAAGAAAACCCAGCCTCCCCAGATTGATTCCGAGTATGGGAAGCTGCGAAGATCCTACATGAGTGAGTGTATCGAGCAAGGTTCCGTCACCTCCCAAACTGAAAACAGCCTCAAACGTGTCCATATCTTTGCCCGGGATATAATGAGGGTAGTTCTTGAATATCTCCTTAGACTCAGGAATGGCGGACATTTCCGGGCTCACAAATATTTCCCGCCCGTTTGACTCGATGATCTTAACTATATCGCGAACGTAACTGGCAGAATCCGGGGATATTCTGCGCCCATGGATGGCAATTTTCCTCATGCCATCTATATTTTTAGGTACTTCATCAAAATATCGATCCGCTCCTTCTCTTCGTAGCTGGAGTCTCGCATGTTATAGGAATTTTCCACATAAAAGCCATGCTGCTCCAGTGAAGCCACAATATGGGTGATTTCTTCCTTATTGATTTTCAATGTGAGATTGAGTTCTCCAGGCTCTATGGAATGTGGACTAAGGTAACTACTCAAAATCTTCGCTTCGTTAGATTCTATGATCCGACTGATTTCCGCAAGGGAATAATCGTGCAACTTGAGCCGCAGACCCAGTATGGCACCGGGGGTGTTCACAGATGAGTTTTGGGCAAAGGCCTCTACCACATCTTCAATAGAAACCACTCCCAAATACTGATTGAGCTCGTCGATCACAGCTACTATCCTGAAGCCCTCCAATCCAGAGGTTTTGAGCACATCATAGTAGTGATTTCCGGCATGAACCACGCACTGCTGGCCTACGAGTGGATAATCTCCCACAGCCGGATACCTCAATTCGTCATTGAGTAACAGCTCTTCGTCAATCAAACCCAGAAAAAGGCCACTTTCCACCACCGGCAACTCTGATAAGCGCAACTCATCCATCCACTGTTTGGCCTTGGATATCTCATCCTGAGGCTTCAGTGGAGGAATCATATAGTTTATCAGGTCTTTGGCGATCATACGGCCACTTCTTTCATCAAAAATGTTTCTAAAATCTCATTAAACTCCTCCGGACGCTCCATCATCGGTGCATGACAGCACTTATCAATGAACCTGAGCGTTGTGTTTGGAATCAAGCGATCAAACTCATGACCCACATAAGGGGGTGTAATCGTGTCGTTCAGTCCCCATATCAACAAGGTGGGTACTTTTATGTTTGGAATATCATCGGCCATGTTATGGCGCTGAGCAGATTTGGCTATGGCCACAATGCGCAATGCCTTGGGAATACTCTTAGTCGTTTCAAACACCTCATCCACCAGCTCCTTAGTGGCGGTCTTTGGGTCATAAAAAGTATAGGCCACCCGCTCCTGAATGTATTCATAAGACCCTCTTTTCGGATAAGATCCTCCCATGGAATTCTCAAACAAACCGGAACTCCCGGTGAGGATCAGTGAATTTACCTTCTCCTGATTTTTCAGAGTGAAAATTAAACCGATGTGGCCTCCAAGCGAATTTCCTATAATATTGAGACCGCTTAAATTTTGCTTCTCCACAAAATCCTCCACAAACTTATTGAGGGTATCCAACCCTGCTTCTCGTACGGGCATGGTATATATAGGTAGCAGGGGGATGATCACTCTGTAGTTGGCAGAAAATCGCTGAACAACTCCATCCCAATTGCTCAAAGCCCCGAAAAGCCCATGCAGCAACAGCAAGACTTCACCTTCTCCCTCATCTATAAATCTAAAACCGTCTTGTTCTTTAATATGCATCTTGTATAAATAAACAAAAGAATTTACAAAAAGGTATAAACTGCCTTCCCTTTCTCGCCAATATTTTTCAAGGAATCAATCATGTCCTCCAAAAATGGAAGCACTTTCGAAATCCATTCGAAGGTTCTCGGGCCGATGCTCTCTATATACGGGAAAATCAGTGATCCGTCTGACTGTTCGGAAGGTAGATGTACACCTATGGAATCAAACACCCAAAAGAAAACACTCACGATAAATGCCCACTTGAAAATTCCGGCCAGGGCTCCAAGTATGTTATCAAAGAAACCCATGAAAGTAAGGTCCACAGCCTTCTTGATAATTTTTGCAGCCAGATTGATCAATAGCACAGCGATCAGAAAAAGAACGACAAAAACCCCCACCGTGAGCAGCTGATAATAGTCACTGGAATCAAAAAAACGATTGGCAACGGGTATGGTGAGTTCAATGGCCACAAACAATCCCACAAAAAAGGCGAAAAACGAGAAGATTTCAATGATAAAGCCCTTCATGTAGCCTTTGATGCCCCCAATAACGAACACCACCAGAAAAAAAATGTCCAAATAATTCACAGTTTAGCTCAATAACTTCTTGGTCAATATTGACACGGTCTTTCCGTCAGCCACACCGGCAAATTTTTTGGTGGCCACCCCCATCACCTTGCCCATATCCTGTGGCCCGGCTGCACCCACCTGAGCGATGATCTCCTTCAGACTCTGTTCAAGCTCCTCTTCGGTCATTTGCTTCGGCAAAAATTCTTCTATGACAGCCAGCTCACTTTCTTCTTTTGCAGCCAGATCCTCCCTGTTTTGTTCACGGTAAATGGCCAATGAGTCCTTTCGTTGTTTAGCGGCCTTCGTCAGCAGTTTCAACTCCACATCCTCCGAGATTCCATCACCACCACCTTTTTCTGATTCAGCCAAAAGGATAAGCGCTTTGATGGCTCGGAGAGGGGTCAGTCTTTCCTTGTCTTTATTCAACATGGCCTGCTTTATTTCGGCTTCTATTTTCGTTTTTAAACTCATAATCTATTTTTTATAAACAAATTTGCTTCGGATTCAGTGTAACAACTATGACCAAACTTAGCGTAAACATCAACAAAATTGCAACCCTTCGCAACGCTCGGGGGGGGAATAATCCTGACGTAATCCAGGTAGCTCTTGACTGTGAGCGCTTTGGCGCTCAGGGCATCACGGTACACCCTCGCCCGGATGAACGACACATCCGATATGATGACGTCATGCAACTCGCACGGGTTGTGAAAACGGAATTTAACATAGAAGGATATCCGGATGACAGGTATATGGAAATCATCAAAAAAGTTCGGCCCGCGCAAGCCACTCTGGTGCCAGACGGTCCGGATGTGCTCACTTCCAATGCCGGGTGGGATACGGTTCAGCATCAAAAGCAGCTTACTGAAATCATCCGTACCATACAAAGCTGGGGGGTGCGCACATCCGTATTTGTGGATCCTGATATAAAAATGGTGGCAGGTGCCAAAACAATAGGCGCTGACAGAATCGAACTATATACAGAACCTTATGCCGCAGAGTTTGCCCGCGACAAAGCCGGGGCAGTGGCTGGTTATGTAGTAGCAGCCCAGGAAGCCCAAAAGCTAGGGCTGGGATTGAATGCCGGACATGACCTGGATTTGGACAACCTGAAATATTTAAAAACAAACATTCCATACCTGGATGAAGTCTCCATAGGGCATGCACTGGTTTGTGATGCTTTATACTACGGGCTAGAAAACACCATTCAGATGTATCTGCGTCAGCTACAATGAGTTTATTGAATAACACATGAAACTAAACTACAGAAAATTAGGGTCTGGCTCCCCGCTCTTTGTCTTGCATGGAGTATTCGGTTCCTCAGATAACTGGCAAACCCTTGGGAAGGAGTTTGCCGAACACTTCACAGTCTATCTGATCGATCAAAGAAACCACGGCAACTCTTCACACAGCGGCGAAATGAATTATGAAGTGATGGCCTCAGATCTGCAGGAGCTGATGGACGGCGAAGGGCTTCAGACCATTTCCATTTTAGGACATTCGATGGGGGGTAAAACCGCCATGAATTTTGCGGTAACTTATCCCGATCGGGTGGAAAAATTGATTGTGGTGGACATTGCACCCATCTATTACCCTCCGCATCACCAGCAAATATTTGAAGGGTTTCACTCAATTGACCTTCAGCGTATTGAAAGTCGCAAGGAAGCTGATCAGCAAATGGCCGAAAAGGTAAAAGAGTTCGGAGTAAGGCAGTTTATCTTAAAGAACCTTACCCGCAATGATGATAACCAATTTGCCTGGAAAATTAACCTGGAGGCGATCGAACAAAACATCGAAACGTTGGGTAGGGGCCTTACTGATGGGCAAACTTTCAATAAAAAAACCCTCTTCATCGGAGGATCCAAAAGTGATTACATTCAGCAAAAAGATCATCAGACGATCCTGAAACATTTCCCTCAGGCAACTATAGAGATGGTCGGGGATGCCGGACATTGGGTGCACGCCGAAAAGCCCGAGGAATTAAAGGCATTGGTAGTAGAATTTCTTCAACAATAAAACATTCATGCAAAAAGGCTCCGTTTTTCTTATCCCCACCTACCTCTCCGATCATCATGAGGCTTCATTTCTGGCACCCCTGGTGCTGGACGTCATCAAAAACACCGACTATTTCCTGGTAGAGAACGTACGGACAGCACGCAGGTTTATCAGTAGCCTCAAGCTTGGTCTGGACATCAGCACCCTGGCATTTGAGGTATTGGATAAGAAATCAACCCCATCCGAAATCAGCCAATACATGGCTCCGGTAATCGCAGGAAAAGATGTTGGAGTCATCTCAGAAGCTGGTCTTCCGGGACTGGCCGATCCTGGCCAACTGGCTGTGACTTTTGCGCATCGAAACGGTCTGCGGGTCATTCCTCTTCCCGGGGCGTCATCTATTCAAACAGCAGTTACCAGTTCAGGATTCAGCGGTCAGCAGTTTACATTTCATGGTTATTTGCCCATCCAAAAAGCTGAGCGCCTGAAAGCCATAAAGGATCTGGAGCAGCAACTCAACTCCACCGGGTACACGCAGGTATTTATGGAAACACCTTTCCGCAACATGAGCCTGATATCCGATCTTGTAGACACCCTTTCACATCATGTCTATTTGAACATTGCAGCAGATATATTCGGACAACATGAATTTATCAAAACGCAAACCATCGCGGCGTGGAGAAAACAGAAAAAGGATTTGCATAAAATACCGTCTGTGTTCAGCATTGGTCATTTCTCATAAAACCTTCTGATAATTCGCTGAAAATCCTAAATTTGCTCCCTTTTAAGAAAATAGATTTATGTCATACCTATTTACCTCTGAGTCCGTGTCTGAAGGGCACCCGGACAAAATTGCCGATCAGATTTCTGATGCACTAGTTGATCACTTTTTGGCTTTTGACCCGCAATCCAAAGTAGCCTGCGAAACCCTGGTAACTACCGGACAGGTGGTACTGGCCGGAGAAGTAAAATCCAAAACTTATCTGGACGTACAGCAGCTCGCACGGGATGTGATTAGGAAAATAGGCTACACCAAGTCGGAATACATGTTTGAGGCCAACTCATGCGGCATTCTATCTTCTATTCACGAACAGTCACCAGATATCAATCAGGGCGTAGACAGGCAAGATCCTAAGCTACAGGGTGCTGGTGATCAGGGCATGATGTTCGGCTATGCCACTGATGAGACTGAAAATTACATGCCTTTGGCTCTGGACATCTCTCACCGCATTCTCAGAGAACTTGCCGCACTCAGGAGGTCCAATGATGAAATCACTTATCTGAGACCTGACGCCAAGTCGCAGGTGACTATAGAATATTCTGACGACAATCAGCCGGTAAAAATAGTGGCCATTGTAGTGTCCACACAGCATGATGATTTTGATGAAGAGGCCAAAATGCTGGAGAAAATCAAAAAAGATATTATCAGTATCCTCATCCCAAAGGTGAAGGCGCAGCTAAGCCCGGAACTTCAGAAGTTATTTACTGATGACATCAAATACCACATCAACCCTACCGGAAAATTTGTAATAGGCGGACCTCACGGTGACGCTGGACTCACTGGCCGCAAAATCATTGTAGATACTTATGGTGGTAAGGGTGCCCATGGAGGCGGAGCCTTCTCTGGCAAAGACCCTTCTAAAGTGGACAGATCGGCTGCCTACGCCACACGACACATTGCCAAAAATCTGGTAGCCGCTGGTGTTTGTAAAGAAGTATTGGTACAGGTTTCTTATGCTATTGGGGTGGTGGAGCCTATGGGAATTTTCATTGATACCTATGGTACTTCCAATGTAGACCTTACGGACGGAGAGATTGCCAGAAAAGTAGAGGAGATCTTTGACATGACGCCTTATGGAATAGAGACCCGACTGAAACTGAGAACTCCAATGTACCTGGATGCCGCTGCCTACGGCCACATGGGCAGAAAGTCGGAAACCGTAACCCGCAGTTTCACCAACGGCGAAGGAGAAACCAAGTCTATGACTTTCGAGACTTTTACCTGGGAAAAACTGGATTACATCAACCAGGTAAAAGGCGCATTTAACTTATAAAAAGCGTACACAGTGTGCCGCAAGGAATTTGAAAGGGTGACTGACTATCGGTCACCTTTTTTTATTTCAGAATGTCCCTTTTCTATGGCCGTGGCATTGTAGGGTTAAACAATTTAAAATTGAACCCTATGAGAACGATCTTATTCATTACCACCTTTGTTCTACTGTATGCCTGCACAGATAGTGACACCCCTGTCCCGGACGCTACACCCTCCGAACAGGAAGTGGACACCACTACTCAAAATGGCACTGAGGACCCTGAAGCTTCCACCTACTCCATTCAGGGTGATTGGACTACCCAAATGGAGAAACACACATTTTGTCAGATGCCTGCCAATGAGTGTAGCACAGAAGACTATTTTTCCAGCCAGCAATTCTTCATCGGAAGCATGAAGTGCACCCCGGACTCGGTCTTTTTCTACAATGAAAATGCCCCTGATAACCTCTACGGTAAATATTCCTACGAAATGCTGGATACAGCCACCTTCGCCATCGACTTGGGAGCCAACACTTTAATTTACGGCATATTTCAGGTCAATTGGTCTGATCCTGATCAGCTCTCCCTTACCAATGAGTTTTACAACGAGGACTCCACCTATTTTTTCTCCGATATTTACTTTTTCAACAGGGATCACTAACCTCCTGACATGACCAGGGAAGAAGAATTAGCGTTGATAGAAGCCAGTAAAAAGGAGCCGGGTGCTTTCCGGCCCCTTTACCAAAAATACTATGGCCAAATCCTTGGGTACGTGGCCAAAAAAATCGGCAACACTGCCCTGGCTGAAGAAATCACTTCAGACGTTTTCTTCAAAGCACTTACCAAAATTAACCTTTTCCGGCCCTCAGGACATTCCATCTCTCCATGGCTCTATAAAATAGCCCTGAATGAAATCAGGATGCATTTTAGGAAAACTAAAAAAGAGAATTTCCTATTTGACAGGAACACCTTAGTAGAACCTCTTCATCTTTTTGAAGTGCCAGGAGATCATGAAGTGCTTGAGCGGCTGGAAAAAATACTCCTCAAACAAAAGGAAAAAGACCTCACCCTGCTGGAACTCCGGTTTTATCAGGGGCTCAAATTTGAAGAAGTAGGGCAGGTATTGGGCATGACTCATGAAAATGCAAAAAAGAAGACGTACAGGTTGCTGGAAAAACTTAGAACAGAACTAATGGAGAAGGTATGAGCAATGACAGGAAAATAATATGGAACCCTGAAGAACCGGTATTTCTCTCCGATTCCTCCAGAGATTTTGACCGGCTGGTTCGTCGGGCGCAGCAGCGAAAGTTCACCGTAAAAGTCTGGCGCCAGGCCACCACCGCATCCATTATGGGAATAGGGGTGCTCACCGTGATCTTCTTTAATCAACCCGCAACGGAGCCCCCAATTCCGAATAATCATACAACACCTTTTTCGTCAGAGACTGGCCCTTTCGTGGCACCCATGAGCATAGTGAAAATCCCCGATAATGCCCCTCGAGCTTCTCATCCCGAAGTGGTGATGCCGGTCGCAAACGACAAGCCTGAAGGTGAACCGGTTCAGGAGAAAGAAAATGCTGCCTTCACACCCACGGAGTATACCCAAGCATACCCTGCCGTGGGAATAGACAGCTTATATGCTTTCTTCAATGCGGGTATTCATGAAATACTGAAAACAGGTAAGTATCCTGTAACAAGCGCCAAAACAACCGTTAATTTTATGATTGATCAGACCGGCAGGCCGGTTGAAATAAGTGTGAAAGCACTTGAACAACCGGCATTGGAACATAAAATCATTGAACTGGTAACAAGTATGCCACACTGGAAACCAGCCACCGCTAATGGAGAGCCGGTAGCTACATGGTTTGCCATCCCACTTGGTCTGGAGTATCAGACAGTTCAGGACTCAGCTGAAGCTGCATCCACCATCCGACCGGAAAATTAAAGCTTATTGTAGGTGGCCTTTTCCTGATTAATTATATTTCCCCCATGGAAATATTTCTTCAACCAGAAGCATGGATTGCCCTACTTACCCTTACCTTTTTGGAAGTGGTTCTGGGCATTGATAACATCATATTCATCTCCATCGTCACCAATAAGTTGCCCCAGGAAAAGCAAGGGAAAGCAAGATCACTAGGTTTGACCCTGGCTCTGGTGTTTCGTGTCGGGCTACTTTTAGGAATCACCTGGATCATTACCTTTACAGAGCCCTTGTTTACTGTATTCGATATAGAGATCTCGGGCAGAGATTTGATTTTGCTGGCTGGAGGGCTCTTTCTCCTCTTCAAGAGTACCCTGGAAATCCATCACAAAATGGAGGGTGAAGAAGGTCACGAAAGCGATAAAGCGGTACGGTCTTTTACGGGCACGATCGTTCAGATTATTCTGCTGGACATCATCTTTTCGTTTGATTCCATTCTCACCGCCATTGGGCTCACCGAAGAAATACTCCTCATGATCATCGCGGTGGTCATTTCTATAGGCATTATGATGATTTTTTCTAAGAAGATCAGTGACTTCATTGGCCAGCATCCCACATTGGAGATATTGGCACTATCGTTTCTGATCCTTATTGGCTTTATGCTGATGGTAGAAGCGCTCCACTATCACGTACCCAAAGGATATATTTACTTTGCGGTATTCTTTTCCCTGGTAGTGGAAATGCTCAACATGAAAATGCGCAAGAAAAGAAACCCGGTCAAACTGAGAAAGCGTATAACCGCGCCTAAAGAGTAATTTCTCCCATGCGCTCTTTAGCCCAACTTATCAATGCTTCTATTTGAGCATCCGTAAGGCGACCTTCCGGGTGAGTGACGTTGTAAATGGGCAGCGGCATTTCTCCCTCTTCCACCATTTCTATCACTTCTTCCAGTTTGTGGTGCTTCCTCTTCGCAGAGTATGTTGCCCACTCTGAAAAGTTCAGCTCATCTCTACCCTCGTTGGTGTCATGTATGACCAGCCATGAGACTGGTGCCACACTGGCATACCAGGGATATTTGGTTTCATTAGAATGGCAATCGTAACACGCCGCCTTCAGAATACCACTTACTTCCGCATTCACCAGCACTTCGTTGTGAATATCTCCTGGGTTATCAGCGCTGACAGCCGGCTTCTCTCCGGGGAAAAACTGAATGATTACCAATCCAATAATTAAAAAATAAGCGATACGTTTAATCCATTTTTTCATGGAATTAAAATTACAACATACCACTTATTTTTCGTTCATCCCATCCAATAATCTTCCCCGTTCAGAAAGGGACTCTGATTTACTGCTTTAATAATTTAAAGGCATGTGACCACCTGTTCTCCAAAAACCCAGGAATACACCACAGAATACACAGCGGCTCTATCACCCTGGCTGCAGCCGCTTTACCCATGTCCTCCACTTCCCAGCCAAACTTCACCAATACATCAGAGACCTCCGCCTTGGCTTCCGGGTTATTACCCGCTATGAACATAGAGGGCTTCTGGTCTCCAAAATCAGGATTGACCATTAAGTGAGCCCCCACACTATTAAATGCCTTCACAAAATGAGCACTTGGGAATGCCTCCTGGAGATGCTCCATTAAAGATTTTCTCAGGTCTGTGAAAAATGCGAGCACACCGTCCTCCGGGGCTGCTTTATCATCAATGGGGTTGGTAGCATCTATAATAACCTTCCCTGACAAAATTGCCTCGCCAATCTCCCGGAGGATTCCTTCGGCAGCAACACCCTTCACTGCCAGCACAAGGATCTCTCCAAACTTAGCCACCTCATCGAAGGAGCCGACCGAAGCAAGAGGTCCGGCAGCCGCTTTCCAATCATCCAGCTTAGCGGCGTCTCTCGTCCCAATTTTCACTTCGTGACCTAAGGCCACAAATCCGTCAGCAAGTGTCGTCCCGACGCTTCCTGATCCAAAAATTCCAATCTTCTTCATTTACTATTTATTATTGCTTGTACAACTAATTTAAATTATAAAAAATTACTCCTTGAGCAGTTCACTTGCATCATAAACCACTCCGGACAAACCTGCGGCGGCCTTCTCACCCAAAACAGCATTGTACTCACTCAGTAAATGGCGCCAGGCGTTCTCCAAATCATCATTCAGTTCAGCACCCTTTTGTGTAGGATGCAGTCTGCTCGATTTTCCCTCGGATATTCGCTGAATGAGTCCCTTTTTTTCCAGCTTATCCAAAAACCTGGTAATGGTTGAGGGGGTCATGTGCATTTCCTTTGCTACTTCTGATGGAGAAACACCGGGCACCCTGTTGATGGCCATCAATGCAAAGGCATGAGAAGGCGCCAACCCCGTGGGAGCAAATGATTCTTCAGCCAGCCTGGTCAGGTTTCTGGCCAGAGAATTTGCCGAAAAATACAGGCAGTCACAAAATATGGATTTTCCTTCAGTCATAATTGTATGTACAAGCAATATACGGTAAGCGAAACAAAGGGTTACAAATAAATTACCCTAAAAATGAAATCAGCACACCCGCCGCCACTGCGGAGCCTATGACTCCTGAAATATTACTGGCCATGGCATATTGCAGCAAATGATTATTGGGATCATGCTTCAGCGCAATCTCATTGGCCACACGTGAAGCCATGGGCACAGCACTCAAACCTGTAGCCCCTATCAGAGGGTTGATCTTCTTTTTGGCAAAGAGGTTATAGACTTTCACAGCATAGATGCCCCCGGCGATAGAGATGGCAAACGCGATGAATCCACCCACTATAATCAGGATGGTTTCCATATTCAAAAAAGCTTTGGCGGTCATGGTGGCTCCTACTGCCAGCCCCAAAAAGATGGTCGCGGCATTCAAAATGGTGTCTGATGCAGCCTTATGTAGACGACCTGTAGAAACGCCTATTTCCTTCACCAGATTTCCAAACATCAACAGGCCAATCAACGGCACGGAGGATGGCACAAGCAGCGCTACGATGGTGCCCACGCCAATGGGAAAAAGTATTTTCAACGTCTGAAGGTCCTTGATTGGGCGCTTGGATGGATATAGCTTATCCTGCTGTTTCATGTTGATCAGAAGTTCCTTATTATTGGTAGTGAGCCGAACCACAAATGGAATGATTACAGGTACCAGCGCCATGTAAGAATAGGCCGCAATGGCAATGGGACCCAACAGGTGGGGTGCGAGCTTGATCGTTGTGTAGATAGCTGTGGGGCCATCAGCTCCACCAATGATACCGAGTGCTGCGGATTCTTTCAGCGTAAATCCAATTGCCACTGCAGAAATCAAAACAGTGAAAATCCCAATTTGCGCCGCGGCACCGAAAAAGGCCAATCGCAGGTTGCGAAGCATCGGCCCGAAATCAGTCAATGCTCCTACTCCAAGGAAAATAATTGGTGGTAGAAACCCAGTCTTTATCAGCGAATAATAGACAAAGTTCATAATGCCATGATCCCTGGCTATCTGGTAGAGTGTCAGGTTTTCATCAATCTTCTCCACGCCCATCTGACCGCCCGGAAAATTGGCGATCAACATTCCAAAGGCAATAGGAACCAGCAGCAACGGCTCGTATTGCTTCTTGATGCCCAGGTAAAGCAAAAAGAAGGCGATGAATATCATGAGTAAAATCTGAGGCGCATCCACAATATCCTGGATGGCCGTCATCTGGTAAAGTTTCTCTAAAAGTTCCAATTCTAGTTCAGTTTAAACAAGACATCATCATCATACACATCGTCACCTTCCCGCACCAGGATCTCCTGCACCACTCCGTCGTTGTCTGATTTCACTGCGTTGGTTACTTTCATCGCCTCTATGTAGCAGACTACATCTCCTTTCTTCACCGCATCACCCACTTTCAGGGGCTTTTGTCCAGCATCTTTTGTCATAAAGATCTTACCCTCCAGTGGTGCAATGATTTCATGGGATACACCATTGGAAGCCGCCTGGCTCCCTGCGGCTGAGGGCTTTTCGGAGACTCCTCCATCACCACTGTAGCTAATGGACACCCTGAACTTTTGACCATCCACATCCACATCCAAAGTAGTGGGTTTAGTGGCTGGAGCGGAGGCTCCTGGTCCGGTCACACTTTCTGCCCTACGCTTAGCCAGGTCTGCCTCAAAGTCACTCTTGGCTTTGCCTGACTTATAAGCTTCATACTGCTGGGGATGCATGGCATACTCAAAAAGCTCTTCATCATCCTGCCCGGTATCCCAGCCAAGTTCCTCCATTTTCTTGCGGAAATCCTCCAAAGCGTCGGGTTGCAAGTCCTGCGGGTCTCCTTCGAAAAACGATCTCTCCTGCGCATTGGCCAGTTTCTTCAGTTCGGGGGCCAGCTCTCCAGGCACCCTTCCTGATTTCCCCAGGAGCATGTCCCAGGTATTGTCGTCGAGGAGCGACCAGCGATCCTTGCCTTTTTCCATTTGCATGACATTGACCAGTGCCGCATTTTTCACATACTGGCTATAGGGAGTTACCAGCGGAGGATAACCCATTTTGGGCCAAATCTCCTGCACTTCTTCAAACAACTTAATGAGTAAATCATCCTGAGTGAGTGGGGCCTGGTTGTTTTTCTCTTTCCATTTATTCAGGCCTTTGAGGTTGTTTTCCAGGTCCGACATCAAACTGCCCATCATACCTCCGGGCAAACCGGGGCCTATCAGCAAGGCATTCATCAGCCTGTTTTTGGGGTTGATATAATACCCCAAAAAATCATCTATAAACTCCTGAGTGAGTGATCGTGCCTGCATGTAGGCTTTCATGTTGATGTCCGGAAGGCTAAAGCCCGCATCTCGGAGCACCTCATGTACCGTGAGCAGGTCGGCATGACCGGTACCAAATGAAAGCGGTTCCATCCCCACGTCAATAAAGTCTGCGCCAGCTCTGGCAGCCTCCAGTGAAGATGCCACCGAGAAGCCGGGACCAGAGTGGCCGTGGTAAGTCACCGGAATGTCCTTATTAAGCGCTTTGATGCCTGCCACCAGCTTACCCATGGAGGCCGGACGACCTATTCCGGCCATGTCTTTGATGCAAATTTCTTCGGCTCCCATGGCCATCAGCTCTTCGGCCATTTGTAGGTAATAGTCTACCGTATGTAGCCTGGAGTGGGTAATGCACAGGGCTGTTTGTGCAATCATTCCCCCCTCTTTGGCATAATCGATGGAGAGCTTAAGGTTTCGCGTATCATTGAGGCCGTCAAATGACCTGGAGATATCCGTGCCTTGCAGTTTTTTTAATTTAAACATTAACCTGCGCACATCTCTCGGAACAGGATACATGCGAAGGCCATTCAGTCCGCGCTCCAGCATGTGCGTTTGTATGCCCGCTTCATTGAAAGGCTGGGTCCAGTCCCTTACCGATCTGTTGGGGTTTTCACCATACAGGAGGTTGATCTGCTCAAACCCGCCACCATTCGTTTCTACCCGGCGAAAGCAACCCATTTCTACAATGGGTTCTGCTACCCTGATCAGCTGATCTACCCGGGGAACATACTTACCGGAAGATTGCCACATGTCCCTATAGACAAGGCCAAGCCCTATTTCCTTTGCCATGATATATTAATTTAATTTTTCTACCCGAGTCACGTGTCCCTTGCCTTCTGTGAAGATGCTGACCGCCGCGGTGATGGCTGCCAGTCGTGTCTTTTCCAATTGATCATCTGCCGGCACAGGAGCCAGCCTGTTGACAACCCTGATCAGCAGGTTGCCCGTAATGACCACCAGCAGCAACACCACAAATACGGTGATCATGCCGATGCCTAAGAGTGAAAATGCTGTAGAGAGCGTTGAATCCATAATTGGGTCTAGATTGGTTCCTAATCAAACTTAGCGAATACTTACTGGACTTACCATCAATCAAAGTTCTATTGAACTTCATCATCTTAAAATAACCAGCCTCAGGTATGGGAATGACATTAGTCAGGGAGGGTTGTCTGCCAAGCCGGGAAAAACAGACCTAAAGTTTCCTCAACCCATGCGCATGAAAAAAAATTCTATGCTATAAAAAGCTCAACCGATGCTTATAAAAATAAATTCTATGGGCCTCGGTTTGTGGTGTTCGGGCTCAGGGTTGATGGGGCACACGCTCCGCAGTTTGTCACTTGCGCTGAAGAATACTCGTAGTCCAGAGCAAATGAAAATCATCCTGCCTTTACAGGATTTTGGAGTCGGCCAGTCTCTAATTGATGGGAATTTGTGGATTGCACCCGTATCTCGCTTGTTGGTCACAAGACCAACAAGGGCGGAGGGTTCCTAAACTTTGATCACAATAATCAAAGGAGTCGAAATAATCGTCAATAAACTTCACGGAAGCAGTGCTTACGAGAGGAGGTGAGATTTTAACGTGTTATTGATTTGCCGTATATTTCTCCTGATTCAGCATCTACTCGATACTGGAAATCACCAGCATATACAATCAACAATTCTTTGCCTTTGTACTTTCCTACATACTTTTGATAATGTTCAGGAGTCGCGAAATCAGCTTCCTTTTTTAGTTCAGGAACTTCGGACTCGAACCCAGTGACATTTTTTGAAGGAAACTTCCACATTAACCTACCTGAAAAATCATAAGCAAATAGTAATTGGGGGTTTTCTCTTACTCTTTCTCGCCATAAAAAATGACTGTCCATATCATTCCAATCTATTCCTTCTTCTGAAGGATAAATATTAAATATTACCCTATTTGCTGTTTCTATTATTTGATCGAGAACAGAATTTTTTGAACAAAAAATTTTTACTTCCCCTATTGTCAATGTCTTATTGGAAATCTTTTCGTAATGCATCAATTAAAAATGTTATCAAGTCTATCAACTGATTGGAACCAGCTCCTTGGAATGGCGAGTGTCAGGAGACACTCAACATTATTACATTCAAGTCTCCCGCTGGAAGATTTAAAAATTTTGTATTTATAGTTTTATGTAGCCTCTGCCGGTACACGTGAGGATGTGCTAATAGAGGATTTTTTTATAGACTTCTAACTAACTTACAGGCTCTATGCTCCAATACAACAAACTATATCAATCCCTCAAAAAAGTAACCGCAGAATGGCATGCAGGACATGTAGAATATTCTTTTTATTGGGATTTCATGAGGTTTTATGATGATGGCACTGTAATAAGTTGTAACAATAACTCTAATCAAAGCCTTAATAATTGGTTTTATAGAGAAAATAGAGATGCCTATTTTAACAGAGGTACTTTTGAAAAGAAGAACAATATAATCTCATTGAGAATACCTGTCGCTGCGGGTGTTTTAGAATATGAGGGGCAAATTCAACCTGACAAGCTGGTATTATTTGTGGAAAACAATGTAACCAAATACAGGTCGGTAGACTACTTTGAATTGATTGATTTGATTGATAAATAGATCAATCCCCTACATACTTGTAAACCCCATTCACACTATCCCATTCATAAGCTCCTTTATTTACTAAATCTTCCATATAGTCTATTTCTTTTCCAAAACCACTTTTAAGTCTTTGGCCATTGATTGTTTTGAATGAAAAATCTGGATTTAATTGATACTTTAACAAATCATTATTTGGGTCACTGAGTACCACTATATCCGCTTTATCACCAGTAAGCTTGTCTAGCCAGGGTTTGTTAAAGTCATCCCAGAATGCAGGCTCATCCATCCGGTAGTACCACTCATTGGTGTTGAGCATTTTGTAACCGTCCTTTGATGCAGTGGTAAAATCGGATGCATACGTTTCAGGAAAGTCCAGATCGGCCAAAGCCCTTTGGGTGTCATCCACAAGCGTGCCGTCTGGAAGACTCTTGCGGTAAACTCCAATCAAACCTTTTGGATTTTCCAAATCCCCAACGATGGTTCTATTCGGAATCCACGTAGGTTTGAAAGTCAACGTCTTACCTAGATTTGAAAAACTATTTGTCCTCCTCATCAAACTTTCCAGCCCATCAGCGGCATTGACCGTTAGCAATCCAATTTGGATGTAAAAGCTAACTTCTCTCCATTCATTACAAAGCTCTGAGTCGTCAGATTGACAAGCCAGGTCGGTAAACGATACCGCAAAATCCGAAACGGCCAACGTCAAGCGGAAAAGTGTTCGGACAGTTCTTGCAGTCTGATATGCCTTGATTGCTGCACTAACTTCACCCACCCCAACAGCAAGCAATGCAATATCAAGCCCTGTAGAAGCCAGATGTTTGTTAGTTTCTGAATTTTTCTTCTCAATGAAGAAAGCAGCTAATATGGCTGGAAGACTCTTAAGTTCAGTTCCTAGCTGTAATCCAAGGTTTTCATGATCATCATTGACAATGACCAATACTGGATCGAACAAACCAACCCGGGCATGAAGGGTGGAAGATTGTTGAATATTTTGAAGACCATAAGGTGTCCATGAAGCCGTACTGATTGCCCTTGTAAAGTCGAGCTGCCCTGCTTCATAGCTTACTTCTGCTACGGAAATGTAATCCAACGATGCAGAAGTATGATTGAGCATGTTAAAATCAAAAACTGCCTTGATCTCTTTCTGCTCTTCTTCGGTAGTTGAGGACTGATAGAGTTTCATGATCGATCGAAACAATCCCTGATGGGTAGAGATGTTATCAAAGCTTTCAAAAAGCCCTTCCCAGTCGCCGTAGCCTTCAAGACCCATGACCAGCTCGGCAACCTGATGGTACGGAACTTCTTCTAATAACCTGATGATCAACTCTTCCTGATGTTCGTTAGTCATCCATTCGCCATTAACCATCCAGTCGATGTATTGTACCCGGCTAGCTGCCGTTATCAGTTCATAGGCACACTGAGGTAATCTTGTGAGGGCACTGTAAGCTGCATTGCCTTCAGTAGATGACACGTTGTCCACCAATGCCTGGAACAAGCTTTGTGGTGGGGAGGTCAGCCACGTGGACAAAGAGGGTGAGCTGGTCTCATCCACTATAAAAGATAGTTTATTGCCTGTTTCTGATAACGTATATGAAAACAGGGTCTTACCACCTGAAGTGCTTGTCTGTTTCGAACCAATGTCTACTGTGTAACTTCCCTGAGAGGGAAGCTCATCTACCTTAATATCTATTTGGATATCATTTATTTCAAAGCGAACACCACCACGTTTGCCATAGGTTACTTCACTGGTGCTGACAGCATAATCAACTTTGATTTCAACCTCGTTTTGCCCCATGCTTTTGGCACACATCATACCTAGCAGGTTGGCTGCCCATATATCGCTGTAGGTAGGATCGTAGTAGGCCCCCTCCTCATCATCCTGCAGCCAGCTGGTCACACCCTCGGGGTTGTGTACATTGTCCCATTGGTGTTTGTACAGGTGGGTGGCTCCGGAAGAACCTGCCCCGGAAGATGAATAGTCCATCAGGTTGTCAGTGGAGCCCTGGGTAGCAATGAAGGCTTCGGGGCTGAAGGTATGCCGCAGCCTGAAGGCGCCATGGGCCAGCTCATGGGCAATCGTGCGGGGCAAGTCGCCGGTGGATCCTGTCCAGATGTAGCCATACTGCCGTTTGAAGGGCATGAAGCCTGCCCGGGCACCCGAACCAGGAATCAGGAAGAGGTAATAGGCGTCCTTGTCGGTGTCCCGGCTCTTCTTAAAGTCTTTCTGGAACTGCTTCATGTTCTTCGGAAAGCTG
>NZ_JAVKCA010000010.1:0-197207 GCF_040222955.1 Marinoscillum sp. | reverse complement strand
GACGGGGAGGTTTGGCACCTCGATGTCGGCTCGTCACATCCTGGGGCTGGAGAAGGTCCCAAGGGTTGGGCTGTTCGCCCATTAAAGTGGCACGCGAGCTGGGTTCAGAACGTCGTGAGACAGTTCGGTCCCTATCTGTTGCGAGCGTAAGAAACTTGAGTAGATCTGACTTTAGTACGAGAGGACCGAGTTGGACTAACCGCTGGTGTACCAGTTGTCTCGCCAGGGGCATTGCTGGGTAGCTATGTTGGGAAGGGATAAGCGCTGAAAGCATCTAAGCGCGAAACCCACTACAAGATGAGGTTTCTTTAAAGGGACGTTATAGATGATGACGTTGATAGGCTGCAGGTATATAGGTAGTAATATCAGAGCTGAGCAGTACTAATTACCCGTAAGCTTTCTAGTGCGAGCGATAAACTTGCTTTAATTTTTTTTATTGAGAATGAATCTTTCACATATAATGTCAACTCTTAACTCTGATGTAAATCGGATGAAGAGTATAAAGAATAAATGCTGCGAAAAGAAGCAGTGAAGATTTTATGGTGATTATCCGCCTTCACAAAGTGTTACGGCGGACAGGGTGCTCAAGGGCATCCGACACCAAAGATTTTATGGTGATTATTGCGGTGGGGTCCACCTCTTTCCATTCCGAACAGAGAAGTTAAGCCCACCAGCGCTGATGGTACTGCCGTAACAGGTGGGAGAGTAAGTCGTTGCCAGTCTTTTATTAACCCTTATCATTTAATTGGTAAGGGTTTTTTATGCCTAAACCATACTAAGATCACGCAACCAGATAATATTGGATCAATCCGTATTTCTGGGGTAAGTCCATAAGAATGTGATTGGCAAAATGTAATTTTATGGATTTGCTGAGGGAATTTAAAACTTCAGGCACAAATATTGGTCAATCTGAACAGGAAGAATTTTGCGTTTCTTAGCCCATGAAATTGACCCCTAAACGCTTTGCTCTTAGCATTGAAAGATTCCGCTGATGTATGCACCAGCCGTGCCCCTCTTTTGTCAAAGTTGTCCAGTATGGGACTGATAGTGACTTTGGATATTTCTGGAGATAGCATTATAAGACTTGGAACCTAGCTCTTCTACTCGGTTGTACTACAGTATGAGTTCGGTAATAATGGGAGTGTAAACATAAAAAAAGCCACTTCGTACGAAATGGCTTTGATTTCAATAGAGAGATGTGTGTTACTCTCCTTTTTTCTTGGTGCTAGACCCACTTTTTTTGGTCCCAGATCCTGCAATTGATTCTCGCATATCAGTATCAGCCTGAATATTCTGGAATTTGTAATAGTCCATTACTCCCAGGTTTCCACTTCTAAAAGCTTCAGCGATGGCCTTTGGTATTTCAGCCTCAGCCAGAATCACCTTGGCTCTGGCTTCCTGTGCTTTGGCTACCATTTCCTGTTCTTCAGCAACAGCCATTGCTCTTCTTTCTTCAGCTTTCGCTTCGGCCACCTTGAGGTCAGCAGATGCCTGATCGGTTTGTAATTTGGCTCCAATGTTGGCACCCACATCTACGTCTGCAATGTCAATGGATAATATCTCGAATGCGGTACCTGCATCAAGTCCTCTTGCCAGAACCAGTTTTGATATCTTGTCAGGATTTTCCAATACTTCTTTATGACTGGCCGCAGAACCCACCGATGTTACAATACCCTCTCCCACTCTGGCCAGGATAGTGTCTTCACCGGCACCACCAACCAATTGTTGAATGTTGGCTCGAATAGTCACTCTAGCTTTGGCAACCAATTGGATACCGTCTGCAGCTACTGCCGCTACAGAGGGAGTGTTGATTACTTTAGGGTTTACAGAGATTTGAACCGCTTCAAATACATCTCTTCCTGCCAAATCAATCGCTGTGGCCTGCTTGAATGTAAGATTAATATTGGCTTTGTCTGCGGAAATTAACGCTCTTATTACCTGTGGTACATTTCCACCAGCGAGGTAATGCGTTTCCAAGTCCTGAGTTTTTAGTTTTCTTTTTAGGCCAGATTCATCTTCGGTAATCGTTAAACCTGCTTTAGTGGCTGTGATCAGGGCATTTACTACCGCTGATGGCGGTACTTTTCTAATTCTCATGAAGACCAGCTCTAACAGACCAACTCTGACTCCAGAGAAAATAGCCGTAATCCAGAGATTGATGGGTACGAAATATAGAAAAACAAAGAAGGCGATAATGCCCGCGAATAGAATAATTACTGTGGTGATCATATGATACTAGTTAATAGGTTCTACAATTATTTTGTTAGGTTCGATGCGAATGATCTTTACCGGTTGGTTTTCATTGATGAATCCTCCGTTTGATCTAACTTCCAGTTCTTTTTCATTGAACAATGCTTTGCCGCTGGGTTTCAAGGAGGAGATGGTTTGACCCTGCTCCCCCACCGAAAGGGTAACTTTAAAGTCATCATTAAATCTCCCTGTATTTTCATCTTTTAATGAAAAACGCTCCCATGCCCGAGCCTTGAACGCATATATGATGACGACCAACATAAATGCGCTGGAGGCTATCAGTACAATAGTGCCCGTGCTGCTCCCAAAATAGTCGTACCCCAGATATACCCCAAACCCAGCACAAATGAAACCTGCTATCCCTACGATGGTAGTTCCGGGTATAAATATCACCTCAATGATCAAAAGACCAATGCCAAATACTATTAATCCAATGACGGTGATCCACTCCATGGTTTAGTACGCTTTTGCGAAAAGAACTTTTCCTTTGGAAGGTTTTCCGCTGTAAATGCAGGTACCTTCTTCCTGGTTTGAATTTAGTGGAATACAGCGAATTGTGGCTTTGGTTTCTTCTTTTATTTTCTCTTCTGTTTCCGAAGTTCCGTCCCAATGAGCGTAAACGAAACCACCTTTTTTCTCAATTAACTCTTTGAACTCTTCATAGGAATCTGCCTGATGCGTATTTGCTTCTTTGAATGTGGCAGCTTTCTGGTAGATATTTTTTTGAATCTGATCCAGGAGGGTTATAATGTGATCGACCGTTTGGTCTTGTGCGACAAACTGCTTTTCCTTGGTATCTCTTCTGGCAATCTCTACCGTTCCTTTTTCCAGATCTTTTGGGCCAATGGCAATACGAACGGGTACGCCTTTCAGCTCGTATTCAGCAAATTTCCATCCGGGCTTATGTGTGTCTCTCTTGTCGTACTGTACCGAAATGTTTTTGGCTCTTAGTTCTTTGGCGAATTTCTCAGCAACTTCTGATATTTTCTCTAATTCTTCATCCTTTCTATAGATAGGAACGATCACTACCTGAATGGGCGCCAGGTTTGGAGGGAGAACAAGACCTTCATCATCTGAATGCGCCATGATGAGCGCTCCCATGAGTCGGGTGGATACACCCCAGGAAGTTCCCCATACATATTCTTCTTTACCTTCTTTGTTGGCAAACTTTACATCAAAAGCTTTCGCAAAATTTTGACCTAAGAAGTGTGACGTGCCTGCTTGCAGTGCCTTGCCATCTTGCATCATTGCTTCTATGCAGTAAGTCTCCACTGCTCCGGCAAAGCGTTCATTTTCAGTTTTGATTCCTTTGGTAACGGGCAGCGCCATGAAATTTTCTGCAAATTCCGCGTATACATTCAACATTTGCACTGTTTCTTCTTCAGCCTCTTGTCTGGTGGCATGGGCGGTATGTCCTTCTTGCCATAAAAATTCGGCTGTTCTGAGGAAAAGTCTTGTTCGCATCTCCCACCTCACGACATTTGCCCACTGGTTTATCAACAATGGAAGGTCCCGATATGACTGAATCCAGTTTTTGTACGAATCCCAAATTACCGTTTCCGAAGTGGGCCTCACGATCAGTTCTTCCTCCAGCTTAGCATCCGGGTCAACCATCACGCCACCATTCACTTCGTCATTTTTCAGGCGATAATGAGTCACCACGGCACACTCTTTGGCAAAGCCTTCTACATGTGAAGCCTCCTTACTAAAGAAGGATTTGGGGATAAAAAGTGGGAAGTAAGCATTGGAGTGGCCAGTCTCTTTAAACATTTTATCAAGCGTCTGCTGCATTTTTTCCCAGATAGCAAAACCATATGGTTTTATGACCATACAGCCCCTAACAGGGGAATTTTCAGCTAATCCGGCCTTCTTAACCAGCTCATTGTACCACAGAGAATAGTCTTCGGATCTGCTAGGTATTGCTTTACTCATGCTAGATTTAGTGTTTTGGTATAGTAATTGCTTATTTTTCTTCTGAAATCTGGGTCACAAATATAGGTGGACAAAGCGGAAACTCAGACCCGGGTTTGATTGTAATAGTAATAAAACGTAGGAATTATGGAAGCTTTTAAACAACTCTCTCGAATATCAGGCCTTTTGGTGGTGATGATGGTGTCTAGCGGGGCTTTGGCCCAGGAGTATGACGACTTGTACTTTACGTCAAAAGACAGAAAACAAGTGAAGGAGGAGCCGAAGGTGGAGAATAAAAGCGCAAGCACCTATCAGTCCTACACGAACAACACCTACACGGATAATTATTCGGCGCATGAGGTGAACCCGGAATACATTGCGAGGTATCAGGCGAGTAATGACTATAGCACTGACAGTGATTATGTGGATCAGGTGGACGATAACGCTACCTATAGTGAGCCTTCCTATTCCAATATTTCTTACTATCCCGAATCCTATGTAGATGATCAGCCTGGCACTACAGTGATTAATAATTATTACAGCAACAGTGCTGGCTATGGTAATGGTTGGAATAACAGGGGGTGGAACTCTGCAGCTAACCTGTGGTACGACCCATGGTTTGGATGGAATACCGGTTTCAATGTTTCGTTTGGATATGGCCTTGGTTGGGGAGGATACTACAGCCCCTGGTATAATTCATGGGGGTATCCGGGCTATGCAGGAGGATTCTATGACCCGTGGTATGGATGGTCAAGCCCATACTATGGCGGTTGGGGATGGAGCAGATGGAATCGATATAATTATGCTTACACCTCAGGATTTTATCACGGGCTTTATCATGGGGGATATTACTCAGACAATGGATATGTAGCCCCACGAGGAAGAGATGTAGTGGTGGGCAGCAGGTACTCGAGAGGTGGAACTGTGTCCAGTGGAACACGAACCAACAGTAGGGTGAATGCGCCCGCCTCAGCCGGTGGACGGGCTGATGTGTCAACTGCAGATCGCAGGGACTACAGCAGAACCCAAAATGAATATTTCTCCAGATCACGAGCTGGAGTGTCAGGTACCAATGTCTCTAATTCTTCTACTACTTCCAGTAGGAGTAGAGTGACTACCGCTCCGAACGGAGGTGGCCGTAGTAACCAGCCGACATATAGTTCACGAAGTGGAAACAGCAATTCTGGTGGGACACTGAGAAGTTCAGGATCAACTTCCGGTACCAGGAGGTACAATAGCGCTGCGGCCAGCAGCTCAAGCAACAACTCCAATTATAGCCGATCGAGATCTGGCAGTAGTTCATCGTCATCCTATTCTTCTTCTGGCTCCTCCAGAAGCAGAAGTTCTAGTAGCTATACTCCCAGCAGGAGTAGCAGCTCATCTAGTAGGTCTTCTTTTTCGGGCTCCAGTAGCGGATCATCTCGATCTAGCAGTGGGGGGAGTAGCAGTGGACGTTCGTCGGGAGGTGGCTCCAGTTCTTCTCGTTCGCGGGGTGGTGGCAGATAATACAGACAGTCAAAAAAGCTAAATCTATGAATCAGTTCAAATATATCGTGTTTGCCGGAATAGCTATATCCACATGGTCAGCCAATGCGCAGGTGGCAGACGGGTCTCTGGGTTATTATCAGGATGCCCGAATCTTTAGTCAGATCAGTCCCGCATATGGAAGTACAGCCAGAATGCAGGGGCTTGGCGGCGCTCAAATTTCATTAGGAGCAGATATGAGTTCGGCTGGTTCTAATCCGGCGGGCCTGGGTTTTTTCAATAGGAGTGTACTTTCTTTCACTCCCAGTATGACTTTCAATAATTCGGATGCCAGCTACTTTGGGAATACCATTTCTACCTACAAGAACAATTTCAATTTTGCGAATTTGGGCATGGTATTTAACTCCAATAAGGGTGACTATACCAATGAAAAATTCAAAGGGGGGTCATTTGCCATCACTTTTAGCCGGAGTAATAACTTCAATAGCGAAGTTTTTTATCAGGGCAGAAATACTTCCAATTCCATTGTGGACAGTTTCGTGGAGGGGGCAAACAATGATCTTTCTGACGCCTATATTGATTATGCGTTTGGTCAGTTTCTCATAGAAAATGCGGATGGTTACCTCTATCAGCAGGGCAGTGATGGCCGAACATATATTTATCCGGATGGAGACTTTGATGGGTACACCTCTCTGGTGGGAGCGAATAGCTATGACGGGTATATGCCTCGCCAGATAGAGCGGATCACCACTAAGGGTGGCCAGAGTGCGCTGAATTTTGCGTGGGGTGGCAACTACGATGATCGGGTTTATTTTGGAGCCGGATTGTCCTTTGAGTCCGTGCGATACAGCAGAACAAGAACCTATACGGAAGATTCTTTTCAGGATGCCGATGGAAATCTGGACGAGTTGCTCTATGAAATTCAAATTCAGGATGAGTTAACCATAGACGGTAGTGGTGTGGGATTCAATGGTGGGCTTATTGTGCGTCCGGTGGATTTTGTTACCCTGGGTCTCAGTTACAAATCTCCTACCTACTACAGCCTGAATGATGAGAGTGGTTTTGCCTTTGCTACCGATTGGAATAAAAATTACTCCTACTATAATGGTACAAATGATGAAGGTGATTCGGTATTTTATGACTTGGGCTCCTATAAAGAAACGAGCGATCTTACCATGAGTCAGTATAACCTGAAGACACCAGGGAGACTCTCTCTGGGAGCCACCTTCTTTCTTGGAAAAGTAGGTTTCATTTCGGGAGATGTTGAGTTTGTGGACTACACCAGGAGCCAGTTGAAGTCTAATGACTTCTCTGTAGTGGCAGATAACCAGACCATTAAGAATTTATATACTAACACGATGAACTTTCGCATCGGGTCAGAATTCAGGTATGAAGATTTCAGGTTCAGAGCGGGTTATGCCTTTTTCGGAGATGCCTTCGCTAATAATGATTCTTTTGATGGCAGGAGCCAAAATGTTTCTTTTGGCTTAGGCTACAGGTCAAGGGATTATTTTATCGATTTGGCGGTGGTCAACCGAAAATCTTTCGATGCCTACTCGCCTTATCAGATTAGCACCGGTGCGCCCATTGCCGATATAGAGCAGCGCACCAATACAGTCTCAGCTACAATAGGTTTTAATTTTTAAAGTGCCTTAATAGCACCGAGCAGAAGATCTACATCTCTATGATCAATGGAGATGTGGGCGCTCCGGTACACGGGGAGTCGGGCTTTCAGGAGTTCGTTTACCCTATTCTCAACATCGCCTTGCATCAACGGCCTATGGTCTTTTCTGGCAATTCGCTCTATCAGCAGATCTCTGTCGGCTTCCAGAAAAACGGTGATCCCATGACCTTTCATGTATTCCATCCCCTTATGAAAACAGGGAGTTCCACCACCAGTGGAGATGATTGCTCCCGGATATTTTTCCGAAAGTGAGATTAACATTTTGCTTTCGATTTTTCTGAAATACTCCTCTCCTTCCTCACTGAAAATAGCGGAAATCTCCCTGCCTTCCTGCAGTTCGATTTCATGATCCAGGTCTACAAAAGGGAACTCAACCGTGCTGGCCAGCTGCTTTCCGAAATAAGATTTGCCTGAGCCGGGCATACCTACGAGATAGATTCTACCTAGCTTCATTATGGCAGGAGTCCATTGATTTCAGAAACATCCGGGGTGTCGTTGTGATGCCATTTGCCGATTACCGTGCCATTGGAAAGGAGCATGATGCCAGGGTTTGACCGGATCATGGTTTTCAGTACGGTTGCGTCTGCGTAGAAATAGGGGGCTGCCAGCTGCACATCATGTCTGAAGGCCTCAAATTCTTCATAACCCGATGCGGTTAGTACCCAAACATCAGCATTTTTGGTTTGGGAGGCCAGTGACTTAATGTCTTCGATGTTGGATTGAGAGGCTTTTGTGGCATCATAAATAATGATCAGTAGTTTGTTTCCCCGCAACAATTCTTCGGTGAATTCACCATCATCGTTCCATACACTCAAGTCCGTGATTTTAGGTTGGGCTTCCGGGTTGATGAGCTCCATCGCTTTAAAAGTGTAGGCTTTGTCCGTTGGGTACGCATCGAGAATTTCTTCCTTGCCATCCTTCTCCATGACATACTGATACCGCAACTCCTCGGAGGGCTCCATCAGCGATGGAAGGTGATTGCCGATCGCATAGGCACGAAAATCCAGGAAAGGAAGATGTGCAATGGCATAATAGGCCAAAAGTGTGAAAACAATGGCTGACCCAACTACTTTGAAGAAACCAAATTTTTCAGAAAACCAGCTACCGTACTGATGTCTGTTTTTGAAAATCGCTATGATCAGAACCAACAGGATGAGGTCTTTATAAAATGATTGCCAGGGAGTGAGCTTAATGGCATCACCAAAGCATCCGCAATCAGTCACTTTATTGAAATAGGCAGAGTAAAAGGTAAGAAAGGTGAAAAAGATGATCATCAGCAAAAGCGCCCAGCTGGTTCTGGGCATTTTAAAGCCAATAATCAAAGCAATGCCAAGCACTACCTCAAGTACACTAAGCAGGACTGCCAAAAAAAGAGCAGCAGGTACAAACCACTCGAAAAATGGCGCGAAATCATAGGCGAAGACTTCAAAATACTCTTGAAGTTTGATGGCTGTCCCGATGGGATCATTGACTTTAATAACACCGGAAAAAATGAATAATGCACCCACCAGGTACCTGGCGATATCGAATAAAACTTTCATGCCTTTTCTTCTTTGAGTTTAATCATACAAAATACTGAGTAGTTGATCATATCCTGGTAATTGGCATCAATGCCTTCCGAGATAATTGTTTTACCCGCATTGTCCTCTATTTGTTTCACGCGGAGCAGCTTCATCAGGATGATGTCAGTCATCGAGCTTACCCTCATATCTCTCCAGGCTTCACCATAGTCGTGGTTTTTGTTGGTGAGCAGTTGTAGCGTGGCATTGGCCGCCTGATCATACTTCGGCTCCAATACCTCATAGCCGATTTCCATTGGGTCGTTCGTGGAAAGCTCCATTTGTATCAAAGCGATGATGCAATAATTAATAATACCAATGAATTCTGATTCAATATCCTCGCCCACTTTCTGAGATCCCTTTTCCTGAATGGAGCGGATGCGCTGAGCCTTTATAAAAATCTGGTCCGTGATCGATGGAAGCCTGAGAATCCTCCAGGCGGTACCGTAATCTTTGGTCTTTTTCGCAAAAATTTCTTTGCAGGATGCGATAATTTCGTGGTATTGATGGATCGTACGGTCTTTCAATTTCTGAAATAAGTTATATTGTATGCTGACGTTCGTTCGCGACAAATCTAACACATTGACTGCTCAAAAATCTATAAATATCAAGGGAACCCTGCTGGACTTATCTGTGCCAAAAGTGATGGGAATACTCAATGTCACACCAGACTCTTTTTATAAAGGCAGCAGGCAGCAGACCATTACTGACTTGCTGCGTTCGGCGGAGAAAATGCTCAATGAAGGAGCTACTTTTCTGGATATAGGCGGGTACTCTACACGGCCTGGTGCTGAGGATATTGGCGTGAAAGACGAGATTAATAGGGTACTGGAGCCGATCAGGCAAGTGACTTCCCGGTTTCCAGAGGCAATTATTTCTATAGATACTTTTCGCTCGGAGGTGGCCATTGAAGCCATAAACGCCGGGGCCCACATCGTTAATGATATCTCTGCGGGAATGCTGGATGGACGGATGCTAGAAAGTGTGAGCTGGATGGGGGTGCCTTATATTGCCATGCATATGCGAGGTACGCCACAGGACATGAAGCATCACACCGAATATGAAGACCTGTTGGGTGAGGTGACTCACTTTTTTTCAGAGCGCATTTCGGCGGCAAAGTCAGCCGGTATCAAAGATGTGATCATTGATCCGGGGTTTGGGTTTGCCAAGACCGTGGAGCAGAATTTTTATCTTTTGAATCGCGTTGAATACTTAAAGCATCTGAGTCATCCGCTTTTGATTGGGGTATCCCGCAAGTCGATGGTTTATAAAACATTAAATATTGAAGCAGAAGCCGCGTTAAATGGCACAACTGTATTAAATACCGTAGCTTTGTTGAAGGGCACTTCAATACTCCGAGTACATGATGTGAAGGAGGCGGTGGAAGCAGTAAAACTCGTTAATCAAATTGTAAATTGATCTTAGGTTTTAATATCGGATTTCTGGAAATAGGCTGGGTGGATATCATCGATATCTTCCTGTTTGCCATATTGCTCTATCAGGTGTACAAGCTGATGAAGGGCAGTGTGGCGATAAAGGTTTTTCTGGGATTTCTGGTGCTTTACCTCATTTACCTGATGGTAAAAGCTGCCGAGATGGAGCTGATCAGTAATGTGTTGGGTCAGTTTATGGGTGTGGGTGTTTTGGCGGCCATTATTCTCTTTCAGCAGGAGATCCGCAAGTTCCTGCTCCTATTGGGTCGGACCTCCATTTTTAACGAAGGAAACCTGTTTGATAACTTTAAGTCCATCTGGTCCAGCAAAGGAAATTATCAGAAAGCGGATGTAACCCCGCTGATAGAAGCAGCCAAGACCCTGGGAGGTACCAACACCGGAGCACTAATCGTGATTTCAAAAAACTCGGAGTTGAAATTTTTTGCAGAGTCAGGTGATCGACTGGATGCCGTGATTTCAAAGCGATTGCTGATGGCTATTTTTAATAAGTATAGCCCGCTGCACGATGGTGCAGTGATCATTTATAACAATAAGATCATAGCGGCGCGATGTATTCTACCTGTGACTGAGCGGGAGGTGCCAGCCCAGTTTGGACTGAGGCACCGTGCGGGCATTGGGATGTCTGAAAACACGGATGCACTGGTAGTGGCGGTGTCTGAGGAGACAGGCCAGATTTCTACTATGCGGAATGGTACAATATTTCATAACCTGTCTACTCAGGAGCTCCGCAAGGCAATCAATGAGTACCTATACGAAGATGCTAAGGAAACTACCAGCACCGATAACGTATTGAAGAAGGCCAAACAAGAAGGCTCCACCAAGAAGGAGGAGCCTAAGAAGAAAGAAGAAGCTAAGAAGGAACAGCCAAATTCACCCGTGAAAGAATCCGCGAAGGCTAGCTGATTACCCCCAGTTCTTTTCCTACCTCCGTAAAGGCTTTGATTGCTTTGTCGAGATGCGCCCTGTCGTGCACCGCTGACATCTGCACCCTGATCCTCGCTTGTCCTTTGGGCACTACCGGGAAATAAAATCCAATGACATAGATTCCTTTCTCCAGCAGTTTCTGAGCCATTTTTTGAGACAGTACTGCGTCGTATAGCATAATGGGTACTATGGCATGCTCTCCCGGCTTAATGTCAAAACCCGCTGCAGTCATTTGTTCTCTGAAGTAGCGCGTATTGGTTTCCAGCTTATCCCGCAATTCGGTGGTCTCTGACAACATATCGATCACCGCGATAGAAGCCCCCACTATGGAAGGTGCGAGCGTGTTAGAAAACAGATAGGGTCTTGATCGTTGTCTCAGAAGTTCGATGATTTCTTTTTTACCGGAAGTGAAGCCTCCTGATGCGCCACCGAGCGCTTTTCCCAGAGTGCCTGTAATGATATCTATCCTGCCCATGACCCCTCTGTGTTCATGTACCCCACGTCCGGTTTTACCCATAAATCCCGTAGAGTGACACTCATCGGTCATGACTACCGCATCATACTTCTCAGCCAGTTCGCAAATTTTGTCTAGTTGGGCGACAGTACCATCCATGGAGAAGACTCCATCTGTGACAATCACTTTTACTTTGGCCTTTGATGCTGCAATCAGCTGAGCTTCCAGGTCTGCCATATCGTTGTTGGCATAGCGATATCTTGCTGCTTTGCAGAGTCTCACACCATCAATGATGGAGGCGTGGTTGAGTGCATCCGAGATGATCGCATCTTCCGGTCCTAACAGAGGTTCGAATACTCCGCCATTGGCGTCAAAAGCTGCCGCATACAGGATGGTATCCTCAGTGCCCAAAAAGGCAGAAATTTTTTCCTCCAGCTCCTTGTGGATGTCCTGAGTGCCACAGATAAAGCGCACGGAGGACATTCCAAAGCCGTGAGTATCTATTGTTTTTTTTGCAGCATCTATCACTTTGGGGTGTGAAGACAACCCCAGATAGTTATTAGCACAGAAGTTGATGACTTCTTTGCCGTCCTGGAGTTTGATGACGGCATCCTGTGGGGTAGTGATAATTCGTTCTTCTTTGTAGAGTCCGGCTTCCTTGATTTCTGCGAGTTCGTTTTCGAGTTTTGTTTTAAGTGCGTTGTACATTGGGGTTGTTTATTTTAATCTGGGAACAATCTTTGGTTTTACCTTTTTCACTTGCTTCACGGCATTTTCTTCAGGTTCTTTTTCCAGCCTGTATTTTCTTCTTAATTTATTGATTAAAAAAAGCTTCTGTGCTGTGAAACTGTCCGGATGCATTTGTGAGAAAACAAGGTTGAATGACCTATAAAGGTTGCTTTCACTGCTTTTCAGGCGATCCGGATCTATTTTTTTGCTGATGAGGTAAGCTCGTAAATTCATGAGAAAACAAATTTAGAAGGATTCAAGGTTATAGTGGCGAGAAATATCAAATTACTACTTTTGCCCAGAATAAACGACATAACCCCCCTCGATGAAAAAAATACTTGTCATAGGTGCCTGTGGGCAGCTTGGTACGGAGTTGACCCTAAAACTCCGTGATCTGTTTGGTGTTGAAAATGTGGTAGCATCTGATCTTCGCGAAGCAGTGGATCTGATCAAAGACGGACCTTATGAGCAGCTGGACGTGATGGATAAATCCAGACTTGATGAGGTGATTTCTACCCACGACATTGATCAGATTTATCATTTAGCAGCAATTCTTTCAGCCAGAGGTGAGCAAAACCCCATGCTCGCCTGGGATTTGAACATGACCAGTCTGCTGAACGTGCTCGAAACTGGAAGGGATAGAATTACCAAAATTTACTGGCCAAGCTCCATAGCGGTATTTGGACCTGATACGCCGATGGTGCAGACTCCCCAAACTACCGTGATGAACCCCAATACGGTATATGGCATAAGCAAACTGGCCGGAGAACGCTGGTGTGAATATTATTTTCAGAAATACAAAGTGGACGTACGCTCCATGAGATATCCCGGACTTATAGGGTACAAGGCCAAGCCAGGAGGGGGTACTACTGACTATGCAGTGGATATTTTCTGGAAGGCTATCCTCGATAAGAGCTACGAATGTTTTCTGAAGCCAGATACACTACTACCAATGATGTATATGGATGATGCGGTGAAGGCCACCATAGACCTGATGCAGGCAGACCCTGCCGCACTGAAGGTGAGATCCAGCTACAATATCTCGGGTATGAGTTTTTCGCCCAGTATGATTTATCAGGAGATCAGCAAGCGATACCCTGATTTTCAAATAGAGTACAATCCTGATTTTCGCCAGCAGATAGCAGACAGCTGGCCTGATAGCATCGCAGATGACCAGGCACGTGAAGACTGGAATTGGAGCCCTTCGTTTGATTTGGCAAAAATGACAGCAACTATGCTGGACAACCTTGAAGCACAATTGGTTTCAACAAAATAATATCGAGGCAAAACGGGCTTTAGTAGAATAAGCATTCAAATGCCATTTGAAAATCGTCCTTATTGCGTAAATTGTTTGACTTAATCTGATTTTTAATTTTTCTTTCGACTTCATTAGAAATCAATCAACCTATGGCAGACCTGCAAAATCTTTCTCTATCGACTAACGGGAGTATTCTCACCGTAACCATCAATAGGGAAAGTAAACTAAACGCGCTTAATACTGATACAATAGCCGAACTGAAAGAAGTGATTCAGTCTGTCTATGATGACAAGGATATTAGTGGTGTCATCATTACTGGTGCTGGAGAAAAGGCCTTTGTGGCCGGAGCGGATATTGGAGAATTCTCCGAACTAAATGAAATGAATGCCAGAAAGTTCTCAGAGGAAGGCCAGGAGGTCTTTCAATTGATTGAGAACTGCCATACCCCTGTGATCGCTTTGGTGAATGGATTTGCCCTGGGTGGGGGCTGCGAGCTGGCGATGGCATGTCATATGCGCGTGGCCACGGCCAATGCCAGATTTGGTCAGCCTGAAGTGAACCTTGGCATTCTTCCTGGCTACGGAGGCACGCAGCGACTGACTCACCTCATCGGTAAGGGCAGGGCCTTTGAGTATCTGATGACAGGAGATATGATGGATGCCAACCAGGCCCTGAGCTATGGGCTGGTGAACTACACAGAAGTGGATAAAGAAGCGGCGATGGCCAAAGCCAATGACCTTTTGGAGAAGATTTCTTCAAAAGCCCCGATCGCCATAGGACTGGTGGTCGATTGTGTGAATGCCGTTTTCAATCAGGATGAAAATGGCTACCAGACAGAAGCCAATGCCTTTGCGAGGTGTTGTGGCACGGATGATTTTAAAGAAGGTGCTGCCGCATTTATGGAAAAAAGAAAACCTGAGTTTAAGGGAGAATAGTGGGGCAACTCAGGCAGCTTGCCAGCCAAACGGTAGTTTATGGAGCCAGTAGTGTACTGGGGAGGGTATTAAATTATCTACTTGTACCACTCTACACCGCAGTTTTTTCACCGGAGGATTATGGAGTCGTTACGGAGCTATATGCTTTTGTGGCGTTTCTGAATATTGTATACACCTATGGGTTTGAAACGGCGTACTTCCGCTTTGCCACCAAAAGTAATGATGCCCGACACTACTTCAATGTGGCTCAGACTTCCCTGATTACTACTTCAGTCCTTTTTAGCGCCGCACTCATCCTGTTTTCGGAAGGTATTGCTTCCCTTTTGGAATATCCCGGGCAAGGCAAATATGTGGTATGGCTGGCACTCGTGCTGGCCATAGATGCCATAGTGGCCGTACCATTTGCACGACTCAGGTTGGAAGGTAAGGCATTAAGGTTTGCCACCTTCAAGCTGGGTAATATTGGTTTGAACATTGGCCTGAATATTTTCTTTCTGGTTTTTTGTCCCTGGTGGCTGGCTCAGTTTCCTGATTCTTCCATTTGGTTGATTTATTTTCCCCAGCTGGGTGTAGGGTATGTTTTTATCTCCAATCTCATTGCCAACGGATTTTATCTCTTGTTTTTTGCACCGTGGCTCATCAGGATGAAACTCTTGATGGGGCGGGACTGGAAGGTGATGATGCTCTATGCGGCCCCACTTTTGGTGATGGGTTTTGCGGGGGTCACTAATGAAATGCTCTCACGGGTGCTTTTGAAATACTGGCTTCCTGTGGGGTTTTACCCGGGACAGAGCAATCAGGAGATTCTGGGTGTTTTCGGCGCCTGCTACAAGCTTTCAGTATTTATGACGCTCGCGGTTCAGGCATTCAGGTATGCTTTTGAGCCTTTCTTTTTTTCAAAATCAGCGGACAAAAACTCACCGGAACTTTTTGCCAAAGTGATGCACGGCTTTATCATTTTCGGATCGTTCTCCTGGCTCGTGATTTCCCTCGTTCTGCAAGACCTTGCTCCGCTGTTTCTGAGGCAGTCCAGCTATTTGTCGGCATTGGATATAGTACCGTGGTTATTGGGCGGAGGGCTGTTTCTCGGCGTGTATTTCAACCTCTCGGTATGGTACAAGCTTACCGATCAGACGAAATATGGGGCGTGGATTACCATTCTTGGCTCTCTGGTCACCATCGGGCTCAATTTTGCGCTGATTCCGGTGCTCGGCTATATGGGCAGCGCCATGACTACCTTCTTGAGCTATCTGCTCATGGTATGCATGAGCTATGTCATCGGTCAAAAGCATTACTTCGTCCCATATAAAACCGGGAAAGGGCTTTTTTATATGGCTTTAGCTGGCCTTTCCATATTAGCGTTTTATTTTTGCGACCTTTGTCAGGAATATAAGTATTTCAGTGCCACCGGGTTAATCACATTGTTTGTGGCAATGGTATGGTTATTGGATTTCCGCAAACAGACTTTCAACAAGTAGAAAAATATGAATCTCATCGTACCCATGGCAGGTATGGGCAAACGGCTCAGGCCACATACCCTTACCACTCCAAAACCGCTTATTCCGATTGCCGGTAAGCCCATCGTGCAGCGTCTGGTGGAGGACATAGCGGCGGTGACACCAGAGAAGATTGAGCATATTGGATTTGTGGTAGGTGATTTTGGTCGGGAGACGGAGGCCCAGCTTTTGCAAATAGCACAGGCAGTGGGAGCTACTGGTCACATTTTTTACCAGCAGGAAGCTCTGGGCACCGCTCATGCGGTGCACTGTGCCCGTGAGGTACTTGAGGGCAGGGTTACGGTTGCCTTTTCGGACACCTTGTTTAAGGCGAATTTTACACTGAATACCGAGGATGATGGCATTATTTGGGTGAAACGGGTAGAAGACCCGAGTGCATACGGAGTGGTCAATCTTGATATAGAGGGAGTAATCACTGAGTTTGTGGAGAAACCAAAGAATCCTGTTTCTGACCTGGCGATTATTGGTATTTATTACTTCAAGGAAGGCGAGAAGCTCAGAGATCAACTGGATTATATAATAGAAAACGATGTCCGTGCCTCGGGTGAATTTCAGCTCACTACCGCGCTGGAAAACCTCAAGAAAGAGGGCGTGCGATTTACCACTGGTGCCGTGGACGAATGGCTGGACTGTGGCAATAAAAAGGTGACCGTACAGTCAAATAGCCGCTACCTGGGTTTTCTTGGGCAGAACATCATCGCCGATTCTGCTGTTATTGAAGATAGCGTGATCATTCCGCCTGTGTATATAGGTGAAACGGTCAGGATAACATCATCAGTCATCGGGCCCAATGTCTCAGTAGGCGCAGGATCTGAGATTCGCAATAGTCGGATTAAGGATTCTTTGATCCAGAATCATGTCAACTTAAAAGACATTAATTTAGTTAACTCCATGGTTGGAAACTTCGTTATCATGGAAGCAAAACCAGCTGAGGTTAGCCTGGGTGACTTTACGGAATGGAAGGGATAATATGAGAGCGAATTATTATTTGTGGATAGGGTTGTTGTTGTTGTGCTCACTGGTGGGCTACAGTCAGAAAAATAATCAGGGTGGAGATTTTGAGCCGCTTGATGTCACTGAGTTGTCAGAAAGTGAGGCCCTCAAAGCTGAGACCATGCTGATCGATGCTGAACGTGAGCTCATCCTGGACAATGAATACAAGGCCCTGGAGCTTTTCAAGGCTGCCCTGGAGATAGCGCCCAATAACCCTGTCATTAATTTTAAAATTGCAGAGATTCTCATCAAAAATGGAGAAAGCCGGGAGGCTCTTCCATACGCCACTAAGGCGATGAACCTGGACAGGTCCAATAAATACTATATTCTCCTTGCCGCAGAAGTGCACAAAGCCCTGTCTGATTTTGACGAAGCTGCCCGCCTGTACCAGCAGATGATTGATGAAATACCGGGCACTGAAAGTTATCTGTTTGATCTGGCCATCATTTATCAATACCAGGGAAAAAACGAAAAGGCTTTGGCTACCTATCGGGAGGCCGAAGAAATTTTTGGCATGAATGAGATGGTGCTGCGGGAAAAGCAGAAAATATACCTGAAGAAGCGCGACTACCCCTCGCTGATTGCGGACTGGGACAAACTGATCCAGGAAAATGCAGATAACGACCGGTATGCTATTGAGCTTTGTGAATTTCTGATCTCTCAGAACCTCATGGATGAGGCTAAGGAGCGATTGCAGGGCCTAAAGAACAATAAACATGCTGATTTACTTATGAGTGAAATCGCATTGAGCGAGGGTAATACGGCGTTGGCCATGGAGTTGGCCGAAAGCACAATGGGCTCTCCGGATGTGGATTTTCAGGCTAAACTTCAGGTACTGAATCGATTTTTGGAGTTTGTGATCACCTCGGAGGAGTTTGAGAAAGTAAGTCAAATGGCTATGAGTCTGGCGGCCGATTATCCTGCTCAGTATGAGGTGCAGGCCTTCACCGGAGATGTAATGTATCGGCTGGAGAGAAAAGAAGATGCCAGAAATTTTTACCTGAAAGCGATCCAGTTGGATCCGACCAACTATGGTGTGTGGCAGAATATCCTCAGTGTCGAATCTGACCTCAATCAGTTTGACAGTGTGATTGTTCATGCCGAGCAAGCGATGGAGTACTTTCCAAATCAGGCGGCTCTCTATTATTTTGCGGGCACGGGATACCTCATCACCAAAAATTTTAAGAGATCGGTGCAAGTACTGGATCAGGGAAAAAAATATGCTACGGATCCTAAACTTCTGACCGTTTTCTACGGGCAGTTGGGCGATGCATACAATGGCATGAAGCAGTTCGATAAGTCGTATAGTGCTTATGATGATGCCCTGAAGGCCGATCCTCAAAATGACCATGTGCTGAATAACTACAGCTATTTTCTGAGCCTTCGCAATGAAAAACTGGATAAGGCACTTTCTATGTCCACCAGGCTGGCAACAATGCATCCGGATAATCCCACCTACCTGGACACCCATGGGTGGGTGCTGTATACACTTGGACGCTACGATGAGGCACTGATTTATCTAAGAAAAGCGGCTAATTTGCAGGATGATGGGACGGTTATTGAGCACTATGGTGATGTATTGTATAAATTGGGACGGATAGATGAGGCCATCGACCAGTGGAAACGCGCCAGCCAGTATGAGGATGCCTCCAAAAACATTGAGAAGAAAATTGCAGACAGGAAACTATACGAATAGCTGGTTAAGTGTATCATTGATCGCACTCATTCTACTTACCGGCTGTAATAAGAAGTTCTCATACATTTTTGATCGAAACAGCACCAGGTTAGTGGTGAATGACGCCAAGTTTGATTTTTTGTCTTCCAAAGCAAAAATCAACTTTGAGTCCGAAAAAAATAATGTATCCGGTTCCGCGAATATTCGCATCCGGAAAGATAGTATTATATGGGTATCCTTATCACCAGGGCTGGGGATAGAGGCTGCGCGGGTGCTGATTACCACCGATTCTGTGACCATACTGGACAAGATCAACAAAGTATTCATGAAGTACAGCTTTGCTGAGCTGAGTAAAAAGCTTGACTTTGATCTGAATTACGGCCTGGTGGAGTCGGCCATGCTGGGCAACCTGGTGTACCCTTATGATCGGGAACGACTAGTCAGGACGGCAAGTACCTATGCTTATAGCCAGCAACACAGCAGCTACCTCTTCGAGAATTTTATTGGTACAACGTCTATGAAGTTGGAAAAGATCCAGGTGCTGGATACGCTTTCGCGAAATACAATTTCAGTAAATTACACTGATTTTCAGTTGGTTGACGAAGAGGTCTTCCCCTTTCAGATCAGTGCCATTTTGGAGTATGCCAAAAAAGGAACGGATCCGGTGAAAGTGATCATCGAATTTAAACAGACTGAAATTGAGAAAAAACCGTTAAAATTTCCTTTTAACATCCCACAGCGATATGATCGTAAGTAAGCGATTGGCATTTTTTGGCTTTTTTGTTTGGCTGTTGGCATCTGGGGTTTATGCTCAAAAAACCAAATCCCAGCTGGAGCAGGAAAAGCGGGAGAACCTGAGCAAAATCGCCGAAGCAGAGAAAATCCTCAGTGATACGGAATCAGAGAAAAAGGCCACATTGGGTCAACTCAGAGCATTGAACCAGCAAATAGAAGCCCGTGAAGGGCTGATCAGCGCCCTGAATCAGGAAGTGGGTTTACTCAATGGGGAAATCAATGATTTGAGCATTGTGGTAAATGCTCTTCAGAGTGATTTGAAAAACCTAAAGCAGGAATACGCTGCCATGATCTATAGCAGCTACAAGGCCAATCATGGCTACTCCAAGCTTACCTTTCTGTTTTCAGCCCGTACCTTCAATCAGCTCTATATGCGATTGAAATACCTGGAGCAATATGCCGACGCAAGAAAAATTCAGGCGCGTCAAATTGAGGAGGTATCCCGGGAATTGGATGCTCAAAGAAATCAGGTGGAGATCAAAAGATCCGAGCAAAAAACGCTTCTTAATCAGCAGCTGGCAGAAAACAGAAAGCTGATCAACCTGAAAACCAAGCAGAGTGGCCTGGTACAGGAGCTTACCAAGAAAGAGAAAGAGCTCAAAAAAGAATTGGCTGACAGAAAACAGGCGGTTGACCGGCTGGATAACCTGATTGCGGAAATTGTGCGGAAAGAACTGGAGCGGTCTAAAACCCTCTCTTCCACAGCCATTGCCAATGAGGACGAGATTTCAGCTTCTTTTGAGTCCAATAAAAATAAACTCGCCTGGCCTGTCAGCTCAGGTTTCATCTCTTCAAAATTTGGGAAGCATCCGCATCCGGTCATGAAAGGCATCATGCAGGACAACCCCGGAGTGGACATTCAAACCCAAAAAGATGAATCCGTCAAAAGTGTTTACGATGGAAAAGTGATTCAGATTGCCTATGTCCCCGGCATGTACAATGTGGTGATTCTGCAGCACGGTGAGTACTATACCGTTTATTCCCGTCTAAAGGAAGTGAATGTAAAGAAAGGAACGCTTGTTAAAAGAGCACAACCATTGGGAGCGGTACATACAGACACCAATGGGGTTTCAGAAGTACATTTTGAAGTTTGGAAAAACTACGCAAAACTTAATCCGGAGCAATGGCTTTCTCCCAAATGATTTTTTGGTAGGAGCGTTTTATAGCTATCTTTGGAGTCAATTTTAAACACAACCACTATGAATACGGTGTTAGCATTTGGAATGCCAGGAGGATGGGAACTCATTGTGATCATTTTATTTGTGATCATATTTTTCGGAGCGAAGAAGATACCCGAGATTGCCCGAGGAATGGGGAAAGGTATCAGAGAATTTAAAGATGCCACCAAAGAGATCAAAAACGAGATCGACGAAAGCGCGAAGGCAAAGCCTAGCGAGAAAAAAACAGATTAAGATTTGCGTGCTCAATCCTCTTTTTCTGAAATCAGGCAACAGCTCGATGCAGGTAAAATATCTTGCGGTCAAATAGTTGACCACTACCTGAAGAACATCCGGGAGAAGAATGGCACGTTGAATGCCCTCTTGTCTGTGTATGATCAGGAGGCTACAAAGCAGGCTCGCCTTATCGATCAAAAAATCAAGTCCGGAAGTGCAGGTAAACTGGCCGGACTTGTAGTTACCATCAAAGACGTACTTTGTTACAAAGATCACCCACTGCAATGTGGGAGTAAAATCCTCGATGGATTTCAATCACAATTTACTGCCACTGCAGTGCAACGGCTGCTGGATGCCGATGCCATCATCATAGGGCGAAATAACTGTGATGAATTCGCCATGGGCTCCTCCAACGAGAACTCAGCTTTCAGTCCGGTGGTCAATGCCGACGGTCATAACCGTGTGCCTGGTGGCTCTTCGGGAGGCTCCGCTGTGGCTGTACAGGCCGATATGTGTGCAGTTTCTTTGGGCACCGACACTGGGGGGTCAGTGCGGCAACCCGCATCATTCTGTGGAATCGTCGGACTTAAGCCCACTTATTCCAGAATCTCCAGACATGGTTTGGCGGCATATGCCAGCACCTTTGATTGCATTGGTATATTTTCCAACAACGTGAAGGACACAGCACTCGTACTGGAAGTGATTTCCGGCGCGGACGAGTATGACAGTACTGTATCCAGGCAAAAAGTTCCTTCATATAGTGAGCACCTGCAGGCAGGTAGGAGTTATAAGATTGGATACCTCAAGGAAACCCTAGACAATGAGGCCCTCAACCCGGAGGTCAAAGCGGCTTTTACCAGACAGATTGATGAATTGAGCGCCCAGGGACACCACGTGGAGGAGATTTCTTTTCCATTGATGGAATACACTTTACCCACTTACTATATTCTCACAACCGCCGAGGCCAGTTCCAACTTGTCCAGGTATGATGGCGTGAGATATGGTCATCGCACCACTGAGGCCAGCAATCTCGAGGAAATGTACAAAAAGTCCCGCACCGAAGGGTTCGGTGAGGAAGTGACCAAGCGAATATTGCTGGGGACGGCTGTACTCTCTGCCAGCTACCACGATGCTTATTACATCAAGGCACAAAAGGCACGAAGGATGATTCAGAATGAATTGAATGAGCTGCTGGAGCGTTTTGATTTTATTATTATGCCCACAGCGCCCACGACGGCATTCGAGCTTGGGTCGAAAACAGAGAACTCCATGGAGATGTATCTGGCGGATTTATTTACCGTACAGGCATCGGTAGCGGGTGTTCCGGCCATATCCATACCCATGGGTAGAGACCAGCAAGGGATGTCCATTGGCCTACAGATTTTGTCCAAAGCATTCGAAGAGCAAAAATTATTGGCCTTCTCAAATTACCTTTTAGATAATTAATCCGATAGATTTACTGTTATGAAGCGTATGAGGATATTTTTCCTTGGATTATTTGTATTCAGTATGATAGCTGCCAAAGCTCAGTCTGACTTTGGCTATGACTACATACCGGATGCTTCCTATGAGGAAGTTGCAGACCGAATCTCCTGCATTGAGTCGGAAGTTTCTCTGGAATATAATGAAAAGGTGAAGTCATTCATTGATTACTTCACCGTGCGTGACAGGCCTTACACGCAGGAGGTGCTGAACAAAACAGCACTTTTCTTCCCCATTTTTGAAGAGACCCTGGCCAAATATAATCTGCCAGATGAACTGAAATTCCTTTCTATAGTAGAATCCGGGTTGCGACCAAACGCCATTTCACGTGCAAACGCAGTGGGCTTATGGCAGTTCATGTCCTCTACCGGAAAGATGTATGGTCTGAACAACGACTGGTATCTGGATGACCGCATGGACCCCTATGCTTCAACGGATGCTGCTGCCAGGCACCTTCGTGATCTTTACAGCATGTTTGATGACTGGGAGCTGGCTCTCGCCGCCTACAACTGTGGCCCTGGCAATGTGCGCAAGGCCATTCGAAGAAGTGGATACAAAAAGAAATTCTGGGAGATTTATCCCTATCTCCCGAGAGAGACCAGGTCATATGTGCCGCAGTTTGTGGCCATTTGCTATACTTTCAATTACGCACCGGAGCACAATCTTTTTCCTGAGTCGCATCAGATTTTTCCGCGATTCGACACCATAATGATCAGTCAGTACTTCCATCTGGAGACCTTTGCCAAACAGCTAAACGTCTGCCTCGATGATCTTCTAAATCTGAATCCAAACATCAAAAGGGGAGCCATACCCGAAGGGACAAAGAATTTTGCATTGAGAATTCCTGCTGACCTGAAAGATACGGTCGTGAGCAATCGCGCTTTCTTTTATGACGCACCGGGGAAGGTAGGCAAGGAACAGCTGGATTATCTGGCCAGGAATACTCCGGGAAGCACATACGGCCGGGAAAAACAGGTCTACAGGGTCAGAAGTGGTGACGTTTTGGGCACTATTGCCAACAGGTACGGTGTGCGGGTGACAGACCTCAAGTCATGGAATAATCTGAATAGCAATATGATCAGAGTGGGGCAGTACCTCCAGATATGGGTGTTGCCTACCTATAATAGCTCCACAAAGGATCTTTATGCCAGCTCAGCACGCACTGAAAATAAAGCGGTGGCCATTGAAGGAAGGAGGGTGCATCATGTGCAGAATGGGGATACCCTCTGGGAAATTGCCAATACCTATTCAGGTCTTTCCATCGAAAAAATAAAGGCGCTGAATAACTTGACGTCAAATACCATTAAACCCGGTCAGCAGCTCATCATATCTTCCGAATAGTTTCGTTAGTAGTGTAATCTTCTATTTTTTGTAGGAGTCCCAAAACCTAAAAAGTTATGAGAACATTATTTCTATTTTTTCTTGTCCCAATCTTAATTTTCACCAGCTGCAAGAGCGCCACAGATAAGGTGAAGGAAGATTTCAAGCCACTGGCACGAGGAGAAGCGGATGAGATCATTCTCGTGATTGACTCTACACAGTGGGAAGGTGAGCTCGGCAATACCCTACGGAACATGTATCAGCAATACATGCGTGTACTCAATCAGGATGAGTATGAATTTTCATTGAACAAAGTCAATCCCAGAAAGCTTAACTCCGTACTCAAGCATGCCCGGAATATGATTTTCGTGATGACGCTGGACTCGCGAACCCTGGAGAGTAAAACCATCCGAGAGAATTTTACAGACAATTCTCTCAAGATGATCCAGCAGGACAGTTCTCTCTTTTATACGGTACGCAAAGATGAATTTGCCAAAGGGCAGATTGTACTCTATCTCTTTGGTCAAAATGAAGAGCAACTGGTGGAGCAGATTAAAGACAATAAATCCAGCCTGGTGGAGCTCTTTGAGTCTGCAGTAAGAGAGAGAACCCGAGAGAAGACACTTAAGAAAACCAAGTCTGAAATGATGGCGGCCATCACTGAAAATCATGGCTATCAGATTCAGGTGCCTTTCGGATGGGACCTGGCCAAAGATGTCAGGGATTTTATATGGCTGAGAAGGCTGGAGGCAGACTCGGAGCTTAATGTCTTTATTTATGAGGGAGACTACAAAGACCGACAGGTCTTTGAGCACGTAGATGAACTCAGAGATGAGATTACAGGGACATACCTCAGAGATTCAGAAAAGCCCGACCTTTATATCCAGCGGCAGGACATTATTCCGGTGTACACTGAGCGGGTGACTTTCAATGGCAAATTTGCTGTGGAAGCCCGTGGCTTGTGGAAGATTAACAACAACTCAGCCGGGGGGCCATTTGTCAGTTATACTTTTGTGGACGAGAAAACCCAAAAACTATACTACATAGAAGGGTACGTGTATGCTCCCGGTACTAAAAAGAAACCTTTGGTACGGGAAGTAGATGCGATCTTGTCTACCTTTAGGACTTCTTCCGAGGTGGGAGATCCAACCTGAAAAATTATCCCCAAATAAAAACAACAACCGACCTATGTGTGCCAAAATAAGAAGACAGGAGGCGCTGGACTTTCATGAGTCGAAGCCTGCCGGGAAAATAGAAGTAACTCCCACCAAACCCCTGAGTAGCCAGCATGATCTTGCGTTGGCCTATTCCCCCGGAGTGGCAGAGCCATGTCTGGAAATTGCAGCCAACAAAGAAGATGTGTATCGTTATACCGCCAAAGGGAATCTGGTAGGTGTCATCTCCAATGGGACAGCGGTACTTGGGCTGGGAAATATTGGCCCTGAGGCTTCAAAGCCTGTGATGGAAGGAAAGGGCGTTTTATTCAAGAAATTTGCTGGGATCGATGTGTTCGATATAGAAATAGACGAAACTGATCCGGATAAATTCATTCAAATCGTCAAGAGTCTGGAGCCGACATTTGGAGGCATTAACCTCGAAGACATTAAGGCACCTGAAAGCTTCAAAATAGAAAGAGAGCTTCGCGAAAAAATGAGCATCCCTGTGATGCATGACGATCAGCATGGGACAGCGATCATTTCCTCTGCGGCCCTCATCAATGCCCTGGAGGTCTGTGGAAAGAAAATTGAAGAGGTGACCATCGTGGTGAGCGGAGCGGGAGCTGCCGCTATCGCATGCACGGATCTTTACACCTCTCTGGGTGCCAGAAAGGAAAACATCCTCATGACCGACAGCAAGGGAGTTGTGAAAAAATCACGAGGCAATCTGGACGAAAGCAAGGCGCGTTACGCCACCGATCGCGAGGATGTGGATACCCTTGAGGATGCCTTAGTGGGAGCTGATGTTTTTCTCGGACTCTCTATTGGGAACATTCTGAAACCAGCCACTCTGAAGAAGATGGCGAAAGATCCGATTGTTTTTGCATTGGCGAATCCGGACCCGGAAATAGCCTACGATCTGGCCATAAAGACCCGGAAGGATATTCTGATGGCCACCGGCCGATCCGATCATCCCAATCAGGTGAATAATGTACTGGGGTTTCCTTACATTTTCAGGGGGGCACTGGACGTGCGTGCCACGGCCATCAATGAAGAAATGAAATTGGCCGCCGTGAAGGCCATTGCGGATCTGGCTAAGCAAACAGTGCCAGAGATGGTGCTAAAGGCCTATGGTCAGAGCAATTTGAAGTTTGGCAGAGAGTACCTGATCCCAAAGCCCCTGGATCCCCGGCTGATCACGACCATTTCGCCGGCTGTGGCAAAGGCAGCTATAGCCAGTGGTGTTGCACGGATCGAGATTAAAGACTGGGAGAAATATGAGCTGGAGCTTCAGGAAAGAATAGGCATCGATCAGCGCTTAATTTCACGAATCGTAACAAGAGCAAGACGAAATCCAAAAAGAGTGGTCTTTGCGGAGGCAGATGATGTGAATATCCTAAAGGCTGCTCAAATGTCTATGGACGAAGGAGTGGCCATCCCCATTCTGCTGGGCAACGAAGAGAAGATTATTTCACTGATTAAAGAAAATGAGCTGGAGGGCTTACTCGATTGTAAGATCACTGATCCCTATAAGGAGGAAGCCCGGGTAAATCAGTACGCGGAGGTTTTTTATAAAATGCGTCAGAGAAAGGGGATGACCCTGAAGATGGCACAGAAATCCATGATGAGGAGCCGAAACCACTTTGGAGCGATGATGGTGCAGCTAGGTGAGGGCGATGCGCTGATTTCCGGGTTGTCCAATGACTACCCAAAGACCATCCTGCCTGCACTACAGATTATCGGTGTGGAGCCTGGCATCAATCGGGTGGCGGGTATGTACATCATCAGCAATAACAAGGGTAATTTCTTTTTTGCAGACACCACTGTCAACCTTAATCCCACGGCAGAGGAGTTGGTAGACATCATCGGGCTTACAGCCAGGGTGGTGAAGTTTTTTGATACTGAGCCCCGCATTGCCATGTTATCTTATTCCAACTTTGGGTCGGCCAGAGGTGAAGTGCCTGAAAAAGCAGCTAAGGCTGTGAAACTGGCCAAGGAGAAATGGCCTCAGCTGGTTATTGACGGAGACATTCAGGCCAATGTTGCCCTTAACAAAGACTTGCTCAGGGAGAATTATCCCTTTAGTGAGCTGGCCAAAAATCCTGCGAACACCCTTATTTTTCCTAATCTTGACTCGGGTAACATCGCTTATAAATTGTTGATGGAACTGGGAGGTGCTGAGGCCATTGGTCCTGTACTTATGGGAATGAATAAATCAGTGCACGTACTGCAGGTGGGTAGCTCGGTGCGCGACATATTCAACATGGTGGCTATAGCGGTGGTGGATGCCCAGCTCAACGAAAAAAGAGAAAAAGCAAAATGATCAATTACCTGGAGGGCAAACTGGCTGTCAAAGACCCGACCTACGTGGTGGTGGATATCAATGGGATAGGTTACGAGGCAAAAATCAGCCTCATCACCTTTGCAGCAATCAAGAACCTGGAAGAAACCAAACTTTATACGCACCTGCATATCAAAGAAGATGCTCATACCCTGTTTGGATTTTCGGAGGAATCCGAGAAACGCAGGTTTTTGGAGCTCATCTCCATCTCAGGTGTGGGTCCGAGTACAGGGCTGATGATCTTATCTTCTTTGTCGCCCCAGGAACTGCAACAGGCTATTTTGAGTGATGACGTACGCACCATCCAGTCTGTGAAAGGGATCGGGTTGAAAACCGCGCAGCGGATTATCCTGGAACTGAAGGATAAGATGAAGAAAGAAGGCCTGCTGGAAAAAGGTTTGGATTTTGTGCCTTCTGCAAGCAATAGTTTGAGGAGTGAGGCGTTATCCGCCTTGACCACATTGGGGATAGGCAAGCCAGCAGCAGAAAAAAGTATAGATTTAATTTTGAAACAAAACGGACAGCAAATTAAACTTGAGGAGTTGATTAAGCTGGCTCTGAAGAGAGCATAGGTATTATTCTTGTTTGAAGAGGAAAACGTATTTGAAGAGGAAAACTTACATAAAACATTTGGTAAGTGCGATATCGCTTTGCCTTTGGGTATCCCTACCTGAAGCAACGTCTCTATCAGCTTCTTCGAGCGTCCTTGTTTTTCAGGATACCTCCAGACAAGACACCGTCCGTACTGATACTATTCCTCCTTATACGCCAACAAAGGCTCCAACGTTTCAACCAGCCTATCGTTTTGGTGATCCTTTCTCAAATAGGATAAGTCCTTCGCCCCTGTTGCTGGCTGATCCTTCGTCTATTGACCTGCAGGTTGATTTTGACTCCACGGTGAACTACTCGGTTTCTGAGCGGATTGGAGATGTTAATTTCCGACCGGTCACCACGATGACTTTTGAGGAGTACGACCGCTATAATGACCAGCAGATTACCAAAGAGTATTTTCAGGAGCGCTCTTCAGGACTGGACGGGGAGAGTGCTGTAAGCGGTCGTTCACTGATTCCCAGGCTGTATATCAGCCCGGTATTTGACCGGCTATTTGGTGGAAGCTATGTGGATATTCAACCCAATGGATTTGTCAATCTTGACTTTGGAGGTCGATTTCAGCGGGTAGACAATCCTGCGATTCCGATCCGTCAGCAGCGCAATGGAGGGTTCAATTTTGATCAGCAGATCTCTCTGAATTTGGTAGGTAAAATTGGTGAGAAGCTGGCGGTGACAGCCAATTTTGACAACAATAACACATTCGACTTTCAGAATAACCTTAAGGTAGAGTATACAGGCTACGAGGAGGATATAGTGAAGAAAATAGAGATCGGAAACGTGAGCATGCCTGTTTCTAACAGCCTCATGACCGGAGCTCAGTCATTGTTTGGGTTAAAAACCCAACTTCAGTTTGGTAAGCTGTATTTGACCGGGGTGGTTTCACGTCAGCAGGGCAAAAGTGATGTGATCACGGTGGAAAGTGGTTTTCAGGGAAAAGAGTTTGAAGTGCGAGCCTCAAATTATGATGAAAACCGACATTTCTTCCTGGGTCATTTCTTTCGTGAGAACTACGAAAAGTGGCTGAAGACTCTACCGCAGATCACTTCTGGTGTCAACGTGAACCGAGTAGAGGTTTATGTCATCAACAGGAACAATGACACCAAGTCGACAAGAGAAGTCCTGGGACTGATGGACTTGGGTGAGGGCCAGCGCATCTACCAAAAGGGCAACCCAAAGGTAGGCCCCGGTGATGGCAGTGTGCCAACGGATAACGGCGCAAATGATTTGTTTCAGTCTGTCACCAACACCCCTAACTTCAGAAGTAGTGACCAGGTAACCACCACCCTGGAAAATGACTTTGGATTTGTTAATAGTACGGATTTTGTGAAAGTGGGAACTGCTCGCCGCCTGGAGCAAGACGAGTTTGTGGTCAATACCCGACTGGGGTATATCACCCTTCTCCGAAAGCTCCAGAATGATGAGATGCTTGGCGTATCCTATACCTACAGCTACAATGGAAAAACGTATCGGGTAGGTGAGCTCACTGAAGATTACTCCGGTCTGGCCGACGATCAGGTGATTCTTCTAAAGATGCTTCGGCCCAATAAGATCAACACCAAGGTGCCTACATGGGACCTGATGATGAAAAACATATATAACCTCAATGCAAGTCAGATTGAACGGGAGGGATTTACACTGAGGGTGCACTACCGGGATGATGCCACGGGTATTGACAATCCTTCATTGCATGAAGGGAGGTTTACCAAAGATCAACCCCTGATCGAGTTGTTGGGACTGGACCAGCTTAACCAAAACAATGACCGCCAGCGTGATGGAAATTTTGACTTTATCGATGGGGTGACCATAGATGTAAGGAATGGCAATATCATCTTTCCTGTACTTGAGCCTTTCGGAGCCACGTTGGAGAGCAAGTTTGGAAGTGATGAAGTTTCGCTCAAGGAGAAGTATGTATACGATACCCTCTACCACACCACCAAGGCAGATGCCGAGCAGGTGGCCTCTAAAAACAAATTTTTTATCCTGGGTAAGTTCAATGCCGGATCATCCAATGAAATAGCCCTCCCGGGTATCAATATTGCGGAAAATTCGGTGATTGTTACCGCGGGAAACACACCCCTTACAGAAGGCCTGGACTATACGGTAGATTATAACCTGGGTCGCGTTCGCATTCTCAATGAAGGAATTCTGAGTTCAGGGAAGACCATTAACATTGCCTATGAGAAAGCGGATCTTTTCAATTTTCAGTCGCGATGGCTCTATGGAGCCCGGGCAGATTATAGGTTCAGCGAAAATTTCAATATCGGAGCCACCATACTGCAGCTGAATGAGCAACCGGGGGGTGTTTCCAGGTACACCATCGGGGATGAACCCACCCGAAACACAAAATACGGATTTGATCTCAACTTTCAGGATGAAGTCCCCTTCCTGACCAAGTTTATGGATTTCCTGCCACTGGTAAGTACCAAGGCGCCTTCGTCCATCACGGTGAATGCAGAGTTTGCACAGATGATTCCAGGTACTTCTAACCTTGTGGATGGGAAAGGAACTTCATACATCGATGATTTTGAAAGTGCCGTCACGCCGATTAACCTTGGGGGTTGGGCCGGGTGGGATTTGGCGGCCACACCAAAGACCACCGATAGAAAGTTTGACAAAAGCACTGAAGCGGGCTCCTCTCTCGGATTGAACTATAAGCGGGCGAAAATGGCATGGTACTCTGTGGACCAATCGGTTTTTTACAGAACTGGCGGACCCAATAAGCCAACCAACATTACCGATGAAGATTTGCAAAACCATTATGTTCGGCCGGTTCTGCCTCAGGAGATTTTTAGACAGCAATCCAGAAATTTGATTGTCACCCCTGAAACGCTTTTTGATATTGCCTACTTCCCCAATGAAAGGGGGCAGTACAACTATAATCCCAACCTGACGAGAGACGGGCTACTCCCGGACCCAAAAACCAACTACGGAGGGATTACCCGGGCCATTACCAATGAGGTGGACTTTGACAAGACCAACATAGAGTATCTGGAATTCTGGATGCTTGACCCTTTTATTGACGGCCCCAGAGGCCGGGTGCTGGATGGAAAATTCAATACCAACAACACCACAGGTGGTGATTTGGTCTTCAACCTGGGGAGTGTATCTGAGGACGTGATTCCCGATGGCCGCCACGCTTTTGAAAGTGGCCTTCCGGCCAATGGTGACCCGGCGCAGACCATCGCCAATGAGTGGGGTCGGGTGCCTTCAGAGCCCTTTCTTACTAACTATTTTGAGAATTCGGGATCGGCCAGAGCCAATCAGGATATTGGACTTGAGGGATTGAAAGATGAGGAGGAGCTGACCTACTTTGCCGATTTTATCAATCGTGTGTCTGTTTCCACAGATGTGCTGGATCAATTAAAGAGTGATCCTTCTGGCGACAACTTTCAATATTTCCTTGGTAGTGAGCTTGATAATCAGGATTTGAAGATTCTCGAACGATACAAAAACTACAATGGACTGGACGGAAACTCTCCGGTGAACAGTGGCAATAGCATTACCCGGGCCTCAACCACCACCCCGGACAACGAGGATCTGAATCAGGACAATACCATTTCCGACCTGGAGGAGTATTATGAATACCGCCTTTCACTTCAGCCCGGTGAGCTGGAAGTAGGCAAAAATCACATCGTGGATGCAGTGCAGGATGATAGCGGGGAGGCTACATGGTACTTATTTAGAATTCCTATTCGAAACCCTGACAGGGTGTATGGGGGCATCAGTGGGTTTAAAACGGTGAGGTACCTGCGTATGTATGCCACCAATTTTCAGCAGCCGGTGGTTTTCAGGATGACCAAACTACAGCTGGTAGGCAGCCAGTGGCGGAAGTATCAGGAGGCACTCAATGAGCCTGGGTTAAATGAAATCCCGGAAACCTCCTATTCTGATTTCAATGTGTCGGTGGTGAACATAGAAGAAAATAGCGTTGGCGGGGAGAATAAGTCCCCATACGTGGTGCCTCCCGGCATCAACCGTGACAGAGATAATACCACCATTATCAATCGTCAGCTCAATGAACAGTCCCTGCAGGTATGTGTGGATGATCTCGAAGATAAGGACGCCCGGGCGGTATATAAAAATGTCACTTTTGACCTGATCAATTACGGGCGCCTACAGATGTTTTTGCACGCCGAGGCCCACAATGGCGAAATGCTTCTGGATGACGAAATCAATGCCTTTATGAGGTTCGGTACAGATTTCACAGAGAACTACTATGAGATAGAGGTACCTATGAAAGTAACCCCAACAGGGCTTGATGGAAATAGTGGTGATGCCATTGCCAGGCTTGTATGGCCGCTGGAGAATGAGATTGATTTGTCCATTGATGAATTGCTGGGGATAAAATCTGAACGTAATAGGAATGATTTTGACGAAAGTGTTCCATACAGCACTCCCTCTAATAATGGGCAGTATAAGCTGACCATCAAAGGGCGGCCCGATATCAGTTCCGTTCAGGTCCTTATGCTGGGAGTTCGGAATCCGGAGTCCGACGACCGGGCGCCGAAATCTGTTTGTCTTTGGGCCAATGAGCTTCGGGTTACTGACTTTGACACCAAAAAAGGGTGGGCAGCCAATGCCCGGGTAAGTACCAAACTGGCTGACGTGGCCACGGTTTCAGCTTCCACCAGGTATACTTCCATCGGCTTTGGTAATATCCAGCAAACCATCCAGCAACGCACACGAAACGAGACCATCCAGTATGATATTTCGGCCAATGTCAACGTGGATAAATTTCTCCTTCCTGAGAAAACAGGCATTAAAGTGCCCATGTTTGTGAGCTATGAAAAATCCAGGGTTACTCCGCAATTTGATCCGCTGGATCCTGACGTACCATTAGAAGCTTCTTTGGCTACCATGGATTCTGATGAAGAACGGGAGCGATACCGGCGGATAGTGGAAGATCGAACGGAAAGGCGAAGCATTAACTTCACCAATGTGCATAAGGAAAAAGTAAACCCTGAAGCGAACAGTCACTTCTTCGATGTGGAGAACCTGTCCTTTTCTTATGCTTACAGCGACGTGATGACCAGTAATGTGAACACTGAAACCTATTTGCAGAAAAAGGTAAGTGGTGGGGTGGCTTATAACTATGCTCCCCGAACCATCTCGCTGGAGCCCTTTGCCAAATTGGAAGCCCTGAAGAGTCCTTACCTGAAGTTAATCAAGGACATCAATTTATCACTGCTCCCCAGCAGTCTGGCATTCAGGGCCGATTTGGACCGAAGCTTCAGGATGACCCAGCTCTATAATGACCAACTGGAGGTTTCTCCTGACCTGGCCCCTTATTATGAGCGCCTTTTCACCTTCAATAGAAACTATAACCTGCGCTGGAATATTTTCAAAAGCCTGAACCTCGACTATACTGCCAGGGTGAATGCCGTGATTGATGAGCCGGATGGGATCATTGAAGGGGACATCACTACCCAGGAGGAGCGTGAGTATGTTTGGGAAGAGATTAAGGACCTGGGCAGGATGAAAAATTTTGCTCAGGACATGTCCGCCACCTATAAAACGCCACTCGATAAACTCCCGCTGACCGACTGGCTGAGTGCAGACATCAAGTATGCAACAGGATATACCTGGACAGCAGGGTCACAGGTGGATCATGATTCGCTCTTCTTTGGGAATACGATTGAAAACAGAAGGGAACAGGGGCTTTCAGGAAAGGTGGACATGGTTAAGCTGTACAATAAAGTCACCTTTTTGAAGGAAATCAATTCTCCACCACGAGCCAAAGCCGGAGAAGAGGCACCCGGGTTCAACATAGGCAAAAGTTTTTTGAGGACTGTCATGTCATTGCGCAATATCAACGTGACCTACAGTGTGAGGGAAAGCACAACCCTGTCCGGCTATTCGCCACGCGCTTTCCTCATGGGTATGGACAGTGGCTTCAATGCACCCGGATGGGGGTTCATATTGGGGAGTCAGGATCCTGACATTCGATTCCGGGCTGCTGACAATGACTGGCTCAACAAAAATCCCGACCTGTCATCACCATTTATGCAGGCATACACTACTGACCTTGGTCTAAGGGCGTCCATTGAGCCAGCGAAGGATTTGAAGATTCAGCTAGATGCCAAGCGCACCAACAACGCTACCTACGAGGAGCTTTTTAGGTATTCGGATGAAGGAACAAACAATAACGGATTCAGGTCTCTGACGCCTTCCAGAAAGGGGAGTTACAATATTTCGTTCATGAGTATCAGCACTGCATTTGATAAGAGGGGGCCTGGCAACACGTCGGAAGCGTTCGAGACTTTTGCCGAAAACATTGAGAAAATCCGAATCAGGCAAACCGCCTTGAATAATGAAATAGGCTTTTATGATTCTTTGTCTCAGGATGTACTGGTGCCGGCATTTATCAGCGCCTATTCGGGTCAGAGTACCTCCGATGTAAGTCTTTCTCCATTCCCTAAAATCCCGTTGCCGGGATGGCGAGTGGATTATAATGGACTATCCAAAATCCCTGTGCTGGCAGAACTCTTTTCGTCCATCACGCTCACCCATGGCTACCGTTCATTGTACAATGTAAATGACTACAACTTTGACAATGACACCTACGGTGACAGACTCGGGGATGACTTGAGTGTGACACTCAACAACAACGTGCTGGACTACCCTCAGGCCACAGACACTACGGGCACCGGGCGATACGCACCAGTGTACATCCTTAATCAGGTGACTATTTCAGAGCAGTTTGCCCCATTGATTGGAATCAACTTCAGGACCAAGAGCAATATTTCCACCCGCCTGGAATATAAGAAAGACCGAAACCTTTCATTGAGCCTGGCCAATGCCCAAATCACTGAGACCACCAGCAATGATGTGACACTGGATTTTGGATATACCAAGGAAGAATTTAAGCTGCCATTTAGGATACAGGGCCGCACGATCACGCTGGACAATGCAGTGACCATGCGTGTAAGTATGACTATAAGAGATGCCGAGACTATCCAGCGCAAGCTGGAAGGCGAAAACAAGGTGACTACAGGGAATACCAACTTTCAGTTGCGACCATCATTTACCTATAAACTCAATGACCAGCTGGACCTGACCATGTATTTTGAGCGGAGTGTAACGGAACCAAAAGTCAGTTCGTTTAAGACGGCTACTACAGCTTTTGGAACACAGCTAAGATTTAGTCTTGCGCAATAGTGCAAAGTCTGAGTTTTAAGTAATTTTGGGCGTCAAAAAAATAACAACATGAACATTCCAGAGAATTTACGCTATACAGAAGATCACGAGTGGGTGAGAATAGAAGGTGATGAAGCCGTCATTGGCATCACCGATTTTGCCCAGGGTGAATTGGGAGATATCGTCTATGTAGAAATAGAAACAGAAGGTGAGTCACTCAATTCGACAGATGTCTTCGGTACGGTAGAGGCTGTAAAAACGGTTTCAGACCTTTTTATGCCCCTTTCAGGCGAGATCATTGAAGTAAACCCCAAATTGGAAGCTAACCCCGAGCTGATCAATTCAGATCCCTATGGAGAGGGTTGGATGATTAAAGTGAAGATCAGCGATCAGGGAGATAGTTTGCTCTCAGCCGAGTCTTATCAGGAACTAATCGGAGGTTAATCTGAAACCAGGAACCACTTTCATCAGGGCGATATGCCTGATATGGTCGGGGGTGATGCTGTATCTTTTTTTCTCCCCTGGCAATCCCCTGTCAGACACAAAGTTTTTTGTCGGGGAAGACAAAGTGGCTCATCTGGGTATATTTCTGATCTGGAGCTTTCTCGTCATGTGGAGTTTTGGGCGGGCTCATCTTCGTTTCAAGTCGTTCGTCTGGGTACTATTGGGGGCTTTGGTTTTTGGACTCATGACGGAGTGGATCCAGAGATATATTCCTTACCGGTCTTCAGACCTGATGGATTTTGTGTTTGACGCAGTGGGTGCGGCAGTGGGCTTGTTTCTGGCTTATTTTATGAAAAAGGAACTAAACCTTGCTGATAAAAAGTTTGATAAGTAATATATTTGAGATTACTCTTGATTTAAGGATTAAAACATAATTTATGGAACCAAAGAAAAACCCTAATGTAGACTTGACGAGGAAGTCCGCTTTGTTCATGAACATCGGATTTACTGTGAGTTTGCTGTTGGTTATCCTGGCGTTCGAGTGGAGAACATACGATGATTCTGGTCTTGTAGACCTGGGTCAAGTAACGGATGACTTTGAAGATATCATGGAGATACCTCCTACGGAGCAGCCACCGCCACCGCCACCGAAAATTCAACTTCCTCAGATCATTGAGGTTCCCGACGAGGAAGAAATCGAAGAGGACATTGAAGTGGAGTTGGATGTGGAAGTGACAGAAGAAACTGTTATTGAAGACATTATTTTTGAAGAGGCACCTGAGGAAGAGGAGATTGAAGAGGTTTTCACCATTGTGGAAAACCAGCCTGAGTTTCCCGGAGGGATGGCAGCATTCTACAAGTATGTTGGAGATAACATGGACTACCCTTCCCAGGCCCGAAGAATGGGTATCGAAGGAAGAGTATACGTTCAGTTCGTAGTTGACAAAGACGGTACGGTTACAGAAGTAAAAGCTGTAAAAGGTATCGGTGCAGGATGTGATGAAGAAGCAGAACGCGTACTAAGACAAGCGCCAAAATTCAAGCCGGGTAAGCAAAGAGGCCGAGCTGTGAAAGTAAGAATGGTGCTTCCCATCATCTTTAAATTGAGCAATTAATTAACAATCTTATTCTATAAGTGAAAGCCCTTCAAATTTTTTGAAGGGCTTTTTTTGTATCATTGAGCCGATATGCTGGTTAGATTTCGTCTTTTATCGATCATCACATTTTGCGGGGTTCTTTTGTCGGGTTGTCAGTCCGGGAGCAGGCAAGAGGCATCCGCCCCAGTGCCTGGGGAGGATGCCTGGACTTTTGTGAGCATACCGGACTTTCTGAATGTCGATACCGAATATCCTCAGCCCGGCTGGGAGGAGTCACTCACTGTGATCTTGGATGCTGTGAAGAACGAAAACCCAGATTTCGTGCTGGTGCCGGGCGATCTGGTGATGGGCCACTGGGATGCTCCATCGTGGAACAGCGAAGACTCTATCGTCAAATACTCAGCAAAGTATTATTCCGCCTGGAAAGCCAGAATGCAGGCACATCAGCTAAAGTTTTATGCGGCGATCGGTGATCATGAAATCGGAGATAACCCCTGGATAGATTCGGCGAAGGTGGCAATGATTCCGGTGTATAAGCAAGCCTTTGCTACCCACCTCCAAATGCCCACCAATGGCCCGGCTCATATGCAGGGGACAGCCTTTTGGTGGCGGCATCAAAATGTATTGTTTGTTTCTGTGGATGTTTTTGAGGAAGGAGAAAGTGATCAGGGAAGCATTAAGCCGGGGGTTTCCGGTGAGCAATTGGCGTGGTTGGAGCGTGTACTTCTGGAAAACAAAGATGCAACCCACAAGGTCATTATGGGGCACACCCCTGTTCTTGGCGAGGTGCGCCGGTGGAGCAGCAGTGGTTTGAAGATCGCTGAGGGCCGTCAGTCTGATTTCTGGAGTACCATGAGCAGGCATGGAGTCGACCTGTACCTATGTGGGGAGATGCATGCCATGACCTGCACCAGCCGTGATGGTGTGATGCAAATGGTACATGGTGGGCTGATCGGGTATAATCGCCGGACTAGTTATCTGGTGGTGACCGTATCTGGCGATAGGTTGTACCTTAGCCTCAAAGAGCTGGAAATGTACCCGTCAGGCGATCATCTGTGGCAGGTTGGTGATAATCGTCCGCTCAAGAAGTTGGATGTGAACCCCGAGGGATTTGAAGTGGTGGGAAGGGTGGTCATTGATAAGTCGGAGGGTAGATCCCTTTTGGAACCCAAGGGGTATTTCAAGAGGAAGTATGAAGAGAGCAATGAGTGGGCGGCTGCCGTTTTTCGGCAGGGCGTATCTACGGAAATGACTAAGATTTCATTGGATGACTAATGTGAAGCTCACCATCAAACGAATCATTAAGCGACTCATTTCGGGGCCTCCGGAGCCTAAGTTTAGGGAGTCAAACCATGCTGATTACCTGAATGCATATGCGGATTTTGTGGATAAACGAGTGGCCAGGGATCCTCATGAGGCAATTGGCGGATATTGGGAAGAGCTGGGGCCATTACAACTTGAGTTTCTTAAGGATCAGGGTTTGCAGGCTTCCCATTCGGTATTGGACATAGGGTGTGGCACATTAAGAGGGGGCAGACTTATAATCGCCTTTTTGGATACAGGAAACTACATGGGATATGACATCTCACAGGCGGCGGTCACTTACGCTCAGGAGTTAATTGATCAGGAAGACCTAACCCCTAAAAAACCCAGGGTGTTTTGGACCATGCAGGGGCTGGCAGCTCCTGAGTTGAGAAATATGAAGTTTGATGTGCTTTGGGCGCAATCAGTTTTCACGCATTTGGGGCCAGACTATATAGCGCAGCACTTTGCTCAGTGTGGTGACCTCATGCATGAGGACAGTAAGTTTTACTTTACTTATGAAGACGCTGACCAATTCAAAGTAGAGCGGGAGGTAGACTTTGCATACCCGTATTCCTTCTTTGAAGATTTGGCCAGGCAATTCGGCTTTCGTCTCAGGGATTTATCAGCCCAATATCCTCATCCCAGGGGGCAGAGGATATTGGAGCTTAGAAAGTCTATATAATTAGCCCGAAATCTTCACCCACCTTGGTGGCTTCTTCATAGCCAGCATCATGATGCCGGAATACGCCCATGGCAGGATCGTTATAAAGCACACGCTTCAGGCATTTTTCTGCCCTACTCGAGCCATCTGCCAGTACCACCATCCCTGCATGCTGAGAATAGCCCATGCCTACCCCACCGCCATGATGGAAGGATACCCACGTGGCACCACCAGATGCATTCGACAATAAGTTGAGCAGTGGCCAATCAGACACAGCATCGCTACCATCCTTCATGCCTTCGGTTTCACGATTAGGAGAGGCCACTGAGCCACAGTCCAGGTGGTCTCTGCCAATGACTATCGGAGCTTTTACTTTTCCTGTTTTGACAAGGTCATTGAAAATGAGGCCAGCTTTTTCTCGCTCGCCCATACCCAGCCAGCAGATTCTGCATGGTAGACCCTGGAAAGCGATTTTTTCTCTTGCCTGAGTAAGCCAGTTGATCAGGTGCGTATTCTCAGGGAAGGCTTCCATCAAAGCTTTGTCTGTGGTATAGATGTCCTCCGGATCTCCGGAGAGTGCCGCCCATCTGAATGGTCCTTTGCCTTCACAAAAGAGCGGACGAATATACTCGGGCACAAAGCCTTTGAAATCAAAAGCATTGGGCTCTCCTCCCTGCCGGGCAAATTCGCGGAGGTTGTTTCCATAGTCAAAAGTAATGGCTCCCTGTTTTTGTAAATCCAGCATAAGCCTCACGTGCCGGGCCATGCTTTTCAATGATAGATCCTTATAAGTGACCGCATCAGATTTCCGAAGTGTTTCTGCTTCTGCCAGTGACATCCCGTTTGGCACATAACCAAATACCGGGTCGTGGGCTGAGGTCTGATCAGTGAGCACATCAGGAACAATTCCATCGCGCTTCAGATTAGCGAGGAGGTCGCCAATGTCGCTGACCAGGCCGATGGATATATTCTCACCTTTTTCTTTCGCTTCCAGCGCCCAGTCTCTGGCTTCTTCGTAGCTGTGGGTCATCTTATCGATGTAGCGAGTTTGAAGTCGCTTTTCGATCCTTTTGGGATCCACGTCTGCACCCAGGAAAGTGGCCCCGGCCATGGTGGCTGCCAGTGGCTGAGCGCCACCCATGCCGCCAAGTCCACCTGTGACCAGCAGCTTGTGTTTGAGGGTGCCTCCAAAGTGTTGTTTGGCACACTCGGCAAATGTTTCGTAGGTGCCCTGAAGGATGCCCTGTGAACCAATGTAAATCCAGCTACCGGCGGTCATCTGACCATACATCATCAGGCCGCGTGACTTGAGCTCTTCGAAATGTTCCCAATTGGCCCAGGCAGGTACCAGGTTGGAGTTGGCAATCAGTACACGTGGTGCTTCGGCATGAGTACGTACGATACCCACTGGTTTGCCGGACTGCACGAGCAGGCTCTGGTCATTTTCCAGTTCCAGTAATATCCTGATGATTTTCTCCAGAGACTCACGGTTTCGGGCGGCCTGACCGGTACCGCCGTATACTACCAGTTCGGTGGGATCTTCAGCCACTTCGTCATCCAGGTTGTTGAGGAGCATCCTCAGCGGTGCCTCTGTTTGCCAGGATTTAGCGTGAAGTTGTGATCCGGTTGGGGCTTTGTAATGGGGGTGTTTGGCGTACTTTTCAAGAAATTGAGAATAATTCATACAAATCTCCTTTTAGGTTAATGTTGTTTTGTTGGGCAGTTTGGTAGGCCGCATCAATGATTGATTCATTGACAATCATGTCGTGGGCTTTCTCTATGTCATCAGCAAAAATCCGATCTTCTTCAGCATGGTCGATCCGGCCACGGATCACCTCATGACAGGCATCCAGAATCTTACTGGATTTCATGGGTTTGCGATAGTCGAAAGCCTGTGCGGCACAGATGAGCTCTACTGCCAGGATGTTTTCCAGGTTGTCGATCACCTGATTGAGTTTGCGGCCACTGATGGAGCCCATGCTCACATGATCTTCCTGACCCAGAGATGTAGGGATACTGTCTGCGCTTGCCGGAAAACATAGCGACTTATTTTCGCTCACCAATGCCGCCGAGGTGTATTGCGGAATCATAAACCCGGAATTGATACCGGTATTTTTCATGAGAAGTTTGGGCAGCCCTTCAATATCACCTTCCAGCAGCAGGTAAGTTCTTCGGTCAGAAATGTTTCCTAACTCAGCGGCTGCCAGGGTGGCATAGTCGAGCGGCATGGCGAGCGGCTGACCATGGAAATTTCCACCACTGATGGTGTCGGTGCTGCTGAATACGATAGGATTGTCGGTGACACTGTTCAGCTCAACGTTCACCAGCTCCTTCAGGTGATGCCAGGCGTTTCTGCTACTCCCATGGACCTGTGGCATGCAGCGAATAGAATACGGATCCTGGACGCGGCCACAGTTTTCGTGAGATTCTACCATCTGTGAATTTTTCAGGAGGGTTCTCAGACGATGTGCAACGTGGAGCGAACCCTGAAACGGTCTTAGCGCATGAAGTTTTTCCTGAAAAGGAGAAGCGGATCCCAAAATCCCCTCGAGGGACATGGCGCCAATGATGTCCGCCAGTTCCAGACAGTTATGAAGTCTGACAAGCCCTCTGACGGCATAGGCCAGGATAAACTGCGTGCCATTGATGAGAGCCAGGCCTTCTTTCGGTCCGAGTGCAATGGGCGCTTTACCCAGTTTTGCGAGGACCTCTGCCGAGTCTTGTATTTTACCTTCATAGGTGACTTTGCCTAAGCCGATCAGCGGGAGGAACAAATGGGCCAATGGTGCCAGATCTCCTGATGCGCCCACAGAACCCTGGGTGGGCACCATAGGCGTAATGCCCATTTCCAGGTGCCATTTGATTCTTTCCAGTGTTTGCGGAGCGATCCCCGAATAGCCAAAGCTCAGTGCCTGTAGTTTGGTCACCAGCATCAGTTGGGCGATCTCCAACGGTACATAGGCCCCCACCCCTACACTGTGGCTTCTCAGGATGTTTTCCTGAAGCTTCCGGGTCTGCTCTTTTGAAATAATGGTGGTACAAAGGGGACCAAAACCAGTATTAATGCCATAAACCACTCGGTCGCCATTGGCTATTTCAGCCACGTCTGCATGACTTTTTTTGATTTTGATAAGGGTGTCTTCAGCAAACGTGCCAGCTTGCTGGCCACGTGCTATTCTCAGTGCGATGCCCGGGGTGAGGACATCCTTACCGAATTGAAAGGGGTGTTTCATATCCATAAAAGCGCTTGCAAGTTTAATCCTGCAAAATCTAAAAAATTACCTACCAGGAGCCGGACGCATCCAGCACTTTCTTTCTATCCAGGTATTGCTGGTAGAAAAGCTGATAGTCATTTTGGGTTGTTAATGTTGTTAGCTTCTGCAGGGCATCATTGGCATAATTTTCAAGCCCCATTTCCAGAGCTGCCATAATGTACTGCTGATGCAAAGCTACACTTCTTGGGTTGAAATTGATGGCTTTGACAAGTACATCATAGGATTCGGAGAGGCTGGTAGCTCGAAGAATCTTGCTGATGGCCAGAACAAGTGGCTCGTTTAGCGAGTTCATACCGGCCAGACTCACCAGGGCGCTGACTTGTTCGCCAGGGTCTTTGAATGCCAATATTTTTGAAAGTGTGTGATCGTTCTGTGGGACACTGCCATCCGCCAGGGCCAGCAGGGCATCAGGTTCTTCAAAATATTGAGCGGGCAGGAGTGAGTTGAAAACAGCACGGTAGGTCTTGAGCTGCTCGTAGTTTTGTTCTTCCAGTTGCTCATTGGCTACTTTGGCCCAAAGCGACCGGATGTATTGCTCGTCAGCTTGTGATAAGAGGGCGTTGACTTCTCCCGGACTGTAGGTGCTATAAAGGTAGTACAGGCGGAAGAGTTGCTGGTCAGGGGTCAGGTTTTCGGTGGAATTAAGGTTTTGTATATCCTTTTTGAGGGCGGAATATCCGGAATCCAGAGCGACCAGATAGGTAGCCCATTCCATGGCTTTTGAGAATTCACCCAACTCCAGCAAGCAGGCCGCCTTGTTGAGCAGGGCGTCTTCATATCCTGCATCAATCGCTTTTTCGAAGTGATCGATGGCTACTTCAGGGGCATGCTGAGAAAGGGCAATGAGCCCCATTTGGTTAAGGTATTTACCAGATTCTTTGGCGGGCACTTCGGTTTTCAGGAAGTCCAGTGCCTGCAGGGCACTGTTGATCTGGCCGGCTTTGAAGTGACTCATGACCATGGCATTTCTGGCGGCCCAGTACATCCGCTCATCCAGCTGACCCGAAAGGGACTGATCCAGCCATCTGGCTACTTGGCCATCTTCAAAATACCATGCGGCATTGATGAGAAACGTGAGTCTGTGCAGTGGGTAGGAAGGGAAAAGACTGGTTGAATCAAAGGATAGAGAAGTCTGCACATTCCCATCCATCAGCGCACTGAGTATATTCGCTTTCACCGCCAGGTTCCCAGCCTCATAGTCCTGTTCGGCTTGCGCCGAATCCATATCTCTGACTTTCCAAAGGTTGACCTGCGCGGCGTTGGTCCATTGAGTTTCGGGCTGAGCCTGCAGCAGGGTAGCTACAGCTTCGTTTGTCTTACCCATATCTGCGTAGGTGAGTCCCAGATTATTGAGCAGTTGATTATTGTCGGGAAATGCCCTCAGTCCATTTTGTAAGCTAATTAGTGAAGGTGTAGTTTCGCCATTTATCGCAGCAGTGGCCGATTGATTAACGAAAGTTTGTGGTGAAGGGTAGCGCAGAGCGGCTCGCCCAAACCGGTAGTTGGCTTCTGAGATGTCTCCTTTTTGTAATTCGCGGTAGCCTATTTTGTAGTTGGAAAAGTGATTGTCATAGCCATATATCATGCCTTCGCGATAATATTCGGCTGCCAGTCTATCCTGACCCTGCACTTCGGCCTGTGCTCCCAGGTAGTTATAGTGCCCCGCTCTGAAGAGCAGGAAAGGCTCCTTCCTGGCCAGAAAAAAGAAGGCCGCAATGGCTGCAAGCCCTGCCAGTCGGGCACTCACATACGGAAAGCTTTGCGATTTATAGGCGATTTTATAGACCTGCATCCCCTGACCCAGCGGCGAGACAAAGTTCCAAAACAGGTAAAGGAAAAACATGGTACCGAAGGCCAGGTGCGCGTAAACGATGAAGTAATGTAAGCCTTCATAGACGGGATCATTGCCCCGGCTGAAGGCCAGAGTAAGGAAGCCTATCACCACCATACCCAGGCTACAATAGAGGACCCGGGCATACTCCACTGAGATGAACCCTTCGAAAAAAGATCTTTTAAACTTCAGACTCCACAGGGCCACCAGCGCGCTCAGCGTGAGCAGAAGATATGGGCTAAAGAAGGCAATGTCCAGGTTCCAAAAGCCGGCTTTTTTACCATAGTGAGCAATGAGAATGCCCAAATAGACAAAGGAAAAAACAGAGAAATGGACGTGATTGCTCCGTCCCCCTTTGGACTGTGTGATGAGGTACAAAATGGCAAAGACATTCTCCTCGGCTATCAGAAAAAGGAAGATCAATGCCAGCGCGATCATACCAAAATAGCTACCGGCAATAAATTGCTCCTGTAGTGCGATGGTTTCTACTCCTGAGAAAATGATCACCCCAGCCGAGAGTAGCACAAAAGACAGCAGACGCCATCCAAAGTCAACGCCCTTAATAAAAGCATGGAAAAGATAAGCAGGAAGCAAGTAGATAACCAGTATAATCACCACTGCTACAGAGGAGCGCTCCCCAAACCCAAAGAGTCGTACTTCCGGCAGGTGCAGGTTCATGATAAAAAAAATGAACAAGCCCATGATGCCTATGAACCACATTCTGGACAGATAAGTGGTCACGGTGAGCATCAGGCACAGGCCCAGCAGAATGACACTAAGAATCACCGCATCGGTAGTGAAGTGCCGCTCGATGGGTCCGGCCGAGAAATTTTCAGCGAGTGTATATTTCTCTCCCTGAAAACTAAACTGGAATGGGCCCTTTTTGAATGGGAGGGTATAGAATGCTTCTGATTCAGCAGTGGTGGTCACATTCCACCCTATGCTGGAGCTGTAGCCCTGAAAATAGAAGAAAATAAAAGCAAGCACTACGGCTATGAAGAGTGCCACGAGCACTTTTGGGAAATACTGACTGAGGCGATCCATAGGAATCAATCAAGCACTTTAGGAACCCTGAAATAATCATCATCCTTTTTGGGGGCATTTTTCAAAGCGCGCTGATGATCGAGTGGCGCCTCTTTGATGTCTTCGCGTAGCGCATTCTCTTCGAAGGACATGTTGGTGAGTGGCTCCACTCCCTCGGTGTCCAGTTCATTGAGTTTTTCTACCCAGGTAAGGATCTCCTCCATGTCTTTGATATACCCATCTGCTTTTTCGGGTTTGATCTCCAGGCGAGCCAGATGAGCGATTTTCTCAAGCGTTTGATGATCTATTTTCATTGAAATACTTTGTTCAAAGCAATATTAGCCAACCGTTCGGACTTTATCGGGGTGATGCGCCAGAAGTTCGGCCTGGATAAGGTCAAACGTTTCTGCTTTCATTCTTTTCACTTCCTCATCATCATTAGCCTGAGGCAAGATGGGTGGGTGCACAATGATTTTGCATAGGTGATGATGAAATCTGACGGGCGTTTTGTCTGGCAAAAGGATGAAATTGTAGGGCATAGTGACGGGGATGATGGGAATTCCTTTTTCGATGGACAGCTTGAAAGCTCCATCTTTGAAGGGCATCATATAGGGGAGGTTTTGTTCTTTCACAAATACGCCTCCTTCCGGGAAGAAGCAAAGGTTAAAGCCATCGTCGATGGCCTCTTTAGACATCTTCAGGCTCTCGGCACGGCTCCTCATGCTGGATCGGTTTACGGGGATGTGCATTTTTCGAAAGAAAAACCCGAATAGAGGGATTTTGGCCAGTGAACTTTTACCAATGAATTTGGCAGCATAGAGCAGGCAGAAGGCCGGAATGTCAAAGAAGGAGAAATGATTACAGCAAAAAATATATTGTTCATCGGATTTGAGGTGTTCTTTGCCTTCTATGATCACCCTGATGAAAGCCATTCGGCAAAAACTCCACGCCCAGTACCAATGGAGCTTCAGGGCTAGCCGATGGTATTTTTTGTAAGGCGAAAGCATGGCAATAAGCGGAACAAACACCATGCTTGTCATCAGAAAAATGAAAAGGGCGTATAGCGTATAAGGGAGAGGCGATTGCTTCAATAGAATAGAATATTTATAATCCGGGACAGAAACTTCTGATCAAGTGTAATAAATTCAGGTTAATTAAGACTAAATCACCGTAAACTAAAAAGTAAAGTATATTGGAACTACTACGTGTCGAAAACATCAGTAAATCCTACAGCAGTCACCAGGCCCTAAGCAATGTCAGCATTTCTATCCCCAAAGGAAGTATTTTCGGACTTCTGGGCCCCAATGGAGCAGGAAAAACCACACTGATCAGGATTATCACCAGAATCATAGAGCAGGACAGCGGCGAGGCGTACCTCGGTGGGGAGAAGATCACCCCGGAGCTGGTGCGTAAAATTGGCTATTTGCCAGAGGAACGAGGGCTTTATAAAAAAATGAAGGTGGGTGAGCAGTTGCTCTACCTGGCCCGACTGAAAGGCCTCTCCAAAGCCGATGCAACGGCCAAAATTAAGGACTGGCTGAAAAGGCTGGAGCTGACCGGATGGAGTGGCAAGACCATAGAGGACCTGTCTAAGGGCATGGCGCAAAAGGTACAGTTTATCGCCACGGTGATGCACGAGCCGGAACTGATCATTCTGGATGAGCCTTTTTCAGGGTTTGACCCGGTGAATGCCAACCTGATCAAAGACGAGATTTTCAGACTGAGGGAAGCTGGCGCTACAGTGATTTTCTCCACCCACCGAATGGAGTCTGTGGAGGAGCTGTGCGATCATATAGCTCTCATCAATAAGTCGGAGAAAATCCTCGATGGACTCAAACTGGACATTAAGAATGACCACAAGGATGGCACATACATAGTCACTCATGAAGGCCAGCTTACATCTACAGATCATTTTGATCTGCTAAGCACGGGAGTGACTGAGGGCGGCCTTACCGAGTCGATTCTTAAAGATAAAACAGAAGGTGGCCCCAATAACCTGCTGAAGGTGTTGATTGGGGCTGTGGAGATTCATTCATTTATCGAAAAGATTCCTTCTATCAATGAAATATTCATCAGTAAAGTGAAAGGAGACAGCCATGCATAATATAGGATTGATCATAGCCAGAGAGTATTTGTCCCGAGTTAAGAAGAAGTCGTTCATTGTGATGACGCTACTGGCACCTCTGCTTTTCGGTGGTTTCTTTTTCTTCATTGCCTGGACAGCCACCAAGGATGTGGACACCAAGACCATCCAGGTGGTGGATAAGAGCGGGATGTTCAGTGAAATATTCATCGATGACAGCCAAATGGTTTTCAGCTATTCCGACAAGCCATTGGATGAAGCCAAAGAAGATGTGCTGAAAGGGGACTTTGACGGGTTGCTGTATATTCCGGAAATGGATGTGGCAGCACCTGCCGGTGTGGTGTTTTACTCACCCAGTAACCCGAGTGTCTCCATGGTGCACGACCTGAGCAGGAAGTTGGAGGGAGAGATCGAAAACATCAAACTGCGTCAGTCGGGGATTCAAAAAGAAGTACTCGAAAGTCTTAAGGCCAATGTAGACATCAGCACGATCAACCTCTCAGGCTCGGGGGGAGAAAAGGAAAGCAGCTCCATAGGAGCGACCGTAGTGGGTTACGTGGCGTCATTCCTGATTTACATTTTCATCTTTGTCTACGGCACTCAGTGTATGCGTGGTGTGGTGGAGGAAAAAACCAGCCGGATTGTGGAGGTGATTATCGCCTCCGTGAAGCCTTTTGAGTTGATGATGGGCAAAGTGATTGGTATTGCAGGTGTGGGCTTGTCACAGTTTATCCTGTGGATCGTGCTCACTACCACCATCAGCACGGCTGTAGGGGGGATCTTCGCCAGTCAGGCCATGGATGCGAAAAGGCAACAGACTGAGCAGATGGAGGCTATGAACTTACCACAGGATGAAGCAGCACAGCAGATGGAGGAAAGCCTGCTCGGCAGCATTAGCTCGGCCGTAGAGTCTATCAACATGCCCATGGTCATCGTGGCTTTCTTGTTTTTCTTCCTGACGGGCTACCTATTATATGGAGCCCTTTTTGCGGCCATCGGTTCGGCTGTAGATAGCGATGCAGATGCCCAGCAGTTTATGTTTCCTGTCACCATGCCACTGATTCTGGCCATCGTCATGCTCAGTGCCGTGCTGAACGACCCCAATGGGTCCCTGGCGTTTTGGATGTCCATGATTCCGTTCACTTCACCGGTGGTGATGATGATGCGCGTGCCTTTTGGGGTACCGGTATGGGAGCTGGCGCTTTCCATGGTGCTGATGATTGGCGGGTTTGTGTTCACCATCTGGTTTGCCAGCAGGATTTATCGCATTGGGATTCTGATGCATGGCACCAAGGTGAATTACAAGGTGCTGGCCAAGTGGATCATGATGAAGAATTGATTGAAATAGAAAGCCCACCCGCTGTGACTTGTCATGGCGGGTGTTTTTTAGCTAATCAATCCTTTGGCCTTTTTGAGTGAATCGTCTTGTGTTTTGCTAATCCACGCCCTCACCGATCCAAATTGAGCAGCGAATCTGTCTTTGTATTAAGATAAACCCAGATGTTATCAATGCCTTTTTTGTCACTGAAGTGGGTTTTTACGACTTCATTGTAACAATCCAACGAACTTTGATGGCTTGCGTGTGCTAACCTTATGCCCATGCTCCGGGCCAGTGAGTCAATCTTAATGTGAAACTGACTGTTATTGCGAAAATCACCAAAATGGAAATAATTTATTGTATCTCCTTTTAATTCTTCTTTCGCCAATTCCCGTGCTATAGCGCATGTAGGGTACTTAATGTGCGCGGGTGTTTGACATATTGATTCAAAAGATACCAGAACAAATAATATTAAAATGACTCTGTTCATTGCACTTGCATTTGAATTCCTCGTTGGATTGGGTTTTTACTAATCAATCCCCTGGCCTTTTTGAGTGAATCGTAATGTTTTAAGATCATTATTCCTGAACAGATGTGCAACTGACCACTTGATATTTATAATAATACTCTTCGGCTTTTACCAATAGGAAGACATTTTGGTATTGATTCAGTAAACCTGCACATGTTGAAGAATTCACAGTGGGGTCGACCAGCTTATTTTCCTGGCCATTATCCAGTAGATACTCAAACAAGAACTCATCGAGGTTATGCTGATCCCAAATTTCCCCCTCCAGTCCAGACAAATCTCCAATTTTTTCAGCTCTTTCATCATGCGAGGTGAAGCAATATGGGCCGAATAAGTTCACCTTTCTTGAAGTGAAACATATATAGGTAATGTTTCGCTCCTCATACTCAACACTCGTTTGTTTAGGGTAAGACGAATCTTCAAGAGTATTTTCATCAGCGATGAGGTACAGATCATTGCTCTGACAAGCGCTGGCGCTATACATGGCTAATAGAATTAAAAGTTTTACTGGCATATGTGCGTTGGTTACAGAGTATTCATTCTTGTGGTAAGCACTTGTTTTGGGCAAGTTGGATTGCTAATGCACCGAAAGAGGGACGATGGCCACCAACTCCCATTGATTCGTTTTGTAGTACACGTTGATTTGAGAACTGCCACTGCGCCCATCGCATGAATATGACTGTTCATATAGCACGGCAAATTCCCGGGAAAGTGAAATAATTGGAGTGCCCAGTTCCAGGATCATTTGGTTGGAGTATGATGAACATCGCGATTTTACAATCTGCTCTTCAGGAATAAACCCATCCAGAGCCATTGTTTTTGTGCGCTCATTGGAGAATATTTGGTCTTGTGAAAAACGATGAATCCAATCGCTGGAAAAGCCCGGCAAGCTAACCCACCTGCTCACGAGGGAGTCTTTTAAGAGAATTTCTTGATAGTGCGGATCAATGGAATCGGTTGGAATAGTATGAAGATATACCAGTTGCTGTTCACTCAAATTCTGAAGGCGGGTGTTAATGATTTCTTCATGAATACAGTCTTGCCACAAGGCTATTAGTAACAAAAATATTAGTTGCATCCTCGTTAGTTAAAGCATACAAAGTAAGCCATAAATTCTGTTCAAGGTCATCGGTTAATCGAGCTCTCTCTTAATGCATTCGTTCTGGAAGGTTGAATATAATTCGGGCCAGAAATCGACACCATTTTCAGAAATCCACAGAGACCTTATTTTATGATTGTAGCAGTCTGTGGTGGGGTCATATAAGGTAATGATGTTGACCCCATATATGCTTGAAGCCAGGGAATCCAGCAATGACTTTTTTCCTGGACTCCAGCTTCCTCCGGAATGGATATGATACCGAGGTTGACCATTAGCGAAGTGTATCATTGCAGAATCTAAGGCATCACTACAGTTCCCATAAGCATACCCTTTGCGTTGCCCGTTTACAGATTCTGACACTAGGCACATTGATAGAATAAGAATGAATACGAGTATGTAATTTTTCATACCTAATCAATCCCTTTGGCCTTTTTGAGTGAATCTAGCTGAAAGCAAAAGTGCACCCAGAAATCTTGCTGAAGAGCATCAACCTTAGTCAGGTGATTTCTAATTGCTGTATTGTAGCAGTCTGTAGACCACCCCTGCATGGTAATTAACTCTATGCCGTAGATTTGAGCAAGTGAGTCCATGACCTGTTTTTCTAACTTATTCATAGTTCCTTCATCTTGCACATAGAACTTCATTGAGCGGTTTTGGATGTCCATGTAGGCAGAATCCCTTGCGGATTGGCAGTTGCCATATTTAAAGAATCCCTGATTGAGATCTTGGCTCATAGCAGGTGCGAAGTATATTGTAACTAAGAATACAAAAAGAGGTCTAGTTACATTTCCCTTTGTGATGACCGCAAAACCCATCATTTTTGACCGCTTTCCAATGAATCCAGAAGTAGGGAGAATTCTTCCCACTGGATATCTAATAAATTCGTTGAATCAATGGGTGTGTCTGGGCAATCGCTTTCTCTCTGTCTTTTCCTGGATATTATCTGATAGAATTTCCCCAGGGAGTTGTTCCACTTTTGATCAATTGGATTAATTGCTGCTTCAATTCTTTTTAAATCAAATGTCAAGCGATCCGCCCGATCGGGCTCGCTTTGATACTTGAGTTGGATGTGGTCTGCCGATACCCTGGTGAGATGGAAAACCTGGTTTTCCCTGTTTTTGGGATTTTCCAGCGTGGTATAGAGTGTGTCACCATACACTTCAAAATAAAAATGAGTCAGTATGCCGCGGTTTGGAAATGAAACATAGGCCTCCGCATTGGATGCGTGCCATTCTGCATATCCGTTTTCGGCACAAAATGACCATGAGCCATTGAGTGCTGACTTATCCAATCTATTGGAGTTTGGATTACAAGAGCATAATAAAGTCATTAATAGAATAGATGTATTTCTTAAACACAATGACGTCCTATTCATAATTGTTAGTAGTCTCAATCTGATGCACCCGCAAAGAACTCATTATTCCTCAAAACAAGTGCAACCGGCTACTTCATATTGTTCATAATGGTTCTCTTTTTTTTATTAACATGAACACTTTGTTGTAGCCATCCAGTAGGCCTGTGCAAGAAGCTAAGGTTTCATTAGCCGGATTGACCAACTGAGTATCTTTGCCACCAGATAAAAATGAACGGGCCAAAAATTGATCAAACTCATTTTGATTCCAAGCTTCACCCTTCAGGCCAGACAGATTTCCAATTTTTTCAGCTTTCTCATCATGTGAAGTGAAGCAATATGGGCTAAATAATTCCACTTCATCTGATAAAAAGCAGGCCCACGTTGTGTATTGATCCTTATAGTTTCCCTGATATACTTTGGGGTAGGACTGCTTAATTTGGTTGCTGGTGTCAACGATGATGTACAAATCATTGCTCTGACAAGCGCTGGCGCTATAAATGGCCAATAGAATTAAAAGTTTTACTGGCATTAGGCACGTCGGTTAAAGCAATAGGGATGAAATCATTTATTTGTCAATACTCTATGTAGTTGCAATTAAAAACATGTAGGATTTCTGCTGTTCTGCTGACACTGTCCGGAATAACCAGAAAGAACTCTGTAGAATCTACATTTAACAAGTTTTCATATAGTTTCATGTATTCTGAGTCACTACCTGGGTTATCGTATAAATAGTAATTGTTATGGATCCATTTATAATTCTTAATATCTAAGGATGTCAACTCCTCCAATGGAATCAATTTTCGATATGAATTGCCTTCGGATATGCTGTTCCCGAAACACAGGTCTATTCCCATCCCCATTTTAATAATGAAATAGTAGACTTGGACCTCTTGACCATCAATAGTATACGAATCAGGGTTCTGTACTTGATTAAGGCGGCTTTCAGGGTTAAAATGAATGAAAACAGAGTCAGGTTTTATCTGAGCCTGAATTGAATGTACGATTAGGGAAAAAAGAAATAAAGCTTGAAATTTTTTCATACAGAAACTATTTACAACTATCTCGACCGCTAAGTAATTGTTGCTGAAAAGACTTGATGATTGTCTCCTCAGCACTTCCCCTGATTTCAGTGTTATAATAATCAGTTTGTTCAAGTCCTCTATAAGCCAAAGCTTCGTAGTATTCCAGATCAAAAGTTCCTCCGTCAAGGCTGTAGAGAATTATTCCCATTAATTCAACATAATCAATCATTATGTTGTGGTATGGAGAATCCTTAGAATCAGCAAACTGTTCCAACATTAAATCTATGTTTGGATCATTACTAATTTGCCGACTAAATAGCTCAGCATGCAAATACTCATGAAGCATAGCTTGCATTATCGATAGGGATGATTCTGCATTGAAGTATAGAGGATTCATTTCAATATAAACCTCATTGGAATTTTTTATCGTTCGAGCTGGATTCGGAAAACTTGAATTTAACCTGAACGACAAAGACCCGGTAGGTCTTTCACCCAAAAAACCAGCCAACATTCTCCATGCAGACTGATTTTCATTAAGTGCGTCAAATACTGACATAGCGCACGGATCATTCTTGAACGCATTCGAAAGGGTAATGCTCATCATTTGCCAAAGAGATGCCTGCTTGGCTATATAATCATCTACTGAGATAGGTTTAATGGCTATCTGATCAACGCCTGTGGTTCCGGAATCTGTCGTTCCAGAAGAGCCATCGGAGATGCTACCACCACCACCGCCACCACTGTAACCAGAGCCACCTCCACCAGAATCTCCTTCATTTCCACCAGTATAGTCGCTTCCATCCCAGTCATCGTAGATGCCACCGCCTCCACCAAGGTCACAATTTTCCCCAGCCAGTCCGATACTGTGAAGGTTACCACCAATGTAGACTATCTTGATATAGCAGTCACTCATATATTCTTTAATTCGTCCGCTGGTGTTCTCTGAGTTGATTTTTTCACCATTTTCAAATGAGACTTGTCCAATACTGTTTCCGGTTAGGTCAAGTATTTCCATCTTTCCGGTGTATCTCTCATCGAGAATGTTCCCCGTGTTTGCCACATTTATTTCTGGCTTTATTCTAATAACAAATGCCTGATTTTCAGTTTCACTAGATTTTACAATCAAATTGTCAAAATACACCTCCCTGGCTTCAGCGTCTGTGATTCCAAACGTATAGTTCGTAATTCCCAAGTCATAATTGGCAAGTTTGATCACGCTGTCCATATTGATTTCTCCAAATGCGGATGCGATCCTGCCCTTACCTGATCCAAATGCATTGAGAATGTTCATTAGTTGAGGGTCAGTATACGGATTTATTGTTTCCACTTGTAATCCTGATTGATGATCCGGGCTGACTGGTTCTTCGGTATCACAGGCGATCATTATACCCAAAAAGGTAATTAGGGAAAGCGTTATTAATCTTTTCATGGCTTGAAAAATTAGTTAGGTCGGTGAAAAAAAGTGGCAACTTAAAAATGGAGGGGGTAAAACCAAAGCTTTGCCCTATTTTTTAACCTAACGCTTTTGTGTGTATTTCACACACTTCTTTTCAAAAACCACTTTCTTTTCTCACTGAATTTGATTTTCTGCTAAATTACCGAATGGAACAAACCTCGTTTCCTCAGTGAGTGCATACCGGGAAGAACCTACCATCAGTCTTTACTCCAACCGCTCCAGCTTCAAGTGGGTGGTGCTGGGTGTGGCGCTGATCATCAGTGCCGGATCCATCGTCTACACCAATGAACTGGTGAAGCAAATCCGCGACCGGGAGCGAAAGCAGATCGACCTCTATGCCAGTACACTGGAGTATTTGGCCAATGAAAATGATGCCCCCAACCTCATCTTTGTGATGGAGGAAATCATCCAGGCCAATAACACCATCCCGGTGATCCTCACCGATGAATTTGGCAAGCCGGAGCACTACCGCAACATCCCGGCAGCAGACAAAATAGAAAATGATCGGGTTCGGAAGCGATTTCTCCTCAATGAAATCAAGGACATGATGACCGAACGGGAGCCCATCATGGTCACCCTCACCGATGACAACAACCAGATCTATGGGTATAAGAACATCTACTACCGCAACTCCTTCCTGCTCACCCAGCTAAAGTACTACCCGTATGTACAGCTGTCGATCATTGCGATCTTCGGACTCATCATCTTCGCGGTGTTTAACTACTCCCGCACCGCAGAGCAAAATCGGGTGTGGGTGGGGCTGGCCAAAGAAACCGCTCATCAGTTGGGTACTCCTTTGTCTTCACTGATCGCCTGGGTGGAGTATTTCAAGGAGACCTTCCCTGATCAGAAAGACGTGTTTCTGGAGCTGCAAAAGGATGTGGACCGCCTGGAAATGATCACCGAGCGTTTTTCCAATATCGGCAGTGTGCCACAGCTGCGCCCGGAGCGGGTTTTTGACCTGGTGTCTGAGGTGGTGAAATACCTGGAGAAAAGAATCTCTACTAAGGTAAGCATGACGGTACAGGCCTTTCCCAATGAAGAGATTACCTGCAGTATCAACCGGCCGCTTTTTGCGTGGGTGGTGGAGAATATTGTGAAAAATGCCGTGGACGCCATGGTGGGCAAAGGTGCCATTACGATCAAAATCATGAAGGTGAGCGACGGACGCGTGGCCGTTGATATTTCCGATACCGGAAAGGGGATTGCCAAGAACCGGCTCACACAGGTGTTCAAGCCCGGGTACACTACCAAGAAAAGAGGCTGGGGCTTGGGTCTGGCATTAACCAAGCGAATCGTAGAGAATTATCATGGTGGAAGGATCTTTGTGAAGGACTCTGAGTTAAATAAAGGGACTACCTTTAGAATATTACTGAAATCGTGAGCAGTTTTCGACTACCTGCTTTTTCTCTTAACCAATTTTAGATTAATTTCGCACTCGATTCGAGATACGCTTATTTAAATCAAATTGAATAATGGCTAATAAAGGCAAAATCACCCAAGTAATCGGTCCAGTTGTGGACGTAAGTTTTGATGCGGAAGGCTCAAAGCTCCCCAACATCATGGATGCGTTGAAAATCACTAAACTGGACGGTACTGACGTAATTTTGGAAGTACAGCAGCACCTGGGAGAAGATACCGTACGTACCATCGCGATGGACGCAACAGACGGTATGATGAGGGGAATGGAAGTAGAGGACCTGGGTAGCCCTATTCAGATGCCCATAGGAGACGATATCAAAGGTCGTCTTTTCAACGTGGTAGGTGCAGCGATTGATGGTATTCCACAGCCTAAGGGCGATAAAGGGTTGCCGATTCACCGATTGGCACCTAAATATGAAGACCTTTCTACCTCTACGGAGGTACTTTTCACAGGAATTAAAGTAATTGACCTGATCGAGCCTTACGCCAAAGGGGGTAAGATTGGATTGTTCGGTGGTGCCGGTGTTGGTAAAACCGTATTGATCCAGGAATTGATCAACAACATTGCCAAAGCGTATTCTGGTCTTTCAGTATTTGCGGGAGTGGGTGAGCGTACTCGTGAGGGTAACGACCTTTTGAGAGAGATGATTGAGGCGGGCATCGTAAACTACGGTGAAAACTTCAAGAAGTCTATGGAAGAAGGCGGATGGGACTTGTCTAAAGTAACTCCTGAAGATCTTAAAGAGTCTAAAGCAACTTTCGTTTTCGGACAGATGAATGAGCCTCCGGGGGCACGTGCTCGTGTAGCGCTTTCTGGTCTGACGATCGCAGAATATTTCCGTGACGGAGATGGCACTGGTCAGGGACGTGATATCCTTTTCTTCGTGGATAACATCTTCCGATTCACTCAGGCGGGTTCTGAGGTATCTGCCCTTTTGGGACGTATGCCATCGGCGGTGGGTTACCAGCCTACCCTGGCTACTGAGATGGGTGCCATGCAGGAGCGAATCACTTCTACCAAGAATGGCTCTATTACTTCGGTACAGGCCGTATACGTACCTGCCGATGACTTGACTGACCCTGCTCCGGCGACTACTTTCTCTCACCTGGATGCGACTACTGTACTTTCCCGTAAGATTGCTGAGCTGGGTATCTACCCTGCCGTGGATCCTTTGGATAGTACTTCACGAATCCTGAGCACAGAGATTCTCGGTGCTGAGCACTACGACTGTGCACAGCGAGTGAAAGAGCTTCTGCAGCGATACAAAGAACTTCAGGACATCATTGCCATCCTGGGTATGGATGAGCTTTCTGATGAGGACAAAGAAGTGGTACACAGAGCCAGAAGGGTACAGAGATTCCTTTCTCAGCCTTTCCACGTAGCAGAGCAGTTTACAGGTCTCAAAGGAGTACTGGTAGACATCAAAGACACCATCAATGGTTTCAATGCCATCATGGATGGTACTTACGATCATCTGCCTGAGGCAGCATTCAACCTGGTAGGTACCATAGAAGATGCTGTGGCCAAAGGAGAAAAATTATTAGCAGAAGCTAACGCATAAGCGCATGTTTTTAGAAATAGTAACTCCAGACGAAAAGGTATTTGAAGGGGAAGTAGAGAGTGCTACTTTTCCGGGAAGCGACGGGTCATTTCAGGTATTGAGTGATCATGCTGCTATGATTTCCACCTTGGGTGATGGAGACATCAAATTCATCAGAGAAGTCAACAAGAAGGATGAGGAAACACACATTGCCGTAAGCGGCGGTGTGGTAGAAGTACTCAACAATAAGGTGACGGTACTGGCTGAGAAGATCATCAAGGACTAATCCTTAGACATTAGATATAGGAAAACAGAAAAAGGGAGCTCATGCTCCCTTTTTCTGTTATGGGGCAATCTTTGTTGAGTCAGGTCCGAGGCCCAATACACCAATGGTGACATAGCATGGAGCCTGCTTGGCTATGTTAGTTTTGGGTGGTAAAAAATGGAATTAGATCAGCCTTGTCAGTGTCACTCCTCCTTCAGATAATCCACTGGATTGATCCTGGAAGCCTTGAGGGTCTGAAAGCTCATGGTGACTACCGCGATCAGGAGCATGAGCACACCGGAGGCCAGCATGGTTAACGCAGAAATGGTGGTGCGCATAGGAAAGCTTTCGAGCCACTGCGACATCAGGTACCAGCTGACTGGCGTGGCAATTAAAAAACCAATGAGCAACAGCTTCCCGAAATTTCCCGAAAGGAGCAGCCAAATGTTAGTGACGGAGGCGCCCAGCACTTTGCGAATTCCTATCTCTTTGTTGCGCTTCTCGATCACAAACGCTACCAGACCTACCAGGCCCAGGCAGGCAATGAATATGGCCAATGAAGCAAGTGCTTTCAGAATGGCGCTGAATCGAATGGTCTCCTGGAAAAACTGAAGAAACTCCTGATCCATAAAGGTATAGTCAAAAGGTGCGGTGGACTGAATGCCATTCCAGTCCGCTTCAAATGCCGATAATAAGTCCATGGTTTCATCGGCGGTGAGGTCTCTCAGCAGGCTCACTGTAAGCTCACTAGAGGGATCCCGGAAGATGGGAGCCTTCACATCGAAGATGGCCGTGGGGTAGATCTGATCAGAGAGGTTGCTGTTGAAGTCTTTGACAATGCCGATGATTTTATAGTCCACCTCATTGTATGTGATGGGCTGGTGCAGTGCATCCGCAGGGGTGTCAAACCCAAAGGCTCTGGTAAGGTATTCATTCACGATAATGTGATGTGTTTCATTGAACTCACGTGAGAAGTTTCTACCCATGGTCAGGTTGAGTCCATACACATCCAGAAAGTGCTCATCGGTGGTGAGGTAGTTCACCGAAATATTTCTTTGTTCTGCCCCGTTCCGCACAAAATTGTCAAAATCAAAAATCATGGGCGGAGTATCGGATGAGCGTGTGACGCGCTCCACCAGTGGATGTTGCAAAAGCTTGTTTTCGTACGCTTCCACTGAGGTGCCCAGCCGCTCGGCATGCTCAATGATGATCTTATTTTCCCGATCGAAACCCAGATCGGCATTTTTCCAGAACTCGACCTGATCCCGCACGATCAGGGTGCATGTGATCATGGCGATGGAGATGGCAAATTGGGCAGTCACCAGCGCATTTCTTGTGCGGGTACCGCCCAGCCCCTGCATATTTTTGCCTTTGAGCACCAGTGCAGGTCTGAAAGAAGACAGGTAAAAAGCCGGGTAAAGGCCACTCAGCAGGCCGATCACCAGGGTGAGCAAGAGGAGCGCCAATAGAAAGCCCGGAGTGAATAGTTCTGTGATGGAAATGCTCTTTTCAGTGATGCTGTTGAAGGCAGGCAGGAGGAACTCCACCAGGAATAAAGAGGTGATCACTGCCCCAAAGACATAAATAAACGACTCCACCATGAACTGATCAATCAGCTGTTTCCGTGCTGAGCCAATTACTTTTCTAATTCCGACTTCTTTGGCTCTCGTCGTAGCCTTTGCGGTGGAGAGGTTAATGAAGTTGATCATGGATAGGGTGAGGATGAGCCCGGCGATCAACCAAAGTATGTACAACGTTTTGATGTCTGTGATTTCATTGAGCCTTGAGTACACATGCGTAGATCGCAGGTGAGTATCCAGAAATGGTTGGATGTAGAGGTTCCATTCCTCGCCTGATGCCAAAAATTCTTCGTAGCTGATGCCCCGGTATTTTTGGAGGAAGGCCTCCATATATTTACCCGGTACGGCCCCCACTTTCTCTGCCACTATACCCGGGTTCGCATCTGCTCGGAGCAGGCCAAAGGTGACAAAAGCGGTCCACATCCAGGAGTCGGCAGATTTTTTTACCCTGGGGAAAGACGACATGGAGAGGAGGAAGTCAAACTGAATGTGTGAATTGTCAGGAACATCTGCTGCCACTCCGGTGATGAGGTAAGACTGCTGGTTGGGCTGCTCACCCAGCTCCAGCTGTCGGCCCAGGGCATTTTCGTTGCCAAAATACTTCTGGGCCATGCTGGCTGTCAGCACGATACTGTTGGGGTTGAGCAATGCAGTCTTTGGGTTACCCTGTAGCAGCGGGAAGGTGAAAATTTCGAGGAAATTGGAGTCTACTGCCAATAAATATTCCTCTTCGAAGACCTGGCGATCACCGAGGGTATTGCTGCTGGAGATGAGAAAATTACCCGGTGTGTGCACTCGGGTGAGGCTTTCGAACTCTGGCACTTCCCGCCAGAGAGCACCCATCACCGCCGGGCCGGTGGACCCGAAGAGGGCGTCATCGTCGCCCCAGATAAAGGTCTGATTGATTCTGTAAATCCGATCCCCTTTCTCATGAAACTGATCAAAGCTGAGCTCGTCGTTGGAATACAACCAAACGAAGATGCAGGACATCAGGCCGATGGAGAGCCCGAGTATATGGAGTACGGTGAGGGATCGTTGTCTTTTTACACGTCTGAGGGCAATGGTAAGGAGGTTGCGGATCATAGGTTGTTCGGTTTGCGGCTGTTGGTGCCAAATGCTTGCCAGAAATCCTAAGTTACTGAAAACAAGTGTATTGAACAGAACTTATCCCCCTGCAATGATCGAAATCGGACACTCTCTGTTCGATCATGGGGCCATTGAGATTTCTGGAATCGCACCGTTGCGTGTTTCACGCAAAGTTTGAAAATACGGATTTCCCTCTAATATAACGGGATGTTATTGAGCAATTTTGTATTGTCATAAAACTAACTGATGAAATGAAAACCTAAATCCAACAGATGGCTAATGCCTGAAACACTTCCCACAATCAAATTACAGCTATGATTTGGTTCGACTCACCGAAGTGTTAAAGTGTAAAGTCGTCTCAATACTCACAATTTAATATTAAGAACATGATTACTCACTACGCTACAGACACCACCTACTTACACAAGTTCACTCCCAAGTGGACTTCAAACCTCATGTTGGACCCTACGGGTACTACTCCTTTTGTCAGCTATGATAAGGAAACGAAGTTCCTGATTGTCAAAGGGAATGCCAGTGACCCGAATATGCAGGAGTTTTTTGATCCTATCTTCTCAGCCGTAAAAAGGGATGCGGTGGACTCCAACAACCTGAAGGTGTACTTCTACTTCAAGGCGATGAACACGTCTACGGTAAAGGTTTTGTTTGACCTGTTCAAATATTTGCGGGTACGAGTGGCAGAAGGCACCAAGGTTCAGGTGGTTTGGGGTGCAGATGCTTACGACCTTGAAATGATGGAAACCGGGCGAGAACTCTCAGAACTATACAATTTGAATTTCAGATATTTGGCAGCCTAGGCGGTTGGGAAATCGGCGGCCAACAGGTGAAAGGTGATTCGGGATGGATCACCTTTTTTTGTCTTTCAGACAAATATCCTGATGAACGGCTCCCCCGAGGGCGTAGGTTGCGTGATTCACAGAGTCATTATTCGCAAAACACCTATTTTTTCAAATGGTTGATTCCCTCTTATAGGAGGATGGAAGGTATGGCATCTTTGCTTTATAGTTATTTGATAAGCACTCCTAAACTTTAAAAGTCATGATAGCAAATCAGAATTTCCCCCAGGCTTCCAACTTCAACAATCTTTCACTGATGGTGTCTCATTTCGGAACCACAGTGATTGAGCCTACTACCAAAACGCCATTTGTTTGCTATGATGAGCACAATCAAGTGTTGATGATTAAAGGAAATTCCACGAATCTGGATATGCAGAATTTCTATCATGAAATACTGACAATTGTGAAAGTCAACCTGGAACAAGCTGATCAACTGACGGTGAGTTTTTGCTTTCAAAACATCAACACAAGTACAGCCAAAGTACTCTTTGATTTTTTCAAGTACCTGAGATGTATGCGTGCTGCAGGTAAGCGCATACAGGTGATTTGGAGTGCTAAGACTGATAATGAAATGATGGAGACGGGTAGAGACTTTGCGGAGATCTATGACCTGGATTTTCACTACATGGCGGCCTAAGGAATAACAACCAGTAAAAGTCCAATCAAGCAAGGTGGTTCCTCTACAGGAGCCACTTTTTTTTGCTACCTGGTTAGCAGTTATCCCCAAATCTCTTTAGGTACGAGGGTTTAGGTGGTTTGGGTGCTGAAGCCTGCGCCTGTAAAAGGTGGAGACCAATCGGGAAATCTCAGAATGATACAATTTGAATTTCAGATGGACTCCCCATTATTTGCCTGCAACTGACCCATACCTTTAAGTCATTGAAAACAAGGCCGTTTCCGAAAATCTAAGCAACGATATACCTGAGTGCTGGAATCACCCATTCCATTCCGCGAATCACGCAAATTTCAAAATACGAATTTCCCTCTGATATAACGGGCGGTTCTTTTCCATCTTTGTATTGTAATTAAAAAACTAAAAAAGAATGATCACTAAAATCAACAAAATGAAAAGCCCGATAAAGCAGACTTCCGTTGATTTTAAAAGAAATGACCACATGATTGCTCACTACGCCATTAACACCGCCCACTTTCACGCGCTGCCCAAGAAGCCCGCAGCACTAACCCTTGAACCTACTGCCACCACGCCTTTTTTGAAGTACAGCAGTGCTGAGAGCCTGCTCGTGATCAAGGGAAAGTCCGTTAAACCGGACATGCATGAGTTTTACCATGCACCACTCCAGAGATTCAAAGCTGAATTGAAAAACAGCAACCAGTTGAAAGTTCACCTGTGCTTCTACGACCTCAATACCAGTACCGCTAAAGTCCTTTTTGACTTGTTTAAATACCTGAGAATGCGTGCTGCCGGAGGCACGAACGTAGAGGTAATTTGGGGAGCTGAAGTGACCAACCATGAAATGATAGAAACAGGTAAAGATTTTGCGGAAATCTATGAATTGAAATTCCGGTTTCTGAAGGATTCAGATTTTTAACCAGCGTAGACAGATAACAGCGGGGTGGCCCAAAGGGGGTCACTTCAGCTGTTTATCCCATGGATTTCGCTCACCGGAAGTTCACTTTCTCCCAGATCCACCATCGCATTGATCAGGCTCACTTTTTCAAATGACCTGAGGTCGTCTTCCCTGATCATCTTTTCCCTGATTTTCCCGGTATTGAGCAGGTGCTGTCTCCGCACACCATTGAGCAAATACGTCTTGGGTGTCCACCAGGCAGCCCCATCCCAAAAAGCGACATTGGCGTAGTAGCCATCTGTGACAGCTCCCTTTTTTACAATCAATATCTCATCAGCTGATCCACGCTGTGCAAAGAGCCTGGTCAGAGCCTTCCGGTTTTCAGACTTAAAACCGTAACTAATGGAGTCATTACGCACCAGCTGTATGCGCCTGAGGGGGCGCAGGGTGTATTGAGAAAACTCTACTTCCGTCAGCTCTGCGTCGTACACCACCCGCACCTTATACCGCTCGTCGAAAGACAGTGCGGGCAGCAGCGTGGTGAGTTGGTGTGGCGCTGCCTCCGGGTAGTGGGCCTCAAAAGCCCTGTTCACCCGCAGCTGATGCTCCGGCAGCAGGGAATAGGCTCCTTTTTCAAAACAAATGGTTTCAATGAATCGGCTCATTGCGTGCAGGAAATCATGATTGGTTTGAGGAGGTGAATTTAGGGGAAGATGGAGGAAAACTCATGTGATGACACCATAAACTCCTGTTGCTTCATCCCTGCACGAGCAGGGCTCGCTGATGCGTACCCCTAAAAAGGCAAATAGATCTTATCAATGATCTCCTGGTACTCCCGGGCTTCATCGCTGAAGGAGGTGATGCCCCCGCCGCTTTTGTAGTAGAGCTGGTCACCTTCTTTTTCAATAAACCGAATCATCACCCCGGTGTCCAGGTCCTGCCCATCAAACAACCCACAGACTCCCGTGTAGAATCCCCGGTTATAAGTCTCAGCAGTCTTTATGATGTGGATGGTCTCTTTCTTCGGGGCACCAGAGATGCTGCCGGCAGGGAGCAGCCGGAAGAGCATGCTGCCCAGAGATTGGTGATAGTTGGCAGGGAGCTTTCCGGTGATCTCTGAGCTCACCTGTAGGAGCTTTTTTTCGTGGGTTTTCACCTCAGTGATAAATCTAAACCGCGACACGCTCACCTCGCTGGCAATCTGGCTGAGGTCGTTTCTGATCAGGTCCACGATGGTTACATGCTCGGCTGTTTCTTTGGGGTCGTTGAGGATCTGTGTTTCGGCATCAGCTACAGAGGCGTCTATGGTTCCCTTCATGGGGTAGCTGTAGATGTGACCGTCTACCATTTTCACAAAAGTCTCCGGTGAAAAAACCACGAACTGATCCTTGTAGAGGAGTTTGTAGCGAGCCTGGCTGAGCTCGTAAATATCGGCCAGGGAGAGGTTCGTTTCTATAGGTGTTCTAAAAGTGAGGTTCACCAGGTAGGAGTTGCCATAGTTGATCTGATCTACCACATAGCGAAACGGTCCGTGAAACTGCTCTTCTGTCAGCGGGTGTTTTTTGAAATGGAAAGAAGGAGCCGTCTGGTTTTTTGGGCCAGATTGATTGAGGGCAAATCTCAGTTCGGAAGGATTGATTTCGCCCAGCGGCTGAATGAGACAGCGGCTACCCATAAAGTCTGTGAAAAAGAAAAAAGGGATGCGCCGGGCACCCAGTTCATTCATCCGCTCTATGGCCTTTTCTCTGTCAAGCATTGTCTTTTTTGCCGGTCAACCGTCTGAACGTGCGCTTTTCAAACTCCCAGAAGAAGCGAAACTGGCCAAATAGGAAGCCATAAAACAGCAGAATGATATTGTATATGGGCAGGATAAGGAGGTAGTAGACCACCGAAAACCAGATGTTTTGCTCGCCATCACCGGTGAAGAAAGCAACAACCGGCCGTTTGAGAAACAGCACCGTGAAGCCTGTGCAGGCAAAGACGATCAGTACCATGACCACCTGAAAGCCGCTTTTGAGGTTCCAGCGGGTTTGCAATCGGTTAAGCCAACTCATGGATGATGGATTTGAATTCATTCCAATGGGGTAATGAAGTGAAAGTTATGGGTTCCTTTTTGACAGGGTGCACAAAACTAATCTGAAAGGCGTGTAAGTGAATGCTTTTGTCGGCATTTGGCTCGGCGTAGCCATACTTTAAGTCTCCTTTGATGGGGCAGCCCATTTTGGAGAGCTGGACACGGATCTGGTGTGGGCGTCCGGTTTTGGGCAGCACTTTCAGCAGCGAATGTGCTTTCTCCGTGGCCAGGAGCTGATAATCCAGCTCCGCTTCTTTGGCTCCGCCCTTCGCTTTGGGGTAGGCCTTCACCAGGTTTCTGGCCCCGTCCTTCTCCAGCCAGTGAATCAGTTTTCCGGATTCACGCTCGGGCTTTCCCTGTACCACAGCGAGGTAAGTTTTTTGGATGTTATCCTCTCGGAAAAGCTTATTCATGCGCTCCAGTGCTTTGGAGGTTCGCGCAAAAACGGTGATTCCCCCTACGGGTCTGTCCAGCCGGTGGCAGGGGTGTAGGAAAACGTCACCGGGTTTTTGATATTTTTCTTTGATGTAGTCCCGGCCCCAATCTGTCAGTGTGCTGTCACCGGTCTTATCTCCCTGCACCAGCCAGCCGGTTGGTTTGCTGAGGATCAGCAGGTGATTGTCTTCAAATAATACTATTGGTTTACTCAAGGTTGTTAATATTTTTTACCACGGGCCATTCATCCAAATGTGATCAAAGCAGAAGCAACAGCGCCCAAACAAGATGAAATCTCGGCTTTAAAACTCACTGATAAAGTGAAATTCCACATCCGGGAAGTTGTCCTGTACCATCTGCAACCAGGCCTTGGACTCTGCCATGAACACGAGTTTTCCTTCTTTGTCTTTAGCAATGTGACGGTATTTGTCCTTGATAAACGCATCCAGCTTAGCTTCGTTTTTACTGCTGATCCAGCAGGCCTTGTAGATGTTGACATGGTCAAATCGCGCCTTGGCATTGTATTCATTGAGGAGGCGGTACTGCAATACTTCAAACTGCAGTGCACCTACGGTGCCCACCACTTTTCGGGCTCCCATCTCGAAAGTAAAGAGCTGGGCCACTCCTTCGTCCATTAGCTGATTGAGTCCTTTTTCCAACTGCTTGGACTTCATGGCGTCCAGGTTGATCACTTCTCTGAATAGCTCTGGCGAGAAGGAAGGGATTCCTTTGTACAGTCCTTTTTCACCTTCGGTGAGGGTATCGCCAATCTTCAGGTTGCCGGTATCGTATAGTCCTACAATGTCCCCAGGGAAGGCTTCGTCCACGGTTTCTTTCTGCTGCGCCATGAAGGCTGTGGCATTGGAAAATCGAAATTGCTTGTCGTGGCGCACATTGTAGTAGCTGGTGCCCCGATGAAAAGTGCCTGAGCAGATTCGCGCAAAAGCGATTCGGTTTCGGTGCTTGGGGTCCATGTTGGCATGTATCTTAAAGATGAAGCCTGAGAACTTTCGCTCATTCGGTTCAATCTTGCGTTCTTCAGTTTCACGGGCCACAGGCGGTGGAGCGATCTGTATGAAGCAATCGAGCAGCTCACGCACCCCGAAGTTATTGACCGCACTGCCAAAAAAGACCGGAGCCACTTCGCCATTGAGGTATTTGCTGACATCCAGGGGATCATACACCCCATTGACCAGCTCTATTTCTTCTCTAAGTGTCTTCACGGCAGATGCAGGTAGTCGCTTATCCAGTTCGGGATCATCGATGCCTTTGATCTCCACTACATCGGTGACTTTCTTGGTTTTGCTGGGCTCGTATAGGTTCAGGTTATTTTCAAAAATATTGAAAACGCCTCGCAGTGATTTTCCCATGCCTATGGGCCAGCTCATGGGGCGCACATTGATGCCCAGCTTTTCTTCTATTTCATCCAGCAGCTCAAAGGCATCGCGGCCTTCCCGGTCCAGCTTATTGATGAAACAAAGCACCGGAGTTTTACGCATCCGGCATACCTCCATCAGCTTTTCGGTCTGTCGCTCCACACCCTTCACACAGTCTATCACCATGATCACACTGTCCACGGCAGTGAGTGTGCGGTAAGTGTCTTCTGCAAAGTCTTCGTGACCGGGGGTGTCCAGAATGTTGATTTTTAAATCTTTGTAGTCAAAACCCATTACGGAAGTGGCCACCGAAATACCCCGCTGCTTTTCTATCTCCATCCAGTCAGAGCGGGTGCCTACGTCTATTTTGTTGGATTTTACGGCACCAGCCGTTTGTATGGCCCCACCAAACAGGAGTAGTTTCTCCGTGAGTGTGGTTTTTCCGGCATCCGGGTGAGCGATAATTCCAAAGGTGCGGCGCTTCTGTATTTCTTGTTCTAAGGTCATTCCCTGCGAGTATTTCAGGGCGCAAAGTTAGTGATCTTTGGCGGATGAACATAAGCCCTCGTTTTGGCTTTTGTCTAGCCCTTCAATATTCTGTTTTTTACCTCTGACTGGTAGTTGCGGCCGATGGGCAGATGTTTGCCGCCAATCTCCACCTGATTGCCATTGATGGCTTTGATTTTCTCTAAAGAAACGGTGTAGCTGCGGTGTATTCGCATAAAATCTTCCTGTGGCAGCAGGTCGGTGAAGGAGTGGAGATTATGGTGGACAATGAGGTCTTCGGCCGTCGTGCGCACCATCACATAGTCCTTGAGGCTCTCCACATACAGGAGGTCTTTCAGGAATACCTTCACCATTTTTTTGTCCACTTTGAGAAAGAGGTGGTCGATTTTCTCTGCCTCGCCGCCAGTACCCCCCGGGCCTGTGGGCCTGATGCTCAGTCGGTTCATTACTTTTTGCACCATCCGGAAAAAACGGGGAAATTCTATGGGTTTCACCAGGTAGTCCACCACATCATAGTTATAGCTTTCTACGGCATAGTCGCGATAGGCCGTGGTGATCACCACCTGTGGAGGGTTTTTCAGGGTTTCCAAAAACTCCATGCCGCTAAGTTTGGGCATATTGATGTCCAGAAAAATGAGGTCTACAGCCTGCTCATTCAGAAACCGTATGGCTTCCAGCCCATTGGAGCAGCTCCCTACGCATTCAAAGTCATCTACTTCTTCGATGTATTTCTCCACCACTTTTACGGCCAAAGGCTCGTCATCTATGATCAGGCATTTCACTTGCATATCTATTGATTTAAGGGGAGTACCAAATTAACCATATGTTTTTGACCATCCTGACTGATGTCCAGCTGGTACTTGTTCTGATAGAGCAACTTAAGCCTTCGAATGGTATTTTGAAGACCTATGCCCTCACTTTTATTGAGCCGCTGTACTTCTTTGGAATCCTGATAATCCTTCAGCCAGTTGTGCACCTGGAAACGGAGTTTATCTCCCTCCACATCCAGCTTGATCCAAATGTCAAAGGTGCCCTCAGGCGACTCTCCACCATGCTTCATGCTGTTTTCTACAAAAGGCGACAGGATGAGTGGTGGTATTTTCTTGTCGTCAAGTTTGCCGGTGATCTCAAAATGCACCTGCAGTCGGATGCCAAACCGGATTTTCTCCAGTTCAATATAGTTCTTCATGTGCGTCACCGTTTCCATGAGGGTCACCTCATCGGCTTTGGCCCGGTAAATGACAAAACTCATGAGGTTGGACAGCTTCAGGATGGTGTTGGGGGCCAAATCGGATTTTTCAAGTGTGAGGGCATAGAGGCTGTTAAGGGTATTGAAAAAGAAGTGCGGCTGGATCTGACTCTTCAGGTAAGCAAGTTCAGTCTCGAGGCTGTTTTTTTCCAGCTCCCGTTGGGCATCGCGCTCCCGGATGTGGTCAATGGTCAGCTTGATGGCGGCAGTGAGCCCGATGATGTACAGTTCACCGATGAATACTGTGATGATATAGCTTAACCCAAACAGGTCCGTTTCGGGCTTGGCAGATTCCGGCCAGATGTTGGTCGTCACCAGGCCATAGGTTAGCAGAATCTTGACGAGCGAGAAGGCCAGCGTGGCTCCGAAGAGGGACAAAACATAGAACAGGTATTTCTTTTTTGAAAGCAGCCGGGGTACCAGCCAGTATAAATTGAGATATACCAGAATGATATGTATTGGGAACTCTACCAGATTAGACTTGATCGAATAGATATAGTCGCCAAAGTAGTGACCCCACCTTACACTGTTGAAAGAGAAATAGCCTACCCAGAAGAGGATATGGAAGAGTACTGTTCGGTGTTTTCTAAGCTGCTTCAATGCCGGTTATTTATTCTTGATGGCCTTATATAGGCGATACTGTATATACTAGATAGCCAAATTTCCTAAATAAGTGAACGCGCAAACCTTAAATTATACCAACAGCGCTGTTTTGCCAATAAACAGCATAGGTGCTATTCATAGCACCGCAAATGTCATCTAGCGATAAAAGCTCGTCGTACTGCGAATAAATTTCCTCAGATCATACTGACTTCCTTAATTGGGTACCGTGACTGAAAAAAGGCAGTCACAAAAGTCCTAAACCAAAAAGTTTAATTCTATGAAGAGAATACTACCATTTTGCATGTTAATGCTGATGGGCATCGTTGTACTCGGACAGCAAACTGTCTCGGGAACTGTAAGTGATGCCCAATCGGGGGAGCCTATACCTGGTGCCACTGTCCTGATCAAAGGGACGGACTCAGGGACTACTACGGATCTGGATGGAAAATTCAGAATCCAGATTGAAAACGAAACGGACGTACTTGTCTTTTCATCCATCGGTTTTGCGTCCGTGGAGCAAGTTGTTGGCTCGCGGGCCATTATTACTGTGGCCATGGATGCCGACATCACTCAGCTTGGTGAAGTGGTGGTAACGGCTTTGGGGATCGAAAGAGACTCGAAGACGCTCGGATACTCCGTGTCCAGAGTGAAAGGGGAGCAATTTACCAAAGCGCGAGAGATCAGTGTGGCGGACAACCTGGTAGGGAGAGTAGCAGGCCTCAACAGCAGTGCGCCTTCCACAGGTCCAGGGGGATCTTCGCGAGTGACCATTCGCGGTAACTCCTCCCTCTCATTTAACAACCAGCCACTTTATGTTATCAACGGTATCCAGATGAACAATGACAACCTGGGTAGCGTGGGTAAATGGGATGGTGCGGATTTCGGAGATGGTATCTCCAGCATCAACCCGGATGATATAGAAGACATCACCGTACTAAAAGGAGGTGCAGCCGCTGCCCTTTATGGCCAGAGAGGCCGTAATGGTGTGATCCTGATCACCACCAAATCTGGAAAGTCCAGTCAGGGACTGGGGGTAGAGTTTAACAGCAATGTGGCCATCTCCAGGATCAATGACTTCAGAGATTTTCAGGAAAAGTATGGACAAGGGACACTTGGTGCTGCTCCTACGGATCAGACTTCTGCCCTCAATACCGGGCTTACCTCCTGGGGAGCGCCGCTTGATGGCTCCATGGTCACGCTTTTTGATGGCAGGCAACATCCATACTCAGCCGTGAGCGGGGGCAACCTGAACGATTTTTATGAGACCGGTGCCACTTATACCAATTCATTGGCGATTTCCGGTGGCGGCGAGTCTGGCTCTGTCAGATTGTCTTTGGGTGATTTGAGAAATACCTCAGTCTACCCCGGAGCTGATTATAAGAGACAAACAATCAATTTGGATGCCTCGTACAAGCTGTCTCCCCAGCTGACAGGGAGTGCGAATGTGAACTATACCAAAGATGGTGCGGGCCGAACCAAAGTGAACGACGCACCTGGTAACGGTAACTATGCGATCATGTTTTTGCCACCCAACGTGGATGCAGAATACCTCGCTCCCGGATATGACGAGTTGAAAAACGAAATCCGGTTTGGTAGTGATGCTTTTACCACCAACCCATACTTTGCAGCCAACAGGTTCATCACTGAAACTTCCAAAGACCGGGTGTTAAGTGTGGCTAGTCTGCGCTATGCACCCTTGGAGTGGTTATACGTGCAGGCACGTATTGCCAATGACTTCTATGCTTTCAATGCCACCCAGATCACACCTACAGGTACAGCTTACCGTCCTACCGGCGGTCTGGACTTGCAGCGTACAGTGAACTACAATGAAACCAACGCTGATTTCCTGGTCGGGATCAATAAAGATGTGAACAGAGACTTCTCTATTGGGGTCACCCTGGGAGGTAATTTGTTGAAAATGCAGCAGAAGACTGTAGAAGTGAATGCCAGCGGTTTTGCTTTCCCATTTCTTTATAACCCGGGCACTGCCACCACCAAAGGTGCCAACGTGACGGAGCCACAAAAGGAGGTACACTCACTATATGGTTCTGTTGAGCTTGGATTCAGAGACATGCTGTTTTTGAACATCACGGATAGAAACGACTGGTCGAGCACCTTGCCCAGTGGCAATAACTCCTACAATTACCCTTCAGTAAACCTTTCCTATGTATTCTCTGAATCGCTGAATATGCCATGGATGAATATGGGTAAGATCAGAGCGGGTTATGCACGCGTCGGTGGTGATGCTCCGGTATTTGCTACTAACCTATACTATGGTACTTTGGGCAACGCCATCAATGGTGTGCCACTTGGAAATGTAGATAACAACGTGCCAAATCCTCAAATCGAGCCCCTTCAGGTGACCGAGTTGGAAATCGGTGGGGAGATGGAATTCTTACAGAAGCGACTGTTTGTAGACCTGGCCTGGTATAAAAAGCAAACCCTCAATGACATTGTGAATGTGGGTATTTCAAGAGGATCCGGTTATCAGACCGCTGTGGTGAACATTGCAGAGATTGAAAACACGGGTGTAGAATTCCTTTTGGGAGGTGTACCAGTGAAAACTCAGGCACTTACATGGACTTCTACTTTTAATATTTCCAATAACAAAAACACGGTGATAGGCCTGGCAGAAGGTCAGGATAAACTTACCGTAGGAGAGTCGAGAAACGGGCGAGCGTTCATTGAGCATGTGGTGGGAAAACCATTCGCGCAGGTGATGGCCTATGATTACATGCGGGATGATGCCGGCAACCTGATATTAGGAGCAACAGGTCTCCCACAGGCGGCTTCAGAGCTGACCTCACAGGGAACAGGGGTACATCCGGTTACAGGCGGGTGGAGCAATGATGTAAGGTTTAAGAACCTTACGTTATCCTTCCTGATCGACTTCAAATATGGTGGAGTGATCTACTCTGGTACCAATGCCATAGCCTATGGCAATGGTCTTCACAAGGCAACACTGGAAGGCCGTGGGGATGGAATCACGGTGAGTGGTGTGGATGCTGATGGAAATACTGTGTCATCTACGGTGACCGATCAGAACTACTATGGTGCCTTGGCGGGTATTTCCAAGCTGCAGGTGTATGATGCTGATTTCATCAAATTCCGCTCATTGAGTCTTACCTATAACTTCCCTAATCTGGGCAATATCAAGGGGCTGAGTATTTCACTGGTGGGCAGAAACCTCTTTTACATCAAAAAGAGCACACCTAACATTGATCCAGAGTCTAATTATACCAATGGCAACGCTCAGGGGATTGAGTACCTGGGACTCCCCACGTCTAAGACATACGGAATCAACCTTGGCATTAAGTTTTAATCATCTAAAGAAAGAGACATGAAGAATCTATTATATATCGTTCTTACGACTGTCGCGGTGACTTTTTCCGGATGTACATCCGAATTTGAAGACATCAACACGGACAAAAACAAGGTGGCAAAGGAAAGCTACGTGCCTTCTTACCATCTTTCGAGGGCTCAGCTGGAGTATACCGGGAATAGTGATTTCAGCTATGATACCTGGAGAATCAACATCATTTACTCGAGTATGATGACTCAGCAGCTGGCCAATGCGAGCTGGTATGCAGGAGATAAGTACATGCAAAATGATGGTTGGGCCAATGCGTCATTTGATGTGGCTTACAATGATCAGGTGAAATACATCGTGGACCTGTTGAATATCACGGAAACGGATCCGCTCTATGCTAACCTGCATCAGATTGCCCGAATCATGAAAGTAATCATTTTCCACAGACTGACAGATTTGTATGGAGAGATTCCATATTCAGAAGCTGGCCTGGCTTATCACGAAGGGATTTATGCCCCTAAGTACGACACTCAGGAGTTTATTTATACAGACATGCTGAATGAACTAAAAGAAGCTGCCGAAGCCTTGGATGCGAGTGGCGACTTGCCGGGCTCAGGAGATTTGATCTACGGATCAGCAGCAGACCCCATTGGTCAGTGGAAAAAACTGGCGTACTCCATGATGCTCAGACTCTCTATGCGACTGACAGAAGTGGCACCCACAGTGGCCAAACAATGGGCTGAAACGGCTGTGAGTGGAGGGGTATTTACCTCCAATGCAGACAATGCTTTCATCCTGCATGATGCAGCAGGCGGCCGTACCACTGTGAACAGAAACAGTAACATTCTGGCTGGAGAATGGAATGCCACGAATACGGGTGAAGTGTTCCTGAGCAAAACCTTCGTGGATTTCCTCTCAGACACGAATGATCCGAGACTCGGTCTTTTTGCCAGGGTACAAGCCACAGGCGATACAGACCCTGCCAATCAGATTGGACTTCCAAATGGACTGGATCAGAACGGAGGTGCATTTGATGTGAGTACGGATCCGGATTTTCCCGGGGACATTACCAATTACTCAACCATTCGTGATGACATATTCCTCAGCCTGTCGGGCCCCACTTTCGTGATTAACTATGCTCAGGTGGAGTTACTACTTGCTGAAGCGGCGTTAAGAAATTATAGTGTGGGCGGTACCGCTCAGTCGCACTATACGGCAGGGGTGACTGCCGCTATGGAGTTTTTGACTCAATACAACGCTACAGCGGAGGTGCCTGCAGATGAGATCACTACCTACCTGGCAGCCAATCCATTTGTGGCGGCCGATGGTATGGAAATGATCGGCGCGCAGTACTGGGTAGCGTCATTCCTGGACTGGTATGAGGTATGGTCCAACTGGAGAAGAACGGGTTACCCGGAACTGACACCGGTGAACTATCCCGGAAATGCTACAGGAGGGGTCATTCCAAGACGAATGATTTATCCTTCTCATGAGGCTTCTAACAATTCAGCGAATTATGCAGAAGCCATCAGCAGACAGGGTACCAACACGTTCCTGACCAAAGTGTGGTGGGACGCCAGATAATACATTGTGTTTATAAGTAGATGAAAGGCCTCCTCCGGGAGGCTTTTTGTTCCTTCTTTAAGCACCTTGAGTAGTCAGAAAACTGGTGCGAATTCAGCGCTGAAGCGCTTGGAGACCATTCAAGGGCAAGCCGGAGTTGTTTGTCGATGAAAACAATCCAAACCGCGAATAAATTTTTTTCAGGTGCTTTGGGCACTTTATTTAGAGTACAGATGATGGTCGGTTAGTGAGCTTATTCCGACTGTACTCGCAGGAAGTTTTAAAATAACTGTAACTTATAGTCATAATGACATTAAAGGTATCCGGCATATTATCAGGTCTTCTACCCCAAAGCGGGAGGATGATTAAAAAATCTTTTCAATTCCAGCTGGTTTTCGTTTGTATACTATTTGGGCCTTACCTGAGTGCTCAGGAGACCGGGCTAGATCTTATGCCTGTACCAAAGCAGGTAGAGATAGGGGAAGGACAATTTGTTCTTAATAAAGATTTTTCCATTTCTCTTACTGGTAACTATCACCAGAGACTGGCTCATGAAGCTACCAGGTTTTTGCGGAGACTGGATCAGAAAACCGCCCTGTTTTTCACCCAGCACAAGGTAAGTGGGGAACTGCCCGGGGCTGAGCTCGTCATCAGTGTGGAACGTCCGGGAGAGGTCAGACTACATGAGGATGAGAGCTATCAGTTGCGGATTGATGCGGAGTCCATTGAGTTAAAAGCGCAGACCGATATCGGCGCTATCAGAGGGCTGGAGACCCTTCTTCAGTTGGTAGGAGTCAGTAATGGCCAAAACATTTTCCCTGTGCTTACCATCCATGACTCGCCGCGTTTTCATTGGCGGGGACTGATGCTGGATGTGGCTCGCCACTTTATGCCCATGGATGTCCTGTATAGAACCCTGGATGCCATGGCAGCGGTGAAGCTAAATGTACTTCACCTCCACCTGGTAGACGATCAGGGTTTCAGGTTTCCAACCAAAGCATTCCCGGAGTTGCTGGAGCTTTCCACTGATGGTCAATATTATACCCGTGAGGATCTGGATGAAATTATTGCCTATGCACATCAGCGAGGGATCAGGGTGATCCCCGAGATAGACGTACCAGGACATGCTACGGCCATTCTGGTGGCCTTCCCCGAGTTGGGTAGCAAGGATACTACCTATACACTAGAACGCTTTTCCGGCATATTTGACCCCACGTTGGATCCCACCAACGATGCAGTGTATGATTTTTTAGATGAGCTATTTTCTGAGGTCGCTGAGGTGTTTCCTGATCCCTATTTCCACATTGGTGGAGATGAAAACCTGGGCAGACATTGGAATGAAAACGAGGAAATTCAGGCCTTTATGAAGGCCAATAACCTGGCCACCAATCACGATTTACAGACCTATTTCAACATCAGGATTCAAAAAATACTTAACAAGTATGGCAAACACACCATGGGTTGGGATGAGATCATGACTCCTGAAATGCCCAAGAGTGCCATCATCCATTCGTGGCGAGGCAACTGGGAAGGTATGGTGGCCAAGCAGACACTATATGATGCAGCCAGAGCAGGCTATGAGACCGTGTTGTCCAATGGGTATTATCTTGATTTGATGATGCCGGCCAGCCAGCACTACCTGGTAGATCCGGCGCCAGCAGAGATGGACCTTACCGAAGCGGAGAGAAGCCGTATTTTGGGCGGCGAGATGTGCATGTGGAGTGAGCTCGTTATCCCTGAGACGATTGATAGCCGTCTCTGGCCAAGAGCGGCTGCTGTGGCTGAGCGACTGTGGTCACCGGAGGAGATCCGCGATGTGCAGGACATGTACAGGCGCCTGTCGATCATAAGCCTCCAGCTGGAACAGCTCGGACTGAAGCATATCTCTTCCCGAAATGCCATTCTTAGAAAATTGGCCAAAAGCAGAGAGATAGAGCCCCTAAAGGTACTGGTGGAGGTGGTAGAACCCATGAAAGGATACACCAGAAACACCAACGGCACACTGTACACCACATTTTCTCCCTTTATGCTCTGGGCGGATGCGGCTACTGCAGATGCTACCGTGGCCCGGGTCTTCAATGAGGACGTAGGTCGATATTTATCAGGAAAACTGGAGGCCAGCCAACTGCGAACACAATTGGATTTGTGGAGCAATAATCACAAAAAAGTACTGCCCATTATCAAACGATCTCCGGCACTTTCAGAGATAGAATCACTTTCGGAAAATCTTTCCAGAGCGGCTGCAATTGGCCTTGAGGCCATCGGGCTTATTGAGTCGGGCGGGAAACCATCCTCCGGATGGGTGAGCCGGAGCCAACAGGTGCTGGAAGAGGCCAGGGAGAATGGCGGGCGCACGGAGCTACAGATGATTAGTGGAATAGCCATGCTCGTGGATGAGTTGAAAGGACTTTGAGTTGAGGGTCAACCCTTTCAGAAATTGACCTTATTTTAGCGCGATGAAAAAGCCCTACAGATATGCGCTGTACTTTGGCATTGGCGTGCTCATCTATTTTGTTATGGATGGGGAGAACAATCCCGAATCACTGGAAGAGGTACACAAAATGGCCCCGGTACTCATTATTGGTGTGGTGGTGTTATTGTTTCTGGTGCGCTATGTCATTAGTAAAAAGGAGAAAGATTAATGCCTGACCATAAAAAAACCTGTTGAGTCAAACTCAACAGGTTTTCATGTCTTTTAGCAGGTGTTAGCTCAGCTGCGCCACCTTCAGCTCCTGAGATTTGGAGTGTCCGCAGTAGGTACACTTGTAATATTTTACAATCAGCCCCTCTTCAGAGGTACTGGCTTCTTTCACCACTTCTTCCTTCAGGTCTCTCATGGTTCGGTAATTACACTTCTCACATACCAGTGCATGAAAGAGCATGTCGTATTTTTCCACCACCTTTTCGCCAGTCTTTTCATCTACCCAGATGTCATAGTCTGCAATGTGATTGTCTTCTTCTTCAATCATCGCAGGGGTCATATACTCATCTTCTTCTTCCTCATTGAGTAGTCTCATAGGATTCCCGGCTTTGGACTTCATCGGCTTAAATCGAATCTTATCGAGGCGCTTCTCCAGTACGAATGGGTAGTAATACTTCACAATGGCCCAAAAGGCATAGCCGAACGCCACACCGATAATAATGGAGAAAAATCCGGCTCCAAAGATGTGGTAGATGGCTGCTTTCCCTATCCAGTTTATGATGGCATAGAAAGCAAAGAATACCAGGCCAAAAGCAACGAAGCGAGTGGCAATGTCGAAATAAACCGTTTCTTTAGCCGAAGCGAAAATAAATTTTTTGGTCCTTTTGCCAGCAGTGGCCAGCATGAAAAAATACGTGATGGTGATCAATATCGCGATGGCAAAAAAAGCAAAACCAATCATTGGAAAATTGGCCAGCCATTCAGGAATTTTATTTTTCATGATCGTTTAGTTAAGACGCTAGGAAGTGTTTTTTTGATTTAGTGCATTAAGTTAAAAAAAAGCGCTCTGGAATCATGCGAATTTTGTGATAAATAAGTTTAAATGCCAATTCTCTGCACAAATCTGTCCGGTTAGACCGTCAGTTTGCGGGGAGTGTTCTGACAATCTGTCATAAATAGGCTGTCATTTTCTTGTTGGCACAACCATTGATAAAAGGATAAACGACGAAAAAGAATTTTCAAGACTTTAAAATAAATAGTTAACAATGGGAAAAATTATCGGCATAGACTTAGGTACTACCAACTCATGCGTGGCGGTAATGGAGGGTAACGAGCCTGTAGTGATTCAGAACAGTGAAGGGCGCAGGACCACACCATCTATCGTGGCGTTTTTGGATAATGGTAACGGAGAGAGAAAAGTTGGAGATCCTGCAAAACGTCAGGCCATCACCAATCCTCAGAACACCATTAGCTCAGTGAAGAGATTCATGGGCAAGAAGTATTCAGAGGTGACAGAAGAAAGAAAGAATGTTTCTTACGGCCTGGAGGCTGGCACCAATGATACAGTGCGGGTGAAAATCGGCGACAGAAATTATACTCCTCAGGAGCTTTCTGCCATGATTCTTCAGAAAATGAAGTCAACCGCAGAGGACTTTTTGGGGCAGGAAGTCACCGAGGCAGTAATCACCGTGCCTGCTTATTTCAACGACGCGGAGCGTCAGGCTACGAAAGAAGCCGGACAGATTGCAGGCCTGGAAGTGAAAAGGATCATCAATGAGCCCACAGCGGCGGCATTAGCCTACGGTCTGGATAAGAAAAATGCAGATATGAAAATCGCGGTGTATGACCTTGGTGGTGGTACATTCGATATTTCAATCCTTGAGTTGGGTGATGGTGTGTTTGAAGTAAAATCTACCAATGGTGATGTTCACCTGGGTGGTGATGACTTTGACGGTGTAATCATCAACTGGCTGGCGGAGGAATTCAAAAAAGACGAAGGACTGGACCTTAGAAAAGATCCGATGGCTCTTCAGCGATTGAAAGAAGCAGCTGAAAAAGCGAAAATAGAGTTGTCGAGTTCATCTTCTACGGAGATCAACCTACCATATATCATGCCGGTAGACGGTGTGCCTAAGCACCTGGTAAGATCACTTTCCAGAAGCAAGTTTGAGCAGTTGAGTGAGGACCTGGTGAGAAGATCAATGGAGCCCTGCAAGAAAGCGTTGGCAGACTCTGGCCTTGCAGCATCGGAAATCGATGAGGTGATTTTGGTAGGAGGTTCTACACGTATCCCCAGAATTCAGGAAGAAGTAGAGAAGTTTTTTGGCAGAAAGCCTTCTAAAGGAGTAAACCCTGACGAAGTAGTGGCCATAGGTGCTGCGATTCAGGGTGGTGTATTGACCGGAGAGGTGAAGGACGTCCTGCTTTTGGATGTGACACCACTTTCTTTGGGTATTGAGACCATGGGTGGTGTGATGACCAAACTGATCGAGTCCAACACGACCATTCCTTCTAAGAAATCTGAGACGTTCTCTACAGCAGCTGACAATCAGCCTTCTGTGGAAATCCACGTGCTCCAGGGCGAGCGACCAATGGCGAAGGACAACAGAACCATCGGTAGATTCCACCTGGATGGTATCCCACCAGCACCAAGAGGAGTGCCTCAGATCGAAGTGACATTTGACATAGATGCCAATGGTATCCTGCAAGTGTCTGCTAAAGACAAAGGCACGAACAAAGAGCAGAAAATCAGAATTGAGGCTTCTTCCGGCTTGACCGACGAGGAAATCGAGAAAATGAAGCAGGAAGCTCAGGCCAATGCAGAGTCTGATAAGGCTGAGAAGGAAAAAGTGGAGAAAGTAAACCAGGCCGATTCGTTGATTTTCCAAACGGAGAGTCAGTTGAAGGAGTATGGTGAGAAACTTTCTGAGGGCAACAAAACGGCGATTGAAGGAGCCCTGGCTAAGTTGAAAGAAGCACATGCATCCAGAGACATAGCAGCGATAGATGCTGGTATGGAAGCACTCAACGCCGCATGGCAGGCCGCTTCTCAGGAGATCTATGCTGCACAGCAGGCTGCAGGTGGAGCAGAGGCAGCGCAAGGTGCTGATCCTACTGGCGGAGCAGATGCCGGCAATGCCGACTCTGACGTGTCAGATGTAGAGTTTGAAGAGGTAGACGAAGAGAAGAAGTAGTCCTAACGGACGCACTTCAGGCCTTCCATTTAGGGGAAACCCGGGCCCGTGCTGACAGCAGTGTCAGTAGTGTTCTTGTAGTCACCCTACAGAGATAGATTGAAAACCCTGGTCTTATTAAGAGGCCAGGGTTTCTTTGGTTTAACCTGTGAAAATGAAAGGGAGGAGAGTCTTATTAAACCTGCGGATCATTTTGATCCATCCGAAAAGCTGTGGGGAAGGTTAGAATAGTCGAATTTTGTGGTCAAAAAAGGTCCCTTGGAATTCATCATTTTTCATATGATCAGTTAACAATTCGGTTAACAAGGAAGAAGGTGCCTGGACATTCTGAGAACTCTAAGGCAGCTAATCAATGAACCGACTTACACGATCCAGGGGCTATCTATTAAATGCCTTGCTTTGACTCAAGTACTTAATTATCTTGAGCTAACTATTTGAGAGCCTATCTAATTAGTTTTGTTGCTCTTGAGTCTTATTTTGATTTGACCTTCCACTAGTTTTAATATTGGTTTCTCATGTTTATGCGCTTTCTGCTTAGCCTCCCATTGATAACTCTAGCCTTTACCAGCTGGGCAAACACTGACAGCCTGTTGCAGGAACTAAATCAAACCATTACAAATCAGAGTCAATATGTTGAGCAGAAACAGCTACGGATTCTGCATTATAAAAATAGGCTTAGTAGTGAAATGTCAGAATTTGAACTTTTTCAGGTCTGTGATTCACTTTGGCTTGATTACAGTTCCTTTCAGTTTGATTCTGCTTTTAAGTATGGGAATAGAATGTTGGAGTTAGCGGAAAAAATGGCTGATTACCCAAAACAAGCGGAAGCCAAGTTAAATCTTGCTTTTATTTTTCGTTCGGCGGGCATGTACAAAGAGGCATATCAGACTTTGGAAGGTATTAACTCATCCACTTTGCCAGTAAGTCTGGCTGTCAGATACTATGAATCCATGGGGCGCACCTACTTCGACCTCAGTTCCTTTAACAATGTCGATTATTTTGTGGAGCGCTATGGTAAACTCGGCAATTTGTACCTTGATTCAGCATTGTCATTAACTCAAGATAATACACTCCAATTCTATCGCTTAAGGGGATTGAAGGCAGAAGCAAGTGGTAATTACCGGGAGGCCTTATATCTTTTCCATCAAATCATCGAGCAATTTGACGTTAGCCTACATCAAAAAGCCATGGCATTTTATTCATTGGGCAAAATTAACAGGGCGCTAAACAACGAAAAGGAGTACTTGGATATGATCATTCGTGCAGCCATTGCTGATATTCAGTCTGCCACAAAAGAAACAGTAGCTACTATGGAACTCGCTGGCTATATGTACGAGCAAGGTGCTATTGAGCCAGCATCAATCTACATTGACCAGGCAGCAAGAGACGCTAAATTTTACGGAGCTAAACAACGAGTCATTCAAGTTTCAAGCCTGTTGCCGCTGATTGAGAGTGCTATGCTACTAAATGCTCGGGATAAGAGTAAAAAACTTTTGGGTTATCTGGTATTGGTCAGCGTTCTTTCACTGCTAATTGTTTTTTTCGCTTTCATTATATACAGACAAAACCAAAAGCTAAACAGAACCAAGAGAAGCCTGTCTCTCGCCTACGAAAACCTGAAGGAATTAAACGAAAAACTGATCGAGTCTAATGCTATCAAGGAGGAGTATGTTGGTTTTTCGTTTGCTAAGGATTCTGAATATCTCCATAAGCTTGATAAATTCAAAATGGATATTAACAAGAAGCTTATTGAAAAGAGATATGAAGATTTGAAATACACCCTAAAACAGTTTGATATTGAGAGCGAGACAGCAAGGTTGAATAAAAAATTTGATGAAATATTTCTAAAGCTTTTTCCAAACTTCATCTCGGATTTCAATTCATTCTTTAAAGCGGACGATCAGTTCAAGCTGGATGACGAAAACCCGTTACCTACTGAGTTGCGGATTTTTGCTTTGATTCGAATCGGGATCACTGAGCACGAGCAAATTGCCAGTATTCTTGGCTACTCTGTACGCACTATCTACAACTACAAAAATAAAGTGAAAAAACTGTCTGTTCTTTCGAGTGATGAGTTTGATGTTCATTTAATGAGAATTAAGACGTTTGAGTAACTGCCTTTAATCTTTTAGCCTCTAAAATTGACCAAATCCATTTACTTTTTATTTACCTCAAATAGTTGAGGTGGATTTTGAAAATATTTCAATATCAGTGAGTTACATGACTTAACTATTGAAAATATTTTACCTAAAAGCCTGAAAAATTTCTAATTCATATTAAGCTCGACAAGTTTGCTTAATCGATGTGGTCATAACAAGGATCATGTTTTCATTTAAGTCTAAACCAAACGTAAGAGCGTATGAGTTCAATTTTACACATGAGTTTTCTCGACCCCATGCTGATTGAAAAGGTTGGGAGGAAAACAGCCAAACTTGCCTTGTTCATATGGGCAGTATGTGGTATGCTGACAGTTCAAGCAAATTCACACGAGTTATCTTTAAGCGATGAACAGCAAATTGATGATATAGTTGTAACCGGAAAGGTCACCGATGAAAATGGAGAAGGGTTACCTGGCGCCACGGTCAAAGTCAAAAATACCTCTTTAGGTACAATAACAGATATTGAGGGAAACTTCTCGTTGGAAGTTCCAAAGGATGCGGTGCTAGTATTCTCCTTTGTCGGATATATGTCTCAAGAAGTTGTACTAAATGGGCAATCTGTTATTAACGCTTCCCTATCTACAGACCTCACCAGTCTCGAAGAAGTTGTTGTAATTGGCTATGGAAAAACCAAAACCAAAGATCTAACAGGTGCAGTATCCATAGTTGATCCGGATGACCTGGGGCAACAACCAGTCTCCAATATTGGTGATGCAATTCAGGGGAGAGCTGCCGGAGTTAGCGTTACTACATCTGGACAACCCGGAAATAATCCTACATTTAGAATAAGAGGTACCGGAACCATCAATAACAATGATCCTTTCATTGTAGTTGACGGAATGCCTTTAAATGGCGGACTGAACCAAATCAACATGAGTGATATAGAGTCCGTTCAAGTGCTGAAAGACGCTTCGGCAACAGCCATTTATGGAGCTAGAGGAGCAAATGGTGTGGTGTTGATCACTACAAAACGAGGAATGAGGGGGGAAGCATCAGTCACATTTGATGCCTATACGGGAATCACTGAAGCTACCAATACACTTGATGTTTTGAATGCAAAGGAGTTTGCTCAGCTAAGCAATGAGATGTTGACCAATGGAGGTTTGGACCCCAATCCTGATTTTGCTGACCCTGAATCTCTTGGAAACGGAACCGACTGGTTAGGGGCATTTTTTGACAGAGGAAAAGTAAACAGTTATACACTTTCTTATTCCAATGGGAATGATAAATCCAACGTGTATACCTCTTTAAATTATTTCGATCAGGAGGGAATCATACTGAATACCGGTTATAAAAGATACAACCTTCAATTCAATACTGATACGGAAATTACCAGGAACGTAAAATTTGGCAATAGCCTTAAACTCAACCATGACATTAAAGAACAGGGAGAGTTTAATATTCAAAATGCAATTCTTTCATTGCCCACCCAGCCAATAAGACGTGAGGATGGCGGTTTTTCAGGTGCTATTGGACAGCCTTTGTACTCCGGAGATGTTGATAACCCGATTGGGAAAGCCACTATTGTGGATATGAGTACTCGTGGATACAATGCACAAGGTTCACTCTTTGGAGAAATTACATTCTTAAAGTATCTCACTTTTAAGTCAATCGGAGGCGTAGAAGCTAATATCTGGAAAAACCGCACATGGACTCCATCTTATGAATGGGATTCAGATATTTCACAAAATGCATACTTATATGAAGCGGCTAATCAAAGTATCACTTTACTGTGGGACAATACCCTTACATATCAGCAAAGTTTAGATAACGGCTTGAATTTAACTGCACTTATCGGATCAAGTGCACAGCAAAATGATTTCGAATTTATCAGTGGTTCTATTCAGGATTTTCAAAGTGAAGAAACACAAACATTGAACAATGGAATCGCGCAGATGAACTTGGATGGTAGTGGGTCTGAATGGGCGCTTTTTTCTTATTTCGTAAGGTTCAATCTGGACTTTGAAAGCAAGTATTACCTCACTGGAACAGTAAGGCGGGATGGTTCATCCAGATTTGGTGAGGGTAACAGATACGGTACATTCCCGTCAGGCTCCGTGGCCTGGCGAGTATCACAGGAGGATTTCTTTGATGTTGGCTTCATAGAGGATCTGAAAATAAGAGGTGGATACGGTATTACCGGAAATCAGGAGATTGGAAACTATTCATTCGCGTCCTCTTACAACACTTACCTCTACAACTTCAACAACACTTTTGTAAGTGCTGTTGTGCCGACCGTACTTCCCAATACGAATGTTCGGTGGGAGTCACAGGAGCAAATAAATGTCGGATTGGATTTGACAATGTTCAAGGGTAGAGTAAGTGCCACTATTGATGGATATGTTAAGAATACGAAAGATATGCTGGTTCCTCAGTCTGTTCCGGTAACATCGGGCTATTCTGATATTTACGTACCGTCAATTAATGCCGGACAAATGCGAAATAAGGGTATTGAGACAGTTATTAATACCGTGAATATTGAGCATGAGAAATTAATCTGGACATCTGATATTGTGTTCTCTTTCAATCATAATGAAGTGATTGATATTAATAGTGAAACGCCGTTGACCCGGGGAGGAATAGGACTTAACTATAACCTGGCAAGGATACAGCCCGGATATCCGGTCAACGTCTTCTACGGGTTTGTTACAGATGGCATCTTTCAGACAGATGAGGGTGTACAGCAAAGTGCCGTCCAGATTCCTGGGAGCTCATCAGCGACTAGTACATCAGCAGGTGATATCCGGTTCCAGGACCTGAACAATGATGGGATTATCAATGACAATGATCGGACTTTCCTTGGCAACCCCAATCCAGACTTTATTTATTCATTGAATAACACCCTTACCTATGGAAATTTTTCATTAAATATCTTTCTGCAGGGTGTTCAGGGAAGGGATATTTTCAATGCTAACAGGATATATACGGAAGGAATGGCTATTACAACAAACCAGAACGCATCTGTTCTTGATCGATGGATGGGGCCTGGTACCAGTAACACCATGCCTCGGGCTATTTATGGTGATCCTAATAATAACGCCAGACCTTCAAACAGGTACATTGAGGATGGATCTTACCTAAGAGTTAAAAATATTACACTGGCCTATAACATCCCTGCAAAGCTTATTGGCAGAGGGAGCTTTGGAGGTGCGAAGGTCTACCTGTCTGGTCAAAACCTGTTCACTTTCACTAATTATTCTGGTCTTGATCCTGAAGTGGGTGTAGATGGTATCGATAATAATCTTTATCCGGTGACAAGAACTGTATCGATTGGACTGAATGTCAAATTTTAAAGATGACTAATATGAAATTGCTAAGAAATATATATTTATCCATGGCCGTACTGTTTTGTGCAGCCTGTTCTGAAGATTACTTGGAGAAAGCGCCTCTTGACACAATAAATACGGGAAATTATCCTACCAATGAATCTGAGCTGGTTTCTCTTGTAAATGGGGCATACCAGCCATTGCAATGGCCTAAGCTGTATAATTTGCGTATGTGGACAACCGACATCATGGCTGGAAACAGCATAGTTGGTGCGGGCGGAGGTACAGATGGTATCGAGACTCAGGATCTTTCCAATTTTGTTACCACATCTGATAACGCCGGGGTACTTGATCTTTGGAGAGGACCATGGCCGGGCATACTGCGAGCAAATATTGCGCTGGAAGTGGCTCCCGAGCTGAGTATTGATCAGGAAATCAAGGATCGATCAATGGGAGAGGCATATTTTCTCCGGGCGCATTATTACTTTATTCTAGTCCGCTTTTTTGGAGACGTCCCTCTGATTGTAGAACCTCAAAGTGCAGATGATGATCTATATCCTGCACGTGATTCGGAAGAACTCGTTTGGGCGCAGATTATTTCAGACCTGGAGCTGGCAGTAGATCTTTTGCCAGAAAAAAACACGTATTCTGCTGGTGATTTGGGCAGAGCTTCTAAAGGCTCGGCACTGGGAATGTTGGCAAAAGTACACCTAACATTAGGTAATTGGCAACAAGTAGTGGACCTTACCTCAGAGATAGAGGGACTAGGATATGACCTCAATGAAAACTACGCAGATAACTTCAATCCGGCTGCTGAAAATTCTGTAGAATCTCTTTTTGAGGTACAGTATGCAAGTAATGGCGGCTATGGTTTCTGGGGCAATGAAAATCAGGCGGCCTGGACGAGTGCATTTATGGGGCCGAGAGGCTCAAATTTTGTGGCAGGCGCTTATGGATGGAATCAGCCCACAGAGGAGTTTGTAAATTCTTACGAAGAAGATGATCTACGAAAAGATGCTACCATTTTGTATGAGCAGGGTCCACAGTTTGATGGTAAGTCCTACGACGCAGCATACTCCCTGACAGGATATAATGTTCGTAAATTTTTGGTGCCCTTGGCTGTCTCGGCATCCTATGACAATAGTCCGCTCAATTTTCCAATTCTGCGTTTTTCTGACATCCTATTGATGAAAGCAGAAGCATTGAATGAGTTGGGTCAAACCAGTGAAGCGGAAACACCGCTAAACCGCGTACGAGACCGTGCAGGGCTGGAAGACATTGCCACGGGCTTAAGTAAAGAGGGTTTTCGGGAAGCAGTATTACATGAGCGCAGGATGGAATTGGCTTTTGAAGGACAGCGCTGGTTTGATCTCATCCGCGTGGGAGATGGAGCATATGCACTAGCTTTTCTTCATTCCATAGGTAAGACGAATGCTACCACCAATCATTTGCTTTTACCCATCCCACAAAAAGAAATCGATACCAATCCAAAACTATCTCAAAACACAGGATACTAAAATATTATCGATATGAAAAATTCATATAAAATCAGTTTATTCTCTTTCTGGGCCTCAGTTTTAATCGTTCTTTCCGCAACGTCTTGTGAGAACGAACTGGAAAATAACGAGATCACAAAAGATGGGCAGCTTAGTCTTCGCTCTTCTGATAGTGTGTTGGTGCTGCAGCAACAGTTTGCATCTAACCAACTTACTTTTAACTGGACACCAGCAAATAATGGGGGTTCCGGATCTTCTATTGACTACTTGCTTGAAGTAGACCTTCAAGGAAATGACTTTGCTTCACCACTTGCGTACGATATGGGTAAGAATACCTTCACCTTTTCCTATGAACACAGCACCTTAAATAGCATTTTGCTCTCTACTTTTAGCGCTGAGCATGGTAAGCCGTTAGTTTTAGAGGCACGAATCACAGCCACACTTGCAAACGGTAACGGAGAAGCTCAGGTGGACACCGCTTCGGTTGTAGTTACTCCTTACAAGCCGGTATCTGCAGAACTTTACATGGTAGGTGACGCCACACCAAATGGCTGGGACATTGCCAATGCTACAGCTATGACTCCAGCAAGTGAAGCAGGGGTCTTTACTTATCAGGGTGCGCTTTCTCCAGGTAGCTTCAAGTTGGCTGTAAATCAGGAAGATTGCTGGTGCCAGGATTTCTACACTAAAGATCCATCTGACTCAACAGTGCTGATATACAATGAAGGCGGAAGCGGCGATGACCTGCAGTGGAGGATTACAGAAGGGGGACAGTATCTTATTGCGGTAGACTTAATTGCACGTACTATCAGCATAGAATCCTTTGAAGGTCCGGCATTCTCCACCCTGTGGATAGTCGGAGATGCAACTCCTAGTGGTTGGACTGTAGACACACCGGAGGAGATGACTCAAAGCCCAAATGATCCGTTCATATTTACCTATGAAGCGCATTTGACACCAGGTGAATTCAAGATTTTCGCAGGTCCTCTTGGTGACTGGTGTGGAGAATGGTTCAGACCATTGGAAAACCATCAGGATATTACCTCCGACAAGGTAGACCAAAATGCCGGTTGCGATGTAGACAATAAATGGCAAATCACTTCAGAGACAGAGGGTAGATATAAAATCTCACTAAACACCCTTGAAAGTACCATTTCTATTGATCCCGTAAACCTGTATTTGATAGGAGATGGTGGTCCAAACGGCTGGAACATTGCGAGTCCTGAGCCACTGACTTACAGCAGTGGAATTTATACTTTCAATGGCTCATTAGGTGCGGAAAACGCCACAGGTGAATTCAAGTTTTCCAAGTTTTCCGGAGATTGGTGTGATGGCGAGTGGATTAACGCTGCTACAGAAAATCAGTCTCTTACAAATACAAATTACATTGTGACTCAGGGATGTGATGGCCCTGATAATAAGTGGAAACTTGCCTCAGGAGCTGCCGGCAACTATGAGATCACCTTTGACCTGGATGCCGAAGTGATGACCATAGAACGGCAATAGTGTAAGGGTAATTTTCAGATAATGATTAATAAACACAAGTGACGGTGGTTGAGTTACCACCGCCACTTGTAAAAAAGCATACAATGAGGAGCGATTTAGTAAATATGATTTTGATTTTGCTGTTGTCCATTTTCTTTGGTTGTAAGGAAAATGACGGTGAATTCGTATACATACCTGAGGATTCAGTAGCAAACATCAGTCTTAGAGTAGTAACAGATCAGGCAAGATATACTCCTGGCACCGAGGTGATTTTCACCGCTGATGAGTTGCCAGAAGAGGTAATTATCAGGTACAGCCATTTGAATGAAGTCCTTGCGGAGGAGCCAATGACCAGCAAGACCTGGACCTGGACACCCCCCACTGATGATTTCAAGGGGTATATGGTTGACTTTTTTCATGTTGTAAATGGCGAAGAGCAGGTCATCAGCACCGTAGCAATAGATGTTTCATCAGACTGGACCAGATTTCCCAGGTACGGCTTCTTATCGGAGTTTGGAGATCTTTCAGAGAATGACATAACAGACATCCTTTCAAATTTGAAAGATTATCATATCAACGGTCTACAGTATTATGATTGGCACAATAAGCACCATTCGCCACTTAAAATGAATGGTACCAGTCCGGCTTCAACCTGGGTAGATGTTATCGGAAGACCTATCTCCTTTGCATCAGTTGAAAGTTACATTAGTAGGGCTCATGAACTAAATATGGCTTCTATGCAATATAACCTGCTCTATGGAGCGTGGGAGGATTATGACATGGATGGCGTATCAGAAGAGTGGATGATATACAGTGATGCCAATCACCAGAATGTGAATAAGCATGATCTTCCGGATGATTGGCAAAGCGACATTCTGGTGACCAACCCTGCAAACCAAGAGTGGCAAAAGTACATTTTTGAAAAGACTGCATTGGTATACGATCACCTGGAGTTTGACGGCTGGCACCTTGATCAGTTGGGTAACCGTGGGAACGTGTACGATTATTTCGGAAATGCTATTTCCCTGAACGAAACTTATGCCCCCTTTTTAAACCATCTCCATGCAGGATTTCCGGATAAGAAGATGGTGCTTAATGCTGTTAATCAATATGGGCAATCGGAGATATTGAATACTGCGGTGGATTTTGCTTACACTGAAGTTTGGGATCCCAACAATACCTACAAGGCGCTTGCAGACATTATCCTTAAAAATAATGAGTGGAGCAACGGTGAACTAAATACGGTACTTGCTGCATATATGAACTATGATTTGGCTAATAGTCCCGGATCATTTAACACTCCGGCTGTACTCCTCACAGATGCCGTAATCTTTGGGTTTGGAGGAGCACATTTGGAGTTGGGAGAGCATATGCTAGCTAAAGAATACTTTCCTAACAACAATCTGAAAATACGGGGTGACCTGAAGAAAGCGCTACTGGAGTATTATGACTTTATGGTGGCCTATCAGAATTTACTTAGGGATGGGGGTGAATTTATATACCCCGAATTGGAATCCGGTGATGGCAAAGTAACCATAAGTTCCTGGCCACCCCAAATGGGGCATGTGTCCGCGTTTGCCAAAGAATTCAGTAATAGGCGGGTAGTACATTTAATCAATTTTAATAGTGCTAATAGTCTGAATTGGCGTGATACTGATGGCACCCAGCCTTTTCCAACAGAAGTGAAAAACTTCAGGGTCAATTTTATCAGCGATCAACCGATAACTAAAGTATGGTGGGCTTCCCCGGACGTAAATGAGGGAGTATCCCAGGAGCTTGATTTTGCTCAAAATGCTAGCCAGGTTTCACTTACGCTACCGTCTCTAACTTTCTGGGACATGTTGGTTGTGGAATACTGAAATGAGTCATCTCGAAATAAAAGTTAATGCGTCGGAACAGGTTTTTTTGTCCGACAGATTCCAAATAATAAGAACAGATGAAGTTTAGATATTTTCTTTATACACTAGTCGCTGTTATGGGACCTATGGGATGTAGTGAGTCGGAAGTACTTTATGAGTCAGAGAACTATACAGTTTTTTCTGACAAAGTGGTGCAAGGACCCTATCTGGCAAAGGCTCTTGATAGGACCCACATTGTTTCTGATTATAAAAGTCCTGCAAGAACACATTACGCTTCTTCCTTGTCATTCAAGTTTGCTATTAATGGGAAAGACAATGAGGCTCCCTCCGGTCAGGATCATGTATTGACGGTAGTGCCTGAGAATGGAGCGTTCATTTCGCCGGTCATTAGCTTCGGAACCAAAGACCCTGTGTCCTATATAAAACCTGATGCGCCAAAAACGCTACCGGCTAATACAAGGTTTACAATTCGTGTAGATATGAGTAATGTCCTGAAGCAATTTCAGGAAAAAGGATATTATACCACTTTTAGTGGCGATCGGATTCGTCAGGAGGATTTTAAAGGAGTGTACATTGCAGGAGGTTCCGCACCATTGAGCTGGGATTTTGATAACCTGCACAATAATCCTTCATATCTGCTGGAAGACCCGGATGCTGATGGTATATATGAAAGCACGTTTATCCTGAACCCTCATGACCCTGAAGCTCCGACAGAACAGCAGTGGATGCTTCAAAATGACATCTCTAACTATCCGTCCTATACCTCCGATCAACTGCTTGTGGATGCGCTTCACAATATGGCTCTGGATGAAATGATCCATAATATAGAAAAAGACAGCACCTTCAGAACCGGGAAAGAATGGTCAGGGGTATGGACCCGAGATATCAGCTATAGCATTCTATTGGCTTTTGCCTACATCGAACCTGCCGTTGCCAGGATAAGCCTGATGAAGAAAGTAAATGAACGTGATCGCATCATACAAGATACTGGTTCGGGAGGTGCCTGGCCTGTATCTTCAGATCGTGTGGTTTGGTCACTTGCTGCCTGGGAGGTATATGTGGCAACAGGCGATATGGAGTGGCTTAAGCAAACCTACCATATTATTGGTAATACTTTGAATGATGACCTTCAGACTGTCTATGACCAAAATACTGGCCTCTTCAAAGGAGAGTCTTCCTTTTTGGATTGGAGGGAGCAAACTTATCCTAACTGGATGGATAATGTGGATATTTCCCAGTCGCTGAACCTCGGCACCAACGTGGTGTATGCCAGGGTGTTGGAGATACTTTCCTTTATGGCTGCAGAGCTGGGTGAAGGTGTCGCCAGTGAACAGTATTCAGAAATGGCTGAGTCTGTGCGAAGCGCTATAAATGAAAATTTATGGAACAGTGAAAAGAGCTACTACAATCAATACCTCTATGGTCGTCATTACATGAATGCATCTCCACGCTCCGAAGCACTGGGTGAAGCTTTGAGCATTCTCTATGGTGTGGCCTCGCCGGAGCGTATCCAAAAGGTGGTGGCGAATACTCCGGTTATGCCTTTTGGTATTCCATGTATCTATCCACAGATTCCTAATGTACCTCCCTACCATAACAACGGAATTTGGCCATTTGTGCAGGGATATTGGAACCTGGCGGTAAAAAAAGCTGGAAACGAACAGGCACTGCTACATGGTTTGGCTTCAATATATCGCCCTGCTGCACTTTTTACTACCAACAAGGAAAATTTCGTGGCGGAGAGTGGAGATTATGCCAACACACAAATCAACTCCGATAGAATGCTCTGGAGTATGGCAGGAAACCTCGCTATGGTTTACAGGGTCTTTTTGGGAATGTCTTTTCAGCCGGATAAGCTCTTATTCCAGCCATTTATACCGCAGGCTTACCAAGGGATCAAACAAGTTAAAGGGTTTCGGTATAGAGATGCCACTCTGGACATTGAGGTGAGAGGATACGGAGATGAGGTCACACGATTTTTAGTTGATGGAGTAGAAAAGGAAAATATAGAAATACCTGCCCAATATAAGGGACATCATCAGGTTGTGATCGAAATGAACAACCAAGCAGCAGAACATCGTGGTTATAACATGGTACAAAACAAAGTATCTCTACCAGAACCCATAGTGCGTTTGGAAAACCGTCTGATTCGATGGGAAAAGATTAATGGAGCCGCCAGGTATCTGGTTTTCCTGAACGGCAAAGAGGTGCATCAAACAAATGACACCACTTACTTGATACCGGAAGATGCCAATGGACAGTACAAAGTGATGGGTATAGACCAGCAGGGAGTTTCATCATTCACAAGCATGCCTGTTGCTCATTATAATGATCAGGTAGTTAAAATTGAAGTGGAAAATTTCGCTTCGAGAGACAGTGCAAGTCTGGTCAGCTATAGTGGTAGTGGGTTTGTGAGGATCTCAAAAGAGGATAACACAGAGTTAAAAATCCCGATAAGTGTAAAGAGCGAAGGAAAATATCTTATCTGCTTCCGCTATGCCAATGGAAGTGGCCCCTGGAATACAGATAATAAATGTGCAATACGTACCCTTTTCGTTGACGGCCAAAGGTATGGTTCTATAATAATGCCTCAGCGAGGCAAAGGAGAGTGGTCGAGCTGGGGAATGACCAATGAAGTGGAGACGTACCTGCCTGCTGGTACGCACGAATTATTCCTGGCCTTTCAGCCATCTGATGAAAATATGAATTTAAAAATCAATGAAGCTATACTGGACTATGTACAATTAACCAAGGTCAATTAACTCAAACTAGAGCTCTTTATTTAACTAAACCCTAAACAAAATGAGACACATGAAGTTCGTGGTATTGATAATGCCGTTTTTAGCTATGTATTTTAATATACAAGCGCAGAGTAATCCCTTCAAGGCGCCCTTGTACTGGAATCCCTATGAATATAACTTTACTACTGATGGTCCCATACCTGAAAGTGAATGGTCCGCCAATATCGATTGGATGGATCAAAACTTAAAACAGCATGGTTATCATATGATTTGCATTGATGGCTGGGGTGAAAATGTTCCTCATGATCAGTATGGATACAGAACATCTCACGACGGTAGTTGGACCCATGATTATGCCTGGTGGTCCAATAACTTGCAAAGCAGAGGCATGGAACTTGGTATATATCAAAACCCTCTATGGATAGACCGGTATTCTGCAGATAATGGCGCATTGATTAAAGGAACTACTATTCCTTTATCCAGTCTTATCGATGATACTGAGAATGCGCTTTGGTTCACATGGGTACAGGTAGACCGTCCTGGAGCCGAGGAATATGTAAAGGGCTACATCCAGCATTTCGCCGATATGGGTGTCACATACCTTAGAGTAGACTTCCTGTCCTGGTTCGAAGATGGTTACGATAAAAACCTGGGAACCGTAGGGGTCAACCGTCCGCATTCAGAATACGAAACAGCGCTTAGATGGATGAAAGAAGCTTGTGATGCAAATGGAATGTTTCTTAGTCTGGTGATGCCTCACTTGAAGAACGAAGCGGCTACAGAAATTGAGTATGGTCATATGGTTCGGATCAATGAAGATGTAGGCCATGGTGGCTGGCAGAGGTTTAATGATTTCGAACGCGGAATTCGTCATTCCTGGTGGTCACAATGGTATAATACTTTCGATGGGTATACTTACTGGTCACACATCTCTGGTAGAAACAAAATGATTCTGGATGGCGACTTTATCCGATTAAATACCATGGCCAATGACGATGAGAAGAAGACAGTTATCTCCCTAAATCTGATGGCCGGAGGCCCACTGTCAGTTGCAGATCAATATAATACTATAGGCAATGACCTATGGCTCTATCAGAATACGGAAATGCTGGCTTTAAATCAGGATGGCTTTGTAGGAAAACCATTATTTACAAATGATCCTACTGATGAATCCAGCCAGGTATGGGCAGGTCAAATGTCCAATGGCGACTGGATAGTCGGCTTGTTCAATCGTGAGGAGAATACCCGTAACAGGAGCTTAGACTTTAGCTGGCTTGGGTTTAGCGGAAATGCATCGGTGCGCGACCTTTGGGCCCACCAGGATCTTGGTGAAATGTCTTCCTATGCTGTGGATGTTCCGCCGCACGGATGTGTCATTTTAAAAGTAGTACCTACGGGCAGTGGACATCAGAGTCAAATGAACGTTGCGGGCACTTTTACAGGATGGTCTCTTAACATATCAATGTCATTGGTAAATGGTACATGGGAAGCCCGAAATGTCAATGTTAATGCCGGTGATCATCAACTTAAATTTGCTAATACCAGTGATTGGTCTGGAGATGATTGGGGAGATGCCAATGGGTTGTCTGGCACGGCTTCTTTGACCACAGGAGGGGGATCAAATATTACATTTAATATTGGTCAGAATGGTGATTATGACATTTTCTTCGATGATCAATCGCTGGCTTACTCTATCGTGGATAGTGGCTGCAATTCTGGAGGCTGCATTACCTCAGGGGCTACTTACACCATCCAATCACTCCATAGTGGGAAAAGACTGGATCTGGAAGGAGGCTCTTTAGTCGATGGGGGGAATATTCACCAATGGGACCCTCACGGTGGAGAAAGTCAAAAATGGATAGTTACCGACGTTGGTAATGATCAATATAGTATCATTTCAGTATTGAGTGGGAAGAGCTTGGATATAGTTTCCAACGCTACATCCGATGGTGCAAACATTCACCAATGGGAGTATTTTGGGAATAATAACCAGAAGTGGGAAATTGTAGATGCGGGGAATGATCATTTCAAAATTAGATCGGTTCATAGTGGGAAGGTGTTAGACATTGAATCAGGCTCTACCAACAACGGAGGGAATATTCATCAATGGACAGATTATGGACTCGATAGTCAAATTTGGGAGTTTACAGAAACTTCCTCGGGTTCAAGAACCACTAATGGTATTAATGATTTCTCTGATGATAAAGTGTTTGCTGTTTATCCAAACCCAGTGGAAATTGGTGATAAAATAACCATCAATATGCCTGACTTTGCTGATGGAAACGTTGAAATAAGCGTAATAAATCTGACTGGAAAAGAACTCTTCCATCAAAAAGTTATTGGTTCGAAATTCATCATTGATACGAACCAGCTGGAATCAGGCCTTTTACATATAGAATTCCAAATGCAGGGAATGAAGATAACCAAGAAATTATTTATCAAATAAATTTATACTTGACCAGCAATAATGAGCAGAAGGGACAGGTTTCCTTCTGTTCTTTTAGTGCTTTAAACTAATGCAGATGAATGCCGTGAAATATTTTCTAATACTTCTTATGTATGTTGGGATACATCTCAGCATGTTTGGTCAAGCTCAAACGCTCGGAGAATGCCTCTCCTACTCAGTGAAAGGCTCTGAAATAACATTTAATTGCGAAGACAGTGCGAAGGTCAGACTTAAATTGGTGAATAGTTCAATAGTGAAAGTCTGGTACGCTCCTGAGGGTAAATTCCAACGCGATAATGAATCCTTTGCGGTAGTCAATGAAAACCTGGAACAGGTCAATGGTATTCAGGTAAATGAGTCAGCTTCTGCATATGAAATTTTTACCGGGCCTTTGCGCATTCGTGTTAATCGCAAACCCTTCCAGCTACAGATATTTGACAAGTGGCAGAAACTATTATTTGAAGGTTATCAGGCTCAGGGCTTTCAATACTCCGGCTCGGAAGTGAAAGCTGTTAGTTTACTCAGGGACGATGAGCATTTTTTTGGACTGGGAGAAAAGACTGGCTCGCTGGATAGAAGAGGTCAAACCTATGAGATGTGGAATAGTGATAAGCCGTGCTATGGAGTGAATGAAGACCCTCTCTACAAGAGCATTCCTTTCTTCATGAGCAGCTATAACTATGGGATCTTTTTTGATAATACTTACCTGACGCAGTTTGATTTTGGGGCCTCGTCCGATGATTATTATTCATTTTCAGCTCCAGACGGTGAAATGATATTTTACTTCATCTTTGGCAAAGACTATAAGGAAATCATCAATGGGTATACCCAGCTTACGGGTAACCCAATTATGCCACCAGAGTGGGCCCTGGGATTCTCTCAAAGCAGAGGAATGCTTACCAATGAAGCTTTAACCCGGGAAATTGCTGCTGGATATCGAGAGAGACAAATTCCATGTGACATCATTTATCAAGATATTGGATGGGTGGAAGGGCTCCAAAATTTTGAATGGAGGAAAGATAGATATCAAAACCCTAAGCAAATGCTAACTGATCTTGCCAGCGATGGATTTAAAGTAATCGTGTCTCAGGATCCTGTGATTTCCCAAAGTACCGTTGAACAGTGGAAGGAAGCTGATTCACTGGGATACTTTACCATCGATGTTCGCTCTGGCAAAACGTATGACATGCCCTGGCCATGGGGAGGCAACTGTGGTGTAGTGGACTTTACCCATCCTGAAGTGGCTGATTGGTGGGGGCAGTATCAGCAAAAGCCTTTGGATGTAGGGGTCAAGGGCTTCTGGACTGATATGGGTGAGCCGGCCTGGAGCAATCAGGAAACCACAGACCGTCTCTATATGAAGCACCATCTTGGCATGCATGCAGAAATACATAATGTATATGGACTAACATGGGATAAGGTGGTTACAGAGCAATTCGAAAAGCACAACCCGAACCAGAGACCCTTTCAAATGACGCGTGCTGCTTACGCTGGTCTGCAGCGTTACGCTTTTGGATGGTCCGGTGACGCTGGTAATGGTGGCAATGTTCATGAAGGCTGGCAGCAGTTTGAAAACCAAATTCCAGTCGCATTGTCCGCAGGAATGGGACTTATTCCATTCTGGGCAACTGATATTTCTGGGTATTGTGGTGACATAGAAGATTATGATGCTATGGCAGAGCTATATGTGAGATGGCTTCAGTTTGGAGTTTTTAACCCGATTAGTCGAGCCCATCATGAAGGAAACAATGCTGTCGAGCCATGGCTGTTTGGGGATCAAGCTGAATCTGCATCTAAAAAGGCGATAGAGCTTAAATATCAACTTTTCCCCTATCTGTATACTTATGCCCGGGAAGCTTATGATACCGGAATACCAATTATGAGAGCCATGGTTTTAGAGTACCCGAACGACCCAGAAACTCTAAAAGCGGAACATCAATTTATGTTTGGAGAAGAGCTGTTGGTAGCCCCGGTTACTAAGCCCGGAGCTAAGGTCAAACAGGTGTATTTGCCAACAGGAGAATGGATTGACTTTTTTAGCGATCAACCTTATGTCGGAGGTCGATGGATTGACTACCCTGTGACTTTGGATGACATCCCTGTTTTTGTGAAATCAGGTTCAACTATTCCCATGATGCCGGTAATGCAGTACATACATCAAGTTCAGGATTACCCGATTACTTTTCGAATTTACGGTTCTGACGTTCCTTCTTCTTTCAAACTTTATGAAGATGATGGAGTGACTAATGATTACAAGAAGAATATTTTCACGAGCACACTTGTGGCAAACACGTTGGGTAAAGAGGGGCAAAAGGTCATCACTATTGAAAGGGTACATGATGCTTATAAGGTTTCATCAGGAAGCATCAACATTGAACTTGCAATCAGTAGTAAGCCCAAAATGGTACATCAAAATGGGCGCAAGTTAAAATCGGCAAAGCTTAAAAAGTTATTGACATCTGAAGTTGATCAGGGAATGTGGTCATATGACAACAATGCCGGAAAATTATACATCAAGATTTATAATTATGATGGCAAAAGCCAGATCACAATACAATAGTACTTCTTCATACAGGTTCTCCACGCTTTACGTGGGGAGCCTTCTTTCAAATTCAAAAGCACCACCAGCATCAAAAAAGCAAGTAGTAGATATAACCTCCAGGCTTTTACTTGACTAAGGTTATTTTATACCTTGATAGTTAAAACTGACTTTTTGGGTAAAATCTCAAATTGTCTGATGACGAAAAATGCAGCTCAGATTTCCATCAACAGTTTGAAGGCCAGGTACTACTCTCCCGATCCAGGCGCGAAACGATCTATTAAAAAAACTGCTGCAAACACTTGCGGAGTGTATCGAAGAAACATTTACCTTTTTGGCAATGATCCCTTCAAATGGTTGAGAGATGAAAAAGAAAAGTCTCTGATATTTGTTATTTTACTCATAACCTAAACAACGTAAGTATGAAGATTATGAGAAAAATTCTACTATTGACCCTTGCAGTAATATCCTATACCTCATGGGCTCAGGTGAGTATATCGGGCAAAGTGACCGATGACGCTGGGCAGGAGGTGGTCGGAGCGACAGTCCTGGAGAAGGGCACCTCCAATGGTGTCATTACCGACTATGAAGGCAAATTCTCCCTTCAGGTGAGCAGCCCGAATGCCGTGCTTACTTTTTCTTTTGTGGGCTTTAAGTCTCAGGAAGTGGCGGTAGCCGGGCAAACCAACCTCTCCGTAACCCTGCGAGAGGGGCTGGAACTCGGCGCAGTGACCGTGGTGGGCTCCAGAAATGAAAACCGGACAGAGCTGAGTACGCCTGTACCCGTGGACGTGATTGATCTGGCTGAGATCCCTTCGCGAAACGGGCAGATCGAAATCAATCAGATTCTGCAGTATGCGGCGCCTTCGTTTAATTCCTCCAAGCAGTCGGGGTCTGACGGTGCTGACCACATCGATCCGGCCACACTCAGAGGCCTGGGCCCTGACCAGACACTGGTACTCATCAATGGAAAAAGAAGGCACCAGTCTTCCCTGATTAACGTTTTTGGAACAAGAGGCCGGGGTAACACGGGTACTGACCTGAATGCCATCCCTGTAGCATCTATCAAAAGGATAGAAATACTGAGAGATGGAGCCTCTGCCCAGTATGGGTCGGATGCCATTGCAGGAGTGATCAACATCGTGCTGAAGGATAACACAGGTGACATCTCCGGTAACGTGACTTATGGAGCATATAGCACGGCTGCTGATGGCTCATTTGATCCGGGTACGGCCAATGTGGATGGTAAAAACAGGCTATATGATGACGATAGAAGCTTCGATGGCAATACCGTACGCGCCTCTCTTAATTACGGACTTGACATTGGCGATGATGGTGGTTTTGTCAACTTCACCACAGAATTTGTCAACAAGGAGAAAGTACTCCGACCTGGAGCTTCTTTTCGTCAGGGCTATGGCGAGGCAGGGATTCAGGGATTTAATTTTATGGTGAACGCCTCTGTGCCGGTAGGTGATAAGACAGAGTTTTATGCCTTTGGTGGTCGAAATTTTAGAAACACAGATGCTTACGCCTTTTCACGAGATGCTGAATCTGGTCGTAATGTGCTTTCTATCTATCCCAATGGGTTCACCCCCAGGATCACTTCCATCATTTCAGATGCGTCGGTGTCCACAGGCTTCAAGCAGATTTTGCCGAATGGCTGGAAAATGGATGTGAACAACAGTTTCGGTAAAAACGATTTCCATTACTACATCAAAAACACCGTGAACGCCTCACTGGAGGAGGCTTCTCCCACTGACTTTGATGCCGGTGGACATAGCCTGGCCATGAATGTGACCTCAGCTACCCTGACCAAATACTACGATGGGTTCCTGGCGGGTACCAACCTTGCTTTTGGGATGGAATACCGAACAGAGACCTTTGGTATTTTCAGTGGCGAAGAAGGGTCTTATGCGACCTACGATACTTTGGGACTGGCCATTACCAGACCCGATCAGCAGGCCCCGGAATATGATGGCGAGCCTCGCCCGGGAGGATCACAGGGTTTCCCAGGATACAGTCCTGCCAACGAAGTGCTGAGAAGCCGATCAAACCTGGCCCTGTATGTGGACACCGAAGTTAACTTAACCGAACAGTTTTTGATAGGAGCGGCGCTTCGCTACGAGAACTACTCTGATTTTGGCGAGACCTTTAACTACAAACTGGCTTCCAGATTTGAATTGACAGACAATCTGGCCTTGAGAGGTTCGGTTTCATCGGGTTTCAGGGCACCATCTTTGGCTCAGATTTACTACAACCTTCGGTTTACCAACTTCATTGGTGGTGAAGCCCTGGAGGTGCTACTGGCACCTAATAACAGTCCTGTGACCCGTGGGTTTGGTATAGAGCAGCTCAAGCAGGAAACAGCCAACAATGCCAGCCTTGGGGTGACACTCGAAGCAGGCAATTTCACAGCTACGGTGGATGGATATTACATCACCGTTCAGGACAGGATTGTACTGACCGATTACTTTGATGCCTCTTCGTTGAACATCAATGTGGTAGATGCCCAGTTTTTTGCCAATGGCCTGGATACCAAAACCACCGGTCTGGATATGGTGCTGAACTACCGGGCGCAGTTGGGCGCTAACCGACTCAGTGTAGCGCTCACAGGAAACATCAATGATATCTCCATTGAAAAAATCAATAACGGCAACCTGGATGCCGATGTGTTTTTTGGGCCGCGGGAGCAGTACTTTTTGAAAGCTTCCGCTCCTCCATCTAAATTCGGACTGAACATCGGCTACTTCACCGACAGATTTGATGTGTCGCTGGCTTTCACGCGTTTCAGTGAAATCACGGTACTGGACTGGCAGATTTATGAGGATGATGCCGACTATGGTGGGTATCAAAATAAGCTCAATGCCTCCAAAGATGTATACGAAGCGGGAGTGGTTACTGACCTGAGTATTAGTTTTCAGGTGACAGATGGCATGACCTTCTCTTTAGGTGGAAACAACATTTTCAATGTATATCCATCACAGCAGGATGACTGGACAGATTCGGGTGGATATTGGGATTCTGTGCAGATGGGTGTGGGCGGTGCCTACTTCTTCGGTCGCATAGGGTTTAATTTCTAATTAATCGGTCCTAGTTTTCAAAAAAACCTCTCCGTCCGTAATACAGGATTGGAGAGGTTTTTTATTTTAAAATGGGCTATTGGGGCAGAAAATGGATTTCGGACTAATGGTTTCTATGTGTACTATGGTTAGTTAGCCAGAAGTAAAATGATTGCCAGATTGGATGTATTACAGTTATTATTAAAAAGAGGACATTCAAAGCTCGTCCGGAAAAATGAACACCTACTCCGTTCAGATGAGGTTTGTAAGCGGATATATTTTATCAAATCAGGTGTGGTGCGTCACTATGTTCTGGATCACAAATCAACTGAAAAGACCATAAGACTTTCCCAGGAAAATGATTTCTTCTACAGCTCTATCGTCAGTCATTTCACCGGCGACCCTTCGTACATCAGCTGTCAGGCACTCACCGATACTACGCTCCTGTACTGGGAGAAATGCGAGCTAGATACGCTCATGGAGCAGCATCCGGAAGTAGCAGCATTCAGGAATCAACAGCTCATCAGTTTTATCATCGAAAAACATGAGAAGGAGCTGTCGCTGATTGTTAACGATTCTGCCTCACGTCTGGAAGCGTTCAATAGAGAACGTATTTCCTTATTCAATCGAGTGCCGCATAGAATTTTGGCCTCCTATCTCAACATTTCTCCAGAGACACTTTCGCGACTGAGGTCAGTCATTTCTTGACATAGGTCAATAAAAGGTAAGGTTTCGTCTTGTTTTTCGATTTATCCCCAACTCTCCCGTATAGGAAGCAATAACCTTCTTTTAAAATATGCGACTTCTATTAACCTTCATTTTTGCGACACTCGTTTTATTGAGTTCGGCACAACAAAAAGGCGATTTATCAATCGCTCTGATGAGTGAGAGCATTGCTTTCCCGTTGACAAGGCTGGCTCCAATCCACCCTGGAGCTGAGGTGGGCTATACGCTCTATGTCTGGGATCAACGAACCCCTCGTGTGCTCAATGTCTACATGGGTGGCTACCACCACGAAAGGGTAGAAAATGGTATTTTTCTGAGGGTGGAGCAGAGTCACCAATTTGGATTGACCGATTGGCTTGCTACCAACCTTGCCTATGGACTGGGCTATATGCACACCTTTTATCCTGGAGAATTGTATGAAGTCAATCCAAGAACAGGTGAATTTGAAAAGATCAATCAACTGGGAAGGGCACATGCACTTGCCACAGTGGGTATTGGCTTCACCTGGGTAAACGACAGCCCCGTTCTTCCCTTTGTGAGGCAGGACCTGGCGTTGGAGACCCCTTTTGCCAATGGGATTCCGGTTATTATACATTCTTTCTTAAAAGTTGGTGTCAACGTAAAATTGCAATCCTTATGAAGTTCAATATCCTAATGATGTCAATGGCTATAAGTCTTGCTGTTTTGCCTGCTTGCGAGCAAAATGAAATGTTCGTGGAGGACTATTATGACTGTGGTTTTACTTATGCCGATTCAAGCGCTATTCATCCAAATGCAGCAGCCTATCAGACCATATTAGATCGCAACCGCAAACTGGGAATAGTGGGGGCGACCATGATGATCAAAGATGCCCATGGCACCTGGGTAGGTGCCAGTGGGATGGCGGATATTGCCTCAGATGTTGAGGTGAATCCATGCAATACTTTTTTGATTGCCAGCATTAGCAAGGTTTTTACCGCGACCGTGGTGTTTAAGTTGGTTGATGAGGGGTTGTTATCGCTCAATGATCCGGTCAACAAATGGATTGAGCATTCTATCACAGATAGGATTGAAAACGTCAACGAAAGCACCATCGCCCATCTGCTTGCACACACCAGTGGCATTCCTGATTATTACACGCTTCAGTTTGAGCTGGATCGGATCAATCGAATAGACAATGATTGGCAACAAGAAGATGTATTAAAATATACGTACGGAAAAAAAGCGACACACGCTGTAGGTGAAACTTATTACTACTCAAACACCAATTTTTTGCTGCTGGGAATGATCATTGAGTCGGCAACAGGTAACACACTGGCCAAAGCATACGATACCCGCGTGTTTACTCCTGCCGGGCTGGCCAGTGCCTATTACGATACGGAGGTGCCGATCCCATCAGGTACAGTCAAAGGGTATGTAGACATTTATGGTAATGATCAGTATGTGGAGAGTGAGTTTCTGTATAAAGATGAGCTCAATACGGCTGATGGAGGGATTGCCATTAATGCTTATGATTTGGGATTGTTCTTTGAGCAGCTGATGAAAGGAGAATTGATCAGCGCACAATCCATGCAGGATATGACTAATTGGTTTGACTTACCGGAGGGTTGGGAAGATGAGGATTTTGGTCACTTTCAGAATGGACTTGGGCTGGAGCACAACCGAACCCCCTACGGTAACTCCGTGGGCCACACCGGTGGCATAGATGGCTTCCTTTCTATCGCGCAATATTTCCCGGAGCAAGATGCCACCTTTGTGTTGTTAGTCAATAGTGGCTCTTACGTCAACCTGCCACGTTTGAATATTTACAGAGAGAGTTTGGAGGTGATGTTTAAGTGAAATAATAGCCAAATGCAATGCAGATGAGTTCAATCAGCGGCATGGATATTGATTAAAAAAAGGGCCGAAGCCCTTTTTGTTATTGATCGTCCTTCGGAGGATCGGTGGTCTCTTTGGGTTTTTTGGGTTCGTTTTTCTTTTTCACTTCGCTGGCCAGTTTTTGGATCTCTTCGGTAGACTTCCCTTTCAGGTAATCCGGGAGCTCCATACCTGCCATACCAAACATCTCCTGGAGTGGCGGTACAGATTTATAAAGGCCTGAAATGAAGTTGGCTGTTGAGGATTTCTCATTCTCCCCATTGCCACTGTCCCAAACGGTGATCTTATCGATTTTGATGTTTTTGATCGCTTCCGTTTGCAGCCTCACAAGCTCATTGAGTTTGTCCGCAATGATCAGCAGTACCGCATCACGGGAGTTATTGCCGGCGGCACTTACGATTTGCTTAAATCCTTCTGCCTGCTTGGTCAATACTTCATAGATACCCTTGGCTTCTGCTTCTTTCATAAACAGGATGGCGTCTGCTTCCCCTCTGGCCTTTCTCCTGATCATTTCGGCCTCCGCTTCAGCAGCTATTTCCACTTTTTCTTTGTCAATCTGTGCAGGAATCACCACATCGGCAGTCTGGGTCGCTTTATCACGTCTGGCACGGGCATTTTCAGCTTCCTGCTCTGCGGCGTAGGCTTCTTCCAGGGCTTTGGCTGATTGTACTTTCTCTGCCGCGATGGCAATTTTCTGAGCTTCTGCCTCTTTTTCCCGCCTCGCAGCATCGGATTGTGCGATGGTGATCTTGGCGGTGTTTTCACCTTCTACAGCCATGGCATCAGCTGAAGCTACTTTTACCCGCTGTTCCTGATGGGCATTGGCCTCACCGATCGATCCGTCTCTTACCTTCTCAGCCACACTTTTTCGGGCATCGTTGATGGCTTTGGCCGCCGCTTCTTTACCCAAGGCTTCTATGTAGCCGGACTCGTCTTTGATGTCCGTCACATTCACGTTGATGAGCTTCAGACCTATCTTTTTGAGTTCAGCCTCCACATTGGAGGCTACGTTGGCCAGAAATTTATCCCTGTTGCTGTTGATCTCTTCAATGTCCATGGTGGCTACCACCAAACGCAGCTGACCAAAAATGATGTCTTTGGCCAGGTCATGGATACTCTGCTGCGACTGACCGAGCAGGCGTTCGGCGGCATTGTTCATGATGCCTTCTTCTGTAGAGATCCCCACGGTGAATCTGGAGGGCACATCCACCCGAATGTTTTGTCGGGAAAGGGCATTCGACAGCATCACTTCAATGGAGATAGGCGTCAGGTCCAGAAACTCATAATCCTGAATGATGGGCCAGATAAAAGCGGCGCCCCCATGGATACACTTGGCCGACCGGCCCTGGTCATCGGCACCTTTGCCGACTTTTCCATAGACCACCAGTATTCTGTCAGAAGGGCAGCGCTTGTAGCGCTGAAAGAGGCCAATGAGCAGTACAAATACGAATACGACTACTGCGGCGATGATAAATAAGAAGGTACTCGACATTGATTATTTAGATTTAGTAACGATTAATGTGTCATTGCTGGTGATGTCTGTGACAGTCACCACGGCGCCAGTTGGCAAATCCTGATTGTCATCGGTGATCGCATCCAGCTCGCGTAGAGACCCCTGAACTTTGATGCTTACCTTGCCGATGTTGCCCCGGCCGGAGTGGATGGGTAGATATACTTCACCGATCCCGCCAATGGCATTTTTGGCCGACATATTGCCAGAGTCTGTAAGCTTACTGAAATAGTAAAAAATGGCGGCCATGATCACCATCATCAGGATGCCCGCACCAATGGAGATCACCACTGAAAGGCTGGCCGAAAGCCCCGAATCCAGGCAGGCGATGCCTGTCCATGAGAAAAGTGTGAAAAAGCCCACGAAATTTTTGATGGTGAAAAACTGAAATCCTGCGCCATCATCGGTCTCTACATCAAAGTCTGCAGACCCATCTGTATCCATATCCCCACCCACAAAAGTCATGATCATCTGGAGTAGGAAGATGAGGGTGAAAGGGATGGCAAAGCCCCAATAAATTTGCTGAAGGGTGGTGAGGGTACCCCACCAATCTGAAAAGTTGAAATCCATGGGTTGGTTATTTTGACCTTAAAATATCACTTTTTTCTTTTTAATGCGTGTGCTTTACCTTTTCCCCAAGAAATTTAGCGGTTTATTTTGATGAACTGAGCCAATATTCCCCTTAAGCGATCCTTTATGTGTAAAAAAATATTGTTCACCCTTTTCCTTGTGGGATTCTTCACAGGTGTCACCTGACAAACCCATTGGCTGGGTGCCGGGCCTGCAGTACCTATGGCAGACTTTGGAGATGCAGACGTAGAGCGCCCAACCAGCGGAATGGCGGCCACAGGAATGGCCTTTGGGTATGAGTTTGTAGGCCCGTCAGACAGTTTGGGGCTGGCGATCTTTTTCAATGCCTCCTTTATTTGGAACCCTTTTGATGAATCATCCAAAACCCAAATTGAATCATCGATGAGCAGCCCACCGGATAACCTGAAGTATTCACACTACTTTGGCCTGCCCATGTCGGCGGGAGTTAATTTTTCCCCACGAAATACCTGGCAGGTGTCTGTGGGGGGAGTGATTAGCTTTTTTAAACCTACGGCGATGGTTATAGGCAGGGATGTGTACAAGATCAAAGGAACCACGGGTTTTGGGTTTACGGTAGGAGCTTCTCTACCCATCGGGTCACGCGTGGCACTGAAAGTCCGGTACTATTGGCTGACCAACCATCGGTTGAAAAATGGATATTACCGGTACTATAGTTTACCAGATGATAAGGTGCAGAACGTTAACCTGCTCACGGCCAAGTTGGCATTTCGCCTGGGTGATTAATTCCGTGTGCTCACAATTATAAACAATATTCTTTCGTCAATTTTCAAAAGACCTACACTTTCTCCTACCTTCGTAGCTTCATTTTTTTAGCGTATGCGACAGAAACTACTTAGGGAAGGGGCTAGCGAGCTTTCTTACGAGATTCGTGGGATTGTGAAGAAGGCAGAGCAGCTAGAGCAGCTTGGATATTCGATTCTGTGGGAGAACATTGGCGACCCCATTCAGAAAAACCATAAGCTACCGGCATGGATGAAGGATGTTATTGCAGGTCTCCTGTATGAGGACAATACCTACGGGTATAGTCACTCAAAGGGCGTGCTGTCTACCCGGGAGTTTCTGGCCGATTTGAATAACCAGCGCGGCGGTGCTCAGATAGCGCCTCAGGACATTACTTTTTTCAATGGACTGGGTGACGCCATTCAGAAGATTTATCAGTACCTGCTGCCTACGTCAAGGGTGATCGGGCCATCGCCTGCTTATTCCACGCACAGTTCGGCAGAGGCTGGCCACGCGAACCATCACCCGATCACCTATAAGCTGGATCCGGATAATAGCTGGTATCCGGACATGGATGACCTGTATAATAAGGTAAAGTATAACCCCAGCATCGTAGGTATCCTCATCATCAACCCGGACAATCCAACCGGCATGGTTTATCCGAAGGAAATACTGGAAAAGATGGTGGCCATTGCCAGGGAGTTTGACCTCTTCCTGATCTGTGATGAGATCTATATGAATATCGTCTACAATGGTGCCAAAACCTGCACACTTGCTGAAGTGATTGGGGATGTACCTGCCATTTCGCTGAAGGGCATTTCCAAGGAGTTTCCCTGGCCGGGGGCCAGGTGTGGATGGGCGGAATATTATAACCGTACCAGCGATACGGAGTTTACCAGGCTGTGTGAGACCATAGACAATGCCAAGATGATAGAGGTGAGCTCTACCAAGCTTCCGCAGTTGTCCATTCCCAGGATCATGAAAGACCCGCGATATCCTGAGTTTATCAGGGAAACAAGGGACAAGATTGGGAAGCGAAGTGCTTATCTGAATGAGGTATTCAGTGATGTGCCTTATGTAAAATTCAATCAGACCAACGGCGCTTTTTACAATACCATGATTTTTGAGCCGGGTGTGCTGAATGAAAAGCAGACACTCAAGATCACGGATCCACGGGTGGAAGCGCTACTGGAGTCCTGGATGAAGGCCAATCACATGACGCTGGACAAGCGATTTGTGTATTACCTGCTGGCTGCCAAAAATGTGTGCATCGTCCCGATATCCTCATTTTCATCAGACCTGCTGGGCTTCAGACTGACTTTACTGGAGGAGGACGAAAGCATCATCGAGAAAACCTTCCAGCTGATCAAAGAAGGCGTGATGGAGTACTGTCAGTCTACGTGATTAGGGACTAATCAAAAACCACTGTTCGGTTGTTGTGCACCAGTGCCTTGCGTTGCAGGTGTGTCCAGATGGCTCGTGAGAGCACTATTTTTTCCAGGTCTTTGCCTTTTCTGATCAGATCTTCTACTGAGTTTTTGTGAGAGATCTTCACCACATCCTGCTCCAATATGGGCCCGGCATCCAGGTCAGCAGTCACATAGTGACTGGTGGCGCCTATTAGTTTCACCCCCCGCTCATGCGCACGATGGTATGGTTTGGCACCGGCAAATGCAGGAAGAAAGGAGTGATGGATATTGATGATTTTATTCGGATAGGCATTGATGAAATCATCACTGAGAATCTGCATGTACCGCGCCAAAATCAAAAAGTCAATGTTGAGTTCCGCCAGCAGGGTCCGCTGGGCCTGCTCCATTTCCTGTTTGTTGTCTTTGTTGACTTCAAAGTGATAAAATGGAATGTCATAACGCTCGGCGATGGTCTGATGCACGGTATGGTTGGAAATGATGGCCGGAATCTCAATTTCCCATTCACCTGAGTAGTGCCGCGACAGGATGTCGTAGAGGCAATGCGAAGATTTGGAGACAAACACGGCCATTCTTGGCTTTTTGTCCGTGAAATGCAGTTGCCAGTCCATGTCGTACCGGCTGGCTATTTTATCCTGGAAGGCGCCATGAATGTCTTCTCTGGGGATGGTAAACCCTTCGAGTTCCCACTCAGCCCGCATGAAGAACACTCCTTCTGTTTTCTCCACATGCTCATCCAGGTCAATGATGTTGCCATTGTGTTCAAAGAGGAAGTTGGTAATGGTGCTGATCAGACCTTTGCGGTCGGTACAGTGGATCAGCAGTATGGCATGGTTCTTTAAGCCCATAGTTATTCGGTTTTTATCAAAAGTGGGGCTGACTTTTTGGGTGGGTAAAAGTAATAAGAATCAGTTATGATAAAAGGGGCAATTCCCAATGATACCTGACCGCCAGTATCCTAAAGGAGACAATGAATCCGGCAGTGATGAGAATGTTGAGTAATTGCTCCACAGCCCAAAAATCGAGGAGTATGAACACGATGCCCCCGGCGATACAAGTGAGTGCATATATTTCCTTACGGAAGATCAGTGGGATTTCATTGCAAACAATATCCCGGATCACTCCACCGAAAACCGCAGAGATCATACCCATCATGATGCCGATGATTGGAGAGACACCAAAGTCAAGGGCTTTTTGCAGACCTAAAATGGTGAACACGGCGATGCCTATGGTATCAAACAGGAAAAAGGTCTTTCTGAGCTTCTGAACGGCCTGTCTGAACAAAATGGCTATAGCAATACCAAGGAGGATCATGAATAGATAGTTGAGATTTTGCATCCATGAGACAGGGGTGCTCCCCAGGAGCACATCGCGCAGGGTGCCGCCACCCAGAGCCGTGATAAAAGCCACGGCCGAGATGCCGAAGATATCCAGCTTTTTGTCAAAGGCTGTGAGCGCTCCGCTAATGGCAAATACCATGGTGCCGAGGAGGTCTATGAAGTAGAGGATATTCAATGGTTCTTATTTTTCTGGCGAAGGTACTAAGATGAAGGGTCAGATACCACCTCAAAACTTCTGGAGGTAGCGTTTCCCTGGGCATCCAGGATGGTAATGAGGTATTGTCCCTGTGGGAGGAGAAGGGACTGCTTATGCTCACCGTGGGTACTGCCGAGGTATTGGTCGTTCAGATGCCAGAAGAGTTCTGCATTTGGATTCTGATGGGAACCTTCCAGGATCACCTCACCGGACTGGCCTTGCAATTCTTTGGGGATAAATATTTTGGCATTGGCCGAAGGGTAATTGATGGCCAGGACCTCTTCGGCACCTTGTTCACATCCCGGAAATACAGGAGGTCTTCCCGAGTAGTCGGAGTGGTTTTTTTGATAGTAATACCCCTGCTTGGGTGGGAGTACAAACACCGATTGTTGGGAAGCCTTTCGCATGTCATAGCAGGAGTGATTCACGGTATACGTCAGGCTTTCATCCATCCAGAGGTGCTGATGATAGGTACACAGGCCGGATCGCTCTGCCTCCGGGCCAAGGTCCATGTTTTCGGTATGTTTACATGCGGGCCCGGCCAGCATCCCGGAGGCTGTGCAGGTTTGGTGGGGGAATGAAAACGGCTTGAGTTTTTCGAGCCATTGGTTATCGTAGTCCCCTAGACGGATCAGCTCCGTGAGTATGGGGCCTGCGGATGAAGCGCCCGAGAGTCCGGCGCGGCCTTCGCCATCGGCATTTCCTACCCATACACCGACGAGGATATTGCCATTCAGCCCGATGGCCCAGGCATCCCGAAAGCCAAAGCTTGTCCCGGTTTTCCAGGCGATCAATTGACTGGAGCTGAAGTTTTGCCAGGAGTGATCTGCCCCAGGCCTTGTGAGTTCGGTCATCGCCCGAAAGGTGTGCCAAACGTTGATTTCGCTAAGTTCTACATCAGGGATCTTTTCAGCATCGGGAAGGAAACTGATCTGATAATTGTCTTCATTGGCCAGTTTTCGGTACAGGCTAAAATACACCTGAGCTAAATCCCAAAGTTTGACCTCTGCGCCACCCAAAATGATGGAAAGGCCATAATGGCCCGGTGGCTGACTGAGAGTGGTGATCCCGAACTTTTGGAGGTCCTGATGAAAGGCTTCGTAGGTATACTCCTGCAGGAGGTGGGTAAAGGGGATATTCAGGGACATGGACAAAGCTTCATTGGCTTTGGCCATGCCCGCATAACCCAGGTTGAAGTTTTTAGGGGTGTATCCACCAAAGAAGCTGGGCACATCGGGAAGGAGGGTTTTTGGTAGGATAATGCCTTTTTCCAGCGACCTGGCATACAGCAATGGCTTGAGTATACTGCCTGAACTCCTGGGTTTTTGGATGACATCCACCTGATACCCATCAGCTGTGGGATCGGAGGTGTTACCTACGTATGAAAGCACCTTGCCATTTTGAAGATCCACCACGATCACGGCCAGGTTGTCGATGCCATTGGATTTTAGCCACCGGTGCTTACGCTCCGCCACCTCCGTGGTTTTCTGCTGCCAAAAGGGGTGAATGGTTGTATTCAGGGTATGTCCTTCAGCATTTTCACGAATGGTTGTGAGAAGGTGAGGTGCCTGCTGTGGAATGTCAAAGGGCTTGTCAGGCAGTGGCTCCTCCAGACTCAGCACATAAGTAAGGCTGTCAATTTCAGAGCTCTGATAGAGTTTTTTCAACAGGAAATCCCGCTTGTGCCTCAGTGCTTCCATGGAGGTACCAGGATAGATCGCGCCGGGTTGATTGGGTAGTACCGCCAGCGTGGCACTTTCTGACCAGCTCAGGAGGTGAGCGGGGCGCCCATAGTATCGCCAGGAGGCAGCGTCGATTCCTACCACATTGCCACCGAAGGGAGCCAGAGAGGTGTAATGCCTTAGCAGCTCTTCTTTTGAATACCAGACTTCCATCCTGAGGGCGATACCCATTTCCAGGAGTTTCTGGAGGAGGGTGCGTTCCCTGTTTTGGAGCATTCGGGCCAGCTGCATGGTCAGCGTACTGGCACCACTGACAATGCGTTGTTGCTTGACATTTTGCCGAATGGCCCTTAATACAGAGAAAGGATTGATTCCGGGATGACTGTAGAAGTATTCGTCTTCAAAAAGCAATATGCATCGTTCCAGTTTTCCGGGCACGGAATCGCAGAGTGGAAATCGCCATTGCCCATCCGCCGCAATAGATGCACTGAGCAAGTGCCCATCTCGATCGTTGAGCACCGTAGAGGTGGGCCTGTCACCCAGACTGGGCGGAATGGCCAGGTAGATAACCAGAACAAGCAGCGGTGATAGCCCAATGGCCCACTTCAATTTTGAACGACGATCACCGCTGCCTGAAAGCATTTGAGTAGATAAATTATTTGGTTACATAAACCCACTTTCCTGCGGTTTTCGCCGAAATGGAAGCTTTGTACATTGCTTCTGCCTGTACGCCGGGCATATAATATTTACCGGGATAGGCAGCCGTCACACTCACTTTGAATACTTTCTGGCTGTTGCGATTCAGGTCAAAATACGTATAGACCCTGTCGTCACGAATATCCTGATAGTCAAATGAGCTGTATTCTGAGGTTTCCTGATCCGTCAGTCGGTCATTCTGAATTTCCCAACCAGAGGGTAGTATGTGTGCCAGGGCAATGTCTTTGACACTACCAGCGGCATATTCATTTTTCACAGTGACCAATACGTCAAAGGTCTGACCCAGTGGCAGGCTGTCAGGAGAGAGTGACCTGCCGGATTGATCCACATAGCGGACGCTCACCGCCAGGTCAGACTGAGTGACCGGTTCATCGCCAGGCTTTGGTGTGCCCGTGATGGAAAGTGTCACGAAGAAATTCGCCCCGCCTTTGTTTTCAACCTTCAGAGACTGAAGTGCTTCTGTAGGCAATTCGGATCGGTAAATGGCTTTGTCTGAAGACCATGTGGTGCTCTTGTTTCCATAAGAAATATTGGCTTTCATTCCCTTTTCTGTTTGATTGGCAGTGATGTATTTACTGATTGCCAGCAAAGAATACGCCGTGGTTTGGGTGCTCATCCAGTCCTCTCCGGAGAGCTTTTCTGAGATCTCCTGAAGGATTTTGTAAGCTTCAGCTTTGCTATCCATATACACATAGGTCTCCAGCAACAGGGCCAGATCCCGCTCAAAAGAGCCATAGCTGTAGTAATAGTAGCTATATCCATAGTCCTTCACTGATGAGCGGCCATAGTCCTTCATGAGGGCTTGCGCAGCTTCCTTTTGGCCAATGATGGCATAGGCCGCAGCGAGTTTATGTACGGACTGCACAGACTTGTCGGAAGTGTTCCTGAGCCTGTTCATGGCACCTATTTCCGGGTATCCGGCCAGTGCCAAGGTAAAAAGACGATAGGCCTGTATCAGGTCAGAGTCCCACTGGTCTACAGATTTGGTCCAGTTTCGGGCTTTATTTCTTTGATAGCTCAGTACCTTTTCGATCAGTTCATTGGGCACCAGATACCCCTGCTTCTGGGCTTCTATGAGAAAATGATAAGCATAGCTGGTACCCCAGCTGTTGGCATTGTCATACCCGGGCCAGTAGCCCAGGCCGCCTGTAGGCACCTGAAATTTAGCAAGTCGCTTGATGGCGGTTTTCACATTGTTCTCCACCTTCACCTGCTCTTCCACTGTTAATTCCGTAATGTTTTTGAGAAAAAGCTGCGGAAAGACTGAAGACACTGTCTGCTCAATGCATCCGTGAGGATATCTGATGAGGTAGCTCAGTCTGTGCTCGAGGTTGATGGGTGGAATGGAGGCGATCTCCAAAGTCACTTTATTGGTACCGTCCATACCGAACAGTTTCCCATTTGGGGTCACGGTCTGGCCTGTTTCTACAGGTAGCACCTGTACGATGGTTTGCGGAGAATTGGGTGACCTGGATTCGATGTTGATTTCGTGTTTAGCTGACTCACCACCAGAAGTAGCCGTTATGGTTACTTTACCGGCGCCCAGCTTTTCGGCTACAGCCAAATCGAAATACAGTGTCCCATTGGATTCTTTGAGTTCCATGGACTGTTTGTTGGAGCCCCTTAGGCTGAGTACCCCCGAAGCATCCACAGAAATACTGGCGTTTCGGATGTTCTCTTTGTACCTGAATACATTGACGGGTAAACTCACCTGCTCGCCTGGACCCACCACCCGTGGCAGTGTGCCCAGCACCATCAGTGGCTTGATCACGGGAGTGGTTTTTTCTGCACTTCCATAGGCTCCGTTCAAGCCGGCGACTACCATTGTCCGCACGGACCCAATGTATTGGGGCATGGTGAAGGTATGCTTTTTGGTTTGGCCCCCTTCCAGGTAGAAAGGTCCCATAAACTGAACCACCGGTTTAAACCGGTTTTCCTCTTTCTTTTTGGAGTCATCCAGACCTCCTTCACCACCACCGATAGCCAGCAGTCGCTCCAGGCGCCCACCGTAGGCGCCGATCACGTCGTTGTACAGGTCCCAGGTTTTCACCCCGATGGCTTCTTTGCTGTAAAAATGATCCCATGGAGCGGGTGTCTTGAAATTGGTAAGATCTAGCAGTCCATCGTCTACCACCGCCAGTGTATAGACCATCGATTGACCGCTTTTTTCTGAAACCGTGATTTCCACCGACTCGTTGGGAGCCAGCTCATTCGCCATCTGGATGGTGGGTTCCAATCTGGTTTCTTTGTCATAGACCTGAATAGAAGCAATCCCATAGAGTCTTATGGGCAGATCGTTGCTGGTCTGGCCGTGGGGCTGCAATAAAGTGGCATGTAGGTAGACATTGGGTGCCATATCTGGTGTCACGTCCAGCGTGAAAGTGGTCCATTCCTTTTCGGTTTTGATCCAAAAGGTTTGGAGGACAGAGCTGCCATTCTCTACACTGATGAGCGCCTGACCCTCGTAGCTTCCGCGCATGGTCACATTGACCTTTTCGCCCACTGCGTACTCGGTTTTGTCCGTGCTCACTTCCAGAGAAGTAGCACCAATGGCATTGCCACCTGATGAGCCATACCAGCTGGTGTAGAAGACCTGGCTGGAAGAATGTCCGGAAACGGGATCCTTGGCCACCACAATAAACCGCCCCCAGTTGGGGCTTTTGATGGTGAAATTGAATTTGCCTTTGCCCGCTGTGGTGTTGATTTTTTTGGTTTCTATCAACTCAGCATAGCTGGAAGAGACGTAGTTCGTGCTATAGTCATCAGCCTGATCCCACCACCAGCGCCAGTTGAGTTTGTAAATTTTAACCTCTACACCTGTACGGTCTATCAGTTGACCATTAGATCCAAGGGTGATCAGGTCCACTTGCTGAGGTTTGTCGCGCTCTATGCGGCTGCCGCGCTCAGCTGTAGAGAGGTTCAGGCCCACAAAAGAACTGTAAGGCAGGTAGGTCACAGCTTTTGAGTTGATACTGAAACCGGCTCCTGGCTCAAACACTTTGGTGTTGAAGATGGCTTTGAGCGCGCCGGGAGAGTTGGGTTTTGAGGGCAGCTGCAGGTTGATCGTGGCATCACCATTTTGGTCTACTTCGCCACTAAATATCTGCTTGGGGTCGTCGTAAAATCTCTTTCCGGCATCATCAAACTCATACTGGGCATAGCCATCAAACACAGTGTTGGTTTCCAGAAGTTTGAGCTCTGTTTCGGCTTTGAGGTTGCTTCCGGTCAGTCCGGTCAGCCATTTGACATTCAGTTTTCCTTTTAACGCACGGTCTTCATACGTGATGTTCTCTCCGCCCAGGTCCAGGTTTATTTTCAGGCGATTGGGCTTTACGGTTTCTACCTTCACAGTTTTCGAAAAGCTGTTGTTTCCCACAGAGACGGTCGTCCACCAGTTTCCGGTTACATCATCCGGACTGGTTTTCGTCTGAAAAGTATAAAGCCCTTTCACTCCCTGATTGACCACCTGTTTGTCTTTGATGTTGCCTCTGGGGTCCCGCAGCTCCATCACCACCGGGTGATTGTCGGGAATCTGCTTTTCAGGGTCTTCAAGTAAAAAACTCAGGAATATATCATCCCCCGGGCGCCATACTCCGCGTTCGCCATACACCATCCCTTTGATGTTGCCGATTACCCTGGTACCTGACACATCAAAATTGCTGAGTGAGAGCGATTCATTGTCTTCCAGTTTCAGGTAGGATTTCTGACCCTGAGCTTCAGCCACAATGAGAAAAGGCCTTCTTTCCGGTTTGACGGAGGCAAAGCCCTGTGCGTCGGTCATGATGGAGTTCATCTCCTGAAGCTGGTAGTCAAGGACCTTGATGGTGGCCTGAATGGGTTGTGCATTCGTCATGTTGGTGGCGATCACCTTCATGGTATTGTCCCCACCTATTTTGGCGATCAGCCCAATGTCTGTGGCCAGCAGGCTGGTAGATACAAAGCGATTGGAATTGTAGTAGGAAGTGTGGCATGGATTATCGCGTTCCTTCCAGGTATAACCCTCTGGGTAGCGGTAGTCCCACAGGTTACCCCATTCGTAAAAGTTGTCATCCTGATGAATGCTCCATGATTCCTTCTCCGAGGGATTGTCTTGTGACTCAAAGACCTGATCGCAGGGGTAATTGGTATATTCTGGAAGAAAGCCAATCCTTACCTGATACAGGGCACCTCTTTCTGCTTCAAATAGCGTGGATAAATCGAGGGTAAACCGGTTCCAGCTGCTGAGGTCCTCGGCCTTGGCCGAAAGGTCAACCTTCCGGCTCATGACCTTTCGGCCGACCCGGTTAATCTGATCCTCACCAGACAGATTGTTTACCTGAAAAAAGGCAGGCATATTGGCTTCAAAAATCTTCACTACTTCTACCTGTACGGCCTTGAGATTGACGGATTCAAAGGGCAGTACCAGCCCTGACGTAGATGGCAAAATAGTGCCATTTCCGACCAGTCGTAGCTGTGGTTTTTCTGGTTCGAAAGGAATGTAGCTGGTGGTGGTTTTGCCCAGTACCTGACCTTTGGAATTTTTGATGCCCTCGAAGATTTGCAGCTTTTTGCTGCCGGTCATGTTTTGAGGGACATACACTTTTACCTGATTACCGGCTATGACCATTCCGGGGTTTTGAACACCCTCCAGGCTGATGAGCCCGGCAAGACTCTGAGCAGGGTCCAGAGGGTCAGAAAAATAGATGGCTACAAAGGGGTCTCCGGAGTTGTCTACTTTGGTGGAAATCATCGAAAATACCGCCTGAGAGGGGACTTCCATTCGCAGGTCTTCGGATCGCTTCACGCCTATTGGCGCACCACTGGCATTGATTTGGATGGTTTTGGAGTCTTTGGTGCGGGTGATCCCCGTGACGGCAAATCGGTGGGAGGTTCCGCTGCGATGCTGCCAGGTGATGGGGAGACTCCCGTCCATCTGAATCATTTTTTCTACCGCCTCATTTTCGGCAAAGTCTGCTGTATTCACCGTGCCTTCAAACTGTAACTGATCAGGAGCAGCAGGATCCGGCGCGAGGATTTCACCAAGGATCACTTCAAAGTTTTGCTCGATGATGGCGATTTCAAACTTGAATTTTTCCAGCTCTTTTGGTACTTCTAAGAGTTCATTGAGCTTGAGTGTGAATACAAATTTTTGTCCCGATTTCAAAGGCTCTTCCGGGGAAATCGTGAGGGCATGTGGACCTGTTTTCACAATGGTTCCTTTGATGGAGGGTGAAATGGAAAAAAGTGTTTTCAGGTCAGGGTTATCAGGGAGCGGTACGATATCGGTGAACTGTACATTGATGTTGTCTTTATGCGAGATGGTGCCACTGGTGTAGCCACTGATGTATTCGCCAAAGCGGGAGTCATTGACAATGGTGCCGGATGACCCTGTTTGGTCGCCACCGCAGGCAAAGAGGAGGCTCAGGAGTGTGAGGAGGGAAATGTGTTTTGTTTTCATGATTGGGACTTAAAAAAATAACAGTGCCATATTACGCAACCCAACGCAGAAAAGCAGGGGTTAAGTGTTATTTTTTAGGAAAGAAATATTCCGTTTGAGCCCTTCGTATTTGGTCCGTTTTACAGCCGATTTTTTAAATACTTTGCTGAATACTTCCTGGGTCATTTCTTCCCAGTCCTGAGTAGAGAAATCTTCCCAGCCCTGCGGCTGGAATGCCGGTTCATGGTGGGGTGTGGAGAACCGGTTCCATGGGCATACGTCCTGGCAGATATCACACCCGAAAGCCCAATTTTCCATTTTGCCCTTAAACTCCGCGGGGATGCTGTCTTTCAACTCGATGGTGAGATAAGAAATACATTTGCTGCCATCTACCACATAAGCTTCTGAGATGGCATCCGTGGGGCAGGCATCCTGGCATGCAGTGCAGGTACCGCAGTAGTCTTTCATGGGGCCATCGGGCTCCAGTTCCAGGTCGATGATCAACTCCGCCAGGAAGAAAAAACTTCCCATTTTTCTGTTGAGAAGCAAAGAATTTTTTCCGATCCAACCTATCCCGCCTTTGGCCGCCCAGGCCCGCTCATGCACCGGGGCGGAGTCTACAAATGCGCGGCCTTCCACAGCCCCGATTTGGTTCTGAATGCTGTCCATGAAACCCTTCAGTTTATCTTTGATCACATGGTGATAGTCCTGACCGTAGGCGTATTTTGCTAGTTTGTAGCCTTGTGCCTCAGTGTGATCTTTTTCAGGGTAGTAGTTGTAGACGAGTGATACCACGGACTTAGCACCGGGCACCAGTTTGGTGGGGTCAAGTCGTTTGTCAAAATGATTTTCCAGATAACCCATTTTGCCCTGATATCCGCGTTTGAGCCACTCCTCTACTTTGGGCGCCTCGTCTTCCAGAAACCCCGCTTTGGAGATACCGCAGAAGCTAAAACCAAGCTCCGTAGCCAGGGATTTGATCAGTTCGGTATGCTGCTGTGTATTCATGGTTTGGTGGTGATCATGAGTTTGATAGCGCCAAATGCCACAGCAATCACAAGAAATAATGCCGGAAACCCCCCGAGTACAGAGATCATTTTGATGCCCTCTATGCCAGAGTAGGAGATCATGATCCACGCCAGTGCGCCCACAATAGTACCCCAAATGATCTGGGTAAAAACAGGGGCCTCCTGATGCTCAGTGGTGATCCCTTTGGTACAAAGATTACTCATGGCCGAGGTATTGGAGTCAGCGGCTGTGACATAGGAGATAAAGGTAATCAGTAAGAAAATAATGCTAATCAGCCAGGTGAAAGGCAATGATTCAAATATGGCATAGATGACATTTTCAGGTCCCTCATCAGTCAGGGTTTGAAAAAGTGCGCCATCACTCAGGCTGTCGAAGTGAATGGCCGAACCACTAAAGATCATCATCCACAGTCCTCCGAAAAGCGAGGGAAATACCAGGTTGACGAGGATGAACTGACGAACGGTATACCCTTTACCCAGGCGACCGAGAAAAAGGGCTGTGATGGGTGTCCAGGCCAGCCAATTGGCCCAGTTGAATACCGTCCAGCTCTGAAACCAGCTCTGGTCAAGGACATTGTTCCAGTTGACACTACGGGGCAGAAAGTTTTGAATGTAGGCGACCACTGCCGAGCTTCCTGTTTCCAGAATAGGCATGGTGGGGCCGAAGCAGAAAAAGAAAATTGCAAGGAGGATAAATGCCTTGATGTTGTAGTCGGAAAGTATGCGTATCCCTCTCATCAACCCACTGCTGGCAGAGGCCACGAACGTGACCACAATGGTCAGGGTAATGACCAGCAGGAGAAAACCCGATGGGGGGATGCCCAGAAATGTGCGAAGCCCGCCGGAGATGGTGAGTATACCGGCTCCAAGAGAAGCTGCCATGCCCGCTACCAATCCATACAAACAAATGATATCTGTAAGGTGGCCAATGATCCCGGAGGCATGTTTCCCCATGAGGGGAAAGAGCATGGAACTTACTTCGAAAGGGCGCTTGAGGTTATAAAAACAATACGAAAATACCAGCGCGGCTATGGTATAGATGGCATAGGGGCTTAGGGTCCAGTGGAGGAGCATCGTAGCCATAGAAAAATCCCGGGCTTCTGCACTGGCCGGGTTGATCTCCAGGCTGGCAGGTGGCTGATGAAAATGAAAGAGTGGCTCTGCAGTTCCCCAAAATAAGATCCCCGTGGCGATGGTCGTACAGAGGGTGATGGAAAACCATTTCCATTTGGAGAGCAGCGGAGAAGCTCCTTTTCCTCCTATGGTAGTCTTACCAAAAGGTGAGAGATATATAATGAGGAGGAGTATGACAAACAACAGTACGCTCCAACTAAACAGCCAGCTGAAGTGTTGGAGAATCCGGGTATTGGCGGATTGAGCGGCAGCCAAAAACCCTTCTTTGTCCACCAGGCTGTAGGTGACCGTACCTGTAAGCAGGATCAGCGGCGGCCAGAATTTGATGGGGTTGAGTTGTTGCATCCGGCTGCAAACTAAAGATTAATCTGCCTTTTTATCAGAATGACCAAGGCTTTTGTCGGGCGCAATGTGATCCCTGACGAGCTGTTTGAGCTCGGTGATTTCAGGGAATCGCCCCATTTCCTTTCGGGAAAAAATCAGTGTATCGTTGGCATAGATATCAAAAATGCCGCCTGTACCCTGTCGGAGTGTTACTTCGTCCAGTTCTTCACTAAAAGTGGTCAGTAGCTCCTGGCTCATCCAGTGAGCGCGCATCATCCAGCGGCACATTTTACAATATATGATGGTAACATTCTGATGGCTCATGCCCTAAAGGTAAAGGCTGGGCTAATATCTGACATGGTGAGTTGCGGAGAATTCATATCTTTTTGGAAAATTTGAGCGGATGAAATGGACAGAAGATTTGGTGGCCATTGCCACGGGTGTATTTATCTTGGGGTTTGCCCTTGTGGTATTTGTGATGGCGCCGTATGCGAGTGCCAGTGAACAGGTGACCACCGGGTCTGTGAACATAGAGCAGACCACATTGACGAGTCACCTTCACCTGATGGTGGCGAAGTTCCAGAAATGGACCCAAAATCCGCTGGACACATTTGAGGGGAAAAACTACGCCTGGGGGCTGCTGAGCCTTTTGCTGGCATTTGGGGTACTTCTGGGTGCAGGAGCGGCCGTGCTGGGTACACCCGTCAAAAAGTTTTTAAAGGGTTTTGTCATCGTCTTTTTGGTAGGGTTGGTGGCTTATGTCTTACAGTCTCAGGTCAGCTTCAAGTCCATAGGCCTGGGCTACGCGCTGTGGGCCATTGTGCTCGGAATTTTTATCAGCAATACTTTTGGCCTGCCGGAGTGGCTAAAGCCAGCTCTCAGACATGAGCTGTTTATCAAAACCGGATTGGTGCTATTAGGTGCTGAGGTACTCTTCGGCAAGATCATGGCCATAGGGCTTCCCGGAATATTTGTGGCCTGGGTGGTTACTCCCATCGTGCTGGTCAGCACTTTTTGGTTTGGTCAGCGAATACTGAAGATGTCCTCCAAAAGCCTGAATATCACCATTAGTGCTGACATGTCAGTCTGTGGGGTATCAGCCGCCATAGCCACAGCGGCCGCCTGCAATGCCAAAAAGGAAGAACTTACAACGGCCATCGGCTTGTCCATGGTCTTTACCTCAGTGATGATGGTGGCGTTGCCTGCTTTCATTCAGGCGGTGGGAATGCCGGAGGTACTAGGTGGCGCCTGGCTGGGCGGCACCATAGATGCCACCGGAGCGGTGGTGGCTGCCGGAGCCTTTTTAGGGGACACTGCCATGAATGTGGCGGCTACTATCAAGATGATTCAAAACATCCTCATCGGGGTGATTGCTTTTGCAGTGGCCATGTACTGGACCACCAAAGTGGATCGTGTACAGGGTAAAAAAGTACCTGCTTCTGAAATATGGAATCGCTTCCCCAAATTCATTCTGGGATTTATAGGGGCCTCCATTTTCTTCTCCCTCCTACAGGGAACGATGAACCCGGAGCTTTCTGAGGTGTTGATTGAAAAACAGCTATTTGGGTTTACCAAAGGAATCCGCGGGTGGCTCTTTTGCCTCGCATTTGTAAGCATTGGTCTGTCTACCAACTTTAAGGAACTGCGGGGACAGTTTTCTGGTGGCAAGCCCCTGATTCTTTATGTATGTGGCCAGTTGCTCAACCTCGGACTTACCTTACTCATGGCCTGGCTGGTGTTTTACAAGATCTTTCCTGAAATCACTGCAACGATATGAGGCGACGCATTCGAAATATTATTTTTTTCGTGCTGATCCTTATGGGGCTGGAGCGCAGTATTGTGTTCTTTGGCGAAAGCTCAGAGACGTTTAAGCTACAGCAGTCCATCATACTGAAAGAGCAAATGGATCCGGCGGCTTTTTTCTATACGGAAAGTGATCATGCACTGCGAGCGGAGAAGAAAATGCGAAAGCTGCTGGCCGAGTAAAAAATAATTGTCACGGATTTCGGGTTGCCAGCGTCATTCCTTCGGACCAAAAGACGTGAGCAGATGCAGACCGATGAAAATTTAAATTGCACAATTGAAATGAGCGAGCTTCATTATCCGGAAAATGAGATTGAGCAATTCAGGGCCACCCTTCTGCCTTATGCTTATAACATCCTGGGAGCCATGGAGCCAGCCCGTGATGTAGTAGAGGAGGTTCTGGTGCCTTTTGTGCTAAAAAAACACGAAGAGGTAAATAATCCCACCGGTTATCTGGTTAGGTCCGTCATCAACCGATCGATCAGCCATAAAAACCTGCTGAGAAACAAACTCGAGCATTATCCGGATTATTGGCTACCGGAACCAGTGATTACTGAAGATGGTATCTATGAGGGTGCAGATCGGGAACGGATTCTGAGTTATTCCCTGCTGGTGCTCATGGAGAAACTCAGCCCACAGGAGCGGGCCGTTTTTATGCTGAAAAACGCTTTTGATTTTTCTCACAAAGAGATAGGTGAGGTACTGGAGATTGAGGAGGAGCATTCAAGGCAGCTTCACAAAAGGTCAAAGGATAAGATTCACCTGAAAAGAGGGAAGAAAAAAGCACTTTCAAATGAGGATAAAACACTGCTCAATGAATTGACGGGGGCGATGCGAGCGGCTGATCTGCCACGACTTAAGAAATTACTCAAAAACAAGGTGGTGAGTTTCTCAGACGGGGGACCGGACGTTTCGGCAGCCCGGAAAGTACTCAGAGGGAAGGACCATGTGTCGAAGTTGTTACGGGCCATTGGTACCAAATACTATCTGGAAAACACCAGTGTGAAAATCATTGCTGTTAATCATCAGCCGGCCATTGCCTTCCTGGAGAACAATGAAGTGTATCGTGTGATGATCCTGGAGGTGGATGAGGGCAAAGTCACCGGAATCTTTGTGGTTTTAAACCCGGAAAAGCTGAGTGACTTTAAAATAAAACATTAAGCATAAAAAACTGTCACGTATTGGGCTGCGGGCCAGTCATACCTTCACAAACCATATAAAGTATGACAATGGAAAGAATAACTGCAAAAGAACTACCCAAAGGCTGGTACGACACCATGCTGAATACAGAGGGTTACCTGAAAAAGGCCGGAATAGATCCAATGATTTATCATCTGGTGAAGTTTCGGGCTTCGGCCATCAATGGATGTGGCTATTGCATGGACATGCATGCCAAAGAGGCGGCCAAGGATGGAGAGACTGCTCAACGACTCTTCCTCACTCAGGTATGGCGTGAGGCTACCTGCTTTACTCCTGCCGAGGCTGCTGCATTACACTTCACAGAGGCATTGACTGGTATCAGTCATACTGATCCGAAAGCTGCATATGACCATGCGTCGGAGCACTTTAGCAAGGAAGAGATCGCTAATCTTGTTTTACTCATTTGTCAGATCAATTCATGGAATCGCATTGCGATCACCTTCGGCTATGAGCCTGGGTCTTACAAAGGTTAGTCCAGGGGTTATTCCTCGCTTACAAGCTGGCAGACACGTTTGCCAGCTTGTTTGTTTTGGTTCCGATTACCTGATGAGAATCTGCCGGCTGATGGTTTGCTTCGGGTTTTTATACCTGATCACATAGACTCCCGGACTAAGTGCCGAAACGTCTACAGTGGACTTATCCGTACGGATGACCTCTCCTCCGTTGATCGAAAAAATCCGAATTTCCATTGGTTCCTGAGCGTTACCATTGGTCTTCACCGTAATAAAATCGTGTGCCGGATTAGGAAATATCTCCACCTCCAGGGTGCTGCCCGTGGAAAGGGGTTCCTCCACCGGATCGGTGTTGGGTGTTTTCAGGTCCCGGTCATACACGGCATGTATGGCCCCGGCTGTGTACACCAGCGGGGCATTCCAGTTGATGGTAATCTCATTGGTGGAGTAGCTGCAAAAATCATCCACATAACATTTGGCAGCGATCAGGCTGGGGTACTTGCTGGCCCCACAGTCGTCATTTACATTTTGTGGGTTTGGCCCTCCGGCCAAGAAACCCGGAACCGGTTCAGCCACATTGTCTGCGCCAGACTGCCTGTGGTGAATGTCCATCGGAGGCACACTGCCAAAACCAGTCACAAAGCAATATTTGGTAGCATTTCTCCCCAGCAGGTAATCCGTTGCTCCAATGGCAGCATTCAGGTAGTCAAGGTCTTTGGTAAGTTCGTAGGCATACATCAGGAGCATTCCCTGGTTGCCGGGCACGCTGTTACTCCCCCAGTAGAAGTCATTGTTTGGGATGAGATAGGGAGAGGTGCTTTTCTGAAAATCCCTGAGGTCGTCGGTGAGGTCTGTCAGGATGTTCTTGATAGCCGCAGTATCCGCAGCTGCCGTGAGCGATTTTCGGTGGGTGATGAGCGACAGGATACCCAGGGTTTGCACGTTGGGCCACCCGGGTACTCCAAAGTATTGAGAAAAGTTAAGGGTAGAATAGTAGCTATCCTCCCCGGTGGTGATGTAAAGTTCTGTGGCAGCCCAGAAAAACTCATCGTTGAAGTTGCCATCTCCATAACCACCGGTATGGACTGCCGGATAGCCATTCTGGGCTCCGGGGTTGTTATAAGTGACATTGGGATGGGCTTTGGCCCACTCCCATGCCAGTTCGGCTTTTGTCAGGCATTCGGCAGCAAATTCCGGGAGGTAGGGCTCGTAAATTCGGGCAGCCATGGCCATTACGGCAGCAAAGTCCAGTGTGGCGGCCGTGCCTTTGGCCACTACATATCGGGTGGCGGTAGCCTTATGTGGCATAATTACCCCCTGGAAGTTGGCTGCGGTGGTTTTGTTGTACACCCCACCATCGTTGGGGTCCTGCATGGTGCTCATCCATTCGATGTTCCAAAGGGCCTCGTCGAGGAGGTCGGGAATGGAGTTGCCGCTTTCGGGAATGTTGAGATCAAGGGTGTCATAGAATTCCGAATAGTTCTCGTAGGCAGCCAGCAGGGTAAAAGTGCTGATGCCTGAGTTCACAATGTACTTGTTATAGTCACCGGCATCATACCAGCCTTTCGGGGTAGAAATGACGGTGCCTGCCGGACGCTCTGCGGAAGCCGCCGAAGGTAGTACCACGACGTTATTATCCGGGTGGCCCAATGGGCGATTGTATACTCCGGCAAACTCCTCGGTGAGCTCCATGGAAGCGCGGTTGTAGTAATAGGCTTTGATGGTGGCTTTTGTCACATCCAGGAGCGCATCATCGGCTATTTTGAACGGATGGGAGAGGTCGCCATTGCCAAGCTTCAGTCTATAGGTGCCCCTGGTTTTAAAGTCTGAAAAGTCTGCGATTTTCACCTCTTCTTCCGACTTGTTCCAATATTTTGAAGCGGACAATGTGCCGGAATAGACCACCGCAGAGTTACTGTTTTTGATCACATCAAACGCAGATTGGCTGGAGCCAACGACCACCGCAATTTTCTGGGCTTCCGGCAGGAAGCCCACCTGATTGAGGCGGATGTTGTCCGGAGCGGATTGCCCGGAGACTTTCAGGAGGATAAGTGATAGGAACAGGAATGGTATTTTTTTCATGGTTTTCACGCTATAGTCCTAAAATAGAGTGAAAAGCCTGTTTAAATGTAATTTCCCTGCCCCAATAAGCCCGAAATAGACATTTGTGGTATCACAGCGATACATATGATCCTGAAAGAAGGCTGGTTTCAGACTTTTCAGAAGAGCCGCCCCATCTCCTGAGGAGGGATGTGGCCAAGGTGCTGGTAGGCCCGTTCGGTGGCTTGACGTCCTCTGGAGGTCCGTTTGATGTAGCCTTCCATGATCAGGAATGGCTCGTAAACTTCCTCTATGGTTTCAGCTTCCTCACCACAGGCTGTGGCAATGGTAGAGAGCCCTACAGGTCCACCTTTGAATTTTTCTATAATGGTCGCCAGGATTCTGTTATCCATTTCGTCCAGTCCATGGTCATCCACGTCCAGTGCTTTTAGCGCCATTTTGGCAATCTCCAGGGTGATGGCCCCGTCACCCTTGATCTGAGCAAAATCACGGGTTCGACGCAAAAGGTTGTTGCTGATACGAGGGGTTCCGCGGCTTCTGCGGGCTATTTCGTATGCGGCTTCCTGATCTATGGGCGTTTCCAGTATGTCTGCGGATCTGCCCACAATAGAGGTGAGGAGTTTGGCATCATAATATTCCAGTCGGGAGTTAATGCCAAATCGGGCACGCAGTGGCGAGGTGAGCAGGCCCGAGCGGGTGGTAGCTCCGATCAGGGTAAAAGGCTCCAGGCTGATCTGCACAGATCGGGCATTGGGGCCACTGTCCAGCAAGATGTCGATGCGGTAATCCTCCATAGCCGAGTAGAGGTATTCTTCCACTACCGGATTGAGTCTGTGGATTTCATCAATGAACAGCACATCATGCGCTTCCAGGTTGGTGAGCAGGCCTGCCAACTCGCTGGCTTTGTCCAATACGGGCCCGGAGGTGACTTTGATGCCTGAGCCCAGCTCATTGGCTATGATATGTGAGAGGGTGGTCTTGCCCAGGCCGGGAGGGCCATGCAGGAGTACATGGTCAAGGGGCTCTGAGCGCAGCTTTGCAGCCTTCACGAAAATCTTCAGGTTTTCAACTACTTTGTCCTGTCCGGCAAAATCATCGAACGACAGAGGGCGCAGTGCTTTTTCAAACTCTTTTTCGCCGGAATCCATCTGCTCATCGTCACCTCTCAGGTAGTCTTCTCTCATGGTTGATAGCTATTCAACAAAGATCAGTTTTTTGATGGGCTTTTCAAGGCTGCCAGCACATATTTCCTCCATTTTGTGGAGAGTTGAAGGTATCTTTTAGAATTTCACCTCAGTAAACCCTACGATGAGTTGACCATTGTGCCCGTAAAGTATACAGCGTCCTTTTTGGGGCTGATAGGTATTTTTGGCTCTCACCGTGATTTTATCCTCAGAGGCAGTGAAAAGTGTTTGCCTGGTTTGTTCCCCTGAGGCATTTACCGTCACCATCACAGATTCAGTGTCAACAATTTTTCCCAGTGTTTTTGTGTTTTGGGAAGAAAAATCTGTGAAAAAGAAGATCAAACTGTCCTCATATTCTGCCACCTCGTAAGAGGAGTATAGTGTAAGCAAACCAGAAGTTTCCTGAGCTTTTTCAATTTTATTCACCCAGTTGATTTTGCCTGCAGCTGACACATCAATAGCCACTATGTCGTCGGAGTGGTAAATGTTGTATACGGTAATGCTGCGGCCGTCATTTTGGGTTTTTTCGAGGGTGGTGTTTCTCTCTGCAGTGAGTACATAACCCCCGGACTTTTTTTGGAGTATATCTTTCATCACAAATCTATACTGATCAAGATCGTCCCTTTTTCCCAGCAATCCGGTGACATAGGTGTCGTTGATATATTTGCTTGGCTGTTCAAATTTTCCCTCCAGGCTTTTCTTGTCGGCACTGAGTATTTTAGTCAAGGTCTTGTCTACGGTTTGGGTAAACACGCCATCTGCCAGGGCATCTTCATCATCAGAATAGAACCCTATGATCATTAATCCGCCATCTTTTTTGGGCTTTAGGTCAAGGCTGGTAATAAAAAGGTCACCCAAAGACAAGGTGAGGGCCTTGGGAGTGGGAGATCCTTTAGAAAATTTTAAAACCTTAAAGTCGTATATGGCCTCCAGTTCAAAAGAACGTGTTGATGAAAGTACTCCCTGCTTTTTGAGTTGGACACTGTTTTTGTATTCTTTTTTTTCATCGAAAAACTTGGTCAGCATATACACCTCAGCAGAGGGGGAGAGGTAGAAGTCCTGGAAGCTGTAGATGCCGTCATCTTTTAGTGCTATGCCCTCCACCTTGTCAATGGTCTTCAGCTGGCTATCTATGACAGAGTAGCCAAAACTAAGAAGCGAACCATCCTTATCGAGGAGGTTATGTACAAGCAGTACTTGAGAATTGTCATCCGATAGCTTGTAGCTGAAAGAGGCATTTTTATACCGACCCTCACTGGAGTAATCTATTTCGGCAACAGGCACCAGGTCTGGATTGGGAGCAAGACTATTTTTATCCAATGTTTGGGCAAAAAGGAAGGTCTTTTTGAGCAGGTTGTTTTGAAAAGATGAAAAGAGGTAGATATTGCCTCCCAGTTGGAAGCCGAATTCCAATTCCAATTGCTTATCCTCATAATCAAGCGGAAGTAGCTCGAAGCGCTCCAACTCCATTTGGTTGTTGACTTTACCCACATAAGTATCCTTATTGCCTATGTAAGTACCGCTATAAACTTTGGAGAAGGGGTATAGCAAATAATAGAGTCCTGTTTCGTCCTGGCCAATTCCATCTACATCGGACCAGCCACCCTCCTTCACAGACATTCGGTGAGTTGCACCCATGAGGGTTTTGGCTTGTTGGGCATAGCTAAAAGTGACTGACAAAAGCAGACAAAGGCTTAGTGGATAGTTCAAATTGATTTTCATGCTGGTTATTTTTAGGTTGTTAAAATTATTGCTGAGATGCTTATAAGCTATGGGATCACACCGAACCGGATCATTAGTGGCATGATGGGGAAAAAGCCAAAGTCAGGATCGAACATGTAGTCTGGCCCATTCGTTTGCTGGAACCTCACCCCTAGTCCAAGGGCCATGTCCAGAATCAGGCGTTTGCCAATGATCCGCTGGTCTCCTTTTGTGAAGAACCATTCGTTTACCTTGACGTGATGGAAAGAACGCCGATAGTACTGCACCCCCCAATAATTTCTTTCGGGGGCTTTGGTATACCACTTGACATGTAGGCGGGTACTATACCCGAGCCTGTCGTTCTGAATACCCTTGTTATCAGTGAAGGCAAGTGCCAAAAAATCATGCACATAGTAGGGCATCAAAAGACCGGCGCCCATTTCCAGGGTGAGATTGTTTTTTAAGCGAATCTCTGCAATGATTGGCCAATCCCCATGGATGATAGAGATTAGATCGGTCTTATACATGGTGCCAGTGGATATGCCACCATCATCAAAGTAATAGGACAGGGAAGTGCTATCACTCTGGGCATGAGCATAGGACGTAAGTATCCCTGTTAGAAACAGGGTGAGTCTAATTTTTTTCATAGCTGGTTGAAGGCTAGTAGTACTGGAAAGTTAATAAAGATTCATAGATAAGTGATAGTGAGTGTTGGTTTTCTATGCTCGAAGGAAGGAATGGTCTTGTGCACTTTTGTGTTAGTTTTGTCTTCGATTTTTCTAAAGTATGACAAGTAAATTATTTTTTAGACTCATCCTGGCGGTTGTGGTGTTGGGAGCCATGTACCGGGTGTTTTTAGGTCAACCGACATTTCAGCTGACGCATGTCACCGGTCAGACCATGGGCACCATCGTCTACAATGTGAAGTATATGGGTGAGGACGTGCCCAACTACAAAAGGGAGATTGATTCAGTTCTTCAGGTTTTCAATCAGTCATTGTCGACATATATTCCGGATTCGGAGATCTCTCTGCTTAACAGTACGGGCAGTATAAGGTACCCTACGAAAATGTTTTCGGAAGTTCTCGAATCCAGTAGGCGGGTCTTTGAGCAGACAGGTGGAGCCTTTGATCCTACTGTGGGACCTCTGGTGAATGCCTGGGGCTTCGGCCCGGATAAGTCAGTGAGTGTGCCCGATAGCATGGTGATTGATTCTTTGAGATCGCTGGTGGGTTTTCAGCGCATCATTTCTATGGGGACTGAGGTGAGCATGGATTCCGGCATGTATCTGGACTTTAGTGCCATTGCCAAGGGCTATGCCGTGGACCTGGTGGCTGAGTTTCTCGAGGGCAAGGGCTTTGAGCACTATATGGTGGAGATAGGTGGTGAGGTGCGGGCGAGTGGACAGAATCAGGACAATGAGATTTGGAAAATCGGGATAGAAGATCCTTTAGTGGCCAGTAATGAGCAACGATTACTTGCCATCGTACAGCTAGATGACCTTTCAATGGCTACTTCCGGTAACTACCGAAATTACTATCAGGTGGGTGACCGTACCATTGCCCATACCATTGATCCGCGCACGGGATACAATACCAGTCATAATTTACTGAGTGCGTCTGTGTTTGCAGCTGATTGCATGACAGCAGATGCTTATGCTACGGCCTTTATGGTGCTGGGAGTGGAAGCCTCAAAAGAGGTTTTGGCGTCCGCTGACCTGGAGGCATTTTTGATTTATCAGGATGATCAGGGTATATTGAAAAGTTATGTATCCCCGGGGTTGCAAACCCGGATCGAACGAAACAACATTCAATAACATTTTTAAAATTTAACAAAAGTTCAGTGTTGGGTGAATTTTCCTCAAAGGATTTGCATTATCCCTTTTGTGAAGTCGCAGCGAAGAAGCTACTAAGGCTTCGGCATCAGCACTATAATATCGCCAATCCATGGTTTTAATGATTCTTATTCTTTTCTTATCAGCCGTACTGGGAGGTGTTTCTTCTAAATTTTTCGGCCACCATACCCAAAGCATTCGCTATCCTTTGATCTTCGCCGGGTCCTTTCTTTTCTCCATTACCATCATTCATATACTGCCCGAAGTTTTTTCATTGTCAGGAGACCCGATGAAAATAGGCCTGTACGTGCTGGTAGGTTTTTTCTTTCAGCAGTTACTGGAATACTTTACTTCCGGTATTGAGCATGGGCATGCACATACCCATGACGACCGCACGGGAATCTCCAAACTAGGATTGTTGATCGCTCTTGTGATCCATTCGCTACTGGAAGGTGCGCTGCTGACTCATGATTCCCCATTTCATGAGCAACATGAATCGTATTCACTGCTTGTGGGGATAGTGCTCCACAAGATGCCCGCTGCATTTGCGCTGGTCACTACCCTCAGAACTCAAAGTGGTTTTGATGGACGACTCTGGGCCATACTGATCATTTTCAGTATCTCCTCACCAGTTGGTTTTCTCATGAGTGACCAGATCCTCAACTTGTCAGCTGAGGTACTCCTTCTGCTTTTTGCTTTTGTATCAGGGAGCTTCCTGCACATTTCCACCACCATTTTTGTGGAGAGCAGCCCCAATCATCACTTTGGACTTAAAAAGTTCTTAATTAGTCTGTTTGGGGCTTTCACGGCCATCGCTACAGAATATTTTCTATGAAAAATTCATTTTGAGTTAGGATTCATTCTTTTCGGGAATGTAAAATCTTATATCTTTCAAGGTTAAGTAACTATCCCAACCATGAGTGAAAATAGAATGAAGCAGTACTGGCGCAGAAACGTCAGGTATTTACTAATCCTCCTGACCATTTGGTTTGTCGTCTCGTTTGGTGCCGGCATTTTGCTGGTGGACCTACTCAATGAAATTCAATTTGCAGGCTTCAAACTGGGCTTTTGGTTTGCCCAGCAGGGATCTATCTATGCTTTTGTGATCCTCATTTTTGTGTATGTCCGCCTGATGAACAAGCTGGACAAGGAGTTTGATGTAGACGAAAAATAGAGCTGGAAATGGATGTACAAGGCTGGACTTTCCTCATTGTAGGACTTACTTTCGCACTTTATATTGGGATTGCCATTTGGGCCCGCGCGGCCTCTACCAACGATTTTTATATAGCCGGAGGTGGCGTATCACCTTTAGCCAATGGCATGGCTACTGCAGCAGACTGGATGTCTGCGGCTTCTTTCATCAGTATGGCCGGGCTCATTTCCTTTATGGGCTATGATGGCTCTGTATACCTCATGGGCTGGACCGGCGGGTACGTGTTATTGGCACTGCTACTGGCTCCGTATCTCAGGAAATTCGGAAAGTTTACAGTACCTGATTTTATTGGAGATCGGTACTATTCTAATGTAGCTCGTACGGTGGCGGTGATCTGTGCCATCATCGTGTCTTTCACTTATGTGGCAGGTCAGATGCGCGGTGTAGGTGTCGTGTTTTCACGTTTTCTGGAGGTACCGGTAAATGTGGGTGTGTACATAGGTATGGGTATTGTCTTCTTTTACGCAGTCCTTGGCGGAATGAAAGGGGTGACTTATACCCAGGTGGCTCAGTTCTGTGTCCTGATTTTTGCATTTATGGTACCCGCTATTTTCATCAGTTTTCAGCTAACAGGAAATTATATCCCTCAGCTGGGTTTTGGGAGCCAGGTGGCTGATGGTACTTACTTGCTGGACAAACTCGACAATCTTCACAGGGAGTTGGGTTTTGCGGAGTACACCGGCGGCACCAAGTCCATGATTGACGTTTTTGCCATCACTTTTGCACTGATGGTGGGTACGGCAGGTCTGCCCCATGTGATTGTACGGTTCTTCACCGTTCCGAAGGTGAAGGATGCTCGCTTGTCAGCCGGGTGGGCCTTGATTTTCATAGCCATTCTCTACACCACTGCTCCGGCGATAGCGGCCTTCGCCCGGACCAATCTGATCGAGACAGTTTCCAACCAGGCATATGAGGAGGTGCCCCAGTGGTTTTCCAACTGGGAGTCAACGGGGCTCATTGCTTTTGATGATAAAAATGGGGATGGGAAGATCCAGTACGTGGCTGGGGAAAAGAATGAACTCACCATAGACCGGGACATCATGGTACTGGCCAATCCGGAAATCGCCAATTTGCCCAATTGGGTAATTGCGCTGGTGGCAGCCGGAGGTCTGGCAGCAGCTTTGTCTACTGCCGCAGGTTTGCTGCTGGTGATCTCTGCCAGTATCTCACATGACCTGATCAAGAAACAGCTCAAGCCTAACCTTTCTGATAAGGAGGAATTGATTTGGGCACGGGTAGGCGCGCTGGGTGCAGTACTGGTGGCTGGTTATTTTGGCATTAACCCACCCGGATTTGTGGCAGCTGTCGTGGCACTGGCTTTTGGCCTGGCTGCAGCTTCTTTTTTTCCGGCCATCATTTTGGGCATTTTCGATAAGCGCATGAACAAAGAGGGGGCCATCGCCGGAATGGTGGTGGGTATTTTGCTGATGCTGTTCTATATGATCAAGTTTAAGTTTGATGGATTTGGAGGGGGTACCCAGGCAGACTGGTGGTTGGGGATTTCTCCGGAAGGGTTTGGTACCATTGCCATGCTGGTCAATTTTGCCGTTTCATTCAGTATTTCCAGGTTTTATCCGGCTCCACCCACAGACGTGCAGGAGATGGTGGAGCAGATCAGGTACCCGAGAGGGGCCGGAGGAGCCACTCATCATTAGTGCTGTTTAGAGGTTCGAGGCGATTGTAAAGTAGAGTTTTTCGGAATCGAAAGGCTTGGACATAAAATCATTCATGCCCGATTGCAATGCTTTTTCCTTTACTTCAGGAAATACATCTGCCGTCAGGGCAATGATGGGGATGTTTTTCATATGGTCATTCTCCTGATTTCTGATGGCTCTGGAGGCCTCAAATCCATCCATCTCGGGCATTTGCAGATCCATGAGAATCACGTCATACTGGTTGATCGCCAGCAGGTCCAGGGCAATTAAGCCATTGTCGGCAATGTCCACTTCGCAGTTCCACTTCACCAGGAATCTTTTGGCCACTATCTGGTTGATTTGGTTGTCTTCTGCCAGGAGCACCCTGATGCCCGAGAGGTCCCTTTTTTGATCTTCCGGTTTGGTCAGTTGCGCATTGTTTTGGATTGATTTGGGAAATGAAAGCTGAAAAAAGAAACTGGATCCCTTACCGGGTGTACTCTCCACACGGAGATCGCTTCCCTGAAGCTGCAGGAGTTTTTGACAAATGGACAACCCAAGTCCTGTGCCTGTTCGCAGATGTGCTTTTCCGTGGTTGTCAATCTGCGTAAACCGATGAAAAATCCGCTCCTGATCCGCCTGCGCTATACCTGCACCCGTATCGATGACCTTGAACTGGAGGTTGACGGATTCATCGGAAGTTCCCAGGCACTCCACCCGCAGCTCCACAGAGCCCTCATCAGTAAATTTGATGGCGTTGCTGATGAGGTTATTCAGGATTTGCCCAATGCGTACGGGGTCTCCTATGAGTCCGGATATGGGCTGATGGAGGTTGAGGTGCAGTTTGATCCCTTTTTCGTCAGCCATTTGCATAAACGTGGAGATCGTCCTGTTGCACAGCTCCTGAATGGAGAAGTCGCGTTGATCAAATTCCACATGACCTTCTTCCAGTTTGGAAAGGTCGAGGATGTCGTTCAGTATCACGAGCAAACCCTTTGCAGAGTGCTTCATCATTTTCAGCGATTCGCGCTGATCGTCCCTTGGATTTTCTGACAGGAGGTACTCAATGGTACCGTACAGCCCGTTCATGGGGGTGCGTATCTCATGACTCATCGTAGAGAGAAACTCTGCTTTGGTTTGAGAGGCCTTTTGGGCTTTGTCCCGTGCATCCATGAGTTGCTTTTCGTAGCGCTTTCTGTCGGAGATGTCTCTGATAAATGAGGTGAAAATGACTTCATCACCAATCTGATTGGCACCAATGGACAACTCCAGGTCAATGAGCTTTCCCTTTTTTGAAAGCCCCACCAGCTCAAATCTTCGGTTGATGGTGGGCATTTTGTGGCCCTTCAGGAAGAAATCCAGTCCTCTGTCGAGAATCTCCTTTCGGTCCGGGGGCACGATGTATTCAGAGAATTTCTTACCAATGATTTCCTCACCAGACCATCCAAAAATGGTCTCAGCCTGGTTGTTCCAAAAAGTAATCCTCCCGGAAGCATCCAGCAGCACTACCGCGTCCATGGCATTTTCCACTACCGTGTAGAGCCTTTCAGCACTCTGAGCCAGCTCGCGTTGAATCTTCTCACGCTCGGCGATCTGTACCTGCAATTTCTGGTTCGTTTCTTCCAGCTTTTCAGTTTTTTCCAGTAGCACCCCGTGAATTTGTTCCCGACTCAGCTGGCTTAGTTGCTGTTCATTCAGCAGGGGTTCGGGAAGTATGCCGATCAGCAGGGAGAAGCCATCGAGAAACTGATAATTGTCTGCCAGCAACTGATAAGCCTCCTGGAGCCACTCCGATATTTTGGCTTGCCCCATAGAGAGGCAGAGGTATTCATAAAGCCTGGATACCTCATATTTCACGGTACTCCTGAATTCGCTCCTGTTGAGTTGATTAAATTTTAACTGCTCGGCTGCCTTGTCCACCTGGTACTTATAGTTTTTGAGGAGCTCGTTTTTGGAGTTCCCCACTATGTCGGTGTATTTGGACCACACCAGATCCACTATGAGATAGGCCAGATCACGTTCCTGATTGTTGACAGTGCTGAAGATGATCCTGAAAAACAAAGTATCCACCAAATTGGGAAACCGGCTCCGCATTTCCCTTCTTAGCTGAGCCTGATATTTGGACGGATTTTTTTGCTTGTAAATGAAGGAATGTTCGAAGAGGAGATAGAGCCCGGCAGACCTGTTCAGCTGATTGTCGACGCTTTCTTTGGCCAGACTTTTTATTCTGTTGTCCAGGTTTTCGTTCCAAACCTCTTGCGCCTCATAGGACTTAATGTATTCAATAAAACGGTTATGCTCTTCACGCAAGAGGTTCCCATGGGGTCGGGAACTCAATCTTTTGTAAAGTGACTTCAACATCAGGACTTACTTACCTTCCATATCTGATAAAACCCCCAACCAGAAAGCCCCCATGTGAGCATAAGCGCGATAAACCAGGCCACAAGACCTCCATTTTCGCCCAGGACGCTATTAAACAGGTTGAAGCCGAAGTGATAGTCCACCTGCATGTGGAGATGCCCCACGGCCATCACAAGAAACCCCCAGGCCAGGTAGATCATTCCGGTACCAAATTTTCCTCCCTTGAGATTCCTGGCGTTTAAGAAACTGAAAACGACCGCCATCATCAGAAAGGGCAATTCCAGAAGTCCGAGGGTCATATTGAAGCTTCCTGATTCCATTTGGTCCATGCTATAGGCCGGAATATTTAATGCAAATAATGCGAGAGTAGCGATGAGTAGCTTGTTAATCTTCATATTGTGGTTTGGTCGGGTTCATAAATATAGTCATTGGATGGGTAATACGCATGACCATATTAACCGATTGTTTCTGGCCTTTTCAAATACAGCCATGCAGAAGGAGTCTGGTACTGGAGAGGAATAGCGACAAATGGAATATTCTTTTGGACGTGGAGAAAATGTCGGTAAAATATTTGGCTTTCGCTTTGAGATTGCCCTGATGGATCATTGTCAAATTGGGAATATCACATAGGAATTGTAAGTGATATCCATGATATTTGAAGGCCTATCTAGTGTAAATTATCAAAAATATAAAAATTCAAAACACATGAGTCACAAGATTCAAACCCTCAGCGGTTATATCCATGAATATCAGAAAAGCGTCCTCCAGCCAGAAGAGTTTTGGGGGAGAGTCGCAGAGTCTTTTCATTGGAAGAAGCCATGGTCAAAGGTATTGAAGTGGGATTTTGATGGGCCGGATGTCAACTGGTTTGTAGATGGGAAGATGAACATCACTGAAAATATCCTCGATCGGCACCTGTTCATCATGGGAGACAGGCCAGCTATTATCTGGGAGCCCAATGAGCCGGGGGATGAGGTCGTTACCCTTACATACAGAGAACTTTATCATCAGGTTTGCCAGTTTGCCAATGCACTCAAGACCCAGGGTGTGAAGAAGGGTGACCGTGTGATTATCTATATGCCCATGGTGCCTGAGGCCGCTGTGGCTATGCTGGCCTGTGCACGTATCGGTGCGGTACACTCTGTGGTCTTTGCCGGATTTTCTTCCACCGCTGTGGCAGATCGCATCAATGACTGCCAGGCTAAAATGGTGCTCACCTCTGACGGGAATTACCGAGGAGCCAAAAGTATCGGTGTGAAAAGCGTGGTGGATGAAGCCCTGGAAAAGACCTCTTCAGTGGAAAAGGTGATCGTATTCAAAAGAACTGGCACCGAAGTGACCATGAAAGAAGGAAGAGACATTTGGTGGAATGATGCCATCGATGGTCAGCCGCTGGATTGCCCTGCTGAGGAAATGGATGCCGAGGATATGCTCTTTATCCTTTATACCTCAGGATCCACAGGTAAGCCCAAGGGCGTGGTGCACACTTGTGGAGGGTATATGATCTATACCTACTACTCCTTTGTGAATGTTTTTCAGTATAACGTGGGAGATGTTTACTGGTGTACTGCGGATGTGGGCTGGATCACAGGGCATTCTTATATTGTATATGGGCCATTGCTGGCCGGAGCTACCACACTCATGTTCGAAGGAGTGCCTACTTACCCGCATGTTGGTCGTTTTTGGGAGATCATTGACAAGCACAAGGTCAATCAGTTTTATACCGCACCCACAGCCATCCGGGCATTGCAGGCGTATGGACTGGAGCCCCTGGAGCCATACAAAATGGATACGCTGAAGGTGATAGGCTCGGTGGGTGAGCCGATCAACGAAGAGGCCTGGCACTGGTACCACGATCATGTGGGCAAGGGAAATTGTCCTTTGGTGGACACGTGGTGGCAGACCGAAACCGGAGGGATCATGATCGCTCCTATCGCGGGTGTGACGCCTAATAAGCCAGCGCATGCGTCGTTGCCTCTACCGGGCGTGCAGCCCATCATTGTCGATACGGAGGGAAATGAACTTCATGGAAACAACGTGGAGGGAAACCTGTGTATCAAATTCCCATGGCCTGGAATGATCAGGACCACCTACGGAGATCATGACCGATGCAAGCAAACCTATTTTTCCACCTATAAGGGACTTTATTTCACAGGCGATGGAGCCAAAAGGGATCATGATGGCTATTTGAGAATCCTGGGCCGTGTGGATGATGTGATCAATGTTTCCGGTCACAGGATGGGTACTGCGGAAGTGGAGAACGCCATCAATGAGCACCCTAAGGTGATTGAGTCAGCCGTAGTGGGGTACCCGCATGAAGTGAAAGGCCAGGGGATTTATGCTTACGTGATCTGTGACATGGAAGGCCGCTCCGAAGAGAGTCTGAAAAATGAAATCAGGGAGACGGTCAGCAAGATTATCGGGCCAATAGCCAAACCGGATAAAGTGCAGATCGTGCCAGGGCTGCCCAAAACCCGCTCCGGAAAAATCATGCGAAGAATTCTCCGGAAGGTGGCCTCCGGTGAAGCAGATCAGTTAGGTGATACTTCTACTTTACTGAATCCAGAGGTAGTAGAGGCCATTGTCAAAGGAGCGAGTAAATAAATTAATTAATGGAAAGGAGCCGGATTCCTTTTTGGTTCTGGTTTTTAGCCTATAGATTTGAAGTAACCACGGGGTGCCGTTATTCGGCTGAGATGATACCCGTTGAACCTGATCTGGGTAATGCCAGCGTAGGAATATCGGTTGATTCTTAGTAAGATATTGAGTCATCAATGAAACCGTATTGTCCGCGCATGCCCGGACGGTACGGTTTTTTTTATTCCATTTTTAAAAAATGATGAGATGGCTTTTGATGAATTAGTAAAACAGAACCTGACCAATTGGCAGGGACGAAAAGAGTGGTTTTTCAACCGGGAGTTTACCGATACGTACGAGCTCTGGTATGAGGGGCGGTATAAGCGGGCAGAGATTTTTCAAAAGAAGATCATAGGGGATCGTCTCCGGAAAGATCCCAGGGTAAAGACCCTGTTGGAGTTTGGGTGTGGAACCACACGGTTCACCAGGTGGTGGCATGAGATTGGGATAGAGGCTACCGGTGGTGATTTAAGCCCCTTCATGCTCGCCCAGGGCAGACAGCTTTTTCAGGGTGACCTGGTGCTGGCCGATTCTCATCACATGCCTTTCCGTGACAACACCTTCGATGCAGTGGCTTTCATTACCACCTTTGAGTATTACAAAGACCCGGTGAAGGTGATCAGGGAGGCGGCCCGTGTGGGGAAACATGGGATTGTCTTTGGGATGATGAACCGAAATACCACCAAGTATGTACGCCGGAGGGTACAGCAGATGATGGGTAAAAATCCCTTTTATGTGACTGCCAATTTTTATACGCCAAAGTCGCTGCTGAAGGTGATTGACATTGCACTCAAAGGCGAAGATTATACAGTGGAATGGCAATGTACAGGGCTGCCTAAGTGGTTTCCTGTGCAGGAGTGGCATGTACCAGTTGGGGATTTTTTTGGGGTTTATGTCAAGAGAAATCAACCATGAAGTCTCTATTTCCTGAAGTAGGAAAGATCCAGGAGGGGTTCCTAAAGGATCATGTTTTTTCTTCCACCGGAGCGAAGCGAGATGAGGTGGTAAGCGGGCCGAGATACGGTGTGGACGTGAGCATGATTCAGCTGGCCGCCGGCCAATCCTTGGTCATGGCCACAGATCCTGCGTCACTCATTCCCACCCTTGGGCTACAGGAGTCCGCGTGGCTCTCTGTGCATCTGGTGGCCTCAGATATGGCCACGGCAGGTGCACGGCCCCAGTATGCTCAGTTTTGTCTCAATCTTCCTGAGACGTTGACCACCCGGGACTTTCATGTCTACTGGGACCACATCAGTGAATACAGTAGGAAGCTGGGTGTGGCGATTACTGGTGGTCATACCGGCAAAGTGGCGGGGCAAAACAGTACCATAGCTGGAGGAGTAACCATGCTAAGTACCATTGCTTCGGAACAGGTGCTGCTTAGTAGCATGGCTCGGCCCGGAGATCATCTGATCCTTGTCAAGGAACCAGCCATTATCAGCTCGGCTATTTTGGCTTTGAGTTTTCCCGAAACCATTTTGAACAAATGTGGGAAGGAGGTTCTGGAGACTGGTCAGGGACTGTTTTACGAATCGTCTACAGTGGAAGCTTCCATGTCGGCGATTACTGTGGGTATTCATGATGAAGGTGTTCGTGCCATGCATGATGTGACCGAGGGCGGAGTGATGGGAGCCATATGGGAAATGATGCAGGCAGCAGGTTGTGGCGTGCGGGTCAACTATGAAGCGATTCCGAATGAGACGGCTCAGGAACATATTTGTCAGGTTTTTGGCATTGACCATAACCATTGTATTGGTGCTGGAGCGTTGCTGCTTTCTGTAGCGCCTGGTTATCAGCAAAGGGTGGTGGATCACCTGATGAATGATGGGTTTCGTGCCTCCGTGATTGGAGAGGTACTGGAGCCATCGGAAGGTAGATGGGTAGCAGAGCGAGACGGGCATAGACCACTGACACCTCCAGGGACTGATCCTTATTGGGCGGCTTTTTTTAATGCTCTGAAGAGTGGATTGAAATGAAGGCGAAGCTAAAGGGAGTTTATTTGGTGCTGGATCCTGCGGAAGGATTTGAGGCATTGGAGCAAAGGGTATTAAATATTTTGAAAGGAGGGATCGGCGCTTTACAGATATGGGATCACTGGCGGCCTGATCAGGACAAGCCCGGGTTTCTGTACCAGTTGATGGCAGTCACACGAGGAGTACCACTCTTTGTCAATAACCACCTGGAACTGGCTTGCCTTCCCGGAATTGATGGTGTGCATTTTGACCGGGAAGAGGATTTGCCGGATCCCGAATGCACTTTTAATAAAATGATTGGGCTCACGGTCAATGCTCCGGCGGACTGGAAGGCCCTTAGAAAAAGGGGTGTGGACTATATCAGTTTTTGTGCGATGTATCCTTCTTCATCTGTGGACACCTGCGCACTGGTATCACCGGATGTCGTGCGTGAGGCGTGTCGGCACTTTGAAGGTTCGGTGTTTGCATCCGGTGGGATCACCCTTGAAAATGCAGGAGAAGTAGCAGGGCTGGGAGTGTCCGGAATTGCCCTGATATCAGCATTGCTGAGCGCTGAAGACCCACTGGAGACAACCAAAAAGTTTAATCAAATCATATCAAAACCATGAAGAAATCATTTTTTAAGAAGTTATGTTGCCCGTTTGATAAGAGTGATCTGGAAATAAGCGTGATCAGGGAAGCGGATCAGGAAATACTGGAAGGGCTCATGACCTGCACCACCTGTGCCAGGTATTACCCCATTATACATGGTATCCCTATCATGTCCCCTGATGAATACCGCCAGCCTGCCCTGGAGGCCCCTATTCTGCAGCGATGGGGACTGGAAATAGGAGAAGTCACCAATTTCAGGCTCTCTGAGCAGGTGGAGTCCTAGGGTTTTTTTAGTTTAGGACCTATGGAGTATAGAAAATTTGGAGCGTCAGGATATGATGTGTCCTGTATAGGTCTTGGCCTGGCGGCTCTGGGCAGACCGGGATATATCAACCTGGGCCATGAGGAGGACCTTGGACGCACTTATGAGCTTCCAAAGATGGAAGCACAGACCCATGCGATGTTGTCATTGGCCAGGGCGCAGGGGATTAATTATTTTGATGCTGCCCAATCATACGGAAAGGCGGAATCTTTCTTAAGCTCCTGGCTCAAAGCCCACCCAGAGGAGGAGGTAGTGGTGGGATCAAAATGGGGCTACTACTACACTGCCGACTGGTCCGTGCATGCAGACAAACATGAAATCAAGGAGCACACCCTCGAAAGATTGGATCTTCAGTGGCCGGAGAGCAGGCAGCGCCTGGATCCCGCGCTGAAGATTTATCAGATTCACTCCGCTACGCTGGAGAGTGGTGTGTTGGAGAACAGTGCCGTATTGGAGCGTTTGGAGGAAATTCGCGAGATGGGTTATGTGATTGGGCTTTCCCTGAGCGGAGTTCAGCAAAGTGTTGTGCTCGAGAAGGCCCTTGCCGTGAAGGTGGGAGAAAAACCACTTTTTGGCTCGGTGCAGGCCACCTACAATTGTTTGGAGCAGTCAGTGGGTGAAGCATTGCAAAAGGCCTTTGACCGGGGATTGGGAGTGATTATCAAAGAAGGACTGGCCAATGGCAGATTAACCAGCAGAAATAAGGCCACCTACCTGCCGGTGATCTCGGAAATAGCCGGGAGGTATCAAACTACAGAAGATGCCATTGCTTTAGCCTATATCCTGAGCAAACCATTTGTATCGCTGGTGCTGAGTGGTGCGGCAGTTCCTGCTCACCTGCTCTCCAATGTAAGTGGCTCAGAAATCAAATTATCCCCACAGGACCTCTGTCAATTGGATGGCCTGAGGATGAAGCCGGCTCACTATTGGGAGGAGCGTGCCGGATTGGCCTGGAACTAGAAAAACCGACCCAGGGGGCCGGTTTTTACAAACTCAGGAACACATTGTTTTAAAATTGCTCCACTTCAGTGCTTCCGGCCATGGCTACGGTGGAAGCCCTTCCTTGCTGTACAGTATTTTGAATGGCGTCAAAATAACCTGTACCCACAAAGGCCTGATGTTTCACGGCTTTGAAGCCGGAGTCCAGCAGCGCAAACTCCCGCTCCTGCAGTTCTGAATAGCCAGCCATGCCTCGTTCTTTGTAAGCTTTGGAAAGCTCAAACATGGAAGTGTTGAGGGCATGGAAACCAGCCAGCGTAATGAACTGAAACTTATATCCCATTTCCGCAAGGTTTTCCCTGAAGGTGAACATCTCAGATTTGGTGAGGTGTGCCGCCCAGTTGAAGGAAGGCGAGCAGTTATAGGCCAGCATCTGATCCGGAAACTCTGCTTTGATGGCTTGCGCAAATTCTCTGGCCAGTCCCAGGTCCGGGTTGGATGTTTCCATCCACAGCAGGTCTGAGTAGGGTGCGTAAGCCAGTCCTCTTGCGATTCCGGCTTCCACACCATTGGTCACCTCAAAGAAACCTTCATTGGTACGACCTCCGGTCAGAAAGCGGTGGTCACGCTTGTCAATGTCAGAAGTAATGAGCGTAGCGGCATCAGCATCGGTTCTGGCAATGAGCAGCGTAGGCGTGTTCATCACATCTGCGGCCAGACGAGCGGCTACCAGCTTGTCGATGGCTTCCTGGGTAGGCACGAGTACCTTTCCTCCCAGGTGGCCACACTTCTTGGCAGAGCTCAGCTGATCCTCAAAGTGTACACCAGCGGCTCCGGCTTCTATCATCGCTTTCATCAGTTCAAAAGCATTCAGGTTTCCTCCGAACCCGGCTTCTGCATCAGCTACGATGGGCGCCAGCCAGTCAATACTGCTTTCGCCACTCAGGTTTTCAATCTGGTCCCTGCGGAGCAGGGCATTGTTGATGCGCTTAACCACGCTGGGAACGGAATCCGCAGGGTAGAGGGACTGATCGGGATACATGGCTCCTGCCAGGTTGGCATCCGCTGCCACCTGCCATCCACTGAGGTAGATGGCCTCCAGCCCGGCAGCAATTTCCTGTACCGCCTGGTTGCCGGTGAGGGCACCGAGTCCTGCCACAAAGGGTTTATCATTCAGCTTTTTCCATAGTTTTTCGGCCGTGATTCTGGCAATGGAATGCTCTATTGGGACAGATCCCTGTAAGTTGACCACTTCCTCCGCGGTGTATGGGCGATTGATGTTTTTCCATCTGGGGTTCTCGTCCCAGTCTTTTTGGATTTTTTGGATTCTTTCGGTTTTCATGATCATCTTAGTTTAAATAGGTATAGGCGTTTATGGTTAAAAATTCTTCAAGGGTGTCATTCTTCACGAGACGGTCGAAAATCTCTATGGCTTCTTCGAATCGGCCGGATGCATAGGTTTCTTCTCCCAGCATCGCCTTTATCTTGACCAACTCCTCTCGTTTGAGTTTTTCATACAGGTCCACTGTGATGGCCACACCGCTGACGGTATAGCAGCTGCGGTGAATCCACTGCCAGAGCTGAGAGCGTGAAATCTCAGCGGTGGCGGCATCCTCCATCAGGTGATACAGTGCTGCGGCACCCACTCCCCTGAGCCAGCTCTCCACGTAGAGAATGCCCACGTTGATGTTGGTGCGAATGCCTTCCTCAGTGATGGTGCCCGTAGGGGTTTGCACCAGGTCCCTGGCTGTCACATCCACATCGCGACGCAGGTTGTGAAACTGATTGGGCCAGGGCATGTGCCGGTCAAAGACTTCTTTGGCCACTGATACCAGTCCCGGATGCGCCACCCAGGTGCCATCATGCCCGTTCATCACTTCTCGGAGTTTATCCAGGCGCACTTTTTCGAGTGCGGCAGCATTGGCCTCCGGATCATCTTTGATCGGAATTTGTGCGGCCATTCCGCCCATGGCATGGGCTCCACGCTTGTGACAGGTCTGGATCACCAGGTCTGAATAGGCTTTCATAAAAGGCACAGTCATATTGACCTGATCTCTGTTCGGCAGTATTTTATGCCGGTTGTTTCTGAATTTCTTGATGTAGGAGAAAATGTAATCCCAGCGACCACAATTCAATCCGGCAGAATGGTGCTGCAATTCATGCAGGATTTCATGCAGCTCAAAGGCAGCAGGGAGCGTTTCTATCAGCACCGTAGCTTTGATAGTCCCCTGAGGAATGCCCAGATAGTTTTGTGCAAAGACAAATACTTCATTCCAAAGGCGTGCTTCCAGGTGACTTTCCAGCTTGGGTAGATAGAAGTATGGACCGGATCCCCTTTTGAGGAGTTCGCGCACATTATGAAAAAAGTAAAGCCCAAAGTCTACCAGTGCTCCGCTAGCGGGTTGTTCTTCTATCTGGAGGTGCTTTTCCTCCAGGTGCCAGCCTCTGGGCCGCACAAATAGAGTGGCCGTTTCTTTGTTGAGCTGGTAAGTCTTCCCATTTGGATTTGAGAATTCAATTGTTCTGCGAATGGCATCTCTGAGATTGATCTGCCCTTCCATATTAGTGGACCAATAGGGGGCGTTGCTATCCTCAAAATCTGCCATGAATACTTTGGCTCCGGAGTTCAGGGCATTAATGACCATTTTACGATCCACAGGGCCGGTGATCTCCACACGTCGGTCCCAGATGTCCTCGGGGATGGGAGCGACTGTCCAGTCAGACTCTCTGATGTCCTGGGTTTCCGGCAGGAAGTTGGGCATAATGCCGGCATCAAAAGCTTCCTGACGAATGACCCTATCCCGAAGGAGCTTCTTGCGTCGCTCATTGAAACGCACGTGGAGTGCCTGTAAAAACTCGAGTGCCTCAGGAGTGAGGATCTCCATGTAAGGGGCCGGTGTGGCTCCTTTGATCTGGATTCCCAGGGGTGTTTGGGTTTCCGGGATGTGTGCTTCTGTGATCATAATAAGGTGATTATCTGATTAAACATGGTCAAATATAGCGAAATATATTAAACAGCGAAATTTCGCTAATACTTTTATTTCGCTTTTTTGAATTATTTTTGGCGAATGCCCAAAGAGATATTTGAATTCAAGCTCATTTTCGGTCTCAAACTCAAGGAAATACGTAATGAAAAAGGGATATCCTATCAGGAACTGCGTGAGAAGACTGGCCTGTCACTGTCTTACCTGAGTGAGATTGAAAATGGAAAAAAATACCCCAAAGGAGATAAAATCATGATTCTGGCCAAAGCCCTCGGGGTGAGCTATGATGAATTGGTGTCGCTGAAGGTGCCCAGAAAACTGGAACCTATTGTGAACCTGATCCAGTCAGATTTTTTTAAGGCCTTTCCACTGGAACAATTTGGACTGAATCCTCAAAAACTGGTTGAAATCATTTCTTACGACCCTGAGAAAATCAATGCTTTCGTCAATACGGTACTCCAGGTGTCACGTAATTTTGAGCTGAAGCAGGAAAGCTTCTACTACGCAGCCCTTCGATCTTATCAGGAGCTCCATCAGAATTACTTCGCGGATTTGGAAGAGGCTGTCGAAGAACTTCATCTGGAATTTCCTGAATTAAAGGAAATCCCGTTTAATGAAAAGCTCCTGACCGGCATATTGCTCGAAATAGGTGTACGCACGGGGCTGGATGAGCTGCAGAAATACCCCTCACTGCGCAACGTACGCTCTCTGTATGATGAAAAGCAACGACTCCTGCATATCAACCAGGGGCTCAACTCCGGGCAGATGAACTTTCTTCTGGGTCGGGAAATCGCCTTTCAGTGGACCAGGGTGAAGAACAGACCCCTGAGCACCCCACCTTATGGTGACCATACCTTTGAGGAAATCCTTAACAACTACAGGGCTTCCTATTTTTCAGCGGCACTCATGATGCCACAGGAGGAGGTGGTGCGGGACATCAGGGCCGTGGGGGATATGAAAACGTGGGACCCACAGATGCTGCTGAGTTTTCTGGATAAGTACGATGTGACACCAGAGATGATTATGCAGCGACTTACCAACATCCTTCCTGCAGTGTTTGGTTATGAGAACTTGTTCTTCCTGCGGTTTGTGGGGAAGGGCCCGGACTATTTTACCCTCACGAAGGAGCTGCACCTGACTCGGTTGCACAATCCGCACGGCAATGAGCTGAACGAACATTATTGCAGGCGGTGGATTTCATTGGATGTTATTCGGGATTTATATGAAGCTCGAAAATCTGACCCGAATCTGAAATACCTGGCGGGTATTCAGCGATCCTATTACCATGGCACCACCAATGAATACCTGTGCCTGTCCATAGCCTTTCCCAATGTATCCAACCCTGAAGAGGCCGTGAGTGTGACCATTGGTTTCCTGGTGGATGGGGCTTTGGAGCGGAGAATTAAATTTTTGAGGGACCCCAATATCGTGAAGCGTGAAGTCAATACTACCTGTGAGCGCTGCCCGATCATGGACTGTAAAGAGCGTGCGGTAGATCCTTATGTGCATGCTGCCAGTGCAGAGGAGCACCTGATTCAGGAAGACATTGCGGCACTGCTGGGAGGTTCAGAAAAATAATCTTTGTGGGGTCAGATATTATTAGATCAGCTTGAATCTATTTTTGCAGAGGCTATCTTTTGTTTGACCTATGCGACAGAGCTGTTTGATCATTTTGGTACTTTGGATTAATGCCTGCCATCCTTATAAGTGCGAAGTACCACCACCAGATGTTTTTGTGCAGCTGGACATGACCGGCCTGGATTCATCCTATCTGGAGTCTCTCAATTGGGAGGTGACTACTGCTGAGGGAGTAGCATATTATTCTTATGAGATCAGGCCCCTTACTGTTTCTGGAAAGGCATTGTTTCAGGTAGAAGTACATCATGTCAGTGAAAGCGGGGAGTTGTACTTGGATTATGGAAATGCTGATGTAGATACGCTGATGGTCGTTACACATGAGGAAAAGTCCGGGTGTACACGCACTGTACTGGATCAGGTGTGGATGAATGGAGACCTCCTGACGATGAATACTGATTCAACTTATTTCTATCAGAAGCGACCGTAAATAAAAAAAGCCCCACTTTTCAGTGAGGCTTCGATTATCAAAATAGCAAATTTTAATCTTAGCTTCCGCACATCTCGCATCCTTCCGGATCATCGAGCGAGCACTGCATAGCTGCCTGATTTTGCGTTTTATCAGCGTCAGGGTCCACAGCAGGTTTGGTTTTACCTTCTGGCTGTTCTGCACTTTCCTTTTCTATTGTGAACTTGATGGCATCTGTAGCTGCCTTGGTTCTCAGGTAGTACATTCCGGTCTTCAGACCTTTCTTCCAGGCATAGAAGTGCATAGAAGTCATTTTGCCGAAGTTGGCATCCAGCAAGTGGATGTTCAGACTCTGACTCTGGCAAATGAATGCGCCTCTATCTGCAGACATGTCGATGATGGATTTCTGTGAAATCTCCCATACGGTCTTGTAGCGTTCTCTGATCTCTTCGGGGATCTCAGGAATACCCTGTACAGATCCATTGGCCGTCATGATGCGGTTTTTCATTCTGTCATCCCACAAGCCCAGGTTGATGAGGTCGGTCATCAGGTGCTTGTTCACCACGATAAACTCGCCAGACAAGGTTCTTCTTGTGTAGATGTTGGAAGTATAAGGCTCAAAGCACTCGTTGTTTCCAAGGATCTGCGAAGTAGAAGCGGTAGGCATAGGAGCCAGGAGCAGTGAGTTTCTCACGCCATGCTTTCTTACTTTTTGTTTCAGGTCATACCAGTCCCATCTGCCAGAGTCGGGAGTGACTCCCCACATGTCAAACTGGAAGATGCCTTTGGATACCGGTGATCCTTTGAATGTCTCGTACGGACCTTCTTTCTGAGCCAGTTCCATAGAAGTCTCCATGGCCGCATAGTAGATGGTCTCGAAGATTTCTTTGTTCAGTTTTCTGGACTCCGGGGAGTCAAACGGAAGCTTCATGAGCATGAAAGCATCAGCCAACCCCTGTACACCGATCCCGATAGGTCTGTGTCGCATGTTGGAGGTTTTGGCTTCCGGCACCGGATAGTAGTTTACATCGATCACCTTGTTCAGGTTACGTGTAGCTACTTTAGTGATTTCATAGAGTTTTTGATGATCAAACTCACCTTTCTTATTCACGAATTTGTTCAACGCAATAGAAGCCAGGTTACAAACCGCTACTTCATCTTTGGAGGTGTACTCCATGATCTCAGTACAAAGGTTACTTGACCTGATGGTGCCAAGATTCTTCTGGTTTGACTTTTTGTTGGCTGCGTCTTTGTAAAGAATGTAAGGGGTACCAGTCTCTATCTGAGATTCCAGAATTTCGAACCAAAGCTCCTGTGCTTTGATGGTTCTTCTGGCTCTGCCTTCCTTCTCGTATTTTTCGTAAAGTTTTTCGAACTCATCTCCGTATGATTCATACAGGTTGGGAGCTTCATCCGGGCTAAAGAGCGACCAGTCGCCATTTTCTTCCACTCGTTTCATGAAGAGGTCCGGAATCCAGAGGGCGTAGAACAGGTCTCTTGCGCGCAATTCTTCTTTTCCGTGGTTTTTCTTCAGCTCCAGGAAGTCAAAAATGTCTGCGTGCCAGGGCTCCAGATAGATGGCAAAGCTTCCTTTGCGCTTTCCGCCTCCCTGATCCACGTATCGGGCGGTCATGTCAAAGTTTCTGAGCATGGGCACGATGCCATTGGAAGTACCATTGGTGCCTTTGATGTAAGCGCCGGTAGCTCTTACGTTGTGAATGCTGAGGCCAATACCACCTGCAGACTGTGAAATCTTAGCACACTGCTTCAGGGTATCATAAATGCCGTCTATGCTGTCATCCTGCATGGTGAGCAGGAAACATGAAGACAACTGCGGCTTGGGTGTACCCGCATTGAAGAGTGTAGGTGTGGCGTGTGTAAACCACTTTTCAGACATGAGGTTGTAAGTTTCGATCGCCGCGTCGATATCATCCATGTGGATACCCACCGAAACCCGCATCAGCATGTGCTGAGGTCTTTCTACAATTTTTCCATCCAGCTTGATCAGGTATGATCTTTCGAGGGTTTTGTACCCAAAGAAGTCGTAATTGTAATCCCTGGTGTAGTCCACAGCTTCATCCAATCGCTTGGCATTGGCCCGGATGATGCCATATACTTCGGTAGACACCAAAGCAGCATTTTCATCAGTTTTGGGATTGACGTAGGTATAAAGTCTTTTCATGGTGTTTGAAAAAGACTCTTCTGTCACCTTGTGCAGGTTAGAAATAGATATACGGGCGGCAAGCTTCGCAAAATCCGGATGACGGGTGGTCATCGTAGCAGCGATCTCGGCAGCCAGGTTATCCAACTCAATGGTGGTCACTCCATCATACAGACCGTCAATCACCTTCTTGGCGATTTCCACTGGTTTTACAAAGTCTGAATTTAAACCATCGCAGAGTTTTTCAATTCTGGCGGTGATTTTGTCAAATTTCACGGATTCACGTCTTCCGTCTCTCTTAATTACTAACATTTCTTATAAGGCGATTTGGGATGGAAAATTACGGTTCATTAAAAATCTTCGTCTAAACTGAATTTGGCTTTATCGTCATTGTTGCCAGTACCACTGTCCATTACTCCGGCTTTCTGGTATTCACCTACTCTTTTCTCAAAGAAATTGGTTTTACCCTGTAGGGAGATCATATCCATAAAATCAAATGGATTGGTGGAGTTATAGACTTTGGAGCATCCGAGCTCCATCAAAAGTCTGTCGGCTACAAACTCTATATACTGACACATGAGGTCAGCGTTCATCCCGATCAGTTTCACGGGAAGTGCGTCGGTTACAAATTCCTTTTCGATGATCACAGCATCTTCTATAATGGCTGTGACGGTCTCTTTAGGTAACTTGTGTTTGATGTGATTATTATACAACAGACAAGCAAAATCGCAGTGAAGACCTTCGTCTCTTGAGATCAGCTCGTTTGAAAAAGTAAGGCCGGGCATAAGGCCACGCTTCTTTAACCAGAAAATGGAACAAAAACTCCCTGAGAAGAAGATTCCTTCTACTGCTGCAAATGCGATCAGTCGTTCCTGAAAGTTTCCTTTATCGATCCAGCGCAGGGCCCAGTCTGCTTTTTTCTTCACACAGTCCATGGTATCTATGGCGTGGAAAAGTGAGTCTTTTTCTTTAGGGTCTTTTACGTAGGTATCTATTAATAAGGAATAGGTTTCAGAGTGGATGTTTTCTATGGCTATCTGGAAGCCGTAGAAAAACTTGGCCTCTGTATACTGTACATCTGAGACCATGTGCTCGGCAAGGTTTTCATTGACAATGCCATCGCTGGCCGCAAAGAATGCCAACACGTGCTTGATAAAATGCCTTTCACCATCATTAAGAGAAGCCCAATCTTTAGGATCCTGGCTCAGGTCGATTTCTTCGGCCGTCCAGAAACTTGCTTCGGCTCGTTTATAAAATTGCCATATATCATTGTGCTGTATGGGGAATAAGACGAAGCGATTAGGGTTTTCTTTAAGTAATGGTTCTACTGCTTGGCTCATAGGTCACTTAAGTTATTCAATGTTTATCCACTAGACAAGTTGAATACACACAATGTTATCCACAATCAAAACTAGTTATCCACACCGACAAAACATTTGGGGGTCGATTTATCGAAATCGCCCTTTTTGAGTGTTTTGCTAAGGTTTGGGATACAGCCCGAAGCGAAAAGTGGTTTATTTTTTTCTAGCTGCGTTTACAAATGTGTAAAAAGTCCGTGGAAAAATCAAGCGGCCCGGGGCGCTGAAAAGTGGGGTGAAAAAAAAGATAAAATTAATGATAACTGGCTGTGAAAAAGATGTTTAAGTTATCTTTGGCCAATCAAAACTTCATTAAAAAACGCTGCAAAGGGGCATTTAGAAAAGTGAAAAAAAAGTGAATTTTTTTTTAACCTTTATTTATGCTAAAGGATAGTTTGATTATTAATATACAAACCCATATCTTTGCATTCCTTTTTGAAAAAGCAAACAAAAAACATGTACGCAATAGTAGACATAGCCGGAAAACAATTCAAAGTTGAGAAAGACAACTTTGTGTACGCACCGTTACTTGAAGGAGAAGAAGGAACGAAGGTTGACTTTGATCAAGTGCTGTTGGTAGACAATGACGGTAAAGTAAAAGTAGGAGCCCCTACAGTTAAAGGTGCCAAAGTATCCGGTACTATCCTGGGACACGTGAAAGGCGATAAGGTAATCGTATTCAAGAAAAAGAGAAGAAAGGGATACCAGAAGAAAAATGGTCATCGTCAGAATTTCTCTAAAGTATTAATAGAAGACATTAAAGGTTAAAGAATCATGGCACACAAGAAAGGTGTAGGTAGTTCGAAAAACGGAAGAGAGTCAGAAAGTAAACGACTTGGTGTAAAAATATACGGTGGCCAGAAAGCAATCGCAGGGAACATCCTTGTGCGCCAGAGAGGCACCAAGCACCACCCAGGTGAAAACGTGGGCATCGGTAGAGACCATACTTTGTTTGCGCTGATCGACGGTACTGTTAGATTCCGCAAAGGAAGACAGGATCGATCTTACGTACATGTAGACCCGGCTGCAGCAGCTGAGTAAGCACTACTTCAAAGAAATCTAAGAACCCGTTTCGATCTCATCGAAACGGGTTTTTTTGTGCGCTTTGGTTGGGGGCTTCGTGAGCCTGAGCTCTGCCGAGCCTGGACGACTGCCCTCTCGCCCCGGTGACCTATTGCGAAAGATGGTAAGAAGTGTTAGTTTGTTGTACCAAACTGAAAGGTCTGCACCGATGGTAACCGCTTACTCCGGCATGTAGATACTCAGGTCGGATAAATAAATCAAATGCATACGTCAGCGGGTACAGTCTTTGGTGGTTGTTGGCAAACATTATAAGAACTGCATGACCTTAATAATATCATGGATTGGAGTTGACGACAAAAAAGATGGAAAAGAAATTTCATCTATCTACATAGCGTCAGACAGTAGATATACTTGGGGAAATGCAGGTAAGTTTGACTATGGAATCAAAGTTTTTGGTTCAACTAAGCACCCTGAAATCTTTGGGTTTTGTGGAGATGTTTTATTCCCTTCAACAATTCTTGGGCAAATCATTCCACAAATTGACAATGGAATCTTACTTAATGATGATGACAATTTGAATGAGAAGAACAACAAAGTCTTCGATTTCATCAAATCTTCCCTATCCACTTATCCGAAAGACTTTTTAGGCAATTCATTTACTATTCTACATGCCTCACGATTCAAAAAAGAATTTAAGCTTTTTAAGACTTCCTACGATGGTAATAAAGGGATAAAAAACGAAGAAATAACCTTGCCAAAAGAATCAACTAGAGTGTTTAGCGGTGGTTCAGGAAAGTCCGAATTTGATACGAATTGCCAAAAATGGGAAGACGAAAAGCATAATAACTACCGAACTAGCAGAGCTGTATACCACTGCTTAACAGAAACTCTAAAAGAAATCAAAGACCCCAGAACTGGTGGATTACCACAAATAGTTGGATTGTATAGAATAGAAAACATGAGGCTTTTTGGAATTGTAGAAGATGCGAAAAAATATATTTATGGAAAGCAAAGTACTGAGGATATTAACTCAAGAAGTATCGAGTGGCGAAACGAGAACTTTGAACGGGTGAACCCAGATACTTTAAAAATACTTGAAGGTGCACAGAGACAGCCTTCATAAAGAGGCAACTCCCTGACTCTCCACAAATTTTATAATTAAATCAATTTGGGGAGGTCGAGGTGGCGGGTAGTCTAGAACTACCTTCAGGGTATTAAAAGCGCTTCTGTAGTGTAATTTAGATAGCACATCCGCCAACTTAGCGGAAGGTCCCGGGGCAGATCCGGGCTGCTTTTAAAGAAAGACGATTTGCCTACAAATGCTATGAATGAATGGGGTTTTATCGGTCAGGATATTTTGGTGGGGATTGGAAGATCCGCCACAAGTTTTAAATTTAAATCAAGGCGTGGCTATGTGGGTGACGAAAGGTTAGTGCTTTCTCATCCCCACTCATCATAGCTGGTTGTAAGCTATATGGAATGACGGAGACTGAGATTAAGAGAAACTTCTTGAACTGCATGGGTAACGAACTTGGAACATCGTTTTTTGCCATGTACCAGGAACTCATTTGGACATCAAAAAAATGGGAAGAATACCAAGACTTATTTACGACCAACTCTGAACGAATTAAGATTGTCAATCAATCTGCACCACTCTTTTTCTCAATAATTAAGGACTCACTAGAAAATGATATTCTTTTGTCTATTTCTAGATTAACCGATCCACTAAAGTCAGGAAAATTTAAAAACGCCTCACTAAGACGCGCATTGCCTGAAATATCCGATGAAGCAACTAGGGAAAAGTTAACCTCCCAATTAGATTCTTTGGAAACAACAGTTAAAACCATACGAGAAAAACGGAACAAGAATATCTCGCATATTGACTTTGATCATCTTTTTCAAAACCGATCAGATTCAATAGTTGTAGTTAAATACACTGAAATTGAAGATGCATTGAATCAAATTCAAAAAATTTTCAATCAAATCGAACGGCATTTTTGTAAGTCCTCAACAGTATTCGAATGCTTCCCAAGTATGGGAGGATCTTATGAACTCCTCAGACTTTTGGATCAGGGATTGCAATTTGATGAGGCAGTTCAACTGCAAAGGGGGAAATCACCCATCATGATAACTCCATCTAAAAAGGAAATCTGAATAACGGCTTTAACAAGCGTAGCTGTTTCGCAACTCAATCTTCAGTGAGAATCGCAGATTTGACGATTCAAAAACAGTTGAAATTTGGAGTTTATGAGGGTTTTGAAAAGTTGAAGGGCCATAAATGCTCGTCTTTATGGATTGTGCAACAGGCACAAACGCTGATCGGATCGCCCGGATGCCCCAGCGAGCGCGAGCTTGTAGCTCGTGCCAAATGCTATGAAATACCTCCGCTCTTGATGGTCTTGTGACAAACTCTTGATAGTAAATGAAAGCCGCCACTCAGTCCAGGGAGATCAATTCTTTGAAATAGCCCCAAGCCAAAAAAAATGGTCCCTTATCTGCATAAAGGACCATGTGTTTCTTAACCGGCAACGAGTTCTTTTTCCTCTTTTGCTTTCTTAGGTCTGCCAGGCAACACAGTATCCGGCTTGAAGCCGTTTTTGTATCTCTTCTTTCTGGTTTTCCATACTTTGAAGTTGTCTTTGTTGCCCACTTCAAACTGCCATTTCATATGATCCGAAGCACTGACCCATTTCAGGTTGTCTGCTTTGTTATTGCGAGGGTTGTTGTCCTCGTGAATGATCATGTTGAGGGTTTCGGGATCGTTGTTTTCCAAAAATGCTTTGGCTACTTCTTTGTGAGGATAGACCGTGCGTCTTCTTTTTTCGTCATCGATCAGATCCAGGAAGTAACATTTGCACATTTTGTTCCAACGCTGCTTCATCAATTTGCCTTTGATGGTCATGTTGGTTTTACTACCCTTGTGCCAGGTTTTGCGCGTCTTACTTCTAATCTTTCCTTTGTTGGAAATCTCATAATTACTGAAACCATCAATAGGATTCCAGATTTCGTCTGTTTGGTTTGCCATGGTGCTTGTTAGTAAAATGTGTTAAAAACAAGCTGGTTCTTAGTGAGATTTTTCGCTTAATGAATTGTAAAAATAATTCTTTTCTGATAACTGTAATGAGAAGTGAGTGTCTTTTCGGTGAATGGTCGATATTTACTGAGGAAACTGCTAATATTTCCTTCTAATGGTTTGATCCTCCCCCACTGCGTATTTTTTGGGAGCGTATAGGAACCCAAAAGCTTCAGCGTCTTCTTTGGTGTGGGTCTCGTGATGTACGTAGTGTGCCTTCATGATGCGCTTCATATACTTGTTTTTGGTTTTGTAAGGGATATGAATGCGGCGGTGTACAATGATATCGTGAAAAATAAAATAAAACAGGCCGTAACCCATGATGCCAAACCCCACATACTTCAGCCACGCCCAGCCTGAGAGCTCAAAGCCCAGTACTATGAGCAGTATGGATGGGAGGCTAAAGACCAGGGCGAAGAGGTCATTCCGCTCCAATACGTGCGGATGTTTTTTGTGATGTGACCGGTGCCAGCTCCACAGTGGGCCATGCATCACATACTTATGAGTGGCCCAGGCCACACCTTCCATGAGTAGAAAAGTGCCAATGACCAGGACAGTATGGATGAAATAACTCATTTTAATAGGTATTTAGCTCGTCGCGAACGTCTTCCATCAGCCACATGGGAGTGGAGGTGGCTCCACAAATGCCGATGCTGCTGTGCTGAGTAAACCATTCTTTTTTCAATTCAGTTTTGTTGCTGATGAAATAAGTCTGCGGGTTGTTTTCCTTGCAGATGTTGTACAGCACTTTTCCGTTGGAAGATTTGGTGCCGGATACAAATATGATGTGATCAAACCTCTGCGCAAAGGATCGGAGTTCTTTATCCCGGTTAGATACCTGTCTGCAGATGGTATCGTGGGCATTGACGGTAATCCCTGCGGCGATCAGTTTGTCCTTGATTTCGTAGAACGAATCAGTGCTTTTGGTGGTCTGGCTATAGAGGGTAATGGACTTTGGGAGGGTGTTCAGGTCGAGCTCATCCAGGCTCTGAAACACCACAGCCTCATCATCGGTCTGGCCCAGGAGCCCGATCACTTCGGCATGGCCATGCTTGCCGTAGATGTAGATCTTGTCTTTTTTGTCAAAGGAGTTTTTGATCCTGTTTTGAAGCTTCAGTACCACGGGGCAGGAAGCATCGATAAGGGTGAGGTTGTTTTCAATAGCCAGCTGATAGGTACTGGGTGGCTCCCCGTGGGCTCTGATCAGCACATTTGCATCGCGCAGGCTCTTGAGTTCCTCATGGCTAATAATTTTCAGCCCTTTCGCTTCCAGTCGTTTGACTTCTTCATCATTGTGCACAATGTCCCCAAGGCAGTACAGATGCCCCTCTGCCTCCAGCAGGTCCTCGGCCATTTCTATGGCATAAACCACTCCGAAGCAGAATCCAGAATTTTCATCAATATGTACCTTAAGACCGAGCACTTAATTACAACCTTTGAGTGATGACTTATGTTCTGAGGCCATAGTATTTATTTAGCCCTTCATAGAAGGTGACATTCATTAACAATAGTAACAGTGCATAAATGGAATCTTCAATAGGAATGGTGAAGATCCGGATGTTGAGGTTTTCCGCGTCATTATACCAGACGATAGGCTCCTGAAGAAAGCTCCCGGTAAGGATACCATTGATGAATAGAAATGGGATAAGGTGTAAGGCATAGGCCACCCAGAATTTCCCCAGCCAGCCTGGGTTCAGGAACGCAATGAAGATGAGAAAAGAACCCGAAAAGGTGAAATTCCAAAAGGTATAGGACTTCTGGGTGTTGAGCGTGGCTACCACCATGATAAGGATTGCCAATGCGACGGTGAAAACCTGGAGGTTTCTTCCTGTTTTGATTTGAGGCATGAAATACCTGACACACTCATAAATAAACACACTGGCGAAGGGCACACTGACGAAAAAGAGCCATTCTTCCAGAGGCAGGCCAAAGAGAAATACGCCAACCAAATACTTTTCATTGAACCCCCAGACACCATTTTGAGTGAAGATGATGTCCCAGGTGATGAAGAAGGCGGCTGTGATGACTATGGCTGGAAATAATGTCGGCCATTTTTTGGCATACCGGATGCGAGGCTCAAATGAACGAATGAGCGGAAAGGCAATGGTGAAAATGTGCAGCAGGAGGTAGAGCGATTTCATCTTAGCAGGTTGAGGCGGCTCAAAAGGAGGGTTTTGCTCAGCAGCACGATTTTTTTGAAATCAGGTACCCTGATCCGCTCGGAGAGGATTCGGGAGGCTGATAGCTTTCTGATTTTTTTAAAGAGCTGCAAATAATAGATATAGGCCAGGTACACACCGGCACGGGCAGGTGCTGGCAGTTGTTTGATGCCGGTCAGTGCAGCTTTGAAATCCTGTTCAATATCCGTTTCGATTTTCTTCTTATCCTCCTGACTGAAATTGGAAAAGTCCACCCCCGGAAAGTAAATTCTCCCACGCTCCTTGAAATCGCTTTTGATGTCCCTCAGGAAGTTCACCTTCTGAAATGCCGCGCCCAGGTGCTTGGCAGAGGGTTGCAGGCGCTGATACTCCGCCTCATCGCCCTCACAAAATACCCGCAGGCACATGAGGCCTACCACCTCCGCTGAGCCATAGATGTATTCTTCATACCCGGCCTGGTTGTAGGACTCGCCTTGCAGGTCCATCTCCATGCTGTGCAGAAAGGCTTCGATGAGGTCATGCCCGATGTGATATTGATTGACGACCAGCTGAAATGAATGCAGTACCGGGTTCAGGCTTATTCTTTCGTCAATGGCCTGGTAAGTATCCATTTTAAACCGGGCCAGGAGTTGTGCTTTATCAAAGTCATGAAAGGTATCCACGATCTCATCGGCATACCTCACAAAACCATAAATGGCATAAATGGGCAGGTGAAATTTCTTGTGAAGTGTCTGTATGCCCAAAGTGAACGAAGTGCTGTAGTGTCGGGTGATCACCTTGCTGCATTGGAGGGCGGTGTGGGTGTAGAGATCCATCATGCTAAAATTACTTAAAATCTTTAGCTATTTCCCGGGCCACTACTTCGCCTGAAATGATGCTGGGAGGTACACCCGGCCCTGGCACAGTGAGCTGACCGGTGAAATACAGGTTGCTCAGTTTTTTACTTTTCAGGGCAGGCTTGAGAAATGCAGTTTGCAGCAGGGTATTGGCCAGCCCGTAGGCATTGCCTTTGAATGAATGGTAGTCAGCTATAAAATCATTGTGCGCATAACTTTTTTTCACCACGATGTGGTTTCGGATGTTGGTTCCGGTGAACGCTTCCAGGCGATCCATGGCGAGGTGAAAGTATTTTTCTCTGATGGCCTCAGTGTCCTCAAGGTCCGGAGCTACAGGAATGAGGATGACCAGATTTTCATGTCCTGCCGGGGCCACAGTGTCATCCGTTTTGGAAGTCACAGACGCGTAGAGCAGAGGTTTTGAAGGCCATTTGGGGTCATTGTATATTTCGTGGGCGTGTTGTTTGAAGTCTTCATCAAAGAAGAGCACGTGGTGTTTCATGTTGGGCAGCGGCTTGTCTACGCCGATATAAAACAGCAGGGAAGAAGGGGCCATGGTGCGGGTATCCCAATATTTGGGTGAGTAATTTCTGTAGCCTTCAGGTAGAATGTGCTGATCCAGGTGGTGATAATCGGCTCCTCCTACCACCACATCTACAGGATGCGATCCCTTAGTGGTGTTCAGGTGAGTGATGTTTTTGCCCGCTATGCCCACACCCGTCACCGCTTCGTCATAATGAAATTTTACCCCCAGGCTTTCTGCCAAAGCGACCATGCCTTCCACTACCTGATATATGCCACCCTTGGGGTACCAGGTACCCAGTTGAATGTCGGCATAGTTCATCAGGCTGTACAGTGCGGGAGTATTCTCCGGTGTACTCCCCAGGAAAAGCACGGGAAACTCCATCAATTGGATAAGCTTTTCGTTTTTGAAGAATTTTCGGATGTGCGTACTCATGGAGGTGAGCACATCCATTTTCATCAATCCGGTGAGCAGCCGCATGTCTGCAAATTCTGTGAGAGACCGGCTGGGTTTATACACCAGGTCATTAATGCCCACTTCGTATTTAAAGGCGGCCTGTTTTAAAAATTTCCTCAGGGCCAGGCTGCTGCCGGGCTCTATTTCCTCGAACAGCACCTCCATCTCAGCCATGGAGGCGGGGAGGTCTATCGATTCATCTGCGAACCTTACCCGATAAGATGGGTCCAGTCGCTCGAGTTCATAATAATCAGAAGGTGTTTTCTGGAATTGCTCAAAAAAGTGCTCAAATACATCGGGCATCCAATACCAGGAGGGCCCCATATCAAAAGTAAAGCCAGACATTTTCAATTGCCTGGCTCTGCCTCCCGGAGTACTGTTTTTCTCCAGAACGATAACTTCATTTCCGGCTTTGGCCAGATGGCAGGCGGCTGATAAACCCGCAAAACCTGAACCAATAACACCTATCTTTTTACCCATTAGTTTTTGTTGCCGTAAACCTTCAGTTTGGTTTTCAATTCTTTTCTGGCAATATGGATTCTGTTTTTGACAGTTCCAATGGGGATATTCAACTTATCTGCTATTTCGTGGTATTTAAATCCTCTGAAGTGCATCATGAACGGCACTTTGTAGGAATCTTGCAGCTTATCTATGGCCCCATTGATGTCACGCATGGCAAAATCAGTATAGGCGTTGTTCTGAATCGTGCTGCTGGTGGAGTTGATATAATGCAGGTTCTGTGTGGTATCAATGAAAGTGTTTCTCCTTACCATTCTTTGATAGTTGGTAATGAACGTATTCTTCATGATGGTATACATCCAGGCCTTCAGGTTAGTCCCTTCGGCAAATTTGTCCCGATTGGTGAAAGCCTTCAGAATCGTTTCCTGAAGGAGATCATTGGCATCCTCCATGTCTCTGGTAAGCTTCAGAGCAAATGGCTTTAATGAGCTGGTTAGTTGATCTACTTTATAACTGAATTCGAGAGCTGTCATAGTCGTCTTTCGTTTTGTTTAATCCAAAAATACAAAAAGTTAAACAGAATTTAATGGTTTTGTTTAAGTTTTTTCTATAAATACATAAACATTATTACGTGTATAGACATCCAATGGTTACCGAAAATCACATAAAAAAACCCTTCATGGATGTGAAGGGCGCTTTTTGTTGAGGCAGGGTAAACGAATTTTGCGCTAAATTATTGTTTAAGATTTCCTTAAAAATGTGAATCTTTTTTAGTGATTTGACATTGTTAGGTTGTGTATTTCCACAAAATCGATCATCTGATCAAATCTGGTAAAGAAAGTGACATTTGAAGGGGCTTGTACATCCTGGCCAATCACCTGATAGCCCGTAAGTAAGATTTGGCAGTCAGGAAATTTTTCTGACAGGTGGTCTACATAGCCCTGTACGTCACTGGGCCCCGGAACGGTGGTGAGTACAGACAGCAGGAAGTCGGGCTTGTGAATGTCACAAACAGCTTCCAAATCCATTATAGGGAGCGAATGCCCCAGATAGATGGTTTTGTGATTACGCGATTTGATGAGGTAATCTGCAAAAAGCAGGCTGAGCTCATGAAGCTCTCCTTCAGGCAGATAGAGCACATATTTTTTGGCTTTATCCACTGGCGCGCTATACTGACCATCAATGGCCACAATGAGTTTTTGCCTGACCAGGTTGGAGATGAAATGTTCCTGAGCCGGATTGATGGCACCTGTTTGCCAGAGGATCCCTATTTTGGTTAGAAAGGGGAAGATGATGTTCATCATCGTTTTCTCAAATCCAAGTTTCAGGATATTGGTAGAAATGATCTTTTCGAATCTCTCTTCATCAATGTCCACCATGGAGATGGTGAGCGCATGGATTTGCTCCGGGTAGCGAAGGTTGAGCTCTGTGAGCTTCAGTACTTCCCGCTGCATGTCTCCATGGGTCATCTCTGCTATCTTGGAGATCTTGACACCATTTTCTTTGAGCAGGGCTACATTCAGAATGAGTTTCAGATCCTGATCATCGTAGAAGCGGATATTTGTATCCGTCCTTTTGGGCTTGATGAGCTCATATCTCTGCTCCCAAATCCGGATGGTATGGGCTTTAATTCCAGATAAATGCTCTAAATCCCTGATAGAAAATGTACTCATTCAGTAATAATTTTTCCCTGATCAAAATAGATACGGGCTTGATCAGATAACCCCGGTCTTTTCCAAAGTGTTTAAATTTTAATAAAAAAGATGGCGGAAAAATACAGAATTTGTGACAGGATTAATGTGACGGACACCGGGTTATAAAGCTTCGGCTGATACCTGTGCATCACCAGGGCCATCACCAGAGCGATCACAAACCACGCCCCATAGTTTTGTAGGGGGATGTCTCCCCCGGCCCAGGACCAATAGCCCAGCTGAATGGCCACTGGTTCAATGAGCAGGTCTATTAAAAGCATCGCCAGCGCCGTAAAAAGGACTCTAAAGGCTGGTTTCTTAAGGAAGTTACTTGCAGAAAAAAAAGCATAGATGAGAAGGAACCAATTGACCCCAATGACCAAAGGAACGTCCAGTAGTTTCCAGCCCAGAACCTCCCCGTAAGTATACTGACCAAATGGGAAACCGGTATGTATCCCTATCACCTCCACACCGAAACCGACCAAAACACAGAAAAGCAGGGGTGGCATGACGGATCTGAAGGTGCCCTGATGGCAGGCCAGCAGGATTCCTGCAGAAAGGATCAGGTTGAGAGGGGTGAGGGCGATGACCAATTCGCGGGTCAGGGGGCTGAGCGTACCCACCACACCTACTACATGGAGTATAACGATGATGAAATGAGGCAGAAACTTTTTAGATAGCACTGGCATTGGCGTAGAAAACCCGTTTACTTTGGAGATGGTTTGGTCAAGTAAATGAAAATATATGATCGTTTATAATGTTACAGTAAATATTGAAACCGAAGTAGAGGCTGATTGGCTTTCCTGGATGAAGCAGACGCATATTCCTGAGGTGTTACAGACGGGCTGTTTCACGGAGCATCGTTTTCTGAAATTACTGAATGATGACCCGGAGGCTACCGGCACCACCTACGCCGTGCAATACTTCGCCCCGGGAATTACCAGCCTCAATAACTACCTGGATAACTTTGCTCCGGGACTCCAAAAGAAGGTCATAGACCGATACAGTAATAAGTTTGTGGCCTTCCGTACCTTCCTGGAAGAGGTTTAAAAATTCAGATTACAATTGAGCCAGCCGTCTTCTATGTGAGCCTGGTACTTCTTATAGAAGTTGATGGCGGGCTCGTTCCAGTCCAGTACCTGCCACATCATGCCGGTGGCTCCGGCAGCTTTCCCTATGGCGATGGTCTCCTCGAAAAGCAGTTTTCCGATTCCGGAACCTCGTTTGGCCTCCGTGACAATGAGGTCTTCCAGGTAGATGCGCTTTCCTTTCCAGGTGGAGTATCGCCAGTAGTACATGGACATCCCATGGATGATTCCGGCTTCTTCGGCGACTATATATCCAAAAACCGGATGCTCGCCAAAGCCATCATTTTCCATCATTTCCAGTGTGTTGGTTACTTCATCAGGCGCTTTTTCATAAACAGCCAGCTCCCGGATCAGCTCCAGGGCTCTTGGTAGGTCTTCTTTGGTGCCTTTTCGTATGATCATGGCCCTAAATTATAAAAGTCTGAGGAGAGAACGGGCTTTCCTGATTTGATCATCCGGAATAGGTTATTTGTGGATAAATTATACATTTGTCAAAATTCGTCAATCGAATTACCTTCAGAAATAATCTAAACACCGCCAATTGATTCAATTTAGATGTTTTTCGGGGCTGGTCTTACTGTGCTGTATGCTTGGATTAGAGGCACAGTCGGTACAAAACGGCATACTTGATCTCCGCCAGGTTCAGGATGATTTTTCAGAAGTCAAACTGGACGGCGACTGGTTTTTTTACTGGAACGAACTGGTATCGCCCGAGAACACCAATTTCTCAAAGGCCAGATTGGTGAAATTTCCACAACTGTGGAACCACATGGAGGAAACGGGGTATTCCGCAGAAGGATATGCCACCTACCAGCTCAAGGTACTGATCGATCCTGACCGAAAGTATGCCATATATACCCCTGCGGTTTACAATGCCTATCACTTTTATATCAACAATGAACTAATTACCAGCAATGGTGTGGTGGGTGAAACTGAGGACACTACATCTCCGCACTGGATTCAGTTTGTAGAGCCTATAGAACGGGGCATTCTCAGGGATACCAACGTGTTCACACTCCAGATTTCAAATTTCCGTCATTCCAGGGGCGGGCCTATAGATAGCATTGTATTTGGCAAAAAATCAGCTTTACTGGCGTATAGAAACTACCTGTTTACCATTGATGCCTTGCTTACCGGGGCTTTGATCATGGGTGGGCTGTTTTTTCTTGGCCTGTTTCTCTTTGGGCGAAATCATAAGAGCATACTCTACTTCTCACTTTTCTGTATGGCCTTCAGCTATTACATTTTTGGCAGTGGCAATTACATCATGCACTGGCTGTTTCCGGAGATCCCCTGGATCATTACCATTAAGCTGGAGTATGCTACCCTGTATCTGGTGTGCATACTGTTTGCCAAGTACACCTATCATTCGTATCCTTTGGATGCACCCAGGCAGGGCGATAAGATCATTGTGGGTGTCTGTCTCTTTTTTCTTGTCATCACCATTATCCTGCCACCGGCTGTGTTTACCCGTTTCAATCAGTATTTTCTGATCTTCATTTTTGGTGGTATTGCTCTGGGCTTCTATATCTACCTCACCGCCTTGCTCAACAAGCGCATAGGTGCCGTTTATGCCTTCATCAGTGCCAGTATGATCCTGGTGGTTTTAACCCTGAAAAACCTGCATCAGTTTGAGATTGTGGATTTACCGCTATTCGTATTGCCTGCGGGGTACATGGTTTTTTTCTTTTTGCAGTCAGTTACCACTTCGCAGCAGGTGGCACTGTCGTGGAGAAGGGCCAAGGAAAACGCCGAAGCCTCACTTCAGGTGAAGTCAGATTTTTTGTCCACGATGTCCCATGAAATTCGCACCCCAATGAATGCCGTCATCGGCCTCACACATCACTTGCTGGACAGCCACCCGAGAAATGACCAAAAGAGCACCCTGGACATCCTTAAGTTTTCGTCGGAGAACTTGTTGCGATTGATTAATGACGTTCTGGACTACAGCAAACTTGAATCCGGAAACCTGATTCTCGAGGAATCACTGGTTGACTTGAAAAGTTTGGGCAACAATCTGGTGGATGGCTTTGCCACCATTGCGGAAGAGAAAAAGAGCCAGGTGATTTTTAAGTATGATCCGGAACTTCCCACCATGTTTTTGGGAGATGGCGGACGCCTGACCCAGGTGCTTTCTAATTTGCTCAACAATGCCATCAAGTTTACCACGGAGGGGAAAGTAACGCTGAGCATGACTCAGGAGGAAAGGCAACCTGAAGGCATTTTCATCAGGTTTGCAGTGGAGGATACCGGAATCGGTATTTCCAATAACGACAAGGGGAAGATTTTTGAAAAGTTCAATCAGGCCAATACCTCGATCACGCGTAAGTATGGGGGCACGGGTTTGGGACTGGCCATCACCAAAAAAATACTCGAGTTGCAAAATGTAAAGATTCAACTCATCAGCGAGCTGGGTAAGGGGTCTACCTTCTATTTCACACAGTACTTCAAAATAGCCAAGGGTTTTAGAAAAGAGGTGGTACGTCCCAGCATACTGATGGACCCACTCAAGGATAAGCGGGTATTGCTGGTGGAGGACAATTCTGTGAACGTGATGGTGGCCAGGCGATTTCTGGAAAAGTGGCACTGTGCCATTGATGTAGCGGAGAATGGCCTGGAGGCGCTCAATCAGTTTGAAGAGGATAAGTATGACCTGATCCTGATGGACCTGCAGATGCCAGAGATGGATGGCTATGAGGCCACCCGCCAACTAAGGGCAAGGGGCGCTGTACTTCCGATTATTGCATTAACCGCCGCAGCGCTGAGCGATGTGGAGAAGAACATTCTGGAGGCTGGTCTGGATGATTTTGTGGTGAAACCATTTCACCCGGACCACCTCTATCAGAAGCTGATCAAGTATATGGTAGAGAAGTAAATAATCCTTCTTCGATTATTTAAGGCTCTTAATCATATCAAACCCTGTGTACTGCCGGAGTACTTCAGGGATGAGGATACCCACTTCAGTTTGATTATTTTCCAGCAAGGCTGCCAAAATTCTTGGTACCGCAAGGGCGGATCCATTCAGTGTGTGAGCCAGTACCTTCTTGCCATCCTTATCCTTGAATCTAAGTTTCAACCTGTTGGCCTGATACGTTTCAAAGTTGGAAACAGAACTTACTTCCAGCCATTTTTCCTGAGCTGCTGAATACACTTCAAAGTCATAGGTGATGGCTGATGTGAAGCCCAGGTCTCCACCGCACAGTCTTAAAATCCTGTAAGGCAGTCCCAGACTTTTCACCAGGTGCTCCACATGAGCGACCATGCCGTCCAGTATTTCATAAGATTGATCCGGGTGAGCGATCTGCACAATCTCTACTTTGTCAAATTGGTGCAAACGATTCAGGCCCCTGACATGAGCACCCCATGAACCGGCCTCTCTTCTGAAGCAGGGTGTATAACCCACATTTTTAACGGGCAGACTGCCTGCATCCAGAATCACATCGCGGTAGATATTGGTGATCGGTACTTCAGCTGTAGGGATCAGATAGAGGTTGGTTCCGGTGATGCCATACATCTGCCCTTCTTTATCGGGCAGCTGTCCGGTGCCATATCCGGATTCTTCGTTGATCAGTATAGGGGGCTGCACTTCCATGTAGCCGGCTTGCTGAGCTTCGTCCAGAAAATAGTTGACTAATGAGCGTACCATGCGTGCGCCTTCTCTTTTGTAAAAAGGGAAGCCCGCGCCTGTTACTTTATTGCCAAGGTCAAAGTCTATGATGTCATACTCGGTGATGAGGTCCCAGTGTGGTTTGGCACCAGCATACAGGGCAGGCAGGTTTTTATCCTCCAGCTTTACCACTTCATTGTCAGCCTCACTTTTGCCGGCAGGTACCAGTGGGTTCGGTATGTTGGGGATGCTATAGAGTTTCTCCAGCAGTTGGTTTTCGATAGAGCTGAGCACCTCACCCAGCTGCTTACTTTCTTCTTTCAGCTGGCTGGTTTCTGCCTTGGCAGCATCCGCTTCTTCTTTTTTTCCTTCTTTGTAAAGCTGTCCGATTTTCTTTGCCAGTAGGTTTGAATTGGCCAGAATGTCATCAAGGGACTGTTGGGTTTTTTTGCGCTCGTCATCCAGCTGAATGAGCTCATTGAGCTGCTCCTCGGCATTCTGAATGCCACGTTTTTTCAGTCCATTGACGAAATTCTCAAAATTTTCCTTTACTGCAGTTACTTGTAACATCGGTGCTTGATTTTTGAAGTGGCAAATTTAAAAGGCATTGTGCCAATAAAAGGAAAAGCATCCATTATTTATTAACAGCCCCATAGCCAGAATTATATGCGTATATTTGTGAAATATTCACCGTTAGCATATACTTGTGGAGCAATTCAAGTGGTCTCCACTTAATTTTTATCCATTTCGATATTTATTTCAAAAAATTCCGCGCGTTTCTATGCAGCGGATCCAGTTATTAAACCCACAACTTATTTATGTACACTTTAGACGATTTGAGTGTAAGGCTCCTTTCTGAACTAAGAGAGATAGCCGAAAATCTGGGCGTTAAAAACGCCAAAAAAACTGCTAAAAAAGACCTTATTTACGAAATTCTTGACAAACAGGCTACTTTGCCGGACAGCGAAATCCAAAAAATCAAGAAAGAAGAAAAAAAGCCGGAAAGCAAACCTGAGAGCAAACCCGGAGGTAAATCCGAAAGCAAACCCGAAAGCCGGCCTGCAAGACCCGCGAATAAAAAGCGCGAGAATGTGAAGGAAAACAAGCCCACCGAAAAGGCCGAGGCAAAGAGCCCGGAAGATTTGTTGAAATCTTTGGACATCGAGATAGAATCTGATGCATCAGCGGAAGCTCCGGCAGCCAAAGAAGGCGAAGCCAAAGAGCAAAAGCCAAGAGAAGGAAAATCAGAGGGCCACAATAAGCCAAATAAGCGAAGAGAAAACGAGCGATCTGAGGACCGACCTAAGTCTGAGGACCGTGAGTCCAAAGAAAGAAAAGAGCAGCGCAACGAGCACAAAGGAAGAAAAGCGCAATTCAATGAAGACATCAAGGAATTTGATGGAGTAATAGAAAATGAAGGCGTACTTGAGATCATGCAGGATGGCTATGGCTTCCTGAGGTCAAGTGACTATCATTATCTGGCCAGTCCTGATGATATCTATGTGTCCCCTTCTCAGATCAAACTATTTGGTCTTAAAACCGGAGATACTGTGAAAGGTCAGATCAGACCGCCAAAGGATGGTGAGAAGTACTTTGCCCTGCTGCGTGTATCCAGTGTCAATGGAAAAACCACCGAAGAGATCCGGGATAGGATTGCCTTCGAATACCTGACACCTTTGTTTCCGGAAGAAAAACTTAACCTGTGTACCAAGGCAGATAATTACTCTACCCGTATTCTTGACCTTTTCGCACCAATAGGAAAAGGACAAAGGGGAATGATCGTGGCGCAGCCTAAAACAGGTAAGACGGTATTGTTGAAGCAAATCGCGAATGCAATTGCTGAAAATCATCCTGAGGTTTATCTGATGATCCTCCTGATCGATGAGCGTCCGGAAGAAGTTACAGACATGGCACGTTCAGTAAAGGCAGAGGTAATTGCTTCTACTTTCGATGAGCAGGCAGATAAGCATGTGAAAGTATCAAGCATCGTGCTGGAGAAAGCCAAGAGAATGGTGGAATGCGGTCATGATGTGGTCATCCTGTTGGATTCTATCACCAGATTGGCTCGCGCATACAATACCGTGGTACCTTCTTCAGGTAAAATTCTTTCAGGTGGTGTGGATGCCAATGCACTGCATAAGCCTAAAAGATTCTTCGGAGCGGCCAGAAATGTGGAGAATGGTGGTTCATTGACCATCATCGCTACGGCACTGATCGAAACCGGATCTAAGATGGATGAAGTAATCTTTGAAGAATTCAAAGGAACGGGTAACATGGAGCTTCAGCTGGATAGAAAACTTTCCAACAAGCGGGTATACCCTGCCATTGACGTGCCGGCCTCTGGTACCAGACGTGAGGATCTCCTCATGGATGCAGAAGAGCTTAAGCGTGTATGGATCCTTCGTAAGTTCATGTCTGACATGAACAGCAACGAAGCAATGGAATTCCTACTGAGCAAAATGAAAGGAACCAGAAACAACGACGAGTTTCTGATTTCCATGAATGGCTAACAGGCCCTTCATACTTAAAAAAATGAGCCAAAGGATTTCTCCTTTGGCTTTTTTCTTGCCCTTTAAAGTCCTCAGTGACCGATTACATAAAATGCCGCTCATCAAATAGTGTTCGCTGCTATTTGGCTTGTTCCGTATCTATAATCAACCAAACCTTTACAATCATGAACAGGCTAATTAATCAACCGTTACTTTTTTTGGGTTTGTCATTACTACTGGTGAGCGTGGCTGCGGCTCAGCTCACTACGCCCAGGCCCAGTCCGGCGGCCGAGCTCAATCAAACCATCGCGCTGACTAGCATCACTGTGAACTATTCACGCCCATCAGTGATCAGGGGGAACAACGACCGTACAGGTCAGATATGGGGCACACAGGTGCCCTGGGGGCTTGCGCCCAATGCTTTCGGCAATCAAAAGCCAATGCCCTGGCGGGCAGGAGCCAATGAAAACACAACCATTTCGTTCTCCACACCGGTACTTATAGAGGGCGAGCCACTTAGTGCAGGCACCTATGGATTGCACATGATCCCGGAAGAAAACGGGACAGTTACGGTCATCTTTTCGAACAACACGTCTTCATGGGGAAGTTTCTGGTACGAGCAATCGGAAGATGCCCTGAGGGTGAAGGTACAGATGAAGGATGCACCATTCACCAATGTTTTGACCTATCAGTTTACTGAGGTGGGCCTCACCTCCGGCACCCTGGCCCTGATGTGGGAGAAGCAGCAGATTCCCGTAAAGCTTGCGGTCAGTCAGGAGACGATTATGGCCAAATTCAGAGATGATTTGAGGGGAGTGCAGGGATTTGGCTGGCAAGGGCCACTTTCTGCAGCAAATTATTGCTTACAGAACAACATTAACCATGAGGAGGCCGTTAAATGGGCTGATCAGGCAATCGCCGCAAACAGAACGGGGCAGACACTCGGGATGAAGGCAGCCTTACTGTTTCAGAAGGGAGATACAGAAGCAGCAGTAAAGACCGCTGATGAAGCGAAGGAGATTGCCACAATGAATGAATTGAATACCCTGGGTTATCAGCTGGTTGGGGCCAACCAGTTTGAGAAAGCCGAGGAGTTTTTTAAACTGAATATCAAAAGAAATCCAAAAGTAGCCAATGGCTACGATAGTCTGGGGGAATGCTATGTGGCGATGGGCAAGAATGACGAGGCTATAAAATTATTTAAAAAATCACTTTCAATGGATCCTCCACCAAACGTGAAGTTGAATTCCATTGCCAACCTGAAGAGGTTGGGGGTAGACTACTCCGAGTGATTTAAGAGTTTGAATTAGGTTGAAAAGGCCTTGGGATTTTTCCAAGGTTTTTTTTATGCCCTATCCAAACACGCCTTGAGGCTCTCCCGCCAGTAGGGGATCTCTATTTCAAAAGTTTCTCTGAATTTACTCTTGTCCATCACGCTGTAATGCGGCCTTTTGGCCGGAGTGGGGTATTTCTCTGTTGGGATCGGGTTCACTTTGGTATTGACCTTTCGATACTCAAAAATGGCTTTGGTGAAATCGTACCAGGAGGCCACGCCCTCATTGCTGTAGTGATAGAGTCCGTATGAGGTGGATTTACTGGAGATGATCAGGAGAATGGCCCAGGCCAGGTCTCTGGCATAGGTGGGCGTGCCGATCTGATCGGCAATGATGTTCAGCTCATCTCTCGTTTGGGAAAGTCTGAGCATGGTTTTTACAAAATTTTCCCCGTGGCTGGAGTAGAGCCATGAAGTCCTGAAGATGAAATGCTTCTTCAGGGTGTTTTGTATGGCCCGCTCGCCTTTCAGCTTGGATACGCCATAGTAATTGACCGGATCGGTCAGGTGGGTTTCCTTCAGTGGCGTCGAACCCCCGCCATTAAACACAAAATCGGTAGAAATATGGATGAGTGTGACATCATAGGGCTTACAGGCCTTCGCCAGGTTCAGACTGCCTGTGAGGTTGATTCTATCCGAGGCCTCACGTTCCGTTTCGGCTTTATCCACGGCGGTATATGCCGCACAGTTGATACAATAGTCGTATTTATTTTGTTTGAACAGGTCGCTGACCAGACTTGCGTTGGTAATATCTAACTCCGGGTAATCTGTAAAATCAAATTGGAGCTCGGGAAATTCACTCGCGAGCTCCTGAATCTCTGATCCCAACTGCCCGCCCGATCCGGTGACAAGAATTTTCATTTGAGTTCCCCGTTTACATAGCCTCTCAGATACTCATATACGGGCGTGAGGTCTCCGTCTGCCGTGATGGTGGCACGCCTGATCACCCCTCTGCTGTCATCACCCAAAAGCTCGGGGAGCACATTGTGGAGCAATTCATTGCCAAAGCTTTCTGACGCATCTCTGGGAAGCTCACAGGGCAGGTTGTCCACGGCCATTACGGTGATATTACCTTCATCTGTAAAAGCGCTTTCCACGTCATTGTCACTCGGGTTATAATCGTATACCGGGTCTTCAATAGTGCTTGGCTTCTTAGTAGAGGGGATAGAACCCTCTATATCGCAAGTGATATCGGCCACAATGTTGATTTTAAAATCATTTTTCAGGATGTCCTCGCGCTTGAAGAGCACCGGGGAGTTGGGGTCCCAGAAGGCTGCCGCAATCAAAAGGTCGGTCACCTTTGCATATTTCAGGAAGTCGGCATCATAGAGCTCCGGGTTGTCGTAAAACTCATGTCTGCTAAAATCTCCGCCATCTTTCCGTACGTGGTAATCCCGGGTGTTGAGCTGAGCGAAAACCGGGTAATCAAATTGCTCTTCTACGAAAGCTGCCGGGGTGACCTTGCGAATGTTCATCCCATGCAGGACTTCCATGGCTCCTTTGGCCACTCTGCCACCACCCGTCAGGGCGATTTTGATGGCAGGCAATTTCACTTTGTCAAACTCAGTCTTGAGGTCTTCCAGATCGAAGCACTCTGAAGCACGTCGGATATCGAAAAGATTGTACCGTTTGCCAAACGTCCAGATGCCATTGTAGGCACCCACAATACCCGCCCATCTGCCGAATGCGATGATTCGCTTGCCGGTTTCGTCTGTGAGGGTCTCATAGTCGATCAAGCGGATTTTTTTGGAGATCACCTCCCTGATGAGAGGCCGATTGTAAGGCTGCTTTTTGATGGTGTGAGAAAAGAAGAAATAAGTTTTATTGGCAATGAGGTTGGGGATAGGGACCTCTTTTACACCCAATAAGATATCACAATCGTCTACAGTATCTACTACCCGAATGCCCTCATTGAGGTAGTCCTGATCGGTAAAACATCGGATGTCTGAGGTTTGGGCTACCAGGTCCACGTCAGGAAACCTTTCCATTACCTGTCTGGCCTGATAAGGAGTGAGCGCCACGCGCTTGTCTTTTGGTACCTTCCCCTCTTTGATCAGTGCTATTTTGATTTTCCCCATTTTTTTGGTGTTAACTTGATGGGCGCAAATTTAAACTTTTTGACGAGGTATCATGGATTATCTGATCATTGGTGGAAGCTGGGCTTTATATTTTGCGCTCCATAGCTTTTTGGCATCGGGGCGGGTGAAAAGAAGTGTGCAAAGCAGCGCACCGGTCATCGCCCGAGGCTATCGTTTTTTTTACTCACTCATTAGCACTGTGGGGCTGCTATGGCTGATATACCTCATGGCCATCACTCCTTCGGCTTCTCTATTTGATCCACCGGGCTATTTGCGGTACATAGCCATGATTCTGGCCTCCTGGGGGGTTATTTTGGTGGTTACTTCGTTCAGACACCTTTCCGGATGGGCCTTTTTAGGGCTGAAAAAAGAGGAGAACAAGGGGCTGATCAGAAAGGGCACGCATGCCTATGTGCGGCATCCAATTTATTCGGGAATCATCCTGATCGTCATCGGCATGGCATTATATACGTCCACGGATATTGTCGTATTGTCCTCTGCGTGTATACTGGTGTACCTGCCTGTAGGTATCTATTTCGAAGAGCAAAAACTGATCGAAGAGTTTGGGGACGCGTACCGGATTTACCAGGCAGAGGTGCCGGCTATTTTCCCCAAAATTTTCTAATTCTTCTTCCCTTTCTTCAGCTCCTCCAGGTCCTCCCGGTCGCGGAGCTTTTTGTCGTCCACTGAGTTGTTGAGAAACTGATTGATCTTATCAATGTCTATGGATGATTTGATTTCCCCGAAAGGGTCAATTCTGATGTCAAATCCTTCCAGCTCTTTGTTCACTTTTGGCTTGTGATCGTCTTCCGATTTTTTCTTTGTCATGGTACCTCAGTTAAGTGTATACTACTTTAACTGATCTACGGAGTATTTGATTCGCTCGGCCACTGCTTTTCCACCCATGAGTGCGATGATGGCCATCAAATCAGGACCTGAACCGGCTCCGGTGATGACCATTCTCAATGCCTGCATGTTTTTGCCGGCTTTGATTCCATTGGCTTCCATCAGCGAAAAGAACAGGTCTTTGGCCTCTTCAGCACTGATATCCTCCTTAGAGGAGATCGCATCGGCATAGAGTGATACAGCTTGTTCGGCTTCCTCATTCCATTTTTTGCTGGTCACACTCTGGTCGTACTCAGTTGGGTTTCTGAAAATAAATAGCGCATTGGGAGCCATCTCGTGGGGAAAGGTCACGCGCTCTTTCAGCAGATCCACGATCACCAGGGCTGTTTCCAGGGAGCTGTCTATATCATAATGATTTTTGAGGTCTGTGCGCACCGTTTCCGCCAGATCTGCCGGATTGGTGGACTTCAGGTACTGTTGATTAAACCATTTGATTTTGTCCAGGTCGAATTTGGTGCCGGCTTTGTTGACTTTTTCCAGGCTGAATACGTCTGACAATTCTTCTAAGCTGAAAATTTCCTGCTCGGTGCCGGGATTCCATCCCAGGAATGCCAGAAAGTTGACCAGGGCTTCGGGAATAAAGCCTTCTTCTCTGAAGCCTTTGGAGGTTTCACCGGTTTCGGGATCTTGCCAGTCGAGCGGGAATATGGGGAAACCAGCCTGATCAGCGGCCCGCTTGCTCAGCTTTCCGTTGCCATCCGGCTTAAGGATCAGTGGCAGGTGCGCAAACTGAGGCATGGTGGCTTCAAATCCGAGGTATTTGTAGAGCAGCACATGCAGCGGCGCGGAGGGGAGCCATTCTTCACCACGGATCACATGGGTGATTTTCATGAGGTGGTCATCCACAATATTGGCCAGGTGATAGGTAGGCAGGCCATCGGACTTCATCAGTACTTTGTCATCGAGTGTGGAGCCATGCACGTGTACCCAGCCCCGGATGACGTCATTGAGCCGCACTTCCTCTTTAGGGTCTATTTTGAAACGGATCACATAAGGTTCTCCACTGGCAATCTTGCCAGCTACTTCCTCTGCCGACATGGTGAGGGAGTTTTTCATGGTGAGCCTCACTGCGGCATTGTAATGTGGTGTAGCTACCCCAGCGGCCTTGAGTCGGTCACGCATCGCATCCAGTTCCTCAGGCGTATCAAAAGCGTAGTAGGCATTGCCTTCATTGATCAGCTTTTGTGCGTAGGACTGATAGATTTCTTTGCGCTCAGACTGTCTGTAGGGGCCATACTCACCCCCGGTCCAGGGGCTTTCCTCAGGAGATATGCCGCACCACTCCAGCGACTGGCGAATGTATTCTTCAGCTCCGGCCACAAACCGGCTCTGGTCAGTGTCTTCTATTCTTAAGATGAAAGTGCCGTTATTTTTTTTGGCAAAAAGGTAGTTGAACAGGGCTGTTCTGACTCCTCCTATGTGCAAAGCGCCTGTTGGGCTGGGGGCAAATCTTACTCTTACTGAATCCATTTATTGGGGGATATTTTTTTGGTGTGCAAAGCTATCAAATACCCAATACTAATGTGAAGGACAAGTGTTTTTATTCCCTTTATTCCGCCAGAATCCCCTGAATTTGGCGGATGGTTTGCCGGGCTTTCTGATGAAAACTGAGTGTGAGCACCCCATAGTTGGCCAGGGCAATGAGCAGCGCGGTAATTACGGCGAGGGTGAGGTGTGAAAGGGTCAGAAAAACGGCCGCTACAAACACGCATAGAATGGAGGAAAACCACAGATATAGTCTGGCTCCGGGAAACAGGCAGAGCCGGAGAAATATCAGGGACCCCCGAGAGGTGTTTTCCACCTTGCCAATGGCCAAAGGGAGGGCATTTTGTGCGGTGCGGATGATCAGCGAAATCCTGAATCCTTCCGGGAAAATGGAGCCATTGAATATGGGCTGATCAACCACCACATCCGAATCAATCAACCTGGTTTTGAGTGCAATCCTCCTTAATACTTCGTCTTTGGAATGACCCGATACCAGTGTTTGCCGTAGAAAAGGCCAGAGGGACATCAGAGCTGAGCGATGCAGCTGATCTCCACGCTGACATCCTTTGGCAGGCGGCTCACCTCCACCGTTTCACGGGCAGGTGGGTTTTCGGGGAAGAACTCTCCATATACCGCATTGATCTGCCCAAACTGCCCCATGTCTTTGATGAAGATGCTGCATTTAAGGATGTTGGAATAGTCGGCACCTGCTTCTTTCAGAATATAACCAAGATTGATCATGACCTGCTTGGTTTCCTCTTCGATGGTCGTCCTGACGATTTCTCCTGTCGCTTGATTAATGGCGATTTGCCCGGAGATATAAAGGACATTATTCGCCACCACTGCCTGACTGTACGGGCCTATGGGAGCGGGAGCCTGCGGGGAGTTGATGATTTTTTTCATTGGATTACGGATTTCGGGGTTCTATAATGTACCCTGCAATTTAATGGGATAATGGCGGAGATGGGTGAAGAGGAGGAGAGAAAAGTGGAAGGCATTGTCTCCTGAGCGAACTTTAGCCATCCTCTCCAATCAATCCAACCTATTTCAAAAAGTCCTTTGTGCTCAATCCGGTGTTAAACTGAATGTTTGTCCAGGTGACGGTGATCCAGGGGGCATCACTCACCGCTGCTTCCCAGGTCGATTTTTTGTATCGCCTTTTGGTGGGGATCAGCAGGTCCTCTATTTGCTCATACTCCACCTTCATCAGGTTGGGGGTTTCCATCACTCCAAAATCTGCCACGGTAAAGAGAAACTGATCCACCAGCGCCGTTTTTTGATTGATGTACAGCTGATAAACATCCGTAGGCTTTTCGTCTGTAGAAGTGAAGGTGATTTTTACCACATCGTAGGGCGTGTTATCGATGGTTTCTTCTCCCAGGTATTCATAATTCAGCCCCGGATCCAATAATTTTTGGAACATGGCAAACCAGTAAAAATTAGTAGGGCGATTGAAAGCAACTCTTTTTAAGCGGGTGGTATCGCTTTGAATATGGCCATTGTGTTTGAGCCAGTATTCTTTGCCATCGTAGCCCTGCTCAATAGGCCCTTCCAGGTCTGGGAAGGTTCGCTCATGGATTTGATACAAGCCATAGGACAGTTCACCATCAAACAGCAACTTTTCAGTGGAAATGTCGGCTTTGTTGTCGGGAGTGCGGTAGGTATAGGTGTAAACCACATCTCTTTTGTTCCAAAGCGTTGCATAATCTCCCGCCTTTTGGGTCATGATGTAGATCAGTTCGTGGCCCTTGTTTTGAAATTGCGGCGGAGCCTTTTCCTGCCTGGCTGTTTGATCTTTGCCGCCACAGGACATAACAAGGGCACTGATGAATATCATGATTAATTGATGGTATTTCATGCTGATTGATTTCGAAGTTGAGTGGATTGATTGGAGGTGACTATACACAGCTGGTGATAGGGCACCCCATGGTTAGAAAAGACTGTCAACACCCTCACAAAGAACGGAGTTCCGCAAACTCCAAATCTATTTGCTCAATCCTAATTTTACGAGCCGTTTTCCCGTTGCACTATTTTCACGATGCGGCTGTAAAAGATCTCCGCCAAACTCCAGTCGTATCCATCAAAGTTGGTGGTGTTATTAAATTGAATCACCACCGCATCCATGTCTTTGTGGTATTTGGCAATACTCTGATACCCCACCAGCAGACCCGTATGCTCGTATTCGTAGATGGAGGAATAGATTTCCTGTTCGCCTTCGTTAAACACCGAGCCATCGTTTAAAGCCCGCAGGAATATGCCCACATCTTCAGCGGTGGCCAGCATTAAGCCGGTATCTTCTGTTTTAAAATCTTCCTCAAAGCCCACATAGTAGCCACTCATCACCTCATCTATATTCACTTCACTCAGTGAACCAAACGTGTTTTTCAGCCCGAGCGGGACCAAAATCTCCTCTTTAATGTATTGTTGATGGCTAGTGCCCACCACTTTATCTATGAGGTCAGAGATCAACATATAATTGGTGTTGGAATAACCGTAATCTTCACCCGGTTCAAAGTCAGCGGGCAAATCCAATGCGTATTCGAGCGTTTCCTGCTTGTTTTTTGGTGGTTTTATCCAATAGTCAGGATGGTCTACAAAATTGGGAATGCCACTCCTATGCTGTACCATCATTCTCAGGGTGATCTTGTCGGCATTTTCTATTCTTTCTGCCAGTTCCGGAAAGTATTCAGCAAGGGTTTTATCCAAAGACAACCGTTCGGCTTTGACCAGTTTAGCGGTGGCCACTGCCACATATAGCTTGGTAATGCTGGCAATCTTGAATAAAGCCTGCGGGTAGGCAGGTATTTTCTTTTTTCGGTCGTGCCAGCCGGCGGCATAAAACTCCGGGGGCTTGCCCCCCTGATCCACGTACACAATCATGCCATCAAAGCCATACCCAATGGCTTCATCTAGTTGCTCCTGAACCGTATCTGGTAATGGTAATATCCATGCCTTTACCAGTATCCATGGCACAAAATACAGGGAGCCTATGCTGGCCAGGATAAAGACGATTCTGAGTATCTTTTTTGTTAGTTTCATGGTCAAATGGCGATTTCTAATTCAAAATAATGACTACAAATGTTGGGTCATACCTTTAGGCCAAAAAGCGGCCGCACAAACCGGATTTTCCGTACTAAAAACTCGTAGGCTGCAAAGCAACCGATAAAGGTAAGTAATATCACCAGCGCCAGCTTAAACGGAGCGGGGATGTCTAGTGGAAACAGAAGCCATGAGGCCAGGTAGAGGAAGACCATGTGCAGGATATAGATCGGGTAGGCCGACTGACTTAAGTAGGTCAGCGCTTTACTCGATTTGTTGAGGTAGCGATGGCCAAAACCAAAGACGGTGAATATCCAGAGGCTGGACTCGATAGACTTTAAGTAGAGTGGCGCGTTAAACTCACCCTCCAGCAGCCGAAGCGTGTATAATGTGGTGGCAATGACCAGCAGCAGCCATCTCCATTTGGTCACGGTATCCCAAAATGTCTGCCCGCTATAGACACACAGAAACCCTGTGAGGAATGCCAGCATGCCCATCCAGAATCCATGGGCATTCATGGCATAGTATTCAAAGCTGTCGGGGCGTACCAGTTCCGCTTCGGCAATAAAAGGGAGCATTAATACCAACAAACCCGCAGGATTGCTCAGTAGCTTACTCATGATCACATGGAACCTTCCTTCAGGATGTTTTTTCAAATAGAAAAACAAAGGGAAGAAGATCAGTACATACACGAAGATGTTGCCAAGAAACCAAAGGTGCATCGGGCTAAAGACGAACTCCATGTCCTGATGGTAGTAATGCTTCCAAAGCCATACATGCAGCGGCACAACAGCGAGAATACCAAAAATGTAAGGAATTAGAATGCGCTTGGTTCGTTCCACTAAGAGTGCTTTCCAGTCGCGCCTTTGGATGGCAAAATACACCCCCATACCAGAAACAAAAAACAGCAGGGGAATGCGCCAGACATTCAGCATGGCCATGGGTGTCCAAATCCATTCCAGTGTTTCATTATTCTGAATGAACCCCAGGAACACCCCCCAGGGCTGAAATCCAACGGCTATGTGGTATATAACCAACAAGCCGATAGCGATCACGCGCAACCAATCAATGTCGTATCTTCTATTGCTGAGCATTGTCTATTGATTAATTGTTATCTACTGATTAATTGCTGTAAGTCTGAATCATTTCCGCAATGACCGGACGAGCCGCTTCCAGCTGCTTATAGTCCAGTTTTAATCCAAAGGGGCCCAGGTCTTTGCTCATTTGATCATAGATAGGTTTCATGTCAGCAAATGGAGCGGAGACAGACTCCAGGGCCGTGGCATTGTAAGTGTTTCTGATGGTCACATCGGCCTTATTTTCGAGCAGGGCTTTTACAATGTCTGTTCGTCCAAAGAAGGCGGCTGTGTGCAAAGGTGTGGATCCATCGGCACTCTTTTCATTCAGGTTGGCACCGCCCGAGATCAATAACAGGGCGACATTGGTTTTTCCAAATGTGGCCGCAATGTGTAGGGGTGTGGATCCATAAGCATCTTTTTGGTTGAGGTCAGTTTTAGCTGCAATGTGCCCTTTGACGGCCTCTATATTCCCAAAAAATGTGGCTTCCTGGATCGTAGTGCTCGGCGCTTCTGTTTGGCCTTCATTGGAAGCTTGCTCTGCCGTCTGATTGCAGGAAGCAGCGCCCAAAATGATAACGGTAAGACTTAAAACAAACCATTTTTGTACTGTTTTCAATTGTAGAGATTTCATCTTGTTATTGTTTAGTGTTTGAATATTTATTTCGACGATACAAAGGTGAGAAGAAGGCCAGTGCGCCACTAAACAGCCATGCTGCAACTGCTGTCAGTTATGCGTTTTGTATGGAAACTATGACGATTGGCTATAAACTATGACGCAAAGGACTGAAATGGGCTTGTTGCGAGTGGTATTTAATTTGCCGATTATTGCATCCTATTCACCTTATGATATGTCAGATTTCCAACCCCCTAAAAGTGCATTTCTTCAGAAAATAGTTGCGGTAATTGAAGAAAATCTGGCAGATGAGCACTTCGGAGTGACAGAGTTAGCCGAAAGCATCAGCATGAGCCGATCCAACCTGCTCAGAAAGGTGAAGCAGGAAACAGGGGAATCCGTAAGCGTATTGATCAGAAATGTAAGGTTGCACCATGCCACACTGCTGTTGAAGGATGGCTCCCTGACGGTTTCTGAGATTGCTTACAAAGTAGGTTTTAGCAGCACGTCGTATTTTACCAAATGCTTCAGAGAACTGTACGGTTATACTCCGGGTGAGGCTGGCAGTAGAGCTCAGCTGGAGGCAGAGCAGGGAGTGACAGAAGTGTCGGGCACTGAAGCCAGGGGAAGAGGCAGAGTCCTGGGACTGGTGGCCGTGGCCATTGTGGTGGTATTGGCCATTGTCTTTTTCAGGTGGTCTGAGGAGGAGAGCATTCCAAAAAGTCTTAGTAAATCCATAGCGGTATTGCCCTTCAAAAACGACAGTGCCGATAGCACCAATGTCTATTTCATGAATGGACTGATGGAGGCCATTTTGGATAATTTCCAAAAGATCGAGGACATCAGGGTGACGAGCAGAACCACCGTGGAGAAGTATCGCACCCTGTCCAAAACCATTCCCGAACTGTCAAAGGAGCTTAATGTGCGTTATTTCATAGAGGGGAGTGGGCAAAAGATTGGCAACGAGATTCTTCTGACCATTCAGCTGATAGAGGCACCAGGGGATAAGCATTTGTGGTCGCGGAGGTATAGGCGTGAACTTAAGGATGTTTTTGAGCTGCAATCAGACGTGGCCAAGAGTATTGCCAAAGAGATCAATGCCATTATCACCCCGGAGGAGCAAGAGCGCATTGAAAAAATACCAACTCAGAACCTCGTGGCTTATGATTATTACCTGAAAGGCATGGCCTTGCTGAACGATAAAACGGGAGCAGGTCTGGAGGAGGGTGTCGAGCAATTCAAAAAGGCCATTCAGGAAGACGGTCAGTTTGCCAATGCCTACGCCTACATCGCCATTTCCTACTATTACCTGGATATTTTCATGGCTGAGCCGAAGTATACGCAGGAGCTGAAGGATTATGCCAACAAAGCCATGATGCTGGATGGAGAATCGGGCGAAAGCCTGATTGCCAGGTCTTTGTATTTTATGCAGATCCGGGATTTCAAAAAGGCTGTTGAGTCCTTTGAGGAGGTGCTGGAGTACTACCCAAATACTGCGTGGGTGCATAATTTCCTGTCGAACATCTATGGTGTGATCCTGCCGGATACAGAAAAATATCTTACACATGCCCTGCAGGGCATTCAGGCTGCTGTGGCAGAAGCTGACTCTGTTACTTCCAGTTATACCTATTTGCATTTGAGCAATGCGCTGGCGCAAACTGGCTTTATCAATGAGTCGGAAACCTACGTGCAGAAATCATTGGCATACAATCCTGACAATTTGTACTCACAGTATTTGTACGTGTACATCAGAACGGCCCAGCGGTTTGATCTGAACCGTACGCGGGCATCGCTGATAGAAATTTTGCAAAAGGATACTACCAGAATAGATGTGATCCAGGAAGTGGCCAAGGTGTGCTATACCATGGGAAACTACGAGCAGGCATGGGTGTATTATGAGAAGATGCTCCATATGAAGGAAGCATTGAAACTTGACATCTACCAAAGCGAGGATGCCAGGATAGGCTTTGTACTGGAGCAGCTGGGGAGAGAAGAGGAAGCGAAGAAATACTATGAAAGCTTTCTTGAGTACGCAGAAACCGATCAGTCACTTTACAAGGACCTGCTTTACTCCTCCTACTTTGTGCTGACTGGCAATATCGAAGAGGGTGTTCGATACCTCAAGGCGTTTTCTCAGAAGGACAATTATCAGTATTGGATCATACTGTTTCTGGATAAGGACCCGATTAATCAATTAATGAAAAATCATCCTGATTATGAAAGCACGCTGAAGAAGATCAATGATAAATTCTGGGCAAAGCATAAGCAGATCAGAAAGATGCTCGAGGCGGAGGGGATTATAGTGCCGGTGAGTAGTAATCTGTAGGAGGTGAGTAAGACGCTGGGTTTTGAGGGCGGGTACTGACAAAACGCTCCACCCATGCGCACATGTATCAAGTCGATGTTCCCATCTTTTCAAACGTTACAAGTTCCTGTGTTTTGGTTGCAGGCTTCGGGGTAGTCATGTTATTTCTACCTGATAAAAGTCATTTATTTTTATTTCGGATATCATTGTCCGAAATACTTTTGGGAATTACTTTTGCTTAAAAGTCAGTTGAGAATATGTTTTCGAAAGCTTGCGAATATGCGCTAAAAATCATGATTTACCTCTGTTCTGTGAAGGAAAGGGGCAAATTGGCTGGTCTGAAAGATATTGCAGGAGCGATAGATTCTCCTGAGGCTTATACCGCCAAGATATTACAGCAGCTGGTAAGAGCTGACTTATTGGAGTCACTGAGAGGGCCAAGTGGGGGTTTCAAGGTAGTGGGCCGGGACATTACACTATTGGAAGTGGTAGTGGCTATAGACGGTGAGGGCCTGGTGAAAAACTGTGTACTGGGACTAAAGGAATGCTCGGGAGAGTACCCATGTCCCGCACATGATAAGTTTATCGCCATGCGGGATCACCTGAAAGGCGTACTGACAACCACTTACCTGTCTGATCTGAAAGGTGGCGTAATAGAAGGAAACCGGTTTTTAAGAGTGTAAAAATTTATATTAATAAAGGATAAAAAGATCTTTAAATCTTTAATATGGAAAATTTAGCAAAATCAAAAGTGGGAGTCATCGTAGCATCTAACTTCAGAACCTCCCGGGTATTCACCTCGCATCACATAGATTTTTGCTGTGGTGGTGGCATCTCTCTGGAGGAGGCATGCTCCAGAAACAATGTGGATTTGCAGAAGGTGCTGGAGGAGCTGGAAGCTACCTTCCAGACGCCAGATACATTGAACTATCAGGGATTAGCCCTGGATGAGCTCATTGACACCATTGTGAACATGCATCACAGTTATGTTTTGGCTACGGTACCGGCGCTCAGGGCTTATCTGGAGAAATTGTGCAGAGTGCATGGTGATCGCCACCCAGAGCTGTATGCGGTCAATGAGTTGTTTGGAGCAGGCTCCCGGGCATTACTGGATCACATGCAAAAGGAAGAGCAGATACTCTTTCCCTATATCAAGGCGATGGTCCAGTCAAGGGAAAAAGGGTTTCCCCTGTCAAAGCCTCATTTCGGAGATATTGAAAACCCCATTCAGATGATGGAGCAGGAGCATGAGGAAGAGGGCTTGAGGTTTCATCAGATAGCGGAATTGACCGGTGATTATGAATGCCCTCCAGATGGGTGTCAAACATACAAGGTGGCCTACGCGATGCTCAAGGAGTTTGAAGAAGATTTACATAAACACATTCATCTGGAAAACAACATCTTATTTCCGGAGGCCCGAATACTATTCAACGAATTTTCATTCAGTAATTCATAAACATCAATAACCATGAAAACGCTAAATAAATACCTTATTGCTGCTTCATTCATTGTGTTGCTTTCAGCCTGCGGAGGCGGAGGCAAAAGCCGCATTGAGCAAATCAAAGAGCAATCGAAAGTGGAGCCATCCGACCCATACGAAAACTGGAAGCAATTCCATGGAGTAGGTCCGGTGAAGGCGTTTACACTGCCTGCAGAGTTGGATCAGCAGCTGGTTGCCAAAGGTCAGGAGATATTTGATACTAAATGTACAGCCTGCCACAAAGTAGATAAAAAGTTTATCGGTCCAGCACCTAATGACATTTTGTCCAGAAGGAACCCGGCCTGGGTGATGAACATGATCCTGGCACCTGGAAAAATGGTTCAGGAAGACCCCATCGCCAAGAAGTTATTGATCGATTTCAACGGGTCGCCTATGGCGAATCAAAACCTCACAGAGGAAGAGGCGAGAGCCGTGCTGGAGTACTTCAGAACATTGTAACAGTTAAATCATACGATTATGAAAACGAAAACAATTATGTCAATGGTGGCTATACTGGCCATAGGAGTGATGTGCGCTTGTTCATCAGGTAATACTGAGGGTACAAATGGCCAGGAAACTCCCGCAGCAACTAGTCATCCGAAAGGACAAGCCTCTGTCTCTGATAATGTGTCAGAAAGGAACATCCTGCAGGTGGCCGTGACTTCAGATGCTCATACCACGCTGGTAGCCGCCGTAGAGGCAGCCCAAATCGAGCACGTTTTGGTAAATGCCGGTCCGCTTACAGTATTTGCACCTACCAATGAGGCCTTCGGCTCACTGCCAGAAGGGGTGGTGGAAAACCTGCTGAAGCCTGAAAATAAAACTGATCTGGCCACTACCCTCACCCGGCACGCCGCGCCAGGGTCATTTGATCTGGAAGCGCTCAAAAGGGAAGCTGGCAAGGGAAGGAAAATTTATATGGCCACCGGAGATTATCTGGAGGTGAAGGTTGACGGTGATAATGTATCAGTAGGAGGTGCCAATATTCTGGCCACTATACCGACCTCCAATGGAATCATACATGTCGTTGATAAAGTGATTGCGTCTAACTAAAACAAGAGATTAAAATGAAAACTATATCAATATTATTCAATGTTTTTGTCATTGGTGCCCTCCTGTTGATCACCTCGTGTGGCCAATCAGGCAGTAATGGCAAGAGTGCGCTGAGCAGCAATATGGCTGAGAAAGTATATATAGCGCCGGGCGAAAGGGATGCGCAGTATGCCTTTTTATCTGGCGGATACAGTGGCAACCTGACCGTGTATGGGCTGCCATCAGGCAGGATGTTCAAAGAAATCCCTGTCTTTTCTCAGTTTCCCACCTCAGGATACGGGTATTCAGAGGAGACCAAACCAATGTTAAACACTTCGTTTGGTTTTGTACCATGGGATGATCTGCACCACCCGGACATCTCACAGACAAATGGTGAACTGGACGGCAGGTGGATTTTTGCCAATGGCAACAACACACCACGAATTGCAAGAATCAGTCTGAGTACGTTTGAAACTGAGGAAATCATAGAAGTACCTAACAGTGCAGGTAACCACAGTTCTTCTTTTATCACTGAGAATACCGAGTATGTAGTGGCAGGAACACGTTTTTCTGTTCCGGTACCTCAAAGGGACATGCCCATAAGTGAGTACAAGAGTAATTTCAAAGGCGCCCTGACTTTCATATCTGTGGAGCCAGAGCATGGGCACATGGATATAAAATTTCAACTCTTAATGCCGGGATTCAACTATGACTTATCCCACCCGGGAAGGGATAAATCTCACGGCTGGTTTTTCTTTTCTACCTACAACACAGAGGAGGCAAACACCCTGCTGGAAGTAAACGCTTCGCAAAATGATAAGGATTTTATAGCGGCGGTAAACTGGAAAATGATAGAAGCTTACGTCAACAACGGAGGAGGCAAGAAAATGCCCGCCCGGTATGCTCATAATGTGTATGATGAATCTACACACACAGCCACTTCTACTATGAAAACGGAGGTGTTGACTGTAGACCCCTCAGAGGTGCCTGGAGCGGTATATTTATTGCCAACACCTAAATCACCACACGGGTGCGACGTGGATCCTACAGGCCAGTACATTATTGGCTCAGGTAAGCTTTCAGCGGATCTCACCGTTCACTCATTTGATAAAATGCTCGCGGCTATTGAAGCCAAAAAGTTTGATGGCGACGCCTACGGCATTCCGATTTTGAATTACCAGGATGTGCTGGCGGGTACAGTAAGCAGTGGTGGCCTGGGCCCATTGCACACCGAGTTTGATGGTCGGGGCAACGCCTATACTACCTTCTTTATCTCTTCAGAAGTGGTAAAGTGGAAATTGGGAACCTGGGAGGTTATTGACAGAAAACCTACCTACTACTCTGTGGGGCACTTGATGATACCAGGAGGAAACTCCCGAAAACCGCATGGCAAGTACCTGGTAGCCATGAACAAGATCACGAAAGATCGATACCTGCCTACAGGGCCTGAAATGGAACACTCTGCGCAGATATACGATATCACCGGAGAGAAAATGGAGCTGTTGTATGATTTTCCCACTCACGGTGAACCTCACTATGCAGCAGGGTGTGATGCTGAGCTTTTGGTGAACAACTCCAGGAAAATCTATCGACTGGATGAAAACAATCACCCTTATGCCATAAAGAGCCCTGCCGAAGCGAGGGTGGAAAGAACGGGAAATGAGGTGCACATTTACATGTCTACCATCAGAAGCCATTTTACACCTGACAATATTGAAGGTATCAAAGTCGGTGATAAGGTCTACTTCCACATCACCAATCACGAGCAAGACTTTGATGTGCCACACGGTTTTTCTATGATCGGTCAGGGGACCTCAGAGATACTGATCATGCCTGGTCAAACCAAAACCTCGCTGTGGGAGCCTAAGCGTGTAGGCGTATGGCCATTCTACTGTACAGATTTTTGCTCTGCACTGCACCAGGAAATGCAAGGTTACGTGCGAGTTTCTCCGGCAGATTCCAATCTGGAATTGAGCTGGTCTTTAGATGATTGATTAAAGAGCTAGTGGTTAAAATCAACAATTCCGTTGGTTTTAACCACTTCTTTTCAGCATACCATAAGTACTTGCAAAAAGATAAGCAAAATGAAAAAGGCAAGCATATTAATGATTATTGGCAGCATGATGTTGTTGGGGCTGTTCATTTTTCCCATGTGGAACATCCGACTGGGAGCACCACAATATCCTGATCCGCTGGGCATAGACATTCATGTGAATGGACTGAAGGGTGAAAGTGAGTTTGATATCCAGAATATTGATGGTCTGAACCACTATATCGGTATGAAAACGCTGCCCAAACCCGAAGAGATGTGGGAGTTTTCTGTCTTTCCGAAAGTGGTATTGGCTATGGCCGCTCTCGGAGTATTGATAGGAGTGCTGGGCTACCTCGGTAAAATACGGCCGATTTGGTTTTTCATTTGGTTTCTCCTCATGGGCACACTGGGAGCGCTTGGTATCTACGATTTTAACCTGTGGCTGGTGGCATATGGTACTGACCTGGACCCCAATGCCATCTTAAAACTGGTCAACCCTGACGGGACACCCATGCAATACAATCCACCGTTGATTGGACACAAAAAACTGCTCAATTTCGATGCTTTTTCCTATCCCAGAATGGGCGGAATACTACTGGGAATAGGTATGATGCTGACTGCTGTGGCTTACTTTATCGGTAAAAAATCACAATCTAAAAACAATTCAAGGGCAATGAAAAACCCGGGAATTGCCCTGATGATTTTCCTTGTTTCGCTATTTGTCACTTCTTGCCACTCAGGTCCGGAACCAATTCATTACGGTGAGGACGCTTGTGATTTTTGCAGGATGACCATTGTGGATAAACAGCACGCCGCGCAAGTGGTGACGGAGAAAGGTCGCGTTTATAAGTATGATGCTATTGAGTGTATGCTCAATGATCTGAAGGATTGGGACCGACCGGCCATAAAATATCACCTTGTAGCGGACTATCAGAATCCCGGCCAACTCACCGATGCGTTAAAAGCCAGCTACCTTATTACGGATAAGATTCCAAGTCCTATGGGTGCATATTTAACTGCTTTTGCAACCACCCAATCCAGAGCTAAAATCCATGATTCGGTTGGTGGACAGACCCTGGAATGGCCTCTTCTTCAAAACAAATTTGAAATATCAAACTAAAAAGTCATGATTCGTTACTTGGTTTTACTGATGTATCTGATGGGCACTGTGGGTTTTGCTCAAAGGGTGAATATTGATAAGGATTTGTGCAAACACTGTGGTATGCTGATCAGAGATGGGCGCTTTGTGGCGCTGGCAGTGGATGCTGAAAAGGAAACACAAACCTTCGATGCGATCGAATGTCTGGTGAATTATTTGAAAGTGCATGATGAAGTGTCTTTCAGCCAACTTTGGGTTGCGGACTACTCCAGATCCAATGAGTGGATAGCCGCAAAAGAGGCTTTCTACCTGGAGAGTAGTGCCATACCTAGCCCAATGGGTGCTTACTTGTCTGCCTATCCGGATCGGCAGGAGGCGCAAAAAATCCAGAAACAGAAAGGAGGGGATATTTTCACATGGACTGAGCTCCTGCAGAGGTTTGAAGGTTCGAGATTTGGTGTGCTCAATCATCCGGACCACCATCATCGCGGAGATGCCTATGGTCCCATTGGCATAATGGGCGATCATGTGCATCATAGTGGAGGCTGGATGGTCAGTGTACGGTCGATGCAAATGCAGATGAGCGGAAATCAGGCAGGAACGAAATCAATAAGCAATGAGGAAGTTTATGCGCAATACCATGCCGCCCCGCAGCAGATGTGGATGAGCATGTACATGCTGGGTGTGATGTACGCCCCTACGGATCAATTGACCCTCGCTGTGATGCAATCGCTGATATGCCGCGAGATGGACATGAATGCCATGGACCATGAGATGATGTCCATGTCAGAAATGAGCTATCAAACCAAAAGCTTTGGGTTGGGAGATCTTAAGCTTTCGGCACTATACAGCCTGATTGCTAAGGCTGGATCGTCCTTTCACCTCAATATTGGGATAAGCCTGCCTACAGGTGCTTACGATCAGTCGGATGACACACCAATGTCTGACCATATGAGGCTGCCCTATGCCATGCAAATTGGCTCAGGGACCCCGGATCTGAATCTTGGAGCAACGTATAAAGTGGCCTTTGACAAGACCAGTGTGGGCGTTCAGCCCATGGCGCTGCTAAGAATCGGAGAAAATAGATCTTCATGCCGGTTGGGTCATCAGTATCGCCTGAACGGCTGGTTTTCTTATACTCCGGCGAGTTGGTTAGCCTTGGTGGGTCGGACAGAGCTTATCCTCCAACAGAGCTTATCAGGGATCGATCCTGAGTTGAACCCGATGATGTCTCCACCGGCCAATGTGGAGAATTATGGCAGTGAGCAAGTCAATGCTTTCGCAGGCGTCAATATTGGTTTCCCCACGGCTGTCAACTCTTTAAAAAAGCTAAAACTAGGCCTGGAACTGGGAACTCCGATTTATCGAAGTGTTAGGGGGATTCAAATGAAGGAATCCTTTACCTTCAACTCCGGGATCAGGTACATGCTTTAATCACAAAACCACATGAGACTAAAACGGTGTGTAATGCTAGTTATCTTATTCACTTCTCTGGTGAGCCGTGCCTCTGTAACGTCGGTTTGTGGTGATTGTGAGATCACCAGTGTAGCAGAGGCGATAAGATCTGCTGGCGCAAAAGATACGGTGAGGGTTCAGCGTGGTAAATACATCTGTAAGAACCTGACGATCGACAAACCCATCACATTGATTGGAGATCCGGGAGCTATCCTCGATGGTGACAATGAAAGCTATGTGCTCAGGTTAATGGCGGATAGCATTGTGGTGTCCGGCTTCATCATCACCAACTCAGGCAGGAGCTACACTAAAGATTTTGCTGCGGTATATGCTTATAATACTTCTGGCATCAGGATAGAAAACAATCAAGTGAGTTTGTCATTTTTTGGGCTGCTGATAGAGAAATCCACTGGCGCAACCATACGAGGCAACAAAGTGACAGGCACGGCCAGTCAGGAAGATCAGTCCGGCAATGGAATTCATCTCTGGAATTGTGATCACATGTACATTGAGTCAAATGAAGTAAGTGGTATGCGAGATGGAATTTATCTGGAGTTTGTAGATGAGAGCCATGTAATTGATAACCATACACATTTTAACGTTCGGTATGGTTTGCACTTTATGTTTTCAAATCATGATGAGTATAGGGGCAACACTTTTCAGAACAATGGAGCCGGGGTGGCGGTAATGTTTTCCAAATGGATCAGAATGGAGCAAAACCGGTTCATTGACAACTGGGGGGCAGCCTCTTATGGGCTGCTGCTCAAAGAGATTTATGATGGTGAGGTGCGTAACAATATTTTTCAGGAAAATACCATCGGGGTATATGTGGATGGATCGTCCAGGGTAACATACTCTGGAAATACCTTCAAACAAAATGGATGGGCCGTAAAGGTTTCGGGAGGATGCTATGCCAATTCATTTACACTCAACAACTTTATTGGCAACTCCTTTGATGTGTCTTACAACTCCAAAATGAACGACAACACCTTCAACGGTAACTTTTGGAGTGACTATAGTGGCTATGACCTGGACAAGGATGGGAATGGAGATGTACCCTACCGCCCGGTGAAGCTGTTCTCCTATGTGGTAAATAAAACTCCGGAGACCATAGTTTTACTCAGAAGCCTTTTTGTGGACCTCATCAATTTTTCGGAGAAAGTTTCTCCGGCTTTTACGCCAGCCGACCTGGTAGATCAAACACCTTCAATGAGCAAATTCAGATGATTGCAGTGACAAATATTAGGAAATCCTTTGGCAGCCTTCAGGTGCTGAAAGACCTCACTTTTGAGATCCGCGGGGGTGGCATAGTTGCCATTCTGGGGCCAAATGGTTCGGGAAAAACCACATTTTTGAAGATTTTGCTGGGGATGGTGATTCCTGATGGAGGCAATATTTCTTATCAGCAACAAGACATTGCCAGGTCTCATGCCTATAGAAAGCATATCGGCTACCTGCCACAGATTGCCCGTTTCCCGGATAACCTGAAGGTGCGGGAGATACTTGGGATGATCGCTGATATACGCAATGAACCGGCCAGCCCGGAACCACTGATTGAACTCTTTGGGATGGAGAAATTTATGGATAAGAAGCTGGGAGATTTGTCGGGAGGTACCAGGCAGAAGGTTAATATAGTATTGACCTTTATGTTTGATTCCCCGGTGATCATACTGGACGAACCCACGGCGGGTCTTGATCCGGTCTCACTGATCAAATTGAAGGAACTGATCAACAAGGAAAAGGCCAGGGGTAAGCTCATTTTGATCACTTCTCACATTATGAGTTTGGTAGAGGAGCTGGCCGATGAAGTGGTGTTTTTGCTGGAAGGCAGTATCTACTTCAAAGGAACCGTCGCGGACCTCAAATCCGAAACGGACAGTGAGGATTTAGAACACGCGATAGCAAGAATTCTGGAACCATGATCAAGATTTTAAAATATAGTTTTTCGGATTTGACGCGGAGCAGGTGGAGTTTTATCTACCTGGGTTTTTACCTGCTACTTGGGGTTGTGCTCCTTTTTCTCAACAATGATTTGTCCAAGGGCATCATCACTTTGATGAACGTGATCGTGGTGCTTACTCCGATGATAGGGACCATCTTCGGGGTGATGTATTTTTATAATTCCAGAGAGTTTACGGAGCTTTTGCTTGCTCAGCCTGTGAAGCGTTCGGTTATCTTTCTGGGGCAGTATTTGGGGATTTCCATTTCATTGTCATTAAGCCTGATTATAGGGTTGGGGGTTCCTTTTTTGGCCTACGGCCTTTTTCGCTCTGGCGAAATAGCCAACTTTATACTGTTACTCATTTCCGGTACCTTCCTGACCTTCATCTTCGTGGCCCTTGCTATTTGTATTGCTTTGTTCAATTCTAATAAGATAAAGGGGTTTGGCTATGCCATACTGATGTGGTTGTTTTTTGCGGTGATTTATGATGGTTTGGTGCTGCTATCGATGATGGTTTTTGCAGACTACCCTCTGGACAATTTTGCGCTGATTGCGAGCTTTCTGAATCCAATTGATCTGTCCAGAATCATGATTTTGCTGAAGTTAGATATTTCGGCATTGCTGGGTTACACGGGGGCTTTGTTTCAGCGGTTTTTTGGCACTCATCTGGGGCTAATTGCGTCCTGGTGCATGCTTTTGATTTGGATCATAGCTCCTACGGTTCTGTTGATACAGAAAGCTCAAAGGAAGAATTTTTGAAGTTCTTAATTTCCACACTTTTGTGTAGATCAGCAACGGTTGAGTACTCCTTGATGGTTTCTAAACCTACTTTGGTTTTGGTTTTTGCAGGGTATAGTAGCAGTAGTAAAGAGAGGAGCACCTTATCAGGATAGAATTGTACTAAAAAAAGGCGAAATGGCTTGATTTTACCAGAGATATCGCCCAGCTATGGCGCTGTGGCCTCCGAGCTTAATTAATTCTGATAAAAGTAGCTTATCTGCCGTGCCTGACTAAGGGGTGCATTCAAAGTATTAGATACGCACTGCGCCATGCTGATTAAAAACTCCGGCGAGCAGAAGATAGTAGAAAGCACTTCAAGTTCTTGGCGGCAGATAAGCGGGATGTTGTGCAGGCACTTTGCAGATGGCTAAGTAAGGCCATGCGCCATATCATTTGTTATCGGCTTTTTTCTCATTTAAAATTAACCATCGGAAAAAATCCTTTCCTTTAGATGTTAACCGAGCTACCTTGATATTATTTGGTGCAGATTCAATTAATCCGAACGCCTGAGCTTCAGGGACATTACCCAGGTCTCGCTTTAAAATGAGTTCTTCTTCTAGAAGTCGAAAACCAGTTTTGATGAATGAATTTATTTTTCCCGATTTTGATAATTGTTCAAACTCCTCGTTATCAGTTGATTTAGTTGCTTTTTTTCGTTCGCGTTGAACTAGTTCCTTCGCAGGTTCCAGAACTTTCTCTTGTGCCTGTTGTGCAGCTGCCCTATAATTTTCAACCTCTTGAGTTAATATTTTTATTTCTTCATTTTTTGTATCGAGCAACTTGTCAAATTTCTCTTCTTGGCTTCTAATTTCCTCTCTCAACGCAATTGATTTTTCTATTGAAAGAAGCTGTTTGTTTTCAATTAGATTTCTCTTGTCTGTTCTCCATTTTTTAAACAATAAGCTTAGATAGTACGCTCCATTTGATGCGAATGGCATTACTGTTAATAAAAAAATAGATGTTAGAATTGGAAATGTAATTAGATCATGAATATTTAGGTAGTTGTCAGAAATGAATTTAAGCTTCGTTACTTCCAAGCTGGATTCGCTTACGAAAAACGTCAAATAAACAATCTCCCAGTTCCAAATTATCCATGAGATTATTAGCGTTCCATATAAAGGACTACTTACTCGTTCATAAAGAGTGGCATTGATTGACTGACGTAATTCTGATATCATATCGCTTTAGTCTGTTGACCTTTATTGCCGATAACGACCAGCTAAAATCCGTAGGCTGGACATCTGTAAATATCGGGAAAGTATCTTATCCCACCAACCTTGGCAAGTACCTTGGTAAGCCTATGGATTTTAGCATTTGTTAGTCATTGTGCTTTTTTATTTTCATTAATCTTGTTAATATTGATGCGTAATGTTGTATAAGGTTGTGTAATCTTTAGCTATGTCAAAATACCTATCCGTTAGTGAAGCCGCTGAGAAGTTAAACGTTAATTCCGAAACGTTGAGACGCTGGGATAAGTCAGGCAAATTTAAAAGTTCTAGGCATCCAATTAACAATTATAGAGTTTACAGTGAAGATCAGGTTATTTCCCTAGTTGAAGAGATGCAAATGGAAATTACCTACCGCAAGAAGGATGTTTCCGCAAATAAGTATGAGGCATATTTTCAAACGGGACTTGGAAGGCTTTACAATGCTGATTCTTTAGAATTTTTGCAAACTTTAGAGCCGGCTTCTGTTGATCTCATATTTGCAGACCCACCATACAACATTAAAAAAGCTGAATGGGATTCGTTTTCTTCTCAAAAGGAATATGTGGAGTGGAGTTTAGAATGGATAACTGAATCAAGTAGAATTCTAAAGAGTACTGGTTCACTTTACATCTGTGGATTCTCTGAGATTTTGGCTGATATCAAATGGGCATCAGCGCACTTGTTCAAAGGATGTAAGTGGTTGGTATGGTTCTATCGTAATAAGGCAAATTTGGGGAATGATTGGGGCAGGTCTCACGAAAGTATTTTGCACTTAAGAAAATCCAAAGAATTCAAATTTAGGATTGATGAAGTTAGAATACCTTACAATGAACACACCCTGAAATATCCTGTTAGACCTCAGGCGGAATCTTCTCAATATTCAAGAGGAAAGAAAAATGTCAAAAAATATGTTTGGGAGCCACATCCATTAGGTGCAAAACCAAAGGATGTGCTTGAAATCCCAACCATATCGAATGGGTCATGGGAGCGCTATGAACATGAGACTCAAAAACCAGTTGAACTGTTAAGAAAAGCCATTCTATCCTCAACGGATAAGGGGGATTTGGTTTTAGATCCTTTTGGGGGATCAGGTTCAACTTTTGCTGTTGCTGAGGCTTATGAAAGAAAGTGGATTGGAATTGAAAAGGAAACCTCTTATTGTGATATTATCTCAGAGAGACTTTCAAATTCAGATCACATTACCAGAATTAGAAGTGAGGTTGATACAAGGGAGTCTCAAAAAAGAAGAAAGAAATTAAGAGGCGAGTAATCTCCAAACATCCTGAGTGATCAAATTTGAAAAGGATTTCATGTATTTATTGTAAGGTTCCTTTTTAGCATTAGGTGGAGGGTCTAGATAGTAAACACCCTCCAGTTCGGTCAAAAAGTTACTGTACACCATGAAAAGACCGGAAACTAGAGTGAAGCTGATGTTATCCTCTTCCTTTCTCTGAACATCGTTAAGGAAAATACCAATCACTTTTTGATCATGTTTGACAAAGCGTTCAAGTAAAATTTTGTCGATGAACATCTTTCCCATTCTATCTTTAGAGGTGGTTTTGACAGAAACAACAATTTCCTTTTTGTCCAATGATTTTGAGGTTGATTTTACCTTGTCAAAAGGTGAGAGGATAAGATCGTTTTCACATTTATATACCTTCTGTCCTTCATCTGTTTCATATGGAATTTGAAGGACAGTTTTCTTGTTGGAAACACCAATTTCGGTGAAAACGCATTTAATCAATTCCTCAAACCTGTTGCCAACATGTTTTCTTGCACTATTTGGATTAACTAATAAATCTAATCCAGCACCTATTGATTGTTGAATGGTATAGAGGGTTTGGTCTATGACAAGTAACTCATCATTTGAGAAATTTCGTTCCCCATTTTTTATGCGTAGAAGAATGGTCAAAAATGCCTGATACTTGACTTCAAAATCATTAGAGTCATGAACGAAAAATTTGAGATTGATTGGTCTAATGAATTTTCGGACACCAGCTTGTTCGTTAAGGTAAATTCTGTAATCTCCTTTATCTTTTTGGTTAGTTATAACTGCTGGCAGATAATTCAAGATGCTCTTGGTTAGAAATACGAACTCAGAAAGGTTGTTTTTCTTCTCTTGTAAATCTGCGTCAAGTGCCATTTGTCCTTTTTGTCGCTAATCTAAGGTTTTGTCATTTGGAAAGCCAATCGTTCCAAATAAAAAGGCATTATGACTAACGCCAAGCTAGCAGGTGTGCGCCCACCCTTGGCAAAAAGCACTAAACTAATGAATCTGCCGGTGCTCACAAAGTATCCACAAAGCACTGCGTCAAGAAAGAGAAAAATCCTGCGAACTGCACTCAGCAGAAAGAACTGACTTTCCCAGCGGCAGATTCATGGTGAAGTTCACACAAAAGCCAACAAAGAAGCAGTTTGGCGCATAACTGCTAGCGACTGTTATGTACTGCTATTTCCCCATTAGCTTATCCTTGAGTTCCTTCGTTGAGAATGTCAGTTCGTAAATCCATTCGGGCTGGCTGCTGTTTGGGAGAAAGTCCTCAGTTAGTTCGACACAGACAAAATATGAGTGATTAGGGGCATAAATGAAGAATTCGTCACCATCAAGTTCGATGATGTCGATCCAGTGTCCCACTAGTTCTGACTTAGGAAGTTTGACTAATCCGAAGTTCAAATTCATCATAAAAATGAAAGCATATCGACCTTCAATCTTATCCACCAGATTTCGGATAATTTCGGTGATAGAGTTTGTGTTCTTTTTCGGGGTTTGGAAAGTAAAGTCTGGAGTTGAACCTGGCCAGTCGTCATGTTTGCTCTGGAGTTCATCTGATAATTCAAAGTCAAGAACCTCAACCATTTCAGGATCGATAATTGAGGTTATGCGAGTTAAGAAGTCCGATTTCTTGGATTTTCGTTCGGCCGTCCACCTTAATTCTGCGATTCGCTCTTGTCTTTGTTTGTTCATGAGGTTCTACATATTGCAGAAGTGGTACATAACGCCCATGTATGAGGCGTGTGCTCACACTTGGCTAATACCTGCAAAATAGTGAAGTCTGCCGGTGCTTCCAAAGTTTGTAGAAAGCAGTGCGTTCAGAAAGTGAAAAAATCCCGCACTCTTAAGATTCTAAACAGCACAAATCTTGCCCGGCGGCAGACTCACGGTCAAGTCCCGATGCAGTTTGTAGAAAGCACGTATGCACATGCCTTCATACATAATGTTATGGCTCTGTTATTTTGTTCTCAGTTCAGCGGTTGAAGATATATGCGTATAAACCAACTGTTAGAAAGCCAGCGATGATTATAAGCCAAGAGAAAACCCTGGTTAAAGTGTTGTCCCACGATGTTCCTTTGATTTGCTCATAGATTGCTTCGTACTGCTGTTGGTAAAGAGTTCCGAAAAGAGTAATCACCACTCCAATGCCAGCTATTCCAATTGTCAGTTCAGTGTTCATTCGTTCACCCGTTAGTTGAAAGTTCGTAAAGACAATTGCAGTTGTTAGCAAGAGGCTAAGGGAGCATCCAACCAATCCAGATGCAGTTAAATGAGGGATATCGTTCGAGTAATTACCGTCCTTATAGTAGGTGTTGTAGATGTGGAAGTAGAGGATTCGGAAAAATTTCATGCTTGCAGATATGAGCCATAACGTCTAGCTATGATGAGTGGGGATTATAAAGCACTAACCTTTCGTCCCGCACATAGCCACGCCTTGATTTAAATTTAAAACTTGTGGCGGACTTTCCAATCCCCACAAAAATATCTTGACCGATAAAACCCCATTCATTCATCAGCGTTTGTTGTGGAGCGTTTAGTAGTTTATTCCTCGTCTTCCTGTTCGCTCGAAATACTCATAGCTGATCAAAGTGAGTATTGAATCCTCACTAAGTTCGTACTCAGTTGATAACTCTGAAAGCCCACTGCTCTTTAGTCTAAATAGTTGTTCAAGCAGATTCTTTCGTTGTTCGTTCAAAAAATCTTCGCTCCATTGAGCATTCAAAAACCTGTCTGTGAATATTGCTCCTTTATAGGTTGTGTCGTTTAAGAGTACTTCAGCACGAAACGAGTATTTCTTGTGTTCGGAGGTAACGTTAATAAGTGTTCCAGAGTCAAGCGTGATGAATCTATCTCGATCATCAAGTTCAATAACTGTTGTTGTGTCAGAAGGAAAAACTAGCAAAGGCAATTCAGATTTCAGTCTGACCGTATCTCCAGGTTCGTAATAAAATTCAGGAACATAGTTTTTACCTATGGCATCTCCCCAAGAGTTGAAATGTAGTAGAAGGTAGTCGTCAAAAACTTGTTGTTGTACCGTCTTACTTGGTTCTTCACAGGCTGCTAAAACAATTAAAAGTATGATGAATTTTCTCATGAGCATTTTTCTACTTCCGTTCGCATTCGATGAAAAAGTCAACAGTTAGTTCATCCGTTGACTCCTGCTTTATTGTGTATTGGACAAATGCATCTTCCTCAGACTCTCTAAATTCAACCGCTGTTGTTTCTCCATTAGAGTTAGTCTGTTTATGAGTTCGTTGAGTCTTACCAATTTTTCCAAAAAGTTTGTAATATCCCATATATGTTCGTTGGAATTTTTCAGTATCACCCGTGCTACAAACACCGTCTGGGTTAATGTTCGGTTGTCGTTTTAAGTCAACTCCCATCCCTTCGAGAATTTTGAAAAGTCGTAGATCCATATTTGTAACAACGTTCTCAAAATGTTTACACTCTTCGCAGTTGCAATTCTCTGATATTCGAGGGAGTTCTCTGTAAAAGTCGATTGTTCTGTCGACTTCTACAAAAACGCGACATTGTCCTATTTGAAAGTTACCTGCGTTCATGCTATGCTCCACAACGATCAGATATGGCGCTGTGGCCTCCGAGCTTAATTAATTCCGATAAAAGTAGCTTATCTGCCGGTGCATTCAAAGTTTCAGATACGCACTGCGCCATGAAGATCAAAATCTCCCACGAGCAGAAGGTAGTAGAAAGCACATCAGTTTCTTGGCGGCTGATAAGCGGAATGTTAAGCAGACTCTTGGCAGATGGCTAAGTAAGGCCATGCGCCCATATCGTCTGTTAGTTTTCGTTTTAATTTCGTTTGCGTTCCCAGAAACTATTTGGGATAAAAACCATTACTACAAGTACAGTTCCAAAGAATATTAAAACGATTTTCAAGCTGAAAAATCGATCGTCTTCATCAGATGGATGTCGAATCTTCAGTTTGAGTTCAGATGTTAATCCCGTTAGTGATAGGTCAACTGAGTTAGCTTTCTTGTTGACAATCAAACCTTCTTCAAAGAGATAATAATCTTCATATTTTGATTCCTTGTCCAGAAGTATTGGATAGTACTCAGTTGAGCAGTTCGTTTGAAAAAGGTTGTAGGTTCCTTTGCCTGAATATTGTCGTTCAACTACTCTAGTGATTTCGCAGTTAGAGAGTTCGGCTTGATAGAAAGTCTCAAGTTCGAGCCTTGTCCGTTTAAGCATATCGTTAGAGTAAATCATGACAGTAGCAACCACCATGACAATGAAAATAGCTGCCATGTTAAGTAGTTTCTTCGGTCCAAATGTCATAGTTGTGAGAATTGTGCGATATGCAGATAATGAAAACTAACGCCCAGATATGACGCTGTGGCCTCCGAGCTATTTTAATACCGATAAAAGTAGCTTATCTGCCGGTGTGATCAAAGTATCAGACTGGCACTGAGTTATGAAGATTAAAATCTCCCACGAGCAGAAGCAGGTAGAAAGCACCACAGGTTCTTGGCGGTAGATAAGCGGGATGTTTTGCAGACTCTTGGCAGATAACTAAGTAAGGCCATGCGTCCATATCGTTTGTTGGCATCCGTCATTTGTTTGTCCGTTCGGTTAGTCTAACCAAGATGCAATTTTCGATACTACAACAGATACTAATACTGGAATTAGGAAGATTACTCCACTCACAAATGACCAGTATCGTTGACGTTCGTCAAATACGAGATAGTTCAGCGGAATTAGAACAATACCTACCAGAATGTATGTTAGCCAGAGATTTCTGTTAAATGTTTTATTTCGGATCAGTACAAAAATTAGTTCAATTGCCATCCAAACAAACATGAATCCAGTAGTTAAGAGTAAAGAAATACTTGTTGCACGTTCCCAGCCTCCGTTATAGAAAAAAATAGCTTCAGCAATTAAAATCAATCCCAAGTATAAGTAAGTTGAAACGTCTTGAAGTCTCTTCTTTGCTCTATCATTGAGATATTCGATGTAGTTACCTGTATTGATAGTTTTCATGCTCTGCGCAATGGATGCCAACGACCAGCTATCGGGCGTATGTCCCACAGCTGGTGAATAGCACTAAAGTAGTGAAATCTGCCGCGCCCGGCAAGGGGAAGCTCACAACGGTTCCAAATTGCACTGCGTTCCGAAAGTCAAAAACTCCTGCGAGCAGAAGTAAGTAGAAAGCACCACCGTATCTCAGCGGCAGATTCACGGACGAGTTACACTGAAACTGGCCAGAAAGCACCAAGACATATGCCCGATCAGCGTCTGTTATCTACAGGGTTTTTCCGTTCCGAAGATTCCTTGTTCGTATGCTTGTTGAAGTAGTTCGGGCTGTTTGGCGAGGTACTTTCTTCGTCTCCGTTGGTTCTTCCTGTACGACCGATGACAGTAGTTGCCTGCGTACATTAGGAGAACGTTAACTGTATTGCAGTTAGGTTGTAGTTCGACCGTTTGCCACTCCATTCCAAGCCATCCGACAAGAATCTTGGTTGTTTTTGATGGCACTTCGAATTCAAATGTTCCGTTCATTTCAGTTGTTCCCAAGACAACCGTGTCCATGCTATAGATGTCAACTCTAGGCAACAGTTCCATATCTGCGCTAACTATCGTTCCTGAAATTGTTCGTGTCTGCGCAACACAAATGTTGGTAAGTATGATGGTTGTTAATATGGTGAGAGTTGATTTCATTGTTCGTTCGAATCTACGTCCAGCAGATCCTTGTAGATAACGACCAGCTATCGGGCGTATGTCCCAAAGCTAGTGAATGGCACTAATGTAGTGAAATCTGCCGCGCCCGGCAAGGGGAAGCTCACAACGGTTCAGAGTGGCACTGCGTTCTGTAAGTCCAAAACCCTGCGAGCGAAAGTCAGTAGAAAGCACTGCCGTATCTCAGCGGCAGATATCACGGTCGAGTTG
>NZ_JAVKCA010000009.1:0-378399 GCF_040222955.1 Marinoscillum sp. | reverse complement strand
AAGTGACGTATCTCTTTCTTTTGATGGTTTGATCGTTGGCCAGTGGTACTATGTGGGAGTTGATAGTGATGGAGTGCCGAATCAGGGTAGTTTCACCCTGTGTTTGGATCAAAGCAACGACAATTTCACAAATGCGATTGTTTTACCGAGTCAGGTAGGATTTTGTTCTGGCGAAGGACAGTATAATAACCTCGGGGCCACACCAGACAAGAATCGCCCTTCGGGTTGGCCGAGTGGTCCGTACTCGAACGTGTGGTATAAGTTTCAGGCCACGGCGAATTCAGTGAAGGTTGATTTGAAAGTGGGAGGCACAGAGGGAACGTTAAGAAACGGAATGCTGTCATTGTGGGAGGAAGGATATAATTATGCCATAACTAGCAGATCTTACACTGCTCCTGATAGTGACGTGTCTCTTTCTTTTGATGGTTTGATCGTTGGCCAATGGTACTATGTGGGAGTTGATAGTGATGGTGGAGTGCCGAATCAGGGTAGTTTCACCCTGTGTTTGGATCAGGGTAACGTTTCATCCAATGATAGCAAGCAAGGAGCTCTTGAAATTAATTTAGTAAATGGAAATTATTGCTCTGAATTAGGGGAATTCAATAGCATGAATGCAAGTCCGGATGGTGTGAGACCCTCTTCCTGGCAAACAGGCCCTAACAAGAACGTATGGTTCAGATTTCAAGCGGATGAATCCGCAGTACGCATTGATCTAAAGACCTCAGGCTCTGAGGGCACACTTACTTATGGAATGTTAGCCCTGTATAATGCAAATGATGTAGAATTAGGAAGCATTGGCTATGGTTCATCTTCCTCAGACCGATCCATTGATTTTGAAGGTTTAATTGTTGGGGATTGGTATTATGTCAGTGTTGATGAGCGTTATGGTAGCGGAGGAACATTTACTTTATGTGTGGATAGTTATCCGGCTACATTTGATTCCAAAGCAGGCGCTCAGCAACTACCATCAAATGGCTATTGTTCGGCGCTTCAGGAGTTTACCACTTCAAGTGCTACATCGGACGGTTCGAGACCCTCCTCCTGGCAAACAGGCCCTAACAAGAACGTATGGTTCAAATTTCAAGCCGATGAATCCGCAGTACGCATTGATCTAAAGACGTCAGGCTCTGAGGGCACACTTACTTATGGAATGTTAGCCCTGTATGATGCAAATGATGTAGAATTAGGAAGCATTGGCTATGGTTCATCTTCCTCGGACCGCACAATCAACCATGAAGGACTTGTAATTGGGGATTGGTATTATGTCAGTGTTGATGATCGCTATGGTAATGGAGGGACATTTACTTTATGTGTGGATAGTTATCCGGCTACATTTGATTCCAAAGCAGGGGCTCAGCAACTACCATCAAATGGCTATTGTTCGGCGCTTCAGGAGTTTACCACTTCAAGTGCTACATCGGATGGTCCGAGACCCTCTTCCTGGCAAACAGGTCCCAACAAGAACGTGTGGTTCAAATTTCAAGCCAGTGAATGGGCAGTGAAAATTGACCTGAAGACGTCAGGCTCTGAGGGCACACTTACTTATGGGATGTTGGCCCTGTATGATGCAAATGATGTAGAATTAGAGAGCATTGGCTATGGTTCATCTTCCTCAGACCGATCCATTGATTTTGAAGGTTTAATTGTTGGGGATTGGTATTATGTCAGTGTTGATGATCGCTATGGTAGCGGAGGGACATTTACTTTATGTGTGGACAATTACCCGGCAACCTTCGACGATTGGGTAGGCGCCATGGAACTGTCAAATACAGATGGATACTGTTCTTCTCTTGGAGAGTTCTCTACCTCAGATGCTTCAGCGGATGGACCAAGACCTTCAAATTGGCAGGAGGGTCCAAATAGGAATGTATGGTTTAAATTTCAGGCCACTGAATGGGCGGTCAGAATTGATATGAAAACTTCTGATTCCGAAGGAACTTTACGTTATGGCATGCTGGCGCTATATGATGCTAGTCAGGTGGAAATAGAGAGTGTTGGTTATAGTTCATCTTCCTCCGACCGTTCCATTGATTATGAAGGGTTGACGATTGGCGATTGGTATTACATAAGTGTCGATACCCGATCATCTTCTTCTTACAGTGGGACATTTACCTTATGCGTAGATAATTACGAGAACTTTGATTTTTGGCAAAGCGCGAAAATGCTAAGTAGTTCATGGCCTTATTGTTCGGATTTACAAGAGTTTACCAATGTTGGGGCTTCAGGCGATGGTATTAAGCCAAGTGCATGGTCAACTGGACCTAATAAAAACGTGTGGTTTAGGTTTCATGCTACATCAGAAACGGTAAACATTATACTTAAGACTGATGGAGAAGAGGGGGATATAGAATTCCCGATGTTGGCTTTATATGATAACCAGAAAAATGAGCTGACCAGTAAGGATTATGGTGGAACAGAAAATGATGATATAGGATTGGGATATAGTAGCTTGGTAATTGGAGAGTCGTATTATATCGCAGTTGATAGTCGGCATACCTATGGAAGCGGGTCTTTTACCCTTTGCCTTGATCAATCTTATGATGAGATGGCTTATGCCAGAGAATTGACGGATCAGAATTTTTGCAATGTCAATCAGGTTTTTTCCAATATTGGTGCTACTCCTGATGGGCCAACGCCTTCAGGATTTCCTAATCCTAATCATAATGTGTGGTTCAAATTTAAGGCAACATCAAAAGCTATGAGAATTCGTCGCATGCTTGATGAAAATGGACAAGAGGTGGGCACGTTGAACTCCATGAAAATGGTGCTGTTTGATCTCGGGGCTCATGAATTGACCAATGTAATGGGCCCACACAATTCATTGGTTTATAACAATTTTACCATTGGTCAATGGTATTATTTAAGTGTAGATGGTGACGAAGGTACGTTCTCACTTTGTATGGAGAACTATCAGGTTTTTGATGAAAAATCAGAGGCATTGGTTGTGGATTCTCTTGATAATCATTGTTTTGCGCAGAATTCTTTTATGTGTGTAGGCGCTAGTTTTGATGGTTTTAGACCTGATAATTGGGGGGGGAGCGTGGATCGTAATGTATGGTTTAAATTTCAAGCCACGGAAGGGGGGATTAGTATCAATCTGACTCCTGATGTCGATGATGGGGTAAGCTCTTTTTATTTGGCTCTGACTGATGATCAAAATAATGACCTGATCAGTACGGGGTTTAATGTTGGAAACATCCGATACACCAATTTGATTATTGGATCCTGGTATTACCTTAATGTTGGGGTTTCAAATAGTGAGAATGAAGGATTCTTTGGATTGTGTTTTGACACCTTTGAGTCGAACGACTTAAAGGAGAATGCATATGTACTTGAAGATGTAGATAATTATCAATCCGGAAATGGAGAGTTTCATAATGCTTTTGCAACACAAGATGGTGGAGCGGTTCCCTGGTGGCCCAGTGGACATCCCAAACAGAACGTTTGGTTCAAATTTAAGGCAGTTGCCAAAGGGGTAAAAATAGAATTAAAGACGGGTGGTGAATTTGGAACACTTGAAGATCCAATGATAGCTCTGGACGGAATTTTGGGAATCTCCTCTGGGGGAAGGTTCGACCCCAGGATAATATACTATACCAACTTGACAATTGGGGAGTGGTATTACATCAACGTGGATAATGATGACAGTCAGACAGGACATTTCACCTTGCATGTTGACAATAGTTCAGTTTATGATTATCAAACATCCGCATTGGGAATACCAGATGTGTCATCGGGTTACTGCTCTCCAGAGGGTTCATTTGCTACCAATGAGGTGGTCATAGAAGGAACTCCTGTCAATAGTTGGCTGGGGAATAGGAGTCATTACCAATGGTTTAAATTTCAAGGCACGAATCATAACAGCGTCGAAGTAACTCTTGAATCTGAAACATTAACCAGTAGCCGATTTTATTTCCTCGATGGCGAGGGACAGGTGTTGGGATCCAATACAGAGTCACCTCAGTTGAGCAAAACATTGAGCTATTACAATGAAATGATAGCCGGGGAGTGGTACTATGTTTTAGTCGCGAACGGGCCACCCAGCGTTGAATCTTTCAATTTGTGTATTACACCATTCAACTATAATGATACTCCTGAAACTGCTCAAATAATTACCAATCTTGATGGCGCTTTTTCCCAACCTTTTACAACTTCCGGCGGCACTCCCGATGGTATTAAACCCGATGAATGGTCTACAGGTCCCCATCACAATGTTTGGTTTAAGTTTCAAGCTGATGCTTTGGGTGCGAGAATAAAATTGGCGTATACTGAAAATACATCGGACCTGACCCATGCGGGGATGTTGGCGCTCTGGGACAGTCAGCTGCAATTAAAGCAAGCTATCGGATCAGGCTTGAGTGATGATAAGAAGATCATTGATCTCGCGTTACAACCGGGGGAGTGGTACTATATTAGCGTGGATCAGGAAGACCCTAATGGAGGAGATTTAGCTTTGTCCGTTAAGAGCCTCAATGTGGCAGATAGTAGAGCCGACGCACTGGATGTTACGGCCTTTATCTTAACTCCGGAGGGGTATCCATCCCCACCACCTCCAAACTTCTGGCCTCAGAATAATAAGGGAGCAACACCGGATGGAATCAAACCTAAGAATTGGAATGAAGGGCCAAATAGGAATGTATGGTTTAAGTTTCAGGCGACTCATAATGCTATATCTATTACAGTGGACGAACTCTCAAATTTGGAGATGCCGATGATCGCACTTTACGAGGCTGGTGGCGAAGAAATTTTAAGTGCTAGAAGTGTGGGTTTGGCGATTACCTCTAAGGATCTGGTGATTGGTAACTGGTATGAGATGGCGGTAGATGGAAATGATGATGATGGTGGGAATTTTACATTGGGTTTGGAAAGCTATAACAGTAATAACACTAAAGAGTTTCCTTTTGTTATTGGAGATCCTACGAACTACTCATCCAACGATGAACCAGCTATTAATGATCGATACTTCACCACTGCGAATTGTACTTATGATGGTAATTTCCCGGTGTCCTGGGAAGGTGATCCAAATGTTTGGTTTAGCTTTCAGGCTGTGGGTAATTCCGTGATGGTTAAGGTGTCCGATTTGGATGCGGATAACGCTAAGTTGGCATTGTTGGATTCGGTTGGGACTATTTTAACTCTAAAAGAAAGTTCAGGGAGTGCTACGACTATTTATCTCTCCGGACTTGATGTTGATGATTGGTATTATGTAAGTGTGAGTAGCGATCAGGCCAGCAATAGAAACGGTGATTTCCGTTTGGAAATAGAGAATTCAGACAAAAGCTGGAGTATGCAAACTGCAACGGTGCTTTCCATATCAGGTACTTATACATCTGCTAACAAAGAATTTAATAATCTTAATGTCCCAAAACTTGATGGACCATCTGGTTTTCCGGGAGAGAACAGGGTATGGTTTAAGTTCCAGGCTGTGGAGAACGGGGTTACATTGGGAGCAGAGACCTATGGCTCTCAAGGAGATGCTCGTGAATTAGGTATCGGTCTGACGAATGGTAATGGGGAGGTGTTGAAATATGTCTATAATAATTATTCAAAAAGGGATAAAGATATCGCCATTTCTTATGGTCAGTTGGAAGTGGATTCCACTTATTATTTTTACGTGGAATCCGATGATCCGGGTACCTTTTCTTTAAAGGCCAATACATTTGCGTCCAATGACAATTTGGCTGATGCCTTTGTTTTGAATGATTCCTCCTGTGTAGACATTGTGGTTGAAACTCATTCAGTAGATGGCCCCATTCCGCCAGGTTGGGGGAACGGAAGGTCCAACGTATGGTTTAAGTTTTGGGCAAATAGGGAAGCAGTAAGGTTAACCATTGATGATCGATATATGGCCTTACATGATAGTCAGGGGAATGTATTGATGACCGGTCGATCTGAGCTCGTTTACATTGACATGATCCCGGATCAATTGTATTACTTAAATGTCGGAGCATCTGGGTCCAGCATGATGACAGTGTGTATGGAGTCTCTTTCTTATAATGATTCCCCAGCTGAAGCGTATGACATTACCTTTTTAGAGTCAAAAAGTGATTTGCTCAATGCTACTTTTGACAGTCGCTGGTTTTTTGATTCCAAGGATGCAAGTCCTGATCGGGACAAACCGTCCAACTGGCAGGAGGGACCTTCTCAAAATGTATGGTTCAAAATGGTGGTTCCGTATAATGGTATGAATATTTCCATAGACACCAGATCGCTAGCCGATCCACTCGAATATGGCATGTTGGCGTTGTATACGGATCAATTGGTGGAATTGGCTAGTGTGGGGTATGATCCGGATAGTCCAAGTAATCGGACCCTTGAGTATGTTGGACTGACGGCTGGAAGTACATATTATCTTTCGGTTGATCACAGGGTTGGGGCCGAATATTCGGGTCGTTTTTCATTGATCTGGAGTTCATGTAATCAGTCTCCTGGTTTTGTTGCCGGGTCCATTGAATACAGTGGAGGTGACGTTTGTGTTGGGGAACCTTTTATGATCAACTCTTCTCAGGCTGCAAGCGGAAGCATTGGAACAATGAGATACAGGTGGCAAAAATCTACTGTATCTGCGGTGTCCGGTTTTACCACCCTGTCCGATAAATCAACGGAATTGAGTATGACAGGAGGAATTTCTCAAACCACATGGTTTCGCAGGAGAGCTGAGCCATTTGGAGAATGTGTAGATAAATACAGCAACACGGTCACTGTAAATGTCCTGGGTGGCGTAGGGGGCGAGATCACTGAACCAGACGAAATTTGCTACGGTGATACTGAAATATCCCCATTACAGGTGTCTATGACCACTGGCGGTGTTGATCACTATGAGTGGGAAGTCTCTACCACCTCTGAAGAATCGGGTTTTGAAATCATTCCGGGTAGCAACAGCGAGACGATCACCCCTGATCCCGGTGCTGAGTTTCGGGACAAGACCTGGTATAGAAGGAAAACCTATTTTAACAACGGTTGCATACAATATTCGAATGTTGTTGAATTTGTTGTTAATCGTTTGTTCGCCGGTCAGATAGGTGTAGAGCGTAATGAGGTTTGCCCCGGTCAAAGTTTTACCTTAAATAGTATCGAGGCAGCGACTCATTCGTTTATTTCTCCAGTGAGTGTGACTTATTCATGGCAAAAGTCAATCGTTTCAGCTATGACGGGTTTTGAAAGCATTTCAGGCTCTGGAGTTACGAGGTTTGTTTCTTCACAACTGGAATCTACCGCCTGGTACCGCAGAGTAGCCTCGTATAATGCGTGTCAAGTTACAAGCCCAGCAATACAGGTAGATGTAGTTTCTCCTCCCATGCCCGAGCCAGCAGAACAGCCTTTTGTCTTTTTCGGATCCCAGGGAGTGACCGTTAGCGTGGTAGATGAGGGATATGGTTATGAATGGTTTTCATCCGCACAGACCCTCACTGTTCTGGCCAGTGGTCCGATGTACTCCTTTTCTGCTACCGGCAATAAACAATTTTATGTTGAGACCATTGATCTGACCATGGAGGAGTGCACGCGCTCGGAAAGGTCGATTGTTGAAGTGAAGGTCTTACCGGTTGCTGAAATTTCAACATCCTCACTTGAGATTACCGATGCTTCAGGGGTGACCTTAGAGAGTGAATCCACCCTTTATGACTCGTATTCATGGAGTTTCAACGGTACAGAAATAGGAACAGAGCCTACAATTAATGTTTTTCAACCAGGTGAGTACACCTTAACAGTATCTTCAAATTCGAAAACGTCCAATTCTTCAGTGGTGATAGCTGGAGCCCGTACTTTGTGGTCTGTTGCAGATGGTAATTGGAGGGATGCTGGAATATGGTCATTTACACCATCCGGGTCGGGGCTTTCAGATACCTATCCAGTCAAAGGCGATATTGCTCTCATAAAAGGTCAGATAATCACAGTGAATGGTACCGAGATATGTGATGAAATACAGATTAGTAATGCAGGTGATGATTCCGGCTTGGTTGTCAAATCGGGTGGGAATCTTACCGTGTATGGTGAAATTCAGATTACTAAAGACGGAAGTTTTCCCGGGACTGACGCGAACTTTAAAGTTGAAAACTATGGTGTAGTGAGGTGCATAGAGGAGTAGTGAGATATTAATTACTATTCCTCATCCACATCTTTGTTAAATTCACCCGCTAGCGCGAGCTTGTAGCTCGTGTCTAAAAGCAAAGAAATGCATGGTGAAATTGCGTTGCAGCAATGGATATGGTACGAGCAAAATGCTCGCACCAGCGCCGGGTGGTAATGAAAGAAGATTTTGAATATCTTTAATCATGAGAGATCAGGAAGATTGTAGTAGAAAATCGGGATTACCTAATAGAGAAATGGAATGAATACTTTAAGGGAAAATAAGGAGTGATTTGATCCCATAGATCGAATGATTTTTGAAGGTGGATTGAGGGTTCAGAAGATGTTTTTTGATGTGGATATGGATTTGATGCTAATTGTGTTAAATAACAAGAAAGAATTGAAAGAATCCATTAGCAAGTTTACTGCTTCAAGGTGCCACCCAATCACAATTGGAGCAATATGAGATCAGCCGCACAGGAGTTCATTGGCCTGAGTTAGATGAAGACCTTAGCCTCAGAGGGTTTTTGAAGGCTGTTATGCTCTCAAGTATGGAGCCTGTCAATTCAGTTGCGTAGGTCCCCCTCTGGCTTAAGTTTAGCGCAGCGTAACTTAAGCCTAATAAATAAGTGGTCAGTTTGTAACTGGCTAAATAAGAGGGATTGGACCTGCTACCCCAGCCGGCGCCAGCGCGCCGCTGGTGTCTCTTGCTGAGAGTGGTGTGGTAGGGACTCTCCCGCTTCGGTTCGTGTTTAGAAGCGCGAGGGGACACTTCTAGCAAGTGAAAAGTGAGTTTCCAATACAATGCATTCAGTTTTCTATAAAATACTTGGAAGGTTTATTTTTTTTATTCATTTTAGTCTGGATTAACTAACCGATCACCACCTATGATGCATTCCTACTCAACTGCATCGTCGAGATGCGATAGCCTAACTGCTATTTATATCGTGTATCATTTCGATTCTATTCTAGTCACCGTAAGTGAAACTACCTAACAGCTAGGAGTTGCTCCAGACCATGTTCTTGAAAAAGAGTCGAAGATCTATTCATTTTCTCCCTGTGAAACTTTGTCACCATTAACTAACCAAAACTATTTAGTCATGAATTATATTAAAATGATTGTTGTTGCTTGTCCTTTCTTTTGTACACTCACTTTATGTGCTCAGCAAGGCTTGAAGTTCGCTAATCAAGAAGTTACAGCCTATGTGGATAGTATGAAGTCCAAGGACTTTACTTATCTTCTTTGGGATCGGAATAACAATGGGGGAGGGAATTTTTCATCAGAATGGAGACCAACATTCTTCTATTGGGATAATGACGATAATCAATTGGGTTACTTGATTGATACTCGGAATATGAAATTTCTAAAAGCCGAATTTCAGTCAATATTACTCAGTTCTAAGCTTACTTTTGACGGTGAATTAGATCAAATTAGATTTGCTGTGCCAGGTGAATCACAGTATTTTCTAATGTCAAAGACGAAAGATGCTGAAGATAGAGCCTTGGCATTATACAGTCCTGAAGATGGAGGATGGATTTTTGAAGTAAAGGAACAGACCGGAGATTTTATTTTGAATCGAGGAAGTTTAGGTATAGGGACTTCTTCACCTGCTGGTAATTTGGAGCTCCATGGTGATAATCAACGGCTTATCTTGAGTGCAGATACTGAGAACTTGAATGCATCTGCCAGAATTGAGTTTTGGGAGAATGAACTTTCATTGGATAATCCGGCCAATGCACCGTTTGCGATAGAATATGATGGTTTGGGAGATGCACTGAATTTCAAGGGGAAGTACAGAAATAGCACATTAAATAAGACTTTAGTAAGCATTAAAAGAGATGGAGGTTTATATGTACCTGGCGGGGCTGTGATTGTAGATACAGGTTTGGACTGTTGTGAAAATAATGTAGTCCTTAACCGTCAAACTGAAGGGGGGTATGCATCTTATTTAATCAGAACTGGGGATGAGAACAAGTGGTCAATTGGTGTGCGAAAAGACAAAACATTCTTTGGATTGTATGACGAAGTAGCCGGAGAACATCGAATGGTATTGCTAGACAATGGCGGAGTGGGGATAGGTACTGAGACGGTCCCAACAAATTATCATCTTGCAGTAGCTGGCAAGGCAATCATGGAAGAAGTGAAAGTAGAAGCCTCACCCTGGCCAGACTATGTGTTCAATGAAGATTATAACCTTCCATCACTTCAGGAAACCTCAGAATTCATCAAAGTCAATAAACACTTGCCTGGCATCCCGTCTGCAGCGGAAGTAGCCGAGAATGGAATCCTTTTAGGCGAAATGAACGCTAAGTTGCTGGAGAAGATCGAGGAGTTGACGCTTTATCAGATCGAGTTGATGAAAGAGATGCAGAAGCTAAAGGAAACAGTCTCTGATCTGAAAAATGAACATTGAAAAAGGTAGGTGGTCGGGATGTGACTGATTAAATGGAGCATAAATAATAGTTTCTTTCGGAAACGCTATAAGGATTTTTTCAGCCGCACACAGCCCTCATCCACATCTTTGTTAGATTCACCCCAATGATTTTTAGAATATCAGGAGGTGTGTTGTCCCGTTTGATGAAAAATATAATGTTTTATACTTTAGCAGGCCTGTTACTTGGTTTTACAGGTTGTAAAGAAGACTTACCGGACGACCTTACTTTTAAAAAAGAACCATACCTAGGACAGGAATTGAGAGTGGATGGGGTGTACCGATCCATGGTTGAGGATTCTGAAGAGTCTCTTTATCGCTTCACTTTCTTCTACAGGAATGGTGTTTTGAGGTATGGTACTTCATCACGCGACTCTTTAGTATACCAAAATATTGACTGGGGTGCTGGTAATGCACGTTTTATTTGGGGGCTATTTAAAGTGAATGATGATAGTATTGTCTATGAGCAATGGCCCCCAGAGGATACATGGATTTATTCAGGTGAAATACTGAATGATACTACATTTCATATTGATCGGTTACAGAATGCGAGTGGTTCAGATGTTCGAGAACATGATGAAACGTTTCACTTTTTGGAATACGGCTCTAAGCCAGATAGTGTGAGTCGGTTTATAGATTAATGCTTAGTATCTTCTGTAAAAACAGCCCCCGCTAGCGCGAGCTTGTAGCTACTGCTAAAAGCGCATAATATAGTTTCTTCGGGAGCACTATAAGGATTTTTTTCACCACACACAGCCCTCATCCACATCTTTGTTAAATTCACCCCAATGATTTTTAGAGTATCGGGTGGTGTGTTATCCTATGTGCTGGCCATTAGCTTGCTGGTGAGTGTGGTGTTATCGATGCTTACGCTATATGTCTACTATGCACGCATGGAGCATAGCCACTACCTGACCAGAATCAGACTCCAGAAAAATCTGGCCTCCGGGATACAGATGACGCTTGGTGAGTATGACCACTTTGCATATGACCAGGCCTATCATTACGATCTATATGGGGAGGAACAAGATAGCATTAATATCTTACGTAGGGCATGGGGACTGCTGGACCTATACCGGGTCACGGCATATAAGGGAGACCTGGAAGTGAGTCGTATTTATACCTTAGCCCATCGTCCAGCACCACAAGGGAGGTCAGCCGTATTTCTGGTGGACGATGGACGTCCGCTTTCGCTAGTGGGAGACACACGTCTAATTGGAGATTGTTTCTTACCAGTATCTGGAGTGCAAAGCGCCTATATTAACAGGGTGGGGTATACCAATGATTCGCTCATCTATGGACAAGAGCTGAAAAGCGAGAAAAAGCTTCCCGAAGTGGCACTGAAAGAGGCTTTCACGAAGATTGAAAAATTAGCAGGCGGGGAAGCTGAGCCAGACGAAGACACACTGACCAATTCATTTGGTGCTGATCTTGTACAGGTCAAAGCAGGTAATGTTGGGGTGAACAAAGTGTATTCAGGCCATGTGCTGATTACTTCCAATACTCGTCTGGTCTTTGATACTTTGGCCCGAACCACAGATATTGTGGCTTATGCTCCTGTGATTGAGTTTCTGAATGGTTTTCATGGCAGTGGTCAATTTTTCGCCACAGATACCATCATTATTCACAACAATGTGAAGTTGACCTATCCGACGGTTCTGGCTACTTATAATCGTGATGATCTGGCCACCATTCAAACGCGTGGGAAGTGTGAGATTGCTGGCTGGATCCTGATGGACGGGAGTAAGGATGGGTTCAGAAGGCGGGTGATTTATCTGGAGGATGGTACACAGTTTCATGGTATGATCTATTGCAATGGCATGCTGGAAACCTATGGTACCGTAGAAGGTCATGTGACAGTGAAGCGCTTTCTGGTCAATTCGCAAACAGGGGTCTATGAAAATTATTTATTCAATGCGACCATTGATGGTACTAAGCTGGACACGGCTTTCCTGGCGCTGCCCCAGTGGTTTTATAAGAAAGAAGGCAAGGTGTTAAAATATCTCAATTGATGCGACTAAAAGCGTATACAATTATCGAAGGCATAGTATCCATGGTATTGCTGAGCATTTTATTGTCCGTAGCGGTGATTGTATCATTTAATCTCTACCGAGCGTTTCCGGCCCACCGAGAGCTGGAGCTAAAGAATTTGGTTATACACCATTTAGACTCGTTGGTGGCGATGAAGCACACTCGACCTCTTACTTTCTCCGCAGACCATTTATCTTTATCGTATGAAGTGAGGGACTTTCAGGGGTTTGATCATATCATGATCGCCTCCTGTATGGGGCAGGACAGCACAGGGTTGAAAAAGCAAGCATCTACCATTTTTTATGTGTCAGAAGAGGATTAGTGGATTTACCATCATAGAGATGCTGGTGAGTATGATCATCGCATCACTTATTATGTCACTGGGTTGGGGGGTCATTTCCTTTGTGCAAGGATATAAAGGAAGGATTGAAGGGAAAGCCGAACAGATAACCCAGAGTGCACGGGTGGAATACCTGCTGTCTAAAGATTTTCAGGCTTGTGATACTCATACCCTGTCAGCCAATCAATTGCAGCTCATGTTACCAGATGGAGCAATAGATTATCAGTTTGGAGGGGGGGTGCTGGTACGGGTAGGTAAACGAATGATAGATACCGTAGGGATGGACCTGAATGTATCAATGGAGGAAAATATGCCAGGTGTGATACAGACATGCCTATATTTTGGAGAAAACAGTCATTGTTTCCAACTATATCGGATAGTTTCGAGTGAAAATCAGTTGAATAGGACCATTGAAACTTTCTGATCTGGACATATCTGACCGAAAGGTCACTAAAGAGAAAAAACAGGAGTCTTTTCTGAACAAAGAAATTGACCTTTTCCCGCATAGGGTGTCCGATAAAGAAAAAGAGACCATCTACCGACAGCTGAATGTGCTTCAACAGTCTGGTGTGGATATCAGAGCCTCTTTTGAAATATTGTTTCAGCAGCTCAAGCGCAAAAAGACCAGAGAGAAATTGCAAAAGGTGCTGGCAGAAATTGTGAAGGGGAAGTCACTCTCAGAGTCATTGGCACAGTTCAGGGATTTCACGCCCTATGAGGTGTTTTCATTGAAAATCGGGGAGGAGACTGGTCGTTTGACTTTGGTTTTTGAAAAATTAACCACCTATTTTGAAAATCAGATCGCTCAGCGGAGACAAATAGTGAGTACACTGTCATATCCGGTTTTGATCATGTTAACCTCTTTCGGAGCAGTCTCTTTCATGATCTTTTTTATCATCCCAATGTTTGAGGAGGTTTTTCTGCGATTCAACAATGACTTGCCAGCATTGACCAAAACGGTCATAGGCCTGTCCCGAGGATTTAGATCCAATGCCTGGTTGCTTTTCTCATTGATTGGTGCGGTGGTTCTTTCGATCTATGTTTTCAGGAATAACCGAAGGTTTAGGTGGTTCAAAGAATGGGTCTGGCTCAGGGTGCCGCTTGGGGGTGAAATTTACCGGCAAATTTATCTGGCCAGATTTTGCGATAGCATGGGACTGCTCATTCTATCGGCAGTACCCATGGTGCATACACTGGACATGGTTAAGAAAATGATTGGTTTTTTGCACATTGAGGAAGTGCTGGATAAGATTAAAACCGATCTGGTTCAGGGCAAAACGATCACCGAAGCATTTGAAAAGTATCCTATTTTTGACAATCAAATGATCGCACTGATCAAAGTGGGTGAGGAAGTAAATCAACTTGGTTCATTTTTTCAAAAATTGTCTGCCGATTACACAAACTCAGTCAAGCATAAGACCGCATTAATGGCCACATTTCTGGAGCCTTTCATGATTATATTTTTAGGTTTGGTGGTTGGGGTGATACTGGTTGCAATGTATCTTCCGATGTTTGAATTATCTTCAAGTATGGATTTTGGTAATTAAAAAAATGGATGACAATGAATAGGTTGATATGGATACTTGGGTTTTCATTTGTTTTTATCGCATGTAGTCGCAGTGGTTTTCCATCGAATGATGGGGAGCTTCAAAAAGTGACAACCAAAGAAGGCGATGACGTTCTCGAATTCCGGTTAACCAAAACCAAAGTGAATCCAGATTCTGAGCTTGAGTATTTTTGGTTTAAAAGTGGTCAACTCCAATCCACCAGGGGTAGTTTTTCCGGATACTTGCTGGATGGTGAGTTTACTCGGTTCAATGCATCCGGACAGGTATCCACAAAAGGTCAGATGAAGAATGGACTGAAAACAGGCACCTGGTATTCATATGATCAGGGAGAATTGGTGGCCGTGGCAAATTACCAAAAGGGTCAACTTTCCGGCAGGTCACAGGATCTCGAGGATGGAAAGGTTGTGGAAGAGCGCATCTATAAATCGGGCATTTTGAATGCATTCAGAAAGGATCTTCAGGGAGATTCTGTCAGACAGATCAAGTATCGCGGTGGGGTTCCGGCCGATACCAGTTATTTAAAGGGTGGGATTTTACCTCTGGATTTTCTTAACTAGTAGATTTACGAGTTAGCAAATCAAATTTAACGAATAGAATTCTTTGCAGCAGTTCCTCCTTGCTCGGAGAGCACGTGCCCCATCAACCCCAAGCCCGCACACCTCAACCGATGCCTATAGAATTTATTTTTATAAGCACGTTTTCAGCATTTCGTAGGAATGAATTTTTTTTTCATGCGCATGAGTTGAGAAAGCGATGCGCATGGTTCAGGATGGCCCAGTCTTACGCAGAGGGAAAAGGCATAAAAAAAGCCCTGAATGAAAATACAGGGCCTTTTGCCTTTCGGCTGATCTATGTGAAAATTGTATTAAAAGTCGAATCCAAGGTAGAGTTGGAGGGCTGAGTTTTTAGAGTTTTCGGTGGCCTGTCCAGCCACGCCACTTTGCCCTATCTCCACAAAACCGTAGTTATACCTGAGTCCCAGGATCCCGTCAGGGAAATCAAACCCTATACCTCCCGAAATACCATAATCAAACGTGTTGAAGTCATCACGGTCCAGCGACTCTACATCATTCAGGCTGCCATCATCGTCTATGTCTTTCACATTGGCACCTACCAGAAATCCCAGGTAAGGTCCGGCGTGAATGTTGAAGCCGCCTATTTTGGCCACAGCCAGCACCGGTACTTCAAGATAATTTAAGTTAAATCTGTACTTACCGCTGCCACCAAGGAAACCATCATATTGTATTTCGGACCCTTTCTGGGTGAAAAGAAACTCCGGCTGTATGGCGAAATTTTCACTAAGGTCTGAGCGATGAAACAATCCCACATTGAATCCTACTTTCATATTTTCATCGTCCACATCATCCACATACAGATTAGTGAAGTTCACACCTCCTTTTAGTCCTGCTCGCTGAGCATTGGCTGCGGTGAAGAAGATACACATTGAGGCTAGAAATAGTATTTTGAGTTTCATGATCTTAACGTTTTGTTTATTAAAGTGTAAAATTAGGGTCCGGATCTTTTCCGGACCCCATGGCTGATTGAATATTATCCTTTTACGGAAACAACCAGGTACTTGGATATTTTCCAGAATTCGGAGGGATTTACCACTTCCAGGTATTTTACCCTTCCGTCTTCATTCACCAACTTATAGCTCTCGCTGGGGTGCTCTGTGACGATCTCCAGTTTTTCACTGTCTATGTAAAATCGCTTGGTGTTCTGTATATCCACTTCTGTGAATTTCTGCTGGGCAGCATCGGCCTGCAGTTCGGTGGTTTTTCCTATCCAAAGGAACCCACCTTCTTTGGTCACCAGACCTTCATCTTTCAGCTTTTTCTCGGTATCCACTGCAAAAAAGGCCGTATTCAGGTCATTTTCGCGTTCCACCAGTTCCTGATTCTGGAGCTCTATGGTTTCCGTCTGCAGCTGCACACGGGTGACGAGTGAGCCCACTTCTGTATCCAATTCGGCAATCCTGTTATCTTTCATCTGGATGTCTTCTTTCAGCTGAGCAATGGATGCCTCTCTGGCTTTGAGGTTTTTCATCATATCCTGCACCCGTCTCTTAAAAGCATTCAGCTCTATGTTTGAATCTTCCAATTGGCTGGACAGGGACTTCACCTTTTCATTGGTGCTGGAGATCAGCTCATTGATCTTTTTCAGGTCGCCCACCATTTGGTCTTTTTCCATGCTGGAAAAGTCGCCAGATGACGAGCTGGCAATGAGGTTTTCCTGTGTTTTAATTTGCTCAATCTGAGTTTCTACTTCTGCCATCACATTTATGATGCTATTGAAAGCCGAATCGCGTTCGTGCAGTTTTTGCTCCAACTCATCAGCCTGGGCCTGTAGTTGTTTGCGTTCTTCTTTGTCGCAGGAGGTGAAAGCAAGGGCTCCCACCAGTAAGATGGCTGAGATTTTCAGCGTACTTTTTTTAGTTTGAGGGTTCATAACAATATTGATTTTAAGTTTTATAAATCGTATTTAAATAGGTCCGTATTTTTGGACTTTATCTTCAGTTAGTCAGCAGATTGGTTTTCATGTTTCTCTGCACTCGCTGGCCGGTGTTTCCTGATTTTCCTTATGCCAAAGAGGATCACCAGTGATGCCCCGAGGCACAGATAAATAATGGCTAAGGTTTCCATGTTTTGCTCTTTTTAGTGGAATCAAAACACCTGTTGTACTTTTTAGAAGGTGAACTTTATGCCCAGTCCGGGGTCCAGCGCGAGGTATGCATCCCCGTTGGTGGTCACCTCCAAAAAGGGTTTCACATCCAGACTGACTGCTATGGGCACTTCGTTGATTTTGTATTCTAGTCCGAAGATTCCATCTACACCCACCCCAAAGTCGCCGTTTGACCTGCGGTAACCACGCACACCATCATAGTATACCCAGTCAGTTTGAGTGGCTACGTGACCACCTATACCATAGTACCAGTTCAGTCCGGGCTCGTCAAAAGCATTGACATATCGCTCGAAAAGAATGGTGGCAGATAGGGCACTGGGCCACAGACCGATGATTCCTTCAATGGCCTTGGAGTTGGAAGTGAAATGTTTGATGGTGAGACCTGAGGTTCCTATCCCGCGTACTCCGAAAGCGGTGTTGTAGCTGGAGGAGTTGATGGCCAGCGAGGGCTTTGCAGGGTAGTGCAGGGATGAGGCAGACAGGTCAGTGTCTTTTGCATCGCCTTGGTTGCCACTGGCCATTAGACCACTGACAGAAAAGGTAAAAAGAATGAATGCTGAAAGTATTTGTTTAAAGTTCATGACTATACGTTTTGATTTACGCATAGCCATTATGCCAAACTTGTACCAGATTTTTATTGAATGCTAACTCGTTGATAATTAGCTGATTGATATACTGCTCATCGCATGGAGTATCCCAAATTGACAAAGCCATTCTCAAAAGGAGAAGGTAATCCCAAAAGTGCAATGGTCAATTACTTCTCCTTTTTCAGCATCCGATAGATGGTGGACTGGCCTATGTCCAGGAGCTCGGCCACCTTCTTGATGTCGTCGTTGTGATTTTTAAGGTACATTTTCACGATTCTCAGTTCGTAATCCTTCATGGTGAGTTCTTCATCGAAGAGCTCGGTGATGGGATTGGACTGAGTGAAGGTGATGTCCTCGGCGGTAATCTCTGTGTCTTCGGCCATTACCACGGAAAGCTCCACGATGGATTTTAGCTCCCGGATATTTCCAGGGTAGGCGTAGGTCATCAGCTTTTTCAGGGCATCCTTGGTGAAGGTTTTTGGTGGCATGTCGTTTTCCTTTAAGAAACTTTCAGCGAAATGCTTAGCCAGGATCACAATGTCGTTTTCACGGTCGCGAAGGGGGGGTAGCTCTACCGGAAGCCCAAAGAGCCTGTAGTAGAGGTCTTCCCGGAAGGCCCCTTTTTTCATTTCTTCCAGCAGGTTTCGGTGTGTGGCCGCGATGATCCTGCAGTCTACTTTTACGGGTTCTGTACCGCCCACACGTACGATTTCTTTTTCCTGAAGCGCACGGAGGAGCTTGGCCTGCAGCTCAGGAGCCATTTCACCGATTTCATCCAGAAAAAGCGTGCCGCCATGTGCCTGCTCAAACTTGCCCGCGTGCCGGTTAGCCGCCCCCGTGAAGGCGCCTTTTTCATGACCAAAGAGTTCACTCTCAGCCAGTTCTTTGGGGATGGCACTCATGTTCACAGCTACAAAAGACTTCTTGCTCCTGGGCGAGTTGTAGTGAATAGACTTGGCTACCATCTCCTTTCCGGTACCTGTTTCGCCGGTGATGATTACAGAGATGTTGTTGGTCGTAGCCTTTTGCATCATCTGAAACACCTTCTTCATCTCCTGACTCTGTCCAATGATGGAGGTCTCAAACTCATACTTTTGAGCTACCTCAGTCTGAAGGTTTTCGAGTTGGGTTTTGAGTGAGCGGTTTTTGCTGATGTGCTGGACTACATTGAGGAGTCGATCACGAATGTCCTCGGTCTTGGTGATGTAGTCATAAGCCCCCGCTTTCAGCAGGGAAACGGCCGTTTCTATTTCACTTTGCTCTGAGATGATGAGGACTTCTATGCCCGGGTCAGCGGCTTTTATTTTTTTGAGCAGGTCCTCCCCGTTATAGTCAGGCAGCCGGTAGTCCAATGTGACGACATCCGGCTTCTCATTGATTTGCTTGAGAAAAGCTTCCCCATTGGCAAAGGTTTCTACCCGGTATTCGGGGTTCAGGGTGAGGTTGTGATGCAGGAGCTTTCTGTACCAGTCATCATCTTCTACTACAAAAATTGTAAATGGCTTTTGACCCATGAGTTTTAATGTTTTCAGTTGAATATCTGCGCCTGCAGGGCTGATTTCAGAGAGGTTATGACGTGATCCAGTTCCTGCTGGATAAGGTTCAGGTCGGCCTCCGAAATGGTAGAATCCCGGTTATTTGCACGTTTTTCCAGGTTTTTCAATAAATCTACTAATTGTCCTGCTTTGAAGTGCCTGGCAGGAGCCACTATTCTGTGTGCAATAAGCGAAATATCTTCGTAGGCTTCGTTTTTCAGGGCTGAGCGGATTTGCAGGAGACCTTCTTGCGCACCATTGATGAAGGTTTCCACCATGTCTTGCACAAACTGTTGGTCACCCATTTGCATCAGGGCAGAAAGGTCAGTTACGTTTTTGGCGCGGGTTTCCACCGTAGGGGAGATGTGCAGCGCACTGGCGATGGCTTCAAAGAGTTCTGTTTCCTCAAACGGCTTTCTCATGATTTGATCAAAACGGAAAGCGGTACCCTGGCTTTTGTCAAGACTGGTGATGGTAGCCGTGAGCGCGATCATCGGAGTACTTTGGTTGGGTCCGGATGTTGATTTGATCTCTTCGAGCAGTTCCCATCCGGAATGTCCGGGCATCTTTAGATCCAGCAGGAGCATGTGGTAGGGGTGGGCCATAGCCAGCTTCAGGGCGCTGGTGCCATCGTGCACCACATCAAAGGTGATCTGTTTTTTCTCAAGCAGGGTGGTCAGTAGTTTGGTGTTGAAAGGTTCATCGTCTGCAATGAGCACATGCACTCCCTGAAAATCATGTTTTGTTTCCTTCACAGAGTCTTCTGCCGGCTTCTTGTCCGTGAGTGGATACACCATTTTTACGAATACTGAAGTCCCGTCTCCTTCTTTGCTGTCCAGCCGGATGCTACCGTGGTGCAGGTTCACGAGCCTTTTGGTAATGGCCAGCCCCAGCCCTGTGCCTTTGGAAAAAGAGCTCTGATTGGCCTGCTCAAATTCCTGAAAGAGTCGCAATTGATGATCTTTGGAAATACCCACGCCGGTATCCCTCACTTCCAGGGAGAGGTGAAACTTGTTTTGTTTACGCTCTCCACGTACCAGCAGGGCTACTTCGCCATCTTCTGTGTATTTGATGCCGTTGTTCAGCAGGTTGAGCATGATCTGTCTGAGGCGATGCGGGTCTCCCAGTACATACTCGGGTACATCCTCCAGGGTGCTGTAGAGCTTCAGCCCTTTATGATCCGCGCTGGCTTTCAGGAGTGTGATGCTGTCTTCGCAGACCTGTCGGATGCTGAAGGGAGTTGACTCCAGCTGTAGTTTTTCTGCCTGAAGTTTTGAGAAATCCAGGATGTCATTGAGGAGCCTCAGCAGGTGTTCGCTGGATTTGTGAATGATTTGGACCTGCTCCTTTTGTTCTTCTTTCAGCTCGGTTCTCAGTAGGACTTTGGTGAAGCCCGATATGGCGTTCATCGGGGTGCGAATCTCGTGACTCATGTTGGCAAAGAACCGTTCCTTGGCTTTGGCCAGGGTTTCTGCCGAGGTTTTAGACTCCCGGAGGAGCTCCTGATAGCGGCTGTTTCGCTGCACGTAAGTCACCATCATGATCACGGACGAGAGGAGCAGGAGGGTGGCCAGGGTGAAGAATAAGGTAATTTGCTGGCTCGTGTGATTGGCCAGCTCTTTAGCCTTGATGGCCTTGATTTTCACCTTGGTGGTTTCGCGGCTCTCCAGAAAAGTCACCAAATCTATGATCTGGTTTTGAATGTCAAAATGAGCCGAAAGGAGGTCCATTTCTTTCTCGCGCTGGCGCTGACTGACAAGCCGCTGGCTGGACCTCATCTGATCCACTTTAGTATTGATCTGCGAATGATACTGTTTTTTCTGGGCCTGAATAATGCTGTCCTGATTGATTTCAGGGGCGGCTACCGTTTCGGGTTTTTTAGCCAGTAGGCGCTTAAAAAATCCTTTTTTCTCTTCTGGCTCGGGCTCATCAAGTTTGGCCGTGTCCCCGGCTTGAGTGGGAGGTGTGGGATTGGACGATATGGCATCCAGAAAGCCCTCCAGTTCTTTGAATTCGTCCTTTTCCTGATTGGATCTGAAATCGATCAGCTGGTTCAGTGTAAAGGTTTTTTCATTAATCAGGGACCGCAGAGAGTCATTAAAAATGACCAGCTCAGTGTCATTTTCGTTGAGCGCATTGATAGAATCTACCCGCGCAAAAACCCGCGAAATGCTTCTGTTGTATCTTTCTATGTACTTGGGATCACTGGTGAGCTCATAAGACTCCACCTGATTTTCCATGTCATGGAGATTGACCAGGATCTCCTTGTATTGGAGCAGGTTGATGTTGGAGCGATCATCTGTCTCCAGCTTGGACACAATCTCCTCCAGGTTCTGATAGGTGACGTATCCCGCACCTGCCAGAGAAATGGTGAGTATGATCAGGATTATTCCTAAAAAATTGGCAATATGGCTTCTCTTCACGCTTATTTGTAATGATCCTACAAATAAACGCTCTTCTCCTCTAAGTGTTATATCAAAAGCCATGAGATCAAGTCATTTCCAGCGCCTTTATTTTTTCATGGAGTGGTGTAATGGTGCTAATGATTTTTTCGCTGAAGTGAATGAGCCCATCATTATGTCCTTTGAGGGTGTACTCCTGTGAGAGGTCACGCAGATCGGTAATTTTTTGAACCACAATCTTCTGATAGAGGCGGTCAAAATCATCCTTTTTCGCCGTTCTCAACTGCTGGTAGATAAGGTCGTTGTCCTGACTCAGCACACTGGAAAGTTTTATGCGCCGTGCAGCAGCCTCTATTTTAAAGTCCAGTAGGAGATTCTGAAATTCAGGGTAAGCCGCTTCGGCGGCCAGGTAGGCTTCTCTGGTGTTGGCTTCTGTCATTGCCAGGGTGGAGAGGTTTTGGAGCAGGAGTGTAAGATCATTGGCTTCCATCAGAAAGGTAGCGTTTTCTTCCTGCCATCCGTCAAATCGCTGAAGGTTCGTGCTTTGGGCGGCATAGTAGGTATTGCTTTGACAACCGACCAGTGTTAATATCGGGAGGATAATAAGTATGAATCTTTTCATGGTGATTTTCCTTTTGAATGTGATAAAAAAAGAAAGCAGGACGGTTAAGCCCTGCCTTCTTCTTCAAACAGGTGGATGTTTGAGATTTTTTAGAAATCAAGATTGATCAATACATTCACGTTGGCATTGCCTTCTATCTTGAGTACACTCAACAAAGAGCCTGCAACCATCATGTCTACCTCAGAGGCGCTTCTGAAAGCGTAAGTATCCTCCTCTGGGTTTTCGTCATAGGCCACAGCAATCAGGTCATATTCACCTTCTTCCATATAGGCCATTTTGAATTGACCATTGGTTACCACCGCACTATTGATAGAGCCTTCAAATCTTGACTCGCCATCAGCTGGCTCTGTAGTTTCAGACTCATTGTAAGTCCCTTTGGCATAAGCATAGACTACCACTTTGTCAGCTGTATTTCCAGTAACAGTACCGTTGATCATGGCAGCACGGTCTTTATTGACAATACGTGCTGTAGGTCTGAGTTTGTACTCGCCAGATCCGGTTTTTACAAAAGCTTTTCTGAGGTCAATGTCAACCACCAGATTGGTTCTGCTGTCACTGTTGATCTCATAGTCACCTTTCACTTTGTAACCAGAGGAAGTACCACTAGGCACATCCAGGTCTGCTGTGGTTCCATCTTTGAATTTCACATAAGAACCTTCTTCCAGAATGAATCTCAATTCACTGTAACTACCTGCGTCAATCTGGCCCTCGCCGAGATCGTAGGTAGCACCGCTCTGATAGTCCATTACATTAAAGGTCTTTGGAGAATCAAAGGCCACTACGGTTTTGGTTTTACCCTGTGCCGTCGCTTGGACTTCATTTACTTTGAGGTAGACTCCAGATATATTTTCGGCATCAACGGCCGCATCGGTGACTCCAATGCTCGCGGTACCTTTGGATTCTATCTCACTCTCGCAGGACATTAAAAACCCCGCTGTTCCCACAATAAGAATCGCTGATAAAATTGATTTAAATGTTCTCATAACTTTCATAATTTTTGGTACGCTCTCCATATGCCAAAGCCCGTTCCAAAATCTGTTTTTATCTTTAAATCACTGTGATTCAGTGTTTTGTAATTTTAAGTTGGAGTAGTGAAAAGTGTTTTTCTTGTCATTTTGAATAAGAGCTTCTCAAAATGACAATAGTTTGTGCGTTGGAGAATGAATCACATACTTTTTGCGTCCGGGCCCGGATTTTTTGAGTAAAATGCTATATCTTAAGAAAGATTGGCAGCTTCAGTTCGGGAGCCAAAATCACCAGCTTTCACTTCGGACTACTATAGTCGGGAGATTTACTCACTTCTACATCCAATTATGAGCTTTTAATAAGGGATGTGATGGAGGTACCCAGGTTTCTTATTAGTGTGCATGACGATCTTTCCGGGTTAGAGCGGAGGAAGTTTGTGGTCTTGAAGAAGGTCAATTTTGTGGCCATTGTGGTGGCTTTCATGCTCATGGCCATCAATGGCTTCTCCGGGCTGGTCACTCAGAGCCTTGCTTGTTTACTGGCCATCCTGCTTATCTTTTTGCCAGTGATCTTTCTGCTGAACTATCGCAGATATCACTTTGCGGCATCATTGTTCACTTTTGGGTTGCTGGCTATCTTATTTAGCGTGGCCTACTCCAATATCTTAATAGACAGGAAAACCCACCTGGAGGTGATTATCATTGGTCTGTCGGTGATCGCGCCGATCCTCTATGAGGGTTGGTGGCGGCGATTGGTATTTGCATGCATCTTTATCGCCCTCGTTATACTGGAGGCACTCAAGTATACCACCCACGACATCCCGCTTCCTTCCGATTTTTGGTTTGCCATACTTAACTACTGTGTGGCCTTTCTGCTGATTTATTTTTTCAGTGCGGTTTTCAGAGATGAGCTGGCGCGTTCCATAGAGGAAGCTGATCAGCTAAACGAAAAATTGACCTCAAGCGAAGAACAACTGAAGAAGTCTAAGCTGATGATGGATTCATTACTCAATAATCTGCCCTTGTTTCTGGCCATGATTGACAGGAAGGGTAACTACTTGATTGTGAATAAGAAGTATGAGGATGCTTTCGGAATTCCCATAAAGGACATCATAGGTCATCACTACCGTGATGTGCTGCCGCCAGAGATAGTGGATTTTCATGACCCGCTCATTGAGAACTGCCTGGCCGGCACTCCGCAGGACTTCTATCAGAATATCTCTCAGGAAAATGGAGCTTTCACACACTCCTATGGGAAGTATTTCCCCATTTTAGGTCCTGATGATCAGGTAGAGTATGTGACGGTGTTTGTGACAGATGTTACAGAGCTGAAGGAGGCTGAGCACAAGCTGAAGGAGCTCAACCGGACCAAAGACAAGCTCTTCTCCATTATTGCTCATGACCTGATGAGCCCCATAGATACACTGAAGAACACCCTCTACCTCCAGGATCACGGGGAACTGACCCAGGAAGAAATGAAAAGGTATACCCAGAGCATTAGGGAGAACCTTTTGGGCCTCTCACACATGCTGGACAATCTGCTTTCGTGGGCTAAGGCGCAGTTTCACGGAGTGCCTTCACATAAGGGTGAGGTGTGCCTGTATCAGGTTGTGGAAGAAAGCGCTGGCCTATTCCGGGAGATCATCGGTAAAAAGTGTATTGAGGTGAATAATGAGGTGTCACCAGATTTGATTTTGCATGTACATGAGAATGACCTTCGGGTGATAGTCAGGAATCTGCTGAACAATGCCCTGAAATTTAACCGTGAACGAGGTAGTATCTATGTGAGCGCCCGGTCACAATCAGGATCCATAGCCTGTACCATCAGAGATGAGGGCGTGGGCATCTCAGCGTCTCGCCTGGAGGAGATCAGGGGTCGTGTGGTGATGGATTCTGAGATGGGCACATCCGGAGAGAAAGGCACCGGTATAGGGCTATCCCTTTGCTCAGAACTCGCCACGAGAAACGGCTGGGGCATTCAGGTATCCAGCAAGGAAGGCGAAGGGTCTACATTCACCATTGTTATCCCGGTAAACGGCACGGTTTAACCGGTTCACTACCTGAAAATTTGGAGCTTGCGCGGGTGATTGGTGATTTCTTAGGTGAAAATATCAGAATAGTACTTAAAATACCTGTTAAAATGCCATTTTACCATTGAAAATTACCCCACTTTTCTGATCAAGGTCTGAAAATCCCTATTCACTCCTGATATTTCCGGCTGGCAACTATTCAGTTTTTAATTGATGGGGTTTTTAGGAGTTTTGATATGTCCTAAAGAAAAAGATTATGATAATGTCCTTCACCAATCAGCCCCAGACTACCAGCTTTCAGACAGAGTTGGATACCGAGGAACAAATGCTCATCGCCTCATGTGTGTCTAAAATAAAGAAGCATTTGGACAGAAATCTTGAGTTGGCTCAGAGTCCTTCACAGGTGTCCAGACTGCTCACAGCCAAATGGTACATTAATCAAAATTATTGATTGCAAAATATTGAATTGTAGATAGTAAAGGCTTCTCCTGATCGGGAAGCCTTTTTTGTACAGAAGTGTATCAATAGATAGTAGGTGCCGGCGGCAACAGATGGAATCGCTGGACAAGCGGGGCCATGATTTGAAAGAATTATCGATGAATACCCGAGCTTTTACCGATTAAGTTCTTTGAAAAACTATATCATTTGATATATTGGACACTCAATAAAAAACTAATTTTTTTAACCGCTAAACCAAGCTAAACAATGGCAACAATTACAATTTATTTGAAGTATTCGGCAGGAGATCTGCAGTATTCTACCGACAATGTTAATTATCAGGTAATGGCTGAAACATCCATAGTGGGTGCTAATCCGGGAGATACTGTGATGTGGACATGTGCCGATGATTCCATTGATAAGATCAATAACATTAATGTGGGCAAAACGAAATCTTCAGGAGGCAATTGGAAAGATATCTGGTCCAACAAGCCCGCTGCCACAGACAACACTAAGAGAACTTTTAGCGGGGTGGTAAATACTGACCCTGAATCTCCAACTAATCCAGCTTTGAACGGCTATGATATCAACTATAAGATTAAAAATGGAGATCAAAAAGACAAAGATCCCACCATTCAGGTGCCGCAACCATAAAATTTGTGACTTTTACATATGACTAATAATCAAATCAAAAAGGTGGTGTTGTTCACCACCTTTTTTTTTCTGTGCCTGGCCTCCTACGCTCAGAACCAGCAAATGGCCGACAGTCTCAAGCGGACGCTTCCCGGAATCAGCAATGATTCCATTTCCCTGAGCGTGTTAAAAAAAATCACGCTGAGTGAGACTAACCCTGACGAAAAAATCAAATACAGTCTCATGCTCATTGAGCTCTCTGATCTCAGAAAGGATTATTATCATTTGCAGTATGGATACAGCGCCCTTGGGATAGGGTACAGGCTCAGGGGAGATCTGGAGAAGTCGCTGGAAAACTTATTTGAATCGGCCAAAATAGCCGAGAAGCACGACTTGAAAACAAACCTTGGAGAGGTATATGCTGAGATTTCGAATACCTTTCTGAGGCGCGACAATGACATTGCCAATGCTATTAATTTCAATAATAAGGCGATTGATATTTTTCGCGCGACCGGTGATCATCAGCAATTGGCACTGACGCTGCTGAATACCGGCTACAACTATTATGAAAATCAGGAATATGATTCAGCAATCATCTACTATGACGAAGCAAAGATCATTTTCAATGAGATCAACCTGACCATTGGTATTGCCTATAGTATCGGAAATAAAGCACTTATCAAACGAGAACTAGGAGACTACAGAGAGGCAGAGGCAGATTTGAAGGAAGCCATTGAGATACTCAAGCCTCTGGGCGATACCTACGGGATTTCGGATTACCTCATTCATCTGGGAAAAATCTATGTGGATCAGGGCTTGACCAACGAGGCCATAGCCATCTACAATGAATCGCTGGAAATGGCCCGAAATATTGGTTTGAAAGAGCAAATGAGAGATGCATATGCCAAGCTGGCCGAATTGTATGAGGCAGAAGGCAATTATCAGAAGGCCATGGGCTATCTGAGGCAGTATTTTCTCTATAAGGACAGTATTTCGGATGCCAGCACAGTGAAAAAACTTGCGGATATCCGTACGGAATTTGAAGTGGGTCAAAAGCAGGCGGAAGTGGACGTGCTCACCGCGGAAAAGAAGACCCAAAGGGTGGTCATGATCTCCATTGGAGCATTTGCGTTCATTTTGTTCATCCTGGCGATTGTGATCTACCAATATTATCAGACCAAGTCCCGGATCAATAAGGAGCTGGAAGCCCTCAATCAGACCAAGGATAAATTCTTTTCCATCATATCCCATGATCTGAGAGGACCGGTCAGTTCGTTTTTTGGGATTAGCCGAATGATCAAATTCCTGGTGCAATCCAAAGAAACTGAGCAACTGCTGGAAATAGCCGATGACATAGATGAGTCTGTAGAGCGCCTTTCCACGCTGCTGGATAACCTGCTCACCTGGGCAATGCAGCAGCAGGGTCAGTTTCCGAATCACCCGGAAAAGCTTCAGCTGGCCGATATGGCCAATGAACTGGTGAATACACTGGGCACTATGGCCAAAGGAAAGAAAATCGACCTTTCGACAGATGTGCAGGCAGATCTTGTGGTTTGGGCGGACAAGAACACCACAATGACCATCCTGAGAAACCTGGTAAACAATGCACTGAAGTTTACGCCGGAGGGCGGGCAAGTGACCATCTCCGCCAGCCGATATGAACAAATGGTGAAAATCAGGGTATCCGATACTGGTGTGGGGATTCCGAAAGAAAAGATGGACAGCTTGTTTAAACTTCAGGATAAGAAGAGTACCTATGGTACTTCAGGAGAGAAGGGACTCGGATTGGGTTTGCAGCTGGTGTATGAGTTTATTGAAATGAACGGTGGCCACATCGAGGTGGAGAGCGAAATAGACAAGGGAACTTCCTTTATCGTGAGTTTACCATTATATGGAGAAAAGTAGGGTTAGCAGGCCGCGATATACGTTTTTTACAACTCAAGCGACGGTTTTTACTAATGAAGTGTCGGAGAAAGTGCATCATTTGATATATTGAAGGTAAATACGCTTAACTAATTTTTTCTAACCGCTAACCAACATAACTAATGGCTAAGAAGATTAAAATTTATCTGACCTATCAGAAAAAGGAGCTCTGGTGGAGCTCAGACAAAGACAATTGGGGAATTGTCTCAGCCAAATCCCCGCAATCCGTCCTGGGTAAGAATTCGCAAATTACCTGGATGGCATACGATACTAGCATCGACGATATCACGGTGGACCTGGACAACGACGAAATCATTGACACTCCCCTCATAGGAGATAAGAAGGAGAAGACCGGGAAAGTAAAATCCAATGCCAGCAAGGGAGCGCGGACGAAGTATACCATCAACGTGATCCCGGCAGGAGAGACCGCTGTTATTTCTGTGGATCCAGATCTGAAATACTGTGATCCGGAGTGTCCTCCAGGGTAGTAACCAGAGTGGGTTTCAACATTCTTTGGCAGGTGGTTTTTTACCACCTGCTTGTTATCTTTCCAGCTGAATGACAACAAGATACACTTTACTATTGTTATTGACACTCCTTTTGAGTCCATCTGCAGGGGCCAGTGATACACTTGATAGCCTGAAGGGAATACACCTGCAAAGCATGGATTATGAGGAAAAGATCAAGGTGCTCAAGTCCATTTTGCTGCATTCGGTCAATGATGACGACTCTACCATTTTCTATGGGAACAGGCTGCTGGAGGAGGCTCGTGAGGCTGATCATCCTAATAGGTTTTGGGCCAATGTGTATCTGGGTCAGGCTTATAAATCCCAGGGTAGTTATGAGTCAGCACTGGAATATCTTTTTGAGGCGCTCCGAGTTGGTGAGCACCTCACCAAAAAGGATGTGGCGATGGTCAACAGCCTTATTGGCACGCTCTATGGTAAAATCGGAGACGTTGAAAAACTTGCCCATTATTTCAACTTATGTATCGGGCAATACGAAACCGGAGATCATCAAGACTCTGTGAGACAGGTCATTGCTTTCAACAATCTCGCAGAAGGATACTACAACAATGATTATCTGGACTCTTCACTTAAGTATTATCAGAAAGCGGAATTTTTCGCTCAGGAACTCAAAAGAGAATACCTCACCAAGGTAATCACTGGCAATATTGGAATGGTGAATGCTCGCCTTGGTAACCTCGATTTGGCGGAAGAGCAACTAGCTGATGCATTGGAATACAAATCGTCAATGGGAAATGATGCTGGTACGATTACCACTTATCAGTTTCATTTGGCGGATGTTTATTTTCAAAAGAATCAAATTAATCAGGCCAGGGAGCTGGTGGAAGAAGCATTGGAGCTGGCTCATCAGCGTGGGCTTAAGGAGCAGATTAGCGATGGAAGTTTGAAGATGAGTGAACTTTATACTCATGTAGGTGATTTTGAAAAAGCCCTACAGTTTTACCAGCAGCACATCGTCTATAGAGACAGCATTCGCAATCTGGCCATGATCCAAAGTCTGGCAGATATGCGGACCAGGTATGAGGTAGGTCAAAAACAGGCTGAAGTGGATGTCCTGACCGCTGAGAAGAGAATTCAACAACTGATTATGCTCGCTATTGGGGCTTTTGCGCTGGTGTTGGTAGTGTTGGCCGGGATTATTTACAAGTACTATCAGACCAAATCCAGGATTAACCGCGAACTGGAATCACTCAACCAGACTAAGGATAAGTTCTTTTCTATTATCTCTCATGATCTCAGGGGCCCCGTGAGTTCATTTTTCGGGATTAGCAGGATGATCAAATTCCTGGTGCAGACCAAAGAGACCGAACAGCTCATGGTGATCGCCGATGACATAGACGAATCAGTAGAACGCTTATCCAACCTGTTGGACAATCTCCTCACCTGGGCTATGCAGCAGCAGGGCCACTTCCCGAACAATCCCGAAAAGCTCCGGCTGGAAGAAATGGCAGATGAAATTGTCAAAACACTTAGCAACATGGCCAAGGCAAAGAATGTTGAGCTTTCGGCAAGAGTAGCGGAAAACCTGGAAGTATGGGCAGACAAAAACATGACAATGACCATTTTGCGAAACCTGGTGAACAATGCTCTGAAGTTCACCCCGGAAAAAGGTCAGGTACGGATTTCCGCAAAGGCCGTGAATGGGCTCGCCGTGATTCGCATAGCGGATTCAGGGGTGGGGATTCCGAAAAGCAAGCTGGACATGTTATTTAAATTTCATGATAAGAAGAGCACCTATGGGACGGCCGGCGAGAAGGGCCTGGGCCTTGGGTTGCAGCTGGTTCACGAGTTTGTAGAAATGAACGGAGGGAGTATTGACGTGGAGACTGCAGAGAGTATGGGCACTACCTTCATTGTGAGACTGCCGTTAGCACCGAGCTAAAATAGATCTGATGATGTCAATTTTAAATTAAAGTCACTACCTTCATATACGATGAATCGAGAAGGCTATCATATTGTACTAGCAATATTCCTTTCATTATTACCCCTGCTGGGGGTTGGTCAGGATCAGTCGGTTGCTGATAGCCTCATTGAGATCGCCGATAGGTTACCACGGCAGGACACCGCCCGCATGAGAATTCTTACCCTCATAGCCAATAATCAGACGGACCCCCAGAAGAAACTGGAATATGCTGACCTCCTGATGGAGGAGGCCAGAACCATTCAAGACCTCAAATTTCTTCACCATGCCTACTTGAACCAGGGCCAGGCCTATCGGCTCATGGGGGACTTTGATGTGGCGATCTATTCCCTCTTTAAAGCGCTTGATTATGCTGAGAAGTCAGGTTACATCAAAGGGGTAGCTGGCGCCAACACCGCTCTGGCGGATGTTTACTCTATTTTAGGAAACCACAACAATTCTTTGCTTTACTATAAAGAAGCCCTGGGGCAGCTCACCCCTCAGGACAGTGTTTTGCTGGCTACCATTTTGCTGAATATGGGTGATGAGTATTACATGTCTAATATGTATGATTCGGCATTGGTCTGTTTTCAGGAATCCAAGCGCATCTATGAGCGAATGGGTGGTGACCGGTCGGGGCTTGCTTACAATTTGGGCAACATTGGTTTGGTCCAGGCTCAGCAGGGTGATCTGGAGAAGGCCGAGCGGAATGTGAGTGCTTCCATTCGGGAGCTCGAAAAGCTGGAAGACCATTACGGGAGTGCCATTTTTCTCACATACATGGCGGAGATTTATCAGCGAAAGGGCTTGCTGAGAGATGCCAAGCAATTTGCCGACTCCAGTATGTCCATTTCCAGGCGGTACGGTTTGAAAGCTGAAATCAGAGACAACAGCTTGAGATTGGCGGACATCTATGCGATGAGTGCAGATTATGAGTCCGCTTACAGGTATCATCAGGAGTACGTAGCACTGAAGGATAGTATCTCCAATGATGAAATCTATAACAGAATTGAAAACCTGGAAGGGGCTTTTGAGCTGGCGAAGAAACAGGCCGAGGTGGACCTGCTGAAAGCCGAACAGAAAAATCAGCAGATTATCATCACTACGGCCACGCTGATTGCGATAATACTCACCATCCTGGCCTATGTCAGCTTCAGGTACTACCGATCCAAAGCGCGCATCAACGTGGTACTGGAGGAGCAAAAGCGTGTACTGGAATCACTCAATGAAACCAAGGATAAGTTCTTTTCCATCATTTCACATGACCTCCGGGGGCCGATTAATTCTTTTCATGGGATCAGTTCGCTGATCAAGTATTTTGTAGCTTCCAGAGAGCCGGATCAGCTTCTGGAGGTGGCCGATGATATTGATAAGTCCGTGGACCAGCTGTCCACCCTGCTGGATAACCTTCTCAACTGGGCCATGAAGCAACAGGGACAGTTTTCTTACTTGCCGGAAACCCTCAATCTTAAGGAAATGACAGAAGAACTGGTGGCCACTTTAGGCAATATGGCCAGGGGAAAAGGGATTCATTTGTCGGCGAATATCGATCCGGAAATCTCACTTTGGGCAGATAGAAACACCACCATGACCATTTTGAGAAATCTGGTCAACAATGCTTTGAAATTCACTCCCGGAGGAGGCAGGGTGGAACTCACTGCCCGTGTCAGAGACCAAATAGTGGAGATCCGTGTGGTTGATACCGGCGTGGGAATGACGGAAGACCAGGTCGAGACTATCTTTATGCTGGAAGATGACAAAAGCACCTATGGTACCGCTGGCGAAAAGGGGCTCGGGCTGGGGCTGCAGTTGGTTCATGAGTTTATCGAGGTGAATAATGGCCGCATCCATGTACAAAGTCAGGAAGGCGTGGGGACCGAATTTGTCGTTGAACTTCCCGCTTTTGGAGAGACAGAAAGTATCATGGCCTAATACGCACCGATACACCTGATTCCTTTAAATTTGACTGTGTCTATGAACTCACCCCGGTCAGTATTCATTTTGTTTTTGGTTCTTTCCGCCTGCACACCACCGCCTTCTCAGGAACCCGAACTCAATTTTGGGCCATTTACGGGCACTACAGCTTCATGTGGTCATCTCCAGGTTTTTGTACTCACCCAGTCCGGAACAGGTTATCTCAGGATTTTCATGGACGATCAGGCTTATCAGTTGAAGCAGGAAAACACATTCAACCTGGAGGAGGATATCCTGTCGGTAGAATACCTAGAATTTGATCAGGACATTTCCCACACCCTTTGCAATGACGTAATGACCGTCAGGAGGCCGAAGGAGCTGCAACGGGTACCGGCTAAGAGTGGAGTGGTTCGCATTGCGATGGGGCCTGAAGATTTGGAGCTTTACCGCAAAGGTGTCACCTATCGGGTGAATGTAGTATTAACCGATGTATTAATTGATGGGCTTGCAGAGCCGCTCTCTTTCCGGTTGGAAGGCATGGCGGTAGGCTGGTTGCCGGGTTAGATATGAGAAAAATTCTTTTCCTTTTTACGTTGATTACAGCTTCCCAGCTTCATGCACAGCTACAGCCATGTGCTACGTCCATCACTCAGCGACAGCTGGAGCTTCTGAGGGATTTTCATCCGGATGTGAGATCGGGCAGGCGGATGGCTGGTTTGCCCATAAGAAACGTAGCAATCACTGCCCACCTGATCAGACGTACGGATGGTACCGGAGGAATGACTGAGCAGGAACTCAGTGATGCCATGGAGGTGCTCAATGCCTACTATAGTCATGCTAACCTCGTGTTTTTTTTAGCCGGGACCAATGAAATACACGACTCCCAGTATTTTGACTTTAATACCGATGACGAGGTGGCTATGGGTACGAAATACGATGTGGCCAAAACCATTAACGTCTATTTTGCGAACTCCGTAGGAGACAGTCAGGGTGGCAGCTATTGCGGGTATGCCTATTTCCCAGGCGGACCTGATCGTGTCCTGATGGACAATAGTTGTGCGGTGAATGGAAGCACCCTTCCCCATGAGATAGGTCATTATTTCACCCTGTATCATACCCATGGTAATTCCAATAGCGAACTTACGGATGAGCTGGTGGCACGTGTCAACTGTGAGACCGCAGGGGATGAACTATGCGATACGCCGGCCGATCCTCAGCTGGGCGGATCCAATGTGAATGCGAGTTGTACCTATACCGGCACAAGTGTAGACGCCAATAACGACCCATTCACGCCGGATCCCAGAAATATTATGTCTTACTCCCTCAAGTTTTGCCGGGATGTCCTGACTGATGGGCAGTATTCCCGGATAGATCAGGCCTATGATGCTTATCGGTCTTACTTATATAAGAAAATTGTTTCTGCAGATTTCACCCAAAACCTTCAGGAGGCTTGCGCCGGGACATCCGTCAGTTTCTACGACATATCACTCAATGCCACCAGCTGGAGCTGGTATTTTGAAGGGGGAATGCCGGAGACTTCTACGGAGCAAAACCCGGAAGTGCTTTACGAGACCGGTGGGACTTTTGATGTGCAGCTCATCGTGTCAGGAGCGGGAGGAAATAAGGATACGCTCCTGATGGTGGATCAGGTACTGGTGGCAGATGTTCCTCAGACCACACTGATTTCTAAGGAGGCCGGTTTTGAGGGCACGGGAATTGGTTTGGAAGTGATCAACGAAGACGAGCAGAAGACCTTTGAGCAGGTTTCGGGGGCTGCTTCAGAGGGGCAGAAGAGCGTTTTTGTAAATTTCTATGAATATGGTGCAGTAGGGGCGCAGGATTACCTGGTTTTACCATTGGCGGATAATTCTTTCTCCAGAGACTACAGGCTTACCTTCGATTATGCATACACCTATTACGACAATACCTATTTTGATCAGCTGGCTGTTTTGTATCGCGGGAGCTGCGAGGCAGATTGGGTGAGCCTTTGGGATAAATCAGGAGCGGCTTTGGCCACTAAACCACCGCAAACCGGGCCTTTTTCACCCACTTTGGCACAATGGAGGTCTGTGTCACTGGAGTTTACTGTGCCGGAAGACCTGGCAGGAACAGAGGTGGCATTTAGAACTACCAATGGGTATGGAAATAACCTTTACATCGACAATATTCGTCTTGAGGCCTACGTGAAAATGGAAGCCACTCCATACACCTGTCCTAATACCAGTGATGGCGTTATTACTGTCCAAACGAGTGGCACGCAGAATTACACTTTTAGCCTGGATGGTGAGACGTTCGTGGCTGAGGGCACGTTTGCGGACCTGGCAGCAGGTGTGTATAGCGTCACAGTCAAAGACGAATTGGAGAGAACTTACAGTGAGTCCCTGTCCATTGAGAGTAGATTGTTTAATAAAAGTGTACAGCCTACCTCCTGTTATGATGCTGCTGATGGGTCAGCCACTTTTACCGTTTCAGGAGGAGGCACCTATCAGTTTAGTGTGGATGGTCAGTTATTATCGGGTAATAATGTTTCGGACTTAACCGCCGGGACACATACCGTCTCTCTGGAGGGCACAGACAATGGATGCTTCCTTATGGAGGATTTTGAAATTACCTCTCCCGAGCCCCTGGCTGTGGAAGTGTTGATCATTGATCCTAAATGCTTTGGAGGTGAAGGGACAGTAGACGTGGAGGCCACAGGAGGGAGTGGCGCGCTCAGCTATCAGGTAGATGAAGGGGGATTTTCTTCCAACTCCTCCTATGCCATGGTGGCGGGAGATCACCTGCTGACAGTCAAAGACGAAAATGAATGCGAATTGCAGCACTCATTTACGATTGCACAGCCCGATTCGCTGTACTTCACCTATGAGGTAGAGGGATTTTTGTGCACAAAAGAGCCAGAGGGACAGTTGACCATGACCGGAGTAGGAGGGTTGGGCCCATACTCATTTTGGGTCGGTGATGTACCCCTGTCAGGAGCAGTGTTGGATAGGGACGAGGCAGGCAGCTATGAGGTGACCGTAGTAGACGGAAACGGTTGTGAATACTTACAGAAAATCACGGTTGAATATCAATATGGGCTCCCGGAAAAACCTGTGATCAATTTAGTGGATGGGCACTTGCAGATCTCGGATACAGATGCGGACATTAGCTGGTATCACGATGGTGAGCTAATGGTAGGGGAAGTCAGCACCTCTGTCTTATATGGAGCGGGTACTTATGAGGTGGCCCTTACAGTGGGTGATGGAGGCTGTTCGGTGAGATCAGATCCGTTTGTAGTTTTGGGATTGAGTAAGTGGTCTGAGATTATGATTGTTCCGAATCCCGTCGGGAATCATTTGAGCATCAAAATTCCCAATGATTTGAGGGATCGGTTTACCTCCGTTACCGTTTATGATATGAGTGGTCAGCTTATTCTGAAAAGCGTGAAAATGGAAATCGAAAATGAATGGCCAGCCGGGATTTACCTTTTGGAAATACAGGGAGAATCCTTTCACGTCACACGCAGGATTATCAAAAAGTAGGCTACCTCTTCACGGCTTTGAGGATGGCCGACAGGATTTCATCCGGGCTCTGGTCAATGCTGATCTTCAGGGCGCCAGCAGGGACCTCAAGCGTTTCAAATTGACTGTCTAGCAGATTTTCTTTCATGTAATGACCGGTCCTTTTTTTGAGTCTTTCAAAGATCAATTCCTTGCTGCCATCCAGGTAAATCCAGAAGTAGGCCTGGTTGGGGTCCAGTATGAAACGGTAGCTGGCCTTGAGTGCCGAGCAGGCCAGTACCACACCAGGAGTGGATATGAGTTGTTCTTTTAAGGTTTGAAGCCATGGGAGCCTGTCATCGTCGTTGAGGGGTATGCCATCAGCCATCTTGGCCTTGTTCTCCTCCGGATGAAAATCATCTGCATCCAGAAAGGTCTTGCCCAGCCGATCAGCAACCATGTTGCCGATGGTCGTCTTGCCACTGCCGGATACTCCCATGATAATAATTGGATGTGCCATTTATTATGGAAGTTACCGAAAAGGACAATAAAAAAGCCAGCGAAATCGCCGGCTTTCATGACTAAATTGGAGGAATCTTTAGTTTAATAACTTAAAAGGACCTTTTTTGTGTACATTCCCACTATCTGCTCTTCTTCCTTGAGTTGATCCAGCAGGTCCTCAAACTCAGCGGTCTGCTGGTTTCTGATAAAGATGGCAATGTCCAGGATTTGCTGAAACTCTGCAATGGCCATCTCCTCTTTGATGTATCCTTTCTTGATGCCTTTTTTGTAGTATCGCTCCAGCTTCTTCACAGAGTTGTAGATAGCAGGTTTATCTATGTAGGTCTTTGGTGTAGGGTTGGTTGAAGATTCTTCTTCTACCCAGGTGTATCGTTCACGAAGGAGGTAAAGTTTCTTGGCTACATCCTCACCCATAAAATGCCCTCTGATGAATGCCAAATCAATGGCCGAGTCATCCAGTTTGTCTTCCATGGCTCTGAAGTGAAACATCTCTTCATCTCCTGACTGGGCCAATACTGCAGTACCTGCGGTGATGGCCAAAAAAAACATTAATATCCTCTTCATAATTTCGCTGCTTAATGGTTCTGTAAAATCCCAGTTTTTATATAACAACTAAGCAAAATTAACCATTAAAATCCAAAGATTATATTTTAAAAGTATGTTTTTGCATAATTTTATTTTATTTTTCAATTCTCTCAAAGATACCGGAACATCCACATTTCATATTGACGATTTTCCAATAAGACGTGTCCTTTGATGAGAAATAGGCAAACTTTTCTGCTTGTCAATGTCTTCGTTTAACTTAGCCGTTAACATTTTTAGAAAGACCGATGTTTGAAGTCTAATGATCACTTTTATATTCTTTTTGCCGTTTTTATTGGGGTTTGTCGTGGTGGGTGTATACGGTGAGCGTAAGATTGCGGCGTTCGTACAAAATCGTCTTGGACCTATGGAAGTCGGGCCGAAGGGCCTGTTTCAGACGGTGGCGGATCTGTTAAAAATGCTGCAAAAGGAGGATATTCGACCAAAGGCAGCTGACAAGGCATTATTCCTCTTAGCACCCATCCTGATATTTGGTTCCATTTTCGGAGGGTTTGCTGCGCTGCCCCTGACTACAGAGGCGTTTACCCCAGCTTTTTCGGTAGGGGTGTTTTATTTGCTGGCCATTGTCTCAATAGACGTCCTCGGGATTCTGATGGCTGGCTGGGGCTCTAATAACAAGTATTCCCTGTATGGCGCCATGCGCTCCGCAGCGCAGATTGTTTCTTATGAGATCCCACTGGGACTTTCGGTGCTGGCCGTGGTGATGTACGCACAGACCATGGACCTGCAGGTGATCACCCAGCAGCAAGGCATTCTGGGTGAGGCTCCACGTTATTTCTTGGGCATAGCATCTTTGGAGGTGACCGGTATTGGTGGCTTTCTTAGTTGGAATGTATTCACCATGCCCTTCATGTGGGTGGTGTTTTTGATTTTTTTCATATCGGGCCTGGCTGAGTCCAATAGGGTTCCTTTTGACCTGCCCGAGGCAGAGTCTGAGCTCATCGGTGGTTATCATACTGAGTATAGTGGCTTTCGCTGGGGGATATTTATGCTGTCAGAGTATGCCATGATGCTATTGGTATCTTTCCTGGCCGCTATTCTTTTTTTTGGTGGCTGGAACACACCTTTGCCTAATGTGGGTGTCCTTAAGCTGGCCGACTGGACCACTGGCCCTGTATGGGGTGCATTTTGGTTGGTGAGCAAAGGGACTTTCTTCATTTTTCTACAAATAATGGTTCGCTGGACTTATCCCAGGCTAAGGGTGGATCAGCTGATGTCGTTATCGTGGAAATATTTAACTCCTGCAGCCATTCTGCTGTTGTTTGTGGTTGGTATTTGGAAACTGTGGATGTTATGAGTGGATACTTTAAAAATATAAAAGAGGCATTTAGCACCATGAGTGAGGGATTAAAACTCACTTTTGGCTATTTGGCGGATGCCAGAAAATCAAGAACACCTATTGGGGTGTCCGATGAAAAGTATTTTGATGCGGACAAAGGGATCGTGACACTGGAGTATCCCTACGAGTCATTGCCTGTGCCCGACAATGCCCGCTATCGGCTGCACAATGAGATCGATGACTGTATCGTATGTGATAAGTGTGCGAAGGTATGTCCGGTAGATTGTATTGAGATCGAGCCCATATTGGCTCCTGAGACTTTTGGGATGACCTCAGACGGTACACCCAAGCGGATACACGCCGCAAAGTTTGACATAGACATGTCCAAATGCTGCTTTTGTGGCTTATGTACCACCGTATGTCCTACGGAGTGTCTCACCATGACTAAGGTGTATGATTTCAGTGAGTTTGATGTGAATGATCATGTTTACTCTTTTGCTGAGATGAGCCTGACTGAGATCGCTCAGAAGCGAAAGGAGCTCGCGGAATTTGAGGAGAAAAAGGCGGCTGCTAAGGCCTCAGCCACAGCGCAACCTGAAAGTGGGGCGGTAAAAGCGAAGGCTGTGATGCGTCCTAAACCCATGGCGCCTAAAGTGGCGGGAGCAAAGCCGGTCATGAAGCCTAAGCCCACCCCTGACGCTGGACAGTCCACCAGGTCTGATGAGGCCGAAATGCCTCGTCCGGTTATGAAAAAACCTGTCATGAAGCCGATATTGAAACCTAAAGCTACCGGTGGTGAAGGTGGCAAGTCGGATGACAAGCCAAAGTTTAAGCCCAGGCCGATGATTCCTAAGAAACCAAAAGATAGCGATGGGGATAAGTGAAGTGTTGACGGTTTTTTTTGGGCTGATGATTGTGTTGCCCGTCCTGTATCTCCTGTTTACTAACAACATCATCAGGGCGGCATTCGCTTTTGTGATTTCACTTTTGGGGTTGGCAGCTGTTTATGTGCTGCTCCATGCGGAACTGATGGCTGTGGTTCAGATCATGATCTATGCGGGTGGGGTTATTGTATTGCTGATTTTTGGAATCATGCTTACCAAGCGGGTAAGTGAGGCCGGCGTTTTCACCCAACACCGAGGTGTGGTGCTGGGCGGGGCGGTTTCCACGGTTTTCTTTTTGTTGTTGGTCAAATGGATACTAGCCGCAGGGCTGAAATGGCCGAATGTGGAAGTTTCAGGACAGGACCAGGTAAGGAAAATTGGAATTCTCTTTCTCACGGATCATTTAATCGCTTTTGAGGTGATCGCATTTTTGCTGTTGGTAGCTTTGGTAGGGGCGGCATTTTTGGCCAAAAAATCGGGAAACGCATGACTCAGATTCCTCTAACTTATTATTTGATTCTATCGGCTTTCTTGCTGTGCAGTGGCTTACTCATTGTATTGATTAAAAAGAATGCCGTTTTCGTGTTGATAGGAATAGAGCTGATGCTGAATGCTGCCAATCTGAATCTCGTTGCTTTCTCAAAGTTTGATCCGGAACTGAACGGGCAGGTTTTTGCCATCTTCTCGGTGGTGATCGCTGCGGCTGAGGCAGCCATTGCATTGGCCATCCTGCTCAATATTTACAAGACCTATGACACGTCTGATTTGGATGACCTAAATACGCTGAAGCACTAATGACAACCCCAGCCATTTATATAACACTTGTCCTTATGTTTCCACTGCTGGGTGGAGTGATCACTTATTTGTCAGGATCCAAAAATGCAAGCAGGCTGTCGCTGATGGGCATGTTGCCTGGAGCCGTGATCGCTGGTTTTTTGATTTATCAGAGTCATGATGCCAGCCTTGTGGTTCGGTGGGAGTGGCTTCCCGGGTATGAATTTGGATGGTGCATAGACAGAATAAGTGCAGTATTGATTGGGTTGGTTTATCTGGTTTCTCTGCTGGTGCATCTTTTCTCCGCCCATTACCTGAGCCATGACCGTGCCATTCACCGGTATTTTGGCAAGCTGGGCTTTTTCACTGCTTCGATGATCGGACTGCTCGCTGCGGATCATTTTCTTCTCGTTTTTATCTTTTGGGAGCTGGTTGGTTTTTCGTCTTACCTGCTGATTGGGTTTTGGTATGAGGACGTGGAGAAAGCCGTAGCTGCCAGAAAAGCTTTCATGGTCAACAGGGTGGCTGATGCGGGTCTGCTGATAGGGGTAATTTTGATGGTAACTGAGCTCAATCAGCCATTTTTATCTTCTTTGGTCGGAGGGGAATCATCCCTGCTGGTACATCTGGCTGGGTTTGGCCTCATGATCGGAGCGCTCGGCAAATCAGCTCAGTTTCCGTTTTCTGGGTGGTTGCCGAAAGCCATGGCCGGCCCAACGCCTGTATCGGCGCTAATCCATGCTGCCACTATGGTGGCAGCCGGTGTTTACCTGTTGATCCGCGTGGCGCCGTTTTTGTCCCCACCGGTACTGAATACCACTGCCGCAATTGGTGCCGTCACCGCATTTATGGCGGCGGTTTCCGCACTCACCCAGCACGACATTAAGAAGGTATTGGCTTACTCCACCATCTCACAGCTTGGCTACATGGTGATGGGCATTGGGGCAGGTGCTTATCAGGCGTCGCTTTTTCACCTTTGGACCCATGCCTTTTTCAAGGCAGGGTTGTTTCTGGCGGCAGGCGCTGTGATTCATTATCTCCACACCCTAAAGCATACAGATTCCACTTTTGATGCCCAGGACATGCGAACGATGGGCGGGTTGAAAAAAGTATTGCCTTTTACTCACGTTGCTTTTATCATTTGCGGACTGGCCCTCTCCGGCCTACCCCTGTTTTCGGGCTTTCTTTCGAAAGAAGGTATCCTGTCAGGTGTCTGGCTCTGGGCCATAGATCATTCAGCCAACGGATACTGGTGGGCCTATCTGGTATCTGATCTGGCCTTCGTTACCGCGCTGCTTACTCCCATCTATATTGGGCGTCAAATCCTTTTGGTTTTTCATGGAACCCCTCGTACCGCACTTGAAAAACTCCCACATATGGAGCCACTGGGACTTGTGAAGGTTCCTTTGATGGTCTTGTCAGTAGGGGCACTATGGCTGGTCAATGCACTCAATCCATTGGATGCAGGTGGCTGGTGGCTGAGTTCTTTTTTGTTTGGGGACTCTGCCGGTCCTGGACACGGAAGCATTCAGGTTTGGACCATGATGTTATCAATAGCGCTGGCGGTTGGCGGACTGGCCATTAGCTATATTTTTTACAGACCCGGATCCATGCGCAGCTTGGGCTATCAGATGGCTATGGTGCCAGCCAAGTGGTACCGACGCTTGACCTTTGAGGGATGGTATTTGGAAAGTATTTACGACGGTTTGTCTGGAAATTATATAAAGGTGGCAAAAGCAGCCCGTATTTTTGATCGAAAGGTGATTGACTGGTTAGTCAATGCAGCCGGAGTGTCCACCGTGGTTTTCAGCAAAGCTTTGGCGGTGATAGATCGTGAAGTTGTGGATGGACTGGTTAATTTCGTGGCCTGGCTATTCAGAGGTGTGGGGGGTGTGTTTACCAAAATACAATCGGGCAAAGTTCAGAATCAGCTTATCTGGATGGTGCTCCTGCTGTTGGTGCTTGTGCTGTGGTCTCAATTTTAGTTAAGTGGAAAATATGATGAACTACCTGCTTAGTTGGATGATTTTTTTGCCGTTGGTAGCGGCGTTTGTGGTGGGCGTCATGCCGGCTTCCTCCCGTCAGGCCATTCGGCTGATTGCACTGGGTGCCACATTGCTCCAGTTTGTTTTGGGCCTGCTCCTGTTTTTTGGATTTGATGGCTCCCTTCAGCCAAAGGCTTGGTCAGAGGCCTTTCAGTATGTGGAGATCGCACCTTGGTTTTCCCTTCAGTTGGGCAATTATGGATCACTTCAGGTGGATTATTCCGTGGGCGTGGATGGTATCAGTATGCCCCTGATCGTTATGAGTACTATTTTGCTCGTGATCGGTGTGGTTTCCTCCTGGAAGCTGACTACCAAAGTGAAGGGGTATTTTATGCTCTACCTGATTTTGAGTGGGAGTCTGATCGGATGTTTCGCTTCTCTGGATTTTTTCCTTTTTTATGTCTTTTTTGAATTCATGCTGCTGCCCATGTTTTTCCTTATCGGAATCTGGGGCGGACCAAGGAGGTCCTATGCGTCCATCAAGTTTTTCTTATACACCCTTCTGGGTTCCTTGTTTATTCTCATTGTAATGATCGGTCTGTACCTGTCTGTGGGGACTATAGATGGAGCCGGAGCACAGACGAATACTTTTAGTCTGATTCAGATGATGGATGGTATCTACCTGAGCAATACACTGCTCTCACCGGAAAGTGGATATATGCTTTGGGGAATGCCCCTGCGGTCTGTAGCTTTTATCCTGTTGCTGGTTGGGTTTATGATCAAACTACCCGCGGTGCCTTTTCATACGTGGTTACCCGATGCTCACGTAGAGGCTCCAACAGCCATTTCAGTGCTGTTGGCAGGAGTACTGTTAAAGGTAGGCGGGTATGGGCTTTTCCGGATTTGCTATGCGATATTTCCTGATGCAGCCATTTCTATGGCTTACCCGGTGGCTATGGTAGGCCTCATTTCTATTATTTATGGAGGCCTGGTGGCGATGGCGCAAAATGATATTAAGAAATTGATTGCCTATTCATCCGTGTCTCACATGGGATTTGTTCTGCTTGGTCTGGCTGCCATCACCAGCGAAGGGGTTTCTGGCTCATTGTTTCAGATGGTGTCCCATGGCTTTATTTCCGGTGCCCTGTTCCTGATTGTGGGGGTGATTTATGACCGTACCCACGACAGGCAAATAGAAAACCTGAGTGGTCTGGCAGGTAAAATGCCTCAGTATACCTTTTTTGTAGTCTTGTTCTTTTTTGCTTCCCTGGGATTGCCCGGTCTCTCCGGATTTGTAGGGGAGGTTTTGGTGCTTATGGGCGCCATTGGCACAGAATCACTCACAGGCATATTTCCGAGGTGGATAGGTATGGTGGCAGTGCTGGGAATCATTATTTCTGCGGGATACTATCTGTGGACGCTTCAGCGAATGTTTTTTGGTAAATTCTGGACCAGAGAGCGTGAATGGGAGTCGCTGATGCGGGACCTCACCATACGGGAGTGGTTGATGCTGGCCCCATTGGCGGTGCTGGTCGTACTGTTTGGGGTGTTTCCGTCACTCATTCTTGACCCCATCGACAACTCCATTCAGTTTTTTGTAGCGCGTGTGCTGGATCAAGGGCACTATTTTCTAAATAGATAGTTTATGCTCACTAATCAGCTCAACAATATTTTAGACAGTCTCGGAGGCCTGAGTTTTGAGATTTCGCTGGCTGTGGGAGCCCTTATCCTGTTGGTGGCTGGCCTCATATGGAAGCAAGGTTTGGTGAGCCAGGTTATCTACGTGATGGTGCTTTTGGGAGCCATGTGGTTGGTTCGGGTAGATGCTGTTTCTGGTTTTTTGTTCGGTGATACCCTCGCAACTGATTCAATGGGACAAATCATGAAACTCTTGTTTGGCATCACCTCTCTTTGGGTTGTGTTTTTTCCTACCACTGGAACACACAGGTCTGAGTATTATTTCCTGATGCTCTCCCTGGTATTAGGAAGTACCCTGATGCTCTCCGTAAATCATCTCCTTGTGATTTATCTGGCTGTAGAGCTTACATCGTTTTCAGCCTACATGCTCACTAATTTCAACTTCAGGAAAAGAGCTTTTGAGGCCGGAATGAAATACCTCATTTTTGGAGGGGTCTCTTCCGCCCTGGCCCTCTACGGGATGTCGCTTGTTTATGGCTATACGGGAACACTCTCACTTTCCGAAATGGACCTTCATTTGACAGGAGACCCTGTACTACTCAATGTAGGAATTTTACTTTTCATTGGCGGTATACTCTTCAAAGTGAGTGCTGTGCCATTTCACATTTGGGTACCGTCAGCCTATCAGGAGGCACCAACAGATGCGGTAATGGTGCTTTCTGTAGTGCCAAAGCTGGGCGGCTTTGTGCTGCTTCATCGGATCTTCATGACGGTGGAGATTCAGGAACTTTACTGGCTGTATGTCACCATTTCTGTGATCGGTATTTCCACGATAGTCCTGGGTACACTGGGCGCCTTGGGTCAGACCAATGTGAAGCGTTTGATTGCCTATGGAGCCATTGCGCATTCAGGGTTCCTTTTGGTTACTTTGCTCATTCCTTTTGAAAATGGCGCGGTGGCCTTTGCCTGGTACGCGGTGGTGTACGCCCTGATGAATGTGGCGGTATTCTATCTGGTTTCAGTTTTCGAATTTCATGGCAAAACAGAAATCAGTCATTTCTCAGGACTTTCTAAAGCCGAGGCTTATATGGGTGGCCTCATAGTGATAGTGATGATCGCTTTGATTGGTCTTCCTCCCACCGCAGGTTTCACTGCTAAATTTTACCTGTTTACGGTCATGTGGGACTGGTATCAGCAGGTGGGTGACCCCTTGATGCTTACTTATTTGATTGTAGCTATTTTAAGTGTGATTTTCTCCTTGTTTTTCTACCTGAAGATTCCTTATTTCTATTTTCTTAAGCAGGAAAATTCTGAGCTTCAGGTCAGAATCTCTGTCAGTCAGCGGATAATTGCAACTATTTTCACCTTCGGTTTGTTGTGGTTTTTCTTTAGGCCGGAAATATTGAATAACATTGCAGAAATTATTAAATTCCTTGATTGGTAACTAACCATGAGCGACCCTATCAAACACGAATGTGGAGTAGCTGTACTTCGCCTCAGAAAGCCCCTCCAGTATTACATTGATAAATACGGATCTCCGGCGTTCGCAGCAAAAAAGATGTACCTGCTCATGCAAAAGCAACACAATCGGGGGCAAGATGGTGTGGGAGTAGCCAACATCAAACTGGATATGCCGCCCGGCACCAGATACATCAGCAGATACCGCACCACCAATCAGCAGCCGATCGAGGACATATTCGGCAAAATCAGCAGAAAATACAATAAAGCAAAGAAAGAAGGAGGCGACCGTTTTTACGACGCTCAGTGGATGAAGGACAACTATGCCTTCACTGGTGAGGTTTGGTTGGGGCACTTGAGGTATGGTACCCATGGTAAAAATGGCATCGAAAGCTGCCATCCGTTTTTAAGACAAAATAACTGGAGAAGCCGAAACCTGGTGATGGCCGGCAACTTCAATATGACCAACGTGGATGAGCTTTTTGATAAGCTGGTCTCACTGGGGCAGCATCCCAAGGAGATGGTGGATACCGTCACGGTAATGGAGAAGATTGGCCACTTTCTGGATGAAGCCAACCAGGCAGTTTTCAATAAATACAGAGGAACCAAAAGCAATATTGAAATCACCGACATCATTGAGCAGGAACTCGACTTGCAACGGATTCTTGAAAAGTCCTGCCGCGACTTTGATGGGGGGTATACCATGACTGGTATGCTGGGATATGGTGCCGCCTTTGTGGCACGTGACCCCAACGGCATACGGCCGGCCTATTACTACGCCGATGATGACGTGGTGGTGGTGGCTTCTGAGAAGCCAGCCATTAAAACCACCTTTGAATGTAATTACACTGAGATCAAGGAAATCCCACCGGGACATGCACTGATCATAGAGAAAGATGGCAGCTACAGAGAGGTGAAGTTCATCGAGCCACGGGTGAAGAAGTCCTGTTCGTTTGAGCGGATTTACTTTTCCAGAGGGACCGATCCGGACATCTACAATGAACGCAGGAAATTGGGGGAGTTGCTGATCCCCAGTGTGCTGAAATCCGTCAATTTTGACCTGAAAAATGCCGTTTTCTCCTACATTCCCAATACGGCAGAGACTTCATTTTTAGGCCTGCTGAGAGGGATTGATAATTACCTCATCGCCCAGCGCAAAGACATTATTCTGGATCAGAAACCCAGTGCCGATTCACTGGAGGAGTTGCTCTCCTTTCGCCCACGGGTAGAAAAGCTCGTGCTGAAGGATGCTAAACTTCGGACCTTCATTACGGATGATGCTCATAGGGATGACCTGGTGGCCCATGTGTATGATACTACCTATGAGGTGATCAATAAGCGAAAAGACACATTGGTGGTGATCGATGATTCCATCGTGAGAGGAACCACATTAGAGAAAAGTATACTGACCCTGCTGGACAGACTGGAGCCCAAGAAAGTGGTGATCGTCTCCTCGGCTCCTCAAATACGGTTTCCTGACTGCTACGGGATAGATATGAGCAGGATGAAGGATTTTGTGGCCTTCAGGGCGGTGCTAGCACTGCTCAAGAAACATGACAAGGAGTATCTGTTGGATGAGGTTTTCGAAAAATGCCTGGCCAGCACCGGAGATAAAAACCAGCCCAACTATGTGAAAGAATTGTACGCACCTTTCACTTATGATGAAGTTTCGGCGATGATTACCAATATCGTTCGCCCTAAAGGCATGAAGGCTGAACTGGAGGTAGTCTATCAGACAGTAGAAAACCTTCACAAAGCGTGTCCTAACCATATTGGTGATTGGTATTTCACCGGCGATTACCCTACGCCTGGAGGAAACAGAGTGGTGAACAAGGCTTTTATGAATTTCATGAAAGGTTCTGAGGTACGTGCGTATTGATGAATAATCGCGGAATGGCTGAAACGCCAGTTGTTCATTTGCGAAAAACGAAAATGAAAGCGTAAAATTTTGAAAAATTGAATTTTTCAATACAAGTTATCGTTATTTTGATCCGGAAGTTTTGAAGTCTCAATTTTGTGACTCACCTTTGCCTCATCAATTAGCGTATAATTGATTTATAAAGAAGCGTGGAGAGACGGGCTCTGTGAAGCGCTAGCAACCTGAAAGCAATGTTTAAGGTGCTAATTCCTGTTTCTGGCAAGTGTCAGGATAATATGAATTGATTAACCATGAAATTAAAAACAACTTTCTTCTTTCAATCAATTGACCTCACGAGACATTCGATGAGTTGTTGTTGCTGTTGTTGTAAGTGATCCCTATCCCTTACCGAAACGCAGTACCTTTTTTATCCAACAACTTTATAGCAATGCCTTTTCATATCAATTGTAAGCCCTTATTCTCTTTAGTGTCATGTTGTTGCCACGCATGCATGTGTTGCGTATGCTGCATTTGTACATGACATCCCGGGAAGCACTAGAAATTAAGTAAAAAAATATTTTCATTGTGTCACTAAAAGCCCCGGGAGACTTCACTCAGGGGCTTTTTTTATAGAACAAAACAAAAACATGATCACAAAAGACATCAGCAAAGAGGCCAAAGCCGACATCAAAGAGCTCAAGGATAAAATCCAGGACTTTAATCTTGGTAGAATTCCCGAGGAGCGTTTCAAGTCTTTTCGACTGGCCAGAGGAGTATACGGGCAGCGTCAGCAGGGAGTGCAGATGTTTCGACTGAAGCTGCCGTTTGGCAAAATCACCCCGGATCAGTTGGAGACGGTGGCTGATCTTTCAGAAAAATATACCAACGGCAATCTTCACCTGACAACCAGGCAGAACATCCAACTGCATTTTGTGCGGTTGCAGGATACTCCCGAAATGTGGGAGGCACTCGAGTCTGTCGGGGTGACCACCAAGGAGGCTTGTGGAAATACTGTTCGGAATGTCACGGCTTCTCCTTTCGCCGGTATTGATCCTGAGGAGCCGTTTGACGTGTCACCCTATGCTCAGGGTGTGTTTGAGTATTTCCTGAGAAATCCCATTTGTCAGGAAATGGGTAGAAAGGTGAAAATTGCTTTTTCTTCCTCTAAGTCAGACGCGGCATTTACTTATATCCATGATTTTGGATTTATCCCTAAAGTCAAAAATGGCGCTTATGGATTTGAAGTGATCGTGGGCGGTGGACTTGGCGCTCAGTCATTTATGGGTCAGCTGGCCTATGATTTTCTTCCTCAGGATGAGCTGATTCCTTTTATAGAAGCAGGTCTGCGGGTATTTGACCGGTACGGTGAGCGGGAGCGCAGACACAAAGCCAGGTTGAAGTATCTGATAGAGCCCAATAAGGGGATTGGGCTTGAAGGATTTATGAAACTGATAGAAGAGGAGCGTAAGTCTCTGAAGCATCAGACCTACAAAATCAATACAAAAAAGGTGATCACCAAAGTGCCGGAGGACCAGTCCATATTGGGCGTGAGTGATTTTGAGCCTGACACCGCTTATAAAGAGTGGTTTCTAACCAACGTCTTTGAGCAGAAGCAGGAAGGATTCTACGCTGTGAAAGTGAGAATTCCCCTTGGAGACATCAAATCACCAAAGGCTAGAAAGCTGGCCGATATCGCCAGAACTTATGCGGCTGAGGACATTCGATTCACACTGAACCAGGGATTGCTGCTGAAATATGTACGCCTCGAGAATATTCCGGCTGTTTATCAGGCGCTTCAGGAGTTGGATTATGCCGCTCCAGGGTTTGATACCCTGGCCGATGTGACGGCCTGCCCCGGTACAGATACCTGTAACCTGGGGGTGACCAATAGTACCGCATTGGCGCTGGTATTGGAGGATTTGATACGCGATGAGTTTCCCCATTTGGTGGACGAAAGTCTGATTAAAATAAAAATTAGCGGATGCATGAACTCTTGTGGTCAGCACATGGTGGCCAATATTGGATTTCATGGCAGCAGTATCAAAAATGGAGACAAGGTATCACCGGCTATGCAGGTGGTTATTGGTGGCGGACTTGATCCGGACGGAAAAGGCAATATTGCCGAGAAGGTTATCAAAATACCTACCAAACGAATTCCAGATACGGTAAGAACTTTGCTCAATGACTATGAGGAGAACGCTACAGAGGAGGAGTATTTCAACGCCTACTTCAGGAGAAGGGGAAAGCGATATTTTTATGATATTCTGAAACACATTGCCGATGTGAAAACACTTCGTGATGAAGATTATCAGGACTGGGGCAAGGTGGATGATTTTGTGCCGGAAATAGGCGTGGGAGAGTGTGCAGGAGTGATGATGGATCTGGTTGGCACTATTCTCAATGATGCCGGAGACCGTTTAGCAAGTGGTAAAAGCACCCTGGCAGAGGGTAAGTGGGCTGATGCCATCTACTATAGCTACAATACGTTTGTCATTGGTGCCAAGGCTATTTTGCTCAGCAAGGATGTACAGTGTAATACCCACATTGGGATCATTGAAGATTTCCAGAAATACTGCGTGGAGACTGGGGAGTTTGAGGGAATAGAATCATTCTCTGACCTTGTACTCCAGATTAATAAGTATGAGCCTGACGAAGCTTTTGCTACGGCATACCTGGGTCAGGCTATCGATTTCTTTGCTCAGGTGAGTAATTTCCGAAGCAAAGAAGCAAAAGATAAGTTGGTAGTAAATGAATTTTATAAAGCTTAAGCGATGACGAAAACACCAAAACTTACGCTAGTGGGCGCTGGCCCCGGAGATCCTGAACTGATCACTGTGAAAGGTGTGAAGGCCCTGCAGAAAGCCGATGTGGTTTTGTATGATGCACTGGTGGATCCTGAGCTTTTGAGCTATGCACCAAATGCGGTTCACATACCTGTGGGCAAAAGAGCCGGCAAGTCCAGTGTTTCGCAGGATACGATCAATCATCTGATTGTGCAATATGCCAAGGAGATGGGCCATGTGGTACGTCTTAAGGGTGGAGATCCGTTTGTTTTTGCACGAGGAAGCGAAGAGAAGGAGATTGCCGAGCGGCACGGAATAGAGGTGGATGTGGTGCTGGGGATCAGTAGTGTGATGCTTCCGGGCTATTTTGGAATACCCCTTACCTGCCGGGGTGTCAACCAAAGCTTCACAGTGGTAACTGCTACCACCAGTGAGGGGACACTCAGCGAAGATGTGCTCCGAGCAGCTGAGCACTCACCCACTACTTTGTTTTTTATGGGGTTGGGTAAAATCGACCTGATTGCCAGGGCTTATGTGGAGTTGGGGAGAGGGGACTTACCTGCAGCCATTATTAGCAAGGGCTCGCATGCTGATGGAGATGTGATCAAAGGAAAGGCCAAAAACATAGCGGCCATAGCAGCCAAGGCCAAACCTGAGGCACCGGCACTTTTGGTTTTCGGTGAGGGGGCAGCCCATGCCAGCAACCAGCAGCAGGTGAATACATGGTGGGAGGCGGCAAAATCTGAGGTAGCATGAGCGAAGTAGGTCATTCTGATGGAAACGTGTTATTTCCGGTTTTTCTAAAGCTCCATCAAATACAGACCGTGGTGGTAGGTGGCGGAAATGTGGGCCTGGAAAAAGTAGAAGCACTGCTGAAGAATGATCCCAATGCTAAAATAAGAATCATTGCTCCCCAGGTCCTTCCGGCGTTGCAGACGCTCGCTGAAGGATCGGAGTACATAGAAATATTAAATCGCAAAGTAAGGGGTGGCGACCTGAAAGGTGCTGACCTTTTGATACTCGCTACTGATGATTATTCGCTTCATGAGAAATTGAAGAAAAAGGCCAAAAAGCTGAGGTTGCTGACAAATGTTGCCGACACCCCTGACCTTTGCGACTTTTATCTGGGGTCTACCGTGAAAAAAGGAGACCTGAAGATAGGGATCAGTACAAACGGAAAGTCTCCCACTTTCGCCAAGCGATTCAGAGAGGTTTTGGAGGATATTCTACCAGACAGTACACCAGAGTTACTGAATCAACTGAAATCCATACGGGATGATTTAAAAGGCGATTTTAATGAGAAGGTAGAGCGCCTCAATGAAATCACTTCAGTGCTTACAAAGAAAAGAAAATAGAAAATATGGAATCCGATTCGAGGCTTTTAGAGCTCAATGACCGCTATGGTAATCTCACTTATCTGGATCGACTGAAAATGCTTTTTGATGAGTTTGATTCAGGAGAAATACTCGTGACTACCTCATTTGGAAGTACCTCTATCGCGCTCATTCATATGATCAACAAAGTGGCGTCCCGCCACCCGATTCACCTGATCAATACAGGATATCTTTTTAAAGAAACACTTCAGTATCGCGATCAGCTTATCAATGAGTTTGATTTGAATGTGCTGGATGTTCAGCCCAATGAACGCTCCCATGAGTTTACCCGCAACCATAAGGTTTGGGAGGGCAATCCTGATTTTTGCTGTTTCATCAATAAGGTGGATCCACTGAATGCATTGAAGAAGGGCAAGAAAATCTGGGTGTCGGGTCTGCTGGGTTTTCAAAATGAAAATCGTGCCGGAAAGAAAATTTTTGAAGAATCACAGGGTTTGCTGAAGTTTCATCCCATCATTGACATGAGCCAGGAGGACCTGAATCTCTATCGGACCATTTATGAGCTACCTGCACATCCCCTCCTGTATAAAGGATTTGGGTCTATTGGCTGTGTGCAGTGTACCAAAAAAGGAGTGGGAAGAACGGGGCGATGGGAAGGTAAAGAAAAAACCGAGTGCGGTCTACACTTATGAATGTTTGAATCCTCTATATAGCGTTTGCTAAACCAAAAAAAGCCCGGAATTTCCGGGCTTTTTACATCTTGAGAAGTTCTAAAAACGATTATTCCTCTACTGTTTCGGTTACTACCTCTACAGAATCAGATACTTCCATTGCAACAGAGTCTGCTACTTCTGCAACTTCTTCCACAACAGCTACAGGTTCTGATACTTCTACACTGTCTGCTGCTGCACTTTCAGCTTGAGAAGATCCGGTTCCGCCACAGGCGAAGAAAGCAAGAGAAATGAGTACTAGGTAAATTTTGTTTTTCATGATAAAAAGGTTGATTTGTTGGTTTAGTGCTCACAATTTACGGCGAATATTAAAATATTGCTAATTTTATTGAAAATTGTTATATCGAGTATTTTCCGAACGGGTGATAAATTATTTTTTTACGTAACGGAATAGCTATAATAACAACCCTTGTGCTGCCGTATGTGAGAAACTACTTCTGAAGTCTGGACTTAAAGAGATCAGTAGACCCTTCGGAGAAGATTTTTTTTCGTCCTGGTCTGTTTTCGTTCCCACTATCAGTTTCTAGCGGATCAATATCAGGAGAAGAGAACTCACTGGAGTGTTCTTGTATTGATGCCTTCTGGTTTGAATGAATTTGCTTGTTTTGGCAGGCCAGAAGCGGAAGGAATAGCATTGCTGTTAGGGTAATTTTCATGCGGTTGGTTGAAGTGTTTTCCACCGCGAAATTATGAAAGGGGGGTTGCTGAATAGTAGTTATTCGGTAGCTGGCAAGATATGCACTGTGGTTTGGGCCCATTGCTCGGTGGGCATGTCATCAACAAAGGAGAGGGCACAAAAAAACCACTCTGATAAAATCAGGGTGGTTTTTGGTTACCTACGTCAGTAGGCCTATACTGCGAAGCTTTCGCCACACCCGCAGGTGCGGGACGCATTCGGGTTGATGAATTGAAATCCTTTGCCGTTCAGGCCATCAGAAAAGTCAAGCGTGGTGCCCAATAAATAGAGCATGCTTTTTTTGTCAACAATGACCTTTACACCCTTGTCCTCAAACACTTCGTCACTTTCCGAAAGCGTATTGTCAAAAAGTAAGTCATACATCAAACCAGAGCATCCGCCACCCTTTACGGCCACACGCACGTTGTGTGCTGGAGAGTGTCCTTCTTCTATTCTCAGCTCTGCGAGCCTCTCTTTTGCTTTATCGGTTACATTAATCATAATCAAGCTATTGGGTTGAGTACTACACTAAACACTGTGATGTTATTCATATCCCGGCCATAGTACAGTTTGTCCATGGCATCATAGATATTCTTTGCTCTGAAATAGGAGGTCTGAAGTTCGTTCATCCCCTTTGTGGTCCACTGTATGGTATAGGAGCTTTCTTTCTCCTTATGTGTTTTCACATAATCCAACATCTTATTCAAGGCATCTGTCTTGTCAAAACCTGTTATGGTTTTGAACAGAAAAGACTGGTTATGCCTTGGGTTGATGGTGATCAGATCCAGTTTTACCTTACCTTCACTGCTGGCAAATTCAAACACCAGGTCACTGCTTTTCAGACCTAGAAAATTTTTGATTTCATTTTGAATGCGAGCAGCCTCTACGTGGACGTCTGTCCTAAATTCCATATTATGTTGACTTTACATAAAAATACAACAACTCAAGGAACCTTTCAAATACACGAAAAGTTTCCTCATTTTTGCGAAATTAATACATAATCGACACATCATGGTTAGAATAGAGCACATTGGTATCGCAGTAAAGGATTTGAATAAAGCCAATGCGCTTTTTGAGAAACTTTTCGGATCACCTTCTTATAAAGAGGAAGTGGTAGATTCCGAACACGTGACCACATCTTTCTTTAAGGTGGGGCCCAATAAGGTGGAATTGCTGCAGGCGGGGGCTCCGGAGAGTGCCATTGCCAAATACCTTGATAAGAAAGGAGAGGGCATTCATCACATCGCATTTGAGGTGGATGACATTCTGGTGGAAATGGAGCGACTGGAATCGGAAGGGTTTGAGTTGATTAACAAAACGCCCAAAAAAGGTGCAGACAATAAGTTGGTGTGTTTTTTACATCCCAAAAGTACCAATGGTGTGCTGGTAGAGCTGTGTCAGGAAATAAAAACTCTTTAAAGAAAATCAAAAAAGAATGAGCGAGGAAAAAAGAACAGAAATAGGGGAGTTGGGGGAATTTGGCCTGATCGATAAGCTTTCGGAAGGGGTGAAGATTTATCACGATACCACTGTGAAAGGAATCGGGGATGATGCGGCTGTTTACGATGCGGGAGATCATTTGGTGCTCCTGACCTCAGATATGCTTCTGGAAGGCGTTCATTTTGATTTGAGTTACATACCCTTACAGCATTTGGGTTATAAGGCAGTGTCTGTGAATGTCTCAGACATAGCCGCTATGAATGGCACACCCAGACAAATGACGGTCAGCCTGGGTCTGAGCAACCGGTTCTCTGTGGAGGCAGTAGAGGTGCTGTATGAAGGGATCAGAGCGGCCTGTGAGGCGTTTAATGTGGACCTGGTGGGTGGAGATACTACCACTTCCCGTTCAGGGCTGGTGATTTCAGTGACAGCCATGGGCACGGTGGAGAAAGATAAGGTGGCTTATCGTTCCGGAGCCAAAGAGAGTGAAATTCTGTGTGTGACCGGTGATCTGGGTGGAGCGTACGTTGGGCTTCAGGTGCTGGAACGTGAAAAGCAGGAATTTTTGGCCAACCCAAATATGCAGCCTAAACTGGATGGCTATCCGTTTGTGGTGGGCAAACAGTTGAGGCCTACCGCGCGTATGGATGTGATTCATGAGTTCAGGGCCCTGGGCATTGTTCCCACATCCATGATAGACGTATCGGACGGACTGGCATCGGAGGTATTCCATTTGTGCAAGGCGTCAGGCCTGGGAGCGGCTCTTTATGAGGATAAAATCCCAATAGACAAAGAGGCTTATGAGACTGCAGCTGAATTTGGGCTGGACCCCAATACCTGTGCACTCAACGGAGGTGAGGATTATGAACTGCTGTTTACCATCACTCAGGCAGACTTTGAAAAAATAAAGAATCACGCAGAGATTCATACCATAGGCTACATGCAGGCTGCTGATAAGGGAAAGGCACTGGTTACCAGGTCTGGCAATACCATACCCCTTACAGCTCAGGGGTGGAAGCACTTTTAATTTTCATCCAGCCAGTTCATGGCCATGTCGTAGCTTCCGAATGTGACAAAATCCACGTTGAGGATGGTTTGATTGAATATCTCGTAGGCAGGCTGCTTGGCGCTTGTGTCCGGTGAGACCACATGGGCATAAGATTTGAGGTTGGTTTTGAGCAGGGCATTGATCCAGTCAGTTCTGAGCCAATCCATGAAATCCGGCCATGGACCTGACCCGAGGCGGTTATCATCGATTACTTTGGTATATCCAGTAGCTTCCAGCAGCCGCACGATGCTCATAGCTGCCTCTTTGGCAGGAGCGATCTCCATAAGATTACCGATCCATGTGCATTTAATGATTCCACTTTCATGAATGGGAACGCAGGAAAAAAAAGACTGACCACTTGCGTCTTTAAGTGTGATGGATTTGCTCAAGGTCGTTGGTTTAGGATGGGCGATGCCTAAATTTAACCCGATAAAGCCCTAAAAAAAAGGACTGAAGCGAAAACGGAGTTAAAAGAGGGGACGGATTATTTCCCATACATCAGGTTCTCTCTGGTAATGATGTCCAGTTGCATGTAGTGTGTGGGAGGGACTTCAGTTTTAAGTATCAGGTGCTTGTAAAAGGCCTGTACAGCCAGGTTGCCCTGTACTTTTGGATTTTGGTAAATGATAAAATCAATTAATCCTTTGTTGAGGTAAACGATGTTTTCGCGAACCAGATCATAGCCTATGATTCTGCTCAAATGCCTTGGGATAACGTTTTCAGCACTTTTTGCGATTTGGTGCACCCGGGAGTTTGGCACAAAAAAATGGATGGGTTCCTGATTGCCGAGGAGGGATTCTATCCCCGGAGGTAGTCCGACAAAGTCTTTTTCAAGGGTTATTTCGTGAATCAGCTCTGCTCCAAAATTTTCCTGCTGGTAATATTTCTTAAAGCCCTCTATGCGCTCATCCAGTGTTTTATTCAGGCTGTCAAAATCAGTATATTTGACCACAATTGCTTTTTGGCCTTTGGCATATCCCAGATTAAGGAGCTTGGCTGCCAAAAAACCACTTTGCCTGGAGTCCTGTCCAATGAATGCCAGTGGTTTGATGTTATCCAGATTCGAATCCACAAAAATGAATGGAATGTCAGCCCGGTGGAGCGACTCACAAATCATCGTGGCCTCCCCCTGAAGGAGGGGCGCAAGTATCACACCATCCGGTGCGCTGTTGAGTGCGATGTGCGACTGGGTAAGAAATGAATTCTTGTCCTGCCGGTCAAAGGTGTAAAAGCTCAGTTGCATCCCTAAAGAGGCATATTCCTCTGCGGCCTCCTGGATGCCTTCACTTTGGTTTTTCCAGTATTCATTGTCTTTGGGCAAAATCACTGCCAGATTATATATTTTATTTAGCTTCAGGTTTCTGGCAAATACGTTGGTAGAATAGTTTCCTTCTTTGGCTATTTTCAGCACGAGCTCACGGGTGGCTTCGGCCACCTCCCCCCTGTTGTGTAATACACGGTCCACCGTGCCAGCCGAAACTCCGGCCTTTTTCGCTATTTCCTTGATGGTGATTCTTGCCATGGAATATTTTTATGAAAATGGGTAATATTTTTTTGATATCCGATGCAATATATTACATTTGTACGAATCGTTATCGTACACGATCACATTATCCTCCTTAAATGGGGGTTATTTTTTACCAAAGACCGTGTACGAACACGAAGGATTCTTAAAAGTAAAAAGACATGAAAAAAGTAGTAACATTTGGCGAGATCATGCTTCGTCTTGCCCCAGAGGGTTTTTTGCGTTTCTCACAAGCCAACTCATTTGATGTAGTCTATGGTGGAGGGGAATCTAACGTCGCAGTATCACTGGCCAATTTTGGTGTTCCTGTTGATTTTGTAACCAGGCTTCCCAAGAATGACATTGGCGAGTGTGCCATGATGGAAATGCGCAAGCGTGGGGTGAATGTGGACAAGATTGTGTGGGGTGGAGAACGTTTGGGTATCTACTTTTTGGAGACTGGTGCGGTATCTCGTGGCAGCAAGGTGGTTTATGACAGAGCGCATTCTTCCATGTCCACCATCCAGCCAGGAATGGTTGATTGGAAAAAAGTATTTGAAGGTGTAGAGTGGTTTCATTGGACGGGTATCACTCCGGCTATTTCTCAAAGTTCTGCTGATGCATGTCTGGAGGCACTGAAGGTAGCTAGTGAAATGGGTGTTACCATTTCTACAGACTTAAACTACCGGGCAAAGTTGTGGCAGTACTGTGATGGAGCGAAACGTGAAGAAATCATGACAGAACTGACTTCTTACTGCGATGTGATTTTGGGTAATGAGGAAGACGCTGAAATGCATTTCCATATCAAGCCAGAAGGCGTGAGCGTGCAAACTGAAGGGCACAATGTGAAAGCGGAGGCTTTCCTTTCAGTATGTCAGCAAATGATGAAGAAATTCCCAAAAGCCAAGAAAGTGATTACGACGCTTCGTGGTTCCATCTCAGCTTCTCACAACACCTGGGCTGGTGTGCTTTATGATGGCACCAAAATGTTGGAAACACGTCAGTACCAAATCACGGATATTGTAGATAGAGTAGGTGGCGGAGATTCATTCATGGGAGGACTGATCTACGGATTGTTGAAATACCCTGAAGATGATCAAAATGCGCTGGATTTTGCGGTAGCGGCTTCTTGCCTGAAGCACACAATCAAAGGTGATGCTAACCTGGTAACGGTTTCTGAAGTCGAGAAATTGATGGGTGGAGACGCTTCTGGTAGAGTAGCACGCTAATAAGAAACTGGGTCGGTCCTTGAAGTATAATATATTGGTTGTATAAAAAGAGCCTGGGCCGGCCCAAATTTTTGATCTATGGAAAAATCAGTAGCAATCATCTGTGGTGGCGGTCCTGCACCGGGTATCAATACAGTTATCAGTACGGTAGCCAAAGTCTTTTTGAACGATGGATACAGGGTGTTGGGCGTGCAGGAAGGCTACAAGGGATTGTTCGCTGAGTCACCACAAATCAAAGAATTCGATTTTGAGCATGCTGACAGGATTTTTAGTCGGGGTGGATCCACTTTGATCATGAGCAGGCACAAGCCTAAAGATGATGAGTTTACGGTGGATTTTTTTGTCAAAAACAACGTGAAGCTGCTGGTCACCATTGGTGGTGATGACACGGCCAGCACAGCCAATCGGATTTCTAAATTTCTGGCTAAAAACAACCTGGATGTTAAGAATATCCATGTGCCCAAAACCATAGATAACGACCTTCCGCTACCAGACCGGAACCCTACTTTCGGGTTTCATTCTGCCAAAGATGAAGGAGTGAAAATCGGCAATACGGTCTACGAAGATGCCCGCACCAGTCACAACTGGTTTGTGATGTCTACCATGGGCCGTTCAGCCGGACACCTGGCTTTTGGGATCGCCACGGGATGTCACTTCCCTATGATGATCATCCCTGAGATGTTCAACAAGACTAGGCCTACGCTGGATAAGATCATTAACCTGATCATTTCCTCCATGGTGAAGCGAAGGATTCTTGATATACAATATGGGGTAGCATTGGTGAGTGAGGGGGTTTTTCATATCATCGATGTGGAAGAGCTCAAGAATTGCGGCATACTCTTCACTTATGACGACCATGGTCACCCTGAGCTGGGCAATGTGAGTAAATCCAATATTTTCAATGTGCTGGTGCAGGAGAAACTCAAAAAGTTGGGCATTAGCATCAAAAGCCGACCCGTGGAGATCGGATATGAACTGAGGTGTTGCAGACCCATTGGTTACGACCTCACGTTATGCACTTTGTTGGGCATTGGGGTGAAAAAACTCTACGATGAGGGCATCTCCGGATGCATCGTCACAGCCAATTCCAAAGGTGATATTTCGCCTATGTATCTTTCAGAATTTGAGGATGCCAATGGAAAGATCCCCCCACGCCTGGTGGACATGGATTCACAGATCGCAAAGCTCTGTTTACAGAACATGCATTTCATTACCGAAAAGGATTATACGGCAGCAGGTGCTTTGCTGGATCATCCCGAAGAATACGATTTCAATAAAATTTTAAACTGGCAATAATGGCAAGATTTACAAGAATAGAAGTAGCGTTAAAGATGAAGGAAACCGGAATAGTGCCGGTTTTTTACCACAAAGATGTGGAGGTATGCAAGGAAGTACTGAAAGCCTGCTACGAGGGTGGCGTGCGTGTGTTTGAGTTTACCAACAGGGGAGATTATGCCCATGAGGTGTTCGCTGCACTGAACAAGTATGCCGAAAAGGAAACTCCTGAGATGATCCTTGGTGTGGGTTCGATAGTGGATGCCGGCACCACCTCATTGTATATCCAGTTGGGAGCCAACTTCATAGTGTCTCCGGTGTTGAACCCGGAAATGGCCAAGGTTTGTAATCGTCGGAAGATCTCCTGGTCTCCTGGATGCGGATCCGTGACTGAGATTTCCTATGCGGAGGAGCTTGGCTCTGAGGTGGTGAAGATTTTCCCTGGCTCTCAGGTAGGCGGTCCATCGTTTGTAAAGGGTGTGAAAGGGCCATTCCCATGGTGTAGCATTATGCCTACCGGAGGGGTAGAGCCCACTGAAGAGAACCTGAGCAAGTGGTTTGAATCAGGCGTGCATTGCGTAGGCATGGGCTCTCAGCTCATTACCAAAGAGATCCTTCAGAATAAGGATTATGCGGCTTTGCAGGCGAGTGTAAGCCAGGCAGTAGCACTGGCTAAGCGGCTGTCTAAATAATTGATCTCAGAACCGACCCTGGGCCTGGCGGCAGAGGAAAAGGACGTTGATGTTTTGGCTTTAGGGTCGGTTTAGTCATCTTAGTAGACAGGAGTGAGATCTGTCACTTCCAAAAGCAGTAATGGGATGATTTATATTATCGGAGGTGTGGCAGGAAGTGGAAAAACCACCGTCGGCAAGTTGCTGGCATCCAGACTGGGCGTTCCCTTTTATGATGCGGATGATTTTCACGTACCCGAAAACATTGAGAAAATGGCTTCTGGGATCCCCCTGTCGGACAAGGATCGCATCTCATGGCTCAGAAAGATATCGCTGAATATGGTTCGGTGGGATCAGGAGGGTGGATGTGTGCTGGCCTGCTCTGCACTCAAGGAATTTTATCGGAATATATTGACTCCCATTCCCACACATCACGTGCAGTGGATTATCTTAGAGGGAGATAGAAACCTTATTCTACGGAGAATTCGAGGACGAAAAGGTCATTTTTTTGATGAGAGAATTCTTGGATCTCAGTTTGAGATCTTTGAAAGACCCAAATATGGCTGGTTTTATAATGTGGCCAATCCTGTAGAGACTATCGTCGGTGAAATCCTAGTCAGAATTAATCAGGTGTGATATGAAAAAGACTCTTCCGCTGTTATTCGCTTTTTTGATCTTGCTATCCTGTCAGGAAAAACCAGTTTCCGAGGAGGTTACTCCCGTAAATTGGAACAAAAGGATGGCAAACCTGACAGCATCCGATTCACTGCAGACGGGTGTTACGTACCTCTCAGTTTACTCACAAATTTACAGCCGGTCTGAACATCGAACACATGATCTTACGGCTACTGTCAGTCTTCGGAATATCAGCAGCGAAGATGCAATTTTTGTGACCCGGGCTCAGTTTTTTGATACGGCGGGTAAGCTGATCCGGACCTACTTTGACCAGCCTATTTTCATCTCACCGCTGGAGACTGTGGAGATAGTTATACAGGAAGTGGATAATGAAGGTGGGACTGGTGGTAATTTTATTTTTGAATGGGCTGTAAACCCAGGTACTCCTGAGCCATTTTTTGAAGCAGTGATGATTTCCACGTCCGGTCAGCAGGGGATTTCTTTTACCACACAAGGGATAAAGATCCGGTAGACGCAAGGAATTATTGGGCACATCATTATTTGCGAACTTGGTGTCTTAAAAAACTATAAATATGCCAGACGGAACGATAAGAAGCCATGTGAAAGTGGGGCAGGAGGTAGAAATAGTACAGAAGCATCATCAGCGAACCGGAGAGCTTACTGCCGGTGAGGTAAAGCGCATCCTTACCAATTCACCCAATCATCCACATGGCATTAAAGTACAGCTCACCACTGGTGAAGTAGGCCGGGTCAGGCATATTTTGGAGGACTGAAATCTGCTGAATGATTCGGCGCTAGGGTGAGATTCCCACTTCGAAAAAAAAGTTGATCAGAATCAAAGTAAATTCTTACTTTTAGAGGTTTAAACTATTGTCTTAACCCTCTGGAAACTTATGGTTTATTTCTTGTTTTTGATTGGCTTTGTGCTGCTCATTAAAGGTGCAGATTTTCTGGTGGAAGGGGCCTCGTCTCTGGCCAAAAGGAACAATATTCCGGAGTTGGTCATTGGGTTAACCATTGTATCCTTCGGTACCAGTATGCCCGAGCTTATCGTCAACCTGTTGGCCAGTTTTGATGGGAGTTCAGAGTTGGCCATCGGAAATATTCTTGGGAGCAACATTGCCAACGTACTCCTCATCCTGGGGGTGGCTGCCATGATTCGGCCTTTGACCATTCATAAGAGTATCTATTTTACCGAAGTTCCCATTTCTTTGTTTGCCACGGTGATGGTAGGTTTTTTGGCAAATGCCAATTTGTTTGTGGATGTCAAGGGACTCACGCTGAGTCGGTACGATGGAGGCATCCTCTTGTTTTTCTTCGCCCTTTTCATGACCTATATTTATGTGGTATCCAAATCCAAACAGAGCCTTCAGGAAGAGGCAGATTCTTTAGATACCATAAGTACCCTCCCCAAAGGACGATCCATTGCTTATATCGTCATAGGCTCTCTCGCGTTGTTTTTGGGTGGAAAATGGGTAGTGGATGGAGCTTTTGAAATCGCGCTGTTTTTTGGTCTGTCCGAAACGTTCATAGGTCTGACTGTGGTGGCTGTTGGGACTTCCCTTCCTGAGCTGGTGACCTCTGCGGTGGCCGCCAAAAAAGGCCAGTCGGATATGGCAGTGGGTAATGTGGTTGGTTCCAATATATTCAACATCCTATGGATTCTGGGGCTTAGTTCGGTGATTCGTCCATTGCCGTTTGATATCGTTTCAAATTCAGATATACTCATGGTGATTGCCTCGAGTACGCTGCTGATTGTGGCCATTGTCCTTGGCAGGAAAGCCAGCATTGGCAGATTGATGGGAGGGATCTTCGTACTCACCTATGTAGCTTATCTGGCCTACCTGGTGATGCGCGGGTAGTTCTACTTTCATTCAATAGACCGCCTTGCTCACCCTCATCCAATATAATGATCCCGGGTATCTCACAAAGGAACACCTGAGCCCTTCCGAGGCAGCTGCCCTGGTGAAGGAAGATTTTATCAACTGGATAGATGTAGAGATTACCAGCCAGACTTATGTGGATGATACGGCCGGGCTCTTCAACATCCATCATCTCATAGCTGAAGACATCCTCAACATTGACCAGTTGCCCAAGTTTGAGCTCTTCGATGACCATCTGTTTTTCAGCACCAAGATGCTTAGTTTCGATGCAGACCAGGACCAGATCATGGAGGAGCACCTGAGTGTGGTGATGTGCAAAAACCTGGTGATCACCTTCCAGGAGGGCCTCCCCGGGGATGCCTTCAACGAGCTGCGTAAGCGGATCCAGCTGTCCAAGGGTTTGATCAGAAAGTATAAGGAGGATTACCTCTTTTATCACATCCTGGATGCCGTAGTGGATCATTATCTGCAAATCATGGAAACCTTGAGGGCCAGGATAGAGCAACTGGAGGCCCGATCACTGGCGGATCCTTCCTATGATGTCATGCAGCAGGTGATCGAGATCAAAAAGGACATTAACATTTTGAGGAAGTACACTGTACCGATGCGCGATGCACTCAATAAGATGCGGGTGGAGGCCGATCATTTTATTCAGAAGAGCTCCATCAATTACTTTCAGGATGTGGCTGACCACCTGCTGTACCTGATCACCTCTTTTGAGACTTCACGGGAGATGCTGAAAGACCTGATGGACTTGCACCGATCTAACCAAAACAGTGAGATGAACCGGGTGATGAAAACCCTCACTGTAGTATCCGCTATTTTTATCCCGCTCACTTTTTTGGCGGGTGTTTATGGAATGAACTTTCGGCACATGCCGGAGCTCAACTCCCAATGGGGCTACCCCCTCACCATTGGCGCCATGGTGGCAGTAGCTATGATCATGGCGCTTTATATGAGAATAAAGAGGTGGTTTTGATGGTGATCAAATGGAATAAAAAAAGGCCCCGTAAAGGGCCTTTCTCAATGATTTACATATCTGTTACCGGAAAGCCCCGATCGCGCATCAGCGCTTTGATATCTGCATCTCTGCCTCGGAAGAGCCGGTAGGCTTCTGCCGGGTCCATAGAATTGCGGGGAGCAAAAAGATATTTCACCAGTTTGTCCGCCAGGTCTTTGTCATAAAACCCGCCAGGAGCCTCCTGGAAAGCTTCACCTGCATCTGCCGTAAGCACATCGGCCCACATGTATCCATAATAGGCTGTGGCATAGCCCTCACCAGAGAACACATGGCCGAAATGGGGGGATCGATGACGCATCACCAGCTCCTTAGGCATTTTCAGCTTCTCCAGCGTTTCCCTTTCAAATGTATCCGGATCCAGATTGGTAGGATCTGTGGTATGATAGTACATGTCCATCAGTGCGGACGCCAGGTATTCCGTGGTACCAAATCCCTGATTGAAGGTAGCGGCTTTTTTGATTTTGGCCACCAGCTCCTGCGGGATAGGCGCTCCGGTTTTGTAATGTACCAGGTAGTTATTGATTACCTCGTCAGTAGCCAGCCATCTTTCGAGCAACTGAGACTGAAACTCCGTGTAGTCACGCACACCACTGTTCAGTGTGGGATACTTCACATTCGATGACAGGAAGTGTAGCGCATGTCCAAATTCGTGAAAAAAGGTCTCAGCATCATCCCATGATACCAGCACAGGCTCCCCTGGAGCAGGCTTGATGAAGTTGGAGTTATTAGAGGCCAGTACGGTTTTCTCACCATCAAACGAGTCATAACTACGATAGGTAGTTGCCCAGGCGCCGGAGCGCTTACCCTGGCGGGCGAAAGGATCGAGGTACCAGAGGCCAATGAGCTCACCGGAGGTTTTGTCAGCCACTTCCCATACTTTCACGTCCGCATGGAATACCGGCACCACACCAGAGTCGATTGGAGTAAACTGAAAGTTGAAAAGCTCACCAGCTACGAAAAACATGGCCTCCCGAAGCTTGTCCAGTTGCAGGTATTGTTTTACCTCATCTGAGTCCAAATCGTATTTTTTCTTTCTTACTTTTTCTGCGTAGTAGCGATAGTCCCAGGGCTCAATCTTGATTTTGTCCCCATTGGCATCAGCTACCGCCTGCATGTCAGCCACTTCTTCGGCTACACGCGCAATGGCTGCCGGCCAAACAGCCTCCATCATCGCCATGGCGTTTTCAGGGGTTTTGGCCATGCGATCCTGTAGACGCCACTGAGCGTAATTATCAAAACCCAGGAGCCCTACACGCTCATCGCGAAGCTTGAGGATTTCAGCGATGAGCTTGTTGTTGTCATGTTCGTCTCCGTTGTCTCCGCGGGAGTAGTAGATGTTCCATACTTTTTCTCTGAGCCCCCTCTCATCAGAGTAGGTAAGGAAGGGATCCATTGAGGAGCGGGTATTGGTCACTGCATACATGCCCTCTTTACCCCGGTCCGTTGCGGCTTTGGCAGCGGCCTTCACAAACGACTCTGGCAATCCACTCAGCTGATCAGCAGAGAGGTAGGTCACGTATCCTTCCTCATCGGCCAGGATGTTGTTCGAAAAGCTGGTGTGTAGGGAGGAAAGTTCTTTATTGATGGCGCTATATCGGGCCTTTGAGGCTTCGTCTAACTCTGCGCCATTCATGGCAAAACTGGTGTAGGTAAGATCTACGACGCGTTGCTGATCAGCAGGAAGAGGATTCTGCCGGGAAGCTTCATAAACCGCTTTGATCCGGGCAAAGAGCTTCTCATTTTGGGTGATCTTAGAGTTGAACTCTGAGAGCCTGGGGGCCATTTCGGTCTGTATTTCCCTAAATTCCGGAGATGAGACATTGCTGCTCCAGATGCCATAGTAGGAATACACCCGGCCCAGGTCATTACCTGATCGCTCCATCGCCACAATGGTATTTTCAAAAGTAGGTGCTTCAGGGTTGTTGGCAATGGCCTCTATTTCTGCCAGATTCGCCTCCATTCCCTGCTCCAAAGCTGGTTTGAGATCAGTCAGGCTCATTCGGTCAAAAGCTGGTAAGCCACCGTATGGGCCTGTCCATGGTTGTAATAGTACATTATCTGAGACCTGGGGTGCGGTCTCTTTGGTTCCCTGGCAACTGATAGCTGCCAGCGCTATGAAAGCAAAAAGTGCTTTACTGATTTTCATTGTTTTGTAAGTCATTCCTTTCGGGGTTGTTGATTTGAGGTAATTTAACAAATGCCCGGGAGGTAGAAATACAGATTTCTATCAATGGTCTGAAAGGAGGATGAGTCAAGAATTATTTCCTGATGGCCTCATTCATATGGGTGATTTCAAAAGCAGCTGATGCGATCGGAAGTCGATCCGGCTCTTTTTGGACAGCTTCCAGAATCTGTGTATACAGCTGATCCTTTGTCGTCCTGCGTTTTTTGAAATCCACTACATAGCGAATGGTAAAAGTGATCCAATTTTCATCGAACGTCAGGGTAACCATCGGATCGATCTGGGCATTTTCCACATAGAGTTGGTCGGTAAGCCTGTTCCATTGAGCCTTGGTCTCCAGGGTAAATTCCTTCACCAGGTTGGTAGTGATGTCCAGCATGAGCTGCCGGGCCAGTTGATGGTCACTACTGTGTTTGAGTGGAATGGTGATTTCGTCCCAAAGGAAAGGAAAATCCCCTGAGTAGTTGAATACTGGTTCTTTAAAAATAAAACTGTTGGCTACCCGAACCATTTTACCATTGTAAAGGTCTCCACCTACCCAGTCTCCAATCTCCATGAGCGTGGTCCTCAGTATGCCAATGTCCACTACATCACCCTTGATACCACCGAGTTTTACCCGGTCGCCAATCTTATAGAAATTACCAAAAAGAATGGCCAGAAACCCGGCGATGCTCACAATGACTTCCTGAAGTGCGAAAGCTATACCTGCTCCGGCCACCCCAAGTGCCAAGGTCAGGTTTGAAAACTTATAGTTGTAAATGAACATCAGTGCGAACAGCACAAGGATGTAGCCCACAAAGGAAACCACCTTTCTGGCCTGATATCGTGCAGTGCTATTTTTGATGTACTTATTGAGCCCCTTTTGTAGCACCTTCACCGTGAATAAGGCTAAGGTCAGTACAATCACCACCTGCACCAATTTGGCTCCTGTGGGCCCCTGAAGAAAATCCAGAATGTTTTCCATTAGTTAAAGTCTTTATCGCTGATCAGTTTTTCATCTACAAGTGCCTTGATCACAATTTCCGTCATCTCACTTTTAAAGGCAAATTCACTGCGGATGTCCATTACATAGGCTTTGAGTCTCATCTTCAAAAAAGACTTCCTATCTTTTACTTCGTTGAAAAAGAGGACGGCTATGGGTTTGGCCAGGTAGACATATTTGCTTACCTGCGCGGCCTGTGTAGCGATTTCTCGCACTCGCACGGTATCTATGCTGATCGGGAGGTAAATTTCAGCCACTACCTGACAATTGGCTTCTCCCGCGTTGGTGTTAGACACTGATCCATTCATGATCTCACTATTGGGAATAGACACCAGGGAATCATCTGGTGTGACCACCCGGGTAGAACGTAGGCCTATCTGTGTGACTTCACCATAGTAGGAGCCCACTTCAATTTTGTCTCCTACCTGAAAAGGCCGGTCAAAAAGGATCATCACTCCACCAAAAATGTTTTTGAGGATGTCCTGAGAGGCAAAACCAACGGCCACACCCACTGATGCGGACAGGGCCAGGATGGTGGCTGCCGGGGGTTGAAAGATCCCCGCTACAATAATGAATAATATGAAGATCCAACCAAGAATACGGACCACGGGGATTAACCCTTTAAGGGTGATGCGATATTGGGCGCTACGTTCGGCTAGAATAGTTAGTATTTTGGAGATGATCCTGATGCCTATGTAACCTGACAGTAAAAATACCAGCGCCCAGAAAATTTTAGCCATGGAGAAAATTTCGGACAAGTCAGGAGCTTCGTCTCTCACACTGGTTTTGGGGCTGGCATCCTGCACCTGGATCTTAAGGATGGAGGTATCACTATTGTCTACTACCAGACTGTCCTGTGCAAAAGCCGGAACCGCCAAGCAGAGGGCGAAGAAGAATATGCTGACGTATGTAAATAGTCTCATTTTAGTAGATCAGGTTTTTGGCTTTGAGTAGACTGATGACACTTCTGTATACCAGTGGGTTAACCGTGTAGATGTCATTTTTAAAAATCAGTATACCATCTTCGAGCATCATGGACAGCATCAGAAAAGCTGATTGATGAGAAGACCTGTTGACGATGGTAAATTGATTGAGTGTGAGTCCGTCGTGCAAAATCAGTTGATGCAGGGCCAACACCTTACCCATATCAAAAGCCATCAGGAACCCCAAATCAGGCTTTCGGAAATCACCGATGACAATACCGTTTTGGTCTACAGATTTAGTAGAGAGCAACCAGAACATCAGGGCCATGCTGATATTGCTTTCGGAGAAGTCTATCAGTTTTTTGAAAAAGCGATCCTTTAGAATGGTTTGCTGACCTGCTTCACTTTGATTTTTGAATTTTTTGGACCTCAGGTCCTCTTCAGAAGGGTCGAATAGAATCTTGTAACCGCTGATGCGATTTCGTTTTGCCACGATGTTGCCCAGCTCCACAGCTGTAGGAGGCTGGAGTTTGATGTGGTAGCTGAATACATCCTGAACGTCAAGGGTTTTCTGAAAGTAGTTCCAGGTATACAATGTGCTCGTGGCGATCCAGAAGATATTTTTGGAAGTATGGCTGATCAGCTCCAGCAGGTCTTTCAGTCTGGCAAACCCGCCTACCTTTCTGAGGTAGAGGTTTTGAATATCTTCCACGATGATGATTCGCCGGGGGCCTTCATTGAGAGCAGTGGCGCACTGGATGAGGTTTTCAGTGGTGTCATTTTCAAGCAGTCCATGCAGGAAAGTCAGGAGCTGTTGGGTACCGTAGGATTCTGTTTCACAGGTGACCCGGTTAACAGCATATCTGAAAGGTGACTGATGCTGGATGTAGTTGAGGTATGAGGTCAGCCCACTCCACTTTTCACCAATAATCACAGCAGAGCCCATTCTGCCTTTTTCCCAGTTGGTATAAGCACCCGTCAGCTGGTCATATTCCTTCTGCCGGCCTACAAAAAGCTCATGATCGGTGAGTGGTTCTATTCTGTACAGATTTCTGTAGATGACGGGCAGAGCGTTGATCACCTCCTGAGACTCAGCCAGGAAGTCAGAGACCTCTTTGGAGGCGGCTTCTTTTTTAGAAGTGAGTATAAAGCGCTGGCTGAGGTCCTGTTGAAGTAATTTCAGTTTGTTGAACCATGCCTTGATATGCTCAATCGCCTGGGAGGTATAGGCTTTTGCCGAATCTTTCATTTCAGCCTTGTAGGCTTCCGTTTGTTGGATGGCCTTGGCTTTCATCACCCGCATTCTTATCTCCCGTACATTTTCGTTGACGGTGAGCTGCCGGAGTGACTCTATATAGTCTTTCAGCGCAGTAGTCAGCTGCTCATTGGTGGAGGCTATGATTTCCCCCAGTGCAGTTTGGATATCACGCACCCGCTGCTCAGAGCGCAGGAGGCTATCTATGGCCACTTTCCGTGCTTCTTCTATGGCATCGGGGTGTTCCTGAAGCTGCTGTATGGCTGCTGTGAGTCCAAAGGTAATCATATGATCCAGGTCTCTGGACACGGTGACACTCTCATCCAGCTGACTGATGAATTCACCCTTGATGCGATCCAACTGGGACTTGAAAGTAGGGACGATCTCAAAGGCTATGAGTTCATAGGGCGAAATCGTTGTAATATTGGCAATCGCAATAGGCGCAAGATAGTCTGTGGGAATTTTGGCGATTTTCCGCTCTGTGGTCAGATTTTCCAGCGCTCTGCTCAGATCAGCTTCAAATCGGTTGACTGCATTGATGATCTGATTGCTGCCGAGCTTCTCCACCAATAGCGGTATTACCTCCTGATCCAGGGTTTTTTGCGCTTTATAGTTGCATTTTTTCAAGGTGAGTGAAAAATCTTCATCCTTAGATTTTTCCAAATCAGCAATGGCAGAGTGTATGTAGTCGAAAATCGCTTCCAGCTCCTCGCCAATGTCCTCGCTCAGGTTGTTAGATTGTGCGGCCTGATAGGTGATAAAATCTGATTCGGCCAGGTTAATTAACCTGAATACTTCCAGGTCTGCACGCCATTCTTCGAAGAAGGCATCGAAGGTGTTGTGCCAGCCTGCATCCTCCTTTTGCCAAAGTGTTTCAGCTGACTGGAGTTGTGCTTTTAAATGCTTTTCCTGATACCGCTTTGCACTATGCTCAAGGGTATTCACTGTGGAAGCGACTTTCCTGAGTTGCTGTAGCTGGATACGAAGGCCGTCATGTAGTTCGGCTTTCAGTTCTTTCCGTACTTTAGTGAAAGACTTGGTAAGGTAGCTAAAGTCAAGCCTGGTGAATTCTGCAGTGTCCGTGGACTCTTCCCATTGCTTCAGTTCCTGATAAGCCTGAGAAAAAAGGGTATAATACTTTGCCCGAACCTCCAAAATGGACTTCACATATTCTCCCAGAAGATAATATTCTGCTATGGCTCTAAGTGGAACCCGATGACTCCAGTAGCGGATCGGCCGTTTCTTTTTCCTAAATAGGTTAGTTGTACGGACGGGTATTGTTGAGACACTGAAAGCGAAGGACTTCACACCTTTGGTGATCCTGAGCAGGAAAGCGTCTGTTTTGAGGGCCTTAAACCGGTCTTTTTCTTGCGGTATTTCCAGGGTTTCCGGTAATGATAGAAGGCACGCCTGTACAGCCTCATGGTAGGGCTTCGAAAATTCACTGAAAGGGAGTCCGTCGGAGGCATTCCAGGATTGAGAAATCAAAGCCAGAATTTCACCCTTGAGTTCCGCTTTGCTGAGCTTTCCGGCACTGGTTTCGTAAGTTTGAAAAATCGATTTTTGCAAACTTTCAAAGTCTGAATGTTCATTTCTGATCTCTGATTTGAAGCTGGTGTACAGCTTGTCATCGATCAGTTTTTCTAATTCTACTTCCAGTGAATTAATGAGCTCTTGCATTAGGTTAAATTCATGACAATGACAGAACGGAAAATGTTTTTATTAGTTTTTAGTCACCCCAAATAAATGATAACAGTTGTATGATTGTTAACTTAACTAAAATACCTTGTTATGAAGAATGTTCTCCTGATTTTATGTGCTTTGGTCACTTTGAGTGCTTGCTCTACAGGTGATGAGCCAGGAACTACTGAGCGGAGCTCTACCTATTTGCTTTACAGGGCCAACTTCAACCCCGTGAGTGGGGACGTGACTGTGAAAGAATTGGCACCTGGGAAACTGCAATTCTCCATCAAATTACAAAATACCGCTGAAGGCGGCGAACATCCGGCGCATCTTCATTTTGGTACTGTTCGGGAGGTAGGCGAATTGGCGTTTGCGCTCAACCCTGTAGACGGGACCACGGGTGAGAGCATTACCGTCCTGGATCAGGTACAGTTGAGTGATGGTGAGTTGCTTACCTATGACAATTTTCTGGAAATGGACGCCAGCATCAAGGTGCATATGAATGATAATTATTTCAAACACATGGTGCTATCCTTCGGCAATGTGGGGAAAAATGAGAATTATTTCTTTGATGGGGTTGCTGTCTGTACGGGGCACTAGCGATAAAAAAATCCCCAACAAATGAATGAAGGGGATTTAACCAGCTATGTACAAATAACCTGTGTAACCTATACGAGATCAAAATTATTGGTTTTCCTGAAATGACAATTAATTAATCGGTAGACCCTGAGAATTCATCGGTGAATATCTCCTTCTCTCCATCTAAACTTCCAATCAGCTTAATTCCACTTCCTTTTTCAGGGAATAGGCCTGAGCTTTTTCATGAAAACATTTTTTGGTGGCCTCCCAGGTGGTTTTGAAAAGCTCAGAATGACGGTATTGATCCAGTGCTTCCTGTGAATCCCATTCGCTGAGGGTATAATACACGTTGATGTGGTGATAATCTCTGTGGAGAGACAGGTACTGGCACCCCTCCATGGCCCTGATTTGATTTTTGGCTCCATGAAAAATTTCCAGGAAGTCATCTTTTTTTTCCGGGATGAAGGACATACGTACGATACGGGTAATCATAGTTGGAAGTTGATAATGACTGGCGCATCGAGATGGAGACCTAACAGCTCTGACGCATTGCCTTTGTTGATACCTATTTGTAGTTGTTGGTTGCTGTTGAAAAGAATAAAGTATTCTCCGGACTCCACCTCATGGTAGGCCGTGTGTATTTTTCGGGAGCGCTCCCTGCCAAAGCACACTTCGTAGGGTTTTTCACCATTGAGTTTCATGATGGTCTCAAATGCCGAATGTACGATGTTGGTGATCAGGTTTCCATAATGGTCTACCCGTACAATATTGCCGGAAATCTCCCGCTTGGTCACTTTGAGCTGGCGTGCATACAGGGTCTTGAGCACTTCCAGAGGCTTTCCCAGCTCGGATATTTTTTTACCATTGGCCAGTGCCACAGCTGCTGGTGCCAGCAGGTCTTTGGCCAAAAAAGTGGAGCTCTTCAGGTCGTCGGTGCTGAGCTCCACCATGGCTGTAGGGGCCTGATCGCTTAATAAACTAAACAGGCCGGAATCATAGCCAACAAAATAATGTTCCTCTAGTTGTACCGCTACGAGTTTGGAAGGCTCGCGACCGTTCATATCTATGGCACAGAGGTGGACAGTGCCGGTTGGAAAATCCCTGAAAACGCTCTTCAGAACATAGGAAGCATGCCCTATATCTGAAGGATAAATTTCATGACTGATGTCAACAATGTGCGTCTCAGGGCCCATCTTATGGGCAACCGCTTTTACCGCAGCTACGTAATGGTCTTCAGTACCAAAATCTGACATAAATGTGACTAGAGCCATACAAGCGACGGAATATTTCTTTATTTTGACACAAAAATATAAATTCTAAAAGCAACAAAAATTAAACGCTTATAAATCACTCATTCATTTGCTAGAAAAGGTCATAACACTCGATAATATCTCCCTGGTGGATTTTCTGGGGATCCAAAATCAAAACATTAAGGAGATCGCTTCTGCGTTTCCCGAGAGTAAAATTATCTCCCGGGGCAATGAGATCCGGATACAGGGCACCGCACCTCAGATTCTGAAAATTAATGACATTCTCAACTCACTCCTGAACCATTATGATAAGTTCGGTAAGGTAACTCATGAAAATGTGGTCTCCTATATCAATGAGGAGCAGCATAGCTCTTCGCATGCCGGAGCCAATGATGTCTTGGTATTTGGTACCAGAGGATTTAAGATCACTCCCAAAACCAAGAATCAGAAAGCCCTGGTAGAAGCCGTAGATGCCAATGACCTGGTCTTCGCTATCGGGCCTGCAGGGACAGGTAAAACGTACATTTCGGTGGCACTGGCGGTGCGGGCACTGAAAAACAAGGAAGTGAAGAAAATCATCATCACCAGGCCGGCCGTGGAAGCCGGAGAGAACCTGGGCTTTTTGCCAGGCGACCTGAAGGAGAAAATAGATCCTTACCTCAGACCGATTTATGATGCGCTCAATGATATGATCCCCACCGAAAAGCTCAGGTACTACCGTGAAAACGGGGTGATCGAGATAGCGCCACTGGCCTATATGAGAGGCCGTACACTGAATGATGCCTATATCCTGCTGGATGAGGCCCAAAATACTACGCCCATGCAAATCAAGATGTTTTTGACCAGGATGGGCCCGGAGTCTAAAGTGATCATCACCGGGGATAAGTCCCAGATAGACTTACCCAGAAATCAGCGCTCTGGGCTAATAGACGCACTGGATGTCTTGAAGGAGGTTAAGAACATTGGGTTTGTGGAGCTGGATGACCGGGATGTGGTAAGGCACAAGCTGGTGAAGGAAATAGTGAAAGCATATAACAAACAGGGAGAAAAAGAATGATACGGGTAGTTACAGCAGATTCTGAGGAATTGAAGGAGAAGGCTTTTGCCATTCGGAGGGAAGTTTTTGTGGTGGAGCAGAAGGTATCCACGCGCGATGAGTTTGATGAGTTTGAAGCTTCCAGCACCCACTTTGTTGCGCTGGATGAAAACGAGGAGCCCGTGGGGGCGGCCAGGTGGCGCCGTACGGAAAAAGGCATCAAATTGGAGCGCTTTGCTGTGAAGGCCAATCAGCGCGGTAAACAGGTCGGTTCAAAACTGGTAGAAGCAGTCATTGCCGATGTCCGATCTAAAGAAGGAGCTGGCCAGTACCTCTATTTGCACGCCCAGCTGACGGCTGTTCCCCTCTACGAGAAGTTTGGGTTTGAGAAAAAGGGTGACCAGTTTTCTGAGTGTGACATTCTGCATTACCTGATGTTCAGGTTGTCTTGATTGATTAAATATTCTCCAGTTCCCGTTGTTTGATATGGCAAAATTTCTGAAATTGATCGAGTCAGTTTTGCAGGAATTTTATGTTTAAGTGGACCGCCTTTCCTTTTATCCGTATTTCCTTTTTCCTTTCTCTGGGCATCATTCTTTATGATTTCCATGAAGGGATTTGGTCTGGGCTACCGTGGCCGCAGATCGCTGTGATGTTTTTATTGGCGCTTGTGATCCCTTTCTGGCTCGGAAAGCCAATGCTCAAAGGAGTGATTTACCTCTTGCTGATGGTGTACATGGGTGGATTAATGGCCATGCTGGCTGATGAATCTGCTGTCACCGGGCATTATTCTTCCTTTGAGAGGGTGGAGGGTTTTGCAGGAGTGGTCATTTCAGACCAGACTGAGCGCGATCACTATCATAGATATGAGGTGGCCATTAGCATGGTTGCTCAGCCGGATTTCCTGAGTCGGGCCCACGGTAAGGTTTTTCTTTATGTAAAGAAGGCCCCGGATGCCGGATCCCACCTGCAGTACGGCGATGTGGTGGCTGTAGATAAAAATTTCTTCCCGGTTTCAGGCCCTAAAAACCCTCATGAATTTGACTACAGGGCCTACCTGAAGAAACAAAAAATCTATGCCCATGCTTTCGCTGATCATTCCGAGATCCGGAAAATAGGACATGAGGCCCCGAATTCCCTTTTGGCTCAGGCACTCCGCATACGAACATACGCCAGGCAGAAGATCGCAGACTGGATCCCTCAGCAGCGCGAACGTGCCATTCTTACAGCACTGATTTTGGGCGTGAAGGATTATCTGGATGAAGATACCACCTCGGCTTATGCCGCAGCAGGCGCCATGCATGTGCTGGCCGTATCCGGGTTACATGTGGGCATCGTAGTGATGATCTTGAGTGTTATTTTTCAGAAATGGAAGGAGACCAGGTGGGGAAACGTAGTGTTTACGATTGGGTCTGTGGCGATCATTTGGCTTTATGCCCTGGTTACCGGGTTTACTCCTTCGGTAATGCGCGCTTCCACTATGTTCACGGTAATCATAGTCAGCAGCGCTTTCAAGCAAAGGGCCAATATTTACAATTCACTAGGCCTGGCCGCTTTCGTGCTGATCCTATATAACCCCTATGTCATTTATGCGGTAGGGTTTCAGCTATCCTTTGCGGCAGTGATTGGCATAGTGGTACTACATCCCCGTTTATACAGGTTGCTGGATTTTTCCGGTAGGGTTCCGGATTATATCTGGTCCATTACGTGTGTATCCATTGCGGCTCAAGTAGCTACCTTTCCCTTGGCCCTGCACTATTTTCATCAGTTCCCTACTTACTTTCTTGTGTCAAATCTCATTGTGATCCCGGCGGCATTTTTGATGCTGGGTGGTGGGATCTCTATGCTCCTGATTGGGAGCATACTGCCGGCTCTCGGCGGGCTCCTTGGTGTTGTTTTACAGGGCTTTTCATGGGTGGTGAATGAACTCATACTGGGTATTAAGTGGTTACCCTATCCGATCTTTGATTGGTTGTATTTCGATCCCCTGGATACCATTTTCACCTATCTGATCATGAGTTTTCTTGTGTTGGCCATTTGGAAATACAGCTATCACTACATGGTGCTCGCTTGTTTGGTAGCTATGACCTTGACAGTTTGGCTCCATGTCAAATCCTTTGAGCAGGGAAATCAAAAGAGAATGGTTTTTTATGAAATAGATGGAGTGACGGCCATTGACCTGATCAATGGGAAGGAAGCCGTATTACTTACCGATGATTTTTCTGAGGCCAACAGAGAGCTGATTGCTTTTCAGGTCAACCCCAACAGACTGGCTAGCGGACTGCCAAAGGTGGATGACTCCTGGCAGCTCATGAGCAATTCAGAGTGGGTGGAGGTTCATTCCTGCTTCGATTTGATTGAATGGGATGGTGTGAGGGTGATCCTAATGAAGCACATGGAAGACTACCAACTCACTCATCCCCTGGAGGCGGATGTTATTTATTTTAAGGATCCCCAAACGATTTCACATGAGGGGTTGCTGCCAGGAATGGTCCTTCTGGGTACTGGTTTTAACTATTATGACACTCGTTCTGCCAAGGACAAATTTGGAAGCATGAAAATTGAAGCCCGCAGTTTGTCGCAGGATGGCTTCTTGGAGTTAGATTTGAATCAAACAAGACCTTTTAGCCAGAGAAACAATCAGCTGGCAACTATCAGTGAGTAGACCACAGGAAATATTGAAACAATACTGGGGCTTTGATGCCTTCAGGCCTATGCAGGGAGAGATAATAGGCGCAGTACTGGATAGCCAGCATGTGCTGGCGCTCCTGCCCACAGGAGGAGGCAAATCCCTCTGCTTTCAGGTGCCGGCATTGTGTCTTGAAGGGGTTTGCGTGGTGATTTCACCGCTGATTGCGCTGATGAAAGATCAGGTGGAGCAACTGAAGAAACGTGGCATCAAGGCAGCGGCTATCTATTCAGGAATGTCCCTGAAGGAAATAGATATTATACTCGATAACTGCATATACGGGGCCATAAAGTTCATATACGTTTCTCCCGAAAGGGTCAAGACAGACTTATTTCTGGCCCGCGCTGCCCAGATGAATATTTCTCTCCTTGCCGTTGATGAAGCACATTGTATCTCACAGTGGGGGTATGATTTTCGGCCCTCTTATCTGGAAATTGCTCAATTTATAGAAGCACTTAAAATCACCAGGATTATTGCCCTTACAGCATCGGCTACCGCCCAGGTGAAATTAGATATACTGGAAAAGCTGGGGATGGAAGAACCACGGGTCTTTCAAAAAAGCTTTGCCCGGAGCAATCTGTCCTACTCGGTATTTGAACTGGAGAATAAGGAGCAAAAGATGCTGGAGATTTTACGCAGTGTTCCCGGGAGCAGTGTGGTTTATGTGCGTAGTAGGAAGCAAACCAGAGAGTTGGCGGAGTTTTTGCGAAACAGTGGCATCTCAGCAGATTACTACCATGCTGGTATTCCGGGTCACATCAGGGGTCGACGGCAGGACCAGTGGGTTTCGGGACAAACCAGGGTGATCGTGGCCACCAATGCCTTTGGGATGGGGATTGACAAACCAGATGTGCGCACGGTTATTCATTACGACTTGCCGGACTCCCTGGAGGCCTATTATCAGGAAGCGGGCAGAGCAGGTCGGGACGAGCGAAAAGCCTATGCGATTCAGCTCTATGCTCAGAATGATCTGACCAATCTAAGGCGAAGGGCTGAGCAGTCAGCAGTGTCTGTCGATTTTATGCGCAAAGTCTACCAGTCTCTGGCCAATCACTTCAAATTGGCTGTAGGGAGCAGTGCCTTTACCAGTTTTGAATTTGACTATGAGGGCTTTATCCGCACATTTGACCTTCCAATGGTGGAGACCTACCACGCCCTGGGCAAGCTGGCCGATGAAGGGCTGATTGAACTCAATGAATCTTTCAAGGAGTCCTCCAAAGTGATTTTCCTATTAGAACAGTCCGAAGTGTACAAATATCAGGTGGCCAACAGAAACATGGACCCCGTGATCAAAACGCTAATGCGACTGTATGGTGGAGAGATGTTTTCGGACTTTGTGACCATTCGGGAGGAGGACGTGGCCAAACTTCTAAAAGAACCCGTAGATATGGTCAGAAATCAGCTTCAGTACCTGCACCAGGCTGAAGTACTGATCTATCAGCAGGCCAGTGATAAGCCAAGGATTAATTTTTTAACACCGCGCGTGGAGGCTAATAACCTGCCGATAGACCAAAAACAAATGGCCTGGCGAAAAGAGGTAACACTCACCAAAGCGAAAATGGTGGAAGAATACGTGACTTCTGAGCACAAGTGCAGATCCCGGGTATTACAAAATTATTTTGACGAGCTCACCTATCAGAATTGTGGGGTTTGTGATATCTGTATTCAAAGGCATAAGAAAATCCAGAGCATGCCATTGGATGAAATAGAGGCCTTTATCCGGGAACACCCTAAAAAGGAGAGTGAGTTGATTCAGCAATTTAGCCGACTGGCGCTGGATGATCTGGTCACTTCCCTGCGCGTATTAATGGATCAGAAGAGGATAGGACTGACCAAAGAGGAATTGTTCGAAGTAAAGCGTGCCTAGGAGGAGGATTTATCCGAACCAGCCGCTTTCACGTGTTTCCAGGAGTCTCCACGTTTGATACTGAAGATCGTACCTACAGAGACCCCAAATTGCTTAGCTATGATTTTCACACGGGTTTTACGGTTGGGGTCACCCATCATTTTTTTGATTACCGCTACCTGCGTTCGTGTGAGCTTGTTGTTGGGGGTGAAGTCCTTATCATAAGTATATGCAGACTTATGATACTTACTCATGTGGTCTTTGAAGGTAGCCTTATCCACCCATCGCAGGTTATCCGCTTCCGGGTTTCCTTTGTTTTCGTCGATAAAAATAAGGTGGGTGTGGTTTTTCGGATTGGGAACAAAGAGCTCTGCCACTACTTTATGCACGTATATCAGGGTGTTTTTCCCATCCTTTTTCCTGGTGGGAATGGCCCGATAGCCCATGTTTTTGTAGTGTTTAAGGAGTTTTGGTGGGTCAAAATACAGTGATTTGACCTCACCGTAGCTGCTTACCAGAAACTTGTTGCGAATCTCATCGCTTTCCCAAACTTTCCACTCTTCCATAAAAAAGAAGGGTTCTTTGAATCAAAAGTACCGATTTTTTAAGAATCAAGGGGATAAAAAAAGGGTGAATTAATGCATTCACCCTTTTTACTTATGTCTGATCGATCTGATTCTTATTCCTCCAGAGCGGCTACTCCGGGTAGTACTTTTCCTTCCATGTACTCCAGAAGTGCACCCCCACCCGTACTTACGTAAGATACTTTGTCCCCAAACCCAAGGTTGTTGACAGCCGAAGCAGAGTCTCCGCCACCGATCAATGAGAAAGCGCCGTTCTCAGTGGCACTCACCAGTGATTTGGCAATGGCCTCAGTACCTATGGCAAAGGCCGGGAACTCAAAAACACCCATTGGGCCGTTCCATAGAATGGTTTTGGAGTTTTTGATGGTCTCTGAAAATAACTTAATGGTTTCAGGTCCTATGTCCAATCCTTGCCAGTCATCAGGAATTTGGCCTGCAGGAACCGTTTTCTTGTTGGCATCTTTGTTAAAATCATCTGCGATTACGGTATCTACAGGCAAGATAAGGTTCACACCTTTGGCCTTCGCTTTCGCCTCCAGCTCTTTGGTAAGATCCATTTTATCTGCTTCCAGGAGAGATTTGCCTATATTTCCACCTTTAGCTTTAGAGAAGGTATAAGACATACCACCACCTATGATGAGGTTATCGGCTACATCCAACAACCGATCGATAATCAATATTTTGTCAGACACCTTCGCACCACCCATGATGGCCGTAAAAGGACGCGTGGGTTCACCTAAAACTTTTTCGGCATTGACCAGCTCCTGTTGCATCACATACCCGCAGCATTTGTCGGCGAAAAATTTGGCAGCAATGGTGGTAGAGGCATGGGCCCGGTGAGCTGTTCCAAATGCATCATTGACGTAGATATCACCCAGACTGGCCAGCTTTTCAGCAAAAGCCTCGTCGCCTTTGGTCTCTTCCGGGTAGAAACGTACGTTTTCCAGTAATAACACCTCACCATTTCCGAGGGCTTTGGCTTTTTCCTGCGCCTCTTCGCCAATGCAGTCACTAGCAAAATGAACGCTGACGCCTAGTTTTTCACTCAGGTCTGCCACGATGTGCTTAAGAGAATATTTTTCCTCTGGTCCTGTCTTAGGTCTGCCCAGGTGGCTCATCAGTATGACGGCTCCACCCTCATCAATTATTTTTTTGATGGTAGGTATGGCTGCTCTTAGTCGTGTATCGTCGGTAATTTGGCTGTTTTCATCCAGGGGTACATTGAAGTCTACCCTGATTAGTGCCTTTCTGTTTCTAAAGTTAAAATCATCTATGGTTCTCATATCCACTTATTTTGGAGTGCTAAATTGTCTGATCTGGGCAAAAAAGCAAAGCTTCTGGAGACTTATCTTGTGGCAGCTCGCTTCAGGCGGTCATTTATGGCTTGTCCAAGGCCCATATCGGGAAATTTCTCAGTAATGATAAACTCCACATCCTTCTGATCCATGGTGCGCAGTGCTCCGAAAAGGTGACGGGCGGCTTCATCCAGGTTACGGGTTTTGGAGAGAATAATCTGTCGGTCTGCTGTCAACCCGTCAAATGACTGATGAAAGCTAATCACTCCGAAATTTCTTTTGTGAAACCGGGGAACCAACTCACTCAGATTACCGATGATGAGCCGCTTGGAAGGGGCGTAATGAGATTTCAGCATGCCCGGTGCAATGGGGTCAGAGCTGTGATTGATCCGTAGTTTTACTTTACCAACCACCTGCTCAATATCATCTATTTTCTTTCCACCAAGCCGGTATACGATGGGTTGTTCGTGCTCATTGAACCCGATGATGGTGGATTCTATACCTACCGCGCAGGTGCCGCCATCCAGGATATAGGGGATATGGGCGCCGAGCTGATCCTGAACATGCTGCGCCGAGGTGGGGGAGATGTAGCCAAAAGGATTGGCACTAGGTGCGGCCAACGGGAAATCCAGCTGTGAAAGCAGCGCATGTGTGAGCGGATGACGGGGAATTCTCACGGCCACATCTGAAAGCCCGGAGGTCAGAATGTCTGGGATGTGTGGTTTTTTATTTAATAAAATCGTCAATGGGCCCGGCCAGAATGCTTCTGCCAGCATGAGCGCTTTTTCGGGGATGTGTGTGACTATGCCCTTTATTTTCTCTAATGAATCTGTATGCGCAATGAGTGGGTCAAATTTGGGTCGTTTTTTGACCTTAAAGATGTCCAGAATGGCGGACTCATCCAGGGCATTTCCTGCAAGACCATATACTGTCTCCGTAGGAATTGCCACCAGTTTACCCGATTGAAGAAGGGCCGCTGCCTGATCGATATTGGTACCTATTTCTGCCATTTGGTAATTCAATGCACAATTATCTTGAAAATTATTGACAACTTATGAGAGGTCTATATATTTACGAGTGCAACATCACCGCCAGTTGTATAAAACCAACTAACTGTAGATATGAGTAAAAGTACTAGAAATACCCTCAGATTGATTTCTGTCATTATCGTTTTGGCTTTGGTGTTGATGGAATTGAATGTAATCCCAGACCTGCTGAACTATAAGTTTTGGTTTATGGTAGCAGCTTATGCCCTGGCATTGATTACCTATCGCTAGTTCGGTAGGTAAATCATTCTTTTGCTGATCTGTTGGCCTTGGAATTGGAGTACATAGGTGTAGATGCCTGGCTTCAGGCGTGTTCCGGAGTTGTTGGTGCCATCCCAGATCGTTCTGTTTTCCCCTGCATATTGCGGGCCCCAAATCAAATTTCTGATCAGTTTCCCTGAGGCGTCGTAGAGGTCTATTTTCACTTCACCATCTTGTGGCAGTGAGTAGGTGATTGTGGTTTCCCGGGTAAATGGATTTGGAAAATTCTGTGGACTGACCAGTTTTTCACCAGGAGAGACCTGATTGGTGAAGGGACGTGCGTCTTCCAGAAAGGCCTGAAAAGTACCATTGCCATGTGTAGCAATCACCAAACGGCCATCTATGTCACGATAATCCATCATGGTGATCACCGCATTGCCGATTTTGCCTTCACTTTCTTTGATCCATACAGTTTGATCACCATTCGTGGCGGTGGTAGAATACAATCCGGTACTGGTACCCACAAAGACACTGATGCCAACTGTGGTGGGCACAATTTCTGCCCACCTAATGCTGGGGCCACTGCCTGAGCCATCGGGGTTTTCTTCCAGGTTTCCACTGATGTCTGAGAAGGATGCACCTCCGTCTGTGGTCATGAAGACAGATGGGATGCCATAGTTGGAGAAGATGATGATCACGTGATCTGCATTTTCCGGGTTCACTGAGATACATGCGATGTGGCCATTTTCCGGAAATATGGAGGGTGACATAAAAGTAACCGTTTCCCGGGTGGCATCAGTAGCATATTCCACCTTGGCAATGGTAGGACTTTGGCTGTATATGCCAGCATAGAGAATATCCTGATCCCGGGCCTTATCCAGGGCAGTGTATAGGCCGGAGGCCTGTTGGGTATCCTTGATTTCCGTCCAGTTGACAGAGGTCTTTTTTTGATTTCCACCAGGAATCTGGAGCAGGTTTTCATTTCTCCAGATCACATCGCCTCCGGTGAGGAACATGCGACTGGCGTTGGTAGGGTCCAAAATGAATGGATTGATAAAAAGGTAGCCCTGTCCTTCTCGTTCTCCGCCTCCTATTGGATCCACTCTTGCAAAAGATTTGAGCTGATAATTGGAGCTGAGTGACAGTCTGTAGATTTGACTGTTCTGGAAGGAAACGTAAACAAAATCACGGTTAGGCGAAATGGCACAGTAGCCACCATCTCCACCGAGGATTCTGTTCCATGAGGGATTTTCACCCAGAGCATCTCTCAGATAACTGCCGTTGTCCTGCATCCCGCCCAGGATTTCATCGGTGTCTTTATCCGCCCGCTGGGCGATGGTATAAAACTGTGAAGTCAGGTATCCATTGTTCAGGCTTTTCCAGGAAACAGAGTCCGCCAGCACATTGGTGGTGAGCCGGATGCCCCCGTCATTGGCTGAGATCATTCGTTTGGCATCTGAGGGATAAAAAAGCAGAGCATGCTGATCGGGATAATGACCGGGATACACTGATGCATCGTTTTTCGGGCTGTACCCACCTATCCATTGAGTGTTTTTGGATGATGAAAAGCCATCGGAGGAACGGTAGAGGTTGGTGCCACCTATGAACATGACGTTGGGGTTCTGGGGGTGGACTTCTATTAGCATGTTATAACCACCCTGGCTTTCAAAATCACCGTATTCGCCCCCCAGTGCTGGTATATTGTTGGTCAGGTCTGTCCAGGATCCTGAGAGTATCCCATTCTGAATATGGGCCACATTGAGTTTCCAGAGTGAAGTCTCTTCGCCCTGGGTAAGGAAATATACCTTTGATTCATCCGGGGCAATACCAATGACCGTACGCTCATGGAATTGCGCCAGACCCGGTGGAGTGATTGCCTGCCACTGTGTTCCGTCTGCGGAGAAGTAGAAACCGGCCGAAGGTGAAAGGTCATTGGATGAGGAGGCACTGCTCAGTGTAGCAAAGAAATAACCCGAAGGGGTTTTTCTTAAACTGGTATAGAATGGTGCGTCAGATTCATTGAGGTCTGTCTCTTCCGGAAGGTCAAATAATTTCTGACCAAGTGCGACCTCCCAGGTCATGCCTCCATCTGAGGATTTGAGAATGGCTCCATAGGCTGCCACCAATACTTCATCCGCGCTGAGGTTTGATGGGTTCGTTTCTATGGCCCATATGTACTGAAACTGGCTGCTAAACTGATCAGGGGTGGCATTGTCTATGGTAGCCGGGAGTACTTCCCAGCTTTCTCCACCGTCTGTGGATTTGAAAAGACCCGCACCTCTGTAGGGTGCGGCAATGCTCCTGGCAGAATTACCGACGAGCTCACCGGTGCCGGCATACCAGATGTCTTGCTTTCCCGGCCTCAGGTCCTGGTTCAGGGCGGTCACGCTATTTCTCAATGCCGGGTTGGAAGTTCTTTTCCAATCCGTTCCGCCATTGGTGGTTTTCCATATCCCACCGGAAACACCACCAGCCAGAATGGTATTTTCATCTCGAATGTCCAGAGAGATTGCCCGGGTACGTCCGCCCACATTGAAGGGGCCGGCCAGTTCATACTCCTGGGCCATTGCCCGCTGGTGTTGTCCAGCCCGGCGCTGATTGGAAAGTAGCTGCTCGGCAAAGCGGAGCTCTTTCTCTCTGATGTCAATGGGGATAAGGCCGGTAGAAGGGTCAGCCAGGAGTTTGTTTTCGTAGTGCGCCCGGGCCTGAGGGTCTTCGATAGTGCCGATGGCCGATGGTTGCTGATCGAGTACTAATGAATAATCCGGAAGCGGTTTCTGCTCCCGGATTATGCTAAAAAATAGGATAAAGGATAGAAAACCGGTGACCCTATTCACTATTCGATGACGGTGTTTACTTTATTGAGTTTGCCTTCTTCCAGTGCTGCTGTCCGCACTCCTTCAAAGTCATTATTCATATCACCTTTTCGGGCATCGATAAAATAAGGAACCGGCTTCAGGTCCTTGAAGGTAACTCTTCCCTTGCTGTCAGATATGGCCTTGGCCACAGGGTTTTCACTGTTCCTGTAATCATCCTCATTGAGGTAGATGGTCACTGTGGCACCTTCTGCAGGGTTACCGAGTCCGTCAATTACCGTGATTCGGAGCTTGGTTGGCAGCAATTCGGGCTGTGCGGGCCTAAAAGAGAACAAACCTACCAAAAGCACGGTGGAGAGGACAAAAAGTACGTATTTCATAATTTTCATAATTAGATTCTTAATTTCAACTTACCTCAAACAAATATTTGGCCAAAACCTCAAAACTGTCCGGGTTTTTATACATTCTGTCATTATACGTATTGGCCACAAATTTGATAAAACTTGGACGATTATCAATGGAGATGTGTTCGATCAGGATGTTTCCAAACTGCTGATCCAGCGGAGGTTCCTGTGATTGTTGAATGGGTTTGAAGTAATGCTTTTCTTTGGATTCAACCACATTACCCTTATCGGTGATGGTTACATCACTGTTGGATCGTTTGTAAGGCAGTGCCTCTACTTTTTCGCCCAGCCAGTCGAAGAAAAACTGAAATTCCTTCTTGTCTATTTCTTCATTGAAGGAAATAGCAAAGCCATTGGATACGCTGGTAGCCAGCAAGTGTACATCAGGTTCTCCCACCATGTTATTTTGCTTTAACAAATAGGACTCTGCTACCTTCCGGATTAGGCTTTTATGATTGACAGAATGCAGCCAGAAGGCATAACCCTCGCTGTAATGCTCATTTCTTGAGATGGGCTCATACACCAGTACCTCATTGGCGGTTTCCGGTTTGGAAAAGAGTTTTTGATATACCTGATCGAAAAATGACATCATGCTTATTTTACAACCGTCACCGAACCATACTGTTCAAAGGTGCCTTTTTCCGGCTCCAGCGTGCTGGTGAAAAGCATGCGATATGCATAGGTACCCATGGGTACTTCTCCACCGGCAAAAGAGCCGTCCCAACTGAAGTTTTTATTGTTAGAATAAAAAACCAGGTCTCCCCATCGGTTGAATACATAGACCTGAAACTGATCTACAAATTCATTGGGGAAAGCAAACCACACATCGTTGGTGCCGTTTCCATTTGGGCTGAAAGCATTGGGAACAAAGATGGTTCGGTAGCATTCGTTGGAAACACTGAGGCGCACAGTGTCCGATTGGATACAGTTGGGTGGATTCGTATCGCGCACTTCCACGAAATAGAGGCCGCTATCCAGGTCATTGATGGTAAAGTTGCTACGGGTCAGGGTTTCCGTGGAGCTGAAGACATTATTCCCTGCTTCATTCACCACGTTTATTTCCACCCGGGCGGGAATGCGATTACTGAACCGGACGGAGATATCACCGGTAAGGGCGCAGGCATTCTCTGCGATGGCTTCCATTTCAAACGGCGCATTGTCTTCCAATAGCACAATTTCATCAATGCTACATCCCGTCACAGTATTGGTAACAGTGGAGGTGTAGGTGCCAGCCGGAAGGTCTGTGAAGGCTGATGTGGTACCTGGTCCGTCGAAATTAAACGGTCCGGCACTCACAGGGCCCGATAGGGCATAGCTGTAGTTGCCTGTGGTGCTGATGTCCAGGGTAAAGGAGCCGTTGGCCTGCCCGCAATCGGGTGTGAGTACATTAGACTGAATGGCCTGGGGGCCACCCTGTATAGTAATCTGGATGGTATCCCTGTAAATACACCCTGAGAAATCGTTGATTACTTCCACGGCGTATAGAAAGTCCCCGGGGGTACCGGAAGCCACCAGCTGAGTTCGTTGGTCACCTACCACTACGCCATCCCGGTACCAGGTGTAATCTGGGCCTGGGTCATTGGAGTCCAGAATCAGGGTGTCATTTTGACAAATCAACCGATCAGGCCCCAGATCAATGAATGACTCATCCTCTCCTATGAATACGGTAAGCGTATCAGAGCTACATCCGTCATCATTGATGATGGCCACATTCACAATAGTGGGAGAGGTAAAAGTAACCGCTCGGGTGGTGTCCCCGGACGACCAGTAGTAGTTGAGGCCTGGATCATCTGTATCCCATGCAAAGAGCGTTACCGGGCCGCCACAGAGTGCAGTGTCTGTAGGTACTGTAGGGAGCATTGGGATATTGAAAACCTGAATGGTATCCCTAAGCTCTAGCAAGGTGTCACATCGATTTAAGAGGGATAATGTCACAATATAAGTCCCTGGGTTAAGGTAGGTATGTTGAGGGTTCTGGTCAGTAACCACACCAGTGGTATCACCAAAATCCCAGCTATAGGTTTCTATACTACTGTCACGGCCTACCGCAGTAAAGGAGGTCGGTTGGCCGGCGCAGGCTACCTCCGTGGTGATTCCGGGTTGTTGCGGAGAAGCAGTGATCTGCTGAGTGAAGTTAGGCAGACCCAGTCTGGATACCCTTCCTCCGAGATCAGTGTTGTTTTCCAGATAGGATGCAGCCAGGTCATTGCCACCGGGGCTACTGATAGACCCTATTTGGACTTGCCCATCGATGGCCAGATAAATGACACCATTGGGTCCACGTTGCAGCGCACCATAACCCGGCAAAGTCACATTATACCCATCAAATTTGGTGGCCTGAATGTCTGCGGCCGGGTTTTGCGAGTTGATACTGTCCAGGTCATACTGGATCAGTTTGGAATTTACTCCTGTGGTGGTCACATACAGTTTGAGTCCATCACCGGAGAACTCTAATCCATACGCTTCACCAGCTTCTTCAATGTCAATCAGCCGGGAGTTGCTTACCACTCCGGTGGTCAGGTCAAAATCGAGCAGATCGATGTAGTTGGGACTGCCGGGTACCACCACAGCCACCAGATTACCTGCAGGCGAGAACTTCATATAGCCCGTAGCACGTGGTTCACTTTGAAATACGTGGGGTTCGCCTGCAGAGGAGTGTATGGCGCCTATTACCCCATTGGTGTTGAGTTGATAGGCTCTGAAGTTGTTGTTTCCGTATTCGTGAGCCAGGAGCCAGGGCGTACCACCAAATCCTGAGGCGGTGACTCTTTCTGTACTACACTCGATGATCGGGATGTTTTTGACCAATACCTGTCCGCGAGCGGTGTCCTTTTTCATGTCCACAATGGACATTTTCAGGTTAAAGGTGAAGTCACCATAAACCTCTTCTGTCGTGAAAATGTAGAACATGGTGTTGTCATCCGGTAGTGGGAGTATGATAGCTGATTGGGCCGCTGTACTGTCTCCACCTATTCCCTGTCCATTGGCCATCACCAGATGCTCCTTATTCCAGACCGTAGATCCATTGGTATAGAAGAGCAACTGACCATTTTCATCAGACACCGTGGCGCACCCTTCCTCCGAGAAGATCATTCCATCCAGCAAGGCCGCTGGCGGATTAAAGTTGAAGTCGAGTCCGGCCATTTCACCAAAGTACCACTGGTTGTAGAGCTGCCGCTGCACTCCGTATTCGGTAACCACAATGTCGTCAAACGATGTACACCCTGATGGGCCGGTCACTTCCACCCAGTAGGTACCTGCAGTATCCACTTCAATGGTTGGTGTGAGCTCTCCTGTACTCCAGAGGTAGGCGATTCCATCTCCGGCATCCAGTACAAGTGTTTCATCCACGCAGATGGTGGTGTCATTTCCCAGGTCTACTTCAGAGTCTCCGGGCAGAATGTCCACGGGCAGTGTTACCGACTGAAACGTGCCGTTGAGTTCTGCTGTGAGGGTTACAAAGTAGCCACTGGGCAGATCATACGTATGAATGGGGGCGGGTCCCACGCTACCGGTTCCATCACCGAAGTTCCAAAAGTAGTTGTTGGGCAAGGGGTCAACGAGTGCTATAAACTTCGTGGCGCTTTCCACGCACGAGTCCAGATAGGTGAAGCTCATGGTAAAGAAGTTCGTGGGCAGGTAGGAAGGCGCAAATTCAGGAAATTGGGTGCCGTTGAAATCATTATTGAAAACCAGACTGTCATAAAACACCCCGATGGCTGCTGAGCTGTCCGGACGATTGATTCTGCCCAGAATAAAAGGAGCTGTGCTGTTTCTCTGATAAAGGTGATAGATATTGCCATCTATGGCTCTTTTGAGGCCATAACTTCGGAAGTAAGCATTGTTCAGGATGGGTGTGACTGGCGGATTGGCGTTGACTGTGTCCGCAAAATCAATCTGATAAATATTTCCCTGATTGGTGGCATCTCCTGTTCGGGAAATGTACAGTTTGGAACCATCGTTGGACCATTCTGTATCATAAATGACCGAAGCCCCTGAGTCGTCAAAGCCTGAGCCGATCACTTGTTGGTTGAAGGTCAATGCTCCGGTGAGTGGATCAAAGTCCAGTATGATGGTGTTTCGGTTGGCGTTTTTGGGTGATGCGGCTACATAAGTACCGGTGGTATCTGTTTTGATCGCCAGGGCTGTGGCCTGAAACCGGGGCAGGGCTGATGGAAAAACATCATAGCTGGTCGTGGCACCCAGGCCTGTACTGTTGATCTCGGTGACCTGAAAGTTCAAAGTGGTGGCTTCCTGGGTTACCAGGTAAAAGCGCTGTCCATCAGCACTTTCCAGTATTTTCATCAGTTCTCCGGGATTTGTCAGACCTGTTGGCTGATTGATCGTGCCGGAAACATCTCCCAGTGGGAATTGAAGAATCGTGGAATTTCCCGGAAGGGAGGCATCCACCACGGTGAATTCAATGGCACTTCCGGTGTTGGTAAAAATGTAATACTGAGGTGTGCCGTCAGGAAAAGGGCAGGAGACCACTGGCTGTATTTTGGTAAGGTCTGCACTCAGGGTGGCAGCACCCAGACCGGGGAGCACCTGATGCGTATTGTCGTAGATCAGCTGTCCGTCCGAATAGAATAGCAGGTTTCCTTTCTCCTGATCACTGATCACTGTGGAGCCGTTGGTGCCAAAAGGGGTCACCTGATCGTCCACAATATTGGGTGTTCGCCCGCTTTTATCTATTATAAAGGCATCCGGGGAATTTCCAAAATACCACTGAGTCTCTGTGATGTTTTGGGCCACTACCGCAGATGGGACCATGAAAAAGCAGAGAATAAATTTGATTACACCTGAACGCAAAATCTTTGACATTAAACTTATTAAGGGTTATTTAGAGGGAAAATGTCCTTAGCATCACAACACTATGTAAATTTAGCATAAAATACTAACGGTAAACTTTACGTTACATTACCTAGTTTAGCAACTTTAAGGCAAAAATCAATTTGACACTTAATTTGATTCATTTTAATTCATTTCAGCTGCCTGTGTTCCGGCGCTTGAGCTTTTTGTTTGTACTGTTTAGTGTACTTTCTTCAAACAATTCAAAAGCTCAAGACCCGCAGTTTTCGCAGTACTACGCGGCACCTATGTACCTCAACCCGGGGTTGGTAGGGATCAATCAGATAGGGCGTGCAGGTTTGAATTATCGAAATCAATGGCCATCGATCGATGCAAATTATGTGACTTATTCCTTTTTTATCGACTACTTTTTTGAAGACGAATTCAGTGCCCTCGGGCTGATTGTAAATACCGATCAGGAAGGGATCGCAGGACTCAGATCAACGAATATTGGCCTGCAATATGCTTATCAGCTGAACCTCACCGACACGTGGACTTTTAGACCGGGTGTAGAAGCATCCTACTACTTCAGGGATTTGAATTTTGATAGGCTGACTTTTGGGGACCAGTTTGACAACTCGGGTCAGGTGCGCCCTACCACCGGTGAGACTTTCGATACCGGCTTCAGTGCCAGGTTCTTTGATCTGGCCTTTGGGGGAATTTTGTATAATGAAAAGATGTGGTTTGGAGCATCCATGCACCACGTGTTGGAGCCTAACCAGGCCGTAGCCGGCGGTGATGCGCCCCTTCCCCGGAAATTTTCCCTGCATGGAGGTTATAAAATTCTCTTTACTGAGCTGAACAAGCGGGCCAGGCCACAGGGCAAAGGCCGTGAGCGAAGCATGACCCCTTCGGTGAACTATAAGCAACAAGGGTCATTTAAGCAGTTGGATGTGGGACTTTACTTCACGCTGGAGCCTATTTTGCTGGGCGCATGGTATCGTGGTTTGCCTATTGATGGCTTTACGAGTACCAAAAACAGTGAAGCCATCATTTCGATGGTGGGAATCAATAAAAATAATCTGACCATTGGATATAGCTTTGATTACACCATCTCTGACCTGGGCATAGGCAGTGGAGGCGCTCATGAGATCTCCCTTATTTATGCTTTTGATCTTTCTGATCCCAGAAAACCATCACGCGAGGTGCGTCAGCTGAGGTGTCCCGTTCCTTTTATTTTCTAAGCATACCTCTTTATGGTGATTATTCACTTCTGACTTTTGGAGGTGTGTTTTTCCGAATATCTTAGTCAAATGATTCGAGGTGTCTTGCTGGTCATTTTTCTTGCCCTGACTGGTGGTTCTTTTGCACAATCTGTCGTTACCTGGCAAGTGAAGGACAACGATCGGGTACCCGTATTGGGGGCTACCGTCCTGCTGGAGAGCGGGGAGGTCTTGATCACAGACATTGATGGAAAGGTCAGAAAGACAACCGCAGCTTCTGAGATCGGTTTTCAAATCTCTTTTGTGGGTTTCAAACCAGTGCAAAATGCTTTTGAGATAGACGGTGATACGACCCATGTGATTCTTTTGGAGCCGGATGAAGTGGTGATGGACGCCGTAGAGATCAGGGGGAACCAGCCCCGGCAGCAGCTCCAGGAGTCTGGCACCGGCTATATCACCTTTAGTATGGAAGGTGAGAGTGGGTTGCCCTACCTGCTGGGTGAGCAGGATCCCCTCAAATTTATTCAGAGTCAGTCAGGAGTGGCATCGGGTACGGATGGGAACAATGGCTATTACGTACGTGGCGGCGGTATCGATCAAAATGCCATTGAGCTGGATCATATAGAGCTGTATAATACCAATCACCTGTTTGGTTTCTTTTCTACCTTCAATCCCAAAGCCATTGATCAGGTGAGTTTTATGAAGAGTGGGTTCCCTGCATCAATAGGCGGCAGGCTTTCTTCCATGATGCGAATAGAGACCATCAACCCAGATGTGAATGCCTTTCATGGGCATGTGAAAGTAGGAGTGCTGGCTGGGGGAGTCAGCCTGGAGGTACCGGTGATCAAACAGAAGTCTTCGCTGTTGGTGGCTGCGCGGAGGTCATACCTCGATCTGATTACGCAAAATCTGATGGATGATGAAAGCGAGATGAGCCGACGTACCGACTATCGGTTTTCAGACTTAATCGTGAAGTATAATCATCGGATCAATCCACATCATACCATTTCTTTGGTTGGCTTCATGGGTACGGACGATTACCTTTTCCGAAGTGAGCGCACATTCGAAAATCACATTTATTGGAAAACACTCAATGGCGCGGTGAACTGGAAATGGATGGCCAATGCCAATCTGGATGGTGAAGTGTATGCCACCGTGGGGCATTACGAACAGCGATATGGCGCGGGATTGAGCATCTATCAGATCGATCTGGATTCTTACATTGCCAATGCCAGAGCGGGAGCCAATGCCTTTCTGACCAGGGGAGCTCATCAACTGACCTTTGGTGCGGAGTATTCTTACAGGAGCTTTAGGCCCAGTCAGGTGCATATAGAATCCACTCAGGAGGAGTTTAACCTTTCCGAGGTGTCCTGGCTGCCGACTGCTGAGTTGGCTCTGAGTGTCGATGATGAGATCACCCTCACTGAGCAATTGCGGATCGGGCTGGGGTTGCGTCTGAGTAGCTTTGTTCATCTGGGGCCATTCACACGCTATGAGACCACAGAAAATCTGGTATCTGTGGACTCCACACATTTTTCACATGGCGAATGGGTGCAGTATTATGTCAATCCGGAGCCCAGAGTGAGGGTTAACTATTTGATAAATCAAAACAGTGCTTTGAAGGCCTCCTATGACCGGAATGTTCAGTACATCCACCTTTCTCCATTGGGGTCAGTTTCTTTGCCCACCGATATTTGGGTGCCCAGTTCTCAGAGGATTCGCCCTCAAAAGGCACATCAGGTGGCGCTGGGTTACTACAGCCTTCTTCCGAGCCAGATAAAGTATTCTGTGGAGGGGTATTACAAGCTGCTGCAAAATCAGATTGAGTATCGGAATGGGGCCATTGCCGGCTACTCCGGCAGTAAAAACTTTGATGATGACTTTATCTTCGGAAAGGGTAAATCCTACGGTATTGAATTTTCTGTAACCAGAGATGTGGGCCTGGTGGAGTATCAGGCCAGCTATACCCTCAGTAAAACCGAACGAAGCTTTAAGGAGGTACAGGGAGGCGAGACCTTTCGCGCCAAGTATGACCGTACACATGACCTCAATCTCATTGGCACTTATCACCTGGGTAACTGGTCATTTTCAGGATTATTTAAGCTGAGTTCTGGCAATAACCTGACGGTGCCTGTGGCCAAATATGTCATTAATGAGAGTATCGTGAGTGAGTACTCTGACAGAAATGCGTTTCGGTTGCCCATGTATCATCGGCTGGACATTGCGGCCAGTTGGCACCCAAGGGGCAATGAGCAGGTGACCTGGGTATTTTCTGTGTACAATGTCTACAATCGTCGAAATCCTTATTTTGTGTACTTCGATGTGAAAGGGGACGTGGCTGCCTACGAACTGGATATTAGTTTGAAAGAAGTGGCACTCTTTCCTGTGCTGCCCTCACTTAGTTTTGAATATAGCTTCTGATGAAACCTATCTATCTCATCATATCGATGCTTTTGATCTGGGGATGCGAGTCCATAGAGGAGGGACTGCCATCTGCTGAGCAGAAGCTGGTCATAGACGGAGCGATTGAACAGGGCCAGTTTCCCATTGTGTACCTCACACTCAGCTCGGGCTTTTATGATCCTGTAGACTCTATGAACCTACTCGATCTGATTGTTACCACCGCGAGGGTTTCAGTGTCTGATGGGGAAAATGAAGAGGTACTCACGCTGTTCAGAAATGAGGGTTATTTCCCACCATATTACTATCGGGGCACAGATTTGCGCGGGGCCATCGGTAAGGAGTACACCCTGGAGGTGCGAAGCAGAGGGGAGACCTACACTGCTACTACTACCATTCCCGCTCCTGTGGCTCTGGATAGCCTGTGGTTTTTACAGGATGGACTATCCGATTCCCTGGTCAATATTTGGGTACGATTTAAAGACGATGGGAGCATGGCCAATCGATACCGCTCCTTTACCAGAATCATTAGCAGGAATGACCGGTACATTCCGGCCTATCAATCCACACTTTCCGACCGGGCATTTAATGGAGAATCATTTAGTTATCCCATTTTGAAGCAACCTGATGACTTCACCAAGGTGGCTCAGGATGTGTATTTCACGCTTGGGGATACCGTGAATGTGAAGTTTTGCACCCTGGATCAGGTGCATTTTGACTTTTGGAGGACGCTGGAGCGGGAGCTCTATTCCGCGGGTAATCCTTTTGGGTCGTCAGGAAATGAGGTGGAGAGCAATATCCGGGGAACAAAACCCGCTCTGGGTGTGTGGGGTGGATATGGAGCAAGCTACCATCGGCTGATCTTAAAATAAAAATGGCTGCCCGGAAACCGGGCAGCCATTTTTTATGAGAAACTCTACTAAAAAAAATTAAAATTCTATGTGCTCCAGATCTTCACCAATGTCTTCGCTGATTTGATCCAGCAAGTCGTTGATGGCTCCTTCCAGCTGACCAAAGCCAGTTTCCAGATAATCTTCCAGATCTACCTTACTACCATCTTCAAAGATCATACGGGCACCAAGTTCGATGGAGTGGTCAGTACCACAGCAGTACTCTTCTGACTCTACAAAGGTATACCACTCGACCTCTGCAGCGATTTTACCGGTGCTTACATAAGAGGTTGTCAGGCTTACATACTGGTTGAGTGCGGCCTCTAGTGTGGTAGCATTGGCTTCCAGGTTTGGCATTGGATCAGTGTTGCCATCATATTCGTCATAGTAGGTTTCCAGATCCGCCACCTCAGGGTAGAAGTTCGCAAAATCAATTGCAGCCACCATTTTCAGATCCAGCAGGGTGAAAGAGAAATTGGCATCCTTCAACACATCTGCAATCTTATCTTCATCTTCTTCAGCCGCTTCTATGGCGTCATCGGAAAAGTCACCATTGAATTCTACACTTGTGGCGATCAGCGTTTTGGTGCCATTAGAGAAATCAACGCTTGTTCCAATTTTGGTCTTGTTGTTGGTAAGGTCAACAGACAAAGTAAATGGGTTCACAAAAAGTGCTGTTTCCACCTTTTCAGGAACTCCCTCGCTGTTGTAGTCCACCTCAAATCCATAGGTCACCTGAGTGACACCATCCAATTTCAGCTCTACATCCAGGCTTGTTGGAAGGTCACCGGTGTATTCCTCATCTATGGGGTTAGCTACCTGTATGCTGGTGTAATTGCTCAATGTGAGGGTGGTGTTATTTGATGCCGCGGTTTCCGGTGTGGGGTACTTGAAAATGATCTTGTCGTTGCTGTTGTCCGTATAGTCAAATTCTTCAGTTGCAGCATTCCAGTCGTAAGTACCTGTGGCTTCATCAAACAGCTCCTCCAGGGACTCAAAGTCATCGTCATCATCATTACTAGTTCTCAGAGCTACTGGCAGGGCCCCAAATTGATTAGCTGATATCTGACCATGGGCAAAAGCGACGATGGCTTTGTTGATCTTTATCAATTGGTTGGGAGCTCCCGGATCTTCTTCATCTTCACCTTCTACTAAAAGACCAAAGGAAGTTAGCGCCTGTATACCTTCAGTCTGCTGCATAGCGGACATTTCGTTTACAAACTGGACTCCAATGGTTTGGAGAAGGTCTTTGTTTTGCTCAGGAGTGAGTTTTACTACGTTGCTGGTGGTATCTGTAGTGTCAGTCGGGTCTTTGTCACCAGGTTTGGGATCATCATCCTTATTACAGAATGACAGAGTCAACACCATGGCGAGTGCGAGTAATAAATTAAGCGATTGTTTCATAGTAGTGATTGTGATTGTAGACAGTTAAAAAATGTGATTGTAGTATTCGATATATTAATTGTAATATTCTAAGTACGAAACAAAGTTAGTAGTAAGTTAGATGACTTCATATACCCCTATTTAGGTAATTTCTAAAATGCATTTTTCGGCTTTATTCGCTTGTTCTGCCTAGTTTTGAGCTATGTGGAATGAACAAACAATACTCATTGTCCTGCTGGCAATCATCACCATCGATTTCGTATTTGAGCGGGTCATCACTGCACTCAACAACAGAAGCTCTAAAAAACCGATCCCCCCGGAGCTGGACGGAATTTACGATAGCGAAAAGTATGCCAAATCGCAGGCGTACCAGCGCGCCACTTCAAAATTTGGCACCCTTACAGCCACAATGAGCTTTGTGCTCATGTTTGCAGCTATTTATTTTGGGTGGTTTGGCCTCCTGGATAAGTGGTTGCGTGGATTTTCACCTTTTGCGCCGCTCACCACCCTCATGTTTTTTGGGGCGGTGTTCGTTATTTCTGATGTTTTTGGGACGCCCTTTTCCTGGTATCAGACATTTGTGATTGAGGAGAAATTTGGGTTTAATAAGATGACCCAAAAAACCTTTTGGCTGGACAAAGTGAAGGGCTATGTACTCACGCTTCTAATAGGAGGTATCCTGCTGGCAGCGCTCATATACCTGGTGATGGCTATGGGGAGTGGCTTTTGGGTCTATTTCTGGATCATCATCACCGTGTTTATTTTGTTCCTGAATATGTTTTATACCTCGCTACTGCTGCCGCTTTTCAATAAGCTGAAACCGATGGAGGAGGGACCTCTGAAGGAATCCATACAGGCCTACAGTGAGAAGGTGAATTTTCCCCTGAAGAATATCTTTGTGATGGATGGCTCCAAAAGATCGAGTAAAGGGAATGCCTTTTTCTCAGGACTGGGGAAGAAGAAAAAGGTAGTGCTTTTTGATACGCTGATCGAGCAACATACTACCGAAGAGCTCACGGCTGTTTTTGCGCATGAGGTGGGTCACTTTAAGAAAAAGCACATTATCCTGGGTACGGTGATCAGCATACTCACCATTGGGTTGATGTTGTTCCTTCTTTCCAAAATGATCTTCAACAGTGAGGTGAGCTGGGCCATGGGCGGGGATACCACAGCCCTTCACCTGAACATGCTGGCGTTTGCGATCCTGTACACCCCGGTATCCAGGATGCTTGGACTGTTTAGCAATGCGCTGAGCCGAAAAAATGAGTTTGAAGCGGACGAATACGCGGTAACTACCTATGCTGGTCAGCCGCTCATAGATGGACTGAAGAAACTAAGCAGTGATCACTTGTCCAACCTCACCCCTCATCCGGCCTATGTATTCGTGCACTACTCGCATCCTCCGCTGCTGGAGCGCGTAAGGGCCATGCGGCAAAAAATGTAAGTCATGAAAAAGAGCTATTGGATATATGGAGGGGCCACAGGCATACTTTTGCTGCTGTTACAAGTACTCCACTACCGCGCCATAGTGAGAGATCTTCGTTTGGAAGTATTCGGGGTGGTCATTGCGGTGATTTTTATGGTGCTGGGAGTGTGGGTAGGAATCCAACTCTATAAGCGACGCCAGACCACCCTTATTGATCGATCCAGGGCGCAGGCGCTTCAGCTAAGTGCCCGGGAGACTGAAGTGCTCGGCCTGCTGGTGGATGGCTGCTCCAATCAGGAGATCGCCGACCGCCTGTTCGTGTCGCTCAATACCACCAAAACCCACCTCTCCAATATTTACCAGAAGCTCAATGTATCCAGCCGAACACAGGCCATTCAGAAGGTGCGGGAGCTTGCCAGTTTGAGCTCACCAGAAAGTACTAAAAAGTAGAAATCACCCGAAAGTATGACAGGTACTTTAGTTTTTTTATTTTCCTTGGAGCCTTATTTCATTCATTCTAAAAACAGAAAACATGAATACGCAACTTAAAAAGGCTTTACAATTTGGACTGGTCGGTGGCTTGGTCGTCATTACCAGCTGGTGGATTACCCAACTCTTTTTCGCTCCGGCAGAAGGCGAACCCTATGACTTTTCCCAGGGTGAGTTTTTGGGTTACCTGACTATGATTCTGGCGCTTTCTGCCGTATTTATAGGAGTTAAAAACTATAGAGACACTACCCTAGGTGGGGTGATTTCATTCAAAAAAGCTTTCTTCATGGGACTTTACATTGTGCTGGTGGCTTCCGGTATTTATGTAGTGGGCTGGATGATCTACTACCCCAATTTTATGCCCGACTTTATGGACCAGTACGCAGCCCACCAAATGCAGGAGTATGCCAAAGAGGGAATGAGCGCCGGGGAGATAGCGGTGAAGCAACAGGAGATGAAGGATTGGATGGAACTCTATGAGAATCCTCTGGTGATGGCGGGATTGACTTTTATGGAGATTTTTCCGGTAGGCTTCCTGATATCGGCCATCTCTGCGGTCATTTTGAAAAAGAAAAAGTGAGTCGGTTGCCGTCCTGAGAAAAATTTCCGTAATTTTCTGAAAGCCCCATCCAAGTGTCACGTCCATGTGGAGAATGTCTGGCTTTAAGCAAATTACGGAATGAACAAGCAACTGGAGAGCCTCATTACAGCGGTTGCCCTCTTTATATTTAGCCTGGTGGTAGGTCTTACCGGGTTCACCCTCATAGAAGAACTGAACTTTGTCAATGCCCTTTATATGACAATCATTACCGTGGGCACCGTGGGCTTCACTGAGGTGAAAGAGCTGAGCTCGGCGGGAAGGGTTTTTACTTCGATTTATATCCTCATGAACCTCGGGCTTTTTGCCTATGTGGTCTCTGTAGTCTCCAGCTATTTTTTCGAGGGAAAACTAAAAACTATTTTTGAAAGCTATCGATCGGGTATGGAAATCAGTAAACTAAAAAATCATGTGATTGTCTGCGGATTTGGACGCAATGGGAGTATGGCTTGTGATGAGTTGCAAAGGAGTGGTAAAGAATTTGTGATCATTGAAAAGGATCCGGAGATGTCTCAGGTGATTCCTGATTCGATGAAGCAGTTCATAGGAGATGCCACAGAAGATGATCACCTGCGTATTGTGGGCATCGAAAAGGCCAGCACGATTATCATCACGACTCCCTCAGATGCCGCCAATGTCTTTATTACGCTCACGGCACGTCACCTCAATGATAAAATCATGATCATAGTGAGGGCCTCCAGCAAAGACACTGAGAATAAGCTATACAGGGCGGGCGCCAATAAAGTGGTGATGCCGGATATACTCGGGGGGATGTTTATGGCTCAGCTGGTCACCAAGCCCATTGTCATTGAGTTTCTGGACCTGCTGAATGGAGTGTCTGAAACCAGCTACCACCTGGAGGAGGTTGGTTATCAAAATCTGAAATCCGAGTATAAGGACAAGACATTGAAAGAGCTGAACATAGCCGCCTCCACGGGTGTGATTGTGCTGGGGGTAAAGGATAACATCAAAGGGCTGATCCCCGCACCCTCACCTGACACCTTCATTGGCGAAGATGATTACCTGATCGTTCTCGGCTCTGATAGCAAGCTGAAGGCATTTGTGAAGGAGTATACCGTGCTTAATTATAGTGATTTATGAGTTTCATTGGTTCCCATTCATAATTTGATATAGATGAGTAGAAAATTTGTTTTAGTGATTCTGATGGTATTGGTAAACTCCTTCCCGGGCTTCACTCAACCACTTGATGTTGATAATGGCTATGAAAGGGGAAAAATGGAAAATGGGTATAAAGTAGGTACCTGGGAGTATATGGGAATTGACCGGTCAGTTGAACTCAAAATAGATTACGATAGAGGGGCACTAATTTACCTTAAGCCTGACACTAACAAATACTTAGTGATGATAGATTCTGTCTGGACCTATAAGAAGGTGAATCCTCACCCCAGGTACCTTGGTAGCTACGGCGAATTTTATACGATTTTGGGAAATAATTTAGATTATCCGACAGAGGCACGAAGAGATGAGGTGGAAGGAACCGTCTTCCTCAACTTTGAAGTGAACCAAGTTGGCAAGGCAGTCAATATTCAAGTTTTGAACGATAGTGGTGGTTATTTCACCGACGAAATAATAGATACATTCAACCTGATTCCAAACCTATGGTTAACTGCTGCCTGCGATGGAAAGAATGTCTGCTCTAAATTCGTTTTGCCATTTTATTTTAAGCTCACAGGAGGAAAAGAATCCTCCGTTTTTGATACAAACACTTTGAATTTTCTTGATGGAAAAAAGTTGGAAGAAGTAACTGTAACTACCCCAAGATCAAAGCATTAACTCAGTGGAATGACGATAAAAAGTATATTTCATCTATTAGATCAGCTAATGTCTTGGTTCGAGCCTTCGATTACCAGCCATAGGCTATTGACCAGACGAACCAGCATGATTTCTAATAGATCCCATTGCTCTCTAAGAAATTCCGAGCATCTACGCTGCCTGCAATGGATGCTTTTTTGATCCAATCAATCCCTTCAGACCTGTGGCCGGTTGCCATATGAGCAAGGCCCAGGTAATACATAGGAACTGTATGAGTGGGATCTAATAGGTTGGCTCTTCTAAAATCAATGAGGCAGAGTGCAAATTTTTTAGTGTAGATACGGGCAATTCCTCTATTGATGAGTGAATTGAAATCTTCTGGGTTCTTTTCAATCAATAGGTCGAGTTTTGGCAATGCCTCCTCGAATTTCATATGTTTTACGAGCAAACTTGAGTGAAGCATAAATGCCTGTAAATGGAAGTATTCGCCGGATGTAATAGTCTCCAGTTTTTCTATGGCTATGATATCACGGCCCTGCTCCAAATCTACAATTACATCTTTATAAAGTAAATCGGCCCTGATTTGATGGAGATGGTAGCTCAGCTTATTATTTCTTTCCCAATCAGAGATTAGTTTGAGTACTACTTGAGTTTCGTCTTGTTTTAGCAGGAAAATGATTTTCTCCTTTATTATTTCCGGATTGTCCGGACAAAGCGAAAGGGCAGAGTCAAGTCCGGGAACTACTAAGTTTTGATTAGGCTGATTTAGAGCGTCAATGGCCAAAATGATGCAATTATTGGGGTAAAGCTTTAGCGCTTTTTTTCTCCAATTGTTGGCGTATCCAGGGTGATTGGTTTGATTGAAGTAATTAGAAATGATTAGGGCGCAAATGGCACAATCCTCTTTCTCTTTGAGCATCGCAATTGCATTGAGTTTTTGATCAACAAACCCCATGGTCAGCGTCATTTCTAATAATTGAGATGTTGGTCTATCATACTTTTCTCGTTCGTGCTCAAATAAAACGACCAAGTCATAAATGCCGGGCGTCTTCAAGCTGTAATTGGAGGATTGGGAGAGAAGAAGAGGACCCATTATCATGAGAGGGCTCGTTATTCTTTCCTGAACGATGAGATATGACAACTCTCTTAACGAGGTATAGGCTTCGAAGTAACTGTTGAGACCAATGAGTATTTTGATTTTTAACTCCAAAGCTTCATCTGATTCAGGATTGAATTCAAGGGCCCTGTTGATATACTCAAGGGCGGTATAAAGCTGTGGCCCTTCGTCAAAGTCTAATTTTGCTTTTAAGAAATAGATTCTCTCATTTTCAAAACCTGACTGCAGCACATCGTCGAGTGTTGTTCTTAATTCGAACCATGACCTACTTCGTTCATGAACTTCTATCAAAAGCAATTTGACTTGTATAAGGTCCGGGTTTATTCTTTCTGCTTTCTCCAGAAAGCTTTCGGAAGCTTTGATATGACCCTGGTTTGCTTCCACAAATGCCAGCCCAATGTAGCCTAATGGACTATCCTTCGATGAATTTTTGATGGCCTGAAATATTAATTCAGCTTCTTTTATTCGGTTAAGAGCTGTTAATAGAACCCCTTTCTGGTACTTTGCTTCTATTAAAAAAGGATCACTGAAGATCGCTCGATCGTATTGTTGCAGGGCCGAGTCAGTCAGCAACATTGATTGAAGACAAAGGCCTTTGAAGTAGTAACCCAGCGCTTTTTCTGCGCCATACTCTATGAGATCATTCGAAGCCAGCAGTCCAGAGTCAAATTGGTTGCTTCTGAGTAGATTAATGATCTTTTCTGCATCCGTCGAAAGATTGGAGTTTTCCAGGTGAAAATCTCTGGTGAATTCAATGATGGGCTTAAACCCGACTCTGAATGATTGTGAATATCCTGAAAAAGTAATCAAGACAAAAATCCAGATAGGCACAATTCGTTTCATAATCATGGGTGGCGGTTGGTTCAATGTGCAATAATAGGATTTTTTCAAAAAAATGGAAGGCGATGCGCCTGCAGCTTGCTCTGGGGTGGTGAATATTGACAGATCCCCTTGACATTTTAGGACGTTGATGCATTGTCAGGCTCGAGCCTTCAGAGTGTAAGACAACGCCGATCCATCTACTTTATCCGTTTGAATTTTTTCTATCATCCTTAAACGCAAGTTTCCGCAAACCTCCAAGGTTTTTAAAACCTTGGAGGTTTCTGGCATGCCCGCACAAGGCAGAAAATAATTCTTGACATTGTCTACAAAGTGGCCTACTCTTTCACAAATCACAAATCATCCCAGCCTCCTTAATGATTTTCTCCATTTTGGACCTTTCCAGTCCTAGTCCTTCCAGGGCGTTTGGTTGATCGCAGAGGGTTTGGGCCAGCACGATTCCTTTTCCCATCAGGAATTCTTTGTTGGATTTGGAAAGAGCCGCAATGGTGGTGATCGGATACAACCCGTATCTGGTTACAAGGCTCTTCAGGCTGCCCTGTGCAGGGTAATCCCAGCTGAGTAGCTGCAGTCCGGAGCATGTGCCGAAATCAATGGCGTCTTTGGTAAACCGCGCATTGGTCACCACCCAGCCTTCATGTTTTTTGTGACCGATATGTGTATCATTTTTCCAGACGGCCTCCAGGTCTTCAAAGCGGGACTTGATGTACAGCGTCACCTTCACATCGGTTTTGTAGCCTAGCCGGTTATGGAATTTGCATTCCATCATCCTGATCACTTTTTCATTTTCGGCATATACATCTACCTCGTGGGTCACGCACCTGCCAGGCATTACTGTGCCCACCTTCACGGTAAACCCCTGGGCCTTCATCAGTTCCCCTATGAACAGCTCAAACGGATACCCTGTGGGGCCCATATTCAGGATGGCCTTTTTCAGGCCGTACCGTGAAGCCTTGGACTGGGCATGATTTTTCAACAGGCGGTGAGCACGCTGATAAATTTGCCGGGTGGTGATGCCATCGTGGAGTTCGTCAGTGATTTTCCGGGAAATTCGCGCTGTGGCGGACTCGGTGGCCCCGGCATCCAGCAGGCTTTGCCGCAGTTTATCAATGTCAAACGGGGTGGTTTCTCCCGAATACTTTACTACCTGTACCGACGATGGCTCCATTTACTGTATGATTGATTTTACTCAAGATAAAATGGTTTACTGATATTTCACCCAATGGCCTGCCCGATTAGCATGAGTCCACTGATCACCATAAAGGCAATCGCCCATTTTCTGAAACTTAGGTCACTGACTTTGTGTAGCACCTTTTTGCCCAGATAATTACCTGCCGAAATGCCGATGCCCAGGGCAAGGGCCTGGTGCCACTCTACGGTGGACATAAGCCCGAAATAGGTGTAGGACCCGATCTGCGCCAGTCCCATAAAGAAGCTATTGGCTGTTTTGGTGGCAATCAAAGCTTCTTTGGAAAGACCCAGGTTGAGGTAAAAGGGATTGAGTAATGGTCCGCCGGCTCCTATGAGTGTGCCGATGGCTGAGATCACCACACCCAAAGGTGCCAGTAGGGGGAAGGTCATAGGAAAGGAGCGTTCCTTTTTGCCCCATCTGTACTGAAACACCGTACTGACCAGAAACAGACCGACGATTAACTGAAGCACCGGGAGGTTGGCTCTGGAGAAAAGAAAGCCTGCACCCAGCGCACCGAGGACGGCAAACGGTGCATACCAGAGCACTGCCCGCCAGCTGATGTGGTGCCAGTAAAGAACCAGCCGCACTGGGCGCCCCAGCAGGTTGCCGGCATTCAGCACCGGCGCAGTGCTATTGACGCCTATCAGCAGGTTCAGTATGGGTACCAGGAGCAGAGCTCCGCCGCCAGCCGTAAGGGTGGATATGCTAAAAGCTACCATGCCACTGAGCAGCAGTAGGAGGAGGGTAAACAGGTACTCTAGGTCCATGGGACATTGATTCTAAGGTGAAGAAAACATAGTCGTAAGGAGTGACCGTACGGTGAGGTTTTCAGCTCCTTGCTGTGATTTCAAGGTTCGATTCACTAAAATTATGCAAAGAAAACTTGTCGTAGCGATTTTGGGAAAGCTTCATACAGAGAGGGAACTGATCAATGCTGATAAAATTCAAATTTATCGACTGGCAAAGCTTGCGTCTAAAGATGAGACTACTTTTAGAGCCGTGTGTGATCATGTGAATTTCTTTGTGACCTTCAACGACCGCCAAACCCTGAATACCACTTACGCCAACCAAACCCTGGAAAACTGGATGGAACTGGATCGGGAGCTGATCATAGCACTTGGTTTTAAGCGCATTCGTCAGATTTCAGATACGGAAGTGCTGAACAGGGCCATTCGTGAGGTTCAGCGGTTTGAGCGCACCTATCCTGATGGGCAGCGATTTTGCTCCTATTTACAGCGCATTTACTTTCGGGGTGGCTATCAGTGGATTTCCACGCACAAGACCATTTTTGATGATCAGTCGTACCTCAACTGTGGGTATGATATTCAGACCCTGGGTAAGCCGGGTGCCATGATTCGGGATTTACTGGATGAGGTGTTTGTGGAGAAGAATGCCTGGGAGCGATTTGAGACGCTTGGTAAGCGCGAGCGTGAAGTACTGGCGCTCGTGGCACGTGGATATACCAGCAAAGAACTTTCAGAATTGCTGTTTTTGTCTGAGCATACGGTGAAGACTCATCGTAAGAACATCCTGGCCAAGCTGGAGATCTCCAGCAATGCGGAGCTCGTGCGTTTTGCTCAGGCGTTTGAGTTGATCTAGGTACCTGAGCGCTTAGGCTTCCGGCTTGTTTCTAAAAGTGCGAACCGTAAAGAAGATTGACAAGGCAAAAATAAAAGCCACCATATAAAATTTGATTTGCTCAGAGAAGTAATCGCCACTCTCAGGCGCTTCGGCTGCAGCCTCCTGGGCTTGGGCCATCATGAACATACCGAATAAGTAGACTGAAAGGAGTATTTTTCTTACCATGGCCCTAAGATAAAAGATGTAGCTGGAATGGCCAATTTATTTGGGAGGACCTGTTTGAAAGGGATGGGCATCCAATTAATTTGAATGTTTATTCCGCATGCAAAAAGACTGCATCTCGGTCAATGGGAAAGATGGAGAGAAGGACATCAAGCAATTAATGGATCAAAACCGCAACGATCTGGAAGCCCCTCGAACGACTGTTAAATAAATGATAACTTTTCACTTTGTTGATCTACAATGTAAAGAAAATGGAAAAATGGTTGCATGACATCTAAGTAAAGTAAAGAAAAACGCGAAAACATTACATTAACTAACTGCCCGTACTTTGAAAGGGTTGTGGAGTGGCTTACAGGTGGTAGGCGAATGCTGGTGTGACTACACCTTATAGCGGCTGATGCAGGCAACTGATACGGAATACCGCTTTAGCTGCGGGGGATCGTGTTAGGTAGGATGAATGTCATATCAAGGGGAGCGGTGAAGGGGTATTAAGATCCGTGGATGATGCTTTCATAGGGGTACCCTTTGGGGGAAGTCTTAGCTTGACTCAAAAACCGTGTTTATGGGTTGTATACGCTTTAATTTGGTTGAATTTTGGTTGAATAAATCGGGAATTATTGGGAAATCGGGTTGATTTTATTGTGATTTTGGTGATGTAAAATTGGAATAATTGGAATTTGAGGGTGATTATTTGGGTGTACTTCCATTGATTCGAGCCAATAGCAACTTGATCTCCTCGAGCAATTCGTTAAAACTAAGACTATTTCCATAGATCATCTCTTTCTGCATGGTGTCATAGTCTTTGGCCCAAGCCTCAATCAAGTGATGCGGTGGGACGGAATTCAAGTTTGGAGGATAGTGAGAGTTGTAATCAATGCCAGACAAATAGTTATAAACATTTCTATGTTCTACAATTGATTTGTATAATTCATGATCTTCAATTGCCTGAGAAGCATAACTTGTCTGACTGATCTGATGAATATCGTACAGGTGCCTACTCAATCTATCAATACGTATTTTATCCTTTGGTCTCTGGAATTCCTCGTGGAGCAAGAATAACTTCTCGAGGAAAGTTCGCTCCGGATTCACTGACGGCACTAATATGGGGTCATCCGTGAAGGGAACATCTCCAAATTCTTCGGCAATTGCAGACCTGATTTGTCTGATGGTAAATGGTTCTCTCAGAGAACGACTGCCAAGCTCAACCAAAACCCTTGGCTCCATGTACTTTGATGGGTCAACCACATTCGGATAGTAGATTTCAAGAATTAGCGGATCCTGGTCTGTGGATGTCACAGACCTTTGTCGAATTTCCACTTCAAGCCCGTTTAGTGCAAATTGATTTTGCAGCTCCGGTAGAAAGGTTTCTGAAATGAAAGAGAAAGAGGCTCTTCTCAATTTGTTTATTTCCTTTTTTCTGGTGAGTTCATCGGAAAAACCTAAAAACTTTTTATCCAGGGCCAAATCAATATCTTCGGAAAATCTTGAGATCAGCTGCCATGCCTTACTCAATGAGGTACCGCCTTTGAAAACCACATGAGGTGCAATTTGTGTCTGAAATACAGCCTCAAGAGTACGAACCACCCACCAATCCTTTTCAACAGCGAACTCTGGAAGACCTGTTGTATAGGTGACGTTTGTGAAAATATCCAGTTTGTCACTATCGCTCAATTTGTAAAATTCCAAGTATCCCATTACAATGCTTTTGCCATGATCTCTGCTATCCATTGCGGGGCAAGCCGAATGTCATGTTTTAGGTCTTCGTATTTCTCTTTTTTGAGTTGTGTGATTACTCTTTTCTCCAGATCCTGATCAAGGTTTGTCTGGCCTATTTCACTTAATGCCGGTATTGCCAAAGAGCTGAGCTTACCTTTGAATGCAAGCTTTTTAGGTGTCACTCGCTTAAAAGTGATTTCTGTCTTTCCAATATTGATTTTCCTTGCACTACCATCTGTCAGATATGTTAACTTCAAAGGTACCTGAGTAGTAAGTCCCAGTTTATACATAGCCATGGCTCCTGTTGGGGTTATTCTTGCATGATCACGTTTGGCGATGGCTTGAGCCAGGGCTTCCAAGGGTGGCATGGTCTCCATTTTTAGCAAGTCACTATAACCAGGCTTTACATAAATCCCTTTGGCTAATCGCTTTAGTACCCCTCGTTTTACAAATCTGTGCATAGCACTCTTAATTGCTTCACTACTTCCAAATTCACGGAAATCCTCTGTGAACAGAATTTCCTTGTCTGGTTTGCTGGCAATTAGATCATGTATATCTACTGTACTTGGCATGTTCTTGAAATATGAAACTATCAAATATATGTATTGCAACTAAGATTTAACAAAATAGTTGCAAAATGTGATATTATGGTTGCAATAAATTGGAGTCCCAGAATCTAATAATATGTGACAGCAAATCTTCTTTACTGATATAGGACTATTTGGCAATGCAAACATTAAAAGCTATTTGAGAGAATTTGAACCGCTCATTTCGAACGGTTCTCATCCTTCCTCATAAGGAATTAAAGATTCTGTTACCCTAAAAGCAAAAAAAGACACCTCATAATGAAGTGTCTCTTTGTGCACTCGGAAGGATTACTCATACGCACAACCATGCGCGCTACCCCTCGTGAATTCGGATCAAGCAATAAAGTTGTGGGGAGATTGTATTAAAGGTTGATAGTGATCCGCAATCTGACATCTCATATGACTCAATCCAACCGATTGGCTACTAACCCTTCATTTTCTTTGCTTGCCCCGGGCCGCGAAGGCAAAGAAAACAGTACGTTAAACGACAATAGGCACCAACCTAGCCGGTCGCACGCAAAAAATCATTTTGACTCATCGTTTTTGGCCCTTTTTTAAAACTTTCTGGAGTCAAAATGATTCACACTTGTCCCGGCCGGGCAAGCCTTGGATGCCCCACCCACCTTTGCGTCCTAACGTTTCTTAATTCACAGTGGATTAATTCGTTTTTTCAGAATATAACTATATAGTAATACCCCACACGAATGTTGCTTGATCCGTGAATTCCGCTGTACTCCATTTACTCATACGCACATCCATGCGCTTAGCCTCTCGTGAATTCGCTACGCTCATTTCGAACGGTTCTCATCCTTCCCTAAAATACATTTGAAACAAAAAAAGCATCTCCATACGCTAATGAAGATGCTTTCACTATTTTGTGCACTCGGAAGGATTCGAACCCTCAACCCCCAGAGCCGAAATCTGGTATTCTATCCAGTTGAACTACGAGTGCATTTCCAAAATTGGAATGCAAATATAACGGCTTATCTGATTAAGAATGAAGCAAACATTTAATAAAGTCAATGCCCCGGGATTACATTTCAATAAGATGGAGAAATTCATGCATAAATACCGCACCACTCTAGCCTGAGACTTATAATTTTGCGGCATGACGATTGAAGAAGTGCACCAGCTATTGCAAAACAGACGATCTGTATACCCGGATCAGTATTTAGACAAGGTAATACCCGACCAGCTGATCCGAAACATCCTGGAAAATGCCAACTGGGCCCCCACACACAAGCTCACAGAGCCCTGGCGCTTTAAGGTCATGAAAGGGGCCACCCTTAAGAAATTTGGCACCTTCATGGCAGAAAAATACCGGTCACTCAATGGCCTGGAATCGTTCTCGGTAGCCAAATACGAGAAGCTAAAGATGAACCCTCAGAAGGCCGGGGCGCTGATTGCCATTTGCATGCAGCGTGATCCGCGGAAAAGAGTGCCTGAGTGGGAAGAGATCGCTTCTGTGGCCATGGCCGTGCAAAACATGTGGATCACCTCCTGCGCCTATGGCATTGGTTGCTACTGGAGCACGCCTGATTTGCTGGAGTATTTCTCTGAATTTGAGCCGCTGGCAGATGAGGAGCGCTGCATTGGCTTGTTCTACATGGGCTATGCCAACCCACCGAGTGGTCGGATCAGAAGAAAACCAATAGAGGAAAAGGTCAAGTGGCTGTAGACATTACCATTCCACGGTGACCATCAGGTTGGGCGCAAAGCCAATGGCATAGCGATCTACCAGAAAGGCCGTGGGTCTGCCGGCCCTGACCGCTTTATCGGTGAGGTTTTGCTGGTTGTACACATTGATCAGGGAGAGGCCGAAGGTAGCGCTCCATTTTCGCTCCGCTGTTCTGGGCAGTTGGTAGGAGGTGGACAGGTTCAGCGTGTGCACGGCCGGATACCTGTCTTCCAGATCGGTATAGCTGTCAATGGGTCTTGGCGCATCGGGGGGCAGCCGGTTGACAAATCTGTAATAGCTGGTTTCAGCCTCACTCACACGGAACGACCGGGCATACTGTCCGGAGGCATAGTTCCATCCCAGTGAAAATTTCCAACCCTGTTGCTGTAAAGCACCACCTACATAAAATACGTGCGGCTGGCTGAATTGCGATTCATATCGGGTGTCGCTCGCTGTATCCACCCTGATTTTTGATTCGGCCCAGGAGTACCCGGCCCATACAGAAGTACGGCTGTTGAGTTGCTTTTTGATCAAAAGGTCTACACCATACATCTGGTGCGAGGCAAAGTAAAATTGCCCGCGTGAAGAGAACCTCCCGGCACTGTAGTAGGAAATGTTGTCGGCGGTCTTGTAGTAGCCCTCCATGTCAATAATCCATGATTTAAGGTTAAGTATCGCTCCTGTCATAGACTGCATGCCGTGGATGATCCGGGCATCCTCATGATCGGCAAGCAGCCAAAGCTCATTGTCAAACCCACCTCCGCTAAACTCCAAAACCTTTACCTGGCTCAGGTACTGGTAGTACCATCCTGTAGAGCCCTTCAGGGTGAGTTGCCTGTTGGCAAAGTAGTTCATGAAAATGCGAGGCGCTACTTTGAGGTCATTCAGTCGACTATAGTAGTTGGCCCGGGCGCCAATCTGGACATATAGTTTTTTGGAAGAGTTCCATTCAAAATTCACAAACGGAGAAGTGGTGTGGGCATATTCATCACTGCTTCGGGTTTGCACAAGGGTGTCACGTGTGTTGATGTCCTGATAATCAAAATAGGCATTCTGATACTTATAGTCCAGGCCAAATTGCAGGCGGTTTCCCCGTGCAAGGTCAAGGGAAAATTCCTCCCGAATGCGGAAATCCGTAAGTTCGTTGGTCGAATACGTCTCAGGTAGTTTAGGAGTTCCGGATTGGGGCGGTGTGATCTGATTCCTAAAGGCAAACTGGTAATTGGAGGAGGTGGCCGAGAGCCTGGATACCAGCCTGGGGCCGATCACCGATTTCCACTTCAGGTTAAGTCCCAGGTTATCGATCCGATTGGATTCATCCGAATTTTTGAGAGAAACCTGATAGGCTACATCGGATCGGGAGTAGACTGAGGTGAGGGTGATAAGGTTGTTTTTGTTCACCTGACAGGTCATTTTGCCTACATAATCTTCAAAAATCACCTTGATATCTTCCTGTAGGTTTCCCACAGAATCCAGCAAGGCAGATGCGGCAAAGACCATCTCGGACATCGATCTGAGCTTGGGGGAGCTGAAGGAGTATGGATAGGATCTCCGGGCACCTATAGAGAAGCCAATTTTTTTGTTTTTGGATGGGAGCTTGGCATAGCCCATTCCATAGAGGGTATTGGATCCGATACCAGCACTCAGGGTCTGCTGTGGCTCATCGGATGAGTTGATTTCCAGGGCGCCGCCCACACGGCCGCCCATTTTGGGGTGAAAGCCATTGCGGTATACCTTCACATCGTCCACCATCTTGGGGTTGTATGGCGAAATGGTGCCGTAGTAGTGACCTCTGTGGTAGATGGGGATGTCATTGAAAAGTATGAGCGATTGGTCCGTAGAGCTCCCTCTGATGAAAAGGTTACCCGGGCGGTTGTCCGGCGTGGTAATGCCGGGAAGTGCCGCCAGGGAAGCAAAGATATCACCGTCAGTTTCGCCAGGGAGGAGGGGGAGATCCGACACTTTGATGGAAATGCTCTGGCTGGAGGGGTTCATATTAATCCCTTTGGTGAGGTAGTCCTCTATGGTCACTCCCCTCAATTCAATAATCTGAGACTGAAGGCTAAGCGCGATTGACCTGCTGTTGATAAGCTGGTCAAAAGAGACCGGTCTGCGGTTATAGCCGAGGGCGTAAATTTCCAGCTGATCGGTCGGAGTGGGTTTATAACTAATAATGAGGGTACTGTCTGATGCTGTGCTGGCCACAGGCTGCCCATTCACCAGTGCTACGGACTGGGACGGGGAGATCATCTTTCCATCTATGGAGTCCGTGAGGCTGATGGAATATAACCGCTCGGCCAGTGCAATGGTGTAATACAGCTCATCTACCTGACTTACCCTGAGGGGATACTGCCCTTCAACGAACGCAACAAAGTCGGCGATATCCATGGAGTCTGAAGTCATGGGCATTTCCATCTGCTCCAGTAGCTCCGGATCGTAGGAGAACCTCATACCTGTTTGCTCCTGATAATGGTGGAGGTAGGCGGTTAAGGAAGGGTCATCGGTGGACTGTCCACTGGTGTGAATTGCCCAGCATACGCCCAGTGAGACCAAAAGCACCTTTGTCATAAGCTTACTCACTCAGGTATAGTTTGTTTGCTTTTACTTCATAGTTAATACCCAGTGGGTCAAACACGATTTTCAGCGCCAGGTCAAGGTCTTTATTAGGAATAGATCCCGTAAACCTTCGCTCCAGGTTCACCGCATTTTTGATGATGGTCAGGTCATATTCGTTTTCCAGGGTTTTCAACACCAAAGTGAGGGGCACATTGGTGAACTTTGTTTCCTCCTGTAGCCAGGAGGGAATGCTGTCTGTGATGTTAACTTTTTCCTCCCATTGGTAGTGATGGTAGAGATAACCCTCTCCGCCAGCTACTTTGCGAGAGGTTTGTTGCTTGTCACTGGCGCTCACCAGCCCCTCGAAGCAGATGACCTGAAAGGACTCATCAAACTCTGAAACTTCAAAAGAGGTGCCCAGTACCGTCACCTCACCATTTTGAAAACCGACCGAAAAAGGACTGCCTTTCTCTACCCGGAAAAAACCTTTGCCTTTTAGCTGGAGTCTCCTTCCGGATGAGCTCCAGTCATCTTCTGCCCAGGAAATACTGGAATTCGCCGCCAGGGTAACAGAGGAGCTTCCATCCGGCAGTGTGATTTTCTGTATTTCCCCGGCATTGGTGAAATGCACAGTCTGATCGGGGCGCAGAAGCCAGATGCTAAATAGCGCCACCAACACTACGGATGCTGCTACAGACAGAGACAGCCAGCGGGTCATGGTCATGACCCTTCCTTTTTTGGTGACCACTGCAGGGTCGAAAACCACCGCCTCATTGTCCGGGGTCCACTGATCCACTTCCTGAATGATCTGCTTGTATTTCAGGAAGTTTTCCGCACCTATTTCCTGGATCAGCTGCTCCTCACGGAGCTCACCGTTCAGCCATTTGATAATTTGATCATTGTGTTCATTGTCAGCCATCTTGACTCAGATTATGTCTACTAGTGTAACGGGCACCTCGCAATAAACCCTACTTCAGATTTTTGAATTGGATAGCTCATCCAGTTTACCTTTCAGATTTTGGAGCGAGCTAGCAATGTGTTTTTCCACTGTTTTCAAAGAGATATCCAGTGTTTCTGCTATTTCTTTATTTTTCATTTTATCGATTCTGCTGAGCAGAAAAACCGCCCGTTGCTTATCAGGCAGCTCCGATACGGCCATTTCAAGTCTTTCCTTAAACTCGTCATGCTGGTAGAGGTATTCGGGGTTGGTCTCCATCTGTTTTTCTGAGGTGCCCTGCCGATACTGAAACTTCAGGACCACTTTTTGATGATCTACATCGTCCAGAAAAAGGCGGTTGGCGATGGTGAATAAATAGCTTTTGGCTTTTTCGAAAGGAACTTTACTGCAATTGTCCCAAAGTCTGATGAAGGCATCCTGTGCAAAGTCTTTGGCTTTCTCCAGGTCCCCAAATTTGTAGAACAGAAAATTTCTCAGTGGTGTAGCGTGATCACTATGCACCTGGTGGAAGGTTTGTTCTTCACAGACCGATTGGTGATTCATCAATAGGGTTGATTGGTTGGTTTGCCAAAGGTAAAAATTTTGGCAGGAAAAAATAATGGACCAAGATTCACTAAGATACATTACCTACTCAACACATGGTTTAGCCTAACAACAGGAAAAAGACGCACCGGGCAGCCACTATACCCGATGACGTCTTATCACCGCAACATTAATCTTTGATCACCCTTGTCCAGCTTTCCTGATGCGCTGATGTGAGGTGAACCAGGTAAATCCCCGTTTTCCAGGTGGACACATCAAAGGTCTGACTTTGCTTCAGAGTAGTTTGCACCAAGCGTTCGCCGGACAGATTGATGATCTCCACATGGAGTGGCTCACCGTCTGGGTTGGTGATCGAGAGTTTTTCTAACATAGGGTTTGGATAAATTTCAGCCCACGCCGCGGTGGGTTCTGATTCCAGTACCATGATACTTACTTCGAGACAGGAAGAAGTAACGGAACATCCATTCATTTCGGCAATGACCGCATATCCCCCGCTTTTTTCAGGAGAAAATTCCTCTGCATTTGCTCCTTCAATGGGTGTGTTGCTGGCACAATTGATCCATTGATAGGTCACTCCAGCTGTGGCACTGGCGATTAGTTTGGAGTCTTCCGAATGGATTTCTACCTGAACATCCACGACAGTAAGTGTAATGTCTGCACTCGCAGAGCAGCCGTTGGTGTCGGTACCTGTCACCGTATACACCCCACTTGCCGTAGGGGCGAAGGGCACCCCATCTTCCACCTCACCGCTCCATGTATAGCTACTGGCACCGGATCCTGTCAGGGTTATGCTTTCACCCTTACAGAGGGTGGTGGCTGTGGAGCTGGCCGTCACCATTGGGGCTTGGTTGACTGTGATGGTGAGCTGAGCGGTACCCGAGCAGCCGTGATCATCTGTTCCCACGACCGTGTACGTTGTTGTCTGTGTGGGAGTGAAGGGCACTCCATCGGTGACGCCATTGTCCCATTCGTAAGTGGTCCCTCCGGATCCACTGAGTGTTACGGTTTCACCTGCACAAATCTCCGTAGTACTGGCCGTAGCAGTGATTTGCGGAGCCTCATTGACTGTGATCGTGATTGCATCTGAGGCTGTACAGCCATTGGCATCCGTACCTGTGACAGTAAAGGTGGTGGTCAATGCTATGATGAAGCTTTCCCCGTCCGTCACGTTGTGATCCCACATATAAGTATCCGCACCTGATCCTGTGAGGGTAATCTCCTCTCCGCTACACACTGATAGGGATGTGGCGCTGGCTACTACCGTGGGCAGCATATTCACCACAATGGTAATTTCATCTGACGCACTGCAGCCGTTGTCCCCGGTACCAGTCACTGTATAAGTGGTGGTTTCTTCAGGAGAAAAGGGCACACCATCTATGATTCCCCCACTCCAGCTATAGGTGGTGGCGCCGGACCCGGAAAGGGTGACAGACTCGCCCAGACAAATGCTTTCTGAGGAGGTATTGGCCTGAACCTCTGCATCCTCCACGTTGATGGTGATTTCCGCTGAGGCAGTACAGCCATCCGAATTCGTCCCTGTGACCGTGAAAGTGGTAGTTTCCTCCAGCGTGAAGGCTATCCCATCCTCTACGCCCTGACTCCATTCATAGGTAAGGGCCCCGGATCCGGTGAGTGTCACGGTCTCTCCCGAGCATAGGGTAGTTGCCGATGCACTCGCGCTTACCTCCGGCAGGTTGAGTACCGTAATGGTGATTTGATCGGAAGAAGAACAGCCCTCGGAGGAAGTACCGGTTAATGTGTAAGTGGCTGTTGCTTCCGGGATGAAGGCTTCACCGTCAGTGATGCCTTGATCCCAAAGGTAGGTGGCTGCTCCTGAGCCCGTGAGCGTGACGGATTCTCCAGCGCAAATGGCTGTATTATCTGCCAAAGCCTGAACTTCCGGCAGGGCATTTACTGTGATGCTAACAGAGGAAGCTACACTTTCACAATTGTCAAGCGTTTCTGTAACATAATAGACTGTCGTACCGATGGACTCACCAGGCATGTACGCTCCACCTGTAGCAAGTGCTGTGGACAGATCAGCATCCGCGTACCATGTGAGGGTGCCATTCCCTCCTGTGGCAGTCATTGCGGCGAGTGTTTCGCCGAAGCAATAGCTGGCATCTCCTGAGGTAGCCGGGGCATCCGGCGCACCTGATTCGCCCACAGTACCAGAGGCTGTGATCTCACAACCTGACGAAGATTCCTGTATGAGTACGGAATAACTACCTGCTGCCAGGTTGTCAAAGAGACCGGAACCCTGATAGGTTGAGCCATTGTCGATGCTGTATTCGTAATCAGTTCCGGCGCCTCCTGATGCTGCGAATGTTAAGGTGCCGTCAGTGCCGCCACAAGTGGCATCCGTAGCGGAAACAGAGTAGGTGATCTCAGCTGGCTCGGTGATGGTTATTTCCAGTTCATCTGTGCAGTCGTCACCGGAGACTGTCACCGTATAGGTACCAGCAGCCAGTCCGGTTCTGCTTTCGGAAGTACCCCCGTCTGTCCATTCGTAGGTGGGGGTGTCCCCAAAACCGGAGACGGAAATGGTGACCGTACCGTCTGCTTCTCCAAAGCAGGAAGCATCGACCTGTGAGGCAACGAAAATGCTGGTTTCACAGGTGGAGGAGTAGGTGCAGCTACCATCGTCCACATTCGCATTAGGGTTGTAATTAGTTGAAAATGGATCCATGCAGCCGGCTACTGCCACTGCACAGTCCGTTTCTGCTGTGGATTCCGGACAGGAGGGGCCTGGCCCCACACGGAAGGTGTTGTCTACGGAAGTGCCTTTGAAACAACGTGGGATATACGGATAAGTGTCCGTGAGGACGTAGTAGTATGTACCGTAGGGATACTCCGGCGTGACCCCATATCTGCCGTTGCACTCGTCGAGGACGGTGTTGGCTGAGAAGTATTCATAGTCTTCATAATAAAGGCCTGTGTAGTCTCCATCAGGAGCGGATACCCCATCTCCCGGGCGCGTGCCAGATTTGAGGGTATAGCCCGAACCGGCTTCCATGATAGCGCTGGTGTTGTCCTCCGGATCCGAATAGATGTATTTGTAGTACATGGGAAAACCATCGGCCGAGTAGCCCACGATGGGCGAGTGTGCCGAGCCATCAATGCTCAGGTCATCGGCGAAATAATCTGCCGGCACGTCGTGGTAGTGGTATTCTCCGAATGGATTCAGGTGGCCACCATTGTTCCCAAAGTTGGCGCTAAAGATGTAGCGGGCTTCCACGTGCCAGTCTATGTTGTTTTCGCCGGTGGAGGTGTTTTCAAAATACTCAGCAGAGCTGGGATCATACTTCACCCCATTCACGCCCACCCCAAAGGTGTAGGTGAAAGTACAACCTTTGGTGGTTTCGGTTTCTTCATACAGCGGTGTGAACTCACTCGCTTCTTCCGGATAGGCACAGATGGAATACTCTGCATCACTGGTGAGGAGATCAAAGGGTGAGTTGTAACTGTCCGTGTGGTCAGGGTAGTTGTTGGTATAGAAATGCCGGACATTGTCTACGATTTCGTAGCACACGGCATTGGCATCTTCCACGGCGTAGATATCCTCCGGCACACAGGTCTGTCCGTAGGCGAAGAGTGGCATCATGGCAATTAAGAGTATCAACTTTTTCATAAGTCAGGGGTTGCGGGTTAGAAAAATGGTTTATGGCTGAATGAAGGAGGCTTCAATGGTTTTCCTGGAGGCCTTGAGGTCAAATGATTTGGTCACATCATCGATGGCAAACTGAGTACGCACAAAAGCATGATCGTTGTATTGGAGAAGGAAATCGCTACTAACACCTATGGAAGCAATGGGTTCATCTGCTTTGATCATTCGGTAGGCATAGACCACCGTGTTTTTTTCGAGCGTTACCGAAAGCTTCTCATAAGTAACCGGCTGACAATTGACCGTGATCTGGATGTGCGCCTGCAGGTACGCATCTCCGCAGATGGAAATCATCTGATCAGGTGTGCAGTCTGCTTCCTGCATCAGTGCCAGACTGAGCATGCGCTTGTCGATGATGCTTTTGACGTAGAGTTCGTTCCTGAAATTCTCAAAGGTCAGCTGACCTGCCATCTCGCTATGTGCGGAGGAGGGAGTCTGGAGGATAAGGAGGAGGCCCAGCAGGCCCACGGCTTTTTTCACACTCATCATAGGTTGGATTTCCGATTAGTTGAGTGTAAAACGGGAGGTGTTTAAAAAACCCTACTTTGGAGGTGAGGCCGAGCGCACGGTAACTAAAACTTCACACAACCATTAGCTTCCAATTAATTTCTCTTTCTATATTAGAGTTAAGAACCATTGCCTATGAAGACCCTACTCACTTTTGCCCTGTTTATCTCCCTTGGTCTGTGCATCTCCTGCGACCTGGGCCTGGGCATTCACGAACCTACGGAGCTGGAAAAACTCCCGCCTCTGACGACCACCGGTGAAAATACTTTTGGCTGCCTGGTAAATGGGGGGGCGTTTGTAGTGACAAATACGTCACGAATGTCAGCAATATATCAGGGGGGGGTTGTTCAGTTTGGAGCAGAGCAAGAAAAGTCTAACATAACAAAGAGTATTCGCCTCATTCTAGATGACCCCTTATTAGAAAACACAAACTATCAACTAGGTGTAACATCTAACTTTCGGTCAAGATATCGAACAAGAATGGATCCGCCAATTTGTTATTATGAGTATGAAAATACATATGAAGGGTTCGTAGAGTTTACAAATATCAATAAGTCTGATTTCACTATCTCCGGCACCTTCGAGTTTTCCACGGTCACAGCGGATTGCGATACTGTAAAAATCACCGATGGCCGTTTCGATATGCAATACATTCCTTAGATAGTTTGTGGAATCAGTGATTGTTTCCTTTCAGAAAACTTCATTTGTTACCCAATCAGGTATTCCTTAAAAGCTTGGTAGTCATTACCGATCAGTGCGGCTTCTTTCTCTTTTTTCATCAGGTCTGACACAAAGTCGGGCAGTGGTATGTTTTTTCCCAGGGCTTGCTCTACCGTACTCAGAAACTTGCTGTAGTGAGCGGTTTCCAGGAAGAGTCCTGTTTCCTTCTTTTGTAGACCAGCTTTCAGGGCGGCATACCCAATGGCTCCGTGCGGGTCCATTGTGTAGCCATTGGCATCATGGCATTCCTTCATCACTCTCAGGGTTTGCTCATCATTGAGTGTGAAACCAGAGATGTGTTGGATGATGTCTTTGAAGCGCTTTTGGTGCAGTTCCAGCATCCGGGGGTGGTTGCTTGGATCACTCACATCCATGGCATTGGACAAGGTAGGCACTGTAGGCCGGGGCGAATATTGTTCGTCGATCAGGTACCTGGGCACCACGTCGTTGGCATTGCTGGCAGCAATGAACCGATGGATGGGCAATCCCATTTTCTTGGCGAGCATACCGGCCGTGATGTTGCCGTAGTTTCCGGATGGTACAGAGACCACCAGCTTGTCTTTTTTGAGTTGTTTGTACGCTTCAAAATAGTACAGGGACTGAGGCAACCACCGCGCGATGTTGATAGAGTTGGCCGAACTTAGGTTCAGCCTTGCATTGATGTCTTCGTCATGAAAGGCCTTTTTGACCATGGCCTGGCAGTCGTCAAAGTTGCCCTGAACTTCGATGGCTCTGATGTTTTTGCCCAGCGTGGTGAGCTGCTTTTCCTGAAGGTCACTCACCTTACCGCTCGGGTACAGGATGACTACATTCACTCCGGGTACTTCATAGAAGCCCGAAGCTACTGCCCCGCCGGTATCACCAGAGGTGGCCACCAGTATGGTGACTTCTTTGTTTTCTGTTTCGTTGAAGTAACCCAGACACCTGGCCAGAAACCGGGCACCTACGTCTTTGAAGGCATAGGTGGGGCCATGAAACAGCTCCAGGGAATAGATGTTTTTTTCCACTTCTACCACCGGAAGCTCAAAATTGAGGGCACCCTCCAGGATTTCCTGAAGCTTGGCTTCAGGAATGTCATCCTTGCAGAATTGTCTCAGTACCTCAAACCCAATTTGTGGGAGCGAGTAGTAATCGAGGGTTTCCAAAAACAGGAAATCTAGCTCCGGTACTTCCTCGGGATAGTAAAGCCCCTTGTCTGAGGGAAGGCTTTTGATGACGGCTTCTTTAAAGGATACCGGACTGGACTGGCCATTGGTAGAGTAAAATTTCATTTTGCTTTGGTTCTTTTAAAGGATCTGACACCCGTTCGGATTGATTTTGGTCAAATGCAGCATAACCGGGAGATTCACCTTTTGGTACATTTTCTCAATTTTAGTCATACAGGCTTTGGCGGCTTCCGAGCTTTTGAAAAAGGCAAACATACTCGGGCCAGACCCGGAGATGTTAAATCCTACAGCACCAAAATCAAGTGTGGTTTGTTTGACCTTGCCATATTCCGGGATCAGTTGCTTGCGCACAGGCTCAGCTATGCGGTCTCTCACCGCATGGGAAAGTAGCGAATAATCCTCACTATGCATGGCGTGGATGAGCGCACCCACGTTGCCCCACTGCTCACGGGCATCCTTCACTGAAAGTTCTTTGGGAATCAAGCCCTTGGCTTCTGAAGTCTTGATTTCCACATCCGGGAAAATGATGAGCACCCGCAATGCAGCAGGGGTGGGAATGCGGAAGAGCTCCAAAGGTTCGTAACTCCGCACCACCTGAAAGCCGCCAAGCAGGGAAGGAGCCACATTATCAGCGTGATAGCTTTTGGAAGCCAGGGCTTCGCCCTCCAGGGCGAAATCAAGGAGTTTTTCGATTTTCAGCGGATTACCCAATAGATGATTGGCCGCAAACACGGCGCCTGAGGCACTGGAGGCACTGCTTCCCAGTCCACTTCCCGGTTTGAATATTTTCTTGATGTGCACGTCCATGCCCTGATCACTCTCCAGATAGTCCAGCAGTGACTGGATGGCCACCGTGGCCACATTGTTTTTAGGATCGGTCGGAAGGTCGGCACCTTCGGCTTTCAGCACCTTCAGCTTATGATCATTTCGTTTGGTGAGTGTAATCACATCTCCCAGCTGCTCTATGGCAAAGCCAAAAGTGTCATAACCCGGTCCTACGTTGGCCACTGAAGCCGGTGCAAATACTTGAATGCTTTCCAAGTTTCTAAAGTCAAGAGTTCGAAAAAAATTTGTTTACTAGTCGGTCTGAGCCAGCCTTAGTACATCGGCAAATATGCCAGAGGCGGTCACTTCGGCACCTGCGCCTGCACCTTTGATCACCATAGGCTGCTCTTTGTAGCGGTTGGTATAGAAAAGCACAATGTTGTCCTTACCTTCCAGGTTGTAAAAAGGGTGAGTTGAATCCACCGCTTCCAGCCCAACAGAGCCGTGCCCGTTTTTATATTTGGCTACCACTTTCAGGCGTTTCCCTTCCTTGTTGGCAGCTTCAAACAGGTTTTTGAAGTGAGCCTCTTCTTTTCCCACTTTGGTGTAGAAGTCTTCTACGGAACTGCTCTCCAGACAACTTTCTGGTAAGAATGAGTTTAATTGGATGTCTTCATACTCGCATTTGTATCCACTTTCTCTGATCAAAATCACGATCTTTCGTTTCACATCGGACCCGAATAGATCCAGCCGTGGATCCGGCTCTGTGTAGCCCAGTTCCTTGGCTTTTTTGATCACATCTACAAATTTGGTTTTGCCGTTGTATTCATTGAAAAGGAAGACCAAAGTACCGGAAAGCACCGCTTCGATCTGATGAATCTGATCTCCACTGCGCACCAGATCGCTCAGGGTTGAGAGTACCGGCAGGCCGGCACATACATTGGTTTCAAACAGGAAGCGGCTGCCGTAGCGTCTGCTCATGCCTTTCAGGCTGAGGTAGTCTGCATAAGGGCCCGTGGCCGCTATTTTATTAGGTGTCACCACCGAAATGCTCTTTTTCAGAATCTGCGGATAGAGTGCCGCCACATCTTCAGAGGCAGTAATGTCAATGAAAATGCTGTTTCGCAGGTTGGCGCTGTACATTTTCTCCAAGAACTTTTCGCTGGAGTATTTTTCTCCTGCCTGTAGGATCGATTCCCATTTCGAAAGGGGAATGCCGTCATTCTCAAAATGCATGAGTCTGGAGTTGCCCAGTCCGATGATTTTGATGTTCAGTTGATGGTGCTTTTTGAGGTAAGTGAATTGCTGCACCAGCTGTTCGATGAAAGCCTTACCCACATTGCCCGTACCAATGATGAAGAGGTTGATTCTTTTCGTAACAGAAAGAAAGAAGCTCTCGTGAAGCACGTTCAGCGCTTTGCTGAGATCATCCTTGGCGATCACGGCGGAGATGTTCCGCTCAGAGGATCCCTGGGCGATGGCTTTGATGCTCACGCCGTTCTTACCCAATACGTTGAACATCTGACCGCTTACGCCCACCTGGTTTTTCATGTTGGAGCCTACCAGGGCGATGATCGAAAGACTGTTCTCTGCCTGTATGGGATCGATTTTATGGCTTTCAATTTGTTCTTCAAACTCCGTATTGAGGGCTTTCACTGCGGCTTTGGAATCCTTGGTGTCGATACCCACCGTGATGGAATGCTCCGAGCTGGACTGAGTGATCAGGATCACATTGATGTGTGCTTCTGACAGTGCCCTGAAAAAGCGGTAAGAGAACTTCGGTACGCCCACCATGCTGTTGCCACTGAGTGTAACCAGTGAGATGTCTTTGATACTGGAAATACCTCTGATCAGTTCCTTGTCCTGGTCCCATTCTTTGGTGATCAGCGTGCCGGGGTGGTCAGGGTTGAACGTATTTTTGATGGTAATGGAGATGCCTTTTTCCAGCGCAGGCTGGATACTCGGCGGATAGATGACCTTGGCACCAAAGTGCGAAAGTTCCAAGGCTTCTTCATAGGAAACGTGCTCAATAAAATGTGCACGCTTCACCATCCGTGGGTCGGCAGTCATGAGTCCGTCCACATCTGTCCACACTTCAAAATGATCTGCATTGAGCACCCCGGCCAGTATGGCGGCAGAGTAGTCTGATCCCCCACGTCCGAGGGTTGTTGTCTGGTTGTCAGCCGTAGACGCAATGAATCCCGGAAACAGATTGACTTTGCTGAATGTCTTGCTGACTTCCTTAAGTCGTTTGGTGGTTTCTTTGAAATCTACATGGGCATGACCAAAATGGTCATCGGTGATGATGTAGTTCCGGCTGTCGTAGAGCGTTACGTCGATGCCTTCATTTCTGAAAAACTCTGAAATGATCAGGGTAGAAAGTCGCTCACCGGTGCTGTAGATGTAGTCTGCGCTCCTCGGGGTGAGCTCACGCAGGAGCCACACGCCTTTGCAGATGTCTTCAAACTCTTCAATGATTTTGTAGAATTGCTCGTCGGGTTTGTTCTCTATGAGGTTGTAATAGAGCTGCTCGTGTTGCACTTTCACCCCTTCTATAAACGAAGCGTAATCCTTGCGACCGGATGCTGCCAGCTCTCCGATGTGCACCAGCTGATCGGTGACCCCACCTACGGCAGATGTGACCAGCACCAACTGATCGATGGATGAATGAACAATTCTGGCTACTTGTCTGATTGCTTCCTCACTACCTACAGAGGTACCTCCAAATTTTAGTACTTTCATATTTGACGCTTAGCTTCGGCTCATTGCCTCAGCATTTACAGGTTTTATAAAAAATCTTTGGCTACTTGGTAAAGCCAATGCCAAAAGTCTAATATTTCAGATCATATAACTAAATAAGTCTGGTTTTTCGTTGAGATACTCGCCGAAAAAATTCCTTTGTTTCATTCGGGTTAACAGGGGCTCAAAATCTTCTTTGGCTTTGAGTTCGATACCTACGAGTGCGGGGCCTTTTTCTCGTGAGGTCTTTTTGGTGTATTCAAAATGCACGATATCATCGTCAGGGCCCAGTACTTCGGCCACAAACTCCTTCAGTGCTCCGGCGCGCTGTGGAAACCGGATAATAAAGTAATGCATGAGTTCCTCATGCAACAGCGATCGCTCCCGGATTTCTTCGGTGCGGGTGATGTCATTGTTGCTGCCAGACAGCAGGCAGATGATGTTTTTGCCTTTGATCACATCCTCGTACTGATCCAATACCGCCACGGAAAGTGCTCCGGCGGGTTCCAGCACAATGCCACTTTCATTGTACATGCTGATGAGTGATGAGCAAAGCTTGCCTTCGTCTACCAGCGCTATTTCGTCCAGGTTGGCCTTGCAGAGCGGGTAAGTAAGTTCACCTACTCGTTTCACTGCCGCACCATCCACAAACTTGTCAATTTCCTCCAGGGTCACCACTTTGCCTTGTTGAAACGCCTCGTACATGGCCGGCGCTCCGGCGGGTTCCACACCGATCATTTTGGTGTGCGGGCTCAGGGCTTTGAGGATGGAGGATACTCCGGCAGACAATCCACCACCACCTACAGGTAAGAACAGATAGTCGATGCTGAAGTTGGCATCCTTGAACAATTCCAGGCCGATGGTGGCCTGACCTTCTATGACTTTGGGGTCATCAAAGGGGTGCACAAACGTGCTTTTATTAACTGTGCAGTATTCCATGGCTGTCTGATAGGCATCGTCGAAGGTGTCTCCTGCCAGGATCACTTCCACTTTGTCTTTGCCAAACATTTTGACCTGCTGCACTTTTTGTTTGGGGGTGGGAGCGGGCATGAATATCACGCCCTTCACCCCAAGTTTATAACAGGAGAATGCTACACCCTGTGCATGATTGCCAGCACTGGCACATACTACCCCATTGATGAGCTGGTCAGGAGAAAGCGAAGTGATTTTATTATAAGCACCTCTGATCTTGTATGAGCGTACAATCTGGGTGTCTTCTCGTTTGAGATAGATGTGAGCGTCATAGCGCTCGCTCAGATTGAAGCTATACTGCAAGGCGGTCTTATAGATCACCTTGCTGAGTATATTGTGTGCTTTTTTTACCTCTTCTACCTCCGGATAAAAAGCCGTATGGGTAGTATTTGTAGTCATTCTATTAATTAACTGTTTTCAGGACGCAGCTTTCTTACAGCTTTGCCGGCCTGCCACATTTCAGATTCTTCCAATTCTTTCAATTCTGCTTCCAGTTTTACTCTGTAGTCTGGCTGAGAGTTGCTGTCGATAGATTTCTGAGCTTCTATGCCATCGGTCACTGACTTATAGAGTTTTTCAAAAACTGGTTTGGTAGCTTCATAGAAAGGTCCCATCCAATCCAAAGCACCTCTTTGTGCAGTGGTAGAGCAGTTGGCATACATCCAGTCCATGCCATTCTCAGCGATCAGCGGATAAAGAGACTGAGTAGCTTCTTCCACCGTTTCGTTGAAAGCCTCAGAAGGTGAGTGACCATTGGCTCTCAACACTTCGTACTGTGCACGGAAGATTCCCTGAATAGCACCCATCAATGTACCTCTTTCACCAGTCAGGTCAGAAGAAACTTCTCTGTAAAAATCGGTTTCGAACAGGTATCCTGATCCTACTGCGATTCCCAAAGCCACTACCCGGTCTTTGGCTTTTCCAGTAGCATCCTGGTGGATGGCAAAGCTGGAGTTAAGCCCTTTTCCTTCTACAAAAAGTCTCCTGAGTGAAGTTCCTGAACCTTTAGGGGCTACCAGGATCACATCTACATCTGCCGGAGGAATAATGCCGGTTTTTTCTTTGTAAGTCACCCCAAATCCGTGAGAAAAGTAAAGTGCTTTTCCTGGAGTAAGGTATTTCTTTACGGTAGGCCAAAGTGCTATCTGACCAGCATCTGAAAGTAAGAACTGAAGGATAGTGCCTCTTTCGCAAGCTTCTTCCAGTTCGAAAAGTGTCTCACCTGGTACCCATCCGTCGGCTACTGCCTTGTCCCAGGTTTTAGAATCTTTTCTCTGACCAACGATCACGTTGATGCCATTGTCTTTGAGGTTGAGTGCCTGACCAGGACCCTGCACGCCGTAGCCCAATACTGCTACTGTCTCACCTTTTAGTACTTCCTGAGCTTTTGATAAAGGAAATTCTTCTCTTGTTACTACTTCCTCTTCTACACCTCCAAAATTGATTTTCGCCATTGTTTTGTTTGTTTGTAATAAAATAAGTTTAAAAATCTTTTATGCTTAAATAATGTGACGGGGCATCCTCCAATTGCTTGATGTAGGCCTCGGTCTTTCTTTTTGATTTTGAAATGGCCACCCTTCCGGACCGCACAAACTCCAGCAAACCATGGGGCTCGAGTTTTTTGTAAAGGTCATGCGTGTCTTTCTTGTGACCGGTTTTTTCTATGATGATGTGATCCTCTTCGATCACGAGTATGCGTGCGCCGCTGTTTCTCACCAGGTCTTCTATCTTGCTCCCATTCAAAAACACCTTGGTGGGCACTTTGTAAAGGGCTATTTCCTGATAGTAGATCTCACTGTCTTCGTAGACAAAGGCACCGAGCACATCAATGAGCTTTCTGATCTGCTTCACCACTTTTTCGATGGTTTCGCGGGTGGAATGCAGCACAATGGTAAACCGGGATACTCCCGCTACCTCAGTGGTGGATACATTCAAGCTGATAATGTTCATTTTCCGCCTGGTGAAAATGATGGTGATGTGGTTCAAGAGCCCCGCCTTGTCTTCGGTAAGGACCGAAAGCGTGAAGTCTTTTTCCACTTTCTCACTGCTGTCTTCGCTATATATAGAGTTTGACATGGTTTGTTTATTAAATGGGTTACTCTAATCTGATGTCAGATACTGAGGCTCCTGATGGCACCATTGGAAATACATTTTCTTCTTTCTCTACCACTACTTCCAGCAGGGTAGGGCCTTCGTCAGCCAGCCATTCGTCGATTGCTGCATTCAGTGCGGCTCTCTCCACTACTTTGTTGGTTTTGATGCCGTAGCCTTCAGTGATTTTCTGAAAGTCAGGGTTGGTCAACTCGGTGAAAGAATATCTTCTGTCATGGAAGAGCTGTTGCCACTGACGTACCATTCCCAGGAAGTTATTGTTGAGAATGAGGATTTTCACTGGCAGATTGTTCTGATAGATCGTACCCAGCTCTTGTATGGTCATCTGAAATCCACCGTCACCGATCACTGCAATGACCATTCTGTCCGGGCGGCCTACCTGTGCACCCATAGAGGCGGGCAGGGCGAAGCCCATCGTGCCCAATCCACCCGAAGTGATATTGGAGTCGGTGTCTGCAAATTCATAGTAGCGGCTGGCTACCATCTGATGCTGACCTACGTCGGTTACTATCACCGCTTTACCTTCTGTCTTGTCAGAAATCATTCGGATGACTTCAGCCATCAAAATGGGGCCTTCCGTAGGAAATTTCTCCTTTTTAGTTACTTTCTCTTCTTCCAGCTTGTCGCATGCCCTGAATTCTGCAATCCATGCCTCGTGGTTGTTGGACTCCGTCTGCTTAATCAATGATTGCAGCGCCTGCTTGGCATCTGCGTTGATGGCCACCGTAGTTTTTACATTTTTATCAATCTCAGCCGGATCTATTTCTATGTGAATGACCTTGGCCTGGCGTGCGTACTTTTTCAGGTCACCGGTTACCCGGTCGTCAAAGCGCATTCCTATGGCGATCATCACATCACACTCGTTGGTTTTGATGTTTGGCCCATAGTTACCATGCATGCCCAGATACCCCACATAGAGTGGATGGTTCACTGGTACTGCAGAGAGTCCCATCAAGGTAGAGGCCATTGGGATATTGGCTTTTTCTGCAAAAGCAAGGAGTTCCTTTTGAGCCTCCGAGATCAACACGCCATGCCCTACCAACAGAAATGGTTTTTTGGCTTCATTGATGATTTTGGCAGCATCGGCTATCTTATCTTCTTCCAATATGGGATAAGGGTGATAGCTTCTGATTTTGGTGCATTTCTTATAGCTGAACTCAAATTCACCAAACTGTGCATCCTTGGTGATATCCACCAATACGGGACCTGGCCTGCCTGTGCCGGCAATATAGAAGGCCCTGGCTATGGCTTCAGGGATTTCTTCCGCCCGTGTCACCTGATAGTTCCACTTGGTGACAGGCATGGAGATGCCTACCACGTCGGTTTCCTGAAAGGCATCCGTGCCCAAAAGGTGTGAAGGCACCTGGCCGGTAATGGCCACCAAAGGTGTAGAGTCGATTTGCGCATCGGCTATGCCGGTGATGAGGTTGGTCGCTCCGGGACCTGAGGTTGCAAAGCAGACTCCGGTACGTCCATTGACTCTGGCATATCCTTGTGCAGCATGCGCTGCACCTTGCTCGTGTCTGGTCAGAATGTGGTTGAGCTTGTCGGCATAACCATACAGCGCATCATAAATAGGCATGATGGCACCTCCGGGATAGCCAAATATGACATCAACTCCTTCTTCGATCAGGCACAATAAAACCGCCTCTGCTCCCGATACCTTGATCGTGGACTGTTTGGGCTCCTTCTCTACCGCTAAAGATGGTGAATTCATAGTCTTATGTTTATTCATCAGTTACGCAACCCTCTGAGGCTGATTTTACTGAATTAATATATTTCCTTAATATGCCCTTGGTAGCCTTATATGGCGGCTTGTTCCAGGACTTTCTTCGGGCCTCCAACTCTTCATCCGAAAGCTTCACTTCCAGTTTGTTGGTGATGGCATCTATGCGGATGATGTCACCGTTTTGAATCAACCCCAGCGGGCCCCCTTCCTGAGCTTCCGGGGTGATGTGACCCACCACAAAACCATGCGATCCGCCTGAGAACCGGCCATCGGTGATCAGTGCAACGTCTTTGCCAAGGCCTTTGCCCATCACCGCACCCGTAGGTTTGAGCATTTCCGGCATTCCGGGTGCCCCTTTGGGCCCTGAGTATCTGATCACAATGACCTCTCCTTTTTGTACTTCCTCCTGTATGCCGCGAATGGCATCAAATTCATCTTCATAAATTCGGGCGGGTCCTTCAAATACCTCTCCTTCTTTGCCGGTGATCTTGGCCACGGCTCCTTCTGGAGCCAGGTTGCCATAGAGAATCTGAAGGTGTCCCTTGGCTTTGATTGGTTTATCAAAGCTGTACATCAGTCCTTTATCATCGTGCAGATCCGGAACCTCAGCCAGGTTTTCGGCCAGTGTCTTGCCTGTGACCGTCATACAGTCGCCATGAAGGTAGCCTTCCTTCAGCAAAAGCTTCAATACACCGGGTACTCCGCCAATCATGTGCAGGTCCTCCATGAGGAACCGGCCACTAGGTTTCAGGTCGGCAAGGAAAGGGGTCTTGTCACTGATTCGCTGAAAGTCGTCCAATCCGATGTTGACATCCACTGATCTGGCCATGGCAATGAGGTGAAGTACCGCATTGGTAGAGCCACCCAGTATCATCACAGTGGTAATGGCATTTTCAAATGCCTCTTTTGTCATGATGTCTCTTGGTAGAATATTTTTCTCCAGCAGGTTTCTGATAGCTGCCCCCACTTTTTGAGTTTCAGTTTGTTTCTCATCACTCACGGCAGGGTTGGAAGAGCTAAAAGGCAAGCTCATGCCCATGGCCTCAATGGCTGATGCCATGGTGTTGGCAGTGTACATGCCTCCGCAGGCTCCCGGCCCGGGGATGGAGTTTTTGATAATGCCTTTGTAGTCTTCATCGGACATGCTGCCCTGCATTCTGGCACCATAAGCTTCAAAAGCCGATACAATGTTCAGGTCTTCGCCTTTCCATTTTCCGGGCTTTACAGAGCCTCCGTAGACCATCAGTCCGGGTCTGTTGAGCCTTCCGAGGGCCATGATGGCTCCCGGCATGTTTTTATCACATCCCACTACAGGCACCACAGCATCATAAAACTGGGCATTGACCACAGTCTCGATAGAGTCGGCAATGATGTCGCGAGAAATGAGAGAGTATTTCATCCCTACGGTACCATTGGAAATACCATCACTGACACCAATGGTGTGAAAAATAAGACCCACCAGGTCAGCTTCTCTTACACCCTTTTTCACCTGATGGGCGAGGATGTTGAGGTGCATGTTGCACGGGTTGCCCTCAAAGCCTGTGGATACGATGCCCACCTGAGCTCTGTCCATGTCTTCCTCAGTGAGGCCTGTAGCATAGAGCTGTGCCTGCGAGGCAGGCTGTGTAGGATCTTGCGTGATTACTTTGCTAAAAGTGTTGAGTTCTTGCGCCATTTTATACAATCGTGAGTCCCTGGTACTCGTCAAACATTACTTTTTGTTGGTAGATCAAGTGGAGGTTGTGTCCGATGGAACCTTCCCACTCTTTTTTGAATTTTTCTCCATTTACAGAACTGATGTGAGTGATCTCAGTGGCGGTGCCACAGAAAAAAGCGTGATCAGCTTTGTAAAATTCTTCGGGAGTGATGTCTTTTTCGGTGACCTTCACCTTGAGTTCTTCGCAAATCTCCAGCACAGTGCTTCTGGTGATCCCGGGGAAGATGTTGCCCAGTTTGGGTGTGAAGAGTTCTCCGTTTTTTTCATAAAAGATGTTGCTGCCAGGCCCTTCGGCAAGGTGCCCGTTGTGATCCAGTAGGATGGCTTCATCGTAGCCCAGTCGTTTGGCTTCAGCGGATGCCAGGGTATTGGCGGAGTAGTTTCCTACGATTTTGGCGTCTACCACGGTAGATTTTGGGCTAGGCTTCAGGTAGGACGAGATCATGGTGTTGAGTGGCTCGTATCCGGGGTATTTGGCCCATTTCCATGCGGTCATGAAAAAGTGTGATTCCTTAGAGGGTGCCAGGATCATATTGGGTCCGGCAAAAACCAAAGGCCTGATATAGGCATTGGTCAGGTTGTTTCTGTCTATCAGGTCGTAGGCTATTTTGATGAGGTCTTCGATGGGATAGGGGATTTTCAGGAAAACCTTTTCAGCGGCCTTGTGCAGTCTTTTGAAGTGCTCGGCCGGTTTGAAAATATTGAACCCATTACCATTGTTATATGACCTCAAGCCATCAAAAACGCCTGTGCCATAGTGAAGGGTCTGATCAAAAAGACTGGCTTTTGCGTCCTTGGCCTTGATCCATTCCCCATCCAAAAATACTTCTGTACGATCGTCGTAGTACATAGTCAATTTGATTAAAAAAAAGCGCCATTCCGAGTAAGGAATGGCGCTTTGTGTTTATTTTATATTTTCTGCTAAACACAGCCATTCCCATTCCTAATCACAGTGGTGACCAGAATAATAATTGGTACAATGACAATATTTAGGTTTATTCTTTTCATTATTCGAAATCAAAGCTAATATATAAGCCAGCAAATTGACAACCTACCTCCCTGATTTTTTTACAGAAATGATAATAATTACGACATCAAACCAGATTCATTTATAAAGAGTGGTCTTTAATGCTGTTAAAATGGCATTAATGGGGTTTTTTATCTACGATGTGTAGTGTATTGATAGCGGGTCTGGCACGCCATTTGTTTCCCTCCCGCCAAACAAACTTATATACTTATGAAAAAGGTTCTAACCTCATTTTTTCTCATTGCAGTATTCGGAGTTGCCACAGTATCAGCACAGGATGCACCGGACAAGAAGAACACGTTGAAAGCTAACCCACTGGGTTTAATTATTGGGCTGGGTAAGATCAATTACGAGCGCAAACTTGGTGATGCCAGCTCAGCTCAGCTGGGTGTTTCCTTCTTTAGCTATTCATCTGATGGCACATCATTTTCAGGACTTGGCTTGCTGCCTGAGTACCGGTTTTATGTGACTAAGGAAGCCCTTGATGGGTTTTATCTGGCTCCGTTTATGAAGTATAATAATTTCACCCTGAAGAATGACGATGAAGACTTCAAAGGGAGTCTGAATGCCTATAGATTTGGTGCCAAGGCCGGTTTTCAGTGGCTGATGGGCAAGCGCAAGAACTTTGTAATGGACCTGGCTTTTGGTGGCAAATACTCAGATTTTAACCTGAAAGTCAAAGAGGGTAGCGAAGATGATTTTGATAATGAAAATCTGTTTCAGGGTTTTAGCCCGGAATTGCACTTTGCGATCGGTTACGCATTCTAATTACCCAACTGAGTAACGCAAAAAAAAGGCTTCCAGCGAATCTGGAAGCCTTTTTTTTGTTTGATGTTAACAATGCTTAACTCAGTTTATGAAACGGCATCTATTTGATTACATGTAATGGATAATTGGAATTTTTGTAACTTTAAAATACGTTTCTTTTTAAAGAAAAGTTAGGTGTGAAAAGTATCGTTTATTTATTTTCAATTCTCATTTGCTGCTTTTTCGGTTGTGAAGAGCCTTATGAATTGAATTTCTCTGGGCGCGGGTCAGAAACTGAATTGGTGATTTCGGGTTTGATACATCAGGGGCCGGGACCTTATTATGTAGATGTGGAGCGGTCGAGGATAAACTCCACTGACCGTGCGGTTGTATTCGGAGCGGAAGTGAACCTTTATGATCATTTGGGTAATTGTGAGCCGTGTCTGTCTTCTGAAATCGGCCGGTATGTTTGCCCCGGCTTAATTGTGAGGGGGGTGTCCGGTGGTGCGTACAGGATCAGTGTGCTGCTTAACGACGGTACCGAGATTTTTAGTGAACCAGATACATTGCCCATGCGAAGCGATGTTAGTGTTGAAATTGACTGGAAGGAGGTGTGGTTAACTGAAACTTCCTCGTTGGGGATAGACACTAAAAAGAAGATACTGGATTTTAAAATGCGAGCTCAGATTCCTCTGGTGAAGCAGCCACTGTTTCTTTACTGGACAGCTGATGAACTGTATCAGTATCTCCAGAAGAATCAAATTTATCCATTTCAACCACCACCTCCCTGTTATCATTATGGTGATTTGGGTCTTGGTCAATTGGAGTTGCTGCAACCGACGATTGGATCAGAACTGGTTTATTCAAAGGAACACTTTATTCAGCGAGATATTGATGAAACCTTTCTCCGAAAACATGTTTTTTTGATTTATCAGCAATCAGTTTCTGAGGGATATTTCTCTTTTTTAATAGATATGGAGGAATTAATTGAGAATGTGGGCTCAATCTTCGATAAGCCAAGGGGCAGGCTACGGGGTAATTTGTATTACAATGAATCTGCCCTTGAAGACCGGGTAAATGGCTACTTAAGAGCAGTTTATATAGATACAATGGCACTGGCGATCTACCCGAATCAAATTGAATTTCCAGTCAACGAAGTTTGTGGATATTACAATGATACGCGATGTTTCAATTGTGAAAATATAGGAGGGAGTTTTGAAAGGCCCAGGTTATACGAGCGGGTGGAATAGAGGGTACTTTAGAATGTGTACTTTCATCTTAATTGGCACAAAAAAAGCCTGGCTGATTGGGCCAGGCTTGTCTTACAGTCTTATTCGTTATGCCAGTACTTGTTTTACCTTCTCAGCGGCATCCTTCAGCACGATGGCAGACGTGACCTTCAGGCCTGACTCTTCGATGATCTTAGCACCTTCTTCGGCGTTGGTACCTTGCAGACGTACGATGATGGGTACATTGATCTCGCCAATGTTTTTGTAAGCTTCCACCACTCCATTGGCTACCCGGTCACATCTCACGATTCCACCAAAGATGTTGATGAGAATGGCTTTTACGTTAGGATCTTTCAGGATGATTCTGAAACCTGCCTCTACCGTTTGTGCATTGGCCCCACCTCCTACATCCAGGAAGTTGGCAGGCTCACCGCCTGACAATTTGATGATGTCCATAGTGGCCATGGCCAAACCAGCACCGTTCACCATGCAGCCCACGTTTCCGTCAAGCTTCACATAGTTCAGTCCATTCTGTCCTGCTTCTACCTCCAAAGGATCCTCTTCCGAAAGATCTCTCATTTCGGCAATGTCTTTGTGGCGATACAGTGCATTGTCATCCACGTTTACCTTGGCGTCCACTGCCAGAATTTTGTTGTCTGAGGTTTTGAGTACAGGGTTAATCTCAAACTGAGAACTGTCCGTAGCCTCGTACGCTTTGTAAAGGGCAAAGATGAACTTGACCATTTCTTTGAAAGCCTGACCTTCCAGTCCAAGAGCAAATGCCACTTTTCTGGCTTGAAATCCCTGCAGCCCGACAGCCGGGTCAATCCATTCTTTTACGATCTTCTCAGGAGTTTCTTCAGCAACCGTTTCGATATCCATACCGCCTTCTGTAGAGGCCATGATGACATTGCATCCTTTTGCACGATCCAGCAGGATAGACAGGTAGTATTCCTTAGGCTCAGACTCACCGGGGTAGTATACATCCTGAGCAATCAATATCTTATTTACTTTTTTGCCTTCCGCTCCGGTCTGGTGTGTCACCAGTGTGCCGCCCAGGATGGCGTCCGCTTTTGGCTTTACTTCTGCCAAACCTTTTGCCAATACCACTCCATTGGATCCGGTTTCGTTGATCTTGCCCTTACCGCGTCCACCAGCGTGGATTTGCGCCTTGATCACATACCATTCTGTGCCTGTCTCTCTATTGAGTTCTTTGGCTGCTTCGTGGGCTTTTTCTGGGGTATCAGCTACGATTCCTTCCTGGATGGTTACACCATAGCTTTTCAATATCTCTTTAGCTTGATATTCGTGGATGTTCATGCTGTCTGAATTTTCTTGCGAATCTACGGCAAACGGCTTGCTTATTCAACCTAAAGTGATTGAAAGTTCAATGGTTAATAGACATTCTGAGGTTATAGGGGATGTTCATTTGCCCATTTGCGTCCGGGCAAGGAAAGATACGATTGGTTGAGATAGACTAAACCATCCACAGAAGTCAATCAACAAAAGAACATCTCTATATTTGCGCCATGCTAAAAGCTGAAGGCATTTATAAGGCGTATGGCAAGCTGCCCGTCCTCAAGGGGATAGACCTCCACATCAGGGAGGGTGAGATCGTTTCTATCGTTGGAGCTTCCGGTGCAGGAAAGAGCACATTGCTGCATTTACTGGGTACATTGGATTCGCCTGAGAAGGGAAAGATTTTCATCAGCGATACCGATGTTTTTCAGCTCAATCAGCAGAAACTGGCCGGGTTCAGAAATAAACACATCGGATTCATTTTTCAGTTTCATAACCTGCTGCCGGAGTTTTCAGCGCTTGAAAATGTGATGATCCCGGGACTGATCGCCAAGCGGTCAACGGCTGAGATTAAACGCAGAGCTCTGGAACTTCTGGGGCTTCTCGGACTGCTGGAGCGGAAAGATCACAAACCGGGCGAACTCTCCGGAGGCGAGCAGCAGCGTGTGTCCGTAGCACGTGCACTCATCAATGATCCGTCTATTGTGTTTGCAGATGAGCCTAGCGGAAACCTGGATTCCAAAAATGCAGATGAGCTGCATCAGCTCTTTTTTGATTTGAGAAAGGAGCTCAATCAGACTTTTGTGATTGTGACCCACAATAAAGAATTGGCCGAAATGGCTGACCGAAAGCTGGAGATCGAAGATGGGGTGATCCTGTGAGGGCCCGGTTATCAGCTGGCGTAAGGTTCATGCTGCTGGCCACTTTTACCTTCACATTGATGAAGGTGTGCGTGAAGCTGATTCCACACATTCCGGCCATCGAAATTATCCTTTTTCGTTCGGTTATTTCTCTGGTGATCAGTGTCTTCTATCTGACCAGACAGCAGGTGAGCGTATGGGGAAATAACAAGCCAATCCTGCTTCTACGGGGGGTGACAGGGGCCATCGCATTGATTACCTACTTCAGTTTGCTGCAGCAAATACCGCTGGCTACTGCCTCCACTCTTCAGTACCTGGCTCCGATCTTCACGGCAATTCTTGGGATTTTTTTGGTCAAAGAAAAGGTGAGGTCCTGGCAGTGGGTCTTCTTTGCGATAAGCTTTGCCGGTGTGGTCGTGGTGCAGGGTTTTGATCCGCGTATTTCCACATTACATCTACTCATGGGCGTGGGGGCCTCCTTATTCATGGGGTTAGCCTATAATTTTATCAGAATGCTAAAAACCTCCGAGCACCCACTGGTGATCATTTTCTATTTTCCTCTAGTTATGCTGCCCGTTGCTGGTTTGTGGTCTGTGATGGTGTGGGTACAGCCTGTGGGCTGGGACTGGCTGGTACTTCTCGCGGTGGGTCTGTGTACACAAATCGCCCAGTTTTTCATGACCAAATCATACCAGTCGGCAGAGCTTTCCAAGGTTTCAATCCTCAATTACGTGGGTATCGTGTATGCGCTGGGGTTTGGCTGGCTTCTTTTTGATGAGACATTTAACCTGATGACCTATGTGGGCATGGGGCTGGTGCTGGCAGGTGTTGTTGGCAATGTGGTCTTCAAGAAAAATTGAAGCGATGACCCACGAAATGACCTTTATAGTTTTTTGATTTGAGAAAGCACCTGATCCTTATATGACATGCCTATGGGTACAGGTTCGCCTTCTATATAGAGCATAAAGTCCTCCAGAATGATCTGACTGATGCGATGGGTATCCACCACGTAAGACCTGTGTACCTGCATGAAATTTGAAGGGACTTTAGCCAGTAAGTCCTTCAGGGAAATGCGGATGACGTACTTTCTTTTTTGGGTATGAAGGATGCAATATTTGTCTTCAGACTTGATATAAAGGATGTCCCTGACCATCACTTTTACCAACACATTTTTTTCCTTGATGAAAAAGCTGTCTGACAGCATCACGTCTTTTTCTTTCCAGACATCCTTTTTCTCTCCGGCAAGATCAGCCACCGCCAGTTCGATGGTGTTGGTCAACATGAGCGGGTCAAAGGGTTTGAGAATGAAAGCCAAAGGCCTGGTTTTCTTTGCTTGTTCGAATATGGCCCGCTCACGCAGCGAGGTGACGAATATGACAGGAATGGCCTGGTCCAGTTTACCTGCCAGTTCTATCCCATTGTAAGGTCCCGAAATCTGGATATCCAGCAGCAGCAGGTCCGGTTTGGTGGATTCGATGATGCGCAGGGCATCCCTGCCGTCTGCCAGTACGTCTATGATCTGGTAGCCTGCCTGCTCTACTGTGAACCGTATGGTTTCTGCGTATATCGGATCGTCTTCTACGGAGAGTATTCTGATGTTGGACATATTGCTTTTGGGTACAAAGGCAAACCCGGGGGGTGACCGATTGTTTAGGTGTTAAAAAAGTATGTCAAAGTCGTTTTTCAGGGTTATTGAAATCTGCAATGGCAGGCTCACCCTCTGTAACCCGATATGCTGGCAATGTGAAAGTGAACACGGTGCCAGCACCCGGATGGCTGTTCACTGTAATTGTTCCCTTATTGAGTGATACATATTCTTTACATAGGATGAGTCCGAGCCCGGTGCCTTTTTCATTGGAGGTGCCAAAGGTGGACTTGCTTTCGTTCAACTCAAAGAGGGTCTTCAGTTTTTCCTTAGGAATACCAACCCCGGAGTCCTGCACCTTGATGATCACCTGCTCCTCTTCCTGCAGGCACACGATCTCAATAGAACCCTTTTCGGCGGTAAATTTGAGTGCATTAGAAACCAGATTTCTCAACACCAGCAGCAGTGCGTTTTTATCTGCCAGCACCCAGATGGGTTCGGTTATTTTAACCACCAGCGTGATGTTTTTTCCTTTCAGCTGGTTTTTAAACAGCGCCTCTATCTCGCTGATAAGTGGTTCCAGTAAGAAGCTTTCAGGGTGATAAGGGAGGCCTTCCGTTTGAGCCATGGCCCAGTTAAGGAGGTTATTAAGGAGGGTGTCCAGCTGCTCGGCGGATTTAGAAATGTTTTCACCAAGCTCTCTTAGTTTCTTCTCATCTTTCTTTTCTATGTACCATTTTATCAGGTTATTGATGCCCGCGAAGGAGGTGATGGGGCCTCTGAGATCATGCCCTATGATACTGAAAAAGCGATCTTTTGTCCCGATCAGGTTCTGAAGTCTGGTGTTTTGATCATCCACCACTTTTTTGTTTTGCCGCAAGGTGACGTAGAGAAAAATACCCAAAGCGAGTACTACCATGGTCATCATTAGCCCTGCGATCAGAAAGAGTTCCCGGGTTTTACGCTCTTCCAGCCTGGACTGTGCAGCTTTTTGCCTGGCAACAGCCAGAGCCAGTTGCTGTTCCCTTTTCTCGTTTTCATAAAGCGCTTCTATGCTGGCAATCTGTCGGGTTTTTTCCTGATTCAGTACGCTATCTTTCACAGCGGAGTATTCCAGGCTGAGCTGGTAGGCTGTGGAGAATTTGTTCTGTGAAGCGTAGAGCCTGGATAATAGAATCAGAAAATCTTTTTCTGTGCCTTTTAGTTGAAGTTCACGGGTGAGGGAGAGTCCTTTTTCGGCCAGTGAGAGTGATTTTTGGGTTTCCTGAAGCTTCCTATAAGCCTCCGACAAAACCAACAATGCGGCAACATATCTGCGTGGAGACTTCACCTCTTCAAAATGCTGATAGGTAATCATGGCATTCTCGACAGCTTTATTCCATTCCTCGTTGCTTTGATAGTGAAGTGCCAAATAGTAATGCCCCTCAGCCACCCGATCTCCGTCGTTGGCCCTGAGTGCTACAGAGACACCCCTGTTAATATGAAGAATGCAGGAATCCTGAAGGCCCATTTTTGAATACACATTGCCGAGGATGTAGTGACTCTCAGAGATACCCACCGGTGACTGGGTACTGCTTTTGAATCCTTCCAGTGCTTTTTGTGCCTGTTGTCTGGCTTTCTCATAGTCTTCCAGGAGGATATAACACTCACCAAGATTGAGATTGAGGATGGCCCGGGTTTCGCTACCGTGTTCATTGAGATAGTTGAATGCCTCGAAAAGGGAACTGATGGCAGCCGGGTAATTACCCAGTCGCATGTGTACGTTTCCGAGGTTGGTCAACCTGCCGGCGATGGCATTGGAGTCCTCCAATGCCTTATGCATGATCAGCGATTCTTCATAATAACGAATGCATTGCTTGAAGTCTCCCAGATATCCCGCCACGATGCCTTTGTAATTGAGCGCATTGGCCATTTCCATTTGGGTCGGCTTGTCTGATGTTGCTTCCTCCGGAACGATCTGGTCTAAATAGGTTTGAGCCGTTGGATAGTCGTTTTTGATGACGTAGGATGCCCCCATCAGGCGCAGTGCCTGAATATGTTGATGGTACTTACGAGACTGCTCCGGGAGTGATAACGCCCATTCGGCGTAGAAGATCGTGGAGTCGGGTATCCGGGTTTGGCGGTAATACTCGGCCAAATCCAGCAAAAAAATTATGCGTGTGCTATCTGCCGTGGCTGTATGATGGATGACTGATTTTATGCTGTCCATCCGGTGGCTTTGACCAAAGCCGCTGAAGTGAAAAGTGAGGATTAGAACAATTAAAAGCAGTAGCTTTTTCGGGTACCCCATACAATTATCCAGCGGCTTGCCAATGAGCTGGTTTCATCTGTTATCGTTTGTCCTTTTTTGAAATATGTCGGGATGGGGCGGCCAGGTTCGCGACATGAATTCTATTGTTGGCGCCACAAAGCACGGCATTCGTGGACAAAAACCCAAGGGCGATTGGCCAAATGATCTTCTTTATGGTCAGAATGACCAATTCATACGCTCAAACAAATGCTATTCAAGCCATCAGTCATGAGATCACCTGTAATAATGGGATTTCGAATCCCATAAAACGAGTTCATCATCATCCAAATTCAAAATCAAGGTTTTTCTATTCTCTAATAAATTCTATGAATCAAGTTTACCATTTATTTCTAGCCGAACCGGGTAAAAGACCCGGATTTGCGCGTGTGTTGTGGAAGGCGTTATGTCTTGTGACCATCCTCCTTTCTGGAGCTTCGATGGCTACCGCTCAGCAGCAATTAGTTGTTTCCACAGATACTATTTCTGTCGTGATTCAATCAAAAGCGACCGCAGCAGTATCTTTCAGTATCACGAATGCCGGAGATGCCCCGTTGGTGATCGACTCCTACATGGAGCGCGATCCCTATGGTGCCGGCAAGGCTGTGGTATTTACGAAAGCCAATTATGCCAACTGGCTTCTCCCGGCCAATCAGGATCGGATTGCACCTCATGTCTGGCTGACCAGAGATGAAACCAAAAGTTTGTTCAACGCCAAAAGTGAAGTAGCCTCGGAGGGGAGTTCACCGGAAGGTACTTCCTGGGCACTGGGCACGGTCAATCAGGTGTCGGCAGAGGATTTTACCAACTTCAATACCATGCATGGCAACGATCCTCAGTCCCTGGTGGGAGATACGGCTACACTGAAAATTGATTTTGCGAATGGCACTGCCAGCAAATACTATTCCGTTTACATGCAGCAATGGAGCGGTGGAAAAACAGGTGGTGGCTTTACCTATATCAGAAGAGAGATGCTTCCTTATTACAGCCTGACAGCTCCCTTTACTGGTGAGATAGCTGCGGGTTCTGGTAAGACTGTGAATGTCCTGATAAGTGATGCGGGATTGGAATCAGGGATCCATTATGGACATGTTGACATTGTGAGCAATGACCCCATCCAGCCAGTCACCACGGTTGTGGTGAAACTGGAGGTACTCCCTGCAGCACAAATAGTGGTGTCTGAGTCTACTATTTCCGTAGCAATGAACAATGCTGATGGGCCTGTGGAGAGGGTGTTTACCCTTTCTAATCACGGGAGTTCTACGCTTAACTGGAGCGGGACCACGGCCAGCAATTCACAAGGAATGTGCGCCAGCTTCAGCGCGTTGAGTGGTTCTATCGAACCAGGAGCGTCGGCTGAGTATACCATTACCTTTGGTGTATGTAACGAGGGGACTTATCAATGGCCGTTTGTTATTACATCCAATGATCCTGACCGACCGAAGGTGACCCTTCAGCTGAGTACGGCTGTGGACGGAAGTGCGACACTGGACTATACCGCACCTGTATTTACAGAAACATACGCCGGAGTATCCTCTACCGGTACTTTGATGCTTCATTCTACAGGAACTGCCGATTTGCACATCACAGATATTTCCAGTGATAACCCTGTTTTTTCTCCCACCAGGAAAACGTTCACCGTTAAACCAGGCACCAGCGTGTCTGTGCCGATGAAATTTATCCCCAAGTCCGCTGGCTCCCATGTGGGTGAACTGCTAATCGTGAGCGACGCTGCAGAAGACTCACTTTATGTCAGTATATCTGCTACTTCTATAGGAGCACCAGTTTTGTCGATTGCTCAAACTGTGTTCAATTTTGATTTGAGTCAGGGAGAGAGCACCAAGGACAGTTTGACGATTTTCAACAGCGGAACATCAGATCTGATATGGGATTTCTCGGTTGCCGGAGTGGTCTCATCAGGTGGATCTTTTTTCGAAAAGAAGAACTATGCGGACGTGTCTTTATCGCAGAACCGTGACCGGCTCACGCCTAATGTGGAGCTGACCAGAGGCAATAACGGCGGCGTATATAACTACCTTTCTGAGCCCATATTATATGCATTGGAATCAGCTAAGGACAATGTTCCCTCTAAATACCAGAGTAACTTCAGGTCTGCGGTAAACACAGGCGCCAGTGACCTGCCCGGACAGATACTTTCAATTTACATTCCGTCGGAGGATAGGTACTTTGATCTGCACATTGATTCATGGACGTGCTGCGAAGACGGTGGCGGACTGTCTTACACCCGCTATGAGGTATTCAAGTGGATCGGCCCGGAATATAAGTATAACCCCGAGCTCGATGTATTTTTTGAAAAGCCAGAAAACGTGAACATCAACTTACCGCAATACCGGGACAGTCTGACGGCAAACGTCTCGCTGGCACGTAACATGTTTAATAACATGGTTAACTACAATAGTAGTGTTCAAATCGGGTACGCGATGGGTTCTGCCCAATACCTGAGTAAGGAAGACTATGTCAATTACTTTCCGAGTGCCGTAAGCAATGCGAGCGACCTACCAGGAAAGACAGTTTCCATCTATATTCCATCTGAAGAGAGGTTTTTTGACCTGGATTTCATTTCCTGGACAGCGGATAATTATTCCACTTACTCCCCGGGAGGTTATTCGTATGTGCGCAGAGAGGTACTGCCAACTTCCACTGGAGCAGGCTTGACAGACTATGCGGTCATCAATGTGAACGCCAATATGCCTGCGGGTACTTATTCGGGATCGGTTACTGTGGAATCCAACGATCCGCTTTTACCTTCGGCCGTGGTGCCAATAACCATTACCACCACAGGTACTCCGGATATTTCTGAGACCGATCAGTCTCACGATTTTGGGTCTTCTGTTCAGGGAGTGTCCAAAACCTTTGATTTAAACATCAGAAGTACTGGGTCGGATGTGCTGGATATTACTGCTGCAGCTATTGATAACGCCGGTTTTGAGGTAAGTTCAGAAGGTTTTTCAATGGCGGCGGGGGCTTCATACAAGCTTCCCGTGACAGTTAATTCATCGGTTTCAGGGCCCATTACTGCCATTCTCACACTGACTACCAATGACCCTGATCATTCGGAATTTACCATCCAGATCACTGGGGAAATTTTGGACAAACCAGTTTTTGCCATGACCGAGGTGGTATTCTATGATACCCTCCAGTATGGTAGCAGTTCCTTACAATACCTTACTATTGAAAACAATGGATTGGGGCAGATGGAGTGGACTGTGCCCTACGATGTTTTTTTCGAAAAGGAGAATTTTGCTTTACCTACTGAGGCATCCTCTCAGGACAGAATTACCGATCATGTATGGTTGACCCGTGCCAATGAGCGGGGACTTTTCAATATTTTGGAGGCAGATGAGTACACTCGGGTCTCCCAGACATTTGAGTGGGGTAATGGACCATCCACTTATGAGTCTACTGAATACAGTTACTTTACTGATTTCTGGGATGGTGGTGACCTAAGAGATGGTGCCACGGTTTCCATCCATATGATTGCCGATGATTTGTATTACGACTTTCATTTTACCAATTGGACATCTGGTGATGATGGAGGAGGAGGCGGTTTTGCCTATGAACGACGCAAAGGAGTTAAATGGCTGGGTATGGAGTTTATGGAAGGCGTGGTGGAAGCCGGGGAGTCTGTAGAAGTTCCGCTTAACTTTAGTGCATTGAATACCACAGCCGGGGATCATGAATTTACTTACAGGATCGCCACCAATGACCCCAATAACCCGGAGCAACTTGTCACTTTCAAGCTGCACGTGGATGGTGAGCCTGAGATTGAAGTGGGACTGGATCCTGTGGATTTGGGTTCTTTTCCTATCGGAATAAGTCACACTCCGGAAACCGGAATAGAAATCAATAACATTGGTGGTGCTGACTTGGAAATCACTTTGAGTTCGGACAATGAAGCGTTTACTTTTGAAAGCGCCTCGTTTGTGATACGTGGGGGTAGCTCCAGGTTCGTTTATCCGACCTTCACGCCGGAAGCTGAATTGGCTTACGAAGGTACCATCACCATTACCAGCAATGATGCCGATGAGTCTGTCATCAATCTGGCGGTTTCTGCAGCGGGTTTTTATGGACCAGAGTTGATAGTAAGTGCTGACACCATAGCCGTGACCATGATAAGTGGTGGGCTGGTTAAAAAGCCCATTACCCTTTCCAATACCGGAGGTACCAACCTGGAGTGGAGCTTTTGGGCTGGGTTCTTTGAGATGGATGAACTGACCGATTACAAGCTGGAAGCAAATCAGCTTCGTTTAAGTGATAAGGTGTCGATTACCCGAAATGGCTCTAATGGGCCTTTCAACATCAAGGAATCCAGCAGTTATATGTATTACCCGACTTCCATCAAATGGGCGCTGGGCTATTCCAAAAATCTCCTGCCCAACAACTATTTATCTGATTGGTATACTGTGAGTTATGGGATAGGTTACGATTTCAATAACCTTCCGGGTGAAGTGGTATCTCTGTATCTGGTAGAGGAGGATCGTTACTTTGACTTTCTGTTTACCAAATACAACTACTATGGAGTGTTGGCATTTTACTATGCTGAGGCTGGCGGCATTTCTCCGAATGCAGGCGAAATCCTTCCAGGCGATGAGGAAATAGTTCAATTGAGTGTCAGTGCAGACGGTTTGGATGCCGGGATGCATTATCAGGAGTATACCATTATGCACAATGCCCTGGCCCAATCCAAAAAAGTGGTCGCTAAAATCACTGTGCTTGGAGCTCCGGCCTTGTCGGTGGCTGAGGAGGCGTTGGCTTTTGGGGTATCCCCAATAGGTGATGAATCTTATCAGGAAATAACCATCACCAATACGGGTTCATCCAGTGGAGTGATTAGTTTATCTTCTGACCATCCCGCGTTTACCGTGGGGGCCGAGGATATACGTATAAAGGCCAATGAAACCAAAACGGTAGAGGTGGTTTTCAATCCCTCCTCGTCAGGTGATTTCAGTGGTATCATCACCATCACCACAGATGATGCTGTCAATCCAACATTCGAAGTGGGTGTTTCGGGTTCTGGTGCCACAGCGGCCACCATCACTTTGGCGAAACCGAGTCTTAAAGCCTCGCTGTTTTTTGGCGAAACGATCACCAGATCCGTCACCATATCCAATAGTGGAGATTTTGACCTGAATTGGTCGCTGGGTGTCTATGGGGAGGAGATTTCATTTTTGAAGCCGGATTATGCAGATTATAAACTCGAAGAGTTTCAGGATAGAATCGCGGACCACCTGTGGATCACGAGACAAAATGAGCGGGGTATTTTCAATGCTGCGCTTGAAACTCAATTCAACAGGTCCAGCTATGAGTCTCCAAAGGGAACCGAATGGCTGGGTGATGGGCCTGGGTCAGGGCCTGCTATTAGGGTTGAGGCGAATGATTATGGTAGATGGAGGGATGTCGCATACCCACCGGATGAGCAGCCTGGTAAAACATTTTCTATGCATGACATCAAATCTGATCAGTTCTATGATATCAGCTGGGACAGCTGGACCTCAGATGGTAATGGCGGTGGCTTTTCATACAGAAGAAAGGTGGCGTTTGGCCCTGAGTACAACGCCGTTTCTTTTTCGGATACCGATGGAGTGATTGCTCCTGGCAAATCTGCGACTGTGCTGATCACCTTCAATCCAAATTCAACTTTTAACGGAGATTTCGAATTGCCACTGGCCATTTTGAGCAATGACCCTGTCAATAGAGTCGTTAAGGCACCGGTTTCACTTTCTGTCAAAGGGATCATTGTCGATCGTTTTCTGGATGACTTGCAGCTAAATGAAGGGTTTGAGTCACTTTCTATAGATGTGAGTGATGTATTTGCAGATGCACAAGGCGATGTGCTGAGTCTCTCGGTAAGTAACTCAAACGAATCTGCAATTGCTGCTGACATTCTGGATGGAAACCTGGTGCTCACAGAAACAGGATACGGTCAGTCATCCATTGTAATCACCGCCAGTGATGCTACCGGAAATACCGCCACAGAGAAATTCGAGATCAATGTGAATGCAAATCCCGTGGCGATACCTCTCGCTGACGTGGAATTGACCAGAGTTTCTGAAATACTAACTCTGGATATAGCGTCCAATTTTGAAGATCCTGAAGGTCAGGAGCTGGTTTATGCAATGACGAATGGCTCTGATGCAGTAGTTGAAGTGAGTCTGTCTGGCACGGTGCTGACCATTGGCCAGCTGACTGTGGGTACATCTGTAATTTCGTTGACTGCTACCGATCCATTAGGTGGTTCAATCACAGACAAGTTTACCGTGAATGTGAGTTTGCTCGAACAGGAGATTACTTTTGATACCACCTATGTGAAGGTCTATGGGGACGAGGCATTTGAGTTGGTAGCATCGGCATCGTCTGGCTTGGAAGTCTCTTTTTCCAGCTCCGATGAGTCTATTGTAGCCATTAGTGGGACAAGCGCCACTGTGACTGGAGCTGGCAGTGTGACCATCAACGCTGTGCAGACAGGTGATGAGGACATCTATGATGCGGCTGCTACCGTGCAGCAGGTAATGACCATCGGCAAGGCGATGCTGGAGCTGACAGTTGATGATGCTGAGATGACTTATGGAGCTGAAGAACCTGTTTACACTCTGAGCTATGCCGGCTTTGTCAACGGAGATGACCTGGCAGCCATCGATACACCTTGTAGTGGTGCCATGTCCTCTACTGAGGTATTGGACGCAGGGGGCCATGTGCTGCTCGCCAACGAGGATGCACAGGATAACAACTATGAGTTTACCTATGTCAGTGGTGCATTGACTGTCCTACAGGCCGACCTGTTGATTACGGCTGATGATGCATCCAAGGTGTATGGAGAGGAGAACCCGGTCTTAACCATGAGTTACCTGGGTTTTGTGAAAGAGGAGGACGCAACCGTGCTTAGCAGTCCTGCTATGGTGGTCACCGCAGCCACAACGGAGAGTTCTGTCGGCGAATATGCCATCACTGTCTCAGGGGCTGCAGCCACGAATTATCTGATCAGCTACACTGATGGATTGTTGATTGTGGGTTCAAAAGGGCTTACTGTCCGTGCCAATGATCAGACAAAAGTATACGGAGCGGTAGATCCTGAACTGGACTATGTGATCACCGAAGGAAATCTGGTAGGTGAAGATGCGCTCTCTGGTTCACTGGAAAGAGAAGCGGGCGAAAATGTGGGGCTGTACCCGATCAATCAGGGAACATTATCGGCCGGCTCTAACTATGAACTTCAGTTTGAATCGGCTGCTCTAAGCATCGGTCAGGCCAGTATAGGGGTGACCGCTGATGCCAAATCAAAAGTTTACGGAGCGGCTGATCCCGAATTGACCTACTCGATTACTACAGGCGAATTGATAGGGGCGGATGCACTCTCAGGCGCTTTGACAAGAGGAGCCGGTGAGCATGCTGGTGTATACCAGATTGGTTTAGGTACTGTGTCAGCTGGGGCCAATTATGATGTTCAGTATCAAAGTGCCGAATTTATTATTGATCAGGCACCTCTTACTGTGACTGCTGATGCCAGGTCAAAAGTCTATGGCGAGTCAGATCCTGCACTGACCTATTCGATTACCGAAGGAGTATTGATAGGGGAGGATGTACTCTCAGGAGTTTTGACAAGAGAATCCGGGGAGGATGTGGGCGTGTATGCGATTGGCCTTGGCAGTGTGTCAGCTGGTGCCAACTATGATGTTCAATATCAAGGTGCGGAATTGACTGTGGGGAAAGCCTCCCTGACAGTGACCGCTCATGATGTGGTGATCACAGAAGGTGATCTTATTCCAGTGCTGGCGATGACGTATTCAGGATTTGTGAATGGTGATACCAAAGCTGCGCTCCAGAAGGAGCCGGTGGCTTCTACCACAGCAACTCCTTCGAGTCTGCCCGGGGAATACCCCATTGTATTGACAGCAGAGGAAGATCGTAACTATACTTTTGTGCTCATCAATGGGGTGCTGACTATCGAAGCGGGCGAACCGATACTGGGTGTTGACAAGGCAGGGCTGATTGAGGTGTACCCCAATCCGGCCATGAATTTTGTGATGGTAAAAACTACCGAATCGAAACCATTGGAGCTTTACGATGCGGTAGGTCATCTGCTAAGATCGGGCGTAACCAATCAACAGATGGAGGTTGGTGAGTTACCTGCTGGCATTTACCTGATTAAGGTAGAAGGTCAGGTTTTTAGACTGATTAAAAAATGATACTAAGGCGGGGGCAGGCTCTCAGAGTCTGCTCCAACCAGCCCCGAGGGGGCTGGTTTTTTTTGAAATCACAAAGCCCTTCTGCGTGTATGCAGAAGGGCTTTGTTGTTTTAGAGCAGCTGCAAAAAATCAAGAGGAGCAAGGCCTCACCGGATGTTTATTCAAAACGGTATGATGGAGTGTGTTTTCCTGGGAGACCGACTTTGCAAATTCTTTTTACAGAGAAAGCATTCCAAAAGGTGGGGATTTTGTATTTTCAGGATTGCTAACAGCCAGACCACCGAATGTATTACACCGACCTGACAGATGCTAAAAGAGTTTTACAATTTCTGACAAGGGCCAATCAGCAGGACATTGACTTGCACATTGGTTTGGGATTGGCCAGTAGAGCGCTTGAGCTCAGCATGAAACTGGACGATACCGGCCTGATGGCCAGAAGTATGTATAAGCTCTCTGAGATGCACCAGGCCCTGGGTGAAATCGATCAATCCATTCACTATATCCGTGAGGCCATTGGACTTTATCAGGTACTGGGTGAGGAGAAACTCATTGCACGCAGCAAATTCCAACTGGCGGAGATCCATTATAAGACTGAAAATTACCACCTGAGCCTTATCTACCTGCTCGATTGTCTGGATATCTACAATCGCGTAAAGGATTACTATAATTTGGCCGGGGTGCAGAAGTTTCTCGGAGGGATTTACGAGTACTTTGGTGATGAGCGCAATGCCATCATGGCCTACGAGCGCTCGGCGCAGGCGGCCAAAAGGATCGGCGCCAGAGACCTGGAATCCGACGCTTATAACCCGCTTTCTGGAATTTACCTGAACCAAAACAACACAGAAAAGGCAGAGCAGATAATTGAGCGGTCATTTCAGATGAAGCAGGAGTTGGGGGACAAGCGGGGATTGGCATTCGCACTATACGGGAAGGCGAAAGTCTACGTGAAAAAAGGGCAGGGTAATCGTGCTAAGGAGGCTTATCAGGAGGCCATACGGCTGCACAGGGAGAGCGGAGAGTTACTGGGGTTAGGCATGTGTTATCACAAGCTTGGGGTCATGTACTATGAGGAGGGTGACCTTGACAAAGCCATAGAGGCCCTGAAGGGGGCGTTGAATTTTGCTGGGCTGTATAATCTGGTGGTGATCAAATCTAAGTGTAATAACCTCCTGTATCGGATTTTCAAAGAGCGAGGGGACTTTGAGAATGCGCTTGGCTACATAGAAGACTATGTGACAGAAAAAGAAGTGCTCATAGGCGCGCAAACCCAGAAAGTTATCCACAGCTATGATGCCATTACCACCATGGAGCGCCTGCAAAAGGATGCTGAGAATCAGCGCGAAAAGGCTGAAATCATGGATAAAAAGAACAAAGCGGAGCAGTCTTCCAAGATGAAGCAGGACTTCCTCTCTACCATGAGCCACGAGATCAGGACTCCCCTGAATGCAGTGACCACAATTACCTCGTTGCTGCAGGAGAGTGCCCGGGAGGATCAGGTTAGCTTATTGAGTTCACTCAGTTTTTCCTCCAACAATCTATTGAGGATCATCAACGACATCCTGGATTTTAACAAGCTGGATGTGGGTAAGCTGAGGCTACAGCCATCACCGGTAGCCTTTAGAAGGCTAATGGAGAATATCCGCCTTACCTATAGCAATATGGCCATAGAGAAGGGCATCAGTTTGAAAATGCACATTTCAGATCAGGTAGCTGATTTTTATATGGTAGACGAAACACGCATCACTCAGATTTTGGGCAACCTGGTGAGCAATGCAATCAAATTCACCGAGAAAGGATCTGTCAGCCTGAATATTGAGTATGGAGAGACGAAAAACAATAAAGATCTGCTCAGGTTCAGTGTGGTGGATACGGGAATAGGAATAGAGGAGGACTTTATTCATGAGGTGTTTGATAGTTTCTCCCAACCGCAATTTCACAAAAGCAAAAAGTATGGTGGATCAGGATTGGGGCTGGCCATTGTGAAAAAGCTCATCGAACTGCACGGAAGCAATATTCATGTGGAGAGTCAGGTGGGTCATGGAGCTACTTTTTATTTTACCCTTTATCTGGAAAAAGCTGAGCCGCGCCGCTTGAAAACCGAAATCAGAAGGAAGAAGCTCAACCCCAAGTCAATCTTGCTGGCAGAGGACAACATGATCAATGCGATGGTTTCCCTGAAGCTTCTCGGCAACTGGGGTATGGAAAGCGTGCATGCCCGAAACGGCGAGGAAGCTGTGAAGTTGGCCGAGTCCCAGGTCTTCGATTGTATCCTTATGGACATCCACATGCCTAGTATGGATGGAATAGAAGCTTCCCAGCGAATAAGGAACACCGACAACCCCAACGTTAATACCCCCATCTATGCCCTCACTGCCGATGTGATGGTGGGATTTGGTGATGAGTCCGCACAGTTTTTCAATGGGTTTTTACTCAAACCCATCGAGCAGGAAAAACTATATGCCGTATTGGCTTCAGTCTGATAGTACCATTAAAATTACACGCCATTTTGATGTTTTCATCTGTTTTGGGCGTCTCAGGCAGGTTTTTTGAGTCTTGTAACTCATAGTGCCACTGGATCAATCGGGCTATGTGAGCTGTCTCGCGTTATGAAATGAAGCGAATATGAGGTGATAAGTGGAGAGATTGGTTTACAAATTTTAATTACTAACCAAATCCAATCTATGATGAAACACCTCTTACTTTCTTTCGCTTTTTTACTGCTCATGATGGCCGCCGGTGCTCAGGTTGCCAATGACAGTCGGGTACTGCTTCAGGGTTTTTACTGGGAATCTTCCCATGATTACCCTGGTGACTGGTACAGTCACCTGGAAGGCAAATCTGCCGATATGAATGCTGCGGGTATAGACATGATCTGGCTCCCGCCTCCGAGTGATGCCGGGTCATTGGAGGGCTATCTCCCCAGGGAGCTCAATAATTTTGCTAATTCATACGGATCACTTGCTGAGCATCAGAGCCTGCTCTCTACCCTCAACGGGCTGGGCATAGAGGCCATTGCGGACATTGTGGTGAACCATCGGGTGGGCTCTACCAACTGGGTGGATTTCACTAACCCTACATGGGGCACCAACTCCATTACCGCTGACGATGAAGTCTGGAGCAATTCGGCTTATAGTGGCATCTCTCTCAGAGGTAATTACGACTCAGGCACCCCATATGCCGCCGCCAGGGATATTGATCATTCACAAGGTTTTGTTCAAAATGACATTAAGGCATTTTTGGACAACCTGAAGGCCATTGGCTATGATGGCTGGCGATATGACTTTGTTCATGGTTTTGATCCTTATTATTTCACTGTATACAATGGGCATACCAACCCCACGTTTTCCGTGGGTGAAAATTGGAATGCCAACAAGCAGGTGGTACAGGACTGGGTAAATGCCACGGGTTCCACGGCCTTCGATTTTTCCACTTATTATACTCTTAAGGCGGTCATCAAGGACAATAATTATTCTTACTTGTCGTCACAGGGAGCACCTTCGGGGGGTATTGGCTGGGATCCGCGTCATTATACCACCTTCATTGAAAACCATGATACGCCTGACTATGATCCTGGTAATAATGTATTGAATGGTAATAACGTAGGTCAGTCATATGCTTACCTTTTGACACATCCCGGAGTACCGTGTATTTACTGGCCCCACATGTATGAGTGGGGAACGGCGGTGACTGATGAGATCAAGGCGCTGATTCAGGTGAGGAAGGGTGCTGGAATCCATAGTCAAAGCCCGGTAACGATTCATCGCAGTGAAAATGGATTATATGTGGCCTCCATCGCTGGAGATGTCCATACCGTTTTCTTAAAGATGGGCTATGGCAACTGGGGAGACCCTGCGGCCGAGGGCATGGGCAGCACATGGACGTTGAGTGCTTCAGGAACTAACTATGCCGTATGGTCTGAAGGTGGCACCGGTGGCGGAGGCGGAGGTGGAGGTGGCTCCATGACGGTTTACGTCCAGGGGTTCACTCATGCGTATGCCTGGGATAGTAATCAAAACCCATTACTCGGTGCCTGGCCAGGTACTGCGCTGACAGCCGGGGCGGGCGGATGGAATGAAGTGACCATCGGGGCTGATTGCTCTAATATCATTTTTAGCAACAATGGAGCAGGTCAGACCGCAGACCTCAATACCTGCAATGATATGCCCTACTATGAGAATGGCACATGGCATGCCAACGAGCCAGGTGGAGGAGGCGGTGGTGGTACCGGCTCCATGACCGTATATGCACAGAGCTACACCCATGCCTATGCCTGGGATGCCAATTTGAACCCGTTGCTCGGTGCCTGGCCAGGATCGGCTTTGGGATCAGGGCCCAACGGATGGAGTGAAATCACCATTTCAAAGGACTGTGCCAACATCATTTTTAGCAACAATGGCAGTAATCAGACCAATGATTTGTATACCTGTAATGATGCTCCTTATTACAGCAATGGTGCATGGTATGCCTCAGACCCTAATGGGGGTGGAAGTTCCCTCACGGTCTATGTTCAGGGGTATTCTCATTTCTATGCCTGGGGGGGTGGACAGACCTACACCAATGGTTGGCCCGGGAGTGCGCTTACTGACAATGGTGACGGTTGGTACTACGGGGTGATTCCCGCGAATTGCTCCAATGTGATCTTCAATAACAACGGAGCCAATCAGACTGCCGACTTATATACCTGTGGCCCCACATCGTATTACGCCAATGGGAGCTGGTCTGGAAGCGGTAGTCGTACGGCTATTTTGGATGAAAGTGACCTGACCATTTATCCCAATCCATTTTTCTCACAAGCCAGCGTGTCATTTGGTTTGGCATCGGCCGCGCATGTCAGGTTGGAGGTCTTTAATACCAGTGGGCAAAGCATGAAACTTTTTGATTCAGAATTACCCGAAGGGGGGCATCAAATCACTTTTCAGGCGAGCCAGTTACCACCGTCCAACGCGATGTATATCGTGAGGATGTCGGTGAATGGTGAACAGTATACCCGGAAGATTGTGGTGAAATAATCTTGAGTGGTTCTAACCAGACAGAATAAAAAAAGGGGTTCGAATTTTAGTCCGAACCCCTTTTTAATGATTTGTGATCTCTTATTTGGTAGCGATGAACTCCAATAGCTCAACAACCTTAGTGGAGTAGCCCCACTCATTGTCATACCATGATACCACTTTCAAGAACTTAGGGGTCAGCTGGATACCTGCACCCGCATCGAAGATAGAAGTTCTGGGATCACCCAGGAAGTCGTTAGACACTACGGCATCTTCAGTGTATCCAAGAATGCCTTTCAACGGGCCTTCAGCAGCAGCTTTCATGGCCGCACATACTTCTTCGTAGGTGGTTTCAGTTTTCAGGTTGACGGTAAGGTCCACACAAGAAACATCAGGCGTAGGTACTCTGAAAGACATACCAGTCAGCTTACCGTTCAACTCAGGGATTACTTTACCAACAGCTTTAGCAGCTCCGGTAGAAGAAGGGATGATGTTCTGTCCGGCACCTCTTCCGCCTCTCCAGTCTTTCATAGACGGTCCGTCTACGGTTTTCTGTGTAGCAGTAGTAGCATGTACAGTAGTCATCAGGCCAGACTCAATTCCGAATTTATCATTCAAAACCTTGGCAATCGGAGCCAGACAGTTGGTGGTACATGAGGCGTTGGATACATACACCATATCCGAGGTATAAGCGTCCTGGTTGACACCCATTACGAACATTGGGGTGTCGTCCTTAGAAGGAGCAGACATGATTACTTTTTTCGCACCTGCATCGATGTGCCCCTTAGCTGATTCTTTGGTGAGAAAGAGTCCGGTAGATTCTACAATGTACTCAGCGCCTACATCGCTCCACTTAAGGTCAGCGGGGTTTCTTTCTGAGGTTACGCGAATTGCAGAGCCATTTACTACCAGTTTGCCGTCTTTTACTTCTACATCGCCCTTGAACTGGCCGTGTGTAGAATCGTACTTTAGCATATAAGCCATGTAATCAACATCTATAAGGTCGTTGATTCCCACCACTTCAATATTCGGATTTTCAGCGGCTACTCTGAATACCAGTCTGCCGATTCTTCCGAATCCATTGATTCCGATTTTTACTTTTGACATAATATATATTGGTTTTGAAATGTTTTGCTCAAATTCGATGCAAATCTATAACTAGATTATTCAGAAACAAATTTCCAAAAAGAACACTTTTTTAGTATTTTCAGCTCTACAGTCCTGAGGCTCAGGGAGGTTTCCATATTATCTTTGGTTGGCGGGCATATATAATTTCAACGCTGGTGGATTTTTAGTTTTTTGCGCCGGATTTTGAAAAATTCACAACGGAAACGGGGGGCGTGCAGTGGAAATATTTTGGGGAGAATTTTTTTTGAAAATAATTGCGGTCAACATTTGCATAATAAAGGAGCTTATCTATTTTTGCACCACCAAATACAAAATGGTCCGTTCGTCTAGGGGTTAGTCCCGATAGTTATCGGGAGCCAGGTTTTCGGAAAACCTGCTTTGAATAAGGCAAAAGACAGAATATTGATAAAAGTTATGGTCCGTTCGTCTAGGGGTTAGGACGCCAGGTTTTCATCCTGGTAACAGGGGTTCGATTCCCCTACGGACTACAAAAGCCACTCGCCAGAGTGGCTTTTTTTGTTTAACCGACCTGAGAGGGATTCTTGCCGAAGTGTTTTTTGAAGCTTGTGGCGAAGTAGTTGGGATCAGAAAATCCTGTTTTGTAGGAGACTTCACTGACTGTAAGGTTCTCTTTAGTGAGGAGTTCGTAGGCAGTATTGAGTCTGTAGGTTCTCAGAAATGTCATCGGCGTGATTCCGGTGAGTGCCTTTACTTTTCTGATCAGGCTGGATTTACTGCAATTCATGACCTCAGCCAGCAGTTCGATTGATAAATCAGGGTTCGTCAGATTCGCATTGACAAAATCTCGCAGTTTGTTCATGAACTCCTGATCGTGCCTGGTGATACTTTCTTCAGGCTCATTGATTTTTTGTAGACCTTGAAACTTCTCTCGAAGTTTTTGTCGGTTCTCCAGAATAGAGACAGCTGATGCCAGAAGAAATTCCGTTTTGAAGGGTTTGGTAATGTAGATATCCGCACCATAGCTCATGCCTTTTATTTGCTTGTCCAGAGAGCTGTTAGCGGTTAAAAGTATGACTGGGGTGTGAGAGGTATCTATGTTGGACTTGATTTTTTTACAAAACTCATAGCCATCCATTTTCGGCATCATTACATCACTAATGATTAGATCGGGTGTCTTTTTTAGTGCGAGACTAAATCCTTCCTCCCCATCAAAGCACTTTACGACCTTGTAGTCTCGCTCAAATATTTGCACCAGAAATTCGTTGAGCTCCGGATTGTCCTCGCAGATCAGCACCGTAGGCAGGTTATACCGCCCGGGCACACTTGTTTGTATTGGCTCTCGGGTACTTAATACTGGAGGCAGATACCTGTAATTTCCTTTTGGCTTGGTGTTAAGTTCTGCGGCGGAGTAAGATTCTTTTTTCCAAGGCAATTCAATGTGAAAGGATGTGCCGGATCCAGGTTGCGAGACCACATTGATCTCACCCCGATGGCTATTAATTAGGCCCTTTACGATAGCCATGCCCAACCCAGTGCCAAATTCCTTGTTTTCCACTTCATGCCCTGTCTGGTAATAGCGATTAAACAATAGCTTGATTTCACTTTCGGTCATGCCTTTACCTGTATCTACAATGCTAAGGAGTATTTTGTCTCCATCAAGGCTACAGTTAATATTGATCTTTCCGTTTCTTGGAGTGAATTTGAGGGCGTTTGACAGGACATTCCAGAGAATGCGCTTGACCTTTTCGGTGTCTATGAAAACGGGTGGCGAGCATTGGTTATCTAGTGTCAATAGGATTTCCTGATGTACACATGCGCTGTGGAAGGGTTCGTACAGATCTTGTAAAAACCGCGCCATATCAGTTTCTGAAACTTCAAGCTGAAGTGTGTCAGGGTTGTTGATCTTTCGGAAATCAAGCAGGTCAATAATGAGGTGATACAAACGATCCGAATTCCGCTTGATCAGCCCCAGGTTGTTTTTTCCCCGATCACCTATCGTTTGATCTTCCAGTAGTTCTTCCAGTGGGGCTGATATCAGGGTGAGGGGTGTTTTGAAATCATGGGTGATGTTGGTGAAAAATTGCAGTTTCTTTTCGTTGAGGTCTCTTATGGTTTGAATCTTGTATTCAGAAAACTCCAGTTCCTTTAGCATGTGTGTGCGGTAGAGCATAATTCTATAGATGATGTAGCCCAGGCCAATCCCTACAAGAAGGTAAACCAGATATGCCCACCATGACATGTACCAGGGGGGCGAGATGAAAATATTTAATGTCGTTGGCTGGTCGTTTTGCGTGCCGTATTTGTTGGATGAGCTTACCTGAAACTGATAATTACCGGGGGACAGATTAGTATAGGTGGTTTGAGTGTTTTCTTCCAGGTCAATCCAATCCTTCTCAAGTCCTAACATCCTGTATTTGAACTTATTGAACTTTGGTAAAGAATAGTCATCATTAAAGAAGTGAACTGTAAATGAATTCCGGTAAAAGGGCAATTCCAGATTAACCAACGTCTCAACAGGACTGGTCAATAGTTCATCTCCCAGAGTTTTAATGCTTTGGTTTTGAAAGGTGATATCTGAAATAATGGTTTTTGGAGGGGATGATCCTTGAGGATTTGCATTTGTATTGGTGAGCACAAATCCCTTCACCGTACCAAAGAGGAGGTTGTTATTTTGTAGTACTGTGGAAGTAAATGGCGTAAATTCTCTGGAGGGAAGTCCGTGCCTATGGTCAAAGGTAGTAACCTCGCCGCTGGCATCTATTTTGGAAAGCCCGGAGATACTACTGATCCATAGATGATTGGTGTGGTCTTTTTCTACTCTCAGTAGAAAGTTGGACGGGAGCCCATCTTCTATATCTATTTGCCTGATTGTTTCTCCATCAGGAGAGGTGAGTATTAAGCCCTCCCCACGTGTCGCCAGCCAAAATGTACCATCGCTGTTTAGATAAAAATCATTGAGGGGTAAAGGAGGGGTCAGCACCAGCTCGAGCATCGCTTCGGTGGTGTTTATCCGGTACAATGACTTTCCAAATATATAGGCGTAGAGTTCGTTCTTAAATTTTCGAAGTGCCTGGGATTGAAATTTGAACACTTTTTCTCCACTTTCTTTCAGGGCGATTGGAGTTACAAACCCTGTTTGCAAGTCCATTGCCACCATTCCTTTGTACATAGAGTTTACCAGTACCCGATGGTCAGGTAGGTTAAATAGAAAACTAATGTTTTGTTCCTGTCCTTCATTTCCAAACGGGTAGAAGGTTTTAATGTGCTCAAGGTTTTTGGTGAAATATCCCATCCCACCGTCGTAGGTACCTATTAAGATGTGTTCATCATAGGTCTCCAGAATGGACAATACCTTGGAGCCACCCAGGAGTTTTTGACATTTGTCAAACCCAATCTCTATGCTTTGTCCGCTGGATGGATCTATTTTGACAAAACCACCTGGAGTTCCCAGTAGTAAATTTCCGGAGTGATCCTGATAAAAGGCTGTGGCACTTTCTGAAAGGTTCACTAAATCCGTTGAATGAAGGTCCTGAAGTTTTTGAAACTGTAGCTGATTGGAGGATAAGGCATAAACCCCGGCATCATAAGTTCCCACCCAGATGCTCCCCTTATCTATTGATAATATGCTTTGTATGTTATTGCTGCCTATCAGGTTTTTCTCACCTTGATTGTGGGTGAGGTGAGCTACTATTTGTTCTTTATCATCTATAATGAACACACCATTTCCATCAGTGCCTACCCAAAGCTGATTATTGTGAAGCACGATATCTTTAACAGGGTGGTTATTTTGAAGAGCAATCGACATGGCCGCGTCATCCGTCAGATGGTAGAGTTGGCCATCTGATGTGCCGACCCATACCTGATCATTGATGGTCTTTAGGCAAGTAATTACTTTGGAGCCCAAGAGGTGTTGTTTGATTGAAAGGCGTCCCTTTATGATCTCTCCTTTGACGAGCCCGTGGTTTTTGCCTTGCCCGAGATACAGTTTCTTACTCTGAAGTACTACCTGTCGGAGATATGATTCCTCCTCTAACTCAATGGCCGAAACTTTGCCATTGCGAAGATTGTACATTCTGTCTGGTGTGATAAAGTATATTTCATCTCCCGAGGCAGTAAGGTGTCTGATATCACCAAGTGATACTTTGTCAAAAAGGTCATGAGTTCTGTCCAAAAAGAATAGGCCCTGGTGCGTCCCCAGCCAAAGGTCGTTTTGATCTGACAGAAAAATAGAGGTGATCTCGATATCATTTAGTGCTGTGTAGGTTTTGAATCTGTATCCATTGTATTGAGCAATACCATTTTGTGTACCGATCCATATATATCCGAGCGAATCCTTTACAATACTTTTGATTTTGTTCTGAGGAAGCCCATCTCTGTCCGTGATATTCACAGAATTAAAATCAGCTTGAGCGTATACAGTTTTATGGCATAAAATAAGGAAGAGTATTAAGCCGAATTTGCAAGTCGAACTGTTGAAAATCATACCGGTCAATATAGGCCAAATAGCTTATATAATTGATTATTTGGCAAATTGAAGGACTTTTAATGATGTAGATTGACACTTATTCAAAGAAATGTGCTCCTTTTTTAAAGAGGTAATTGATAACTCCTTGCTTGCTTTGTGACAGGACTATCAGGTGCTACATGCCTTTATCAATCAACCTAAAATGAAGTATATGAAAATAGTAAAACGATGTTGGATTTCTCTGATGCTACTCTGTTTGGGGAGCATACAGGTGCTGGCGCAGGAAGCCAGAATTTCAGGCAGCGTCATTTCTGCTGAGGACAAAGGGCCACTCGTGGGAGTGACCATCCAGGAAAAGAACACTATGAATGGTACCATCACTGATATAGATGGCAACTATACCTTGACTGTCACCTCAGAAGATGCCGTCCTGGTTTTTAGTTACATAGGATTTCTGGCCAAAGAAGTCCCCTTGAACGGACGTTCTCAGGTGAATGTCACCCTACAAATTGATATGTCTGAGTTAGAGGAAGTAGTGGTAGTAGGCTACGGTACTCAGGATAAAAAGGATGTAACCGGAGCCATCTCTTCCATCAGAACAGAAGAGATACAAAACCTTCCGCTTCGCAGTGTCGACCAGGCATTGCAGGGCAGGTCTGCGGGTGTATTTTTCGTACAGAGTTCGGGGATGCCGGGAGCAGGCTCTTCTGTACGGATCAGGGGAGGAAACTCCATAAACGGAAGCAATGAACCTCTATATGTAGTAGATGGGGTGCCCATATCTTCTGGTCAGGGGGATGCAAACTCACTGAATCCGCTCAATACCATCAATCCCAACGATATTCAGTCAATAGAAGTGCTCAAGGATGCCTCAGCTACGTCCATATACGGATCCAGAGGAGGTAACGGAGTGGTGCTGATTACTACTAAGCGTGGCAAAAGTGGCGAAGGAAGAATAAGCTTCAATGCTTATCATGGGTTTCAGAAGGAAACAAACCGATACGATTTGCTCAATGCCAAGCAGTTTCAGACGCTTGCCAATGAGGCCAGCCTGGCAGATGGTGGGCCGCTTTTATATGACCCCAGCCTGAACCCTGTATCTTCAGACTGGCAGGATGCAATGCTCAGAGACCTGGCTCCCATGACCAACTATAATGTCTCAGCTACAGGAGGTGACAATGGTACCAATTACCTGATTTCTTTTGATTATTTTAATCAGGAAGGAGTCATCAAAACTTCCGACCTGGAGCGATATTCATTCCGACTCAACTTGGATAAGGAAGTCAAGCAAAGGCTGAAAATTGGGAATAGCCTAACAGCTAGCTACGTAAAAACCAACCGAGCCAACAGTGGCTCTATCTTCTCTATGCTCACTACGGCTCCAAATCTGCCTATCAAGCAGCCTGATGGGAGCTACACCCAGTACAACAATCAGGGAATTGGGTTTAATAATCCCATTGCATTGTTGGATGGTTATCAAAACTTAAATAAGACCTTTAGAACCATAGGAAACGCATATGCTTCATGGGAGATCATCGATGGTCTGACAGCCCGCACCTCCTGGGGACTGGATGCGAGTTTCAATAAAAATGACACCTACATGCCTCAGAGTGTATTCTCAGGTTCTCAGGTAGGTGGTGATGCATCGGTATTTTCAGCGCAGACATATACATGGCTGAATGAGAATACCATTAACTATAAGAAGACACTTGGTGAGCACAGCCTGGATTTACTGGGAGGATTCACCCAGCAATCGTCCAGGTATGAGTCTCTGGGAGCTTCAGCGCAAGGTTTTCTCAATGACGTGACAGGTACATACGACCTGAGTCTGGGTAATCCGGATGCGGCACAGCTACCAAGCTCATTGGTAGCCAATTGGGTAATACATTCTTACATAGCCAGAATCAACTATGGATTTAAGGACCGGTATCTACTGACACTTACAGGTAGAGCAGATGGGTCGTCAAGGTTTGGTGCCAACAATAGATTTGGCTACTTCCCTTCAGCGGCAATTGCATGGAGAGCCATTGAGGAAAGTTTCATTCAAGATCTCAATGTATTTACCGATCTTAAATTTCGGGCGAGCTATGGTATTACAGGAAATCAGGATGGCATAGGAAACTACCCTTCGCTTGATCTTTGGGATGGTACCAAGTATGTGTTTGGTGATCGGATAGTGACAGGGATCACTCCCTCTCAAGTGGGTAACAGGAACCTCAAATGGGAGCGAACCACACAAGCAGATGTAGGTCTGGAAATGGGTTTCTTTAAGAATAGACTGACATTTGTTACAGATGCGTACTACAAAAAGACCAATGATCTATTGCTCAGAGTGACCATTCCTACCACTTCAGGCTTCAGCTCAGGGATGAAGAATATAGGGGCAGTGGAAAACAAGGGTGTGGAGTTTTCTCTCAATGGAGTGATTCTGGATCGTGGTTTTAAATGGACATCTGGGTTTAACCTTACCTTCAATAAAAATAAGATTACGAGCCTGGGAGAGGAAGGCGAGATCATACCTGCCTCGTCTCCAACAGTCTTAAGGATCAATCAGAGCTTGGGCACATTCTACGGTTACGTTTCTGATGGATTGTTCCAAAGCACTGAAGAAGTAGCTGCTTCAGCTCAGCCTTCAGCAAAGCCTGGTGATGTAAGGTTTGTGGATCTTGATGAAAATGGCGTGATCAATGAAAGTGACAGGCAAATTATAGGAAATGCTCAACCACAGTTCTTCGGAGGGTTTAACAACACCTTCTCCTACAAAGGGTTTGACTTATCGGTCTTGCTGCAGTATGTATACGGTAACGACCTTTATAACCTGAATCTTCGCACACTTGAAAACCTGACGGGTAACCAAAATCAGCGGACTACAGTGCTGGACAGGTGGACTCCGGAAAATACAGATACTGATGTCCCCAGAGCCACGGCAACCAAGCCCACCGATGTGTCTTACGACAGGTATGTGGAAGACGGATCTTACCTCCGTGTGAAAAATGTACAACTGGCTTATACCATACCATCAGGAGCACTGGACAAACTGGGAGTGAGTGTCTTGAGAGTATATGTCAACGCCCAAAATCTGTTCACATTCACTGACTATACTGGTCTTGATCCAGAGGTGAGCAGGTACGGTTCTGACAATATTAGTCAGGGCTTTGATTCAGGAGCATATCCTAATACCAAGGTGTTTACAGCAGGTTTCAATCTATCATTCTAAATAGAGTAAAACGATGAAAAAAATATTCTATACGATTCTTACAGCAATAGCTTTGGGTGCGTGCTCTGATCTGGATATAAAGCCAGATGGTATCAACACAGCGGAAAATCTCTTTGAAACCGAGCAAGATGCAGAGGCAGCGGTGAATGCCATGTATGCCTCCATGCAGACGCATGATGTATACAACCAATTCATGGAAGTGGTACAGTCACAAGGGACTGATGACGCGGAATGGGGCTATGGCCGCAACACCAGCAATATCAACAAGCTGCAGATGGATAAATTTCAATTCGATGCCTCGTCCGATCTTATATACCGTTTTTGGGAAAACCATTATAAGAACATCAACAGGACCAATATTGTATTGGACCGGGTGGCTGATATGTCCATAGATGAGGAGGTCAAGTCCAGATTTTTGGGTGAAGCCCATTTCTTAAGAGGCATGATGTATTTCAATATGGTTCGATTGTTTGGAAAGGTACCTCTGGTTACCAAACCCACCACTACATTGGAAGGCCTTCAGGTACGGAGAACTTCTGTGGACTCTGTTTATCAGCTGATCATTAGTGATCTGATGGCTAGTGAAAGCAGCTTACCTACCCAGTATAGCCCTGACGATTATGGCAGGCCCACCAAAGGTGCAGCTACTGCACTTCTGGCCAAAGTCTACCTGACCAACAAGGAATATGAAAAAGCCAAAGAGGCAGCTCAGGCCGTCATGGACATGGGACAATATGCACTTTGGCCTACTTATGAGCAGGTTTTTGATATCGCCAATGAGAATGTTGGAGAGTCGATTTTTGAAATTCAGTTTGTAAGTACCGGAGGTACGGATGGTTCAGTTAGCTCCTCTTATCAGGGATTTTTCAAACCCCCTGCTTCAGTAAGAGCTCCGGGAGAGGGAGAGTTTTCAGGGTATGGTGACAATCCAGTTACCGAGAATCACTACAATATCTATGCGCCGGATGACAATCGAAGGGACGTGAACGTGTTATTCGTGCCTGGGGCTCCTTCTTCGGTTCAGTATCCATACTACGTAAACAAATATCAGGACCCACAGGCGACCACTGTAGGTGATGGCGGCAATAACTACTATATCCTGCGCTATGCGGATGTGCTGATGATGTACGCAGAAGCTGAAAACGAACTGAATGGACCAACGGCATTGGCTTACGATGCATTCAATCAGATCCGAAGAAGAGGTTTTGGATATCCACTGGAGGTGGCGTCACCTGCTGACCTGACTGCCGGCCTGTCCAAGGAACAGTTTTTGGATAGTCTCATGGTGGAGAGAAGGCGTGAGTTTGCCTTTGAGGGACAGCGCAGGTTTGACCTACTAAGATGGGGCCGACTAAAAGAAGCTGTGACCGCACAAGATCCTTCCATTTTAGTGCTGGACAAACACTTACTGTTTCCGATCCCGGAGCAGGAACGACTTGTGAACGATCTCCTGGATCAAAATGATGATTACTGATACCCAAAAGATGAAAACCATGAAAAATATTCAATACATCATAGTATGGATCCTTGTACTTTGTGTGCTCGGTGCATGTGACACAGAGGCAATTGACGAAATTGGCAATCCTGTATTTTATGTTCAGGTTCCCACTACGGCTCCTGAGACGGCTTTCCCCAATAAGGTGATCAGCTTCCCTATCGAAGTATATGCCGAAGCGGGCTTAGAAAAGGTAGAGCTTAAAGTCGATTTTCAAACGTTAGATGGATCTGAAATCACATCGTTTGACGATCCAAAGCATTATCAGTACCAGTTTAGCTACAAACCAACCAATGCCGACCTGGGAAGCACACAAGAGTTTGCAGTAGTGGCACATGATAAGAGAGGGTTTACGTATGACGTGAGCTATTTGGTGGAGGTTGTCCTGGAGCCGGTAAATATGGAGTTTACACTTCCAGAGATCTTGCCAGACACGCTAGAGGTGGGGGATACACTGGATTTTGAAGTGCAAATCAAGTCTGAAGATGAGCTGGATAAGATAGAGACTCTACTCTATGATAATCCGATCGAGGGGCTTACTGTGTCCTCCTTCGAAAACTCGTTTGCTCATACTTATCATTTTCAATATGTACTGGTGTCTGAGGATGGAGGTAAGGACGTCACTTTTACGTTCAGGGCCACCGATGACGAGCTCAAGTCCGATGAGATAAGTTATACCTTGTTTGTGATAGGTGAGCGCGTGCCGTTGGCAATAGACACACACCTGGATGTGGTACTGGGAATGCAGGGCAATCCGGAAGTGGGACCATTCATTGACTTGTCAGAAAATGTGATTTATACAGTTCCGGAGGCAAAGGCCAATAGTGCGAATGTGGATATGGGTACGTTTAGAAGTGGGTCTAGTGGAATCAATCTATTCGCTCCCACATACAGCAATGCCGCTCAGTTTATCTACAATACCACCAATTGGGGTGACGACTGGCTAGGTAACTGGACGGTAAGAAACAGCCTTGAAATCAGGAGAGTGTCTGCGGAGTTGATGACTTCTGATGACTTCTATGCCATAGCGGACGATAAGCTGATTCTGGAAACGTTTGACGCCAGTGAGCCTTCCGCTGAGAACATTACTAAAACAGAAGAAGGGGAGATCCTCGCCATTAAGACTGTCAATGAAGAGTATGCGCTGATTTTGGTAAAAACCATAGTGGCCAGCTCATCAGGTTCGATCACTTTCGACTATAAAGTACAACAATAAGAGAAATGGAGGGGAACCATTGGTTCCCCTCTTACTAAATCATTATATGAAATTAGAAAACCAATTTATGTTTCGATTCAAGACATCCCGATTTAGAAACAGCATTTTTGTAGCCCTGATTTTTTTAAGTTTGGGTACGTATGCCCAATATGACATCTGCGTGTATGGAGAAACCTCCGCTGGGGTAACCGCCGCGGTGCAGGCAGGCCGAATGGGCAAAAATGTAGTACTCATTTCCAATACCAATCATGTGGGAGGGACCACTACATCAGGGCTCACTGCCACGGATATCAACTCGCACCTTTCTATCGGAGGTCTTTCCAGGGAGTTTTATCAGCGTATCTATCAGTATTATCTTCATCCGGCAGCCTGGAAAAACCAGGATCGGGAAGAATATTTCGAATCCATCGTGAAGCGGGTATTCCAGGGTAAGCGTGATTCACTGTCCATGCAATGGGTGTACGAGTCTCATGTGGCGGAAGATATTATGCGCACGATGCTGCTGGAAGCAGGGGTGCAGGTGGTTTTCAATCAGCGACTTGATCTGGATAATGGAGTATTTAAAAATGGTAAGTCTATAGAGCGCATCAAGATGGAGACCGGAGAAGAATACACCGCTCAGGTCTTTATCGATGCTACATATGAGGGTGACCTGATGGCTAAGGCCGGAGTATCATATGCTTATGGAAGAGATTCGAATAAGGATTTTAAGGAAACTTATAATGGGTTTCGAATGAACGACATCATTGGTGTGCAGAGTGAAAGTGGGGAGATTTCCGTGGATCCTTATTTGAGAGAAGGTGATCCATCATCGGGTCTGCTGCCATTCATTGAAAATAATCCTGATATCAAACCCGGAAGTGCTGATAAACGCATGCAGTCCTACTGCTACCGTCTTACCCTTACGGACGATCCAAACAATATGAGGCCGATAGAAAAGCCGGAAAATTACAATTCGTTTTGGTATGAAGTGCAGGCCAGGCAGCTCAAACTGGATCCTAATATCCCGTTAAGAAAAAAACTCATTACCCTCACACCAATGCCTAACAGAAAGACAGATACCAATCATTTGGATTTTGTGGGAGCCAATTATGACTATACGGAGGGTGACTATGAAACGCGGGAAAAAATCGCGCAAATGCATAAAGATTATGCACTAGGGAAGCTTTGGTTTTTGGGCAATGACCCTAGAGTACCAGAGAACATCCGAGAGGAAATGCAAAACTGGGGACTGGCTAAAGATGAGTTCATTGACAATGACAATTTTCCTCACCAGCTCTATGTAAGGGAAGCTCGACGAATGATGAGCGACTATGTGATGACAGAGCACAATTGCAAAGGAAATGAAGTTGCTCCTGAGTCAGTAGGCCTGGCTACGTATTGGCTCGACTGCCACTATGTATCCACGGTAGTAGATGAAAAGGGTCAGCTGAGAAGAGAAGGAACCTATTGGATGGGAACCCCCAATTACCCTATTAGCTACCAATCGATCCGACCTAAGAAAAATGAATGTGACAATCTGTTGGTACCCGTCTGTTTGTCCGCTTCTCACGTGGCCTTTGGGTCTATTCGCATGGAGCCTGTCTACATGGTGCTAGGTCAGTCAGCGGCCACAGCAGCTGTGCTAAGTATAGAGAATGGACAAAGTGTACAGGACGTTCCATATGAGCAGCTGGAGGAGAGGCTCATACAAGATGGTCAAATCTTAAGAAGAGATTAATGTATCACCCACTTAAAGCAACAAGTTTATTGATTGGGGTCCTTCTGATCATGGCCTGTGAGCAAGACGTGGAAAACAAACCAGGCAAGGTTGATGACCTACAACTCGGGCCCGCCAAAGTTCAGGTGAGCAAGGCAAGTGGTACATGGAAGATGTATAAGGATGGCAAGCCTTTTTTCATCAAAGGAGCAGCAGGAGGTCAGTATTACGATCGGATAACGGAATTTGGTGGTAACACAATCAGAACCTACGGGATCAACGATTCCACCATGACCATCATGGATCGTGCGCATGAGTCTGGTTTGTCCGTAGCCTTTGGGTTATGGCTTCAGCAGCCCGAGTATGGTTTTGATTATACTGATCCAGTTCTGGTCCAGGAGCAGTTGGAGATGCTCACCCGGCAAGTGCGTGAATATAAGGATCATCCGGCACTCCTTTTTTGGATCCTTGGAAATGAGCTGGACGGTCATTACGACGACAATGTAAACAAACAGGCGATGTGGGAGGCTGTAAACCAGGTGAGCGAAATGATACATCGTGAGGATCCTGATCACCCCACCACTATTGCCATTATCAATTCCAGTGTTGAAAAGTTACTTGACATGCAAAAGTGGGCACCGGACCTTGATTTCTTTTCGAGCAATGCCAAGTACCCACAATCTGGTTTGGTAGTGCCGCACCTCGAAGAGGCTGGATGGGATATTGGCTTTATACTGAGTGAATTTGGCAATAGAGCCCTTCCTAAAGGATTTCCCGAATCCCCGGCTCTGTCTTGGGGCGCATTAGTTGAGCCCACATCTACCGAAAAGGCTCAGTTCATTGATGAGATTTACAACGATGATGTGCTGCCTAACATTGCCTATGGATGCATGGGGTCATTTGCCTTTTTATGGGGTGATCAGGCCTCTCATCAATCAGGTAGTAGACGCAACTGGCATGCTTTTTTTAATGAGGAAGGCTATACATACGGGATGGCTGATGTTCTGCAATATGGATGGACAGGTGTCTATCCGGCCAATAGGGCTCCGGTTATCACTGATCGCACTAAATTTCTGTTGAATGGAAAACAGGCGTTTGATGGTATCACACTCGAACGAAACAAAACTTATCCAGCGGTGGTCAACGCGGAAGATACAGACCCACTTACTTATCAGTGGGTAGTCGTGCAGGAAGGAGCACCACTGGGCAATCGTCCTCCGGGTCTATCTGGTTGGGTGGTTGTAGATAATGGCAGCAATGCTGAAATTAAAGCTATTAGCACCGGGCAGTACCGGTTGTATGTTTTTGTGAAGGACAATTTTGGCAAGGTAGCCAATGCTGTAATTCCATTTATTGTAGATTAAAACTTAAAGAACAGGTATGAATCAAACGTCAAGATCACTTTTATGGATTGTTTCAATCGCCATGCTACCGGTATTTTGTGCCTGTCAGGAAGAATCTATCAGCAGGGAAGATGAAGGTAAAGACCAGGTTCCAGGAGATTATCCCACAAATGGTCCTGTAAAAGCCGAAATCATCTACGAAGGTGAGATACCTCGGCTCTACAGAAACGGTCAACCCTATTTCGTGAAAGGCGCTGCCTACAATAACTTCATCGATTTGGTGCCAGCGTATGGCGGCAATTCTATCCGAACCTATGGGGTCAACGAAGATACTCAGGCTGTTCTTGATAGTGCGCTGGAGAATAAACTCACGGTTTGTCTGGGCATATGGGTCAACAGGGAAACCGACGGCTTTGACTATAATAATGAACAAGAGGTTGTCAAGCAAAAAGAGCGCATCAGACAAGAAGTGTTACAATTCAAAGATCATCCGGCAGTGATGATCTGGGGGATAGGTAATGAAGTAGATTCCAGGTACACAAACTATAAAGTGTGGAATTTTATTGGTGAGGTTTCTGACATGATTCATGAGCTTGACACCAATCACCTGACCACTACGGTGCTTGCCGGGGCTGACCCTACAGATATTGTGGAAATTGCTCAGCGCGCACCATCTTTGGATATTTTAAGTGTAAATACCTACAATGCCATTTCTCTCGCTCAGGGCAAAATAGCCGGAGCGGGTTGGACCAAGCCCTACATGATTACCGAATGGGGTCCGAATGGTACCTGGGGCAACGTACCCACGACCCCATGGGGTGGTATTTATGAGCTGACCAGCACAGAAAAGGCACAGGTCTATACAGATGTATATTCCCAGCACATTGCTGCAAATATCAACAAAGGGTGTATCGGTTCTTATACCTTCCTGTGGGGGTATCAAACCCACGGGGCAGTAGCTACCTGGTATGGTTTGTTCACTACCAAAAAGAAGCCACTGGCGGCTGCACAGTCCATGTACTACTCATGGAAAGGAGGATATCCGGCCAACCGGGCACCCCGCATTGAATCATCTGAAAGCCTGACACTCAATGGGAAAACCGACGTGGATGATATTGTGCTCAAAGTGGGAGATGAAAATTACGCCAGTATCAAAGCAGTTGATTTGGAGGGTGATCAGTTGACCTACGAATGGCAGATTGTCCGGGAAGGTCTGGTGATTTATCGAGATCAGCGTTTTGAAGGCTCTTTGCCTGGTTTAGAAGGACTATTTACCTCCAGTGATCAGAAATCAGTGACGTTTAACATGCCCGGTGAAGGTGAGTACAGATTGTATGCATTTGTGCATGATAGCCATGAAAACGTAGCCTTTGCTGCGATCCCATTTAAAGTAGAAAAATAAGCTGATACGATGAGACTATATTATAAAGGATTAGTGAGTTGTCTGTTAATTTCGTTAGTTGCAATTTATTCATTGAATAGTTGCCAAAGTGTTGAAGGACATCAAAAGAAGGACTATTTGGATGCGGACGCTCCGGTGGCACAAAGGGTAGAAGACCTGTTGTCCAAAATGACTTTGGAGGAAAAGGTGGGTCAAATGAGTCAGTATGTGGGGTTGTTTCATCTAAAGAAATCTGCTGATCTCAACACCCCGATCGACCTAATGGCCGATGATGCCAACGCATTTTATCCCGGTTTGAGTGGCAAGGACCTCTATGACTTGATTAAGGCGGGCAAAATTGGTTCGTTCCTACATGTGCTGTCAGCCAAAGAAGCCAATGAACTACAAAAAGCTGCGCAGCAAACCCGGCTGAAGATTCCATTACTCATTGGGATAGATGCCATACACGGAAACGCACTATATGAAGGGGCAACTGTTTATCCCACACCATTAAGTCTGGCATCTACCTGGGATACTGATCTCATCAAGAGGGTGGCACAGCAGACCGCTAAGGAAATGCGTGCCACAGGATCGCATTGGGCTTTTTCTCCCAATGTGGATGTGGCCCGTGACCCCAGGTGGGGTAGAGTAGGCGAAACTTTTGGAGAAGATCCTTACCTGGTGAGTGCCATGGGTGTCGCCATGGTGGAGGGTCTTCAGGGCGAGGATTTCAGTAAACCTGACAATGTGCTGGCATGTATCAAGCATTTCGTGGCGGGAAGCGAACCTGTGAATGGGCTGAATGCTTCACCAATGGATGTGAGTGAACGTACCCTCCGAGAGATTTACTTTCCCCCATATCAAAAAACCATCGATGCGGGTGCTTTCACAGCCATGGCAGCACACAACGACATCAATGGTGACCCATGCCATGGCAGCAAATACTTGCTGACGGACATGCTCAGAGGTGAAATGGGATTTGATGGGTTTGTGGTGAGCGACTGGATGGACATAGAGCGACTCAAAACGGTTCACCGTGTGGTTGACTCTCAGAAAGAGGCCTGTTATCTTACGGTGAATGCGGGCATGGACATGCACATGCATGGTCCGGATTTTCTGGAGCCGGTAGTAGAGCTGGTCAACGAGGGTCGCCTAAAGGAAGAGCGAATCGATCAGTCGGTGCGCAAAATTCTCGAGGCAAAATTCAGGTTGGGCCTTTTTGAAGACCCTTTTGTCAATGAAGACAAAATTGGCGAATCCATTCACACCGCGGTGCACACCTCTACGGCGTTGGAGGCGGCTCGCAAATCCATTGTGCTATTGAAAAATGAGAATGTCTTGCCCTTATCAGCAGATAAAGTGAAGAGTATCCTCATCGCCGGGCCCAATGCCGGTAACCACAGCTTAATGGGAGACTGGAGCTTTGAGCAGCCAGAAGATAACATCACTACAGTGCATGAGGGCTTTGCATTGGTCAAACCACAAGATATAGACCTCAACTACTACAACATGGGTAAGCAGGTGACCGAGATCACGGATCAGCACATTGCCGAGGCGGTAAGCAGGAGTGAAAACAATGACGTGATCGTGGTGGTGGTAGGCAGCAATTCTCTGAGGTATGAAAGTAAGCTTAAGACCAATGGTGAGAATGTTGCCCGGGACAACCTCGACTTAATCGGCAAGCAGCAGCAGTTGGTGGAAGCACTACATAAGACAGGCAAGCCGGTGGTAGTTGTTTTGGTTAATGGCCGACCGCTGGGAGTGGAGTGGATTGCAGAAAATGTACCCGCCGTGATAGAGGCCTGGGAGCCCGGAAGTGCCGGTGGGCAGGCCATTGCAGAGGTTGTTTTTGGTCAGGTAAATCCATCAGGAAAACTTCCCATCACCATTCCACGCAATGTGGGGCAGGTACCCTCTTATTACAATCACAAGCGTGCGCACTATGTCAAAAAATATAAATGGTCCAAAACTGGCGCGCTATATCCTTTCGGTTATGGTATGAGCTACAGCAAGTTTACGTATGGTGATCCAGTGTTGTCAACGGCTGAAATAGCGGCTGGTGATGCTGTGCGGGTCAGCGTGGATGTGACCAATACGAGCGATCTGGAGGGAGAGGAAGTGGTGCAGGTGTATGTAAGTGATCTCTATAGTTCAGTCACCCGACCAATGAAGGAGCTTAAGGCCTTCGAGCGCATCAGTTTGTCCCCCGGGGAGACCAAAAGTGTGACTTTTGAGCTGAACGAGGAGGCATTCGCTTTTTATAACCTGGACATGGAAAGAACAATAGAAGCCGGAGCGTTTTTGGTATCCACAGGAAGTTCTTCCGCCAATGAAGATTTAAAATCAGCTAAACTTATCATCCAATGAAAATCAAAATATTCGCGTTTCTCATCCTTTTTGGGTCAATCATTTCTGGATGCAATACCTCCAATGAAGAGATTGGTTCTTATGATTTGATCGTTTATGGAAGCACTTCATCTGGCATTATTGCGGCGTACACGGCTGAGATGAAGGGGCTAAAAGTGTTGCTGATTTCTCCCGACAATCACCTGGGTGGCTTGACTACCGGAGGCCTGGGGTATACCGATATTGGGAATAAATATGCCATCAAAGGCCTCGCGAAAGACTTTTACAGACGGATAGGTAAAGAATATGGTGTTTTTGAGCGCTGGATATTTGAACCTGGTACCGCCAGCAAAGTTTTTGATGATTACCTCAAGGAAGCAGATGTAGAAGTACTCTATGGATACAGGCTGCAGGAGGTATCCAAACAAGGCGCTTCTATTCATGAAATCACCCTGTCCCGAGATAAGGTTGATCATTCGTTGACTTTGGGCGCCCGGGTTTTTATAGATGCCAGCTATGAAGGAGACCTTATGGCCAAAGCTGGAGTGTCATATACCGTGGGGAGAGAAAGCAACGAACAATATGGGGAAACCTACAATGGAGTACAGCTAAGAAAACGACATCAATTCCCTGATTTCATAGACCCTTACAAGATCAAAGGGGATTCTTCAAGTGGTTTGATCTGGGGAATCAGTCCTGCTCAGGTGGCTCCGGATGGCACAGGTGATCAAAAACTACAAGCCTATAACTTTCGCATCTGTCTCACCAATGATGCTGCCAATCAAGTACCTATTTCCCGTCCTACAGACTATGATTCTTCCCGGTATGAGATGTTGCTGAGGTTGTTTGAGGCACAGCCAGACAGGCGGTCACTTAACGATTATTTTATTTGGAGTAGGATGCCTGGAGGCAAAACAGACATCAACAATCGCGGAGGTTTTTCTACAGATATGATAGGCATGAACTATGACTATCCTGAGGCCTCTTACGAGGAACGCAAAGCCATAGTAGAAATGCACGAAAGTTATACCAAGGGATTGCTTTACTTCTACAAAACAGATCCGCGCGTACCTGAGCAGCTTAGAAAGGAGATGCAGGATTGGGGATACCCAAAGGATGAATATACTGATAACAATCACTGGTCACCTCAGCTATATGTGAGGGAAGTTCGAAGGATGGTTGGGCAGACGGTCATGACGCAGCATCACTGTCAGGCAAAGGAAGTGGTGAAAGACCCGATTTCCCTGGCAGCTTACACGATGGATTCGCATAACTGTCAGCGTGTAGTGGTGAAAAAGGACGGTGTGGCCATGGTGAAAAACGAAGGGAATGTAGAGATCGGAGGCTTTGGCCCATATCCCATTGGGTATGGTGCTCTGGTGCCTAAGCAAACGGAATGTGACAACCTCTTGGTGCCTGTTTGCTTGTCTGCCAGTCATATCGCTTATGGTTCTATCCGAATGGAGCCCGTCTTTATGGCTTTGGGGCAAGTGGCTGCATTGGCAGCTGCTGAGGCTATAGAGGAAAAACAAGCGGTACAAGCTGTTGATCATCTTCGGATCCAAAAGTCGTTGATCACAGACCCTCTTTCTGACGGCTCTCAGCCTGAGATTCTCATTGACAATACGGATGAACGTGTGATTGTGAAAGGTGATTGGCAGGTCGTTTCCAAAGACTGCTTTGGTCAGGATGCATTGGAAGGTAAAGGCACCGGAGAGGTTACATTTCCACTGGAAGTTACTCAGTCCGCCTCCTATGAAGTATTTGTTTACTTCAGCAAAATTGCGGGCGTGTCACCTAAAACCAGCGTAAAATTCCGCATGGGTGATGAAACCAAAACACTCGAGATTTTAGTCGATGACGTGGAGGTAATCGGACAGACATCAGGAGAATGGATCTCAGTTGGAGTTCATTTGCTGGATTCTACAGGCCAGCACTCGGTATCTATCCAGGCAAATGAAGACGGTGTAGTTCGTGCCGATGCAGTATTGCTCGTCCCTCAAAAAACGGTTGGGTCATGAGGATCTTTCTCTGGATCTTCCTGGCTGGCATTGCAGGCTTTAGTTGCAATACTCAACCTCAGCAGCGAAGTAGTGGTCCATATGACGAGCAAATAGACTCTATACTCCAGAAGATGACCCTCTATGAAAAAGTTGGTCAGATGTATCAGTGTCTGGGTAGGGGACACGCCAGGGTGGGAGATGGCGAAAAGGCACGTGACCTCATCGAACTGGTAAAGGCCGGTGGAGTAGGCTCCATACTTGTGCCGGGAGATGTGCATGATGTAGAGGAGATGCAGCGCTTTGCAGTGGAAGAAAGCCGTCTCGGGATTCCACTCTTTTTTAATTATGATGTAATCCACGGTTTCAAAACCATCTTCCCCATGCCCCTGGCGCTATCATGCTCATGGGATACAGCTATGGTACGCCGTGCGCACCAGATCGCAGCTTTGGAGGCCGCAAGTGCGGGCATTAGTTATAATCATGGACCAATGGCGGACGTTTCCAGAGACCCAAGATGGGGAAGGGTGATGGAAGGAAACGGCGAAGACCCGTTTCTCTCATCGCTTATGACTCAGGCGGCTATTCGAGGATTTCAGGGAAATAGTGGGTTGGACGACCCGCAGACGATCATGGCCTGCGTCAAGCATTTCATTGGGTATGGAGCCGTAGAAGGTGGTCGTGATTACAACACTGCAGATTTTGGTGAGGAAACCCTGAGAAACATTCACCTGCCTCCGTTTCAGGCGGCCATTGATGAAGGCGTTGCGTCAGTGATGACCTCTTTCAACGTGGTGGAGAGTGTTCCCACAGTGGCCCATGAGCCCCTTCTGAGAGCTGTTTTACGAAAGGAATTGGGCTTTGAAGGAATTGTGATTTCCGATTTTGGGAGTGTAGGGGAATTGATCAAACATGGCTATGCGACCAATGCGAGCGAAGCTACAAATCAGGCTTTGACGGGTACAGTTGACATTGAAATGCAATCGAGAAATTATCATGAAAATATTCAACAGCTGATTGATTCTGGTGAGTTGGACGAAAGAATAATTGATGAAGCCGTAGGCCGTATACTTCAAAAGAAATTTGAATTAGGGTTATTTGAAAATCCTTACCGCTTTGCAACAGCTGAGCAAACAGACAGTCTTACCCTATCTGAGACTCACCGTAAAATGGCTCGTGAGTCCGCTGAGCGGTCTATGGTGCTGCTTAAGAACAATGGCGTTTTGCCAATGGGCAACTCGGTTAAAAACATCGCGATCATAGGACCTTTTGCAGACTCAAAAGATATTCTGGGGAGGTGGTCTGCCAAGGGGGATACAAGTGATGCGATTAGTCTTTATACAGGAATGAAAAACCAATTTCCAGGAGCCCATATAACCAAGCTGAATGTTGGCGATTTTTGGAAAGAAAGTCCACTGAAAGAGGCTGAAATTATCAAAGCAGCAAAGAACGCAGACTTGGTTTTGCTGGCGTTAGGTGAGCCAAAGGAAATGTCAGCCGAGGCTGCCAGCCGAGCCACGCTTGACATTCCCGGTAATCAAAATCGAATTGCCGAACTGGTAAAATCTACGGGCAAGCCGTCGGTATTAGTGTTGTTCAATGGCCGACCGCTCACCATCTCATGGTATCAGGAAAATGTAGATGCCATTCTGGATGTTTGGTTTCCAGGAACAGAGGGTGGTAATGCCATTGCCAGAGTGCTGGCTGGTGAGTATAACCCATCAAGTAAACTCACCATGACGTTTCCTCGCCATGTAGGGCAAGTGCCATTGTACTACAACCACTATAGCACAGGTAGACCGGCTGCCTCCTCTCAGTATTCTTCCAAATACATCGATATTCCCAATGGTCCTCTTTACCCGTTTGGTTTCGGCCTGAGCTATACCACTTTTAGCTATTCAAACCTAAAACTGAATAGAGAGAATATTACCCTAGGTGACCGCATAGAGGCGTCTGTTACCGTGACCAACATCGGAAATGTAGAGGGGGAGGAGATAGTGCAGCTGTATATCAGAGATCATGTGGGAGAGATCGTCCGACCTGTTAAGGAGTTAAAAGGCTTTCGGAAAATTCTGTTGAAACCAGGCGAAGATCAACAACTCTCCTTTGTGATAGATGCCAAAATGCTTCAATATTGGTCTTCAGTGAGCGACGATTACATTACAGAATCTGGTATTTTTTCGGTTATGGTTGGCCCAAATAGTGCCGAGGTATTGTCACAAACATTTGAATTAATTCACGAATAATATGATAACACTTTGCATTTCAATAGTCGTATTGGTTGTTGGATATTGGATTTATGGGAATGTTATTGAGAAGATATTTGGTATACAACCTGCGCGACCAACACCTGCGGTTTCCAAACCTGATGGAGTGGATTTTGTGCAACTGCCTACCTGGAAGATTTTTCTTATTCAGTTTCTGAATATCGCTGGTTTGGGGCCCATTTTTGGAGCGGTGGCTGGTGCACTTTGGGGGCCTGTTGCTTTTCTGTGGATCGTACTGGGCAGCTTGTTTGCCGGTGGTGTGCATGACTATTTCTGTGGCATGCTGTCTGTGCGACATGGAGGGGAGAGTGTATCTGAGGTGTCCGGGTATTATCTGGGTAATTGGATCAAACAGTTTATGCGTGGGTTTACGGTATTGCTTATGATTATCGTGGGCGCAGTGTTTTTATTAGGACCTGCCAAAATACTGGCGGGAATGACCGAGGGCTCTGTTAACTTGTTTGGATGGACAGTAATAATTCTTGCTTACTATGTGCTCAGTACCATTTTGCCTATTGACAAGGTCATTGGTAAGCTCTACCCTATTTTTGGGATGGCGTTGTTGTTTATGGCTTTTGGCCTGCTCGTCGCTATGATTTGGCAGGACATGAAGGTACCGGAGCTGAGCCTGGCCAGTTTTACCAACTATCACTATAAGCCCGGGTCTTTTCCGGTATTTCCAATGCTCTTTGTCACCATAGCGTGTGGAGCTATTTCGGGGTTTCATGCCACACAGTCTCCCCTGATGGCCAGGTGTATTACCAATGAAAGACAGGGGAAAACCGTGTTTTTCGGAGCCATGGTTACTGAGGGAGTAGTTGCCCTCATTTGGGCAGCCATTAGCATGAGTTTTTTTGGAGGTGTGAGCGAACTGAACCTTACGATGCTTGAGAATGGAGACAATACCGCTTTTATGGTGAATGAAATATCCAATGGGGCATTAGGTACCCTGGGTGGGTTGCTGGCAATTTTGGGCGTGGTGGCAGCTCCGATTACATCGGGTGATACTTCCTTCAGAAGTGCTCGCATCATCATTGCAGATTTTATGAAATCAGATCAGAAGTCAATTAGAAATCGCCTGTTGATCAGTGCTCCTCTTTTTATAGTTGGGTATTTATTAACGCTGGTCAACTTTGGGGTGATCTGGCGGTACTTTGCCTGGACTAATCAGACCCTGGCTACCGTGGTGCTCTGGACGGTCACCGTTTATCTTATTCGTGAAAACAAAAACTTCTGGATCGCGCTCATTCCATCGGTATTTATGACAGCCGTAGTGGTTTCCTACATTTTGCTGGCTCCCGAGGGTTTTTCATTACCTGTAGATGTGTCTGTTTTCATCGGGATACTCACATCATTCGCCCTTGTAGTGCTGGTAATGTTCAGAAGTAAGTCTTTGAAATTAGCCGGAAAATTGAATTGATATGAAACGGATTGTAACCCTTTTGTTTACTATTGGATTGATCGTAGTATCCTGTGATCAGAGAAAAAAAGATCAACCCAGGCAGCCAAACATTCTTCTCATTATCAGTGACCAGTTGAATTGGGATTTTTTCTCTGCTGTGGGGAATGAGTACGTTCATACCCCCAATATTGATCGCTTAATCAAGCGCGGAGTAAGATTTGATCGCTCATACGCAATCAACCCTGTTTGTATCCCTTCACGAGTAAGTATGTTTACTGGTCAAAGACCCACTTACTTTGGTTTTCATATACCCAAAGGGATTGAAAATGAACAAGTAGATGTGCGAGCCTATGTGAAGAGCCATCAGATAGCTAACGAATTGAAAACCGCCGGCTATCAGGCTTACTATGGAGGGAAGGATCACTTTGGGTGGAGAGATTATGCTTTCAAACCTGAAGACCTTGGATTTGAGGTTTACTCAAATGGCAAAGAATACCGGGGGGTGGATTGCGTACCTAAAGCTATTGCAACCCTCAAAAGGCATCGGGAAGAGCATTCAGGCCAACCCTTTTTTATGGTCACTTCCCTGATGAACCCACATGATATTTGCTATGCTCACATCAGGGACAATCAGTTTGATTTGGAGAAGATCAATGAGCGGACTGATGGGGGTGGCTGGCAAGATTTGTTAAGGGAATCTGTGCTTGCCAACCTGAGAATACCAGAGGGCGAAACGGGTGCTGGTGGTTTTGAACCTATCAATTATTATTTGGATAATGCGCCGCCACTGCCTGATAACTATCTGCCACAATCGGATGAGCCGAGTGTTATCTCTGGAATTGGAGAAGAGGACAAAGGGATGGCTGCCTCATTTGGCCGTTATAGAGGTCAGTACGATTCTATCGACTGGAGGCTTCACCGTTTTGCATATGTGAAGTTTGTAGAGGAGATTGATCGGGAAGTAGGTGAACTATTAGCAGGCCTGGAGGAAGCTGGATATGATGACACCTATATTATTTTTACCAGCGACCATGGCGAGCAGAATGGAGCTCATCAAATGGCGGGGAAAGGTTTTTTTTATGATGAGGCTTGTCATGTGCCGTTTATAGTATCCCACCCCGACTTTAACGAAACTGTGGATAGTACGAATTTGGTTTCTAATGGATTGGACTTACTGCCTACTATTTTTGGCCTGGCTGGTGTGCAACCAAAGGTTCAATATGAAGGAAAGGACATATCCAGAATATTTTTAGGACAGCAGTCAGAAATCGATCGGTCATATATTCCAGTAGAGTTTTCCACAGGTATGGGCATCGTCTCCAAAGACTTCTATTATGGCATTTATTACAATGGGAAGGAGCATAATGAACAGCTCTATGACATGCGAAAGAGACCACTTCAGATGGTCAATGACGCGTTGGATTCGACGTATCAGAAGGATTTGACTGATCATCGAGTGGCTTTTGGCCTAGTGAATGAACAAACTTTGAGCGCATATAAGAACCCAGAGGGTTTTTATAGACACTTCAAATAATCTGTTTTGAACAGGTTACTGGCGAAAAATACTTCTTTATACTATTGAGTCAAGGAGCACGGAATTTCCGTGTTCCTTCTTTAAGAGTAAGATTTTGATGGAATAAAACATATTTTGAAGTTTAATGAGGTTATTTATGAATACACGATTCTCACTTTTAACTGGCTTGATCTTGGTTGCATTGCTAAGCGCACAGGCCAGGATCACATTGCCGGCCATTGTTTCTTCAAACATGGTACTCCAGAGAAACACAACGGTTGTCCTCTGGGGATGGGCTGACCCTAATGAGAAATTCATACTGGAAGCCTCGTGGATTCAGGAGCCATTGGCGCTGAGCGCAGATGCCGAAGGCAATTGGAAGGTTGAAGTAGCCACCACTGGAAGTAAGGAAACTCAAACAGTTAAGATCAAATCTCAGGACGAAACAATAAACCTTGAAAACATACTTTTCGGAGAGGTTTGGTTGTGCTCGGGACAGTCCAATATGGTGATGCCCGTTCGAGGGTTTAATGGTCAGCCAACCTTTGGGAGCAATGAGGCGATTTCCAAATCAGAAAATTCTAAAATCCGTCTATTTGTGGTACCGCAGATCGGAGCAAAAACACCTCAAAGTGAAATTGGAAAAGCAGCTAGTTGGGAACTGGCGTCACAGGAAAGCGTGTGGAAATTCAGTGCGGTAGGATACTTTTTCGGTCAACAATTACAAGAAATTTTGGATGTTCCTGTGGGACTCATTCAGTCAGGGAGGGGTGGTAGCCGGGTGGAGGCTTGGGTTAGTAAGGAGGCTCTGAGTGAGTTTCAGGAAGTGAACATTGAGGATGCAGACATGGCAAAATCAAGGGTCGTCCCGACAGCACATTTTAACGGCATGATCAACCCGATTATTCCCTATACAATAAGAGGAGCCTTATGGTATCAAGGGGAGGGCAACTACACCAATCCTGAGAGTTATAAAAAGATATTCCCAACCATGGTTGAGGATTGGAGAACCCGCTGGGGGATCGGTGACTTTCCTTTCTATTTTGTGCAAATCGCCCCGTACTTCTACAACAAACCTGATGTTTTTAACACCAATTCAAACTCTGCTTTCATGCGAGAAGCACAGCTGGAATGTGTAAATCTAATTCCAAATTCAGGTATCGCAATAACTTTGGATGCAGGAGAACAATTCAACATCCACCCAGCCAAGAAAAAGGAAGTAGCCGACAGGCTGCTGTATAACGCACTGAGTCAGACCTATGGATATGAGTATGTTGACGGAACATCTCCGGTATACGACGCTCTGGAAATTCAGAATGATAAGATTCTCTTAAAATTCAAAAACGTGGATAGAGGCCTTTATGCTTTTGAAGAGTTGTCCGGATTTGAGATTGCTGGAGAAGACCATGTGTTCTATCCCGCCAAGGCAGAAATTGTCAATAGAAGGGATGTGCTTGTTAGGTCGGAACAGGTGGCTGAACCATTGGCAGTGAGGTATGCCTGGAGTAATTGGGTGGTTGGCACATTATATGAAGATAGTTTTTTGCCTGCCTCGTCTTTTCGAACAGACGATTGGGAGGATGCGACCAGATCACCTAAAAAAGAATAATGAGAAATCTGTTACTACTCGTTTGTGCTTTTGCATGGCAGTCTCAGCAATTAGAAGCCCAACAATTACCCAATATTCTCTGGATCGTCAGTGAGGACAATAGCCCATATATCGGGTGCTATGGAGATAGTCTGGCTACTACTCCCAACATTGATCAGTTCGCCAAGGAAGGTCACCTCTACACCCGGGCATATGCAAACGCCCCCGTATGTGCCCCAGCCAGAAATACGATTATTACCGGAGTTTATGCCAACTCCAATGGCAATCAGCACATGCGGAGCAATTATCCGCTATCGGATACTGTTCGCTTCTTTCCCGAGTATCTCCGAACCCTGGGCTACTACTGCACCAACATGTCCAAGAAAGATTACAATACTTCCACTACTGATGCTTTTTGGAATGAATCTTCCCGCGAGGCACATTATGCCAATAGGGAAGACGGTCAGCCGTTTTTTCATGTAGTCAATACCAGTATTTCACATGAGAGCTCTTTGCATAGGGTTCTCCCCGATTCATCACTAATACACCGTCCAGAGGAAATGGTTTTGCCGCCTTACCACCCCGATTCCAAAGAAATTCGGCATGATTGGGCGCAGTATTATGATCGGATCACCCTGATGGATCAACGTGTGGGAGAAATCTTAAAAGAATTGGAAGAAAGCGGTCAGGCAGAAAATACCATGGTCTTTTATTTCAGCGATCATGGAGGTGTATTGGCAAGAAGCAAGCGCTTCGTGTACGAGACAGGCACACATGTTCCATTTATCGTTCGCATCCCTGAAAAATTCAAAACGCTGAGGCCGTCGGAGGTTGGAGAAGCGGTAGATGAGCTCATAAGTTTTGTGGATCTGGCGCCAACCATGCTGAGCATAACAGACCAGTCCATCCCTGATTATATGCAAGGCAGGGCCTTTTTAGGTCCGAAGAAAACAGAAGAGCCTGAGAATGTATACATGTTTCGGGACAGAATGGATGCGAGTCATGATTTGATTCGGGCAGTCAGAAATAAGAAGTATCGCTACATCCGAAATTATCTCCCATATGAGATTTATGGACAATACATCGAATATTTGTGGAAGGCTCCATCTGTTAGTTCCTGGGAGCAGGAATGCACAAAAGGAAATTGCAATGAAGCGCAAATGACTTTCTGGAAACAAAAACCGAAAGAGGAATTATACGACACTGAGAACGACCCGTGGGAAGTGAATAACCTTGCCGAAAATCCGGAGTATGAAAGCGTTTTGGTAGAAATGAGAGCGGCTAATCGGGCTTGGGTATTGAATATTGGAGACACGGGATTTGTTCCGGAGCAGATGCTCTTGGATGAAGTGAATCAATCAACGACAGCAGCCTATGATCTCATGAGAGATGGGACATTCGACCTGGAGTCCATTCTGAATTGGGCAGATCAATCCTCAGGTTCAGCAGATGTTGATTTTTATTTAAAAGGATTGAAATCAGAAGAAGCGCCTATTCGCTTTTGGGCGACAGTTGGTTTGAGAATTCATCAAGATCAACTAAAGAAGAAGCATGAAAAAGCGCTGAAGCGAGTTTTGAAAGATGAGTCTCACGATTTGGTAGTGGTAGCCGCAGAAACCCTTTACCTTCAGGGAGAGACAGATTTAGCACTCGATGCGATCAAAAGGGTTCTCAATCAAACGGCTAAGCCTTTTAGCCGTGCAAGAGCGTTGAGCTTTATCCGCGAGTTTGAAATAGCTGATGACACCGTCAAGGCAACAGTGCGGTCTACCTACAACAATTCGATTGAGAGAGACCGATTCAGGTATGACCTGTTGGCTTCTGAGGCCCTGATGAGAAAATGGGGTGTTTCTGCCAGATAATGCCATTGTTGGCAATTATTTCATGATTTCTGACACTTTATTGAAGATAGTTTTATCATTTAATGAATTGATTTGAGCTTACCCAAATTAATAAATGATGAAAAAACTTTTACTAGTATTCGGAGCACTATGCTCTGTTTTAGTTGCTCAATCTCAAGGTGTGGAGGTCTCCATCGAAGAGAGCGGCGGAACTTTTGAACTGTATCGCGATGGTAGCCCTTATTACGTAAATGGGGCCGCTTTCAGCGGTCATTTTCTGGACTCACTTTCAGTATATGGAGGCAACTCCATTAGAACCTATTCCACGGATTCATCTACGATAGACTTGCTAAACAAAGCAGATTCGTTGGGTATTACGGTTACCATGGGACTCTACGCAGGGCGTGAGGAAGATTTTTTTAACTATAATGATACCGCGGCAGTCAGTGCACAACTAGAGGATTTTAGAAATTATGTGAGAATGTACCGCGATCATCCGGCAGTACTCATGTGGTCCATCGGGAATGAAGCAGACGCCAGCTATACCAACTATCGATTGTGGGATGCTGTCAATGACATTGCAGCAATGATCCATGAGGAGGACACACTGCATCCTACCATGACGGTGTTGGCCTCTGCCCATGATGTGGATATTATTGAAATCAAGGCAAGAGCTCCGGAAATAGATGTACTGGGGATCAATGTATACAAAACCCTCGATAATTTGGAAAATCAGCTGACCACCAATGGCTGGACCAAACCCTACATTGTGACAGAGTGGGGTGTGGATGGTACCTGGCAAACAGATGAAACCGCATGGAATGCACCCATTGAGCTTAGTAGCACGAGTAAAGCTTATATCTACCGAACACGTTATAGCAGCTATATAGCGGCCAACCCGATGGGACAATGCCTGGGATCTTATGTATTTGTCTGGGGGCATCAAAATCACGGAGAAGTAGAGTCATGGTATAGCCTGTTCACCGTCAATGGAGAATCAACAGAAGTAGTAGAGGCTATGCAGTACTCATGGACGGGTAGCTATCCGGCAGAGCGAGCACCTCGTATTACTCAGATGGTGTTGAATGGTCAGGAGGAAGGTGATAATGTACGTCTTTCAGTAGGAAGTATGAACTGGGCCACTGTAGATGCGTATGACCCCAATGGTGATGGTCTCAGCTATGAATGGTATGTGGTCAAAGAAGGATATGACCTGGATGACGCGACTTCCGGTGAGAGTCTTCCCGGGCTTGATGGGCTGATTACCTATCAAAGCGATGATAGTATTGCCTTTTCAGCTCCCTCTGAAAAAGGAGCATATCGCCTATATGCGGTTGTGCTCGATGGAAATAGCAAAGTTGCTTTAATGAACATACCTTTTCAGGTACAATATGCCACAGATCTTTTGATGGATTATGAAGGAACAGGAGCGTTACTTTTAGACTCTTCCGTGGGGACGTACAGCGTGATAGCAAACCCATATCAGGAAACAGGTAATTTCACTGACTCGGTAGGGCGATATGTAGCTCCCGGGTCAGATCCTTATGATAAGTTTACGTTTTCCAGCGGAGTGGCAGTAGAGGATGCCGGGAAGTTCAAGAATGGTGATTTCAAAGTAAGGATGGAATTCTATACCGATGCACCCATAGGTACACCCTTGCAGCTCAACTTTCACAATGCCGCAGCTGCAGCAGGGAGTTATCCCGCAGGTAGAAATAGTGTGTATAAAACCACAGTGCCTGCACAGAATGAATGGAGATCTATCACATTCGACTTCTACAACATTCCAGACCCGTCCATTGGAGACCATTTGGTGGACCAGCTCGTGTTTGCCTTCGATGCAGGTACCAGCTCTTCATATACTTACTATTTTGACAATATCAGGATTGAAAAAGAATCTGAAGATAAACTGTCATCTGATATCGTTTTTGAGAACTATGAAACGACCAGTGTTATCACTCAGCTGAGCGCGAGTGGAAGTTATTCCGTAGTAGCCAATGAGTGGATTGAGAGCGTAAACAAAACGGACTCCACTTCCATGTATATCAGAAACAGCGGAGCGACTTATGATGGGCTTACGTTTGTCAATGAGGCGATTGAAGATGCTTCTGAGTATGAGTCGGAAGCCAAAGCATTTGCTATTAACCTCAGAACTGCAGCACCAGTGGGCACGCTGATGCAAATTCAACTGAGAAATGATTCCATGCTGGGCAGCTCGCCGGCAGGTAGGCATAGTATCTATGAAGCCAGAACACTAAAACAGAGTGAATGGCACAGGGTAATCTTCAATCATGTAAGCTCACCCGACGCAAGTGTTCCAGACAACCTTGTAGACCGGATGGTATTTTTGATGTCACCTGGAATAGCCACAGCCGATACTTTTTATATAGATAATATTCGCACGATAGGTGTCAATGTTTCTGTTCCTTCATTACCAGATCCCTGGGACAATACTGATATTGGGTCAGTAGGGCTTGCTGGTAGTACTGTAGACAAATATTCTGGTCAGGTTTTCGTGATTCAAGGTTCGGGTAGTAATATTTGGGGAAGTGCCGATGAGTTTCAGTACGCCTATCAGCCCTTTTCAGGAGATGGAGAAATCATCTCCATGATTCCTTCAATATCACCTGATGTAGATGATTATATGAAGGCAGGATTGATGTTTAGAGAGACGCTTGATGCCGACTCAAAGCACGCAATGGTGTACATCACTCCGGAAAATGGGAATGCCTATCAGACCCGACAAAGCACTGGCGGAACTTGCGTAAAAAGTTCCGACGCAACCAGCATTGATCGCTGGTTGAAGCTAAAACGATCGGGGGATTTATTTGAAGCCTACCAATCCAATGACGGGAACACCTGGGCACTTATCGATAGCTCCACAGTTGTTATGAGTAGTGATCTCTATGTTGGCCTGGCGGTTACTGCTCACGACAATACCAAAAAAGGTAAAGCGACATTCAGGGATATATCCATAAGCTCGGCTAGTGGGGCTCGTTTGACCACTACGTGGAAACCAGTGGAATCACCAAAACTGTCTATTTACCCCAATCCTGTAGAAAATCACCTTCATGTTACTGTGGATGGAGGAGTGGATTATCTCGATGTTTTCACCCTTCAGGGTGAACGGGTTCCAGTAAGCCAACAAACATCGCAAGGTATGACTCAGATTGATATGAGTCATTTGAAATCGGGCGTTTACTTGCTGAGACTAAGTGTAAGTGGTAAGCATTATAACCGTATGGTGATTAAGCGATAATGGTAGTTGATTAAGTGGATATTGGGTGGAGAAAACAACAATAATCAAATATTAGTTGGTCCCTACGGACTACATAAAGCCACTCGCCAGAGTGGCTTTTTTTGTGTAGACAATTGTCGTGGTGGATTTTATAATTTTTGAAAGGGGAGAGAGAGCCCCTTGCTGAAAGGAATTTTCATCTCTTTACATGCAATATATCCGTCAGTGAGATAGAAAGTCGTCGGTGTTGGTGGGGCTTTGAGGCTCAAAATTTATGCTTATCTTTCCACTCGATTAATGCCCGATTTTTCTGATTGTATCACCGAAATCCACTTTTGATGGTATTTAATGGCTTGTTTTAGCACAGACGGAACTGTTCAGAACAAAAAAATGTATAAAAAGTGGCTAAAGTTTTGAAGAGATTATAATTTAGAATAAACTGGTCATTATCGACACCAAATTATTATAAGGACATGGACTTGCTGAATAACTTTAAGGAAATAGTCATTGAAAAACCGGGAGATAAGATCATCAAGCAGATTAAACAGTTGATCTCTTCTGGTCAATTGAAGCCGGGTGATAGGCTGCCTGCTGAGCGTATGCTTAGTGAGCGTTTCGGCGTAGGACGAACCCATGTGAGAGATGCTATTCGCAAGCTTGAATTTTACGGTATTTTAAAGACGCTCCCACAGAGTGGCACCGTGGTGGCTGGTTTTGGAATCGGGGCCCTTGAGGGGCTTATATCAGACGTTCTTGAGTTGCAGGGCAGCGATTTTCATGCTTTGGTAGAAACCAGGGTGCTTTTGGAAGTGAATGCTGCGCGGTTTGCGGCCATGCGCAGGACCAATGACGACATTGTGTCTATCGCCAGTGCATTGTCGGATTACGAAAAGGTTGTTTCGGAGGGTGAAAACTCGGTGGAGTGTGACTTGTTGTTTCATTTGAAGATAGCCGAGGCTAGCAAGAACCCGGTGCTGACCTCCCTGATGTTGATCATTACGCCGGACATTCTTACCTATTTTAAGGAAAACAATGTGTGCGGGGGCGATCGCCCGGTTACCGCGTTGGACGAACACTACAAGATATTGGAGCACATTGAGCGAAAAAGACCTGAAGAGGCTGCCGAATCGATGAAGGAGCACCTGAGTGATATTTTGAATTTTTCATTGACTCAAAGTAAAATAATAGACGGATCAGCAGTGGCCGAAAAATAAACAAAGATTCAGGAGAGGTGGAGTCGTTGATTTAAGTCAAAGACATCTCCTGCTTCGTGTGAGATTTGTAGTAATGAAATAAAAAAGGCTGCTTCACGAAAGTGAAGCAGCCTTTTTTTGCACAAGTGCGCTGAGCGCTTATTTGAAATCGATAACGTAATTATCTGTCCAAACTTCACGGGTGCCATCCACAAGTGGATCATCACTGATCAGGAAGAAAAGCACTTTGTCAGTGGTTGCTGTAAATTCCATAGAATAGGTTTGGAACTCACCTTTAGCTGCTGTGGCGTAGCTGGTTACCGTAACCTTTGCCATCGTATTGGCTTCTGTAATAGCTGCCTCGGTTTTAATTTCCTCTGTGAGAATGTATGCAGATACCAAATCCACTGCTGGCTGGTCAACTACCTCGGTGGCTGCTTCGAATGTCACTACATAAGTAGCACCAGGAACCACATCAATTACCTGGTAAGCACCGCGCTCCGGACCATAAATTTTAAGACCGTTTGTTTTAGTGCCATCCTCAAGCTTTTTACCGTCAGTGGTCATACCACCAGCTCTGAAGCCTTCACGTCCTGTCCAGCCATCGTCTACAGTTGGTGGCTCCCACATGTCATTGTTGGCCTGGTACATTTCATGGTCAGAAGGGTACAGATCGAAATCACCATTTTCAAAAGATGACTCTGGAATAACGATTGACACTACTTCTTCGGCAGTATCAGTGTCTTCAGCTTCACCGGTTACGGTGAGTGTTACGGTGTAATCACCCGGTGATGTATAAGTGTGTACTACATTGAGTTCGGTAGAAGTGTTGCCATCTCCAAAATCCCAGGCAGAACTTACTGCGCCAGTAGACGAGTTAACAAAGGTCACCTCGAAAACATCCACTTGAGCAACAAAAGATGCAGCTGCAGGTACTGGAGGATCCACTTTTTCATCCTCTCCACAAGATGTAGTGAAGATGAGTGCCCCAAAGGCTAATATAGATGCCGCCAGGCCTCTTGAGAAAAAGGCTGTTGCCTTCTTGTCGGATAGAAATGTTCGTTTCATAATTAATTTGAGTTTAGTAGTAAATAATATTATTAATGGTGCTCCAATGATTGGTCGACCAATATAGAGTATAGAAAGTTGTATTGCAAGAAATCAACCCAAATGGTGTTGAAATTCTCTTTTTTATAATTTTTACACTTTTAGTATTGGATTATTTATTGAATTTTTATTTTACTGAAATGCTACAGACTTCCTATTCTGAATGCTTTAGGAATTGTGAATGGTAGTCATTCCATTTTTATCAGTCACTTCTTCATTCATTAGCTCCAGGTCAAGATATAAGATGGCTTTCCTTATTACATTCATGCTTTTTGCCTCTCATTCAGATGAATGGAAAAACGAATTTAGTAATATGTGATTGGTAAATTAAGCAATTTTAAATTGGCAGACCAATTTTGAGTGAAAAAAATTCAATTCTTGTAATTCCTCACAGTGTGTTCTGGGGAGATCTGAGCAGCCGGAGGGAATGTGTAAAGATCATTGATTAGAGGTCGTGGGGAGTGGAAAAGAGGAAACGGCACGGGTAAGCATTCCGGCGGTTAGGATCCAGTAGGAATTGTACGGCATTACTCAATATGTGCCGTTCAGGACAGATCACGCCATATTTTCCCATAGAAGTACCTTGCACTTCCAGGTCGGTTTGCTGTGTTGTATTACTTAAACTTCAATAAAAAAATATTTGGTCGACCAATTTAGAAGATTTGTTAAGTAAGAACGCCCCTGAGGGGTTCAAAAAGAGGGGATTGACATATTTTGAAAAAGAATCGCTTTTGTGATCTCGCCACTGAATTATTTTTAATTTCCTTGTGATGTTATTGAAAATAGTTATATTGCTCCCAAGCGCAATTGGTTGACCAATCAATTGACCGATCAATCAGTTCAATTATTTTTCTGTTGTTTAGTTGATTTAAATTATGAGAAGACTATTACTATTGAAGATTAAGAGCAAGTACATGGCGTTATTCGCGATGTGCTTTGTGTCGTATTTAGCGTCTGCACAGATGACTGTGTCCGGCGTTGTTGCTTCGGCCGAGGACGGCCAGGGTATACCGGGTGCCACGGTACTCGAGAAAGGTACTGCCAACGGTACCATTACTGATATGGATGGACGCTATTCGATCACTGTAGCCGATCCGGAATCCGCTGTTTTGCGTGTGAGTTTTGTGGGGTATGTGAACAGTGAGGTGCAGGTGGCTGGCAGGTCTGTGATAGACGTGTCAATAGAGATGGATCTACAGCAACTTAATGAAATAGTAGTAGTTGGTTATGGATCCGTTCGGAAAAGCGATAACACCGGAGCCTTATCTTCGATAAAATCCGAAGAATTAAACGCTTTTCCTGCGTTGAGCGCCGTTCAGACGCTTCAAGGTCGGGCAGCTGGTGTGCAGATCCAGTCTACTAACGGTGGTGAGCCAGGAGCTAACTTCAGTCTTAAAATAAGAGGCGGAAGTTCCATTAATGCCAGCAGTGAACCACTCAGAGTAGTGGATGGCTTTGTAGGAGGTGAAATGCCGCCCCCACAGGATATTCAATCCATGGAAATTTTGAAGGATGCGTCGGCTACTGCTATTTATGGATCACGGGCAGCCAATGGTGTATTATTGATCACCACCAAAAGCGGTACTGAAGGTAAGATGAAAGTTGACTTCAATAGTTCTTATTCTTATCAGGAGGCCAGCGATCGTTTGGACTTGTTATCAGGCGAAGACTTCAGAGATTATATTCTGGAGGTGCTTCCAAATTATGATTACAATCCCGATGTGGATACCGACTGGCAGGATGAAATATTAAAATCAGGTCATATTTGGAATAATCAGGTATCCGTAAGTGGAGGGAGTCCTTCATCGAAATATTACATATCTGCTACCCACTTTGAGCAGGAAGGGGTTGTCGTGAATTCGGATTATGAGCGCTACTCGATTACCAGTAATTTGTCCTTGAAGGCCTCTGAAAGAGTAAATCTTGGGGTGAATCTTTATGGTAGAAGGAGCATTCAAAATGGTGTGCTTACCCAGGAAACCACCGGCGGATCAAGCAATACAGGGGTGTTAGGAGCAGCAGCCAGATTGGAGCCTGACACACCAGTGCGCGATGCAGATGGTAATTATACCCAATCCAAACTGGGAGATAATATAGACAACCCGGTGGCCATTGCCAATGGCATTGATCGGGAGAGAATTACTGACAGATTTCAGGTCAATAGTTTTGCGGAGGTTAAGATCCTTGATTGGCTGAGTTTCAAATCTACCCTGGGAGCTGGTGTTACTTCTTATAGAGAGGGCACTTTTACTTCCTCACAGCTTGGAAGAGGAGGCAATGGTGGTATCGGAACGCTGGAGTTTGATAAGGCGATCAATTTGCTGACGGAAAATTACTTCACTGTCAAAAAGGACTTTGACGGACACCGAATCAATTGGGTGAATGGATATTCTTATCAGAAATCACAGGACGAAGATCTGCTGGCTACCTCGAGTGACTTTGTTTCTGAGGCAGTGAGCTACTGGAATTTAGGTGGAGGTGCTACATGGCCTGCTCCAAATTCAGGAACCTCGACAAGAATATTGAAATCATACTATTCCAGATTGAACTACTCCTTATTCGATAGATACGTGTTTACAGTCACTGGTCGATATGATGGTGCTTCTAATTTCGCTGCGAATAACAAATGGGCATTTTTCCCATCCGGAGCAATAGCTTGGAACATTGGTGATGAAGCTTTCATGAAAAACTTTAACCCAATCTATTCTATGAAAATCAGAACCAGTTATGGTCTGACAGGTAATCAGGCCATTGGTGCTTATGGCTCTTTGGCAACCTTACGTTCGCAATATTCAATCAGACCAGGCGAAGGTGCTTTTATTTTGGGCACATTGGCAAATCCTAATCTGACCTGGGAGACTACTTCTCAGCTGAACGTTGGAATGGATGTTGGATTGATGGATGATAGGATCAATTTCACTGTGGATTACTACAATAAACTTACCAGTGATCTACTATTTGATCGTCCGATTCCATCGTTTCTCGGTGTAGCAGGAACGGCCACGCAGATTCAGAATGCTGGTGAAGTTAGAAACAAGGGTCTTGAAGCTGTTATCACCACCCGAAATGTGCAACGAGCAAACTTCTCCTGGACCTCCAATTTTGTTTTTTCCATGAATAGAAATGAAATAGTGTCATTGGCTGACACAGCCGGGATTCAATATGAGGACGCTCCGGGGCATTTCAATATCGCTTCTGGCTTTCAGCTACTGGAAATAGGAGAGCCTGTAGGTGTTTACTACGGTTTTGTCTATGAGGGAGTGACCCAGGCCGGTGATCCTCTGCTGGATGGCTCAGATGGAAAAATAGGCGGAGAGCAGTTTGCAGACTTGAATGATGATGGAATACTGGATGACAATGACCGAAAAATCATTGGTAATCCACATCCGGATTTTGTTTGGTCGTTGAACAACAACTTCACCTACAAGAATTTCGATTTGAACATTTTCCTTCAGGGTGTTCATGGTAATGATATGATGAACCTTACCAGAATGGAACTGGAATCTTTTAGAGGTACCTGGAATGTGTCAACTGCCGCGCTTGACCGCTATCATCCGATAGACAATGCTCAAGGGACTATTCCTTCAGCAGATACAGACAGAACGCTAAAAGTAACCTCTCGCTGGATAGAGGATGGTAGTTATTTGCGTGTAAAGAATATTGCCCTTGGCTATACAGTGCCATCATCCTTACTTGATAAGGTCAACGTGCGATCACTAAGGTTTTATGTAAGTGCACAGAATCTTTTGACATTCACTGATTACTCTGGGCTGGATCCGGAAACTGCCTACAATAATTCAACAAGTAATGCTGATTCCAACAGGAATCTGGGACTGGATTATGGTAGTTACCCTAACGTGAAAACCTATACTGTGGGTCTAAACCTGGGTTTTTAAACAATTGACGGTTGTTTTATTTGTCAGTTTCTAAATAAAAAAGATAATGAAAAGAACATATTTAAACTCAATATTATTCGCGCTGATCATGGTGTTTTCCACCATGTCATGTGAAGATTTGGAAGAGCGACCAGTAGGGACATTAAGTCCTGAGGGTCTCTTTGTATCGGTAAAGGAGTTAAAAGCCGGAGTTAATGGCGCCTATGGCCAACTTGCTCGTGAGGATTTTCACGGCCGTAAGCTGACGCTTGCACTGCTCCTGCGTTCAGACATGGTGGGTATTGGAGATCCAAGTACGCCTACCAGGCGACATGCCTGTGATCTCATGCAAATGGAGCAGGACAATGGTTTGGTCAACGCATTTTGGACTGTGGGTTACAGAGCCCTTGCAGCTGCCAATGAGGTGATTAATGCGAAGGATAATGTAGAGGGATCAGAAGAAGAAATCAATGCAGTGGTGGCACAGGCATACTTCCTGCGTGCGTATGTGCATTTTGTATATGTACGCCTGTTTGGTGAGGTTATTTACATGGATGGTCAGCCAATAGATGATCCCTATGCCGTGCAGCAGTCTTCTGTGGCAGATATCTATGAAGGGATAATAGACGACCTGGAATTTGCCAAAGAATGGCTGGCAGATATTCCAGTGGACAGATCTCATCCTGGTAAGGCTGCAGCTTATGGCATGCAGGCGTCGGTTTATATGACCAGAGCTACTTCTGAAGTAGCACAACCTGATGATTGGCAAAATGCTTTTGACAATGCCAAACATGTGATTGACAATGAAGGTACCTACGGGGTGGCACTAGATGCCAATTACTACGATATTTTCGCACCTGATTTCAGTTCTTCTGAGATCTTGTTCAATATCACTTTCATTGCCAATGATAATCATAACATCACTCCGGGAGAACTGGGTGGATCTAATGCAGGTACCGATCAGATAACATCTGTTACAGGTCCGCGTGGTGATGAAAGGTATTCAGCACTTAGTTCAGATGCTTTCGGATGGAGTGTGGCTGTACCGGAGTTAAGTGTGTACAATACCTGGGATGGAAGGGATTATCGTAAAGCTGTGAGCTTGGATACCGCCATTACCTATCTGGGTGAGGAAGATTATCGATTTACTGAATGGGATGGAATTAGTCAGAATGTCGCAAGACCACACATTGCAAAATACTTCAGAGCTGTGGGAGAAGCTGGCTTAAGGACAAGCACATCTCAGGGAGCAAGTCTAAGAGATTCTAATTCCAAGCAAATCATTTTGCGCTATGCGGAAGTACTCCTGATAGCCGCAGAAGCAGCGGTAGAACTGGGTAATAACGGAGCTGCTGTAGAATATATCAATAGAGTACGGGCCCGTGCAAGAAATGCAGCAGGCGCCGGTCATAGCAAGTATCCCCCAAGTCCTGTTCCGGCTGATATTACTGGTGCCGTGACCATTCAGGATGTGATGGAGGAGCGCAGATTAGAGCTGGCTTTTGAGGGCGTGAGATGGTATGACATTGTGCGTAGGAAAATGGGTAATGTGTTCAGCGGTTCAGCACCTGCGCTGGAGAACAGAGACTTTGATGCCAGTGTGGATTACCTATGGCCTAAGTACTATGTGGATGTGGATTTACTGGAGGGGCTTAAGCAAAACGTAGGCTACGAAGGATTGTAACCTGCAGATCATTGACTACTAAAAGAGGCCATCCGAACGTGGTGGTCTCTTTTAAGAAAACTCATATGGAAACCCACGGGTAGGGTTCAAGATTGAGTAGCTGTGATGCGGAATCGCAGGACTTTTGGTAAGTTTGCCGAATATAGTCACTAGTCAGCCAATGTTTGGTTAACCAAATATTGTGAAGGAATATCGATCACGTTTTTTAGTTATTTGACTTAACAATCTGATAATTAGAGAGTAAAAAAAGGAGTTTGAGACCTCTCTATAGAATAGTGTGTGTTGAGAGCTGTGGACTGATCTGACTATGGGAAATATTTTGTTCAATAATTTTGACCTGCAATTGTGACTCTTTAAATTGGTCGACCAATTGTTGGGTGCAACCGATTACTAATTATGGAAATACTTAGCAACTTTAGTCGTATTAAAATTGAAACACCAGTTGATAAGATCATCAATCAAATCAAGGAATTGATTACATCTGGTCAGCTGAAACCCGGGGACAGACTCCCTCCTGAGCGCAAGCTCTGTGAGAAGCTTGGAGTAGGTCGTACCCACTTGAGAGATGCGATAAAGAAGCTTGAGTTTTACGGGATTCTTAAGACCTTGCCACAAAGCGGAACAGTAGTTGGCGGAATGGGGATCACGGCCCTGGAGGGCCTTATTTCGGATGTGTTAAAGCTAGAAGCGAATGATTTCCGTGCTTTGGTTGAGACCAGGGTTTTGCTTGAGGTTAATTCAGCCAAGTTTGCAGCCATGCGCCGTTCGGATAATGACCTTATGCACATGTCAAAGGCGTTGAGTGATTATGAAAAGGCGGTCTCAAAAGGAGCGGATACTGTTGAGCATGACTTAATGTTTCATTTGAAGATTGCCGAGGCAAGTAATAATACGGCCCTTAAATCGCTGATGCTGATTATATCCCCGGACATACTGACGCATTTCAAAGAGAACAATATTTGTGTTGGAGACAGGCCTGTGAGTGCTTTGGAAGAACACTACCAAATATTCGAACACATTGAGGCGCAGAACCCGGAACTGGCCTCTGAGACCATGGAACACCACTTGCAGGATATTTTGAGTTTTTCGCTCAAGCAAAATGGGATGATTAATGGGAAGACCCAGAAGAGTTGATGGAGATGTTAGATCAATTCCAGTGTGTATGATTAAGATTTTCCTGATGGAGTTATCCCTTCGGGAGTCATTGAAGCATTGAATCACAGGGACCAACAGGAAGGTACATTCAATCAAAATAAAGAAGTTAAGAAATAGTGAGATTTAAAATTTACATAGCAATTGTTTTCTTCTTCATACAGTCAAAATCGGATGGGCAAACCAGCCCATCCCTGATTTTGACGAAAGACGGAATCAAAGAGATTCGCCTGGGGCTTGGTCAGGTGCCCCTGTTTGATCAGACATTGGCTGCGGTACAACAGGAAGTGGACGAACAGATAGAGAAGGGAATAGATGTACCTGTACCCAAAGACTTAGCTGGTGGATATACACATGAGCAGCACAAGACTAATTTTTTCACCTTGCAAAAGGCGGGTGTATTGTTTCAGATTACCGGGGATGAGCGATATGCTACTTATATCAAGGACATGTTGTATGCCTATCTGGATCTATATCCTGATTTGGACCGACATCCAGCTGAGCGCTCCTACGCCAGAGGAAAACTCTTCTGGCAATGCCTCAACGATGCAAACTGGCTGGTCTATGTGAGTCAGGCCTACGACTGTATCTATGAGTGGCTTGCTGAGGAAGATCGTCAGGCCCTCAATGACGGCCTTTTCAGACCGATGGCGGATTTTCTTTCTATAGAAACCCCTCAGTTTTTCAACCGGATTCACAATCACAGTACATGGGGCAATGCTGCCGTGGGGATGATCGGATTGGTCATTGATGATCAGGAATTGGTCGATCGGGCATTGTATGGAGCAAGGGCTGTATCGGTAAAATCCGGCGCTGTAGACAATGATGGCGGAAGCATTATTTCGCAAGATCAGGAAATGGGTTTTCTGGCACAAATAGACCATGCGTTCTCTCCTGACGGATATTATACTGAGGGCCCCTATTACCAGCGATACGCCATGTACCCATTTTTGATCTTTGCGGAGGCTTTGTCTAATAAACGCCCGGATCTGAAGATTCTGGCCTATAAGGATTCAGTATTGATCAGAGGGGTCTACGCCCTTCTTCATCAAACTAACACTGCAGGTGAATTTTTCCCCATCAATGATTCACAGAAAGGTATGTCGCTCGCTTCGCGTGAACTTGTGAATGCTGTGAGTATGGCTTATCACTATGGCTCACAGGACCCCAGGTTACTGTCGGTCATAGCCGCTCAGGGAAGAGTGCCACTCAATGATGCCGGATTTGATGTGGCTAAAGCCATTGGTGAAGGGCTTACCAGGCCATTTATCAAACCAAGTATAGAGCTCAGCGATGGTGCCAATGGGGATGAGGGTGCCATTGGTATCTTAAGAGGAGGTGACCTTACACTGGTCATGAAGTACGCGAAGCATGGAATGGGACACGGACATTTCGATCGGCTGGGGTTCATGCTTTACGATGAGACCGGTGAAGTCATTCAGGACTATGGCTCAGCTCGCTGGGTGAACATTGAACACAAGGATGGGGGTGGATACCTCAAGGAAAATCACAGCTGGGCCAAGGAGACTGTAGCTCACAATGCCCTGGTGGTAAATAAGGATTCCCATTTCGATGGGAACGTTAAGGAAGCCGATAAGACGTCTGGCACTCCTTATTATTTTGTCGCTGGTGAAAGCGTTCGCATTGTAAGCGCCAAAGAAACCCAGGCATATGATGACGTTGTGATGCAACGCACCATGGCTATGGTTGATCTGGAGGAATTAGAGCACCCATTGGTCATAGATCTGTTATCGGTACAGGCACCGGCGGAAACCAGGTATGATTTGCCCCTCTATTACGTGGGAGAATTCATGTCCTCCAATCAGAAACTTCAGACCAATAATGACCTGACCCCTATGGGCAAAGAGTCCGGATACCAGCACCTATGGGCTGAAGCGCAGGCAGATCTCACAGGAGACTTGTATCGAATGACCTGGTTCAATAAGAAGAGATTCTATACAGTCACTTCTGTGATTGAATCCGGCGACGAAATGATTTTGACAAGGATAGGCGCCAATGATCCCAATTTTAACCTCCGACGCGATCCGGGAATTATTCACCGCAGGACAGGGGGCAATACCGTATTTGCCAGCTTATATGAAATACATGGGAGTTACGATTACTCAACTGAGCGTCCTTTGAACCTGTTCACTTCCATTGCGGACTTAAAAGTGCTGCATCAATCAGCGGAATATATCGTGGTTCGATTTCTATTGAATAGTGGTGAGGAATACCAGCTGGCTTTTTCACTGAAAGATGATAGCGGATCAAGTCAGCATGCTGTGAAAACATCTAAAGGAAAGTTGATGTGGCAGGGAATTTATGAATTTAAGAAAATAAAATAATTGAGAAATGGGAAGAAAAAGCGAAAAATACATTTTAACCAAAGAGATGGAATGGGAAGAGCTTGGCGGGGGCGTGTCTCGAAAAATGCTGGGCTGGGACAATCAGATTATGATGGTACAGGTGAAGTTTGAAAAGGGAGCCGAAGGCTCGCCCCATCAACACTTTCATACCCAGACGACCTACTGTGTTTCTGGCAAGTTCGAGTTTGTAATCGATGGCGTGAAACAGATAGTCAGTGGGGGCGATGGGGTGTACATCGAGCCTAACCTTCTTCATAGTGCGGTCTGTCTGGAAGCGGGAATGTTGATCGATACTTTCAGTCCGGTGAGAGAAGATTTTCTTGACGGGTCGGGGGTTTCGTACTTCGGCGATAAATAAAATAGACATATAACAAAGGATAAGATGAAGGTTAAAGGACTTAGGTGGTGGATCATTGGACTGATATGTCTGGCTACCGTAATCAATTACATTGATCGGTCGGCGCTCAGCATTATGTGGCCAAGTATTTCAGAGGATCTGGGCATGTCGAAAAACGACTATGCGCTTATTCTGAACATATTCATGATAGCCTATGCCGTAGGGCAGTCGGTATCGGGCCGGATGTTTGACAAGATCGGTACACGGCTTGGGTTCGTAGTCTCCATTTCGGTGTGGGGTGTGGCCACTATGCTGCACGCACTGGCCAGGGGATTGTTTTCATTTTCAGCCTTCAGGGTGCTATTGGGATTAGGAGAAGCTGGAAACTGGCCTGGGGCCGTAAAAAGTAATGCCGAATGGTTTCCCGTCAAGGAAAGAGCCATGGCTCAGGGCATATTCAATGCCGGAGCAGCACTTGGATCTGTCGTAGCCCCACCGTTGATTGCCCTGCTGTGGGTGGCTTTTGGGTGGCAAGTCACCTTTATGGTGGTTGGAGCTATTGGTTTGTTGTGGGTATTGCCCTGGGTACTCATCAATAAGGCTACACCGAATAAACATCCATGGATTACCGAAGAAGAGAAGAAATACATCTTATCAGGGCAATCAGAGGCTGACAATAACCCTCTGGGAAAAGGGTTGTCAATGAAGCAAATACTCAGCCACCGTGAATCATGGGCTGTGCTGATATCCAGGTTTTTTGTGGAGCCCATCTGGTGGTTGTTTGTTGGGTGGATGCCCATATACCTGGCAGAGACTTATGGCTTCAATGTAAAGGAGATTGGGTTTTTTGCATGGGTGCCATACGTGGGCGCTGCGCTGGGTAGTTTGTCTGGTGGTTATTTTGCCGGGCGCCTGATGCTCAATGGGGCATCGGTAGACCGGGCCAGAAAGCTCACCATCACCATCGGAGGAGTGATCATGTTTTTGGGGCTCGTAGCCACCATCCTCCTGGCGAATAGTCCATTGATTTTTGTGGTGATTGTAGCCTTCGTACTGTTTGGCTTTCAGTTTATCATTAGCAATATCCAGACGATCCCAAGTGACCTTTTCAGCGGAAAATCCGTGGGATCACTGGCAGGATTGGGAGGTACGGTTGGTGTCTTTTCGGTCATCATTATGAACTTCCTGGTTCCGATCATTTCAGAAATATCCTATACGCCCATATTCATCATGATCGCGGTATTTGTGCCACTGGGAGTAGCTTCAGTGTACTTTTTCGCGAAAGAAATTAAACCAATTGATTAGATATTAAAGATTAAACGAATAATTAGACATGGAACAAAAACTAGAAAATAAAGTAGCTGTCATAACGGGTGCCACAGGCGGGATTGGTTTCGAGGTAGCCAAGAGATTGGGCAAAGACGGATTCACTGTTGTATTAAATGGCATTGAAGACGAAGCTGGGGCTAAGCGAGTAGAAGAGCTTGCCAGTGAAGGGATCACCGCAGAATATTATGGCTTTGATGTGACCAATGATGAAGAAGTAACTTCAAATATTAAGGCAATTGGAGAAAAATATGGCAGAATTGATGTGCTGGTAAACAATGCAGGTGGATTAGGAGGCAGGTCAAGGTTTGAAGAAATGACCACAGAGTTTTACAGATTTGTGATGGCTTTAAACCTGGATTCAGTGTTTTTTGCTTCAAGGGCAGCCATTCCTTACTTGAAAAAGGGAGAAAATGCTTCAATCATTAATTATACCTCAAATGCAGGGTGGAATGCCGGTGGACCGGGAGCCGGAGTTTATGGAACATCCAAAGCCGGAGTTCATGCCATTACACGAGCGTTGGCAAAAGATTTGGCAGAATACGGCATCAGGGTAAATGCGGTGTCTCCAGGTACCATTGATACGCCATTTCACTCTGAAATCAAATCGACGAAACCTGAAGTATTTGCTTCGTGGAAGAATAATATCATGTTAGGCCGTTTGGGTCAGCCTGAGGAAGTAGCGTCTGTAGTGTCTTTTCTGGCAGGTAAGGATGCATCTTTCATCACTGCTGAGACCATACAAGTGGGTGGTGGTCAGGCCTTAGGGATATAAATGGAAATTGGATTGTTGTAGTTAGGGAACCGGAGCAGATATGATGAGTTCATTTGAGTATTTGCTCCTGGTTCTTGCCGGTATAGGCGCAGGATTCCTGAATGTTGTGGCAGGTGGAGGTTCTATGTTGACCCTACCCTTATTGATCTTTCTGGGGCTGCCGCCCGCCATGGCCAATGGCACCAACAGGATAGCAATCCTTTGGCAAAATGTATTTGCCATCAATAAGTTCAGAAGAGCAGGGATCATTGATTATCCCTACAGTATTTACCTGGGACTGGCAGCGATCCCGGGGGCGGTGTTAGGCGGGTTTTTGGCAGTGGATATTAAGGGTGAGTTGTTTACCCGGATTTTGTCAATCATCATGTTGGCGGTAGGGTTGATGATTGTATTTGGCTCGGCTCAGAAGCAGATTGGTGTCAATACCGGAGAAGAAAAAAGAAGGCCGTGGGTTGGGATATTGATTTTCTTTCTGATTGGGATATATGGCGGTTTTATCCATGCGGGAGTAGGTTTTATCATCATTTTCGTGCTGGACAGGCTACACCATTATACAATGGTAAGAATTAACAGCATCAAGGTCATTGTAGCATTTGTATATACCCTGGCAGTGGTGATGGTTTTCATTTACAATGACTTGATTGAGTGGCGGTACGGATTGACCCTGGCAGTCGGTACTTCTTTGGGAGGATGGCTGGGAAGCCTTTTCTCCATCAAAAAGGGGGATAAATGGATTAAGGCACTGTTGCTCATGACGATAGTGATTCTGTCCGTAAAGCTCTGGTTTTACTATTGACTCCCGGATAAGGTCATCAGATATTGTGAAGATATGAGCATTTCAAGAAGAAAGTTTTTGCAAAAATCAGGAACGGTGGTTCTCATGGCTCCTTTTTTACCGTCAACCGTTGGTGGAATGAATCTGGATCGATCTGGCGAACCTTTGAAAGTGCATATATTTTCCAAGCATTTACAGTTTTTAGATTTTAAAGAAGCCGGTCAGGTTGCCGCAGAACTTGGGTTTGATGGCATTGATCTGACGGTTCGTCCCAACGGTCATGTGCTACCCGAAAATGTGAAATCTGACCTGCCGGTAGCTGTTAAGGCCATTAAGGAGTCTGGTTCTACCTGTGAGCTGATTACCACAGCCATTACCGATGTGAACAGTGATTATGATTTGGAAATCATCAAGGCTGCAGCCAAAGAAGGCATTCGGTTTTATCGTACCAATTGGTTTGAATATCATGCAGACAAGCCAATGCAGGAGTCTATTGAAATCTACCGACAAAAAATCAAAGCGTTGGGTGAGGAGGGTAGACAATATGGTATCATCGGTTGCTATCAAAATCATGCCGGTACCAGTATCGGATCTTCTTTTTGGGAAATAAAGCAACTGCTGGAAACCGTGGACCCGGTTTATTTTGGAACCCAATATGACATCCGCCACGCCACAGTGGAGGGCGGACTGTCCTGGACAAATGGACTAGGGTTGCTCCGCGAGCATATCAAAACGATTGTGCTCAAAGATTTTCAATGGGCAAAGGTTAAGGGCCAATGGAAAGCAGTGAACGTGCCAATAGGTGAAGGAATGGTGGATTTTATAGGTTATTTTAAGTTATTGAAAACTTATGGCCTGAATCCTCCAGTCTCATTGCACCTGGAATACCCACTGGGAGGAGCAGAAAAAGGTCATTATGAAATCACTGTAGATCGAAAAATTGTTTTTGATGCGATGAAAAAAGACCTGACGACTGTGCAACAGCTGTGGAATGAAGCATAACGAACCTGAAGGTGAATGATTAAATTATCTATCAAGATTGACCCAACTAAAATTATGATGATGAAGAACGTACTTTTTTTACTTACGGCAATTTGCATGTTGATGAGTTGTCAACCAAAGGCATCTGATAATGGAATCCTGGTTTCCAACGCTAAGGAGCTGCAGGACGCAATCTCAAAAGCACAACCAGGAACCAGTATTGTCATGGCCAATGGGCAGTGGGAGGATGTTGAAATTCGCCTTATGGCAAAGGGAACTGAAGATCAACCGATCACCCTTCGGGCTGAAACCCCCGGCAAAGTAATCATCCGGGGGCAATCTGATCTGAAACTGGGTGGAGAATACCTGGTAGTAGATGGGCTCTATTTTACGAATGGGGCCTCTCCTTCCGGAGCTGTTATTCAGTTTTTCATCAATAAGAATACTCTTGCCAACAACAGCCGGGTGACCAATTGTGTGATCAAAGATTTCAACAAAGCGCAACGGGACATGACGGATCTGTGGGTGCTGTTTAAGGGAAGGCATAACCAACTCGATCACTGCTATCTGGAAGGAAAATCGAACAGAGGGCCAACCATAAGAGTGGATCTGGAAGGGAATGAAAGCATTAGAAACTACCACAAAATCAATAACAACTATTTTGGTCCCCGGCCACCAAAAGGAGGGCCAAGTGCTGAGACCATTCAGATTGGAAACAGTGCCACATCTATGACACCCAGCCACACCCTGGTGGCTAATAATTTGTTCGATCGATGCAATGGAGAGGTGGAGGTTATTTCCAGTAAATCCAATTTCAATGAATTTAGAGGCAACGTCTTTTACAAAAGCCAGGGATCGCTGGTCACCAGACACGGTAATTACTGCATTGTCGATGGGAACTACTTTATCGGTGATGAGAATTCTCCGCAGGTGGGAGGAGTTCGGCTGATAGGCACCGGGCATCAGGTGACCAATAATTACTTCTACAACCTTCACGGGGAGATTTTCAGAGGCCCGCTGGCCATGATGAACGGCATCCGACAACCGGCTGTCAACAGATACTTTCAGGTTACTGACGTGGTGGTTGCTTACAATACCTGGGTCAATTGCTCCTCGCCATGGCAATTTGGCGTTGGATCAAATGTGGATCAAAAAGAGGTGCTCCCATCTTCAGAGATCCGATCAGAAACGCCCACCCGCACCATCGTTGCCAACAATTTGATTTATAATTCGGTCGGAGACCAAATGCCTATTGTACGCTACGATTCCATTGACGGGATTGATTTTAAAAGCAACGTGATCAATAACCAGGGCGTAGCCTTCAGAGGCGTAGAGGGTCTTGAGGAAAAAGACTTCTCCATGCGGGAATTGGAAGAAAATATTTGGGTCCCGACCAGCGACCTGTCCGAAATCCAGCCTTTTAGTGGGTTTGAGTTTGATCAGATCAACAAAGACTTGCTGGGGAATTCCCGAGCGGAAAACAGTTCGATAGGGGCCACCAATGGAGCCGGTCCGGAAAGACCTAACATGATGGATGCGTCAAAGTACGGTCCGGATTGGTACAATTCCTCAGCTGACGATTCCTCGAAGGAAACGCATACGGTCAGTACCGCAGAGGAGTTTGCCAAAGTGATAGAAGTAGCTCAGGATGGCGATATCATTGAGCTGGCATCGGAGCGTTTTGAATTCAATTACTCCCTGATCATTGACAAAAAGCTGACCATTCAGCCTGCAAAGGCTGACGCTAAAGTATCTCTTGTCTATTCTGGCCCTGCCGGTACCCCGGCTTTCGAAATGAATCCGAAAGGGAAGCTGTCTTTGAATGCGATCATTCTCAGTGGGAATGGGGAGAATTACGCTTTTGCCACCTTGAAAGAAAACATGTCCGGCCTTTACAATTTGAAGGTAAAGGATTGTGAGTTATCTGACTTTGGTTATGTCCTTAAAGCCTACAAGTACTCGTTTTCTGAATACATCAGTTTCGAATCTTCGGTGATAAAAAATTGTAGCAACGGCATTGAGCTTTCTGCAGAAGATGACGACCGGGGCGAATACAATGCTGAAAACGTGTACATCGTGGATTGTCAATTTGAAAGGGTCAATAAGAATGTCATCGATTATTACCGGGGCGGATATGACGAGTCCACAGTAGGTGGCAACCTGATAGTCAGAGGGAGCACATTTACCCAATCTGGTGCTGGTGAGGAGAATGGGATTTTGATCAACACCTACGGGATCATCAATGTGGACATTTCTGGTAATAAGTTTCGGAACAACCCGGTAGAGCAAGTGGCTCGGCTGTGGGGTGCCAAAAACAATTCTCATGCTGACAATGTGATTACAAACTCCGGAGCGCTGATTGTTGAAGAAAATCTGCCTCTGAAATTAATGTATTAGCAAAAGTGTGGAGACTTCTCTTCTCGATATTACCCATAAGTGCTGAAAAAGGCACTTGAATTCGATTTAAGTACTAGTAAAATTTTTGACAATATGAAAGCTACAGCAACCAGGAAATCGGAATTTTCATCATCAATAGGGAATGTATTCTCCTGCCTGATCATGTTTGTTCTCCTACAGTTCGCATCGGTTTCAGCAAGCTGGGCCCAGGATCCTAATTTACCACCTGGTGGAAATTTTGATCTTACTGATTGGAAGATCACTTTGGAGGATCAGTCGGAAGTTCAGGAAGCTGAACTATCCAATGGTTTTGAAAGGCCGGCTCAGTTTTATACAGACCCCAACACCGGGGCAATGGTCTTTAGATGCCGGAATGACGGAGAAACCGGCGGGAGCTCTTACCCCAGAAGTGAACTTCGCGAAATGTTGCGGGCTGGCAATACCAGCTTCAACACACAGGGGATCGGCCCCAACAACTGGGTCTTCGCTTCTTCCAGTCAGGCCAATCAGGAGGCAGCCGGTGGAGTAGGCGGAACACTGACAGCCACAGTTGCTGTGGATCATGTGTCTACCACAGGGGAAGCCGGCAAAGTGGGTCGTGTAATCATTGGACAAATCCATGCATCAAGCGATGAACCGTGCCGGATATACTACAGGAAATTGCCAGGAAACACCAAAGGGTCCATCTACTTCGCTCATGAGCCTACCACCAGTGCAGAGCAATGGCATGAAATGATCGGCAGCAGAAGCGACGATGCTGCTGATCCAGAAGATGGTATTGCGCTTGGAGAAAAGTTTAGTTACGAAATCAAAGTGGAGGGTAATGACCTTACCGTGACCATTATGCGGCCTGGAAAACCTGATGTGCAGAAAGTGGTAGACATGACCGACAGTGGCTTTGCTGATGACTGGATGTATTTCAAAGCTGGCGTATACAATCAAAACAACTCCGGAGAGGATGGCGACTATTGTCAGGCTTCATTTTTCGCTTTGAGCAACTCTCACTCCACGGCCGGAAACAAGGCACCGACAGCCAGCATTACCGCTCCGTCCAGTGGCGCAACTTTTAGTGCCGGAGATAACATCACCATTTCGGCGGATGCCTCTGATAGCGATGGTTCGATGGCCAAAGTAGAATTTTTTCACGGCACCACAAAACTGGGTGAAGTCACCTCAGCTCCTTATGATTATACCTGGAGTGCAGTGCCTGCGGGGAGCTATGTGCTCACTGCCACGGCTACAGATGATGGAGGCGTTTCATACACGGCTTTGGGAGTGAGTATTACCGTCAACCCTCTTACGGAATACAATGCACCTTATGACATTCCAAGGTTTAAGGCCTTCATTGGGGAATGTAAGTTACAGGCACCAACGAGCTCCACAATCGCCACGCAATCTCAGTTAAAGGATGGCTATACGGATGACAACTTTTATGTTGTGGATGAAGATAAAGTCGCTTTTAATCAGTCAGGATCCAGCCAGCGCACCGAACTGAGGTATGAGACCAACTGGACACTTTCAGAAGGTAATCGTTCATTGCATGCCAGGATTAATATTGTGGAGCAGACCTGTGACCAGGTGACGGTACTGCAGATTCACGATGATGCCAATGCCGGTAGTGGCCCAAACAAACCACTCCTCAGAATCTATAAGCATCAAACCAAGTCACCAGTCAATCACCTGTGGGCGGCCATAAAAACTGACATAGAAGGTGTAAATACCACGCATGTGGACCTGGGTGAAGCGCCTGCCGGATATTTCGACTGTGACGTCCGCTTGGTGGATGGAAACATGATCATTGATGTAGATGGAGCCGAAAAAGCCAATATGGATGTTTCGTTTTGGACATTCCCCAGCTACTGGAAAGCCGGAGTATATCTGCAGGATGACGGGGAGGCCACTGCTTACTTTGATGAGTTGTATGTCGCTGACGGATCAGGGGGAAATGTGAATCCGGTAGTTCATATTACCTCTCCTGAGAATGGTGCAAGTTTTGTGAATGGGGACGACATCACCATCGTGGTTGATGCCTCTGATCCCGATGGTACACTCTCTAATGTAGCGTTTTACAATGGGGCAACGAAACTTGGTGAGGATCAGACCACTCCTTATTCATTTACCATTCCGTTTGCGGTCACTGGTAGTTATGCTTTTACCGCAGTAGCTACTGACAATGAAGGAGCTACAACTACCTCGCCGGAAGTGAACATCACTGTTAGCGCCACGCAAACCTACACGTTGACCACTTCGGCCGTTGGAAACGGGTTTGTGAGCTACAATCCCACCGGAGGTGTTTACGAAGCGGGAACACTCGTGTACCTGACCGCTAAGCCGGACGATGGGAATCTATTTGACCGTTGGAGTGGGGACGTGACCGGGACCTCAGAACAAACGACCATCATCATGGATGCCGACAAGTCAGTCACTGCTCACTTTAGTGAGGAAGAAGTTACGCTTGGTGTTGAGTATCCCAATGCACTCGAGGCTTCGGACAGTGAGATGATTGTCTATCCCAATCCGATCCATTCCAGGGCTACCATAGCCTATAAAGTATCCAAACCTGCGCTCGTAGAATTGACCATATATACTGTGTCTGGTCAGAAGATTGTGGATTTGGTGAATGAACTCCAAAACCCGGGAATCCAGAAAGTAGAATGGACACCTGACAATCTGCCCAATGGCTTGTATATCGTCAAACTGAGAATTGGCAGTGAAACGAAAACTCAAAGGTTGATCATTCAACCTTCGAAATAGAAAATTAACGGACTTGTTATCCATCCAACCTGGATGCATGTGAAAAGTAAATAACCGAATCATGAATATACTGAAGGTTCTAAAAAAGGAAGGCATTGGAGTTTATGTGATCATGGCAATCATGCTGTCGTCTTGTTCTTCAGGCCCGGACTCGCCTGAAATTATTGTTCAGGATTTGCAGATGCAAATACCGGCAGGCGAGCAGGTTTTCAAAGAAGAATTGCTGGCAGGTGAAATTGCCGAGACCAGGATTGAGCACCTCGCTTATGCTGGGCCTACCGAGCAAACCATCTCACTTTCCGGGGAGCATGTGAGCATGTTTCTGTTTGTAAGTGGGAATGGAACCCTGCAGGCTGATTCAACGGTGTACAACCTGGTGCCCGAGTCCATTGCCATTCCGATGAACGACACGGATCAAGTACAGTTTAAGGTACCTGCGGGGGAGGAACTTCATTTTCTGCAGTTTACCAAAAAATTGTCCACTCAGGATCTGGAGGATCTGAAGAACTTCCCTGAGGAGAATAGATATAACCTGTTTTTTACACGGTTTGAGGATTGCGAACCTTATACAGAAAAGATAAAGAGTCCGAATACCGTCAGCAGAACCGTGCTACCGGCTGATATCGTTCCTCGTGTTTCGCTTGGGACTGTTGAAGCCATGGGGCCGGATGAGGTGGGTGCTCATAAGCATCCTATGCTTGACCAGCTGTTCTTAGGACTATCCAACAATGATGTGGTGGTTCACGCGGATGCAGCTTCCACGGCGTTCAAGGAGTTCTCACTGTTGCACATTCCTATTGGTTCGAGCCACTGGGTCACAGTGGGTGAGAACAAGAAGATGTACTACTTATGGATGGACTTTTTCCTGACTAAGGAGGGCCAGGAATGGCTGAAAACACACAAACCGATGAGTACCGATAACGGTGAATAGTTCCGGGAGGACGATTCACGAGAGTACTGAATAATTAAGAGTTACTTTTTCACAGATTGATTAATATGCGAATTGCAGCCCTTTTAGTGATTTTACTTGTTGCAGAAGTGACACTTGCCCAAACCAGGTACGATGTTTCTTCCCTGTCAGAATTCAAATCTGCTCTTGATGATGCAGTAGATGGAGATTCCATTGTCTGGAAATCAGGCAGATACGAGGATGTTTTTATGGATATCAAAGTTGCAGGTCTTGTCGTTACCGCAGAAAGCTATGGATCCGTCATCTTCACGGGAGCTTCAAAAGTGGAAATAGATGCCGACAAAGTAGTCCTGTCTGGATTTCAATTTGTAGGGGGAGATATTGGTACAGATGATGTGATCCGAAATTGGGGGAGTGATGTACTGATTACTCGAATAAACATTTTGGGTTATACGAGCTTTAAATATTTGATCGTTGATGAAGATTCACGGAGGACAACCATTAGCTATTGCAATTTCGAGAATCGAATCACTCTGGCAGATCAAAACATCCTGTCCATTCTGGTGGATAATGAACCGGGATATCATAAAATTCAGTATTGCTCATTTAGAAACTTTCGGGGTAGTGGTGGTGACATGGGCGTGGAGCCTATTCGCATTGGTGTGAGCACACAGGCACACCTGGACAGCCGGACCATTGTAGAGTATTGCTATTTTGAAAATTGTGATGGTGATGGGGAATTGATTTCAAATAAGGCTGCGCAAAATGTCTTTCGGTACAATACTTTCGAGAATAACTCAAAAGGGGAGCTGGTGCTACGTCACGGGGATGAGGCCATTGTTTATGGCAATTTTTTTCTGAACAACATGGGCGGTGTCCGAGTGCGTGAAGGGCAAAACCACTTCATTTATAACAACTACTTTTCCGGATTGAGCAGCCGCGCCATTTATTTGCAAAACGAGTCCTCCGATCCCTTAGACTCCATTCATATCTATTTCAATACCATTGTGGATTCTGAGGAAGTAAAGTTGGGAGGATCAGGAAGTTACCCACCTCAGCATGTAGTGTTTGCCAACAATATTTTCGCGAACCCAAGGGATGTGATATTTGATGACCCGTCAGGGGACGAAGTATGGTTGGGCAATATCTCTTCAGGAACGCTGGGAATCGATCGGCCATCGGGTATGAGTGATCTGGACCCAAAGCTGATTGAAAATGGAGAGGGATTTTTACAGTTAAGCTCAGAGAGTCCTGCCATTGATGCGGCAGTTTCCGGATTCCCGCCCATTCCTGTGATCGATGGGTTAGAGTTTGATGACTTGAGACTGGACATTATGCAGCAGACCAGACCTGATGAAATTGACCAAAAAGATGTGGGAGCTTCAGAATTTCCCCACGCTGTGGATGTGCAGCCCTATGCTACCACATCCAATACCGGGCCTGGGTATTCCAATGAAGAAGCCATATTTTCATTAGCATCTTCCATTGTAGGGGAAGGTAGTGTCATGTGGTCCCCCGAAAAGGAGACTTACCATTTAGGCGAAATCATAACCCTCACGGCTACTCCGGCGGATGGCTATCAATTCTCAAAATGGGGTGGTGATCTGGACGGGACTGACAACCCGAAGATGATTTCGATCACTGAGGATATGAATGTCATTGCTGAGTTTGCTTTGCCTGTTACGCCAGCCCCACTTGGTACCGGGAGTACGGGTGTTATTGAAATTTTCCCAAACCCAGCCAGCGATCATGTGCGGCTGGCCCTGCCTACTGGTAGTCCTTCGCAGCTGTCTATCTTCATTTATGATGTTGAAGGTAAAATCAGGTTATCCCGAAAAATGAGGGTTGTTCAGGATCATCTGGAAGTGGATGTTTCAATCCTTCCCACAGGTGTATATTTCCTGACTCTCCAGAATGCCGGGAATGGTGAGGCGGTAGCCGAGGCTGCGGTCCTCAGGTTAGTAAAGAATTAGCCTATTAAGGCAAGCTTAATATCACTCAATCAGCCGCTTTTCTTAACCTGGCTTAATATCAGATGTAGCAGTGACGAAACTGTAAAAGAACTCTCAGATGAGGATCAGGCACCAAATAATTCTCGGATGCGTTGAATCTGATTCGCATAGGTCCTTTATTGATTTTCCCAAAACCGCCGATTGATTCTAAATACCTCTTTTCTTCGTTGTCTTGAAAACAGGTTTTTAACCACACCGTGATAAACCTCCAGCGAGTCTCCCGATAGTGCAATGACGATCATGACCAGGGTAAAATCAGCTTTATAATTGAAAAGCAAGAGGAGGTAGATCATAAGGGTGGCCAGGGCCAATACTTCTATGAGCTGAAAGATTTTGGTGATCCCGTCATACCACCTGGGGAGAGCACCATATACAATTTTAAAAAGGAATACATTGAAGAGGCAGAACATGATCGCCAAAATGATCTCTGTCCTTCGGGACATTTCATTGATATAGTCTTCATCCAGGATTTCAGAAATGATATTGGCATGAATGACCCCTCCAAACATGTCATTCTTTGCTTTGCCCACATAGTTTTCATTCATAGGGGTGAAGTAGTAATCATCAGTAGTCTGTGTGTCGCCCAGGAACTGACCCATAAAGCACATGATGACAATTTTATCTTTGAAAAGATCAGGACTGAAGCTTTCATCCAGGACATCCTGAACATCCAGGGCAAAGTATTTCATACCGTAATTGGCCGATGAGAAATTGATGATATTTCCCTTATAATTGATCACTTCTACATCATTGTTCCGGGCAAGAAATTTTTCTGTTTTCAGAGAGTCATAGGCATAGGCCAGTCGCACCGGGAATGCATACTTTGTTTCCCCCATTACAATTTCAGAAGGGGTAAACTCCCGGCACATTTTCAAATCCTCCTGCACCTTGGCATTGGTGATCAGGTTCACAAAACCCAAATGAGCGGCCTGGGCAATGTGTTCTTCTGGTTTCAGGGTCATGGCAAATTCATTCGTTTCCTCATCCAAACCCACAAGTTTTTCCCCAATCACAATATTTGCCGTTTCTGACAGCACTCGGGTCAGCGCACTATCTTCGGACCATTCCTTGTGAGCATCCAGCAGCACATCCAGTCCGATTACTGCCGGCTCATATTGATTGATGATTTCAATTTGCCGTGCTATACCCTCTCTATTGAGCATACCAATATTGACCATCACAATGCGGTCGTCAGCTATGGGATCTTCGCTGAGTTGTGAAAAAACTATATCGGTCAGCTCAAAGTCAGAAAACATATCCCCGATGGGATCGAAGAGGTCAAAAACTTTGAAAAAAGTGACTGATGCAAAGGCCCCCATTATTCCAAAAATGAAAAGAGAGCAAAGGAGGGTGTCCAGAATGAACCGCTTCATAGGATGAATTTAAAGCTTCGAGTAGTTTAGAAAAATTAAAAATAGAGATTCCTGTTATTCGGGCCTATTGAAATGATGCCTTTTTGAAAACCGTAACACCCTGAGGTCAGAGCTCCTCAGGGTACAAATGCACGAGCCAGTATGTCCAAATTTTACTCCATCACACTACCAGTTTATGTTGTGTGCCTGATCAGATACGACAAACAGCCCTGGAGTTGCAGTGTATGTAAGAGAATCTGGCATTTTATTCATAATACATTTACAGTTTTCTCAAATAGCATTATCATTGAACGGATTTCAGATTAGATAGAAGAGAAGATGAGTAAGTGCCTGGGAGTTTTGGGTTTGATGTTCTGTTTAGCATCTACAAATGCTGTAGCTCAGTATCAGAATTTGAAATTCGAATCGTATTCCACCCTGGAGGGGTTATCCAGCAGTACCTGTACAGAGATTTTTCAGGACTCCAGGGGGTTCATGTGGTTTGGGACCATCGATGGGCTCAATAAGTTCGATGGATATGAGTTCACGATTTACAGACCGGAATATGGAAATACAAATTCTTTGGGGGGTAACCGGATCACGGCCATCGTGGAGGATGATGCCCAAAACCTCTGGGTTGGGACCTCTACCGGGCTCAATAAGTTTGATCAGAAGACCGAGAAGTTCCACCGGATAGCGTTGTCCAACTCTGACGAGAAGGCCTCACTGGTAGCAGTCAATTGCCTGCTGTATGATCAACAAACCTTATGGGTGGGCACCACCACCGGCCTTGTAGAAATGGATCTTTCCTCCGAGCAGGATCAGCCCATCTATCAAACTTATAATAGCGCTCCTGATTCTAAATATCCACTGGACCAGGAAGAAGTAGTTGGTATCGTTCCAATCGATTCCGGGGTGGTTGTTGGTACGGAGGGTTCAGCTCTGAACATTATTAACACCATTACAGCGTCTATTCAGCATATTCCAAGTGCTGGCAAAGCTGATTTTGAAATCAACCAATTACCCAAGAGTTTCTTGATGGATACAAAGGGGGAGCTTCTTTTCGGGAATGACCTTTCCCGTATGTATGTATTCAACTTTGAAAAGCGTGAATACCGCTTAAAGAATTACACCGAAGGAATGGCTGTTCCTGTTTTCGATATTTATCAGGATAATCAGGGGATGATATGGATATCTACCGATGGCGATGGGATTTTCCTGCTGAATAAAGAGAAAGAGCTGATTCAACAAATCAGGCACGATCCGCAGGATCCGTCATCACTGCCCAATAACCAACCCTCCAAGGTGATGGAAGATGGCGAGGGGATGTTTTGGATTGCTACTTATAACGAAGGGGTATGCAAATTATCCATGAATAAGTCAGCCTTTGCGCACGTGTTTTATCGGCAGGGTAAAAATGACGGGCTGAGCTCCAGAATAGCGCAGGCCGTCACAGAAGATACTAAAGGAAGAATCTGGGTAGGTACAGATGGAGGAGGTTTGAACCTTCTGGATGATCAGTTGAAGGTGGTCAGCTCTTTCAGGCATCAGGAATCCGGTAAAAACACCATCAGTTCGGATAAGATCGTCTACATGGAGGAGAGCCTGTCTGGGCAGCTTTGGATCTGTACATGGGATGGGGGACTGAACCTTTTTGACCCTAATACCCGCCGGGCTGAGCGGTTTACCTATGACCCCAGTAATGAGTATTCTATCGGCCAGAATAGTGTCTGGTATGCTACCCAGGCCAAGAACGGAATCCTCTGGTGTGGAACCTTGTCTGCCGGACTGAATGCATATGATCCCCGGGAGGATAGGTTTTATAGATACAATAGCCAGACCATCGGGCAGCAGCTATTAAGTGATTTGGTGTTCTCCTTGTTGATTGATTCACAAAATCGTTTGCTGCTGGGCACAGGTGCGGGGTTGCAGGTGATGGACCTCAACAAGGTTTCAGACTTGGCCGAGCTGGTTACTTTGCCCCTTTTGAACACAGAAAAATCACAGCTTCGAGGCTTTAGAATCAACCATATCACAGAAGCAAACGACCAAACCTATTGGGTGGGTACAGACCTGGGACTCTATCAACTCAATGCTGATTTTGAGTTAATCAAGCGATTTACCACCAGTGAAGGACTGCCTAGTAACCTGATCGTTGGAGTGGTGTTGGACGATGACGAAAATCTTTGGTTTACCACCAAAAGCGGGTTGGGTAGACTGGACTTGCAGGGTGAAGATTTTAAAAACTTCAACATTCACGATGGAATCCAGGGCATGGAATTTCAGAGCAAGTCCATTTTTCGAACGGCAGACGGGCGACTCCTGGCCGGAGGCATCAACGGACTGAATGTCTTTCGCCCTGAGGAAGTCCATTTGTCGGAGCAAGTGGGGGCACCTATGATCACCAGCATGAGTGTGCTGAATCACACGGTGCGGGTAGGGGAGGTTTACAATGAGCGGGTCTTATTGGATGCCCCAATCACCAGCAGGAGCAAGGTGGTACTCAACTATGACGAGGGGTTTGTGTCTTTCGACTATGTAGCATTACATCTTCCGAATCCGGACCGGGTCAGCTATGCCCACAGAATGATCGGCGTAAATGAGGACTGGGTATATGTGAAGGACAATCGTACTGCCAGCTATTCCAACCTGATTTCGGGAGACTATCGGTTCGAAGTGAAAACGGCCCTGGATGACGACTGGGAAAATGCCGAACTGACCAGCGTTGACCTGGAGGTATTGCTGCCGCCTTGGAGAACCTGGTGGGCATACCTGATCTACAATATACTGATAGGTGGAATCATCTATCTTGTTTTCAGGGTGTACAGCCAAAGGCTTCGTGAGGAGCGCCAGCATGAGCTCGATCAAATGAAGCTGAGGTTTTTCATCAATGTATCACATGAGTTTAGAACGCCACTAACACTTATTCTGAATCCCGTCGATAAGATTTTATCTTCAAGCAACGATGAAGCAGTGGTGAGAGATTCCGCACTGGTCATACAGCGCAGTGCCAGGAAACTCCTTAGTTTGGTGACCCAGCTGCTGGACTTCAGGAAAATGGATCTCGGGAAGACACCCCTGGAGCTGGTAGAGGGTGACCTGGTGAAATTCTGTAAGGACACCTTTTTGTTATTCGAGGATTTGGCCAGGAGTAAATCTCTGGATTTCAGGTATGAGAGCACATCTGATTCCTTAACAGGGTATTTTGATCCGGATAAGGTGGAGAAAATCATTACCAACCTGCTATCCAATGCCATCAAGTTTACAGATGCTGAAGGCGCCATCACCATGTCTGTGGCCCCATTGAACAAGGGCAAAAAGGACTATGTGAGAATAGTGGTGGCTGATACGGGTATTGGCTTTAAGAAGGAGCAGTTGAAAGAGGTGTTTAGCCGGTTTTTCCATGTAGACAGTACCAAAACAGGCACCGGTATAGGGCTGAACTTCACCAAAGGATTGGTAGAAATCCACAAAGGGGAGATTTCTGTGGAAAGCGAGTATCAGAAAGGGACTTCCTTCATCGTGGATTTACCATTGGACAAAAGTCTGTATAAAGGAGTAGAACACAGAGCCATGGGAGAGGGATATGCGCAGGATCCTGCGGCTGTTCTGTCCACTGCCTATGAGGTGGCCATCTCTGATAACAAGGCCACTGCCGATGAGTCCCCGGATGATGACGCGAATCTCAAGAGCCCGACTGTGTTGATCGTAGAAGATAACAAGGAGTTGAGGGTGCATTTGCGCAAGGAGCTCAGGTCCCGTTTCAAAGTGCGGGAGGCCGCCAATGGGAAGGAAGGCCTTGAGAAAATCAATAAGTACTATCCGGATATTGTGATCAGCGATGTGATGATGCCTGAAATGGACGGTTTTGAAATGTGTCGCCAGGTCAAACTCAACATAGAGACATGTCACATTCCCATTATCCTGCTCACTGCCCGAAGCCTCGAGGAAGATCGCATTGAAGGGTACCAGACGGGAGCCGACGAATACTTACCAAAGCCATTTAATATCAGTGTGCTGAAGGCTCGGATCAACAATTTGTTGGAGGCCAAAGTCAGACTGAGGGAGAAGTTTACCTCCATAGGAGGAATGCTCCCTTCGAGTGAGATCACTACCAATACACTGGATGAAGCCTTTTTGGACAAAGCCACCAAGGTGATCCTGGACCATGTAAGCGATCAGGATTTCAGGCTTGCCGAATTGCTCAAGGAAATGGGATCAAGCAGGTCTCAGTTTTACCGGAAGGTCAGCTCCCTGACCGGTCAAAACCCAAGTCACTTTATCCGGGTGATCAGGTTGAAGTATGCTTTGGATCTCCTAAGGAAGCAGCAACACTCCATTAAGGAAGTCGCTTACATGTCCGGGTTTAATTCTTCAGCCTATTTCACCAAGTCTTTCAGGGAGCACTTTGGCAAGGCCCCCAATCAATACCTAGCTGAGGAAATTGTATAATTTATATTTGGAAGTGTATGAAAATGCGTTTTCCGTAGTTTGAGCGCATAAAAGACACATAATTTATCGATTTTGAATCATAGTTCATATCGCTCCTCCTTGGGGTGATCTATCATTGTTGTCGGTGTTGAGTGACTTAAACACGTCATTCATTAGCGCCAGATTCAACGAACTAAAAACCTATTGACTATGATGAAATCTTTTACCAACCCGGGTGCTGAAAAGACCCTAAACCAACAACGGAGATGTCTTGCTCCTTTGTGAATAGAAGGATGTATAAGTCCGGAATTTAATTAATCAACTAATCTGAAAAATTCAATAATATGAGATTAAGGTATACTAAAAAGGGGCAGTTTTTGAAAATGCTTTTTGCCGTGCTCATGCTGGTAAGTATGAGTGCGTTTGGTCAGGGGCAGACCATTTCCGGTAAAGTTCTTGACGAGAACGGGGAAGGATTGCCTGGTGCTACTGTGGTTGTTAAAGGAACGACCTCAGGTACAACTACAGATATCGACGGAGCCTTCAGGCTTCAGGCTGATGAATCTGCGGTTTTGGTTATTTCATTTGTGGGTTACGAGCCTTTCGAGGTTACCGTGGGTAATCAGTCTGTCATTCAGGCATCACTCAGCCCTGACGTATCTAGTCTGGATGAAGTGGTAGTGGTCGGGTATGGCGAGCAAACCAAAGAAACAGTAACGGGAGCCATAGAGGTAGTGAAAGGTAAGGAAGTGTTTGCGAGCAGAGCACAAACTAACCCTGCCTTATCCCTACAGGGACAAACACCTGGTATCACTGTGACCAGAGGATCTGCGCGTCCGGGCCAGGAAGATATCGATTTGCAAATCAGGGGTTTTGCATCCATCAATCAGGATCCACCATTGATAATGATTGATAATGTGCCGGTTCTGAATGCAAGAGAGTTTTACAATATGAACCCCGATGACATTGAAAGTATCAGTGTATTGAAAGATGCCGCTACTGCTATATATGGAGCGCGTGGAGCTAATGGAGTTATTCTGGTCACTACCAAAAAAGGAACGCGGGGTGAATTGACAGTCAATTACAACGGTAATTTCAGAATGCAGTCAGTCGGTCTTACTCCGCATGCAGCAAATATGAGAGAGTATGGCCAGCTCTGGTTGGAGGCAAACGAAGAAATGCCTGAAGAAGGAAGGAATTATTGGGGATTTGGTACGGCAGAAAAGATTCAGCAATTGGCAGATGGATATGAAGGCCCGCTGACAGATATCTACTTCGCGTGGGATGGCATGTATGTGAAAGATGTAGACCGCATCGATGAGTTTTTTGGTAATTCATATTCACAGCAACACAACATCAGTGTGTCCGGCGGAAACAAAACCACGAGATACCGTATATCAGGACTTTTTGCGGACGATGTAGGGGCATTGAAGCCTGCTTATGATGGACAGAAACAATACAACCTGAGATTCAACTTTGATCATCAGTTGTCAGACAGAGTGAATTTGAGTTCTGGTATTACCTATCAGAAAAGAAGAAGATCAAGTCCTTCTAACGGAGTGGATGGCCGATCATTTCAGCAAAACCCCTGGATTTTCCCCAGTAAGAATGACGCAGGTCAGTACGTAGCTGCCTTTGGCGCCATTGGTTCTGAAAACTTCCTGGCCAGTGTAGAATCGGGTGGTAGAGAAGATCTGGATGAGGATTTGACCAAAATCAACCTGGGGATGACCGCAGAAATTGTGGAAGGATTGACCCTGGAACTTACCGGTTCTTACAACAGACGAGTACAAAGTACCGATGAGACCAATATAGACGTAGCGTTATATGATTGGGATGGCAACTTTGCAAACTACACGAGTCAGATCGCCGAAGGAATCACCGATAGCTACGAGGAAAATGACTACCTGAACTATGGATCATACCTGAACTACCAAAAGAGTTTTAATGATCACAACTTCAGCGCTAAAGTGGGGGTTACAGGGGACTATTTCCGATCAGAGGGCAATTCCATTACCAGAAACGGCTACTTTGAAGACAATGGAATTTATGATATCAATATTGCTCCACAGACAAATGTCCAGACAGAAGGAGGACAAGGTCAATGGGGACTATATGCCTACCTCTCGAGAATTGCCTATGACTACAAAGGAAAGTATCTGATCGACCTGGTAGGGCGGAGAGATGTTTCGTCAAGGTTTGCAGAAGGGTTTAAGGCACTGAATTACGCCGGAGTTTCGGCAGGATGGGTGATCAGCGAAGAATCATTCATGAAAAACGCATCATTCCTGAGCTTTTTGAAATTAAAGGCGAGTTATGGTGAAACAGGAAATCAGGCAGGTATTGATGAATTTTCCTATCTCTCTACCGTCGCACCTAGCAGACAATTATTTGGTGCGTCACCAGCACTTCAAAGTGCTGCCAATATTCCGAACATCATTGACCCTACTGTGACGTGGGAGCGAATCAACATGACCAATTTCGGAACAGAGTTTAGCTTATTTGATTTCAAACTAAGTGGAAGCTTCGACTACTACCTGAGAAATAATTCAGGGATGTTGATCGCCGTAGAATATGGATCGGTAATGGGTAATGACGGAATAGGCCCGCTGACCAACTCAGGTGACCTGGATGCTCATGGATGGGAAGCAGCCCTGGGATGGAAAGATAGAGTTGGAGATGTGACCTTTTCCGTTTCAGCCAATATGAGTGACAGCAGAAACAAGATCGTAAGACTTGATGGTGCTAACATTCCGGTATTGAACACAGCAGGTGTCAACATAGAAGGTTATCCAATTGGAGCGCTGTTCTTGTGGGAAACCGATGGTTTTTTCCAGACACAGGAAGAGGTTGATGCTTATTATTCCACATATTCAGGAAGCTTTCCCAACCAGGGAAATACAGGCCTTCGTCCGGGAGATGTGATCAAGGTTGATAGAAATAAAGACGGGGTGATCACTACTGAAAATGGCGAAGACTTGAAGTTTGTGGGTGACCTGTCACCGCATTATACCTATGGAGTGAACCTGGGTGCCAGTTGGAAAGGAATTGATTTTCAGGCTACTTTCCAGGGAGTACTTGACCAGAACATTTACAGACAAGAAGGAAACCTGTCCGCTCCTTTCGCGGGTAGCAGGTTTGCCAACCAAACTGCGGCTTTTCTGGGTAAAACATGGACGGAGAGCAACTCAAGTGCTGAATATCCCAGGATGACCTGGAATACAGCTCTTGCCCGACATAACTGGTGGGATAACGAGTGGTTCCTTCAGAACAATCGTTACATGAGACTCAAAACGCTTATTGTGGGTTACACTTTACCGCAAAGTTTGACTCAGAAAGTGGCCATAGAAAAGGCGAGAATCTACTTCTCTGGAAATGACCTGTTCGAGTTTACCGCGATCAAGGATGGTTACGATCCTGAAAGCCGGGGAAGTTCAAGTAACATTTATCCCTTCCTGAGGACTTATTCACTTGGGATAGACCTGACCTTCTAAATGAGATATTTCAGTTGTAACAAAAAATTAAAAGACATGAAAAATATATTCTTTTCATTGATAGTGTTAGGCACTATGATGATTTCGTGCCAGGATGCCTTTACGGATCTTGAGCCATTGGATGAAATTACAGATGCGACTTTTTATTCCACGCCTGCACATTTCGAACTTGCCTCCAACCATCTGTATGATGGGATGATAGGCTGGGGTGCGGATGGAGAGTTTAGAGATTACGGATCTGATTTGGTCTCTATCCCTCAGCTCTATACTCAGGGCAACGTGGTGGCCCCTGAGACTGACGAACTTTGGAATGAAGGGTACGACGACCTTAGGGATGTAAATATGCTGATAGCAAGTGCTGCTGAATACACGGGAGATGTCACCGAAATCGCAGCATATGTGGGTACCGCTCATTTTTTCAGAGCGTACGAATATTTCACATTGCTGAGGAGGTTCGGCGGAGTACCCCTGATCACTACGGTCATCAGTTCGGCTTCACCTGACGAAATATTTGAAACCCCGAGAAGCAGCCGATATGAGGTAATCAGTTTGATTCTGTCTGACCTGGATGAGGCTATTGCCAATTGTCCTCCGTCAGTGGGTGAGTCAGATTTAGGTAAGATCACAAGTATGGCCGCTAAGGCTTATAAGGCTAAAGTACTCTTGTATGAGGCCACATGGGAAAAGTACGTAGGTACCGACACAGATGGAGATGGGTCCACAGCCGGTGCTGGCTCTACCAAACCAGCTAACTATCCTTCAGTAGAGGCAATGCTGGGTGAGGCGATTGACCTGTCTCAGGATGTGATGGTCAATGGAGGATATGAACTTTGGAATCATGACTTTCCTGAGATCAATGCCAACTTCTACTTGCATCAGCTGGAAGATGCCGGATCAAACCCATTGGGACTTGATAAGTCCTCCAACAAGGAGTTCATTATTCAAAAGATTTATGATTACGATCTGGGCTTTGGTGATTTGAATTTCGCAACAACTGAAAGCCGCATGGCTCCGAACAGAAAATCCATGGACATGTTTCTATGTACCGATGGTTTGCCTATCAGCAAGAGCCCGCAATTTCAGGGATACAACACCATGTGGGATGAACTGCAGAACAGGGACAACAGGATGATCGCGTACTTCTACAACGTACCGGAAAATGGATCGCCTGTCCTCAATGTGGGTCCAAGTGATTCAGGCGCTGGGATTGGTATTCGAAATAGAAAATTCAGATCATGGAATGGATACAGACCTGATGAAAGACATGCGCAGAATTATTCAATATTGCGTCTGGCAGAGGTGTATTTAACATATGCTGAAGCCATCTATGAGCTCAGAGGATCCATTTCTGATGCTGAGTTAGACGAGTCAATTAACAAGACCAGAGCAAGGGCTGGGATAGCCCCATTGACCAATAGTCTGGCCACTGCTTATGACCTGGATATATTGGAGGAAATCAGAAGAGAAAGAGCCCTGGAACTATACAGCGAAAACACAAGAATTCATGATTTGAAGCGATGGGGTATAGCGGATGAAGTATTTGCTGAAGAGATTTATGGAGCTGTGATAGAAGGTACTGTCTATGATGGAGACGAGTCATTGTATCTCCCTTCCATCTATCCATTTGGTGAGAAAACCGTGACGGTTGGTTCGGGTGAAAACCTTAGGGTAATTGTAAGAGATGGGGCATCGAATCGAAGATTCACAATGACCCATTACCTGGCTCCTATTCCGATTAGTCAAATTTCGCTGACTGGTATTTTACAGAACCCGGGATATTAAAGAAAGTAGGTCCGATGAGTATTATAATGAACAGCTGGTGGCGATGGTCGCTGGCTGTTCATTAATGAGACCGACCTAATCGCCTCCTGAGACCAGCAAAAATTGGGAAGTCAAGAATTAATGGGTTAATGTTTTTCACGGGTAACACATGTAACACCTCAGATTGAATTGGTTTCATGTTTCGTCCTTCAATCAAAAGAAGCTGTTTCACCAGAAGCAGATTTTTTTATGTTGTTCATGGTCGAATGAAATCAGGGATGTTTTTGAATTTTTTAAACGATGGCATACAAAGAATCAAGAAGACACTTTATCAAAAAATCAGCTGTGGCAACCGCTGGATTTTCACTGGGTATATCCGCCCTAAGCACCGCTTGCAGAGACAAGGTCTTGGGTGGAAAAGGCACTTTTGAAGTAATCCGAAACGGACGGTCATTGTCGTTTAAGCTTCCTGTAAACATCGATGTTTCGCAGGTAGAGGTGCGACTTTTCAGCAAAGCGAATGAATATATATTCGAATACGATGATGTGTCACCAAACGCACCGAAAGTTCAAAACGAACAGACCAAGGATGTGTGGATGGCTGGTTTTGACGAACAAGCCGACATAAGGAGAAATTCGGGTCGTGAGCAGCGCTTTCCTACAGTGGATGTCGCCATGAAACCTGACATGGAGGCCATCATAGAGATGAACGTAAAAGAGCAGGGTATCTATGATTTCAATGATACCGGTGAAAACCCTGTGGCTGCCGAAATAAGAATACCCTATGAAAAAGTAGAATACTGGGGCAATTCCCTGATTCTGGACCCTAAAACCAACGCCATTGAGCATTTCTATCTGTCAACGAAGGCTGATGTAGCAGAGGATAAAGTGAGTTATCAGTTTGATGTGCTGCGGGATGACTGGGTAGGGGCAGTGTCAATTCACCGGGTAGATACCGGCGAGTTTATTGCCAGTTCGGAAGTCACCTGGGACAGTACCTTGCCAAAAGTATCTACCGGGACTGGTGTATCACGTGAACGCATGGTGGCAGCACTTTCATGGGCTACCCGCTACGTGCTTGACTGTGAAGACACCAAACCAGATAGCGCAACTAACCGAGGTGAGTACCTGTTGTACGACCTTTCTGCCAAAACCCGGTTGAGACCTGCCTGGGCCTGGGCCTGGGGACCTTCCGCAAAGATGTTTCTGGAAGCTGTGGACGCGGATGGTGTGGACACCGAAGTGACCGGGTTGAGTAATGAAGCGCTTAAGCAGCGAGCCATCGAGATTGGAAATATCACGCTGGACAGGCTGATTACAGATCCTGCAAGTCCTGCATACGGAATAATAAGAACCAGTGCCACAGAGGCAAGCACAGTAGATGCCTTGTTTTTAGTGGGATGGGGTTGGATGCCCCTGTACCGGGCCACAGGCGACCAGAGATACCTCGATGCGGGTAGAAAAGTAGCAGAAAAGCTCAATCTACTGATGGATGAGCACGACGATGTTTGGATTCCGCAGGCTTATGAGTTTCACAAGAAAGAATGGAAGTCCATCATGAGTTTTGAGAGCTCAATGGGCTTGCCTGGTTTAGCCGGGTTGTATTTTGAAACCGGGGATGAATATTTCAAGAAGACCACCATTCGTCTTGCTGATTTGCTAATCCGCGCATTTGAAAAAGAAGATGGTATGTGGGGGGTGTTTTTCTATGGAGATAAGAAGAAATCAGGTCCCGTAAACTACTGGACCAAGGCTTTTGGATACATCGCCGATGGTTTGATCGAAGCACATCGGGTAGCTCCTGAGCAGGGATATTTAAAAAAGGTGCAGGTGATTGCAGATGCCATCATGGAGACACAGGCCGCAGATGGGTCATTTTCGGTGCGCTTTGATAGAGACCCTGAGTTTGTGGGGGTTGGAGAAAAAGCCACTACACTGTGGGCCGGATTATACATTAGACTCTACAAGCTCACTGGGGACAGAAAATACTATGATGTAGGTATGAAGACTTTGGAGTGGTGCATGGACAATCAGTACTTCGGAGAGGATCCATCCGCCAGAGGAGGCATTGTCAGTAGATCATGGCCATCCGGGATCAACTTCAGACATTGGTTTGATGTGGTGGTTACTTATAGCGTGTCATTTTTCGGAAACTCACTCGCGGAAGCTCTGAGTCTGGATGAATGGAAAAAACAGTAATGAAAACACGATTTAAGCTGCGAGGGATCTATTTGTTGGGAGGACTATTGTTGGGGCTGACCGTGGTTTTAAGTTCCTGCCAGCAGGAAGAACAGCGGCCTTCCAATATCGTCATCATCCTGGCAGACGATTTAGGTTATGGGGATATCTCGGGTTATAATCCCCAATCGAAGATCCAGACACCTGCCATTGATGACCTGGCAAAACAAGGCGTGATGTTCACCGATGCTCATACCAATTCATCCGTTTGCACACCGACCAGATATGGTCTGCTCACGGGGCGGTATAGCTGGCGAACACGGTTGAAAGAATCGGTACTCTATGGCTATGATAAAGCGCTTATTCCAGAGGAACGACTGACGGTAGCTGGTTTATTACAGCAGCAGGGCTATGAAACCGCCGCAATAGGCAAGTGGCACCTGGGCTGGGATTGGGCCAATGTAGATGCAGGAAAGGATAGCATAGATTACACTCAGCCAATTGCCAATGGACCTACCAGCGTGGGCTTCGATTACTTTTATGGGATAATTGGCTCGTTGAGCATGCCGCCCTATGTATGGGTGGAAAACGACATGCCTACAATGGTACCTACCAAAAGAACCGCCAGTCAGAAGAAACAATCCATCTGGCTGGAAGGCGAAATATCTGATGATTTTGTGCATGAGGAGGTCCTTCCGGAGATTCAAAAAGAGGCTGTTGCATATATCAACTCACATGCGAATAAGGACAAACCATTCTTTTTGTATCTGCCACTCACTTCGCCGCACAATCCCATTTTACCTTCGCCCGAATACCAGGGGAAGAGCGGGTTGGATAACCCCTATCCCGATTTTGTGATGATGACAGACGGAGTGGTTTCGGCTGTTGCTGAAGCGCTCAAAGCGCAAGGGGTTTTTGACAACACGATTTTGGTATTTCTGAGTGATAATGGTTGCTCCAATCAAGCGGATTTTGATCAGCTAGCCAGCAAAGGCCATTTTCCCAGTCACATATATCGGGGCTTTAAATCAGACCTTTACGAAGGAGGTCATAGGGTGCCATTTGTCATTACCTGGCCTGATAAGGTCAAGCCTGCCAAAACTGATGATCTGGTCAGTACCACGGATTTTCTGGCCACGCTGGCGGAGCTGTTGAAGACCACTTATCCGGATAATGCCGGAGAGGATAGCTACAGCTTCTTGTCAGCCCTGGGACTTCCATCCACCTCACCGAAGCGGGAAAGCATCGTGATGCATTCTTATGATGGCTCTTTTGCTTATCGAAATGGGGATAGTAAGGCCTTGTTTACTTCCAGCTCCGGCGGGTGGAGTTACCCACGTGCTGGCTCTGACGATATAGAGGGGATGCCCGAAGTTCAGTTGTACAATCTAAATGTGGACGAGCGTGAAAAAAATAACATTCAGGATAAGAATCCGGAATTGGTGAATCAACTCAGACAAGAACTGGTCGACATAGTGGTCAGTGGGCGAAGCACACCCGGTTTACCACAAAAAAACGATGGCCCGGAATGGTGGGAACAGCTGGACTGGATAAAAAATTAGCAAGGTTCGATTGCTTAAAGAGTAATTGGGGTTGGTTGGGAGGCGTCAGGTGAGAGGATAAGTTCTTCGGGCTTGGCGCCTTTTTTAGTTTCCAGGCAGGCCAGTCTCATTGTGGCTCCAGCCATAAAGAATCATAATTCATCTGTTTGGGACGATACCTGATACCTTTTTATCCGCTCAGAAGGCATATTGCATACTGTGTTTTGGAGTTTTGAGGGGCCTGAGTTTCTTCAGCGTACCCCGGAAGGAAATTCCCGGGCACTCCGACAAACAACTAAGTAAACATTAACAACGAGAAGTAATGATGAGATTTGGACATTTGATGGTGGTGGTTTTTGGCCTGAGCCTGATGGCCTGCGACAAAAAGCAAACGACTGAGTCTGTGATAGAACAACCGAATATTGTGGTCATTCTATGTGATGACCTGGGTTATGGAGACTTGTCTTCCTATGGTCACCCTGTGATTAAGACGCCCAATTTGGATGCACTGGCAAGTAAAGGGATCAGAATGACCAATTTTTACTCCGCGGCGCCTGTCTGTTCTCCTTCCAGAGTGGGGTTGATGACTGGCCGGAGCCCAAATAGGGCAGGTATTTATGATTTTATTATAGGCGGACAAAGCCCAAAACCAGACAATAGGGACATGGTGCACCTGCAAGGCTATGAAGAAACCATTCCAGCCAGACTGAAGTCTGTCGGGTACGCTACCTGCCTATCTGGAAAGTGGCATTGCAGCTCACTTTTCAACGATCCTGATAAACAGCCTACACCGGATCACTTTGGGTTCGATCACTGGTTTGCCACGCACAACAATGCCGCACCCAGTCATGAGAATCCTCGAAACTTTGTGCGAAATGGAGAAGAAGTAGGTGAGATCGAGGGTTTCAGCTGTCAGATCGTGGTGGATGAAGCGATGGACTGGCTGGGGCAGCAGAAGAAAGACCAGCCTTTTTACCTACAGGTGACTTTCCATGAGCCTCATGTGCCCATTGCATCACCACCAGAGCTGGTTCAAAGGTATCTCCCGTATGCACAAAATGAGAACGAAGCTCAGTACTTTGCCAATGTAGCCAACGTAGATTTGGCCGTAGGGCGCCTGGTAAAGTATCTGGAAGAAAATGGCCACGACAATACCTTGATCGTGTTCACCTCCGATAACGGACCGGAAACACTGCTCAGATATTCAAAGGCCATTCACTCCTATGGTACCACGGGTGGCTTAAAAGGACGCAAGTTGTGGACAACAGACGGTGGATTCAAAGTACCCGGCATTGTACACTGGATGGGAAATCCTACCTACAATGGAGCATCAGATGCCGTGGTATCCGCACTTGATTTGATGCCCACATTTTGTGAATTGGCAGGAGCAGCGCTCCCACAAAGAGCGCTGGATGGACAATCGCTGACCAATTTGCTCAGGACAGGAAAGATGACAAGGGAGAAGCCCTTGCTATGGGCTTTTTACAACGCATTGAATGACCGGGTAGTGGCCATGCGAGATGGAGATTGGAAGCTCATGGCCCGGCTCAAATATGACACGGCATATTTGCCTAAAATCGAAAATGTCTATCAGGGAAATGTGGATTCTGTAAAAAATGCAGAGTTGGTGGATTTCGAACTTTACAACCTCGCGCAGAATCAATACGAATGGAACGAGCTGTCTTATGAGCATCCCGATCAACTGGCGACCATGCAAAAATTACTCACTCAGGAATACCGGGAATTGCTGGAAGATAGCCATGTTTGGAAACGTTAATCGAGCAGCACTGTGAAGTGGTAGCACGGTAGCGGCACTTTAATCATCAATAGTAAACCCCTCTAGATATGAGGATTATCATGATAAGTATCCAACAAGCCCTGACTCTTGCCGTATTGCTGATGGCGCTCCCCGGATCAGGGCAGGACATGAGGCTCTGGTACGATGAGCCTGCACCCAACTGGAACGAGGCGTTGCCCATTGGCAATGGACGATTGGGAGCCATGGTCTATGGAACACCCGGGCTTGAGAATATCCAGCTTAATGAAGAGACCTTGTGGTCGGGTGGTCCACACCGAAATGACAACCCGGAGACTCGTGAGATACTACCGGAAATTCGCCAACTACTCTTTGAGGGTAAGTACCAGGAGGCACACAACCTGGCTAATGCCAGGATTATTTCTGAGACTTCTCATGGTATGCCCTTTGAAACAGCGGGGAATTTATACCTGAGCTTCGAAGGACACCAACAATACAGCAATTACTACAGAGAACTGGATATCAGTACCGCCATTCAGAAAACCAGGTACGCTGTGGACGGGGTGGAGTTTCAGCGAGAGGTGTTTACCTCCTTTTCCGATCAGGTGTTGGTGGTTCGTCTTACGGCGCGTGAGGCGGGACAGATTAGCTTTACCGCCACCATGGATCGGCCAAAGTCTGAGCTGATTGAAGTGTCCACCGAGGGAAACAACCTTTTGAAAATGGTGGGGCGGAACAACGATCGCAAAAGCAAGAGACTGCCAAAAGAGGCCCTCGGCACGGAAGGCAAGCTGAGGTTTGAGACACGCGTGCAAGTTATTCCGGAAGAGGGCAGGGTTACCGCAGCAGACACATCCTTGTCAGTTGTGGGTGCGAATAGTGTTTCCATCTATGTGTCCATAGCGACCAATTTTGTCAACTATCAGGAGGTCAGCGCCGATCAACACGAGCGGGCAGTCAGCTATCTGCAGCAGGTCGAAGGCAAAAGCTATCAGGAACTCAAGCGGTCGCATATTGATGATTATCAGGAGTTTTTCAATCGGGTAGTCCTGGATCTGGGAGAAACGGAGGAATCCAAAAGGCCAACCGATGAACGCATCAAAAACTTTAGTGCGGTGAATGATCCTGCACTGGCTGCATTGTATTTTCAGTATGGCCGATATTTACTGATCAGTTCGTCACAGCCCGGTGGTCAGCCTGCGAATCTTCAGGGTATTTGGTGCAATGAGCTTGATCCACCCTGGAAAAGTGCTTATACCATCAACATCAATACCGAGATGAACTACTGGCCTGCTGAGGTCACCAGCTTGCCAGAGATGCATGAGCCATTAATACAGATGGTGAAGGAGCTGTCTGTGGCCGGTCAGCAAACTGCCGAGGTGATGTATGGGGCAGAGGGTTGGGTAGCGCATCACAACACCGATTTGTGGAGAATTACGGGCCCTGTGGATGGAGCCACCTGGGGCATGTGGCCTTCCGGTGGCCTTTGGTTGAGTCAGCATCTGTGGGAGAAATACCTGTTTTCAGGAGACGTAGAGTACCTGAAAGAAGTGTACCCCGCCATGAAAGGCTCAGCAGAATTTTGTCTGAGCTTTTTAACACCCGAACCGGAGAACGGCTGGCTGGTGATGTCTCCGTCAACTTCACCGGAAAACCGTCCGACACATTTGCCCAATATGGTCAACATCCAGTATGGGGCAACCATGGACAATCAGTTGGTATTCGATATGCTCACCAGGACCGCTCAGGCGGCCAGGATTTTAGGAAAAGATGCAGCATTGATGGAGAAGATTGAAAAAACAATTCCTAAACTAGCGCCTATCCAAATCGGTCGGCATGGACAGATACAGGAGTGGATCAAAGACTGGGATGATCCGGAAGACAAGCACCGCCATGTATCTCATCTGTATGCTTTGCAGCCATCCAATCAGATTTCTCCCTATAGAAATCCGGTGTTATTTGAAGCTGCTAAAAATGTGCTGATTCATCGGGGCGATCCCTCTACCGGTTGGTCGATGAACTGGAAGATCAACCTCTGGGCACGCCTGCTCGATGGCAACCACGCCTATAAACTGATGGGCGATCAAATCAAATTGGTAGGACGTCCGGATTCACCCAAAGGGGGTGGTACCTATGCCAATATGCTGGATGCTCACCCGCCGTTTCAGATCGATGGAAACTTTGGTTTCACCTCAGGTCTTGCCGAAATGCTGGTTCAGAGCCATGATGGTGCCATTCATTTGCTGCCGGCTTTACCGGATGTGTGGAAAGACGGGAAGGTCAGTGGATTGCGTGCACGTGGTGGTTTTGTGATTGAATCGATGGAGTGGAAAGATGGAAAACTGTTAAAAGCGGTTGTTAAATCTACCCTTGGCGGAAACCTGCGTGTCAGATCTTACAATGAGTTGAAGGCCGCAGGTGAAAAGTTGAAAAAGGCCAAAGGATCAAATGAAAATCCTTTCTATCATACACCTGAAGTTCTGAAACCTCTGATTTCAGAAGAAGCAAATTTAGAAGGGTATGAGCCCCCAAAAAGCTATTTGTATGACCTGCCCACCAAAGCCGGAGAGTTGGTGACTTTAAGCGGGGGCTGATCATCCTGAATTGATAAGAAATTGACAGGCCATGGCGACAAATCATGGATATAATCACCTGATTCATGGATGGAATTTGCAATTGAAACTGCGGTTTTCGAATGATTCCTATTTTAGCCTCGGTGGATGATTGTGTTCCATCCATAGGTTATTGAGTGAATTACTTGTAATGAAAAAACCATTGTCAATGATCAGGATTATGAAATACGGGTGGCTACTTATTATGTGTTTGGCTACCATGGGCTGTGCGAACCATCAGGCACCCATACAAGTCACTTCGCCGGATGGCAAAAATGTTTTCGTGCTGTCATTAGAAAAGGGACCGGGCGTCATTTTTGAAGTGAGAAGGTTGGAGGAAAATAAGGAGTCTGTATCGTCCCGAACCAGGGTTAAAAGCGAAGAATTAGCATTGGGCAATGAAAATAGAATGGATATCGAGCTGCTCGCCAACAATGGTTTTGCTATGCATTTGGTGCCACTAGACTAATGATTGAGAGGATGAACCGAAATTTCAACACGTATTCCTGGCGACCAACAAAAACCATTTTTTGGATGTCGGTCATTCTGTGGACGGCTTCATGTAGTCAGGGCCCAAAAGAGAATTCTACCGAACAGGTATTAAATCATTGCGTTTCGAAGGTCAGGGCTACTGCAGCCAGCCTACCCAATGCCGATCGCATGCCGAGGAACATCGCCATGGGAGAGAAAGAGTGGAAAACCGTGAGTCTACATGACTGGACCAGTGGTTTTTGGCCTGGCATCCTGTGGTATGCTTATGAGCATTCCGGTGATGAATCTTTAAAGCAGGAGGCTGAAAGGTTTACACAACCAATAGAACAAATAGCCAACACATCGGCGGAAGATCACGACATTGGTTTTCAGGTCTATTGCAGCTTCGGCAATGGTTACCGATTGACTGGCAACGACACTTACCGGCGGGTGATGCTTAAAGCGGCAGATACACTGGCCACTCTTTTCCATCCAACAGTCGGGACCATACACTCCTGGCCGGCAAAGAAGGAATACCCTCATAACACCATCATCGACAATATGATGAACCTTGAGTTGCTGTTTTGGGCATCCAAAAACGGAGGCAGCACAAGGCTCTATGATATCGCTGAACAACATGCTGAAACCACGATGGAAACTCTTGTGAGATCAGATTTCAGCACTTATCATGTAGGAATATATGATACCCTCGACGGCCATTTTATTAAAGGGATCACACATCAGGGATACGCTGATAGTTCTCAGTGGGCACGTGGGCAGGCCTGGGCTATTTATGGTTTTGCGATAAGTCACCGCGAGACAGGCAGAGCGGACTTTTTGGAAACTTCTAAAAAGCTGGCCGGGGTATTTCTTAGTCGTTTGCCGGAAGACGGTATTCCTTATTGGGACTTTGATGACCCGGCTATCCCCAAGGCTCCCAAAGATGCGTCTGCAGCTTGTATTGCCGCATGTGGCCTGTTGGAACTCGCTACACTGGTGGGGGATCAATCGGAAAGTGAAACATATCAAAGTGCAGCGGTGGATTTGATTAGTAGACTGGCTACTGCCAACTATCTCAGCAGAGAAGATAACCTGGCCATTTTGCTGCATTCCACAGGACATTACCCAAAGGGAAGGGAAATAGATGTGCCCATCATTTATGCAGATTATTACTTCATGGAAGCCCTCTTAAGGCTTAAAGAATTTGGATTAGCGATTTGAGGACATATTAAACGTTGACAAAATGAATTTCAAGCTGAATATTAAATCATGGATGGTTGTGTTGGTCCTATTGCTACCGGCCGCAGTGTCCCAGGCACAACCCGGTGAATCTGGGGCCAGGGAAAACCATCCCAGAATATATGTCAGCGGCGTGGCTGCTAAGGATTTTGCCAGGTCGGTACAAAAGACAAAATGGAAGGCGGAAATCATAGCGAAAAAGAAAGAAGAAATAGATCAGTACATGGAGCGCTGTGCCGCCGATCCGGAATGGTTGGTAGCTCGGTTGCAAATGAACTGGAAAACAAAACACGACAAAGTGTATTTGCGTGGAGGTGATTTTTCACACTCTGAAGGAGAAGCACCGGTGCCTACGGTACGTTTTTCTGGAACCCGGGATTGGGCCACCGATTATATGAGGCCACCGCTGGAAGAAATAGCGCCTTACTTTGATGATGAGCGTGGCATGTACCTGAGACACCGCGAGACTAAAGAAATGGAATGGGTACATCCGTCCAAAGCTGGTCATATCATTGAAGGGATCAATAGGAACATCATGGCCATTGCCGAAGATGCAGCATTTCTGTACTGGTACACCGGAGAGGAGAAATATGCGGCACTGGCATTACCGGTTTACGACACATACATGAAGGGTATGTATTACCGTGATGCTCCCGTAGACCTTGATAGTTCCAAACAACAGTGGGTGTCGGGATTGGCCACCTTTGAGGTGATCCACGAGCAAATAGTGATTTCGCTCTCGTTGATCTACGATTTTATGTACCAGTACCTCGATGAAAACGGGCACGACCGGGATATATCCGTGGCGGTTTTTCAGAAATGGGGCGATCAAATCATCAAAAATGGAATACCCGACAACAACTGGAATTTCTTCCAGGCGCGCTTCCTCACTTTTATTGCTTTGGCCCTGGATCACAACGAATACTACGATAACGCAAAAGGGCAGCAATACTACCTCGATCATACCTTTGAGCTGAGCACCGACAGACAAATAGCACTGAAGGAGGCCATCTTAAACTATGACCAGCAAACAGGTATTTGGCCAGAATCCGCCTCTTACTCGATGCACGTCACGGAGACATTGTTGAAGATCCTCACCGTACTGGACAATGCCACCAACGACAATGAGTTGGAAAACTTCCCGGTTGTAGAGAAAGCTACTCTGGCCTCCATCCAATACTTGTTTCCAAATGGACACATTGTCGCTTTCGGAGATTCCCGTCATCAGCCACTGCCAGATGAAACATTTGAGTACTTGATCGCCAACTACAGAAAGTATGGCAAGACAGTCAAAGAAAAAGAAATTACCGCCTTATATCAAAGCCTTTCTGACGTTGAAAAGCGGGGAAAAGGATTGTTTGAGCTGTTTTTTTATGTGGACGAGTTGGTTGAGACTGATGAGGCGGATGCCGGCGAACTCATCGCACGTTTAACATCGCCCACATTTTACGCACCCAATGTGAGCTGGTTTGTGCAGCGCATGGGAGCAGGCCCTGATGCCACCATGGTTTCTACTTTTGGTGCCTTCGGAAACCATGCCCATGCCAATGGAATCGCGATAGAAGTGTATGCAAATGAGCAGGTTCTGGCCCCGGACATGAGCAAAGGGCCGAGCTACTGGCACGAAGATCACCGCAAATACTATGCGCGCTATCCTGCACACAATACGGTGGTGGTAGATGGTATTTCGGATAGTCGCGCCATGCGGGTAAGCCAGCCATTTAGTTTAGATCAGCATTTCCCGGTATCGGGGGACCGCAATAATATCTTTGATCAGGTCACTTTTTCTAAGGTTTCGTTTGTAGAGCCCACCACGCTTGCCAATCAGCAGCGGCTGACAGCCATCGTTCGCAATCAGTCCGGGAAATCCTATGTGCTGGACGTGTTCCGTTCTGAAAGACCAGACGCTGAAAGCCAAATACACGACTATTTTTTCCACAGCCTGGGCCAGTCGCTGCGTTTCTATGGCGAAAATGAAGAACTGATACCCTCTGCTTCGGCTACACTGAATGGGCCCGGATTTTTGCCGGCATACGAATACTTTTCTGATGAAAAATCGCTTACCACTCCTCAGGATTTAAAGGCCCTTTTTAAGTTGGAAAGTGTCGGAAATCCTAATAGCCTGATGAAAGTATGGCTCAAAGGCGGAGAAAACCGGGAGTATTTTGCCGTAAATGGCCCCAAATCCAATGCGCTGAACGAAGCAACTGCTCCGGCTGAAATACTTGATGAAAAAGTACCTGCCCTGGTTATTAGAAGCCATGGAGAAGCGTGGAGGGATCCATTTGTAGCGGTTCTCAATCCCTACATGGAAGGCGATTCTCAGGTAGTTTCGGATGTTTCTATAACAGAAGATGACCGAAATGGCTCAGCACAGATCCTTCAGATCACACATGAAAACAAGGTCACCAGCGACAAAATAGTGGTCACCACCACTCAAAACGACATAGTAGACGCTGACGACTTTTACCAGAAAGGACTGCTGAGCATCACCCGGGAAACCGGGGATGAACTTGACTTCACCTTTGCTGCCGGGGTTACCCGCTACTCGAAAAAGGGTTGGGAGATACTCAGTGTGCGCGAACCAGTCACCCTCTCCATTGAAAGAGTTGAAAGGGGTTTTGAAATTCAAAATGACGGAGCGGTGCTGATCGGGGTGCCGGTGAGGTTCAATCCTGAGTATATCGAGCTCTATGCAGATGGAAAACTTATCGAAACAAGGAAGGGTATGAAAAACCGCAACGACCCGGGTAGAATTGATTTTCGACTGGATGACGCCTTTCAAAAAGCAGTCATTGTTTTGAAAAACTAGCCGTTAGGTTTTAATTAGATGAGAATTGAAAATCAGAAATTCTGTTGTTTGGTTACCTTGAGAGCCGTAAACATTAATATTTTCATTTTTGACCATGTTTTTGAGTAAAAAATCCATATTCGAATATCATGTATAGACTAGTTTTGAAATAATTACAATCAAATAAATAGACTTTATTTTATATGATCACAAAAACCAACACACTAAAAGTCATACTCTCATTTTTAGTTTCGGCGAGTCTTTTTGGATGCCAGACCGAGGCAAAGGATTCAACCCCCTGGGTTAATTTGTTTGATGGAGAAACCCTGAACGGGTGGTCCAAAATTGGTGGCGATGCCACATACAAGGTGGAGAATGGAGCCATTGTAGGGACCACCGTTAAAAACACACCGAATACGTTCTTAAGATCAGATGAACGCTATGGGGATTTTATTCTGGAGCTGGAGTACAAGGTGGACCCATCTATGAACTCTGGCATTCAAATCCGGAGTAACAGTTTTGACTATTACCTGAAGGGCAGGGTACACGGTTACCAGATCGAAATTGATCCATCTGAAAGGGCCTGGAGTGCGGGCATTTATGATGAAGCCAGACGTGGGTGGCTAAATACCATGGAGGCTAATACTGAAGCACAAAAGGCTTTTAAACAAAACGACTGGAACCACTATCGGATTGAAGCCATAGCCGATACCATTAAAACATGGATAAATGGTGTGCCTGCGGCGTACCTGATTGATGATCAAACGGCCACCGGGTTTATAGGATTGCAGGTGCATAGTATCAAGGAAGATGATCAGGAAGGTAAGAGTATTATGTGGCGGGAAGTGAAAATCCTTACTCAGGACCTTGACAAGTACACGACCAAATCGCCATTACAACCAGTCGTAACAAAGAATAATTTAACCATCGACGAAGCTAAAAAAGGATGGAAGTTACTTTGGGATGGTGAAACTACTACTGGCTGGAAAGGCGCTAAACTGGATAAATTCCCGGAAGAAGGTTGGGTAATAGAAGACGGAGTTTTATCGGTATTATCCTCAGGCGGAGCAGAGTCCAGAGCCGGAGGCGATATTGTGACCGAGGAGCTTTTTGGTGATTTTGAGTTGAAGGTGGATTTTAAACTTACACCAGGAGCTAACAGTGGAATTAAATACTATGTAGATACGGAGATCAACAAAGGATCAGGATCTTCTATTGGTTTGGAATATCAAATATTGGACGATGACCTGCATCCGGATGCCAAGTTAGGAAATCATGAAGGCAGTAGGACCGTGTCTTCTCTGTACGATCTGATTCAGGCAGATACCAATAAGCCGATAAATCCTGTTGGAGAGTGGAATACCGCTCATATCAAATCAATCGACAACCATGTAGAGCATTGGCTAAACGGCGTGAAAGTGTTGGAATATGAGCGCAAAAGCCCGGAATACAGAAAGCTGGTTTCGGAAAGTAAATATGTCAAATGGAAGGATTTTGGTGAGTTGGACAAAGGCCAGATTCTCCTACAGGACCATGGTGATTTTGTGTCCTTTAGAAATGTAAAGATTCGTCCAATGGATAAAAACACAGCGGAGTAATTATGAGAAAAGACAGAAGAAATTTTATTCTAAAAGCGACTGCAGGTGCTGCCGGTATCGGTCTGACCAGCCAGCTGAATGCAATGAGTGCAAAAAGCTATTCTAAAATAATAGGAGCGAATGATCGGATACGCGTTGCCCTGCAGGGCTTGGGACGAAGGTTTCCAGCCTACAAAGATGCGATCGCAGATCCTGCTAATAATATAGAGCTGGTTTATCTCTGTGATGTGATGCAAAGTCAGCGGGAAAGAGCCGCTGCCATGTTTGCGGAAGTGACAAACGATAAGCCCAAGTTGGAAAATGACATCAGAAAGGTAATCAGTGACAAAAAAGTAGATGCCATATTCATGGCAACACCAGATCACTGGCATGCACCCGGAGCATGTATGGCTATGCAGGCCGGCAAGCACGTGTATTTGGAAAAACCCTGTAGTCATAATCCAAGAGAAGGTGAGTTGCTGGTAGCTTATCAGAAGAAATACGATAAGATTGTTCAAATGGGTAACCAACAACGCTCTTCTCCGCAATCGCAGGAGATTATCAAGGAAATCCATGAAGGGATAATTGGTGATGTCTACCAGGCCATCGCTTTTTATACCAGTAGAAGAGGATCTGTACCTCACCAGACACCGGCCAACCCTCCGGAGGGATTGGATTGGGAGTTGTTTCAGGGGCCAGCCCCCCGAAGGGCATATACTGATGACACCTGGAATTACAATTGGCACTGGTACGGGTGGGCATACGGAACGGCAGAGACAGGAAACAATGCCACGCACGAACTGGATATTGCCCGATGGGCGCTACAGGTCAAATACCCGGAGCGCGTAGAAGTCAATGCAGGCAAATACCAATACAAGGACGATGGATGGGAAATGTACGATACCATGGAAGCTACCTTTAAGTTTTCAGGAAACAAGGTGATCAAGTGGGACGGCCAAAGCAGGAATGGGTATTATAAATTTGGGGCTGGTAGAGGTACCATCATCTACGGATCTGAAGGTTCTGTTTTCATTGACAGAGAGGGTTATAAACTCTATAGTCTGAAGGGGGAGCTGATCAAAGAAAGTCTTTCTTCTGGAACTGAAGCCGGAACAGCCCTTGGTGGTGGTGGAGATATGTCAACCATGCATACTATGAATTTCTTTGATGCCATTCGTGGTAAGGCAGAATTGACTTCACCAATAGACCAGGGAGCAATCAGTCAGATGTTGACCCATTATGCCAACATTGCTTACAGAATAGACGATGCCTATGAAGTGGATGAAACCACTGGTCGCATCTATAACAGAGAGGCGATGAAATTATGGTCCAGAACCTATGAGCCGGGCTGGGAGATTAAACCGGTCTGATATTTTTCAGGTGTTGAGGTAAATAGTAGAATCGATCACCTTTGACCATAAGTGTCAAAGGTGATTTTATGTTAAGAAAAGGCTATTGATGAAGCGAAATAAAACCCGGTCGTGTTAAATTATACCGTGATGGAGAGCGACAGGGTTTATCGTAAATACCATCAGAGATTAGAAATAAATAGAAACGCATGAAGAGAAGGCAATTTGTAATTAATAGTGGTTTAGCTACAGCAGGAATAGTGACTTCAACATTCGCAACAGCCAACATAATGGGTGTTAACAAAGCGAATAATTCAATAAAAATAGGGGTGATAGGTACAGGATCCAGAGGGCAGGGCTTGATCCCCAATATCAATGGTATTGATCATTTTGATGTCGTTGCCTGTGCGGATATTCTTCCTTTTCGCCTGGAAGAAGGCCTGAGTAAAGTGGAGAGTAAGCAGGTGAAAGGGTACGAAGATTACAGAAAGTTACTGGATGACAAAAACATAGATGCTGTACTGATTGCAACCCCATTTAGTACGCACGCCGGGATTGCAAAAGATGCCATTGACGCGGGGAAACATGTGTACTGTGAGAAAACCATGGCGAAAGGCTATGATGGGATAAAAGACCTTGTGGAGGTGACTGGTAAATCCAAAAAGATCTTCCAAACGGGCCATCAATACCATAGTTCCAGATTGTACAGCCACGTGGTTGATCTGATAAAAAAAGGTGAGCTGGGTCAGGTTCAGGCCTTTGAATGCCAGTGGAATAGAAACGGGGATTGGAGGAGGTATGTACCTTCTCCGGAATTGGAGAGAATCATTAACTGGAGGATGTACAGGGAATATTCCGGCGGTTTATTGGCCGAGTTGTGTTCACACCAATTGGATTTTACTAACTGGGTACTGGGAGCTACTCCCAACAAAGTCACTGGTTTTGGTGGAGTAGATTATTGGAAAGATGGAAGGGAAACCTATGATAACATTCACCTGATCTATGATTATCCAGGGGGTGTGAAAGCCAAATTCACTTGCTTAACCGCCAATTCTAAAGACGACTATCAAATCAAAGTATTTGGCGACAAAGGCACCCTGATCTTAAGCTATGCCAAGGCATGGTTTTACCCTGAAGGAAAACTGAACAAGGAAGTGGGCGATGTAGATGGTGTGTCCGGGGCAACAGTCTCGTGGGACGAAGGCAAGGGCATTCCTATTCACGTTGATCATATCGAGCCAAGTAAACAGGCCTTGATGGATTTTCGGGATAGCATCACAAACAACACCACACCAGCGTCCAATATTGTTTCCGGAGCAAAAGCAGCCATTTGTGTGCAGATGGGGCTGGATGCCATGTATAATCAAAAAATCGTCCATTGGAATCCTGAGTTTGATAACCTGGGCTGATAGCTAAGTAAACCAAGCCGGGGTAGTTTGTTCATTTGATAAGAGGAATAGAGAGACTTATTCTGTTAAAGATCATATGTGCATATCTGGAATCCAACCCATCATTCTCTCAAATCATGTTTAGGAATAAGTACAGTCAACTTCGTTTTAAAGCCCTTCTGAAACTGATCTGCTTCATACTTGCTGTTTCGATGATCGGATGCCAGGAAGCTTCAAAGGCCAGCGATGGTCCTTTGGGCTTAAGTGTCGAATACCTGCGACAACCTGAGGGAACATCAATAGTAGATTTCAATCCGGAGTTTGCCTGGGAAGTACCCATATCGGCGGTTAGGCAGACGGCTTATCAAATCCTGGTAGCATCTTCTCAAAGTTTGCTGAACGAAAATAAGGGTGATGTTTGGGATACCGGGAAAGTCCCGGAAGGACAATCAATCGATGTGGAGTTTCGGGGGAAACCCCTGGAGGAGGGGAACAGTTATTTTTGGAAGGTGAAAATTTGGGATATCAAAGGCCAGGAGCGTCCATTCTCCAAAATTCAGCGCTTCAAAATGGGTATAAAAGAAGGAGTGATTACCAGTGCCAACCATTTTCAGGTGGAGAGCATCAAGCCTGTTGTATTTCGGAAAATCGGTCAGGATTCTTATTTCATAGACTTTGGGAAAGATGCATTTGCCACCCTGGCATTTCAGTATCAATCAGAAACCAGGGATACCCTCATTGTCCATATTGGAGAGCAGCTGGTTGACAATCACATCAACAGAGATCCGCAGGGAACCATTCGGTACCAAAAAATAAAGGTGCCGGTAAGTCCTGAGGTGTCAGAATATGCGCTGCAAATCAAACCTGACAAAAGGAATACGAAATCTGTGGCCATACAATTGCCGGATTCATTTCCGGTGTTGATGCCATTCCGATATGCCGAATTGGAAGGAGCACAAGGCCAGATGAAAGCCGAAGATTTCACTCAGCTATTTTACCATGGCTATTGGGAGGATGATGCCAGCTATTTTACCTGTTCAGATAGTACCTTAAATAGAATCTGGGATTTGTGTAAATACTCCATTAAGGCAACAACCTTTGCTGGTTTGTATGTGGATGGTGACCGGGAACGCATTCCCTACGAGGCAGATGCCTATCTGAATCAGCTAAGCCATTACACTACCGATAGGGAGTACGCCATGGCGCGGCGAACTGTGGAATATTTCATGAAACACCCGACATGGCCCACAGAGTGGCAGCTGCACGTAGCGCTTATGTTTCATGCAGACTACCTGTATACCGGTAACACAGAGCTGGTGACCAAATATTATGAGGAGCTCAAACATAAAACCTTAATGGAGCTGCGTGGTGAAGATGGCCTGATAAGCTCGGAAAACGCGACACCTGCATTCATGGAGAAGTTAGGTTTTACCGACCCCAAAGACCGGTTGAAAGATATCGTAGACTGGCCACCAGCTCAAAAGGATACCGGCTGGAAGCTGGCTACAGAGGAAGGTGAGCGGGACGGCTTTGTTTTCAAGCCGATTAATACGGTGGTTAATTGCTTCTATTACCGAAACCTGGAGATCATCACCGAATTTGCCAGGCTTCTGAATAAGCATGAAGAAGCAAAAGAGCTTCAACAACTGACCCTCAAAGTGAGACAAGCGATCAACGACCAGTTGTTTGATGAAAGGGCGGGCGTCTATGTAGATGGTGTAGGTACGGACCATGCCTCCCTACACTCCAATATGTTGGCCCTGGCTTTTAATATCGTACCTGAAGAACACGTAAAATCAGTAGCGGATTTCATCAAATCCAGGGGCATGGCTTGCAGTGTCTATGGGTCCCAATACCTACTGGAGGCAATGTACAATGCCAATGAAGGTGACTATGCGCTGCAGTTGATGACCGCAACACATGATCGAAGTTGGTATAATATGATAGAAATCGGGTCTACCATGACCCTGGAAGCATGGGACATGAAATACAAACCTAATTCAGATTGGAACCATGCCTGGGGAGCAACTCCAGCCAACATCATTCCCAGGTATTTGTGGGGCATCCAGCCCAAAACTCCGGGCTGTACCACAGTCACAATCAGACCACAGATGGGCGGTTTAACTTCAAGTGCCATCAAAGTGCCTACCATAAGAGGTTCCATCAAAGCTGACTATGTCCGGCACCCTGATGAGACTGAAAGTTATCACGTCGAAATTCCTGCCAACATGTCCGGTGAGTTCTATTTCAAGCGAGAATCAGTTGCCAGAGTGGTCCTGAATGGAGTGGAACTTGATATCGATCAGGATATTATTCTGCTGCAGCCGGGCGTAAATGACCTGGAATTATTTTAGACTTTGACCTGGAATTATAAAACCTGACCCTGATCCTGTTGTGCAGATTGTTTCTTCGCGTAAAAACTCATGTTTTTTGGTGAATTATTTAAGAAGATCTGCTCCGCCGGGGAGAATTTCCACATGATTTTGAAGTTGGGGCAGGAAGTTGCCCATACCCCGGGATCATATCTATGGACATATCACTCACCGCATGGATGTACGCTTCCGAATGGCCCGACTGGCTGGATGGTATCTGGGAATAATGGTTTAACCATTCAAAAAATGGCAATTTTGTAAGGATAAATCGCTTTTAAAAGTGGCAATACGCAATAAATAGACTGTATTTTACCAAGTATATAAATCATCCATGTTTTTGGATAAAAAATCCATTAGGAAAATATTCGGTTAATCTTACTTGAGGCTTGATAATCCATAAGGGAGTTCAATTTTTTTTAACCTAAAATGATTTTTATGAGAAAACGTAGACTCTTATTGTTAGCCTTATTAATAGGTTATGCGAGTACTGCCTGGTCACAGACGCGAGTCTCAGGAGTAGTAACAGACGATCAAAATACTGCAATACCAGGAGTGAGTATACTTGTTCAGGGTACTTCCACTGGTACAGTGACAGATTTTGACGGAAACTATGCACTTGAGGTACAAGGTTCAGATGCTGTTTTAGTATTTAGTTCTATAGGATTTCATTCCCAAAATGTACCTGTAGGCACAAGGTCAACGATCAATATATCCATGGAGCCTGATGTCACCTCGCTGGAGGAGGTTGTGGTTATTGGTTATGGTCAGGTTGAAAAGAAAGATGTGACAGGAGCAATAGCCTCTGTTGAGTCTAAGGATATTGTACGAGCCAACCCTGTCCAGGCGGCAAAAGCCATTCAGGGTCAGGCTGCCGGTGTGATTGTCACTAAACAGAATAGCCGGCCGGGGGCAGGATACAACATTAACATTCGGGGGTTGAGTTCGATAGATTACAGCAACGAGCCACTGGTGGTCATTGACGGTGTGATGGGTGGAGACATCAATGCACTTAATCCCGCAGATATACAGTCGATGGATATCCTGAAAGATGCTTCATCAACTGCCATTTACGGTTCCAGAGGAGCCAATGGTGTGATCATTATTACGACCAAAAGAGGAACCACAGGTAAGCCAGTGGTTAGTTACAATGGCTACGTAGGTGTAAAAACACCAAATCACCTACCAGACATGATGAATGCACAGCAGTTTTACAAGGCCAGCGTGACTGATAATGAGCTAAATGGTGGTACTTCAAGGCCGTTTACTTCTACGGAAATTGACCTGGTTGAATCGGGTAAGAGTACCAATTGGTTAGACGAAATTTCAGGACCTGCTATGCAGACCAATCATTCCATATCAGTGGGCGGAGGAAGTGGCACTACCAACTATCATTTTTCAGCTGGATACCTGGGTGAAGGCGGAAATTTGAAGCATACAGAATTCCAGCGCTATAACATCAAAGGTAGCATGGACAGTAAGGTAAACGACTTCCTGAAAGTAGGTTTTACAGCTAATTATAGTTTTGCAAAGCAGCAAATGGGCTCTAATGAAGCCTTGAGAAGTGCTTACAGAGCCAGGCCTACGGGTGTGGCCCACTACGATGACATTCTGAACCCGGATGAGAACCAGGATTTTGAATGGAATGGCTATGCTGCCTGGATGGGCATCAATGATAAGCAGGTTTTAAATCCGCTTATGGAAATACACCCTGATAATTTTCAGGATGAGACCCGGTCGAATACTTTCTTTGGGAATGCTTACCTGGAATTAACCCCCATTGAAGGGTTATCTATTAAATCAGCCATTTCCGCAAGCGTTGACAATTCCAGATTTGGCCAGTTCCGGGGGACTATGACCAAGGACAGAAAAACTACGTTACTTCCGAGATCATTTCGCCAAACCGATGATATCTCCAATTATACCCTGGACAACATAATTACCTATAAGAAGGGGCTCGGTGATCACGATATCATGATTACAGGTGCGCAAAGTAGCTTCTTCGAGCGCAATGAAGAAATGGATAGTTATGTTGATGAGATTCCATATAATTCCTTATGGTACGCTTACGGCACAGGAAGACCTGCTTCATTAGATACAAGACTGACCGAGAGATCTTTGCTCTCTTACATGGGAAGGGTCATTTATGGTTATAAAAGCAAATATATACTGACACTTACCAGCAGATGGGATGGCGCTTCACAATTGAGTGAGGGGAATAAATGGGACTTCTTCCCATCAGCAGCGGTGGCATGGAGACTTGGTGAAGAGGATTTCATCAATAGTATTGAGGCTATTTCCGACATGAAATTACGGGTGAGCTATGGATTGGTTGGTAATAGTTCTGTTTCTCCTTACAGCACGCAGGCGAGATTGGTCAATACTGCCTATGATTTTGGGGGCTCCGAGGCATTCGGGTTTGCTCCGGCCAATTTGGCGGACAGAAATCTGAAATGGGAAAAAAGTAAGGAACTGAACATCGGTCTTGATATGGGATTCATTAAAAACAGGATCGGCGCTAGTTTGGAGGTATATAGCCGTAAAACAGTTGATTTGATTTACAATGAGCAAATCCCGACATCTTCAGGCTTTAGTAGCGTGACCACCAATGTAGGTGAAGTAGCTAACAGGGGTATTGAGTTGTCGTTGAATACGGTGAATATCGCCAGTACGAAATTCAAATGGACCACCAGTATCAATTTTGCCAGGAATGTAAACGAGATACTCTCTATTGGCAATGATGGCATACAGGCTGATATCGCTACAGGTCTATTTGTAGGCCACCCATTGAAGGCTCACTACGATTATGAATTTGATGGAATCTGGCAATTGGATGAAGCTGATCAAGCTGCTGAGTATGATCAGGTTCCTGGTTCGGTAAAGGTGGTGGATCAAAACGGTGACGGTATGATTTCTTCAAATGAAGATATCGATGATAGAACGATCATTGGCTCCGAACAGCCTGACTGGACGATGGGAATGACCAACAAGTTTACCTATGGCAACTTTGACTTTTCATTTCTGATCTATACCAGCCAGGGCGCTACTTATAGAAACAGTATGCTCTCAGGTACCATGGGGGAGATAGGTGCCGGAAGATACAATGCACTTAATCTTAACTACTGGACTGTTAACAACCCTTCCAATGAATACTATGGGCCCGGTATTGCCAATAATCCTTTCAGGGGTGCTGTATTCTATCAGGATGCAAGTTTTGTGAGAATCTCTGACATTACGCTTGGCTATACCCTGCCAGGGACAGCATTGGACAAATACGGTTTTAGCAACTTCAGGATGTACGTCCAGATAAGCAATCCATTTGTTTTCCATGATTTTGATGGGATGGATCCGGAATTTAACTCCAGTACATACAATGACGGTATTCCATCGTCTACCTATTTGTTTGGTTTAAATGTCTCATTCTAGTCGGTTTATTTCCAGCATCAAAACATTTAAAAAATGAAACTATTTAATAAACAATATATAATAGCACTGGCCCTTGTGACTTTGTTCACTACCGGTTGCGATGATTTTTTGGATGAGAATTCGGTTTCTTATCAGACCACAGATAACTATTATGTCACTGAGCAAGGGTTCGAGGATCTTGTGAGATCAAACTATACCAAGCTTAGGGAAATACATAAAGAGCGGGATTTAGTATTGATGGGAACCGACCTGTTTACCAGTACGTCCTGGGACGAAGCGGGCAGTGGAAACCAGGGTAACGTCTTAAATGTATACGATACCCGCTTTACCCCTAATGTGGGTTCCACTACCAAGCTATGGGATTTGCTGTACAGTCAAATTTCCAGGACCAATACCACCATCTCAAGACAAAATGATGTCCAGGGAATGGATGCTGATTTGATAGCGATCAGAGTGGGAGAGGCAAAATTCCTTAGAGCTCTTGCTTATTTCTATGCGGTGCAGCAATGGGGTGATATTCCAATGCCATTGGAGGAAACCACTACTGCCAGCAGGGAAGTGATCAAAGTGCCCGCAGCGCAGGTTTACGATCAAATTGTTAAAGACCTGGAAGAAGCAGAAGCAGCCCTGCCTACGAAGGACAATACACAGTATGGTCGTGCCACAAAGGGTGCTGCACAGTTTCTATTGGCCAGGGTTCACCTGACAAGAGGGTGGAATTTCAACAGTTCCCTGGGTGGAACGGCAGCTGATTTTGACAAGGCGGTAGGATATGCAGATATGATCATTGCCGATTATCCACTGGAGTCAGATTATCGTAAATTATTCCCCCTTCACGCTGAGAATCCACTTGAAGAAACCTTCCCTGCTCAGAATGATCAAAATGCTGAAATAGTTTTTGCTGTACAGTTTAGTGACAACATTCTAACCAATGGTAGTGACAATGATGAGCCTAGTGAATATCAAATAGGCAATGATTATCATTCTCTTTTTGGTGGAGACGCAGAAAGTATTCCTGGTTCTCCGGGAAGAACGGGCGACTATAATCGCCATGGTGGACGAAACACTTATATCACCACTCCGGCGACCTACAGATTGTTTGATCCGCAATTGGATACCAGGTACCATCACAATTTTGTAGAGGCGATGTATGCATTGACGGATGTCAACGATTTTGTTCCGGATCTTAATGATCCTGATACGAAGATCAATATAGCCACCGGAGATACGGTAGTGTATTTTCCTCCATGGAATAGCCCTGCCAGCAATGCGGATAAGGGTATGGATGTAGGCGGTAGCAAACCTTATGCAGTTCTGAATCTGGATGAAATAGGAATTAATCCTAATACGCCTTACCATGTGGAGGATATGACACCTCTTATGTGGAAGTTCTGGCAGCCAGGCCTCCCATACGATGAAGCCCAGGGTACATTTGATCTGGCACTATTCCGTTCCGCTGAAGCTTACTTGATTGCCGCTGAGGCAATCCTGAAAGGTGCATCTAATGGAAATCTGGGGGGTGCCGAGGTTTATTACAATACGATTGTTGACAGAGCGCTTGGCGCCAATTCAGGAAGCGATCCAATGCGCGCCCAAGAACCAGCCAATCTGTCTTCTATGGCTACTGTGTCCTATCGGGCCAACGGAAACCTGGATATCGATATGATCCTGGATGAGCGTGCAAGGGAACTGATGGGTGAGTATAGTCGGTGGTTTGACCTGAAAAGAACTGAAAAACTGATCGAGCGCACCTCGTCAATGAACCCATGGACCAGGGCATTGGGTCAGTTGAAGAGTACGCATTACCTGCGTCCGATTCCTCAGAAAGAGATTGATAGAACCATTCCATCCATTGCTCAAAATGATGGATACTAGGATCGTGGTTTTGGGTGTGAACTAATTCCAGTTGTATAAAAGGCAGATGAAACTTTTTGTCTGCCTTTTTACACTTCACCATAGCAAATGTTTCATTCGGTCAAGATTCCTTTAGAGTAGAAGGAAGAGGCAAAGTATGCTGAAATCAGATGCTGATTTAGCAGTCTTCCAAAAGAGTGAAACCTGCTACAACCCACGAGTCGAAGGCTTGTAAAATGATGGTCAGATGGTACATGAGGTTTTCGGTCCATCTCAGGATAAGGTGGAAAAATCGTGCCCATGAAAACATCAAATGAGTAATGTTTTCCGGAGGGGAGTGGAAAGTCAGGGGTGTTGTTCGTGTTGCGTTCGTGACTTCATGAAAAATTTCACTCCTGTTGTTTAAAGAGAAAATACATGCATAAGCACAAATTATATATACAAATTTTTGTATGCCTGGTTTTAGTGATAACAGGGTCTTGCAAACTGAAAGTAAAAACGGTAGACAAATTAGAAGAGGAGAAATCTGTCTCCGAGCTGGTTTATCCTGCTTTAGATACCGAGAATTCCAGATGGTTTTTCTTTTCATCTGCCAGCAGGCCTTTTGGTATGGTCAACCTCAGTCCTGATACTGAAATTGACGGTGCCTGGGGAAGTGGCTACAGGTATAAAACGGATACCATAAAAGGATTTAGCCACATTCATGCGTGGCAAATGTCTGGAGTCTCTGTAATGCCAGTCACCTTATCAGAAGGGAATAAAAGCACGGTTTACCAGGACTTTTATTCTAGGTTTAGCCATGAAACCGAAAAGATGTCTCCGGGTTATCATTACGTAGCGCTTGACAGATACCAAATCACCGCTGAGCTCACGAGTACCACCCGCGTGGGGCTACATCAATACAGTTTTCCCGGAGCAGATCAGGCAGGTGTATTGTTTAACCTCAACACGATGCTCGGCCCATGTGAAAACACGGACGGAGGGATCAGGAAAGACAATCAAAATGAGCTTTCCGGTAAAGTAGTCATGGGTGCAACCGGAAGAAGACCTAAGCCGGTAACCGTATTTTTCAAGGTAATCCTGAACACAGACATTGCTTCTGTGGATCAAGACGAAACCACAGGCAACTACCTGGTGAGGCTTGCCAGTACAAAGCAGGAGGCTGTACTCATGAAGGTGGGAATTTCCTACACCTCTGTAGAAAACGCAGCATTGAATATCCGGGAGGAGTTACCTCACTGGGATTTTGATGCGGTGGTGGCTCAGTCCAAAAATGAATGGAATGGCTTATTGGGCAGAATCAAAGTGGAGGGAGGCACCGAGACAGACCAGAGAAGATTTTATACAGACTTGTGGCACGCTTTGCAGGGGCGAAGAATTATCAGTGATGTAAACGGTGCTTATCCGGACAATACCGGCACTACTTTCAGAGTGGGGCAATTACCCCTGGATGACAATGGCCAGCCTAAATTCAATCATTTTAACTCTGATTCCTTTTGGGGAGCGCAGTGGACCATCAATACCCTGTGGGGCTTGGTTTATCCTGAAATCAAAGCACAGTTTGTGCACTCACTTCTGCAGTATCAAAAAGACGGAGGGCTAATCCCACGGGGCCCATCTGGAGGAAACTATACTTATGTAATGACAGGAGCATCCAGCACGCCTTTTATTGTGAGTGCTATTCAGGAAGGATTGATTGCTGAGGATTTGGAACACATCTACAAGGTTGTGAAAAAGAACCATGTGACAGGTGGGATCATGGAAAAGGCAGGTTATGAGCATGACACCAGTTTAGGTGGAGGTTTGAAATACTACATAGAAAATGGTTTTGTCCCTTATCCACTCCCTGATGGGAAATTTGGGGGACATCAGGACGGAGGAAGCCTTACGCTGGAGTATGCCTATCAGGATTGGACCCTCGCACAGCTGGCAAAGCGGCTGGGTCATCAGGCAGATTATGAGTATTTCTTAAAACGCTCTGAAAACTTCAGAAATGTATTCGACCAAGGGTCAGGGTGGATGCGCCCTAGGGATGTTGATGGCAAATGGCAGGAGAATTTTGATCCCTACGAATACAAAGTGGGCTTTGTAGAAGCAAACAGTGCTCAGGCCACCTGGTTTGTGCCCCACAATATAGAGGGACTGGCCAGCCTGATGGGAGGCTCCGAAAAGGCCGTGCAAAAACTCAACGCTCAATTCGTAGAGGCCATGAAACTGGGCTTTACAGCTGGCACATCCCACGATGTAGAAGAGCACCCTGAGTACAGAAGGATCCCGATTAACTACGGCAATCAACCCTCTATACAGACGGCATTTGTTTTTCACAAAATGGGTAGGCCCGACTTAACCCAATACTGGTCCCGCAGTGTGGTAGATCAAACCTTTAGTGGTTTATCTCCAGCCACGGGCTATAATGGAGACGAGGATCAGGGATTGATGGGAAGCCTGGCAGTGTTAATGAAAATAGGCCTGTTTCAAATGAATGGCGGAGTGGATGAAAATCCAGAATACCAAATCGGCAGCTCCATTTTTGACAAGGTGCGCATAGAGCTGAATCCGGATTATTACTCCGATACCACTTTTACCATTGAATCGATCAATAACAGCGATGAAAATGTCTATGTAGAATCGGTAGAATGGAATAACCAACTGGTCAATGGATATACCATCAGTCATGGACAAATCACAGCAGGCGGCAGCCTCACACTGCGCATGACAGATAGATCCACGAGCACTCCTGACATGGCGACGACTGAAATCAATAGTGATCTATAATGCCTGCGAGTTCAGAGGAAATGGGAAGTTGTGAATGAGCTGGATATGCCTAACAAAGGTTAGTATGTATAACTAAAATTGGAGCATGGTGAAGGTTAAGGTTGTAGCAAAGTATATCGTGCTGTTTGGTGTGGCGGTGTTGTTTTTAGTGAACAACATTCAGCTCAAATCGCAGATTTTAGGTCCTGTTAAATACCGTGAGGTAACGCTGAAGCCCGGAAACATTGCTGTTCCTCATGAACGGACCCGGGAATGGAAAAATGAATCAGCTTTTGCTGATAGTATTTACCAGGTCATGGCTCAAATGCCCGTAACAGCGGAGATGCTGGTTAAAAAGGGGAATGCCACCAGAATTTTACTTGCCCGGTTGTTACTGAAGCAAGATATCCCGGAAGTAAATACCATTTTACAAAGCATGACCGTTTGGGGGAATTGTGGTTCTTCATGGGGCCTGAACCCGAAGGGAGATTATGATTTTACCCTCACCATTCTGACGACCATCCTCTGGAAATTTGGTGAGCAGCCGGACATCCTATATCCCGATACAAAAAAGCACCTGTTGGAGGTTCTGTTGCTGGAGGACGGAGGCAGTTTTAGCTATACAGTTCCCAGAACATTAGGTCTGGTCATGGAGACTGAGAATCACATCCTGATGACCGAAGGTTCACGGTATCTCAAAAACAGGTGGGTACGGTTGGAGGGCAATACCGAGCGCTACTATGACAATGTAGCCAATGGCATGGAGGAAAAGCTACTATCCCTCATGGAAGAGATGAAAACCAATGGGCTTTACGAGTTCAATTCTATTCCATATTTGGGGTATACCATCACTGCGTTGCTCAATCTTGAAGCATTTGCGTCTGAAAAAGTGCGCAACACAGCCAGAGAGGTGCTCGATTATATCAACTGGAGCTATGCGCTTAATAGCCTCAACTTGAAGCATTTCCCGCCAATGCGGAGGAGGTACGAAAAAACAAACATCAGGGAGCTCACTACAGATTATCATGGGGCATTTATCAAGTCCTGGCTGAGCTACCTGGCCATTGAGCAATATGACAAAAACATCGGGGTGGCCATCATACATTCATTGATGGGGGCATGCATGCCTTACCGTCCGGCTGATCGGTTTGTGGAGATGCTTTTTGAGAAACGCGGCGGACATTTTGTGCGTCAGGGACATGGCCCGGCGGCTTCCCCTGAGATCAGCAGCGCAGGCCAGGGTTTTCTGCTGAGTGCCGGAGGTGTCAACCGGGGCGAGAAATCAGAGATTGTAACCAGGCCTGTTTGCCTTTTTCTCAACGACACTGCTGATCACCTGTCTGAAATAATCCACCTCTCCGGGCCCGGTGATGATTTCATGCATTGGAACAACACAGGAGTCTATAAAAATTTCGCCTGTGCAGCAGGTGCTGTGTCCGTTCCTCCTCACCTGCAGGAGGTGGCTCGCGAAGGAGCCTGGTCTGCTTATTCAGGCCCAAACGACGTGAGCATTATCATTTACTCCACGGATCAACTTGGATTGGTGGCGGTGTTTGAGGATGTCCCGGCAGCAGGCGTATTCAGGGAAGTAATCACCGAAAACCCAGACCCTGATATGTTGACTCATCAATTTAAGTTTCCCGGAGGCCCTTTATTGGGTTACGATGTAAAGGCAGAGAAAAATCAGTGGGTGATGGTGTCAGTAGATGATCACCAACTTGATAGAGATTTTGATTCCTGGCCATTGCTGGATGGTGATTTAGGAATGTAGAATGCAATTAATTAAACGATAAAATATTCAAACCATGAACAAGCTTAAAAAGTCCCTGATGACCTTTCTGATGTGTTTAGTCAGTATTTCTCTTTTCAGTCAGCTGAAAAACAGGCCCGAACTGGAAGAAGACTTCATGGACATGGGGTTTGGGATATTCATCCACTGGAGCATGGATTCACAGCTCGGGAGCGTCATTAGCCACTCCATGGTAGGCGCTTCGGAGGATTATCTTCAGCGGTACATGAATGAACTGCCGAAAACATTTTATCCCGATAAGTTTGATCCGGATGAATGGGCCAGATTATTTAAGCTCACCGGAGCGGAGTATGTTGTATTCACCACCAAACACCACAATGGGTTTTGTATGTGGGATACGAAGACCACCGAGTTTAATATTATGAATACCCCCTACGGCCAGGACATTACCGGTATGCTGGTGAAGTCTTTGCGAAAATTTGGACTCAAAGTCGGCTTCTATTATTCTCCGGAGGATTTTAGTTTCATCTATCAACAAGGGCATTTGATTTCACGAAAAGGGCCTATGACGCAGGTTACTGAAAACGAGGAGCTGTTTGAATATGCGAAGAAGCAGGTGGATGAATTATTCACCAATTATGGGAAGATTGATTTTGCATTTTTCGATTCTTTCTCTAAAAGGAACCTCGTACAATATGTGCATGAAAAGTATCCTGAGGTGGTAGTAACCCGTGGAGAGATGAATACACCAGAGCAGAAAATCCCGGATAGCCCCATGCCCGGACCGTGGGAAACCTGTATGACGATGGGTACACAGTGGGCTTACAAACCAACCAATGAGGTGTACAAAGACGGTGGGGATTTGATAAACAAGTTGATTGAGATCCGAGCCAAAGGGGGTAATTTTTTGATGAATGTAGGCCCCAAACCCAATGGCGAACTACCCATTGAGCAGGAGGAGCGATTGCGTGAAATTGCCCTTTGGATGTTTGTTAACAATGAAGCTGTAAAAAATGTAAGAACGGTGCCTGGTAAAATCAAAGAAGGTGATTTGTGGTTTACCAGGGCCAAAGAGGAAAATACAGCCTATGTTTTTATTACGAATCAACCAGAGTGGTTCAAGGGTGGGCGAAGGCTTTTTTATACTGAGAGCATCAGGGTTACGGAGGATACTGAAATGTCTGTATTGGGTCAAAATGATCTGGTGGTCGAATATTCACCTGACAATAAACCAGTATCATTATTCAGTCAGCGATCTCATAATTTGGAATTATCTGTCACCAGAGCCCAGCGGGTTTATAACGACAAGATCTGGCCAAATCCTATTGTGATAAAGCTGACCAATGTGGAGTTTGTTCAACCTTGACAAATGAAAATTCGAAAAGGTCTTACATTAGAGGGTATAATTAATGTCTTTTAAAATTTTCACAGGATGGTTGGAGCTGTTAAATAGCAGATGGAAAGAATGAGAATTGGAATTGGGAATTAAATGGTAATGCGGCATGCTGATTAAACAACGTTTAGCCCTGGTATTTTTATTGACCCTGTCGGTTTCTTATGCGCTATCTCAGCATATAGAATTTGAACATTATAACGACGAAGATGGCCTGTCTCATAATTCCATCAGACATATTGTTCAGGATGAGCAGGGGTTTATTTGGTTAGGCACATTTTACGGACTTAACCGTTTTGATGGATTTCAGTTCAAAAACTACCTGAGCAATGATGAAGCCAATAATACATTGTACAACGATGATATTACCGCTTTAAAATTAGACAGTGCCTCTAATAGTTTGTGGATTGGTACACGCAGGGGCTTGTCTCATTTGAAGCTGGATACCTATGAGTTTACCACTTACTTGTCCAAGAGTGAGGACCCGAACAGTTTGCCCGATGAGGAAATACGCTCCATCTACCTGGATCAGTTTGACCGTGTATGGGTGGGTACAAAAGATTCCGGGCTGTACTTGTTTGAGCCTGACAAAAACGCCTTTACCAAAGTGCCTCTGGAAGGATTTAACTATGTGAAGGGGATTTTCGAAGACCGCAATGGAAATATATGGATAGGTTCCTTTGAAACAGCAGGTGTAGCAAAGGTGAAACTGGGAGGGACAGGTATAATATCCGAAATCGAGTATTTTACATTGAAGGTACCCGGATCTACCGTCACCAACCCTTATTTGTATTTTATTTATGAGGACGCAGAGGGGGATGTTTTTGTGGGGACACGCAAGGGGCTATACAAGTTTGACCTGGCCCAGAATGGCTTTAGGAACCTACAGATCCCTGATGACAAAGTAAGTGAAAAGTTGGGGCCCTATTTTCTATGTGTGGCTCAGGCGCCTGATGGTAAATATTGGGTAGGTACACTGGGTGGTTTGCTGGTATGCGATGACCTGGAGGAGATCAGCAGGGGTAATTTTCAGTGGTACTTTTCAGTATTGTCTGAAGATGAATCCCTGGTGGATAATCTCGTGTCGGCCTTGCATTTCGATACATCGGGAGTTCTGTGGATTGGTACCGAAGAGGGGCTGGATAAATACGACCCTTACGAAAATCAATTTAAGATTAACAAAGACATATCCAGGTACATCGATAACCAGGTGCCAAGAATCAGAGGATTTACTAAGACCTATCGCAATGAAGTGGTTGTAGCTACCAGGCACAATGGTCTGTTTATTTCTTCCAGTGAGGGTTTAGTCCCTCTTGTTAATGGAAATTTTGACATAGCGAGCATTTACTCACCCGACGGTAAAACACTCTATTGTGGTTTATGGAATGGGAAGATACTGGTGTTTGATTATCTCAAAAGGGATTCCAGATTGTTAGATGTAGGCTTCAGCAATACTCCTGTTTTTGATTTTGCGCAGCATGAGGACAAATTGATCGTATGCTCCCATGGAGAGGGTGCAAAGCTTCTGGAGAAGCAAACTTTGAAACCAATCACTCATATACTGCCCGAGTTTGACATCAATAAGATGGCAGTTGATTCTGACGACCTGTGGTTTGCTACCGAAGGTGGCGTGGTTAGGTATAATCTGGCCAGGAAGGAATTTCATGTTTTTACAGACGACTCTCGACCCAATGAAGGACTGCCACATGAAAATGTAAGTGATGTATTCATTGATTCCAGAGGGGTAATATGGGCAGCTACTCGAAAAGGTTTGGGCGTTTTTGATTCAGAAAGCAACACGTTCAGGCAAATATCCGAACCCAAAGAATTGAAGGGTAAGTGGGTGACAGATATTGTAGAAGATGCCAATGGGTATTTGTGGCTGAACATGAACAACAACAGCATATCCAGGTATGATGTGGATAATAATCAAGCCAATATTTACAACGTAAACAGTGGCAACCGGCTCGATGTATTTAGCTCCAGCGGTTTTTACAATTTCAATAATTCGAAGATCTACTTAGGAGGTAAAAACGGAGTGATCAGTTTTTCTCCACTGAATATTCAGGAAAACGAGTGGTCACCAAAGCCAATCATTACCGAATTCAAAGTAAATAATGAGCTGGTTTTGCCTGGAGTACAGTTAAATGGGCAAATACCGCTTGATAAAAGCCTGAATTACTCCAGAAGAGTGATTCTTAACCATGAAAACAGAAACTTCTCCATACAGTTTTCCTCAGCTTCCTATTCCAATCAGCGGTTGAATAAATTTCAGTACATGCTGGAAGGCTTTGATGACGATTGGATAGAAACCAGTGGTAACTCCAGGACGGTTCAATATACCAACCTGCTTCACGGAGACTATAATTTTAAGATACGGGCGAGTAATAGTGATGGCAAATGGAGTGAAGTTTCTTCCTACAGTATTGAAATATTGCCTTCTTTTTGGGTGAGTTATAAAGGAATTGCATTGATGGTTTTTGTTTTGGTGCTGATGGGCTATTTCACGCGGAAACAAATCAAATTTCGTGTTCAGCTAAAACAAGAGCTCCTGACCGAAAAAGTTCAACGTGAGCGCGATGAAAAACTCAACAATGAAAAGTTAAGATTCTTCACCAATATTTCTCATGAACTAAGAACACCACTGTCCTTAATACTTGGGCCGGTCAGACAAATCCTGGATCATGAAAACAGCAATGAATTCATCAGAAACAAGGCTAACCTGATCAATCACAGCACTAACCGGTTATTGAGACTGGTGAATCAGATTCTTGAGTTTAGACGTGCAGAAGCGGGTGAGGTCAAGTTAAAAGTGGCAGAGGTTGACATCCTGCCATATACCAACAACATTTTTTATTCCTTCGTGGAGTTGGCGCATTCTAAAAACATCAACTTCAATTTTAATGTAGAGGATGAGTCCATCGTATGTTGGATAGACGTGGATAAGTACAATAAAGTACTGTACAATTTGCTCTCCAATGCGCTCAAGTTTACCAATAGCCACGGACATGTTGACCTGTTTGTGGGTGTAAAAGAGAACGACTCCAAGACCCTGCTGATAGAAGTGAGCGATGATGGTATTGGTATTCCACTTGAAAGTCAGGAAAAGATCTTCTCCAGATTTTATCAGGCAAACAACAGCAAAGAGAGCACAACAGGTACTGGTATCGGGCTCTCTCTTGTCAAATCCCTGGTAGAGATTCACAAAGGGAGCATTGCTGTTAAAAGCACGACAGATTCAGGAAGTATCTTCACCGTAGAATTGCCCATCTCCAAAACCGCGTTTGAAAGCCATGAGATTTCAACCGTAGTTGATAGTGAACAGGAAAAGGAATCACTGGAATCTACCCAATCATTGAATGCGCTGGGTACGTACATTGCACCTAAGACCAATACAGATGTGAAATCATCTGTGGTGGTCATTGATGACAATGCTGAGCTGAGAAATTATCTGATAGAGTTTCTTTCCGGCTACTATAAGACGTATGGTGCAGAAAACGGCAAGGAGGGGCTCGAACTTTGTCGCAAAGTAAAACCGGTACTTTGTGTGGTGGATGTCATGATGCCGGTAATGGACGGCTTTGAGTTTGTACAAGCTCTTAAAAGCGATGAAAAGATCAGTCACACGGCCATAGTATTGCTGACGGCTTTGGGTGAAAATGAAAACAAAATCAAAGGGTATAAAATAGGAGTGGATGGTTACCTGGTCAAGCCATTTGATCCCTCATTGTTAAAATCCAGAATAGATAATATTATTAAAACCCGGTTCGAACTCAAACAACGGTTTTCTGATGAAACCGAGAGTGATGTGACCAGCCTGGCGCACTCACAACTTGACATTGATCTGATTTCTGAGATAAAGGACATCATTGAGACGAACCTTGGAAGTCCTGATTTAACTCCGGCTTTTTTAAGTTCAGAATTGGCACTCAGCTCATCCAAACTGTATCGGAAAATCACCGAACTGACCGATATGTCACCCAATGAGTTCATCAGAACCATACGCCTGAAAAAAGCAGCCTCACTGTTGAAAACGAGGAACTACAACGTCTCTGAAGTGGCTAATTCTGTTGGGTTCAATGATCCGCTCTACTTCAGCCGGCGATTTAAAAAGCAATTCGGGTGTGCACCGAGTGAGTTGATCAAATAGATCCACCAGATAGCCGAATTGTAGAGTCATTGTTTATAACATATGAACGATATGTGATAGGCAGGTTTTCAGGTTATGACCAGCTTTGTCAGGAGTGAAATTATCCTTCTTAGTCAAACCAATTTTAATTAAACCACTCAACAGGCTCCCAATGACAGATTCTAAAATAGCAGTGAGTAAGGCATCCGGGTACGTTTTGCGTTCAATGATGGGGGTATGTGTTCTGACCTTGGTTTTGATGCTTCATGCTTGTTCACCTCAGACTACCTCTGCAAAAAAGCCCAATGTCATACTCATCCTGATCGATGATCAGGGTTATGGTGATATTTCGGCCCTGGGCAATCCCTTTATCCAAACCCCTCACATTGATGAGCTGCACGGCAGCAGTGTTCGGTTTACAGACTATCATGTGAGCCCGACTTGTTCACCAACAAGGGCGGCTTTACTTACTGGGCACCACAGCAATCGTACCGGGGTTTGGCATACCGTCAATGGTCGGTCCCTGTTGCTGGAGCGTGAAACTACCGCAGCACAAATCTTTAAAGACAATGGCTATGCTACCGGAATTTTTGGTAAGTGGCACCTGGGAGATAACTATCCCTTCCGGCCACAGGATAGAGGTTTTGATGAAGTACTGACACATGGAGGAGGAGGTATGGAGCAAACCATGGATTATTGGGACAATGACTATTTCAATGATATGTACATCCACAACGGAGAGTTGCAGCGGTATGAAGGTTACAGTGCCGATATCTGGTTTGAAGAGGCGATCAAATGGATTGATTCGAAAAAGGACGAGTCCTTCTTTTGTTACTTACCTTCCAATACCGCCCACTCACCCTATTTTGTGGAAGACAAATATTATAAGGATCTGGAGGGCAACGACAGCATTCCGAGTGCCCCGTTTCTGGGGATGATTCGCAACATTGATGAAAATGTAGGCAGACTGCTGAACTTCCTGAAGGAGAGCGGTCGGTTGGACAACACCATTATTGTCTACACTACTGATAACGGCACCGCTCAAGGGGCCACGATGGATGGACATCGGTTAGATGGCTTTATGAGCAAGGGCTTTAATGCAGGAATGCGGGGCTTGAAAGCCAGTAAGTATGAGGGCGGCCACCGGGTGCCGCTGTTCATTCGGTGGGATGGAGGTGAAATCAATCAGGGAAAGGATATTGATGAGCTGACAGCTCACTACGACGTATTGCCAACCCTTGTGGACTTATGTGGTCTGGAAACCGGAGGTGACATAACCTTCGATGGTCAAAGTTTGGTGCCCTTAATCAAAGGAGATAACGCTGCATTCAAGGACCGGATTGTGATTGCCAATTCACAGCGCATTGAGAAGCCTGAGCCATGGAGGAGAACATCCCTGATGCAGGGAAAATGGCGGTTGGTGGATGGCGTGGAACTTTATAACCTCGAGGAAGATCCGGAACAGCGGGAGAATATCGCAGACCAATTCCCTGATAAAGTACAAGCCTACAGGGATTACTATGATCAGTGGTGGGCAGAGCTTTCACCCACCTATGAAGATCAACCTTACCTCTATGTAGGACACAGCGCTGACAATCCCACCAGGTTAGTCGCTCACGATTGGCATACAGAAGCCGAGGCAAGTCCATGGCACCAGCGCCATATCCGTACAGCCTACAAGGACAATGGATACTGGTTAGTCAATGTTCAGGAAAGTGGGAAGTACAGCGTGAAGCTTCGCAGATGGCCGGAGGAAACTCAGTTGGCTTTGAACGAAAAAGCAGCAGTGCGAACACCGCTACCAGGCACAAGTGTTACCGAAAGTGTGGAAAGTACAGCATTAACCATATCGCAGGCAAGGCTTCAAATCCAGGACGTGGATGTAATACAAGTGGTGGAGCCCAGTGCCGGGTTTGTGGAATTTGAAATAGACCTGAAAGCGGGCGAAAGCAAACTGCAGACATGGTTCACGTTGGATTCTGGAGAAACATTGGGTGCGTACTATGTCCATATTGAAAGGCGCTAAAATGAAAGTTTCGTTTTCCTGATCCTATCTCGTTAACGAATGTTCACGAGTCGACTAATTATTGGTAACCAATCCATGGATACAATGAACAGGGTAGTCCTAACCGGATTACTGAACTCTAACCAATTAAAGACAACTAAAATGAATCTAACAAATACTTTAAAGGCTGTTCGAGTCAGATTTTTTCGGCCAGTAGCGGCCAGTTTATTCATGCTATCTGCCTTCTTTTTTCTCGAAAATAGTGCCGTAGCCCAAACTTATAGTGCACCATATGACATTCCCAGGTTTCAGGATTTTATTGGAGAATGTAAATTGCAGGCCCCAACCAGCTCTACTGCAGCTACTCAGTCTGATTTAATCAATGGCTATACCTCAAGTTGGTTTTATGTGGCCGATGGTGATAAGGTAGCGTTCAATCAGTCCGGGTCCAGCAACAGGACGGAACTAAGAGACCTGAGAAACTGGGACCTTACGGCATCTGATCAAACCTTGTTTGGGCGAATTGACATTGTACAGCAGACGTGTGATCAAGTCACTGTCATGCAAATCCACGATGATGCCAATGCCGGGAATGGCCCGAATAAACCTCTCCTTCGCATTTACAAGCATCAGACAAAGTCTCCGGTCAACCATATATGGGCAGCGATTAAGACTGACGCAGGAGGTCAGGCGACCACCCATGTGGACCTTGGGGCTGATCCTGGTGGGTATTTCGATTGTGAAATCAAGCTGGTAGGTGGTAACATGATCATCAATTTTCAGGGTGTGGAGAAAGTCAATATGGATGTTTCATACTGGTCATATCCGAGTTACTGGAAAGCAGGTGTGTATTTGCAGGACAATGGTGAAGCAACTGCTTATTTTGATGAGTTGCATAACGGACCGGGTGGATCACCAGGAAATACTCCTCCCAGTGTAAGTATTACTTCTCCTGCGGATGGAGCTTCATTTAATGAAGGGGATAACCTATCCATTACGGCCAATGCTGCTGATAGTGATGGTACGGTCAGTCAGGTAGAATTTTTTGTCAACGGAAGCAGTGTCGGTATCGATACCTCAAGTCCATTCTCGACAAACTGGGTGGTAGGCGTTGGATCATACAACCTCACCGCAGTGGCTACTGATAACCAATCTGCATCTGCGACCTCAGCAACTGTCACTATTACTGGTAATAGCGTAGGACAGGGTACGGATTTGTACGTTTCCAACATTGTCACCGGTTCTCAGGGTGCTGGCAAAGGCCAAAAGCATGGTTTGGCAACTGTAACGATACTGGATGATTCCGGATCTCCTGTTTCTGGAGCCAATGTGACTGGCACCTTTTCGGGAACTTTTAATGAAACTGTGTCAGGTACTACTGGCAGTGGAGGAACTGTAGACTTGTTAACTTCAGCCACAGAAAAAGGGGGCGTTACCGTGAATTTCTGTGTGGATGATGTGACACACGCAGCATTGGTTTATAACAGCTCCCTTAATGTCATAACATGTACGGGATCTTCCTCTCGGATAGATGCCTCTATAGGTCTGGAGCAAAGCGATGGGTTAATTACTGTATATCCGAATCCAACAGTCAGATCATTTACAGTAGACATTACAATCGATCAGGAAAGCTATTTCCATGGGCAGCTATTGGGCTTGGACGGCAGAGTGCTTCGCAGTATTGAGCGACATGTTTTGAGTCAGGGTAGCCATCAGGTAAATGTAGATGTTACCGATTTGGAAAGGGGTGTCTATTTCTTCCAATACTCATTGAATGGTAAGACCCAAACAAGCAGGATTATTAAGGACTAATCAATTATTTATTACCATTTTGGAGAGCCGTTTCAATTATTGGAACGGCTCTTTTTTATGCCTTATCATGTCGGTCGCAAAGAGCTGAAGGATATTTTTGAGGATCCATGATCATGTGCCAAGCAATGCATCATAATTGATAGTTCTTGAATAGTCTGTTATATTCCAAAGCCCTGCAGATGTTGAACTTGTGGCTGGATAATGGTCATTGATTTGTCCTGTAATAGAAAACCTCATGCTATGAAAAGGTTGTTCGTGGCCGCCGGCTTTCTGTTATGTTTTGATGTCCATCAACTACCTGAAGGGTAAACCTCAATGATAAAACCATGAAAACACCTTACATCCCAGCCTTGATATGTTCCCTATTGTTGTTGGTTCAATGCACACAGAAGCAAAATGAGGAAAGTAAACCTTTGGATATAGAAGCATACCTGACTTTGGTAAGTGGGGATGCTATTTACCCGAATGAGCAACAACTGGCGTTGCTCAGGGAGGTGGTGCCCAAAGAGCCATATCAGCCAGCACCTGCTTATACCCATCGTACCTACTGGGAAGATTTTGGTCAGACAGATTTGGGTAAATACTATTTGGAGGATGCAGAAGCATTAATAGAGCGTGATCCGGAAGTGCCCATCAGCGATGAGATTTACAGAAGAGCCAACAAGGAAGGAAACCGTGGGATCTATAAGCCACGGTATTACCGAACGATGGATCGCTTAGAGAAATACATTTTAGCAGAATGTATCGAAAATAAAGGCCGCTTTCTGGAGCCCGCAGAAGCACATATACGAGCTATCCTGGCTATGAAGTCATGGCTGCACCCCAATCACGACGATGACCAAAATACCGTGTTGGAAGGAAAGAGGGTGCATATCGATCTGGGTGCCCGAAAGTTTGGTTTGGTACTGGCATTGGCCGATGCGGTGCTGGAGGATAAACTATCGGAAGAATTACGAGATGAAATCAACAAACAACTGCGATGGAGAATTACCGATTCGTACTTAAAATCGACCAAAGAGTCGGACCCCGAAAGTAATCAGTGGATACGCACCACGAGCAACTGGAATTCTGTGTGTACCAGTGGGTCGCTTTTCACCATTATGGTGGCTTCTGAGGATTTGCAGGAAAGAACGGCGGCCATCGGTAGTGCGATCAACAGCATGAGGTATTACATGTCTGGATTTGGTGAAGATGGCTACTGTTCTGAAGGCACCGGCTATTGGAATTACGGTTTTGGCCATTATCTCTACCTGGCCGAAATTCTCTATGATTATACCGACGGGCAGATTGACCTTTTCACCTTTAGCGACTCAGTGAAGCTAAAGCGTGTGGCTGATTTTCCGGAGGCTTTTCAGATTCATCCCGGCTTGTATTCTCCGTTTTCGGATGGGGTAACGCATGTGAAAAGTGGCAGCGACAATTTTGCCTATGTGATGGCAGCCAAGTATTACCAAACCAGAAAACCCAGCTACTTTAAGCCTGATGAGGCGGTACAGGCCATCGTATTGGGTGCTGATTTTAAAAATTACCTTGCGGAAGCGGGTACTGATTTTCAATTACCGGAAGTCACGTATTTCGACGATTACGGTGTGATGATTTCCCGGGGGCAGCAGCCGATACCATTTTCTATTTCCATAAAAGCGGGTCACAATGCTGAAAATCACAATCACAGTGATGTGGGGAGTTATGTGATAGCCCTGGGTGATGAAATTGTCAGTGGCGATATTGGCGCACCATCGTACATAGCCGGTGCTTTTGCTAAGGACAACCCGGCACGCAGTTCCTGGGGGCATCCGTTACCGAGAATTGATGGTCAGTTGCAGTCTAATGGCAGAGCGTTCGCAGGTAAAATTTTGGAAACAGATTTTGAAAAAGGCAGTGACCGTTTGGTGATGGACTTAAAGCCGGCTTATGAAATTCCGGCTCTGGAGAAACTGATCCGAAAGGTGGAGCATGATAAATCCGGCACGGGCACCATTACCATTACCGATGAATTTTCAACGTCAAAACCGGTCATGTTTGGCACGGCGATCATGACTTTGGGTGAATATGAAATCATAGATGATCATACGATAGTCCTTACGGAAAATGGGATGAGCGTAAAGGCTGAGGTTTTCTCAGAAAGTGGCCAGTTTAGCCTGAAAGGAGAGCAGGTTCCGGTAGCGCACTTACGTGAAGGTGCTCCGGCGTTTCGTGTGGGTGTGGATTTCAATCAACCTTTATCGCAAGGCCGCATTACGGTTCGCTTTACCCCAAATTTTTGACACTGATGTGTGTTTTGGGGCTGCAAATGATGGCAACAGAAGAACCCCAATCGCACCACAAAATAAAATATTGAGCATGGAAAAACTAACATTACTTTTTACCCTGATTTTGCTCTCACTTTTGAGCAACGCTCAAATTCCCCTGCCCACAAACCTGGAAAAGGGGTATCCGCGCATTTACATTACGGAGGAGAAGAGGGAGGAGCTGGAGAAAACCATCCGAAAAGAGGAATGGGCAAAGGACGTGCTCGCGGGCATTCACAAACGGATAGATGAGCATGTGGAGCGTCATGTCAGTGATCCGGAATGGATGGTGTCACGTCTGCAGATGTATTGGACCAGCAAAGCCACCAATGTCTATGTCAATGGCATCTATTATTCACATGCCGATGGTGAGGCACCAGTACCCACTGTTCGCTTTACAGGATCACGCGATTACACCACGGATTATGTGATGCCGGAGTTGGAAGACATCATTCCTTATATGGACGATGAGCGGGGTTTGTATCTGCAAAACAAAACCAGGGAAGGGAATCCCCTGGAATGGGTCGGTCAGGCAGAGACAGGGGGTATCATACATCGACACAATCAACGGATTATCGGTTTTGCCAAAGATGCGGCGTTTTTATATTGGCTGGAAGGCGATGAGCGCTATGCCCGTTTTGCCTTCGATATCTTCGATACTTACATGATGGGTATGTATTATCGCAGTGAGCCGATTGACCTGCTCAATGGACACATTCAAACGCTGGTGGGCCTAACGTGCTTTCAGGTGATTCACGAAAGCATACTGACTGAGGTGGCGGAGCTCTATGATTTTTTACATCGATATATTGAGCAAAACCAGCAAGAGAAGATCAGCTATTATGACGCCACCATCAAGAAATGGAATGACCTGATCATCAAAAACGGCGTGCCTCAAAACAACTGGAACCTGCATCAGGCCAAAATCATCCTGAAGGCCGCCATGGTTTTGCAGGACGATGAAAACTATGAAGACGGTAAGGGCCGGCAGTACTACATCAACTACATCCTCAATGTGACTTCTGCCCGGCAGTGGTCGCTCACTAAGTTTCTGGAATACGGTTATGATTCAGAGAATGGCGTATGGGCGGAGTGCCCGGGCTATGCCCAGGGCGTGACCAAAGACCTCACCAATTTTATGGTGGACTTTTACAATACCTTCGATCATAACCTGCTGCCCTATATGCCGGTGATGGATGAGGCGGTACGAATGCTGCCACAGTATCTTTTCCCTAATGGGCAAACGGTGGCTTTTGGTGACAGCTATTATGGGCCTGTGACTACCGAGCCCATCAGTGATATGATCAGGATCGCTCAGAAAAGTGGTGATCAGGATTGTGAAAAGGCATACACGGCGATGTATCGACTGCTTGTCGAAGATGAGGAAAGTGAGAAATTTCAGAAATCACGTGCTGATATCGCTTCATTTTTTGCATCCAAACCATTGGAACTTAACCCCAAATACAAAGAAGGAAACCGAGGTGACTATATCACCCAGACTTTCTATGCGCCCAACGTGAGCTGGCACGTGCAGCGCATGGGCGAAGACCGGGACGGCATGATGGTCTCGCTCAATGGCTCTTTGGGAAATCACATGCACGCCAATGGCATCAACATGGAGCTATACGGAAAGGGCTTTGTGCAGGGAGCCGATCCCGGTAAGGGAGCGGGTTACCTTCAGCCGATTTATTTGGAATATTACTCACAGTTTCCGGCACACAACACGGTGATGGTAGATGGGGCCTCTTCCTACACGGAAATGTTGAGCTATCATGCGTTTGACCTGATGGGTGAGTACCCCAAATCAGAAAAAATGGAAGGCTATTATTCTGAGATCACCTATTCTGATGTGTACTTTCTGGAGCCGGAAACCCGCAGCGACCAGAGCCGATTGGTAAGCATTGTGAAGACAGGGGAAGCTACGGGTTACTACATTGATATTTTTCGCTCAAAGAAGCAGCGCAAGGGAGATAAGTTTCACGATTACTACTATCATAACCTTGGGCAATCGATGGAGTTGATGGATGAGTCCGGTAAGCCTTTAGACCTCAGTCCAAATGAGGAAATGGCCTTTGCCGGGGGGCACCTCTATGCGCTGGACTATATGTGGGATAAAAAATTGATAAAAACGGATAAGGACTATCAGGTGGAATGGAAGATAGACATGCCTGAGGGAGAGGAGGATATCTTCATGAATCTGTGGATGAAAGGTACAGAAGGCCGTGAAGTGTTTTCCATCAAAAGCCCACCCAATAAAGCCTTTAGAGGGAATGGAGGATTACCTTATGATGTCGATAAGCAGCCTTATCTCACTTTTGCTGCACGGCAGCATGGCGAAGCCTGGTCACATCCTTTTGTTTCGGTATATGAGCCCTACACGTCAGGGGAGGGCAGGAGTATTGTCAGCATCGATGGCTTTGAAGATGAAAATGCCACAGATGATTTTGTAGGTGTGCAGGTCGTGCATCAATCGGGCAGAATAGACTATGTCTTTTCATGCAAAGATGGAAAAGAGGCCAAGTATCAGGATATGAGCAGTGATGCTGCTTACGCATTGGTCGGTAGAGCGCAAGATGGCAGTCTGATCCTTTTTATGGGGAACGGAACTACCCTGAACGGTCATGGATATACCTTGTCCACTGAGGAAACAGGCAATGTGGTGCTGACGTACAATGGTGGCAAACTCATGCTCGATAACGAGGTTGCTGTGAGCATTGGCAATGGAGCAAGTGAAAGGCAGTATGATTCCGGGAGTTACAGGGAGATCACATTTGATTAATGGTGGCTGAAAATGAAGTTAAAAATTTCAATAAGTGAAAGTATGAAAGTTCAGTTTTTACAGACAGTAATTGGCGTTTTGGTGCTCTGCTCCTGCAACCCACCAAAAGAGGAAAACCAAGAACCGAAACGTCCCAACATCCTTTTCATCATGTCTGATGACCATGCCTATCAGGCCATCAGCGCTTATGGCAGCCAGTTGATTGAAACCCCCAATATCGACCGCCTGGCCGAAGAGGGGATGCTGTTTACCAATGCCAGTGTGACCAACTCGATCTGTGCGCCATCACGGGCTACCATTCTGACCGGAAAGCATACACATATCAACGGGAAGATCGATAACCTGATGCCATTCGATACCACGCAGGTTACATTTCCGCAGATTTTTCAGGCCAATGGATACCAAACAGCCATGTTTGGTAAGCTCCACTTTGGCAACAACCCAAAAGGTGTGGACGATTTCATGATCCTTCCGGGGCAGGGCTACTACCTCAACCCTGATTTCAATACGTCAGCGGGCGATACCACTATTATGGGCTATGTCACTGATGTGATCACAGATCTTACCCTGAACTGGTTCAAAGAAAAACGTGATGCGGACAAACCTTTCATGATGATGTACATGCACAAGGCCCCGCACCGTCCCTGGTGGCCAAGGGCGGATAAGTTTGCCGAGTTTACGAAGAAAATATTCCCGGAACCTGAAAGCCTTTTTGATGATTATAAAAACCGGGGTACCGCGGCGAATACCGCTGAGATGAACCTGCTTACCCACATGATGTACAGCCACGACAGCAAAATCAGGCCTGAGCTCGTGGAAAAAATGGGTGACAAGGCATTACCTAAAGTGGAGGAGTTCGAAAATGGATTTTACGGCCCTTATGGCAGAGCTACTCAGGAGCAGAAAGCCATGTACGACCCTGTTCTCGATTCCATAAACAACTGGTTTGAGCAAAACTGGCCTTCACTTACAGAGGAGGAAAAAATGCAGTGGAAGTACCAGCGATATATGCAGGATTATCTGGGCTGCATTTCCTCAGTGGACGACAATGTGGGCCGCGTGCTGGACTATCTGGATGAAAGTGGATTAGCTGAAAATACCATTGTGGTGTACACCTCTGATCAGGGTTTCTATCTCGGAGAACACGGCTGGTTTGACAAGCGATTTATCTATGACGAATCTTTCAAGACTCCTTTGATGGTTCGCTGGCCAGGCAAGGTCAAAGCCGGTTCGGTAGAGGATGAAATGGTACAGAACCTCGATTTTGCCCAGACGCTCCTAAGTGCTGCTGGCATACTGCCGCCGGATGATATGCAAGGAGAGAATCTGATGCCCCTTTTGACAGGGCAGAATGAAAAATGGGACCGTGATGCCGTGTATTACCACTACTATGAATACCCGAGTGTGCACATGGTCAAGCGTCATTATGGGATTGTCACGAAAGAATATAAACTCGCCCATTTTTATTTTGACGTGGATGAATGGGAACTGTATGACCGCATCAATGATCCACAGGAAATGAACAATGTCATTGATGATCCTGCTTATGCAGAAGTACTCAATGAGCTGAAAATCAAGCTATCAGAATTGCGTGTGAAATACCAGGATTCAACTGAGCTGGATAGTGTTTTTATTGAAAAGTATAAGAACATGATGGTGGAGAAGGGTAATGACTTCTGGTAGTAGAAAAGTGATTTATTGAACAAATGCCCTGATAGGCTGAAATTTCATTAATTGAACAATAATTGATCGTATACGGTCCATTAGTTATAACCTGCAAAGCTGGAAATACCGAAATTAGCGTTGAAAATTTAGGTTTGGCAGGGAATCCATAGCTTGGATATGGCTTTCCTCCCGGGCTATTAAAAGCTATTGGTATTGCAGCATTTAATGAAAATAGTCGTAGTTGTTTTGTTCCTGATGTACCTGGGGTGTTCCCCTGGGCAGCAAAAGGAAGTTAACTCAGAATCATGGGTTTTAGCCTTCTCGGATTCCTGTACCGCAGACTGGACTGACCAGTGGTTTTTGGATGGTGAAATGGCCACCATCGAAAACTCAGAACAGGGTATGACTTTCAGTGCAGGCCCTGAAAATCACAACGATGCACACCATGCAGTACTCTGGACCAAACCGTCCTTTGAGGGCGATGTGAAAATCGAATACGACTACACACGAACCGAAGAGCAGGTGATCAACGTGAATATTTTGTTTATTCAGGCCACGGGAATTGGTGAGGGGCAGTTTAGCAAGGACATCACAGAATGGAATGACTACCGCAGGATACCAACTATGAGCAAATACTGGCTCAACATGAATACCATTCACATCAGCTACGCCGCTTTTCCCATGGTAAACGAAGATCCTGGCAATGATTACCTACGGGTGAGACGCTATCCGGCCAGTAATAAGGAAACTTTTGGGGATACGGAAGTCACTCCAGCCTATGAGCGAACAGGGTTGTTTTTGCCGGGTGTAACCTATCACCTCACCTGGACGAAAACCTCAAAATGGCTAGTACTCAAGGTGGAAGGAAACGATCAGGAAAAGGTATTCGAATGGGACTTGTCGGGCGTTACCCCGGTGCCGGAAGGCCGGATTGGGCTGCGACATATGTTTACACGCTCTGCCATGTACAAAAATTTTAAAGTATACACTAAACAGTAAAGATGAAGAAAGCAGCAAACTATTTATTTGTGGCCCTGGTACTTTTCGGGGCTGCCTGCCAGCAAAAGGCAAAGGAAGAAAGTAAGGTCGAAGAAGAGGCAGTCATCAGTGACGATGAACGGATGGCCTGGTGGCGTGATGCCAAATTTGGGATGTTTATCCACTGGGGTGCGTATGCCGTACCGGGCGGTGAGCGCAATGGCGAAGTTTGCAAAGGTGGTGCAGAATGGATCATGGATAAGCTGGATTATACCATTGAGGATTATGAAAACGAGGTGGTAGCCAACTTCAATCCTACTGAATTTGACGCTAAGAAGTGGGTGGACATGGCCAAGGATGCTGGTATGAAGTACATAGTGATCACCTCTAAACACCACGACGGATTTTGTCTTTGGGATTCGGAGGTTACAGACTATGACATCATGGACTCCTCTCCATTCAAGCGCGACATTATCAAAGAACTATCGGAAGCCTGTAAAGAAGCCGGTATCAAGTTTTGCTTTTATCACTCCATCGTGGATTGGCATCACCCGCAGGCACAGGGTCCCCTGTATCCAAATTACAATGCCGGACAGAAGGATCAGTCGGTTTTCAATCCCGAGTTTCCTAAATACTATGAAAACTACTTAAAGCCTCAGGTGAAGGAATTGCTCACCAATTATGGAGACGTAGGTGTGGTGTGGTTTGATGGGGACTGGATCCCTGATTATACCACTGAGATGGGCAAAGAGATGTACCAAATGATTTTGGACATGCAGCCAGGTACGATTGTCAACAATCGCGTGGACAAAGGTCGCATGGGTATGGAAGGCATGGATATGGAGGGTGACTTTGCGGGAGACTTTGGTACGCCCGAGCAGGAGATACCAGCCACAGGTATAGATGCAGACTGGGAGTCGTGTATGACGATGAACGGCTCATGGGGCTATAAGCCATCAGATACCAACTGGAAGAGCAGCGAAGACCTGATTCAGAAGCTGGTTGATATCGTGTCTAAAGGTGGAAATTTCCTACTCAACATTGGCCCTGATCCACAGGGTTTATTTCCGCCGGAGAGTGTAGAGCGACTAAGGGAAATGGGCGATTGGATAGATGTTAACGGGGAGGCCTTATATGGAGCGAGTGCCAGCCCTTACGATCGGCCTGAGTGGGGACGATACACCACCAAAGACGGTGTGATCTATGCCCATGTCTTTAACTGGCCCGAAGATGGGGTATTAAAGATCAACCCTGAGATCAAGATTAAGAAGGCTTCGCTTTTGGCGGATACTACTCGGGCATTATCCTTTGATGAGTCTGGTATAGCACTACCCACAGAAGCCGTGGATGGCGCGGTTTCGGTGATTAAGATTGAGCTTTAGCTTTAGCAATAAATCCCACACCTCGGTGATTTTTAGGTTGTTGGTTGTGAGTGGTGGGAAATTGAGGTCTCGTGCTTTTAGCATGAGGCCTTTTTTTTGTCTGGCAGAAAGCAGTCATGATATCATTCTTCACCTTTTTCATACTTGCAGGCCGCATTTGATGGAACCTGAGTATCCTATTCCCCCCGAGTTTGGTGTTAGTAGCGCAGGCGCATAGATAATGGCCCCAGATAACCCAAAAACAGCCCATAAACACTCAGAATATACTTATTGAATCATAAGTTATGGGCAATGGCTGATAATTCATATCGGTTTTTGGCCAATACACCGATCATTGTTCCCACAGTTTTGATCGATTGCTCACGGCACTTTGGGCTCCGCACCAATTCTGAAAGTAAGCAAAAAGAGCATGTTTTCCGGACATTTTCAGGAATGACAACACCAGACAATTAAATACTACAGGCAGCTGAAGCAAGACGTACAGTAACGATGACCGACGAATCACTTTGGGGGATGGATATGGGTGGCACCAAGATAGAAGGTGTGGTACTGGATAATGCCCGGGACAGAAACGTGCTTTTCCGTGAAAGGGTACCTACCGGGTCTCACAATGGATACAGGCATGTGTTGTCACAGATTGACAAGCTGTACCAATTAATGGTCGCTCACATCGGTCATACACCTTCCAAACTGGGCATTGGTACCCCTGGAACATTGACCCGGAAAGGATTGATGAAGAACTGCAACGCAACGGTGATGAATGGGATGCCGGTAAAAAAGGACCTGGAAGCATTGTTAGGCATTGAACTGATCATGGCCAATGATGCCAACTGCTTTGCCCTGGCTGAGACCAAAATGGGGGTGGTAAACACCGAGTACCCGGATGCAAAAGTAGTGTTTGGAGTCATTTTGGGCACAGGCGTGGGTGGTGGAGTAGTGGTGAATGGCCAGGTGATCAATGGCCACCATGGTATCGGTGGCGAGTGGGGACACAATCAACTGCCCGGTTTTCAGGGTCGGGAGTGCTTTTGCGGCAAGTCCGGGGACAATGAAAGCATTCTTTCCGGACCTTCCCTGGAGTGGTACTACGAGTCCCGGACGGGATTCAAAAAGCCCCTGAAAGAGATTGTGCACGATGCCAGGATGGGGACTGATCAAGTGGCTGTAGACACCCTCCGGAGGCTTGTGCAGGGTTTTGGTAAGGCAGTGAGCGTGGTGATCAATATACTGGATCCGGATGTGATCGTGATTGGGGGTGGTGTGGGCAATGTGGACGAACTCTACACTGAAGGCAAAGCTGCCATCGCTCAGCATGTGTTTAACAATGAATTTAATGCACCAGTCCTCAAGCCTTCTCTCGGAGATAGTGCAGGGGTTTTTGGAGCGGCACTTTTAGTTAATAATTAAGAATAACAGGCTTCGTGCCATGAAATATTAATACGATGATTAGAAAGACATTGGGTTTAGTTTGTGTTGTTTTGATCTCCTATGGATGTCACCAAAAGCAAAAGGAAGTATTTGAAGTGGATCAGAGCCTTGAGTATTGCGTAAAGCAGGCCGATCAGACCCTCAGCCAAATTCCCGATGACAGGGAATCCCTCCCCAGAAATATCGCTCCGGATAGCAAAGAATGGAACTATGTGACCTACCACGACTGGACCAGTGGTTTTTGGCCGGGGACATTGTGGTATCTGTATGAGTACAATCAGCAACCAAAGTTGAAAGAAGTGGCTGATCATTTCACCCAGTACCTGAAGCCGCTATCAGAAAAGGTGGCTACCGATCATGACCTTGGATTTCAGGTGTTCAATAGCTTTGGTAATGGCTATAGACTAACAGGAAACGCTGAGTACAAAGAGGTGATCTTGAGAACCGCAGATACTTTAGCCACGCTGTATAATCCTACCGTCGGAACGATACTGTCCTGGCCCCGACCTGTGCCCAATATGGAGTGGCCGAATCACAATACCATCATGGACAACATGATCAACCTGGAGCTTTTGTTTTGGGCCTCTAAAAATGGCGGGGACAGCTCCTTATACGATATTGCCGTAGACCATGCTGAAACCACCATGGAGAACCACTTCCGACCTGATTATACCTCCTATCATGTAGTGGTGTACGACCGTGAGACAGGTGAAAAAATCAAAGGAGTAACACATCAGGGGTATAGCGACGAGAGCATGTGGGCCAGGGGGCAGGCCTGGGCCATCTATGGGTATACCATGGTTTATCGCGAGACAAAAGACCCTAAATTTTTAGACTTTGCGCAAAAAGTTACGAGACCTTATCTGGATAAACTTCCTAAGGATTTAATCCCTTATTGGGATTTTCAGGCACCGGGTATCCCGGATGAGCCCAGAGACGCATCGGCCGCAGCAGTGGTGGCTTCAGCGCTGCTGGAGCTGGCAGAATATTCAGATGAGAAGTTGGCAAAAGAGTACCGGAATAAGGCCATTGCCATGTTGGAGGAGCTGTCTTCTGCAGCGTACTGCCCTGAGGATGGTAAGCCAGCATTTTTAAGGCATTCCACCGGGCATTATCCCAATGGCAGTGAGATAGATTATTCCATCATCTATGCAGATTACTATTACGTAGAGGGGCTCACCAGACTCAAGAGGATCAGAGAAGGAAAGAAGCCGGTTTAACCGTTTAACTCAATGAACAGAAAATTATTAGTGGCCTCTATTGTGGCTTCCCTGGCGGGATTCCTCTTTGGGTTCGACACAGTGGTTATTTCCGGTGCCAACCTCCCCATTAAGGAGCTTTGGCAAACCTCAGACTGGTTTCACGGTACCTTCATCATGTCCATGGCCCTGTGGGGGACGGTGGTAGGGGCGCTTTGTGCCGGATATCCCACCAATAAGTGGGGGAGAAAAACCACCCTGATATGGATAGGGATATTCTATTTTGTTTCGGCCATAGGCTCTGCGCTCGCGCCTGACCCGTATTTATTTTCCTTTTTTCGGTTTCTGGGAGGCTTGGGAGTAGGCGTATCGTCCATAGCCGCGCCTACCTATATTTCGGAGATTTCCTCTGCCAACAACCGAGGCAGGCTGGGTATTTTGTACCAGTTCAACATCGTGTTTGGGATACTGGTGGCATTCATCTCCAATTACCTCCTGGAAGGGGTAGGCGGAGACCTTGACTGGCGGATCATGCTGGGCATAGAAGGGCTCCCGGCGTTGCTCTATACGGTGATGGTATTCGGTATACCCAAAAGTCCCAGGTGGTTGGTTTTGTACAGGCAGGATGCTGACGGAGCGGAGAAGGTGTTGAATAGCCTAACGAACTCCAGGACGGAGGCCGCAGAGATGCTTGCTGCTATTGAGGAAGATTATGAGCGAACCAAAGCGGATACTGACAAGGTGTTTTCCGCAAAATATAAGAAGCCGCTGGTACTGGCATTTCTGATTGCTTTTTTCAATCAACTGTCCGGGATCAATTTCATTCTCTACTACGCCCCTGAAATTCTGGTGAAAGCTGGCTTTGGTTCATCCGGTTCCCTGTTTAGTTCCATTGCCATTGGGCTGGTTAATCTGCTTTTTACCTTTATTGGCATGTCACTCATCGATAAGGCAGGACGCAAACAACTCATGTACATTGGGTCGATTGGCTACATCATTAGCTTGTTCATGGTTTCATATGGGTTTTATAGCGAAGCGGACGCCACGTTTAAGTTGATCTTTATCCTCATGTTTATTGCTTCCCATGCGGTGGGTCAGGGTGCGGTGATTTGGATATTTATAGCTGAAATATTTCCTAATAAAGTACGTGCTTATGGTCAGGCCTGGGGGAGCGGCACTCACTGGGTTTTTGCTGCATTGATTACCCTCTCCGGCTCTGTACTGATCAACACCTTCGAGCCATGGGTAGCTTTTGCCTTTTTCGGATGCTTCATGATTCTGCAATTACTGTTTGTTCATTTTATGATGCCCGAGACCAAAGGGAAATCATTGGAGGAAATAGAAGCGGAGCTCATAAGTCCCTCGTGAGCATATACTACCGGAGTGATTTTCAGACTCATTTCAGAAAAAAGCATGGATTTCAGGTACTCTCCCGAATGATCAATTCCGGGCTGATGATGATTTTCTCGTTGACCAGAGGTTCCTGTTTGGCCAGGATGGAAACAATCTTTTGAGCGGCCAGTTGCCCCATTTTTTCACCGGCATGTTTGACCGTGGATAGCTTTGGAGTCATTTGGATGGCCACTGGTTCGTTGGAGAAGCCCATGACTGCTACATCATCAGGCACCCGTTTGCCCAGCCGGTGCAATACATTCACTGCATGGCTCGCAGCATAGTCGTTGAAAACGAAGATAGCATCCAGGTGGGGCTGATGGTTCAGGGCTCTTTCTACAAAACTATCAATGGAGGTAGGGTCAAATTCATAATAGTGAATGAGCTGCTCATCAGCGTCCCGGTCATTGGCACTCAGCGCATCTAAGTACCCGTACAACCGATTATTGCTATTGTTAAGGTTGATGCTGGCGGTGATGTGAGCGATGTGTTTTCTTCCGCTTTGTATCAGAAATTGAGTCGCATCAAAGGCCGCCTGGTGATCATTGATGACCACTTTGGGGACAGGTAAAAAATTGGCCACACGATCATAAAACACCAGGGGTACGTCATGCTTGGAAAGCGACGAAAAATGATCGAAAGAACTAGTCTCCATGGAAATGGCGGCAAGGATACCAGCTACACGATGGTCAAGGCAATTCTGAATGGCCTGAACCTCCTGACTCAGCGACTCCAGCGTGTCATAGATGATCATGCCATAACCATGTTCGGAAAGCGTGCGCTGTGCCCCCTGAACTACCCGTGCAAAGAAATGGATGCTCAGGTCAGGCACAATCATACCGATGAGTTTGCTTTCGCCCCTGGTAAATACCTGAACACTAACGTTGCGCCTGTAACCCAGCCTTTCGGCCATCTCCCGCACCTTTTCCCTGGTGGCTTTGCTGATGCGGGGGTGGTCATTCAATGCCCTCGATACGGTGGTGTGAGACACTCCCAGTTTGGTCGCTATTTCCTTGATGGTGATGTATTGAGCCATGACTGAGTGGTTTGTGCACAAATGTGCACAGCAATTATACCGACAAACGATTGAATTCGCATTCATCTCGCCTTAAATATGCACTTGTACCGATTACAGATGATCTGTTCACCATGAAAGGAAATGATATTTTACAAATAGACCCTAAGGACAATGTGCTGGTAGCGCTGAAAGAGCTCTCCGCAGGTAGCAAGGTTGATGTGGGGTTCTCAATAGCTGTAAAGGAGACGATCCCACAAAAACACAAGATGTTATTGGAGGATCTTGCCGAAGGACAGCAGGTCATTATGTATGGAGTGCCGGTGGGTGTGGTGTTGCAGGATTTGCCCGCAGGGTCTTTACTCACCATTGAAAATACCAAACATTTTGCCGAGCCTCTTTCTCTGGAAAATCGCAAAGCATACGCCTGGCAGTCTCCGGACGTGAGCAAGTGGAAGAACCGCACTTTTAGTGGCTACCAAAGATCCTCAGGCAAAGTAGGCACCGCCAATTACTGGTTATTCATCCCATTGGTATTTTGTGAAAACAGAAACCTGAAGGTGATCGAGGAAGCACTCATCAAGCAATTGGGCTATTACAAACCCAACAAATATGAAAGCCTTGTTAGCCAGCATTTATCCGGGCAGGTAACCCAAATGACCTACGCTACAGAGCTGGTCTTTAAGCACATCGACGGGATCAGGTTTTTATACCATCACGGTGGTTGTGGGGGCACCAGACAAGATGCGGAGACCTTGTTGAGGTTGCTGGCGGGGTACGTGCATCATCCCAATGTGGCCGGAGCCACTGTGCTGAGTCTGGGTTGCCAGCATGCACAGGCTGACTGGTTCAGGTCCATACAAAAGGAGCTTTACCCGGGTAGCGAAAAGCCAGTGCTCTACTTTGAGCAGCAGCAAATGCCCTCAGAGGAGGAGCTCATTTCTTCAGCCATTTCTGAGACGCTGGAAGCTTTGAAAGAAGCCAATAAAACGGAGCGCCAGCCTGCTACGCTGGACAAACTGGTGGTTGGCCTGGAGTGTGGCGGTTCTGATGGTTTTTCAGGCATTTCAGCCAATCCTGTATTGGGACGAGTATCTGATTTACTGGCTACGTTGAAAGCCTCGACCATCCTGAGTGAGTTCCCCGAACTAAACGGAGTAGAGCAGAATATTATTGACCGGTGCGCATCACAGGACCTGGCTGAGAAGTTTGTGCGTATTCAAAGGGCATATGAATCTCATGCTCAGGCAGTTGGCAGTGGGTTTGACATGAACCCATCTCCTGGAAATATCAAGGATGGACTCATCACCGATGCCATCAAATCTGCAGGGGCGGCCAAAAAGGGAGGTTCGGCCCCAGTTTCGGATATTCTGGACTATACAGAGCCGGTCACCAAACCGGGCTTAAACCTGCTCTGTACCCCGGGCAATGACGTGGAGTCTACCACCGGTTTGGCAGGATCCGGTGCCAACATTATCCTGTTTACCACAGGCCTGGGAACCCCCACCGGAAATCCCGTAACACCCGTGATCAAGGTATCCAGCAACAGCGCGCTGGCAGCTCGAATGGAAGACATCATAGATGTGAATACCGGCGGAGTGATAGAAGGAACCAAAACCATCGAGCAGGCGGGAGATGAACTATTGGAGAAGATAATAGCGGTCGCTGGTGGAGAGCAGACCAAAGCAATGAAACTAGAGCAAAACGATTTTATACCCTGGAAAAGAGGCGTATCATTATGAAAAATAAATTTGATTTAACAGGAAAAACGGCCATCGTTACTGGTGGTGGTAGCGGTATTGGAAGGGCGATCGCCACCACACTGGCACAGCAAGGAGCCACGGCTCTTATTCTGGACCTGAGTCTGGAAGGTGCTCAGGCAGTAGTGAAGGAAATAGAGGCGGATGGAGGAAAGGCCGAGGCTTATTCATGTGACGTTGCTGATCATGAAAATGTGAAACGGGTGTTTCCCGAAGCACTTGGCAATCGCTCCCTGGATATTCTGGTGAACAATGCAGGGATTGCTCATGTGGGGAACATTTTCAATACCACCCCCGCAGATTTGGACCGCATTTATCAGGTAAACATCAAAGGGGTATTCAATACACTGCAAGCCGGTGCAGAGGCCATGAAGGCCAAAGGTGGAGCGATTGTCAACATTTCCTCCATTGCCGCGCACCTGGGGCTCAGCGATCGTTTAGCCTACTCCACGAGCAAGGGCGCAGTGCATGCGATGACTTTATCAGTCGCCAAGGATTGTCTGGGGTATGGAATCCGATGCAATAGTATTTCACCGGGGAGGGTACATACACCCTTTGTGGATGGTTTTTTGGCTAAAAACTATCCCGGAAATGAAAAGGAAATGTTTGAGGCCCTGTCCAAAACACAGCCAATCGGAAGAATGGGTAAACCCGATGAAATAGGGGATATGGTCCTCTACTTATGTTCCGATGAGTCCTCATTTATCACAGGCAGTGACTTCAGCATTGATGGAGGATTTTTGACTTTAAATACTTAATTGAAATAGAAAACAGTATGAAATTAATTCGATTTGGAGCGTTTGGCTCAGAAAAACCAGGGATTGAAGTAGCCGGTGTGAGATATGATGTCAGCAACATCGTCAGAGATTATGATGAAGACTTCTTCGCGGAAGGAGGGGTGGAAAAACTGAAGGCAGCATTTGATGCGTCTACAGCTACTACCGTGGGCAGTGATGTCCGGCTGGGTGCTCCGGTAAGGCGCCCGGGCAAGATTATTTGTATTGGACTGAACTATCGCAAGCACGCGGAGGAGAGTGGCATGGCCGTGCCTACCGAGCCGGTGGTATTCTTTAAGGCTACTTCTTCGGTCATCGGGCCCAATGATACCATTGTGATACCCAAAAACAGTAAGAAGTCTGATTGGGAGGTAGAGCTTGCCGTGGTGATTGGCAAACGAGCCAACTATGTGAGTGAAGAAGAAGCTTTGGATTATGTGGCGGGCTATGTGCTTCACAATGACGTGAGCGAGCGCGAGTTTCAGCTGGAGCGCGGCGGACAGTGGGTGAAAGGCAAGAGTTGTGATACGTTTGCACCGCTGGGACCTTACCTCGTCACAAAAGATGAAGTGGCCAACCCGAACAACCTGAACCTTTGGTTAAAGCTGAATGGAAAGAAAGTCCAGGATGGAAACACTGACGACTTTATTTTCAATGTTCAGGAAGTCATTTCTTATCTGTCTCAATACATGAGTTTAATGCCCGGTGACATCATCTCCACAGGTACGCCTGAGGGTGTGGGCTTAGGGTTTAAGCCTCCTGTTTATCTCAAAGAAGGCGATGTGATTGAGTTGGGCATTGAAGGACTTGGCGAAGCACGCCAGGATGTAGTGGCCTACAAGGGATGAGAATAGATTCACATCAGCATTTCTGGCACTACCATCCGGTAAAGGGTTCATGGATCACTGATGATATGCGTGTGCTCCGGCGTGACTTTATGCCGGCCGATCTGGAGCCGGTACTGCAGGCGCATGGGATGGATGGGTGTGTGGCTGTACAGGCCGATCAGTCTGAGCATGAGAATTGGTTTTTGCTCCACCTGGCAAAGACGAATCCCTGGATCAAAGGAGTTGTGGGTTGGTTGGACCTCAAAGCTGATCACCTGGAAGACCGACTGGCCGAGTGTTCGGAGCATGAGCGCTTCAAAGGAGTGCGCCATGTCCTGCAGGCAGAGCCGGATGGATTCATGACAGACCCCCAATTCATCAAAGGAGTGGCGCTGGTTGGCGCCAAAGGCCTGACCTATGATATACTCACCACAGAAAGTCAACTGGAGGAAGCCGTAGGCTTTGTAAAGGCACTTCCGGATATGCCATTGGTCATTGACCACATCAGTAAACCCAATATTGCGGCCTCTTCTTTTGAGCACTGGGCAAAGTACATGAAGCAAATGTCGACATTTGACCATGTATATGTGAAGCTATCCGGAATGATCACTGAAGCGAATTGGGAAACCTGGAAGCCAGCCGACTTGAAGCCTTATGTGGACTTCTGCCTGGAGCATTTTGGACCTGACCGACTCATGTACGGCTCAGATTGGCCGGTGTGTTTATTAGCAGGAACATACGCTCAGGTGGCATCAGCATTGAAGGAAATCCTGTCTCACCTGAGCGCGGAGGAGCAAGCGGCCATCTATGGTCATACTGCCAGTCAATTTTATAAACTGAAAGAATAATGGATTTACAACTAAAAGATAAAGTGGTCATAGTGACCGGTGGTGCCAAAGGCATCGGTGAAGCCATCGTGTGGAACCTGGTTCATGAAGGCGCCATTCCGGTCATCGTAGGGCGGTCTTCATCAGCCTCAGCGGACCTCAAGTCCCGAATCGGTGCGCAGGGCGGCAGGTCCCACGTGATCAATACAGAACTTGGGAAAGGCGATGTTTGCCAGGGCATTGTCCAGGAAGTGGTGCGGGAGTTTGGAAGAATTGATGGCGTAGTGAATAATGCCGGAGTGAATGATGGTGTTGGTTTGGTGAACGGAAGTCCTGACCGGTTCAGAGAATCGGTGATCTTCAACCTGACCCATTATTATGACCTGGTACATTATGCCTTTCCTTACCTGAAGGAAACCAAAGGATCGATTGTGAATGTGAGTTCCAAAACGGCAATTACCGGCCAGGGAAACACCTCCGGTTATGCGGCCAGCAAAGGCGCACAGTTGGCACTCACCAGGGAATGGGCAGTAGAACTGGCCCCTTTTGGGATTCGCGTCAACGCGATTGTCCCAGCGGAAGTGATGACGCCACAATATGAAAACTGGATCAAAACACTCGGAAACCCCGAGGAAGTACTGGCGGGTATTACGTCCAAAATCCCACTGGAGAAGCGCATGACCACCTCAGATGAGATCGGGGCGATGACGGTGTTTTTATTGTCCGAGCGCAGTTCACACACCACAGGTCAATGGCTCTTTGTAGATGGTGGCTATGTTCACCTGGACCGAGCCATGCTGTAACCAACCTAACTAAACCTTCAATGATGAAAAATACACCCGTAGTCTCTAAGCAAATTATATTTCCCTTTATACTCATTACCTCTCTTTTTGCGCTGTGGGGTTTTGCCAATGCCGTTACCGACCCCATGGTGACTGCCTTTAAAAAAGTACTGGAGCTCGACAACTTTCAAGCTTCATTGGTCCAAATGGCTTTCTATGGTGGGTATTTTACCATGGCCCTGCCAGCAGCGTTATTCATCCGTAAGTATTCTTACAAAGTGGGAATACTCATTGGGTTAACACTTTATGCTACCGGAGCACTATTGTTTTATCCGGCAGCCATTTCAGAGAGCTTCACCTTTTTCCTGTTGGGCCTCTATATACTCACTTTTGGCCTGGCTTTTCTGGAAACCACCGCCAATCCTTATATCCTCTCTATGGGAGATGCTTCCACCGCCACCCAACGTCTGAATCTGGCCCAGGCATTCAATCCCCTGGGGTTAATTGGAGGTTTGGTTGTGGCCCAGCAATTCGTATTGAAAAATCTAAAATCAGATGACGTGGTGTTTTCTGAACTTCCAGAGCTACAAAAAGCGGCCATTACTACCGCGGATTTGATGGTCATTCGAGATCCGTATGTTGTACTCGGGTTGTCGGTCATTGTGGTGTTGGTGCTGATAGCCGTCAATAAAATGCCCAAAGGAAAGGGTGAAGAGATGCATATGCCACTCGGGCATGTGTTTAAATCCCTGATTAAAAAACCGGTTTATGTAGAAGGGGTGATTACTCAGGCATTTTATGTAGGCGCGCAGATCATGTGCTGGACATACATCTATCAATATGCAGAGGCCATTGGGCTTTCTGCTGAGGAGGCGGGTAATTATCAGTTTATTGCCTTTGTTTGCTTTTTCCTGGGACGCTTTGTTTGTACGTTCCTGTTGAAATATGTGGATTCAGGAAAGCTTTTGATGGGACTATCAGTACTTGCTGTGGCATTTACCCTGGGTACCATTTTCATTACAGGAATGTCGGGATTGTATTGCCTGGTGGCGATTTCCTTCTGTATGTCGCTGATGTTTCCTACCATCTATGGTGTGGCGCTCGAAGGTCTGTCTGAGGATGAATCTAAAATAGGGGCTGCAGGTCTGGTAATGGCGATAGTAGGTGGCGCCTTGATGCCCACCTTTCAGGGCATGATACTTGATTTGGGAGGTTCTGGTTATTCGGATATTCAGATTTTGGGCGTCTCGGAAGTGAATTTTTCATTTATCCTTCCGTTTGTTTGTTTCTTAATTATCGCATTCTACGGGCGTAGAGTGGCGGTCAAACATCAGCGTTCATGAAGCGATATGCCTTAACTCTGGATTTAAAAGACGACCCTGAACTCATCGGGCAATACATTGAGCATCATCAAAACGTGTGGCCGGAGATCGTTAGAAGTATTCAGGAATCTGGAATTTGTCACATGCAAATCTACCATGTGGCTACACGGCTTTTCATGATCATTGAAGCTGAGGAGTCGTTTAGTTTTGGAGAAAAAGCGGATATGGATGCTGGCGATCCTAAGGTGCAGGAGTGGGAGCAGCTGATGGACCAGTACCAGCAGAGGTTGCCATTTGCAAAGGCAAATGAGAAGTGGGTACTAATGAATAAAATTTTTGAGCTATGAGCTACGATTCGCGTTATCCGGCCATTGAGGATTTGATCAAAAGAGCCAAACGGAAAATCCCTCGTTTTGCCTTTGAGTACCTGGATGGTGGGTGCAATGAGGATGTAAATCTGATGCGCAATACCAAAGAAATTAGGGAGGTACAGCTGATTCCGCAGTACCTGACCAAACACACCAAATCAGAGATGAAAACGGAGTTGTTTGGGCATGTGTATGATGCTCCGTTTGGCATTGCTCCTGTGGGGTTGCAGGGCCTCATGTGGCCCAAAGCACCGGAGATCTTGGCGCAAGCTGCTCATGAACACAACATTCCTTTTATCCTGAGTACAGTGACTACCATGGACATTGAGCGGGCCAGCGAGCTCACGGAGGGCAAGGCCTGGTTTCAGCTTTATCATCCTGCCGATAACCAACTCAGGGATGACATCATCGGGCGCGCGGATGCAGCAGGCTGTTCAGTGTTGGTGTTGTTGTGTGACGTCCCCACTTTCGGTTTCAGACCAAGAGACATTCGAAATGGACTGGCCATGCCTCCGAGGATGACCTTGTCCAATATGCTTCAAATCATGGGAAGGCCGGATTGGGCACTGAGAACTTTGTTTCACGGCCAGCCCAACTTTACCACCATGAAACCTTACATGCCGAAAGGGCTGGATATGAAGCAACTCGGCAGGTACATGGATCAGACTTTTTCCGGCAGGCTGAATGAGGAGAAAATTGCTCCAATACGCGATATGTGGAAAGGGAAAATTGTGCTGAAAGGGGTGGCCTGTGAATCCGATGCTGAGAAAGCCGTGAGTCTTGGGCTGGATGGCATCATCGTTTCGAATCATGGCGGGCGGCAGCTGGACGCTGGTAACTCCACCATAAAGCCGCTAAAGTACATTGCTGAAAAGTACAGAGATAAACTGACCGTAATGATGGACAGTGGCATACGCTCAGGGCCGGATATCGCGCGTTCGCTGGCATCAGGTGCCGACTTCACTTTTTTGGGGCGGACATTCATGTACAGCGTGGCAGCGTTGGGCAGCAGAGGTGGTGATCATGCTATTTCCTTGCTCAAAACACAGCTACAGCAGGTGATGGAGCAGGTTTGCTGCGAACGAATAGAGGATTTCCCCAATTTCCTGGACCGGGTGGAGTGAGGTCTGCTTAAGCCTATTACTTAGGTCCTTCGTGCCATTCATTTTTATTTGAATTAAGCAAGGCTTGCTGATGGGGTAATTTGTGAAAACTCGCATATTGACCTTTTAGTGTTCCTGAGAGACCCGGTTGTTTAAGATTTCCGCGAGAGGGATTCTTCTCACCTTGCTCTCAATCCAGGCAGAGAAATCAAAGAGTCGAAGTGTTTGTTGCTCATAGACATCCTGATTAATGATCTCAAAATCTTTCTTTAAACTCTCCCAAAGCCGCTTTCTTTTAACTATTGAAACAGGAAGATGAGTTTTATTGACAAAGCTGATGATCTTCTTCTCGATTTTGTATTCTTTCCCAGCGGCATTGATGTCTCTTTTGATGGATCGGGATTCATACTTTATAAACTCAGTATCCTTTAACTCAAAGAGAATCATAAGATTGACCAACCGAATCGTTCTGAAGACGGGTAGGTATGAGTAATCTCTATTGGTAAATATGATTTTACTCAAACACTTCTTTGCTTTTTGAAAGTCCCGCAAGCCAAAGTAGATCAAAGCAAGGTAAAGGTGTAGTTCAGCATTGCGGGCAAGGCTTAGGAGTTGAACCTTTTTTAGCAACCTGGCATCATATTTTTTCATGAGTTGTTCACAGGATTGAAAATCACCACGATCCAGGAATGGGAAAAGCTCATATAGAAAGATTAAACAAACAACATTGGTATTGAAGCTTAGAAAGGGAGTGTCAATTTTCTCTAATTGCTGAACAAAATGACTCATTCCCTTGTACTCACGTAAACTTCTCAGGCTATCCAGTACTCCTTCGATGGATAACACATAGTAAATAGGTGGATTAGACCATAAATGTTTATTAGCCTCGTGTAAGTTGTTGAGCTCATTGAAGGAATGGAATGCAGATTTATAATCTCCAACACTGATCAGGTAGTTTGCCTGAAAAAGCTGATGCAGCTTGCTTATTTCAAAATTCTGAATGTTTGATGAAGAAACTATACTCATCTCACTTACCACCAAATCGTTCAGCTCGGTTTTTTGCTGCTCTGATCGGGCATTACCTCTGTGAAGCATGCGATATTTCAGTAGCTCATAAAGCGCTGATTGTTGATGAATCTTCTGAATGATGCGCAAGGTCTCGCTTACCTTGAAGTGCTTGTGTAATAAATCTTTTTCATCCAGCCCTGGAAAATTCAACGCAAGCTGATACTCCAGCTCAAGCCTGGAAGAGATAAGCAGGGCGTAGTAGTTTTCATATTTAGTGGCATTCTTTTTGACTTTTTTCAGTGTGTCAAAGCACTCCTGATACAAGGATTTCTCAAAAAGAATCCGGGCCTTTAAGATCATGTCGAATAAGGAATAGTAGCTGTCCTGGTCTTTACGCAGATCAAGCATCGTATTCAGAAGAGTCTTATAAAGATGAGTGGCGGAGGTGTCAAATGATGCTTTTGGGAGCTTAATTGAGAACTCTTCTTTTAGTTGGTCAGAGGTAATTTCCTTGTTAGAATCAATCAGGTCATAGAGCTGCAGGTAATAGGCTCCATCAGAAGAATCGGTAGCTATCCTAAAAGCTTTCTTTTCGGGTTTTGTCATGGAATTGACCAGGTAGATTAAGGCTTCCGATTTTATCATTTGTTGTGATTCTTATTTTATAGATATCAAATATTGAGAATATTCATTGTTTTATGTCTACCAATGGACAAAAAATTGAAAATGTCATTATTTTGAAAATGTGATTTTGAACGATTATTGATCATTTTTGAATGCTTGGATTGCATAGGTTTGATTGAATTTAAGCGGAGAGAAATGTTATCTAAGAAATCAATTGGTGCTTTAACAGGAATGGCGGTGTTTGTGATCATCTTACTCCTCCCCAATCCTGAGGGTATGAATCCAGCAGCTAAAGGAGCTGCAGCGGTCGTGGCGCTTATGAGTGTTTGGTGGATTACCGAAGCAATTCCCGTTTATGTAACGGCATTTATTCCGTTGGTGCTGTACCCCTCTATGAACATATTATCGCCAGCAGAAACTGCAGCTAACTATGGACACAATTATGCCCTCATGTTTTTGGCAGTTTTCTTTTTGGCAAAGGCCATTGAAACACAAAATCTTCATAAGCGAATCGCACTTACAATCATTCATGTCTTCGGCACGAGTCGACAAAAGATCGTTTTAAGCATGATGATTGCAACAGCTTTGGTCTCGATGTGGATCGCAAATGTCACAACAGCTTTAATGATGTTGCCGATAGGTCTTTCCATAATTGGTAAGGATGAAGAAGTTGAAAAGAGCAATCGATTTGCTCCGGCATTAATGCTTGCAATTGCCTACTCTGCGTCTATTGGTGGGCTTGCCACGCTTATTGGCTCCCCAACCAATATGATTTTTGTTGGGATATTTGATAAGATGTTTCCAGAGGCTCCACCAGTTAATTTTTTTGTATGGCTAAAAATAGGAGTCCCAATATTAGTGATATTACTCCCAGTGTTTTGGTATTTTATTATTAAGTACTTTAAAATCAGCGGGGATCTTAGTAACAACCTGACAATTATTAAAGATGAGCTGGATGCACTGGGTAAAATGAAAGCAGGTGAAAAAAGAGTTTTGTATATCGCAGCAGTTACGGTTTTTGCCTGGGTTTTTAAAGACGATCTAGTTTTTGGGTCATTGGTAATTCCCGGATGGACCGGTTTATTTGGGATTTCCGGTCAAATACATGACAGTACTATTGCCATGGCTTCTGCTATTGTATTATTCTTGATTCCGGCAGGCGATGATAAGCGATTAATAACCTGGAAGGAAGCCAGTCAGGTACCCTGGGGTGTTGTGATGATCGTAGGAGGTGGATATGCTGTGGCCGAGGGTTTTGTGTCAACGGGATTGGCTGATTGGTTGGGAGGGCAACTTTCATTTATTAGTGGCTTCTCTTTTATCTACATTTTAATAATTGTGATGGCCTTTGTTTTGGTTTTTACCGAGTTTAATTCCAATACAGCCAGTGCAAATATTTTGCTGCCCGTATTGGCAAGCACGGCCATAGCAGCGAGTGTTAACCCGCTGTTGATAATGATACCGGCTACAGTTGCATGTTCCTGTGCCTTTATGATGCCTGCTGCTACCGGGCCTAATACTGTGGTGTTGGCAAGTGAAAGAGTTTCGGTTGCGCAGATGGTTAAAACAGGTTTTTGGCTAAATCTGATTACTTTATTTCTTCTGACGATGATTCTGTATTTCATCATCGTTCCCTGGTTGGATTTGGAGATGACTTTACCGATATGGGCAAAATAATAATGGTTGTTTTCGTAAAATTTTTAATGGGTTCAAAATGATTGCAACGGCTGGGAATAATGGTGAAAAGGACAGGTCGGACTGTTTGGTGACTTTGGAGTTAGTCCAATCCGGAGGCATTCAGATTGAGGTAATGAGCAAGGTCAATGCACTTTATGGAGAAGACATCAGGCTTCTGTGTAAGTCCATTCTTGATTTTTTCTCCATAGAACACGCGGTTCTTGAGATATCTGATAAAGGTGCTTTGCCATTTGTGATTGCGGCGCGTGTAGAAGCAGCGATAAAGCAGTTGAAACAAACAGATGAACAATACCTTTTGGAGATGCTGCCTGAAAACCTATATCATACAGTGGCTGATCAACCACGGACTACACGCTTGTACCTCCCTGGAAACACACCCAGTTTGATGATCAATGCGGGTATCCATAAGCCGGAAGGAGTGATACTGGACCTGGAAGATGCAGTTGCTTTTCATAAAAAAGGAGAAGCGCGTTTGCTTGTAAGAAATGCGCTGAGAAACCTGAGTTTCATGGGTGTTGAACGGATGGTAAGGATCAATCAAATGCCCGCAGGCCTGGAGGATCTGGACTATGTGATCCCGCATCATGTAAATCTTGTACTGGTGCCGAAATGTGAAAGTGCAGCGCAAATTCATTCGGTAAATGAAAGGATTGCCCTGATTCAAAATAAAACGGGTACACCAGGTCCTGTTTGGTTAATGCCCATCATTGAAAGTGCACGCGGCGTTTTGAAATCTCTTGAAATCGCAGAAGCTGCGGAAAATGTTATTGCCATGGCAATTGGCTTAGAGGATTATACCGCCGATATGGGGGTGAATAGGACCAACGAAGGCGTGGAATCGCTCTTTGCTCGGGTTCAGGTTGTTCATGCATGCAAGGCCGCAGGGATACAGGCCATTGACTCTGTATTTAGTGATGTGGGGGATATGATTGCTTTGAAGGCCAATGTACAGGCTTCAAAGGCTTTGGGTTTTGAAGGTATGGGTTGTATTCATCCGCGCCAGGTTTCAGTAATTCGTGAAAATTTCGCACCTACTGAAGTTGAAATTGATGCAGCAAAAAAAATTGTGGATGCATTTAAAATTGCTTCGGAAAAGGGTTTGGGGGTTGTTTCCCTTGGCACAAAAATGATTGATGCGCCGGTCGTGAAGCGAGCGATGCGGACAATCGATCTGGCAGTTGCGCTTGGTCGACTAGAAAAAAATTGGAGCGATAAGGAATTAGAATAGCGAATTATGAAAGGTAAGGATGTAACTGTGGTGAATGCGATAGGTAGATCGGTACCTACGTTAGTTAATGGCAAATCAGAAATACCATATAAAGGAATTGGAAAACATCGCCCCAATGGCAGAAAATTCGGGCCAATCATTTCTTCTTGTGCGGACTTTCCTGCTGATGGAAACAAACTTGTCCCTACCTTAAAGCAAGCATTGATCAATGCGGGCTTGAAAGATGGGATGACTATTTCGACACACCATCATTTTAGAAATGGAGACCTTATCGCTATCCAGATTTTTAATATTGCCGCCGAGATGGGCGTTAAGAATTTGATATGGTTTCCGTCTGCTTCGTTTGATTGTCATGCGCCTTTGATAAAGCATTTGGAAGATGGCACTATTCATCACATAGAGGGGAGTATGAATGGGCAACTTGGCAGGTTTACTACAGCAGGTAAAATGAAAGGTGTGGGGGTATTGCGATCTCACGGCGGTAGATATCAGGCAGTTCAGGATGGAGAAGTTGAAATCGATATTGCGGTGATTGCCGCGCCATCTGCAGACTCATTTGGCAATGCGAATGGTGTGGATGGACCTGCCGCTTGTGGGCTGTTGGGCTTTGCTTTAGCCGACTCACAATATGCAAACAAAGTGATTGTGGTAACGGATAACCTGGTTCCGTTTCCGTGTGTGCCCTGGCATATTCAAGGAAACTATGTTGATCATGTGGTTCAAGTTGATCAAGTAGGAATTCCGGAAAAAATTGTTTCAGGTACAACTGCAATTACTAAAAGTCCGGATCGATTGTTTTTGGCCGAATTGACTTCAAAATTTTGTGATCAGGCAGGGATTATTCGCGATGGCTTTTCCTTTCAGGCAGGAGCAGGAGGGACAGCACTTTCGATTGGAATTTATTTTGCCGAAATGTTAAAAGCCAAGGGAATGAAGGCACGCTTTGCACGGGGTGGAAGTAATAAGTTTCTGGTTGAAATGTTGGAAGATGGTTTAGTAGAATATATTCTCGATGGGCAGACTTTCGATTTGGAAGGCGTGAAGTCAATGCGAAACAATCCGAACCATGTTAACACCAGCCCTTTCACCAGTTACAATTATCATGGTAAGGGTAATTTCGCTCAATTGCTGGATGTTGTGATATTAGGTGCTACCGAAGTGGATGTTAACTTCAATGCCAATGTGGTGACACACTCTGATGGAGCCTTATTGCATGGTATTGGCGGATGGCAGAATTGTTTATTTGCGAAGTGTACAATACTTCCAATTCCACTTTTCCGGGATCGGATTCCCGTAGTTCGTGAGGAGGTGACCACCGTTTGTGGTCCGGGTGAATTAATAGATGTAATCGTCACTGAACGGGGTATTGCGATTAATCCATTGCGCACCGACCTGTTGGATAAAGTTAAGGATTCGGATTTGCCAATTAGGACCATTCATGAGCTCAAAGAGGAAGCTGAAAGGATTTGCGGGACTCCTCAAAAGCAGGTTTTTGACGATGAAATTGTTGCTGTGGTAAAGTGGGTGGATGGTACCATCTTAGACTCCATCAGAAAACTGCGGAACTAAGCGTTAGTTTGCTCTTCTTCACCACCTTGTTTTCAAGAAAGTTCGGTGTTGATCCAGAAAATTTCATAGTGTAATTAAGTAATTCCAGCAGTTCTGGTCATCTTGTTCAATACGCTCCATTTAAATCCGAACAGTCAATTCATATCACAAAAACATCATTGGAAATGCGAAATGGCATTTCTTCAGTAATTGCAAATAATTAAATATCAAGGGATTATAATATTAATAGTGTAATTGTAAATATGATTAAGTGGTATTTATTGACAATTTTCAATCGTTTATAATATTACCTTCACTACAATTAAGATAGATACAAACAACAAACATGGGCAATAAAAAAATTCTTGTTATCGGAAGTTGCAATACAGACATGGTAATAAAATCAGATCGACTCCCAATACCTGGCGAGACGGTCATCGGAGGAACTTTCCTAATGAATGCAGGAGGTAAGGGAGCTAATCAAGCTGTGGCAGCAGCTCGTCAGGGAGGTAAGGTCACATTTGTTTCCAAAACTGGAAACGACGTGTTTGGCAAGCAATCCATCGAGCTATATAACGCTGAGGGAATCAACACTGACTTTATATTTTCGGACTCCAAAAATTCGTCTGGGGTGGCGCTGATTATGGTAGATTCTCACGGTGAGAATTGCATAGCGGTGGCTTCAGGTGCAAATGGAAGTTTGGTTCCAGATGATATTGAAAAGGCTAAAAATGAATTAGATGCCGCAGACTATGTCTTAATGCAATTAGAGATTCCCATGGAGACTGTCGAGTATGCGGCAGAATTGGCCTGGAAAAAAGGGACACCTGTAATCCTAAATCCGGCACCGGCGAGGACCTTGTCCAACAAACTACTCAAATGCCTCTTCCTTGTGACACCAAACGAAACTGAGGCAGAAATCCTATCCGGAATCAAGGTATTTGACTTTAATAGTGCTAAGCAGGCAGCAGATATAATTAGCAACAAAGGTGTGCCCAATGTGGTGATCACCATGGGTGCCATGGGTGCTTTTATTAAGGAGAACGATGAATATTCCTTGGTGGAGGCCACCAAGGTGGATGCCATTGATACCACTGCTGCTGGTGATTGCTTTAGTGGTACACTTGTGGTTGGCCTTTCTGAAGGTAAAACAATACTAGAGGCTGTGAAAACAGCTTCAAAAGCGTCCTCAATCACCGTAACTCGTATGGGTGCTCAGTCATCCATTCCTTACCGCAATGAATTACAACTGATTGAAAACGGGCTATCTAAATAAAATAGTAAATACTAAAAGAAGGATCATGAAATCACATTCTAAGCAACATTCAATACTTTTTGTTTATCTGTTTCTTGCAGTATTTGTGACCTACCCGATGACTAAAGTAACGGCCCAATCAAGTGGCGAAATCACCATTAAAGGAAAAGTTACTGATGAAACAAATAATTCAATCCCGGGTGTCAGCGTGTATGTGAAAGGCACGCAGACAGGCACTATTTCAGACATCAATGGTGGCTATACCTTATCAGCCCCATCAGAAGGGATTTTGGTTTTTTCATCTATTGGCTTTGAAACTGTCGAAGTTTCTGTGAATAGCAGAAGTGTGATTGATATGCAAATGAGCGTATCTACTCAGGCCTTGGATGAAATCGTGGTAATTGGATACGGGACAACCACTAAAAAGGAAATTACCGGAGCAGTGACGACTGTGAAGTCTGAAGATTTTAATCGAGGGGGGTTCAATGATCCAATGGGCTTAATTCAGGGAAAGGTAGCAGGCCTGACCATAACCAAACCGAATGGTGCAGATCCAATGTCTGGCTACCAAATCCTTTTGCGTGGAGTGAGTACACTTACATCGGGCCAGGGGCCACTGATTATTATAGATGGAGTCATTGGCGCTGATTTGAGGAACATTAATTTTCAGGATGTTGAATCATTTGATGTACTTAAAGATGGTTCGGCTGCAGCCATCTATGGCACAAGAGGCACAAATGGTGTTATCATAATCACTACCAAAGCGGCAAAAAAGGGGCAGCAGGTACTGGAATACTCAGGTCAGGTCTCTGTGCAAGTGGCGCCAAGAGGTGTCAGAAACTTATCTGCAAAAGAATTTAAACATGCGATAGAAACTTATCAGCCTTCTAAAACCGGTAGCCTTTTTGGCAGTGAGACGGATTGGTTTGATGAAATCACCAACGATCTTCCGGTCAGCTATCAGCACAATATTTCGCTTTCCGGGGGAAGTGAAAGCTTTTCTCATCGTACGTCCCTGACGCACAGTACTGACCAGGGATTGTTGCGTGATAATCTTTCAGAAAGGATTCTTCTTAAGACTAACATTAGGCAAAAAGTACTTGATGATAGGTTAATGCTGGATTTCAATTTCACCAACAACTTAAGAAAATATAGCCCGGCCAACTACGACCTTTTTAGTCAGGCATTCATCCAGAATCCTACACAGCCTGTCTATGATGATTCTGATCCGGCTACAGGAGGATATTCATTCCAACAAGGCCTGGGTTATTACAATCCTGTTGCGATGCTGAATGAGCGAACACGAGAGGGGCAAACGAATGATATAGTCCTCAACCTCAGAGCAACACTGGACATCACAGATGATCTTTCCTGGAGCAACTTCATCTCAACACAAAAATCGGAATGGGAAGAGAATTCCTATAAGACGAAATATTATCCTACCATTCTCGGTATCAATGGAGAAGCGGAAATATCGAATGGCCGCAATAGTAATACGCTATACGAAAGTATGTTCAATTACCAAAAGGAAGTAAACGATCATGATTTTCAGGTAGTTGCGGGGTATACCTATCAAGAGTTTGAGATGAATAGCTCCTATGTAGGAAATTACAATTTCGATACGGATGTGTTTCTTCACAATAATATTTCTGCAGGCTCATTCTTCAGAGAAGGAAAATCCGAAATGGGTTCTTACCAGGAATCAAGTAGGCTTATAGCGCTTTTTGGAAGGCTCATGTACAATTATGATGAAAAGTATCTTGCGTCGGTCTCCTTGAGGAGGGAGGGCTCATCTAAATTCGGAGATAACAACAAATGGGGATTATTTCCAGCTGTGAGCTTAGGTTGGAGGCTCAGTGAGGAATCACTCCTCAAAGACATTAGCTGGGTAAATGATTTGAAACTGAGGGTAGGTTATGGGGTCACAGGTAATCAGGACTTCAGTCCGTACAGGTCCTTGATTTTGCTGGAGCGTGTGGGGAGTTTGTTTTATAATCAGGAGTGGATCAATTCATACGGTCCAGGGCAGAATCCAAACCCTGACTTGAAATGGGAGAAAAAGCAAGAGTTAAATTTTGGTGTTGACTTTTCAGTGCTCGAGAGGCGGCTGAGCGGTAGCGTTGAATATTACCTGAGAAAAACCAGCGACTTACTTTGGGAATTTCAGGTACCAGTCCCACCTTATCTTTACCCATATCTATTCACCAATGTTGGAACGATCAGCAATCGGGGGGTAGAACTTACGCTGAACGCTGCCCTCATGAAACGCGGCAATTTTAGTTGGAGTTCTACTTTTACAGCCAGTCACAACAAGAATTTTCTGGATAAAATTTCAAATAGCGAGTTTACGCAATCAACCTACGAAACAGCTTTTCTTGGCGGGACTATAGGCGTGTGGTCACAGCGAATTAAGGAAGGCGAAGAGCTCGGTACTTTTTATGGGCCTGTTTGGTTGGGGGTTGATGAGCATGGCAACGACATATTTAAAAATCAAAACCCCGTGGGGGATGTCGATAAGAGTAAGTGGGAGAAGATCGGTAGTGCTAATCCCATCGCAGTTGTTGGCTGGAGTAATGCCTTGACCTACAAAAACTGGAATCTGAATCTTGCGTTTCGTGGGGGGATCGGCGGAAAAGTGATGAATTCTAACAGGTTATATTATGAATCCTGGACCGCCATTGGGTTACGCAATATTGTACATACACAATTGGAGAACCCGGAATTTATTAGAAACGTCACCTATTCATCAAAGTATATTGAAGATGCTTCCTTCTTAAAACTGGACAATGTAACGCTTCAATATGCTTTCGACTTGAATTCAAAATTCATATCCAGGTTAAGTGTATTGGGGTCGGCACAAAATGTTTTTTGGATCACAGGGTATAAGGGGATCGACCCTGAAGTGAATCTTAGTGGCTTGGAACCCGGCATTGACCGATTATCCTACTATCCAAGAACGACCTCTATTACCCTGGGAGTAAACGCGACCTTTTAATTATTAATGAATCGAATTATGAAAAAGTATACACTTACTATAACATCATTCATCTTGCTAAGTCTTCTTACAGTTTCTTGTTTCGACTTATCAGAATCCGTTTATTCCGAAATACCGGTTGATAACTTCTTCAATTCAGAAAAGGACGTTATTGCTTACGCCGGACGTGCATATGTAAAGCTTCAACCCTATCCTGAGGAGCAACGACTTTGGTCCCTGGGGCAGAATGCCTCTGATGAAATGGTCATTCCACAAAAGCATAATGGTGAGTGGTATGATCAGGGGAGATGGGAGGAAATCCAAAAACATACGCTCAACAGTGCAACATCGGGCAACAAAATACTGACGAAATCATGGGATATGGTTTTCGAAGGCATTACAGCGTGTAATGAAATTCTGTTTGTCATTGACCCAATAGAATTTGAGAATAAAGACCGGGTAATTGCTGAGATAAAAATTTTACGTGCTTTCTATTACTACTGGGCTATGGATTATTGGGGAAATATCCCATTCTCTATTGATTTCAGCGAAAAGGATCCGCCACAGCAAAAGGACAGAGCGTTTGTATTTGATTTTATAGTTCAGGAGATATTAGACAATGTAGATGCAGTACAGGATTTGCCAACGGCAGAGTACTATGGTAGGGTTACCAAAGGAATGGCCTATACTTTTTTGGCTAAAATGTATCTGAATGCTCAGGAATGGATCGGCCAAAATAAGTTTGCAGAAGCGGCATTGGCCTGCGATCAGGTGATAGCATTGGGGGCATATCAAATTGAAGCGAATTACTTTGCCAATTTCAAAGTGCACAATGAGGGTTCACTAGAGAATATATTCGTTATCGCATACCACCCACAACTCACAGATGAGCATTTCTATTGGCAGAACCTGACATTGAATTCTGCAAGTAGTGCCACGTTTAATTTGGCAGGTGTGCCTTGGGATGGATTCGTCTTGCAGCCAGATTTCTTCACGAAATATTCCGAGAATGATATTCGTAGAAATGCTTTTCTGTTTGGGCAGCAGAATGACATCAAAGGTAATCCGATTGTCATCGATGGAGAGCCGTTCATCTACAGTCCTACCATTCAAAATTACAATTCGAGAGGTGAGTGGGAAGGTGCACGATGTGCGAAGTATGAATATCAGGAAGAACTTAGCTATGATGTGGTGGACATGGAAAATGATTTCGTTCTCTTTAGATACGCGGATGTCCTCTATACAAAACTGGAAGCGCTGCACCGTCTGGGGAGAGCTGGCGAATTCATTGATGATCCAGATCTGCAGTTGATCAGAACACGCGCCGGGCTCACTCCTTATACGGTAGGCGATCTCACCGATTCTGAATTATTGGACGAACTGGGGCGGGAATTTGCCTGGGAAGGTCATAGGCGTCAAGATCAGATTCGATTTGGAGTATGGGGAAATTCCTGGTGGGAAAAACCTGCTTCAGGGACTGCCAAAAAGCTTTTTCCTATTCCGCAAAGCGCAATCAACACAAATCCAAATCTTACTCAAAACCCCGATTGATGATGAATATAAAATTAATATTAGTAATCACGATTTCAACCTCATTGCTATTTTCAGCGAAAACTTCGGAAGCTCAAAAAGACTCCAAAAGTATTTCAATGGAGGAGCTGAGGGATAAGATAGCGGGAGCCTGGATTGGCCAGATGATTGGAAACATCTATGGACTTCCACACGAAAACAAGTACGTGAGCGCACCCGGTGATGAAAGTAAGTGGCCATACGGGTACACCAAAAACCTTGACAAGCTAAGACAATACAAAGGAGCTTTTTCAGATGATGATACCGATGTAGAGTATATGTATCTGCTCAATATGGAAAAGTATGGGTATGAACCTACGTATGAACAAATGCGTGAAGCCTGGATGTATCATATTCGCGACAGAGTTTGGCTCGCTAATCGTGCGGCCTTAGGTCTGATGCATTTCGGTTACACTCCACCATTCACTGGAGACAAGAATATTAATCCGCACTGGTTTCAAATTGACCCTCAACTAATCAATGAAATCTGGGCATATACCGCTCCTGGAATGGTACAGTATGCTGCGCAGAAATCTGATTGGGCGGCTCGTATTACGAGCGATGACTGGGGTGCTGAGCCAACAGTACACTACGGAGCAATGTATGCGGCGGCATTTTTCGAAAAGGATATTCGCAAGCTGATCGAAATAGGCTTAAAAGAACTACCTGCAAATGGTCGTTACGCTCAGACCATCCGGGAGATGATTGCATTGCACAAAAAGTATCCTAACAAGTGGCAAGATGCATGGAAAGAGATGGCCGAGAAGTACTATGTCAATGAACCTGACCTCACCAAAACAATTTGGAATGCAAACCTCAATGGCGCATGTGGGATATTAGCAATGTTGTACGGAGAAGGTGATTTTCAACGCACCCTTGACCTTTCTTGCGCAATGGGTTTTGATGCGGACAATCAGGCTGCAACGGTGGCTGGTCTTTTAGGAATAGTCTACGGTCTTGATGCCCTGCCCGAAAACCTATACTTACCAATTGAAGGTTGGGAAAAGCCTTTTAATGACACCTATATTAATATAACACGTCATGAATTACCAGATGCAAGTATTGAAAATCAAATAGATAGAATGCTGTCGATGACCTTAAACCTGGTGAAAGGTAAAGGCGGAAAGGTGACTGGAGAAGCGGGGCAGGAGAAAGTGATTATTAACACCAGAGCCACTTTTGATGTGCCAATTGAGTTCTATATCGGACCTGCTGCAGTGTTGGAAGTCAACAAGGAAGTGGACTTCACCTTCTATAGTGATGCAAATAAAAATTACAACTGGAAATTGGTTCAGGGTGATCTACCTAAGGGCACTTCTTTCGAAAAGGGACGACTCACAGGAGTACCTGAGATCCCTGGAAAATATAAGATCACCATCCAACTAGATAACGGAAAGCAATATTTGAAGAAGGATTTTGAACTCCTGGTCCGAAGTGAAAACTTGGCGAACTCAGCGAAGACGGTTTTGGCCAATATAAACACCCTGAATAAAGAAGTTCTTGATTCGTGTTGGACAACATTCGGTAATTCAATGTATTCTGATACTCCGGAAATCATTCGCGACGGGAAATTGAATGGTGCAGGATCAGTCTTTTATAGTTTGGCTTCCAAATCGAAAATCCCCAAAGTGGATTATTATGGATATGCGTGGGAAGAAGATCAGGAGATAGATATGATGGTCTTTAATACTGGTGGGATGGAAGAGTTTGGTGGGTGGTTTACCTCCCTGAATGTTCAATACAAAAATGCCGACGGAAAGTGGGTAAACGCAGAGCAGACAAGCATTCAGCCTGGGTTACCCAATACGGATATTGTATTCTTTCAGCCCCATTTCGCGGAGTATGTCATCACCTTCAAATCTGTCAAAACTAAAGCGGTTCGGATCATTGGTGATGCCATGATTCAGGATCATTGGAACAAGTACACCAAAAATGTATCGGGCTTTACGTCCATTGCCGAATTGGGTGTTTATAAATCAAAATAAAAAAACAGTAGCATGAATTATATATTGAATCCAATAAGTAAAGTATTTTCTCTGGCCATCTTACTTGTATTGTTCGGTTGTGGCAGCAATACTGCACCAGCAGATGTTAAGCCGGAAGGTGTTCTGGCCGAGCGTGATTTTAGTATTTCAAAGGAAGACCTCCAGAACAAGATCAAAGGAGGTTGGGCAGGTCAGACCATTGGTGTGGTATATGGTGCGCCCGTAGAGTTCAAGTACAATGGCTCTATGATTCATGATGCTCAAAATATCCCATGGGATGAGCACTATGTGAAATACTGGTGGGATAAAAAACCGGGACTTTTCGATGATATTTATACAGACCTCAATTTCGTGCAGGCATTTGAGAATCATGGTCTTGATGCTTCCGCAGATTCTATTGCCAGGCACTGGTCTAACACTGCCTACCACCTGGCTCATGCGAATCAGGCGTCTCGATATAATATCCTGAACGGCATCATGCCACCTGCGTCTGGTTATTGGAAAAATAATCCCCATGCAGACGATATTGATTTCCAGATAGAAGCAGATTTTATCGGGTTAATGGCACCGGGTATGGTCAACGAAGCAACCAAAATAGCGGACAGGGTAGGGCATGTGATGAACAGTGGCGATGGCTGGTATGGAGGAGTATTTGTTTCCGCTTTGTACTCCCTTGCGTTTATCTCGGATGAACCCACTTATATCGTTGAGAATGCCATCAAGGTGATTCCTGAAGGGACTGAATTTTATGAATGCATCAGCGATGTGATAAGATGGAAGAAAGAATTTCCGAATGATTGGAAGCAAACATGGTTCGAAGTTCAAAAGAAATGGAACCATGATACCGGCTGTCCAAAGGGGGTCTTCTTAGGGTTTAATATTGAAGCAAAAATTAATTCAGCATACGTGGCAATTGGTATGCTGTATGGAGAGGGTGACTTTTCAAAGTCCATAGATATTGCGGCCAGATGCGGCCAAGATGCGGATTGCAATCCCGCAACTGTCGGTGGCGTATTAGGTGTGATGCTGGGCTATGATGGCATTCCGGACTTTTGGTTAAAGCCACTTCAGGAAATCGAAATGGATGATTTTGAAAACACCACAGTTTCACTCAATAAAGCTTACGGATGGAGTATGAAGCATGCGCTGGGTATGATAGCAAAAGCGGGTGGATCCATTGATGGAAGTGAAGTCAAAATACCGCTGGCCAAACCGGTTCCGGTGGCATTCGAACAAAATTTCGAAAACACTTATCCGATTGAGCGCAACAAGATTGACGAATCATTTACCGATGAAATCAATTTCGAATTCACCGGCAATGGATATTTATTATATGGAAATATGGCAAAGCGATCTAAGGTGGATGTGGCGTATATAGATCGTGTTTCTAAAAGAACCTACGGGTCAGAGTCATTTGGATTGGCTGAGCCAGATGATACATATGTTGCCATTATGGAAGTGTACATAGATGGTGAGCTGGATCAAACAGTGAAGCTCCCCATGATGAATTCTGCTCGTAGATTGGAGCCCGCCTGGAAATATCAATTGACAGAAGGTAAGCATACCCTTAAACTGAAATGGCTGAACCATGATCCTCAATATGAATATAGGATTAATGATTTGATTGTCTTTTCGGAAAACGAACCATCAAGTAACCTACCGATACAATGAAAGTGAATTTATCCTATATCTGTTTAGTAGCGATTTTACTTGTTTCACTCAATGCCTGCAAGGAGCAAAATATTGATGAGGGACTTTATTCTCAGGAATATGCCATTTCAAAAGAGGACTTAAAGGATAAGATCCGTGGTGGTTGGGCCGGGCAAACGATAGGAGTGACTTTTGGCGGACCTACAGAATTCCGGTTTAAGGGCACCATGATTCAGGACTATCAGCACATAGTTTGGCACGATCACTACATCAAAGAAACTTATGAATTGGATCCCGGATTATATGACGATGTATACCTTGATTTGACCTTTGTTAATATCCTTGAGAAAGTTGGTCTCAATGCTCCCACAGATTCATTTGCAGTGGAGTTTGCCAATGAGGACTACAAACTTTGGCACGCAAACCAGGCTGCCCGATACAATATCCTGAACGGAATAATGCCACCTGCCTCTGGTCATTGGATGAATAATCCTCATGCCGATGATATTGATTTTCAAATAGAAGCGGATTTTGCAGGGATGATGGCACCAGGTATGACCAATACTGCATCTGATTTTTGTGATCGCATTGGGCATATCATGAATTATGGTGATGGCTGGTATGGGGGTGTGTATATGTCGGCCATGTACACGCTGGCATACACCTCTGATGATCTGGATTTTGTCGTTTCCGAAGCACTGAAGACCATTCCTTCACAGAGTATGTTTTATCAAACAATCTCAGATGTAATCAAATGGCACAAACAATATCCAAATGACTGGAAAGAAACCTGGTTTGAAGTTGAAAAACACCACTCATCGGATAAGGGATGTCCGGAGGGGGTTTACAACTCCTTTAACATTGATGCCCGATTGAATGCAGCCTATGTGGTAATTGGATTGCTGTATGGGCAGAAGGACTTTTTTGAAACAATGGATATTTCTACCCGGTGTGGTCAGGATTCTGATTGCAACCCTGCTACAGCGGCGGGCATATTGGGGGTGATGATGGGGTATAAAAATATTCCAGACTATTGGAAACCAGCATTAGAGGAGGTGGAAGATTTGAAATTCCCATACATGGAGATCACACTGAATGAGGTGTATGATTTAACCTACAAGCACACTCTTCAATTGGTGCAAGAAAATGAAGGCAAGGTCGATGACGACAGTGTTTATATAAAAGTTCAGCAGCCAGAGACTGTACCATTTGAACAATCATTTGAAGGGATGTACCCGAGTGAAGAAAGGTACCTACGCCAACACTTCACCGATAAGAATATCAATATTGATTTCACCGGAAACGGCATAGTGGTACTGGGGAATGTGAATAGCCTCTGTGCCCGATCTTCCAGCGATTATGTAGCACTATTGGATATCTATATAGATGGAGAGAAGGTGGAACAGGTCAAAATGCCTTACGACTACATTGTGAGAAAGTACGACATCTACCATAAGTATCTCTTAGAAAACGGCCCCCATAATGTTGAGATCGTTTGGGTCAATAAGGATGCTGATTATAGCATATACATGAAATCAATTGTGATCTATGCAGATGCTCCGGCGAAACCATACAATTCTGAAAAAGTAGCATTGAATGACTAGAATGGAACGATATAGCGCAAGTCTGCCACTTATACCAATGGTACTCATCTTGGTGTTGAGCCTGTTCGGCTGCAAAGATGAAGCGATCAAGGTGGATGAGCCTATTCCATTTTCCAGACTACTTGAAAACCAAAAAATGTCGAGCCAAATTTTTAAGGTAGACATTAATTATGCGGTGCTGCTTCCTGAGGATTACAATGAATCAACTGACGACTATCCTGTTGTCTACCTGTTGCATGGCTTTGGAGATAATGAGAAAGCATGGTATACGAGTGGCGGTATCAAATACTATTCTGATCTCTACAAAGATGAAATAGTACCTATGATCTATGTGATGCCAATTGGATATAACACCTATTATGTAAATAGGTATACAGGGAGTTATCCGTACATGGATATGATCACCACTGAGTTGGTGCCAACAATCGATAACCTGTTCAGAACCAAACAGGATAAGGTTGCACGGGCGGTAATGGGCTATTCGATGGGCGGTTATGGAGCATTGATTCTACCAGCATTGAATCCGGATATTTTCACTATCGGTGTTCCATTGAGCATGTCTTTTCGTACGGATGAACAGTACATCAGCGAGCCACAGGGAGTATTTGATTACCAATGGGGGACCATCTTCGGTGGGAAAGGTGTGAGTGGTGAGGCGAGGCTTACCGATTATTTTAAGCAGCATAGTCCCTTTCATTTTTTTAATACTTCAAATAAAGAGGGGTTTGCTGGATTGAAATTTCTGATAGACTGTGGTGATGATGAGGAGACATTGACTATTACTAATGACGCCTTGCATGCTGTGATGCGTGACCATCAAATACCCCACGAGTATCGGGTGCGCAGCGGTGGTCATTCATTCGACTATTGGAAAAAATCCTACCCTGAGGCACTAAAATTCATCAGCAATTCCGTCCAGGGGATTCCGCATCCTTCTAATCCAGAGCCTGTCACAATAGGTGAGCGCATCACCGGCAGTGATTTTGAATCCGTAGAAATCTCCGGTGTTGAGATCAATGTATTGAAGCCCGCGGACTATGCGACAAGTACTATCGACTACCCGGTTGTGTATATGATTCATGATTGCGAAGAAGGTCAGCGGGAATCGAACGTTGCAGACATCTTTTCTCTTTTGAGAAATGGTATGAAAGCCAATACGCTGAACAATGCCATGGTGGTTGAGATTCCGGTTTCTGAAAGCATTGAAAGTGATCGTATAGCAGAGATTATCTCCTATGTAGAGGCTCAATATCGTGCACGCGCAGATAGGGCCAGTCGGGTCCTTTTAGGAAACGCTTTAGGCGGACTGCATGCTGCGAATATTGCATCGGAAGATTCCAGTCTATTTGGCTCCTGCTTTTTATTTGATGCAGAACTACAGGAAGCCGGTGTTGACCCCCAGACAGACATTTTTTATTACCTGGACATTTTGGATGATGGCGATAGCTACAGAGGCTATCATAATTTCTATGCGAAAATAAGAGATGCAGATATTGGGTATGAATATAGGGTGCGGCAAGGAGCGGAGTCCTTCCAGTCATTTCTAAATGGTTTAAGTGAATCCTTTCCTTCGTTGAGGAAAAGTTTGAAGAATTAGTATGAAAAAGGTTCATTCAATATTGATCGTTCTTTTGCTTAACCTTTCAATTGGTTTTGCACAGGATAACTTACGAATTCTCGAAGGGCTTTCTATCGAAAGCAAGATCTTGGGACAAACAGTTAGGTATTCGATCATACTTCCGGAGGAGTACCACACTGCTAAAAAGTCATATCCTGTGGTCTATCTACTTCATGGATTGGGAGATGATGAGTCTTCATGGTTAGAATACGGTCGCGTAAATCAGTATACAGATGGAGCCGTGAGGCAGGGCGAAATTCAGCCGATGATTTATGTAATGCCGCAAGGATTCCGAAATTATTATGTGAATGACTATGCAGGTACATTCCTGTACGAGGATATGTTTATCAATGAGCTTGTTCCTTTTATTGACAAGGAATACAGAACAATTCCGGATAAAGATCATCGAGCTACTATGGGGTACTCCATGGGTGGTTACGGTGCCCTTATCCTACCACTGAAGCATCCTGAGGTTTTTACTATTAGTGTTCCATTAAGTATATCGGTTCGCACGGATGAACAATACAAAACGGAAGACGCGTCAGGATGGAATGATCAATGGGGAAGACTGTTCGGTGGTGTTGGTGAAACAGGAGAGAAGCGCATTACAGATTACTATAAGCAACACTCACCCTTCCATATCTTTAAGGAATCAGACCTCACGAGGTTTAGTGACCTAAAACTCTACATTGATAATGGCGATGACGAATATACCCTGTGCAGAAGCAATGAAGAGTTGCATATGTTGCTTCGCGATCGCAATTTCCAGCATGAATTTAGAGTTAGGGACGGAGGTCATGAATTTTCGTATTGGCGAGCAGCATTGCCGAATGGCCTGCGCTTTATTAGTGATGCTTTTGACGGAAAGAAATTCAGAGGTGATATAAGAGCGATAGAGGAAACTACTCCAACGAACGCTGATATCAGGATAATTAAGGGGGAGCAATATGAGATTGTACTGCCTGAAGAGTACAGCATCTCTAATCGTTTATATCCGGTGGCTTTTTTTATAGGTGATTTCCAATCTCAGGAAAAGCACGAAATCATTGAGAAAGTCCGATATGACATTGAGAGAGACCACTTGGCACCCATGATGGTAGCTTTTATTGATGAGAATGAGCAAGGGCTGCTTAAGACAATCATACCTGATATTGAAAGGAATTACAGAGCCAGAAGTGGCTATCGATTTCGGGCACTGATTGGCTATAACAAGGGAGGAGCAACAGCCCTGGAATATGCTCTTAATCCGGAAGTCTTTACATCCTGTGTTGTTTTTGATGCGCCATTGGATTGCAATTCCATGAAACAGGCATTTAGTGAGCATAAAAAAGCCCTTAAGCGAACATGGTATTTCATTAATACAACAGCCGATAATCCAAACTATCAGGCCAACGGCTGTGCTCATGTTTTTTTACGCGAGGAAGACATCTACCATGAGTATCGTGTCCGGGAGAGCACAGGAAGGGAGACCAATGATTTAAGTGGGCTCTCTGAAGCATTAAGGTTTACTCAAAGAAAAATTCACAGATAACCAAATAGACCTATGTACATTATTAGTAGTTACTCGATTGCAGTTTTCTTTACCATCATCACTATGCTGTGCTGGGGGTCATGGGGCAATACCCAGAAATTGGCGGCAAAGACCTGGCGCTTTGAATTGTTCTATTGGGACTATGTGATAGGAATTCTCCTCCTGTCGGTTCTTTTTGGTTTGACATTGGGAAGTACAGGCGATCAGGGCCGGGGATTCGTTGAGGACCTGGGACAGCTTAGCAGCAGTACCATCTGGAGCGCAATCATAGGAGGTGTTATTTTCAATGCTTCCAATATTCTTCTTTCAGCATCCATTTCAATAGCCGGTATGGCCGTAGCATTTCCCCTGGGTGTTGGGATAGCATTGGTGTTGGGGGTCATAGTGAATTACGTCAGTACGCCCAAAGGAGATCCTGTGATGCTTTTCATCGGTGTGGCATTGATTATGATTGCTATCATTTTGAATGGAATTGCTTCGGGAAAGATGGCAAAGGAGAGTAAAAAATCCTCATCAAAGGGAATATGGCTTGCCTTAATAGCCGGAGTATTGATGTCTTTCTTCTATCGATTTGTCGCTGCGGCTATGGATGTCAATAGTTTTGAAGCACCATTGGCAGGATTGGCAACACCCTATACGGCCTTCTTCATTTTTGCGATCGGTATTTTCATTAGCAATTTCCTCTTCAATACAATCATAATGAAAAGACCCTTTGTTGGGCAACCAGTAACCTACAATGAATACTTTAAGGGGAGCTTCTCAACACACCTGGTAGGTGTAATCGGTGGGTTAATCTGGGGGCTTGGAATGATTTTAAGCATTCTTTCTGCAGGCAAGGCGGGCACAGCAATATCCTATGGACTCGGACAAGGAGCTACGATGGTTGCTGCGCTTTGGGGTGTATTTATATGGAAAGAATTTAAAGGAGGTGGTAAGTCAGTGAATATGCTTTTGTTCTTAATGTTCCTGCTCTTTATTTCCGGACTTGTACTAATCATACTGTCAGGAGGAAATTAATATAAGTATCAATGAATCAGCTTTATATGGATAATAAGTAGCGTATCTAAAATAATTTTTAACCCTGTTAAACTATTAAATTATGAAAAAGTATCTGATGTTTATGAGTGCTATTGTACTTGGAGCTAGTACAATATTTATGAGTTCGTGTAAAGATGACGAAGGAGGAGATCCTGTCATTGTAGAGCCATCATTAATCAAGACAATCTCCATCGATTATTCAGGAGGTGCGGGAGAGGAAGTTGAGTCGTGGCAGTTTAACTATGACGCCAATGACCGGATAGAAAGTATTGATGTTTTTTGGAATGGTGAGTCAGATGGAACAACCGTTTATGACTATTCTGTTGCCAATCAACTTACTATTACCAGAGGAGAGAATTCAACCGTTTATGCTTTAAATGCTGATGGATTGGTAATCAAGGAGTTTTGGGATTCGGAGAAAACCGAATGGGAAGGTTACGAATATAACTCAGACGGGCAAATGATCAAGGTGGTTGAACACTACGGTGGTACCGATCATTTAAAGTATGACCTAACAATCTCAGATGGCAATGTTACCAATAGAATCCGCTACAACGATGACGGTACGGTAAGAGAAGACCGTGAATTCACTTATACAATTGGTGATAATTTGAGTGGTATCCATCAAATCTATCAAGTGGATTCAGAGTGGAAAAATGTAGGTGGAACATTTGGTAAGCAAAGTGCCAAGCTGGCTGATGGTTACCTTCGTAAGATTACTGAGGATCCTACATCCGCCTTTACAGCGAAGTTTGAGTATACTTTTGACGAGCAAAACAGAGTAGCCACTCAAACTAAAAATGGTACCAGCAGTGGCGGTCCTTTTTCAGAGTCATGGGCGTATACTTATTATGAGGATTAATTACTCAACTATGACTGGCATAAATGAGGTTTTGATTAGAGGACATTGGTAGTGAATGCATTTATGTTTAGTCCGGTTTATGGTTGTCGTTATTCCCCAAAAGTCACTCCTTTTGTTTCATAAAAGTTCTACATAGGATATGTACCTACTTAATTATCGTAGTAAAGCATAGGTCCACTTCATATTACAAAAAGCCACTCCCCGGAGTGGTTTTTTGTTTGGGGATTTCTTTTAGTTCTTTTAGTATTTTGTGTTTCCAAGTAGGGTTGAGTAGATCGTTGTCTGCCTGTCGATTGCTCCGATATTTATGGATTTGATATATTTAATGGGTATAATCGACCCAAAAGGAAACATTTCCCCCTGATAAATGCAACACCCACCCCCTCCAATGAATGGTTTTTACCCCGTTTTTTGTTAGAAATAATTTTCAAATCAATTTTAAGAAATCATCATGGGGAACAGCTCACTAAACACACTCAGGGGTCAACTATTTGTGTATCTAATCATTTTGTCCGGTATATGCTTCGGGCAGGTGAATGTCAATGTTTTGCCCCATCCCAATCACATTGAATTACTCAGGGGCAATTTTCTGTTGGACGAGAAGACCGGAATTGTATCAAATGAGGAGAGTGAGGGGGTGGCCGCGGAGTTGCATTTTTATCTGCGGGATCTGGGAGTTCCTTTACAGGAAGGGAAAGCGGATAAAAACATAGTTTTTGAAAAGAAGGCTGTTCTGGGCAAGGAGGAATATGAAATAAACATCGATAAAAAGGAGGTGCGGCTCCTGGCATCTGGTGTTACTGGTTGGTTTTACGGCATCCAGACCCTGAAGCAATTGATCCCCAAAGATACAGAGCGTTCCCAGGGTGTTGTCCTTAGTGGCATGAGGATCGTTGATGGTCCCAGGTTTAGCTGGCGGGCTTTCATGCTGGATGAGTCGCGGCATTTTCGGGGAAAAGAAGGCGTGAAGGTACTGCTTGATGAAATGGCCCGACTGAAGATGAATGTTTTTCATTGGCACCTGGTGGATGATCAGGGCTGGAGGGTTGAAATTAAAAAATACCCTCTGCTGACACAGATTGGAGGTACCCGGTCGAGCACACAGGTGGGACCAGAAAAATACGACAGTCCTATCCAAACAGGTGAGCGTCATTCAGGATTCTATACTCAGGAGGAAATCAAAGAGATAGTCCAATATGCTGCTGAAAAGCAAATTACGGTGGTACCTGAGATCGAGATGCCCGGCCATGCCAGTGCCGCCATTGCGTCTTATCCCTGGCTGGGAGCCTCCAAAGAGAAGATTGATGTGCCCACAACTTTTGGAGTGTTTTATAATGTCTACGATGTGTCAGATCCTAAGGTCATTGGTTTTTTGCAGGATGTACTGGATGAAATCATGGCGCTGTTTCCCTCAGAGGTCATACACATTGGTGGCGATGAAGTAAAATATGATCAGTGGAAAGAATCTCCGTCCATTCAGGCGTACATGGCAGAGAAAGGGCTTTCTACTCCAGCAGAATTGCAGGTCTATTTTACCAACAACATTTCAGCTTACCTTCAAAGCAAGGGTCGTCGCATGATGGGATGGAACGAAATTCTGGGATTGAATTTGCATCACTATCAGGATGAATCAGACACCCAATCCGACCAGGAACTGGCCAAGGAGTCGGTGGTACACTTCTGGAAGGGAGATTTGGCAATGGCTACCGAGGCGGCATCCTCCGACTATGACATTGTCAATTCATTACACTCCAATACTTACTTAAATTATGCCTACCGGAATATCCCTCTGCAGATGGCTTATGAATACAATCCTGTGCCTGAAGGGTTGGATGCCCGGTACCATGAGAAAGTCATCGGCCTGGGCTGTCAGATGTGGACAGAGTGGGCTCCGAGCAAGGGGCAGCTGCATTATCAGATTTTCCCAAGGATTGCGGCCTATGCGGAGGTGGGGTGGACTACGCTGAAGCAAAAGGATTACACAAGATTCCTTTCAAACCTGGAGTTGTACAGCAAAGGATGGGCTGAAAGAGGGATTTATTTTGCACCCATTCCGCTCGCTCAGTCTATTGAGAAAAGCAACTAATCAAAGGTCGGCCGGAGCTGTATTAACCTCACTTTAATAAAAATGATTATTTTAATGAAGCGATGAATTGAGTATGAAGTCTTAACTGATGTTGGAATGGTCATATTTGACTTGGTAATTAGCGTGATGAATAAAGCACTGCAACAAATGCTCCTTGCCCTGGGCCTGGGGCTTTTTGTATTTCAGCTAAACGCACAGCCCGACATCAATCGCATTCAAACCCTTGATCAACCGGTGACCGACGTATCCGATCTGATTCAGGATGCCGATGGATTTATCTGGATTGCAACTTACGAAGGGGTGATCAAGTATGACGGTTACACGCTGATGCCTTTTCATCCGGTCAACGAGCAGAACCTTCACCTGAGGATTCAGGGTATCGAGGAAATTGTGAGATCGTCCTCCGGGCATCTGTGGATCGCTCATCAGAGGGGCGTTTCGTGCATTGATTTGTCCACCTCCAAATATGTCCTGTTTCAGGCACCTGATGGGAGCAGCACCTACTCTCTTTTACAGAATAAGTGGGCCTATCGTCTCACGGAGGATCAGCAGGGCGATATTTGGGTTGGGACTTTGGAGGAGGGGTTGATCAAAATATCGTGGGGCCGCAATCAGGTGGACCGGCCGCAGCTGAGTACCTATTTTGAGAATGCCACCATTGAGTCACTCAAGCCTTCCGGTGATGCACTATGGGTTTCGATCAAGGATCTTGGTATTTACAAAATGGCCTCCGACGATGTTTTCCGTCATATTTGGCCGATCCGAAAAGGAAGCGTTGATGCCAAAATCCGGTACTCAGATATTGAGGTGGATCAGAAGACCAGGTCAGTCTGGCTGACCTCATGGGAGGATGGATTGTCCCGTCTACAGATGGATGGCAGATTTTCAGAAGTCATTGGCTTTGACAACTGGAAGGCCCAGGAAAGTCAGCCCAGTGCCTTTTACAAGATCGTGCGCACCAGTGATGGGATCATCTGGATTGCATCTTACGGACTGGGACTCTACAGTTTTGATCCCACCAATGAAACTTTTCAAAATTTCCAGTATAACCGTGACAGTAAGAATAGCATTCCCAATGACATTATCATTTCGCTTTTCAAAGACTGGCAGGAAAACATCTGGCTAGGTACCTTTGGTAATGACATTGCAGTGGTACATCCCGGTCGGAATCAGTTTATGAGGCCCACACTGCTGGATGATGAGGCGGACATGAAAAGTCAGAAGAGTGTGGTGTCCATAGTGGAGACCAATAACCAGACAGTATGGCTGGCTACTTCAAGACGCGGGGTTTACCGATCCACCTACCAACCCAAGTCAGGTGTACGGAAGGCATTTGAAAAGGTGCGGGAACTTTCCGACCTGGGACCGGTGGATTTTTTGTTCAAAGACTCCCGGGATAACCTGTGGATCAATATCTCGGTAAAGGGCTGGTATAAATACGATACCCGGGAAAGGCACCTGACCAAGATTACCTGGATTGAAAACCAGTCCGTTGACAGAATAGCAGACGCCATAGAAACTCCGGATGGCAATTTCTGGATGGCCACCAGAACCAATGGGTTACTTAAAATCAACAATCAGGAAAAAACCACCAAACGATTCAGGAACGTTGACGGAGATTCTTCCTCACTGAACAGCAATGCCGTCTACTGTTTGTTTTCGGATAGTTCAGGACGGCTTTGGGTTGGAACCAACAACGGCATTGCCATCAAAAATATAGGCACGGACTCCTTTGTACGATTGCAGCATGATCCTGATAATGAGCATTCACTGTCACACAATGAAGTGAATCAAATTGCGGAAAGTGATGGAGTTATTTGGGTGGCCACTATGCGGGGGCTTAACAAAATTCCGTTCGTCCCAGACCTTAATGACAGGCCCTTTTTGGTTTATGATCAAACAGACGGACTGGCAGATGATAATATAAAATCCATCATTGAAGCTGATAATGGGGAGATCTGGATGGGAACCAAATACGGAGTTTCATGCCTGCGCACTCAGACGGAGCGATTTCACAACTTTGACCTCACCAACAACCTACAGTCCTACTCCTTTAATCCCCGATCCATACTCAAAGACAAGGAAGGCTTTATTTATTTCGGGAGCATCCTTGGGCTGAACATCATTCATCCGGATAGCATTACTTCCACCGAGACCAATTTCCCAGTGAAGCTGACACAGTTTCGTTTGCTAAACCAAACAGTGAACCATGGAGAAGTCATAGCCGGCCGGGTACTCCTGGCCCGGGATATCTCCCAGACCGAAAGCATCGAACTGGCCAGTGACGAGAATTCAATTTCGTTTCGATTTTCTACAATGAATTATAAGAGCAATCACATAGACCACTTTCAGTATAAGCTGGAGGGGTTTGATAAACAATGGATCAAAACCAACAGCAATGAAGCATCATATACCAATTTGGACCCGGGAACGTACCGGTTTCTGGTGAAAAAGGAAACACAGGCGACCAGCAACCACGCTGAGATAGAAGTGATTATCCTTCCTCATTTTTTGCAATCCGCAGAAGCCAGGATCATCTACATTATGGCTTTGATCGGGCTCCTGTACCTGATCCACCGGATCATCAGGTCTAACAATGAGTTGAAAATAGCCAAAATAGAAAAAGCCAAGGAGCATGAACTCACCCAAACCAAGCTCAGGTTTTTTACCAATATTTCACATGAAATAAGGACACCACTCACCCTGATCAAAGGCTACCTGGATGAGTTGGTGGTGGTCAAGGCCACCGATGTGAGGTGGGGCACCCCACTGAACGCGATTTATCAGAACACGCAAAAGCTCCTCATGCTTGTCAATCAGCTTTTGGACTTTCGCAAAATCGAGAATGACAGCCTTGGAGTCAGCATTTCTAAGGTAGATATCAATGAGCAGATCAATGAAGTCATTAATTTTTTTCGTTATTCTGCTGAGCGCCAATCCAAGAAAATTGAGTTTCACAGCGATTTTTCAGGGCAGTACTGCTGGTATGATGAAGATAAGCTCGAAAAAATCCTGTTTAACCTGATTTCCAATGCTCTGAAATTTTCTAATTCCGGGGGCACAGTAAAGGTGACCCTGCAGGTGTTGGATAATAGCGGCCATTTGGACAATAAGGAGGTCAGGGAAGTAATGATTTTGGAAGTTCAGGACACCGGGCGAGGCATAGATAAGGCAGATCTCGACGGGGTATTCAGACGCTTTTATCAGGTAAACTCAAAAGGGGAAGAGTATTTTCAGGGATCAGGAATTGGACTGGCTTTTACGCAGCGGCTTGTGGAAATACAGCAGGGGATGATTTCAGTAGCAAGTGAGCTGGGTAAGGGCACCATCTTCAGGGTAGTGCTTCCGGCTTCCAAAGACCACATCGCGGATGATATACCGGACGAAAACATGGAGCTGGCCGAGGGAAATCAGCATCGAGAGCTCAATGGCTGGCCGGATTTATTGGAGACGGATGTAAGCGATGGTGATCCAGACCCTGGTGCCATTGAGCTGGTCTTTACCGTGCTTATTGTTGAAGATAATGCCGAGGTTCTCACCCTACTCAAGCGTGTCTTCAATACTGACTATAGGGTCTTTATGGCTAAAAATGGACAGGAAGGCCTTGAATTGGCCCGGGAACTTCAGCCTGACATTGTCATAAGTGACGTGGTGATGCCGATCATGGATGGATACGAGCTTTGCAGACAGCTAAAATCTAACTATATCACCTCTCACATTCCGATTATTCTACTGTCGGCCAAAACCTCCGAGGAGCATCAGGTAGAGGGCTTTGAGTTTGGTGCTGATGCCTATATGACCAAGCCGTTTAACGGTGAAGTGTTAAAAAGTCACATCAGAAGTATCATTACATCTCGCAAGATTCTCAGAGATCGCTTCGCCATGGAACCTCACGTGGAGCCAAAAGACATTACCGTGAATTCTGAAGATGAACGGTTCCTCCGGCAGGCCATAGACCTGGTAGAAAATAACCTGAAGAATGAATTATTTACCACAGAGATGCTCGCCGATCAATTAAATCTGAGTCGCACCGTGCTCTTCCGGAAAATGAAAAACCTGACCGGTTGTTCGGCCAATGCATTCATCAAAAAAATCAGAATGAAACAGGCAGCTTATTTGATAGAAAAGAACTTTGGGAACCTCACCCAGATCTGCTATGAGGTAGGCCTGAATGACGTGAAGCATTTCAGAAACTCCTTTAAGGAGCATTTCGGGGTTACTCCATCTGATTATAAGGCCGGAGTAAAATCTTCGGAGATGAACCGCAAGTGAAAACCTGCCATAAAGGCTTTGCGAAGCGATTATGGAAACATTTACCCCTTCTTTTCGCAACATTGCCCCCCAGTTTTTCCCTTGTTTTTTGGCGTAGTTTGTTTGGTGAACGGATACCTAAATGTGTCTGTCTGACTCCTCAGGGGGTGACTACCAAACCAAAAAAACTAAAATATGAGAAAGCATTTATTTTACCTTTTTTTAGCATTTAGCGCTTATGGCGGTATCGCTCAGAATACCGCCCATAATGACTGGGATTTACTGGACAAACCGGTACGCCGTGGACACTGGTCATGGCGAAATCTTGGAACATCCAGTCCCCAGGTTCAGGATGCCTATTTGGATTTCTGTGCCAATAAGTCCATCTCTGAAGTATACATGTTTTGCATACCAGAGTGGCAGGGATCCTCTTCTTTGCAGAATGACTCTGAAATAGGGTCATTTGCCTATCAGGATTCCCTGGCGGCTTTTATTGCCAAAGCCAATGCCAGAGGCGTGAAGGTTTGGGCGCTCTATTATAACTGGGCGTTCATCGAAACGGACGAGGAAGGTAATTATCTCTATCGGCCAGATGGGTCATTGATGGCTTCAGTGGACACCATGGGCAATGTGCCTAACAACGAACACATCACGGCGGCCAACCAAATCATGGATGCCATTGGCAAATTCAATCAGCGTCACCCCAACAGTGGTTTTCATGGGGTGCAGTTTGATCAGGAGCCCAAGAGCCAGCGCTTTCACGTGCCATACCTTGATTATTGTAAAACAGCCACGCGAAGAGTGGACGCCTGGAATGAGGTACTCAGAAGCCAGGGGGCACGCCCATTTTATCACTCAGCAGCACTCAGACCCTCATGGGTTAGCTATGAAACGATCACCTACGAAGGTGAAGACAACTATGTGGCCTACCACTACATCAAAAATGCGCATCACGCAGCCATGATGAATTACACCAGCAATAATAACAACTTCATCTTTTTCGGTTCCAGACTGCTGCATTGGGCAGATTCCTTGCCGGGAAAAAAGTTTGTTTCAGTTGGAATTGAGACGGACGACATCCTTGGATTATGGGAGGGCTCTGAATATGAAACCTATGCCGACGAGATCTATGCTGAGGATGACAATACCCGATTCAATTTGTTTGAATCCGATATGGACAGTGCCCGTGGGGTGTTTGCGCAGTATGCTTCTTTTGACCGGATAGCCATCCATTCCGATGGATACATTGGGCATTGGTTTGATGGTGCAGGCATCGATAGCGTGGGGCAGACCCCGGGAGGGACCAGTTTCGTAGACCTCACGGTAGACAGCTCCCCCAATGCCAATGCCGGCTGGTGGGATACGGGTTCCAATCAGTTCAATTTGCTGACCAATGCGGGGTTTGAGGAGGGTGACTCACCATGGGTTTGGGGTTACCTGGGCAATGGACGTGTGGCCAGCAACGCACAAACAGGGACCTATTCCGGTAAGATAATATATGACAATCAGGTGACGAGAACGGTGACAGGTTTGAAGCCTGATCAGCAGTATGTGTTATCAGTAAGTGTAAAAGCCGCGAGCACCGGGTCAGTATCTTACATTATTTTAGAAGACTATGATGGTGCCAGTGCTCATCAAAGTACCACAGTCAATGCCAGCACTTCTTATCAGACACGATCAGTTACCTTCAGTACAGGTGCCAGTGATAATTCCGTTACCCTATCAGTATATAATGAATCTGTGGGCAACGATTTATTTGTAGATGATTTTGAGCTGACAGAGGTTCTTAATTCTCCGGCGCTGGTGGCGGACAATCTGGGTTTCGAAGAGGGTGACAGCCCCTGGACATGGGGATACCTGGGCAATGGTCGGGTGGCAGAAAACCCACATTCAGGAACCTATGCTGGCAAGGTTGTCTATGACAATCAGGTACTCAGGACTTTTGGTGGTTTGCAGCCCAATACTACCTATAGTGTATTGGCTTATCTCAAGACTTCCTCCTCCGGAGGTACTGCATACCTCATAGCGAGTGATTTTGATGGGGCCAGTTCGCAGGTCAGCGTCACGGCCAGCACTGATTCCATTTACAATATCTTCCAAAACACCTTCACTACCGGCACTTCAGATACATCGGTTCAGATTGCCGTGTATAATGAATCTGTTGGCAACGATTTGTTTGTGGATGATTTTGAAATAGTGGAGATAGTAGGCTTGGCAGAATACGAGTTTGATAACATGAGTTTCGAAGAGGGGGATTCTCCGTGGGTGTGGGGTTATTTGGGGAATGGACGGGTTTCCAGCAATGCCCGTACGGGGAGCTATGCAGGTGAGATCGTGTATGATAACCTCGTGCAGCGCACCTTCACGGGGCTTCAGCCCAATACAACTTACACGGTCAGCGCATTTGCCAAAGCAGCTTCATCTGGTTCCACGGGGTACCTGATTGTGGAGGATTATGATGGACCATCCTCTGAATACAGCGTCACCATCAATGCCGGAACCAGCTATTCACAAGTTCAAAATACGTTCACCACCGGTGCAAACGACAACTCAGTGGTAGTGGTGGTCTACAATGAGAGTCCGGGAAACAACCTCTATGTAGATGACTTTGAACTGGTGGAAGGCTCGGGTGGTGCCCGCAACACCGAGGCGATTTTATCTCCATCTCAAGGCACTGCTTCACTGAGACTTTATCCTAATCCGACAGATAGTTTCCTGAGAATTGACCTGGAAAATGAATCGCAAATTCACGATCTTATGATTTATGACATCCATGGAAGGGTAGTTTTGGTCAGAGGCTATGAGGAGGTCACATCCCCTGATGGGAATCATGTGGATGTCTCAGGGCTTAAAAATGGGATGTATATGGTGTCCGTGATCCTGAACAATGGTGAACAAATTGGCCGGAAATTATTGATCCATCGCCAGTAGGGCAAATCAGAACTCATTAGGAACCAGCTCTGATAAAATCTATTGTTGATAAACATTGTAATTATGAAAAGAAGAATACAAAATATAGTCATACCAGTGAAAATGGTCATGGCATGCCTCATGTGCCTGATGTGTGGCATAGCATTGGCGGAGGGATTCCCCAAGGCGGGTTTGCCTGCTGAGATACTGGATATTTCGGTATCCGGAAAGGTCACCGACTCAAAAGGAGAGGGATTGCCCGGTGTAAGCGTGGTGGTCAAAGATTCCAATACAGGAACCATTACAGATGTGGATGGTAATTACAGGCTGGAAGTGCCTGATAATGCTGCCCTTATTTTCTCCTATGTGGGCTTTATGACCAGAGAGGTCAAGGTCAATTACAGGTCTGTGATTAACGTGGCTTTAGAGGAGAACTTACAGGAACTGGACGAGGTGGTGGTCATCGGCTATGGCACCCAGCAAAAGAAGGATCTTACCGGAGCTGTTTCATCACTAGGCGAGGAAGACTTCAATATCGGTAGTATTTCCAGTGTGGAGCAGCTGGTGCAGGGCCGAACGACCGGAATACAAATCTCCACTCAGAGTGCAGAGCCGGGAGGAAATTTTGTCATAAGAGTCCGGGGAAATAACTCCATCCAAAACGACAATCAGCCTATCTACGTGGTGGACGGCTTCCCCATGGACAACCTGGATAATAGCATCAATCCCAGCAATATCAAGTCTATAGAGGTACTCAAAGATGCTTCGGCGGCTGCCATTTATGGAACCAGAGGAGCCAATGGAGTGATCATCATCACCACCAAGCAGGGTAAGTCCGGGGTAGTCAATATTGACTACAATGCGGAATATGGTCAGCAGGTGGTTTCCAATCTGGATGCTTATGACTTTCTAGGCACCAGGGAGTTTACCGAAAACGATAACCTGATACAGCGGGTGAATGGAGCCATGGAAATGTACTCCCCGGCCAGGATAGATTCGTTGGAACAGTATTTTGGAAGTACTAATTGGCTCAAAGAAGCTTTTAGGGATGGAGCCACTGTCAACCATCAGTTGGGGATAAGTAGTGGTAGGGAGAATTCTCAGGTCTACTTTTCAGCAGGGTATTTCAACCAGCAGGGAGTGGTGCCCAATACCGAGTTTTCAAGGTACAACACCCGGATTAACTTAAACCAAAAGATGTTTGATGATAAGCTGACCTTTGGTCTGAACACGGGAATTACGTACACCAAGACCAACTTCCTCGGATTCAATGCCAGCAACCTTCAGACAAACATTCTTAGAAATATCTTCGCTGATGCCCGTCCTTTCGTGCCCAACAGGCTGGATAACCTGACCGAAGCAGAAATCGAACTCTTGGGTGGCACCAGGCCCATTAGCCCGCTTCAAACGATAGAGGCATCGGAGAATGAGGCCAAGTCTATGTACATTCTTTCCACAGGATTTGTAGAGCTAGAGCTATTGGAGGGCCTGAAAATCAAAGCCCTGGGTGGTAGCCGAATATTTAATGGCAAGGAGTATGGATACCTGTCTCAGGAAAGCCACATAGTGGCAGGAACCTTGCAGCCGGGAGAAGCTGCCCTCACTAATAATCAGTCCTATGATTTGTTGTTTGAAGGCACGATAAACTATCAAAAGCGCCTGGGGAAACATGGACTGAACCTACTGGCAGGTTATACCAACCAAAAGGTCATTTATGAAAGCTTCAGAGCCGGGGCCAGAGAATTCACCACCAACACCCTCGGGTGGAATGCCCTTCAGGCAGGTGCCATTCCTACCACACCATCTTCCGGAATCAGTGAGCGGGTCTTGATTTCCTATTTATCCAGGGCCATTTACGATTATGATGATCGTTATTTGTTTACACTTACCTTTCGTCGGGACGGGTCTTCCAAATTTGGTGCAAATAACAAATGGGCAAATTTTCCGGCCGCAGCTGTAGGGTGGAAGGTCCACAATGAAGCCTTCATGTCAGGTCAGTCTTTATTATCCAACCTGAAGCTAAGGGCCAGTTATGGGATCACTGGTTCTGAGAGGTTTAGAGTTGGCCTGGCCCAGACACAGTTTCAGGCCAATGCCCCGGTGACCCTCGATGGAGATAATCAATCCATTGGTACGGTGCCAAGTGTTTTAGGCAATAACAACCTCCAGTGGGAAGAGACCACTCAGATGGATCTTGGTGCAGATATTGGGTTGTTCAAAGATCGCATCATTCTGGAGTTTGACTATTATGTAAAAAACACAGATAAGCTCATTGTTACAAAATCACTGCCTCCGTCACTCGGGTTTGGGTCCATCATTACCAATGTTGGGCAAATTCAAAACTCGGGTATCGAAATACTGCTATCGAGCAATAATGTGACCTCCAAAAACTTCAGCTGGGTGACAGACCTCAACGTTTCCTTCAATAGCAACGAAATCAAAGAAGTGCTGCTTCCGGAGGGGTCAGAGTTTTTGGAAGGCGCAGACTTAAAGCCAATAGGTCAACTGGATAGGGCGCCATATACCATTATCAAAAAAGGAATTCCGATCAACTCATTTTATGGGTATAAAGTGCGGGGAGTGCTACAAGAAGGAGAAACCGATGCCCTGCAGCCAGCAGCGGTTCCGGGCGATGCTTTGTATCACGACATTGACGGAGACAGTACCATCACGGCTGCTGACAGGACCATACTGGGTCATGGTTTCCCAAAGTATCTGGCCGGGTTAACCAATACCCTCACTTATAAGTCTTTCAGGCTGTCATTTTTCTTCAATGGTGTATTTGATGCCGATGTACTCAACATCAACAGGGAAATCGGCTACAGAACCAACCGCCTGGAATCTGCGCTGGAGCGCTGGACTCCCGAGACCCCGGAAGGTACCAGACCCTTTAGAAATCACTCCGGTCAGTACTGGGTCAATGATGAGTTGGTGGAAGACGCGAGCTTTATTCGTTTGAAAAACATCGCACTCTCTTATGACCTTCCGGTCAATAAAATGGGATTGAAATTTGTACAAAACCTGCGATTATACGCCTCTGCCTCCAACCTCTATACCTGGACCAACTACTCGGGTTTTGATCCGGAGGTCAGTTCCAGGGTCAATGCGACAACCAATTTGAACATAGGCTCAGGGGTGGACCTTTATTCATACCCAATCCAGAAGTCCTATACTGTAGGGGTTAAAGTGAAATTCTAAATCGTGTCAATCATGAAATACTTAAAAATTAAAATACTATCAATTTTGCTCGCCTTGACCTTTGTGTCATGTGAAAATGACCTTACGGAAGAGCTCAAAGGGAGCCTGAGTGCCAACACACTGGTATCAGAATCTGACGCAAGAGCCCTGGTAGATGGGATTTATAATCAGATGCTGACCGGAGGGTGGTTTTACTATGGATCAGGTCAGATGGTCAAGCTCAATGACGGGATTACAGATGTAATGGTAGAGGGCAGAACCTCTAACCTGGAACAGTACCACTGGACCGAGAGTCATGCGGATATGGTATGGTCATCAGCCTATGTGCTGATCAATCGTGCCAATACAGCGTTGGAGCTCATAGAAGGGATGGATGAGTCCAGGTTTGCATCGCCTGGTGCCAAGGCGGCATTAATGGGCGAGGCGCTGTTTCTTCGTTCGTTGGCCTACTTTGATCTGACCGGCCTGTTTGGTGCAGTACCGCTCAGGCTGGAAGCTACTAAAGATCCGGACGAGCTTCCAGGTCGCACACCCATAGGACAAGTCTATGCGCAACTCATCACAGACCTGGAGACTGCAGCCACAGATCTACCCCCGGTACAGGATGGTGTGGGTAAGGCCACCCGTGGTGCCGCGCTTACCTTGCTGGCAAAAATTGCTTTTCGTCAAAAGGCTTGGTCTTCTGCTGAAGAATACATTGATCAGGTGATCGATCTTGGAGTTTATGATTTGTTTCAGGGTCAGTATGGAGAGCTTTTCTACGAATCAAACAGGAAAGACAATGAGTTTATTTTTGTAGTAATGTCACTGGGTGCGGAGTACAATAAGTCCAACCACCACATCAAGTTTTTTACTCCCTGGGGGTACGATACAGGCTGGTCGGAGACTGGTGTTCCCTTACAGATATACAACATGCTGGATCCATCTGATGCGAGAAATGACGTGATAGAGAACGACCTGTCTGGTGCTTATTACGCCTATGTCCGGGATTACGGTACGGCCGCAGACTGGAAAGGCTTTGCCCTGCTCACCAAATACAGTGGGTTTCGTCGGGATGTCACCGCCCCAAACAGCATTTGGGCAAACTACGCCTCCTCGGCCCTTAATCAGCCGGTGTTCAGATATGCAGATGTGCTCCTGATGAAAGCAGAGGTGGAAAATGAACTGAACGGCCCCACAGGGATAGCTTATGATGCCATCAATGCCGTGCGGGACCGGGCAGGATTGGAGGGGTTACCCACAGGACTTGATCAGGCAGCTTTCCGGACGTCCATTTTGAATGAAAGAGCGCTCGAGTTGGTGGGCGAAGGCCATCGTAAGGATGACCTCATTCGGCATGGGGTTTTCGAAAGTACCATGACCCAATACCTGGTGGATCAGAATTATCCCAATCCCGTAACTGTCACTCAGGATTATCGGGTGTACCCAATTCCAAGACAGGAACTGGATCTGAATCCTAATATGGAACCCAACCCGCTAAATAAATAAACCAAACCAAGGAAGCCCCGACAAGGGGCTTCTGCTGTACCATGCTCAGTAGATTATACATTCTTGCTTTCGCCCTTATCATCCTGTCCTGTACCCGTAGAGGTGAGGAAGGAGTTTGCTTTATACCTCATGAGATTGGCACGATAGAAATCTATCAGCGTCCGGATAATTCCCTCCGCGTGGGGATAGATGTGCAGACCCATGCGGGCAAAGATGTCTATGTGACCTACTGGGAAAAGTGTGACCCTGGTACGGAATGTAATGACAGGAAATACTATTCTGACCTGTCCACGGCAGATACCCTTCATCACCTGGTGCTGGTGGTTCTTAAACCTGCTACCACCTATGAATTTCAGGTGGTGGTGCAGGATGAGCATTGCAAGACGCTCAGCAGTACCTACGAGTTCACCACCAACCTCCTCTCTCCTTGGGTTCCGTATTTCCCAAAACCAGACAGCATGAAGCAGGTATTCTTTCCTGGGTATGTGGCTTTTCAGGCCAGAAAGGACCAGGGCTATCTCCTGATGATCGATGATACAGGTGAGCTGGTGTGGTATCAGAAAGCACCCATGAATGTGAAGGTTTCCAAATACACCTGGAAGCATACTTTCTTGTCCATCCTGAGTAACGATACGCTCCGTTTTTCCTCCGGCAATCACATTGCAGAGGTGGGTTTGGATGGAAATGTGCTGTTTGAGATGGAGAAAGGTGAAGGAGCTTTTGATAAGACAGTTCATCATGAAATTGATTTCGATGAGAATGGGAATATCATGAGTCTGACTTATGAGCAGAAGGTCGTTGATCTCTCCTCAGTAGGAGGAGGGAAGCAGGAGGTGGTGCGCGGTGATGGCATCCTGATTTATGATCCGGTTAAAGATGAAAAGGTCTGGGAATGGTCCGTTTTCGATGTGTTTTCACCACTCGACTATCCCAATATTTTGAATGAGCGGGGAGACTGGTTACATGCCAATGCCCTGGTGAAAGACACCCTCGGGAATTACCTCATTTCGTTTCGGAATTGCAGCCAGATTTGGAAAATAAATGGTCATACCGGTGAGCTCATTTGGAGATTGGGCAGAGGGAGTGACGACCTGCAGCTTCCGGAGGATTTCCAGTTCAATGGTCAACATCATATCCACTTCAATCAGGAGGGTTACCTCGTGCTGCTGGACAATGGAAACAGGCATGCCCAACCCGGGGTAAGAAATGCAGATCCTGATTACCCGGCAGGATCAAAACCGGTTTCCAGAATGCTCACGCTTCATGTGGACGAAGAAGCACGAACCGTGGAAGTGGTGGAAGAAGTAGTGTTCCCTGAAGTATACATGACCGAATCGCAGGGGAGCGCGGAAAAAATGTCAGATGACCTTATACTTTTCAATAGTTCCACCAGGAATATCATCTCATTTGTCACTCCGAAAGGAGAGGCCCTGGGAAGTTTGCTGTTGGAGTATCCGGCGTACCGGGCGCAGTATATTCCCGACTTAAATAATTCAAAAACCTACGTGAATAAATTCATTGAAGAATGACTGAAGATATCATAACACCTATTCAACTTATAGGAACACAAAGATCAGGGTCCAATTTACTCCGGCTTATGCTTAATCAGCTCACGGAAATTACCGCACCACACCCACCACATATTTTGAAGACCTTTGTGCCTTTGATGGATCGATACGGTGATCTTTCCATCAATGCCAACTTTCAAACCCTGATCAACGACGTGTGTGAGTTTGTTGAATTAAATCCTGTGAAGTGGAATGACCTGTTTCTTGATCGGGCTTTGATTTTTGAGCGGCTTCAGAATTCCAGAAGCATATATTCCCTCTTTGAACACATTTATGCCAGCTATGCCTCTTCAAAAGGGAGCAGATTCTGGTGTTGTAAAAGCCTGACAAACGTTCACTTCGTTGAGGAGTTGCACAGTCACGGGATCAAGCCATATTACATCCATCTTTACCGTGATGGCCGTGATGTGGCCCTCTCATTTAAAAAAATCATGGTGGGTGAAAAGCACACCTACCACCAGGCGAAAAACTGGAAGCGAGACCAGAACCAGGCACTGGCCATCGCTGAAAAGCTGGGACCGGATCGGGTGATCAGAGTAGCCTATGAAGACCTCATCACCAACCCGGAAGCACAACTTTCCAGAATTTGTGCATTTCTGCATATAGAATTCAAGCCACAGGCACTTGACTACTTCCTGTCCAGTGATTCCCGGGAAACTGCCCTGTCGGGTAAAATGTGGCAAAATGTGACCAAACCAGTGTTGCGTGACAATATGTGCAAGTACTTAAAGGAGCTGCCGAGAGAAGACGTCCTGATTTTTGAGGCAGTGGCTGGTGATGTGCTCGAGCGACTGGGATATCCTCTCCATTATGGAGATACAGCCAAATCGGTAGTTTTCTCCGAGACAGATTTGATCAGGTTCGAGCGTGAAAATGACTTTCTGAAGAAGCGCGCCGTTGAGCATTCGGACGCGCTGGACAGATCTAAAAGAATGCCTCAGGAACAACTCCTCTCTCGGATCAAATTGGCTTTTGAGCCAATACCACTTGTCTGATATGTCTATCACCCGGGAGCACACTTCTGTAAGACCAATCAGCCTGTGGCAGTTGTTGATTTCCATGCTCAGGGTGGGGAGTGTTTCATTTGGTGGTTATATGGCATTGGTTTCCATTTTACGGGATGAATTAGTTGATCGCAGGCAGGTATTGAAGGATGAAGTGATTCTGGATGCTGTGGCCCTGGCTTCTGTCTTTCCCGGGCCTCTGGCCGTCAATATCGTGATCTATGTTGGTTATAAACTGAGGGGAAAAGTGGGAATGCTCATCGCTTTTGCAGGCATACTCCTACCGGCTTTCGTGTTGGTTTGCATACTCACATACGTCTACTTTGAATATGGAGATGTCCTCTATCTGGAGCCAATATTTAAAGGGGTGATGCCGGCTGTGGCTGCCATTATCCTGTCGGTGGCCATCAAAATGACCAAAACGCACATCAGACATTGGGTGCAGGTGATTTTACTTCTGATTTCTGTAGCAGCTTTGCTGATCTTTAGCGGTTTCAAAATCATCATTCTTCTTATGGCAGGAGGAGCCATTCTGGGCTACTTATTCTTCAGGGGGGTGCAGCATTCTGAGGATTTAGAGGTGCCAGGTCCACGAATCAGGGGCAGGGATTTGCGGATGATGGGTACTAGCCTGGCTGGTGTGGCAGCAGTACTGTTAGTTCTGGCACTTTTTGGAGAAGATATTCTCCCCCTTCAGCTCATCACGGTGTTTAGTACCATGAGCCTGAGTTTATTTGGTGGTGGGTATGTGTTCATCCCCATGATGCAGGAGGTGGTGGTAGAGTCATTGGGATGGTTGACCAATGCAGAGTTTATCGATGGCATCGCCCTTGGGCAGGTGAGTCCGGGGCCCATTATGATCAGTTCGGTTTTCATAGGCTACAAAGTGATGGGCTTCCCGGGTACACTCATCGCCACTGTGGCTATGTTCTTACCTTCCGGCATCTTGATGGTGGTGGGGTCCAGGTTGATATTGAGCTATTCGGATTCGGTACTCTTCAAATCCGCTATGAAAGGAGTCTATGCCGTTACCATCGGGATGATCTTTAGTGCTTGTCTGAACATTGGGATGGATCTGGAAATGAACTTGATTTCTGTGTCCATTTTTCTGATCAGTGCCCTGTGCCTGATCAGGTATAAAGTCAATCTTGTCTATGTGGTATTGAGCGCAGGACTCGCCGGGAGTCTTTTGATGTAGCATCCAAAGGGCCCTTTGGGGAGCCATTCCAGTTTTCTTTAGCCGCTATATTTCGGTATAGTCAGAGCTGGTGTGGGGTAGTTTTCTGACCAAAGAGGAAAATGCCGGAGCACTTTTTTATTTCAAAAAATTAATAAACGTCAAATAAACGTTTATTATATTTGTGAGGTTGAGTGGGTAAGGAATTCACTCTGAAACACTGATTCAAACCTCTTCTATGAACGACATATCTCAAAGAGTAAGCAGTCATTTTTCCGAGCAATTTGGGGCAAAACCATTGCTGGTTCGTGCTCCCGGTCGTATCAACCTCATCGGCGAGCATACTGATTATAACAATGGTTTTGTACTGCCAGCCGCTGTGGACCATGCCATCTTTTTTGCCATTGGCAAGTCAGAGGATGCTGCCAGGTGTAGCCTGATTTCTCTGGACTTTGATGCGCGGTATGATTTTGATTTGGCGGAGATCGAGCCTCTGGCAGCAGACTCATGGCAAAACTACATTCTGGGTGTGGTGGCCGAAATACGGCAGTCGGGCAGGGAAGTAGCCGGGTTCAATCTGGTTTTCAGTGGAAATGTACCACGTGGCTCGGGGATGTCGTCATCCGCAGCGTTGGAGTGTGGTACCTGTGCCGGACTTAATGAGCTGTTCGGGTTGGATATACCCAAAGTGGAAATGGTGAAGATGTCTCAGATGGCCGAGCATAATTATGCCGGAGTGAAGTGCGGCATCATGGATCAGTTTGCCAGTATGATGGGTGCCAGGGATCAGGCTTTGCTACTGGATTGTCAGAGTCTGGAATACCGACATTTTCCCATTGAGTTGAATGACTACTCTTTACTCCTGTGCAACTCCAACGTGACACACAGTCTGGCCAGCTCCGAGTATAACGTGCGCAGGCAACAGTGTGAAGCCGGGGTGTCAATCCTTCAGAAGAAATTTTCGAATGTGAGTTCATTGCGGGATGTGCGTATGGAGCAGTTGGAGCAGGTCAGTGAGCAATTAGAGGAGGTAGTATATCGCCGCTGCAAATATGTGATTGAGGAGAACCTGCGGGTGCATGAGTTCACGGCCGCTTTGACTCAATCTGATTTGGAAAAAGCTGGGAGAATCCTCAAAAGTGCTCAGCAGGCGATGAGGGATGAGTATGAGATCACCTGTCCGGAGATAGACTTTATGGCGGATTTTGCCAATGCACATGCTGATGTGCTGGGAGCACGAATGATGGGGGGTGGTTTTGGTGGATGCACCCTGAACCTGATCAAGAAGGGTCGGGAAGCCGCTTTCATTACGGCGCTCAATGAGGCCTATGAAAATCAGTTTACTAAAGAGATCACCCCTATTCAGGTAAATATCTCTGACGGGGTTTCCCTAATCAAAGGATGATGGATATGAAGACATTTGACAAGCCGCATAAAAGATACAATCCACTCACTGATGAATGGGTATTGGTATCGCCACACCGGACCAAGCGACCCTGGCAGGGCAAGACCGAGGAGGTGGAGGAGACCCGAAGGCCGGCTCATGACCCGTCCTGCTACCTGTGTGCTGGCAATGAGCGCATGGGTGGCCAACACAATCCGATGTATGAAAGCACTTTCGTCTTTCAGAACGACTTTGCGGCGCTGCTGGAGGGCGATGGCAATACGGAAAGTACTAAAGGCCTGCTGCGCACCCGGGAGGAAACGGGTCTTTGCAAGGTGATTTGTTTCTCACCGGATCACTCGCTCACTATGCCTGAGATGACCATTGCCGGATTAACGGAGGTGGTGAAAGTCTGGAAGCGTGAGTTTGAAGCACTTGAACGGGTTTCTTATATCAAGAATGTTCAGATTTTTGAGAATAAGGGATCCATCATGGGCTGTAGCAATCCGCACCCACATGGGCAGATCTGGGCGCAGAGTTCTGTGCCTAATGAGATCGCTAAGAAAACCGAAACACAGAGAGCCTATTTCACGAAGTATCAGCGAAGTTTGCTGGGAGATTACCTGCACCAGGAGCTGGAGGATGGCTCACGGATTATTTGCAGGAATGAGCATTTTGTCTGTCTCATTCCATTTTGGGCAGTGTGGCCATACGAGACCATGATCATTCCGACGAGACATTTTCAGGCGGTGACTGATATGACCACTGAAGAGGAGGTGGCTTTTGCGGAGATCCTTTCAAAAATCACCATCCGCTACGATAACCTCTTCAAGTGTTCGTTTCCCTACTCCGCAGGCATGCAGCAGCGGCCTACGGACGACAAACCACATGAAGGATGGCACTTTCATTATTCCTTTTACCCACCACTGTTGAGGTCTGCCACGGTGAAGAAATTTATGGTGGGTTATGAAATGTTTGCCAACCCTCAGCGTGATATCACCGCTGAGCAGGCAGCTGAAACATTAAGATTACTTTCTGAAAAGCACTACAAAAATGGATAACACAAAAGCGATATTAGTCACCGGTGGAGCCGGTTACATTGGTTCACATACCGTGCGGTTATTGGCCGGACAAGACTATAAAATTGTGGTGTTGGACAACCTGGTTTATGGTCATCAGGAGGCCATCTTGGACGAATCCGTGGAGTTGGTCCGTGGAGATATTGGGGATGAAGAATTGCTTATTGGCTTGTTTAAAAAGCACCAGTTTGAGGCGGTACTGCATTTTGCGGCTTATGCCTATGTGGGGGAGTCTGTATCTGATCCGCATAAATACTATGTGAACAATGTGGCCAGGCCGCTGACCCTGCTCAAAACCATGGTGGATCATCAGTGTCTGAAGTTTATTTTTTCCTCCACCTGTGCCACTTATGGCAATCCGGAGTACGTGCCGTTGGATGAAGCTCACCCACAAAACCCGGTGAGTCCTTACGGTAAGAGTAAGTTTTTGCTGGAGCAAATCATTAAAGATTATGAAGGGGCTTACGGGTTGAAATATGTGTTTTTGCGCTACTTCAATGCAAGTGGTGCCTCTGAAGATGGTCTCATTGGAGAGGATCACAATCCGGAAACGCATTTGATCCCATTGATTTTGGATGCCATCACCGGAGATCGTCCTGCCATCAAAGTATTTGGTACTGACTATCCCACACCAGATGGTACCTGTGTGCGGGATTACATCCATGTGGATGACCTGGGCGATGCCCACATCAAGGCGCTGGAATACCTGAACAAAGGCCAGGAATCTGTGGCCTGTAACCTGGGAACCGGGTTTGGCTACTCAGTGATGGAAGTAATCAAGGCCGCAGAAGCGGTGACAGGGATGCCGGTGCCTTATGAAATGGCAGACAGAAGGGCGGGGGATGCTACCGAGCTGGTGGCCAATGCTACATTGGCGCTGGACAAGCTGGGCTGGGATCCAAAATACAAAGAGATCAAAGAGATCATACAAACTGCCTGGAACTGGAAGATTGGAGCGAGGAAAGGGAAATTTTGAGGGATTGGGAAATCAGAGAGCGTGCAAACTAGCGATCCAAATAAGTTGAAGTCACTCGGTATAAAACTCTATGAGATCTTTCATGTACACTTCATGCCAGCCGTCTACAATGTCATCATAGTCCTGATCAGGTATGTTGGTATGATTGACCTCTATGGAGGTACCCTTTTTGTGCGCATGAAATTTCAGTGTCACAATGGAAGGCGTGTCCTGCTCCCCAAAGTACCACTGCTGTCTGATCATTTTCCCCTCTTCAAACTCCAGATTCTTACCCAGAATACTACCATCCCATAGCGAAAACTCTGTATCCACTTCCGGTTTGAAAACTGCAGGTGAGCCTGTCCATAGTTCTATGGTTGGTTTGAAAGTGAGCGCAGCATACACTTCTTCCGGTTGTCCGGCTACAATGAAATATTTTTTGAAATCCGCCATCGATGACAAAGGTAGGGGGTAAATAAAAAAAGGATGCCGATTGGCACCCTCTTTTCACTTAACCAGTTACTTCTTCTTTATTTCACGAGCATTCGCTTGATCAAAGTGGCTTCCTTGCTGACAAGTTTGTAGAAATATATTCCCGGCTCAAATTGTCCGGAGGTCAGGATGAACCGATGTTTACCGCTGGTGAGCTCATCATCTGCGATGGTCATCACTTCTTTTCCATCCATGGCATATATCGATAGCCGTACGTTTTGAGCTTTATCCAGCGTCATTTCTATGGTGGTGAAATCAGTGAACGGATTAGGATAGTTTTGGCTCAGCGAAAATCCGGAATTCTGCACTTGCAGGTCACCTTCGGACTTTCTGGCGGAGCTGGACCAGCCATTGTTGTACCAGCCTTCTCCACACCTGGACAAGTCTCCGGTTTGTGCTCCTCCATTGTCATTGAAGACCATATTGGCACAGGTAGCCTCTGCAATGGTGTATGACCACCAGCCATTGCCATCGTTGGTCATCTGCGCACCTGGCCAGTTGGTGCCGGCCACAGATGAAGGCGTCACATTCCAATAATGCATTTTGGCGGTACCCCAGCCGGATGGTTTCAGGTAATGAATGGTCAACCCTGAGGAGGAGCCCGGCAGGTTATCATACCAGGTGCCATCCATGTACCAACCCTCCCCACATCTGTAAAGGTCTGCGGTTTGGCTGGCGCCATTGTTGCTGAAAATCAAATTGGAACAGGCAGCATTGACGATGGTATAGCTGTACCAGCCATCAGCTTCTGCGGTCATGGTTTCCCCAGGCCAGGTGGTTGTCTGACCGGAGGGAGTCGCTCCCCAGAAATAGACCTCAGGGCTGGTGTAGCCGGTGGGCTTGAAATGCACTTTGAGCCCGGAAGCGGGTGGCTCAAAAGTAAAAGCTGCACTCTCTATTGTGGAGCTGGCACTTTGGCTGTCCACGGCAAGTGCCTTAACGGTGAGGTCATCAGTGACGATAAGGGCAGCGCTATATACACTGGAGGCTGTGGTAGGGGTGCTGCCATCCAGGGTATAGTAGATGGTCGGGTTGGGATCCGTATCATCAGTGGCGGTGAGGGTCATACTCACATTGTCGCCATCCGTGAAAGTGCCACCTTGTGGAGAAATAGAGACCACCGGTGGTTGGTTCGTAGTGACTCGGGGATCTGTATTGTGCCATACACCATTGATGTCATACCAGCCATCTGCGGAGCGGGTGAGATCTGCCGTCTGTGCTCCTCCATTGTCATTGAATACAATATTGGCACTGCTGGCATTCGCGAAATCGTATCGGTACCACCCGTTACCCTCTGAGGTCATTGGGGGACCCGGCCAGGTGCTGCCGGCAGCTGAGGGAGAGAGGTTCCAATAGTGGATGTTGGCAGTAGACCATCCGGAAGGCTTTTGAAAGTAGACCGTGATCCCCTCCACTGCTCCAATGGTATAAGTTTGTGAAATCACATTTGATTGGGCACTCTGATTGTCCACAGCCATCGCCTTGAGCGTGGTGGTGGTTCCAATGGTGAGTGCACCACTGTACACAGCGCTGGAAGTGGTAGGAGTGGAGCCATCTAAGGTGTAGTAGATCGTGTTGGGTGCATTCTGCGAACTTGCAGAAAGGGTGACCTGCACGGGGTTGGCATATACGCCCCCGGAAGGGTTGGCGCTGACCACCGGCTGACTGCTTCCTGAGCCGGCCTGAAAGAAGCCCACACCATTTCCACCGATCATTCCAGGGCCGTTTAGCACATAGATTCCGGCTGAGCCTGACTGTACGGTGAAGCTCAATGACCCGTTGGATACCGTCTGTTCATTGCCGGTGACCGCATCTCTGTAGATGCCATTTGTCAGGCCCGAGAAGTTGAAAGATGCTGAGCCATCTTTCGCCAGACCTACAGCTACTTCACTGCTGCCATGGGTTCTTACATAACCCACGCCATTGCCACCTGTATTCCCATCCCATCTCCAGGCTCCCTTTTGCAAGGCAGGGATCGCGCGGCGCATGGCATTCAGCTTTTTGATGTGCTGGTAAATAATATGATTCGGTGCATTGGCAAATTCAGCTCCATAGTAAGCACGGCCCGTTTCGTCGATGGACTTTTCTATGCCTGAGGCATCATGGATGTCTGCGTATTCTCCTTTTTTAAACTGGATTTCCGTACCGTAATACACGACCGGGATTCCCCGCCAGGTAAACATAAAGTTCATGCAGGCTGCCAGGTTTTCTGCACTACCCCCATACCTTCTGTTCCAGTCGTTGTTAGGACCAAAGTCATGGTTATCCAGCCAGGTGAGCAAGGTAGATGGGTCACTGTACAAGTGATCATATCGGGCAGCCGCCTGCACATTGGCAAAACTTTCTCCCGATTCAAATACACCATGGAAGGTAGCTTCGGCATAGAAGTCTAATACGGCGATATCAGAATTTTGCGAAGCGCCTACGGCTCCTCTCCAGGTGTACCAGTGGGGGTTGATTTCCTCTACGTTGTGGAGCTCATGTCTTTTCTGAGCCACCTCTCCGAAGATGAATAAGTCGGGGTTGACTGCATGAAAGGCATCCTTGAATACCAGAACATCCTCTTTGCTCATATGTTTCATGGTGTCCCAGCGGAAGGCGTCTACCCCCATGTTGATGAAGGTGGTATAAGCTGCGATGAGGTAGTTCTGAACCACAGAGCTTCCTGTATTCAGGTCGGGGGTGTCTCCAGCCAGTGCACGGTTGTAGAGGTTTTCCTTATCATCCCATCCTTGTGCAAACCCATTGCCGGAGTGATGATACCAGTTGGGATCAGAGGTGTCTACGTAGGCCTGAGTGCTGGGCCAGTTATAGTTTGCCAGGTTTTGGTTGTAGGGTGCGGGCATGGTAGGGATGTTGGCCCGGCTCCAGATCTTGCCATCGTCCGGATTGGGGGTGATGCCATCGTACTCCCAGTTAGGATTGGGCTGGAGTGTATTGCCATTGGAATCTTGTCCCCAGGGTTGGTTGGGGTCGGTATTGTATTTGATTTCGGCCTGGCCTTTGATTCCAAACCGGCCTGGATGATTGGTCACAATGTCCAGGACGATCTTCATGCCCCGGGCATGCACTTCATTGATCAGGTCCTGAAAGGTGGCTCCGGGAGATTCCAGTCTTGGATCTACTTTTGTGAAATCCCAGGCATGGTAACCATGGTAGTCCAATGGGCTCCTGTTTTGAACAATGGGTGTGATCCAAATGGCTGTGAAGCCCAGGTCCTGAATATAGTCCAGTTTTTGGATCAGCCCTTTGAAGTCACCGCGCCAGGTAACGTCCTGAGGATCGGTAATGGAAGGACGCACATTGGGGTCGGGATCATAAGAGCTCCATTCATTGGGCGCATTGTTGGACGGATCTCCATCAAAAAATCTGGAAGTGAGGAGGAAATAGATCGTTTCCTCCCGGAAATCCACCTGTCCAAATGAGAGATGAGCGGACAGGCAGCTCATCAGGATGATCAAAGCAAGGGTTGCTTTTCGCAAAGTGTACATAGGTTGTTGGTTTGGTTGAGAATAACTTTTGAGTCCATGAGAGTCCTCATGGTACAACACAAGCTTAAACATGCCACACTTCCCAATCGGCACAGGTTATCACTTGGGCGCAATCAGCCCATTTGAGAAGGTATCATTTCATGTTTTAGTACCAGCCATTCCTGGCTAAACTGCTTACGCACAGCTGGTTGACATTGGAGTGGAACGGGTCTGTCATTCAAAGAAATATTTGACTAATTCGAAAAGTGCCACCATCTCAAAAGTGTTTGGTGGCACCTCATTGTCAATTATGAGATTGTGAATAGGGAAATGATTTTGGTTAATGAAATTAAGATATTATGAATTTATCATGTGTTTTATTGAAGACACATTAAACCCATTTCATTTCTTCGGTGGTTCCTTCATTGACCATTTGCTTGTGATACTCACGGGGAGTATGTCCTTCCAGCTTTTTAAACGCGCGGTTGAAGGTGGTTTTGGAGCTGAATCCCACCTCATAAGCAATGGCCAGAAACGTGAGATTCTTATAGTCGGCCTGATTCACCAGTCGTTTAAACTCCTCCACCCGGTAATAATTGACAAAATCATAAAAATTGCGGTCAAAACCTTCGTTGATCACCCGTGAGAGGGCATGGGTATTGGTTTCTATCATTTCAGCCAACTCCAGAAGGGTGAGTTTGGGGTTCAAAAAGGGTTTCTCATTGAGCATGAGCAGGTGGAGTTGTTCTTTCAGGTTTTTTACAGACTCATCGCTTAGGCTGGAAAAACGGTACTTTTCTGCGGTTTCGGATATTCTGAAAAGCTCCGGCTGGCTGAGCGCAAAATAGGCCACCAGAAAAGGAGTACCCGCAAAAAGAATCCAGGTGAGGTCTGATGTGGTGTCGGTAATCCTGATGGTGTCCATCTCCCCGAAAAGGCCTGCACCACCGATGAGGTAGGTGGCCAGCCAGGTGAACAGACAAATACTATAGAGGGTGAGTAGGCTGTTGAGGTAGTAATGACTTTGATCGAATGACTGGGTGTTGTCCATTTTTTCTGTATAGATCTGAAGAATGCGCAGGCTTCTGAGCCAGTAGATAAAGTTGTAAATCAGACCAATGCCCGCTGTAAGGGCAAACAGCCAGTGAAATTCCCGGTTGACCATTTTATCAATGAAAGTTTCCCGATCCAGGATGAAAAGCGGAATGTAAGTGAGTATCAGAATGCCGGCAGGAATGAAGCTGATCCACTTGCTAAGGGAAATTCTGGGCCTTACTGCCAGAAGTGACTGGAAGTAGAAGTACATGAGAGGCGCAATGGTAAAGTAGACCATGTCGGGCAGCAAAACGAGTCTGGGCTCCCAGTGAAACATCTGTCTGTAGTTCATTAGTATCCGGGCAGTAGAAGCGATAATGAAGAGGGCCAGGGCCAGTGAAAGGAACCTGTTGGCTTGTACATTGGCATTGGCCATCCAGTTGAAGGCCACCAACAGCAGAAAGGCGATTACCGAAGTAATGATCAGGATGAAATCGTAGTAATTCACCTTTGATCCTGAAAAGTCTTCCCAGGTTTTGATGGTGGCATAGAGTGCCACAGGTCCACCCTCAGTTCTGCGGTATTGCCTGTTGCCAATGGCCCGGCCGTCGCTTCCACCTTCTACCGTCTCCCAGGTACCGCGGGTAAATTTATACTCCAGGTGATCAGGACCTCCACGCAGGGTATAGGAGTAGGTGTTGTCCTCGAGTTTTGAGAATTTGTACGCCGGATTTCCAGGCTCCCAGTTGTTGAAATTGCCCGTGAGGTAGATGGTGGCATCTATGGGTGTATTTTCCGGGAGGGATTCGATCACAAAAGTGTAAGTGTCGCTACTTTCCAGATCCTCCCATGTTTTTATTTCATCCTCCACAGTGGTGAGGGCGTTTCCAGCGTGAATGAGCTGCCTGTTTTTTTTAATCTGCCCAAAGTCATCTCCCTCTACAGACGGCCATGTGCCTCGGGTATATTTGTATATCAGCGTGTCCAGAGGACTTGTGATTTGTAGGGTATAAATGCCTTCTGAATTGGGTTGCAACAGATACATGGCGTCTCCGGCTGTCCAGTTGTTGAAGTTGCCTGCAGCGTATAATTCTGCGTTAGCAGGAGTATTGGCAGGCTGTGAGATGACCTGGAGTTCATATTTTTTATCCGTTTGAGCACCTGCGCAGTGCGCTAGGAATAAAAACACTAGTGAGACTATGGAAACCTGGTGTCGTTGGGTTGGGCGCATTTGGGGTTAGGGTTGATACTGAAGTGTCAATTTCAAACGATTGAAAAAACACCCCAGGCTGATTGTCAATTACTTTAAGTAAATTTTTTGACACAAATGCCAAATTTCTTTGAATGAATATAACTAAAATCATAGGAAAGTCGACTTGAGGGAAGGGGAGAAGAAATTCCAAAGCGCTCGAACAAATGTTAGATCAACGGGTGATAATAAAGTTTTGGGGGTTTGCACAAAGCGTCATAGAAACAGGATATTTTACACCTGATCAGAAAAGTGTGACCGATCATCAAACACCCGTCTTAACCTTGAAACCTATCAGCTATGAAGAAAATTAAACAAGTAGAGGTCAGAAATATTCGCATCGAAGACTATCAGGAACTCAAAGATGCGATGATTGAAGCGTACAGTAGCTGGCCTGGTATTTTCTGGGCTGAAGAATACATCAGCAAGCTTCTGGATATTTTTCCAGAAGGTCAGTTTGGGATCGTGGCAGATGGCAAAGTGGTGGGCTGTGCACTGGCGATTATCGTGGATTACAGCAAGTTTGGTGACGAGCATACCTATAAGGAAATCACTGGCCACTACTTTGATACGCACAATCCTGCAGGGGATATTCTCTATGGCATTGAAGTGTTTATCCGACCTGACTACCGGGGATATAGGTTGGGCAGGCGCCTCTACGATGCCCGAAAGGAACTCTGTGAAAAATTGAATCTGCGAGCCATTATTTTCGGCGGCCGCATTCCGAATTACCACAAGTACGTGGATACCCTGAAGCCAAAGGATTACATCGACAAGGTTAAGTTTAAGGAGATTCATGATCCCACATTGTCCTTTCAGCTTTCCAACGATTTTCACGTAAAGAAGCTCCTCACCGACTATATGCCGGGTGATGAGGAGTCTATGGAATTTGCCACGCTATTGCAATGGGACAATATCTATTACAAGCGAAAAGGCGCCAACAAGCCTGAGTACAAACCGGTGGTGCGCCTGGGGCTGGTACAGTGGCAGATGCGCGCGTACAATACCATGGATGAGCTGTTTCAGCAGATAGAGTTTTTCATCGATGCGGTATCCGGGTACAAAAGCGATTTTGCCCTGTTCCCGGAGTTTTTCAATGCACCACTCATGGGGCAGTGGAACAACCTCAGTGAGCCTGCCGCCATACGGGAGCTGGCAGCGCATACCGAAAGCATCCGGGACCGCTTTGTCCAGCTGGCCATTAGTTATAACATCAACATCATCACTGGGAGTATGCCTTTGATGCGTGATGGTAACCTCTACAATGTGGGCTATCTCTGCAGGAGAAATGGTGACTGGAGTCAGTTTGAAAAAATACAGGTAACGCCTGATGAAGTGAAATTTTGGGGCATGTCAGGGGGTAAGGGGATTCAGGTATTTGATACGGACTGCGGCAAAGTGGGAGTCTGCATCAGTTACGATGTGGAGTTTCCGGAGATTCCACGCATGATGGCAGCACAAGGGATGAAGTTACTTTTTATTCCCTTCCTCACCGATACTCAAAATGGCTACTCGAGGGTGAGAAACTGCGCCCAGGCACGGGCCATAGAAAATGAATGCTATGTGGCCATGGCCGGTTCGGTGGGCAATCTTCCCAAAGTGCACAACATGGACATTCAGTTTGCCCAGTCAGTGGTGTTTACCCCATGTGATTTTGCCTTTCCCGTGAATGGTGTGAAAGCAGAGGCCACACCCAATACCGAGATGATCCTGGTGGTGGATGTGGACCTGGACTTACTCAAGGAGCTACACGAGTCGGGCAGTGCACGAAACCTGAAGGATCGACGCACTGACTATTACGACCTGGTGCTGAAGGATTGAGGCATCATATGGTTTGACTGAAGGAGGCTTGCTGTCTGGTACGCCAGAGCCGTGCATCCAGCGCCATGCAGATGTTTCGGATAAAGGGTTTGCCAGCGTCATTGATTTTGATCCCGTTGTCCGTCCATTGGATAAACCCATCGGTCACCAGGGTGGCCAGGAGGTTGGTGTTGAACCCAAAACCAATCTCTAAAAGTTCGGAGACCTCCCATGTGGTTTCAAAATTGCACATCAGGTTCAGAATGTGTCGTCGGATGATCAAATCTTCTTTGGTCAGCTGGTGGCCTTTGGAAATGGGTAGTTCATTTTGGTCGAGGCGTTCGTAATACCTGCTCAATAGTTTTTCATTTTGGCTAAATGCCGTCCAGCTGTCACTTATAGAACTTATGCCCAGGCCAATGAGCAAGTTGGTGTCCTGGGTCGTATAGCCCATAAAGTTGCGATGAAGATTGCCAGAGGCAAATGCTTCATAGAGGCTGTCCGTAGGTAGCGCAAAGTGATCCATGCCAATGTCATGGTAACCGTGAGCCATCAGTGCCTTCTTGCCTGTGGCATACATTTTCTGTCTCTGCCCGGGGCTTGGAAGGTACTGCTCATAGGACTTTTGAGCGGCTTTCACCCAAGGCACATGGGCATAGCCATAGAAAGCAATTCGGTCGGGCTTCAAAGCAATGGTTTGGGCGATGGTTTCAGAGATTCCGGAAATGGTTTGCTTCGGCAGGCCATAGATCAGGTCATAGTTCACACTGGTAAACCCATGAGTCCGGGCAAGCTCCGTGACCTTTTTCACCTGAGCGAAAGATTGTTTTCGGTTGATGATTTGCTGCACTTCCGGGGCAAAATCCTGAATGCCAAGGCTGATTCTTGTAAAGCCCAGCACGGCCAGCGTCTTCAGATGTTCTTCTGTAGTGTTATTTGGGTGTCCTTCAAATCCAAATATGAAATCATCCGAAAGTAGGGCGTCACGGGTGAGGCCATCGATGAGCGTTTTGAGGTTTTCTGCGGAGAAAAATGTGGGTGTACCGCCTCCCAGGTGAATTTCCCTGATGGTGGGTTGGCCTTCGAAAGTGGCCAGGTAGAGTTCCCATTCTTTCAGCAAATAACTAATGTATTTGCTTTCTACTTTGTGATTTTTGGTGATTCGGGTCGTGCATCCACAGTAAGTGCACAGGCTCTCGCAAAAAGGGAGGTGGATATAGAGGCTGATTTCTTTGCCGTTTCTCCAAAACCCATCACTGACCGCCTGCTTCCAGCGGCTGGTGGTGTGGTCTTCAGTATGCCAATAGGGCACGGTCGGGTAACTGGTGTATCGTGGGCCGGGAACGTTGTACTTTGAAATGAAATCTTCCATGTAACAAAGAGACTTCCTGCAAGCGGGCTTATTCCTGACAATCATCACCACCCCTACTGACTTTGATTATTCCATCTTTCAGCATTATGGCAGAATTAAGCGGGCTGATTTTTGTCATTTATGAGACTGAGTACGATCAGATCAGAACCTGATTTGGCGAACTAGTTTTGGGGGTGCCTGAATATAAAACACCAACTGCCCGGACTTCTCCAGAGATACTCTGCCATCACTGCGGGACGCCGTGTGAGGAAGATCACATTGCATATGAAGACAAGGATTTTTGCTGCCATGGCTGCAGGGCAGTTTATGAGCTGATAGAAGGTAGTAATCTGGGGGTGTACTATCAAAATCGGGAGCTCTATGCCGGCAAGGTAGCCGGGAAGGAGGAGATTGATAGAAAATACGCGTTTCTGGACCAGGAAGAAGTGAGTGCGGGGTTGCTCCATTATGCAGATGACAATCAATCTGCCGTCAGGTTTGCGCTGCCCGGCATCCATTGTAGCTCCTGTATTTATTTGCTGGAACACCTGCCCAAGCTGGAAAGCCGTATTTTCAATGCGGAGGTTAATTTTCTCCGAAAGGAGATCACCATTCTTTTCTCTAAAGAAATGACCCTGAGGGAGGTGGCCGTCACTCTGGCTACTTTGGGTTATCCGCCAGCTATCCACCTGGACAGTGTGGAGACGACCCAACCCAGGAAGTCAAATAAGCAGGCCTTGCGAATAGCAGTGGCGGGTTTTTGCTTTGGCAATAGCATGTTGATGAGCCTCCCGGAGTATCTGGATAGCACGTTTCAGGCAGAGGCAGCATTCAGAAATTTATTCGGTTGGATCAATTTGTTTTTATCTGTTCCCGTGGTTTTTTATGCTGCTCAGGAGTATTACAAGAGTGCCTGGAGAAGCATCAGGCATGGATACCTGAATATCGACATACCCATTACATTGGGGATTTTCACCCTTTTCCTCAGGAGCGGCTATGAGATACTGTGGGCTACCGGCCCGGGCTATGTAGACTCCCTCGCCGGCCTTGTCTTCTTCCTTTTGCTGGGCAAATGGTATCAGAGTAAGTCTTATGAGGCTCTTTCTTTTGAGCGTGATTACAAATCATATTTTCCTGTTTCGGTGACACGTGTGGTCAGCAGCAGGGAGGAGCAGGTACTGGTGAGAGATTTGATGCCGGGGGATTGTATTGTCCTCCACAATCAGGAGCTGATTCCGGCTGATGGCATTTTGCAATGCGGTAATGCCCGGATTGACTACAGTTTTGTGACGGGAGAAGCTGATCCTATACTGGTAAGCCCGGGTGAGCGCGTATATGCCGGAGGCAGGCAGTTGGGCGGACAGATTGAAGTCAGCCTGGAAAAGGCCGTGAATACCAGCAAACTCACTCAGCTATGGAATAATCAAACCTTTACCAAATCGGCTAATCCTTATGACAATCTGATTGATAAAGTGAGCAAATACTTTACGGTAGTCATCCTCATGCTTGCTCTGGGCACTGGCATATACTGGAGCATTGCTGACCCCACAAAAATCTGGGATGCGGTAGCTTCTGTGCTGATTGTGGCATGTCCATGCGCCCTGGCGCTGGCATTACCCTTTGGTCTGGGGCACGGCATGCGCCTATTAGGGTATCAGGGTGTTTATTTGAAAAACGCTGGTGTTATCGAGCAGATGGCTAAAACAGAAACGATAGTTTTTGACAAAACCGGAACGCTGACCAAAAATAATCCCTCCAAAGTAAGCTATCAGGGTTCAGACCTAACCCTCACACAGCGGTCACTTCTCAAAACAGCCTGTGCTAATTCGGCCCATCCTATCAGCAGGTTGATATTGGGTACGATTGAAGACAAAGTGGAGAAGTTGCCCATTACAGAATTCAATGAGCAGGTAGGTAAGGGATTGCGGGCTGAAATAGCTGGTCATGTAGTCAAAGTAGGGTCCTCAGCATGGATCAATCAGGCTGCTAATAATGTGCCGGAGACCACCGCCTACGTGGAGATAGATGGTGTTTTTATCGGATTTTATAGCATCAAGGCAGAATACCGTGAGGGTATATTTTCTGAACTCAGTCATTTGCAGGAAGACTACAGGCTTTGCTTGCTTTCCGGGGATAATGTGTCAGAAGCCGTCACCCTCGCTCCCTATTTTGACCAGTTGGCGTTCAATCAAAAACCTGAGGAGAAACTGTCATTTTTACAAAAGCTGCAGGACCATACACTGATGATTGGTGATGGACTCAATGATGCCGGGGCGCTCAAATCTGCAAGTGTGGGATTTGCGGTATGCGAAGATATCCATCAGTTTAGTCCGGCATGTGATGCACTGGTGGAGGCGGATTCTTTGAGGCAAATGGGCACCATACTCAGGTTTTCTAAAACCGTGATGAATGTAATTGTGGCAGCTTTTGTGATCTCCTTCTGCTACAATATTGTCGGGCTATCGTTTGCCATTTCCGGTCATCTCACTCCGGTGGTCTCAGCCATCCTCATGCCCGTTAGTTCAGTCACGGTTGTGGCATTTATCACGCTGGCGATCAATGGTGTGTCCAAAAAGTACTTTCAGTGAGGTTTCGGGTGTTTTCTTTTTCTCCACTGACAAAAATCAGTCGAACAATTGAAAACGCTCATGAAATGAAGTGGCTCATCCTCGTAATCTTGCTCTGATCATTATGAGTGTAATCATCGTGTTAATCGGATTCAGCATCACAGTAGCCATAGGGTTCTTGCTCGCTTTCATTTGGGCTTCCGGGAGCGGTCAGTATGATGATGACTACACTCCTTCTGTCAGGATACTTTTTGATGACGAACCAAATCAAACTCTCTATGTCAACAACGACTCTCGCAAACCCGCCCGAAGAAAAGGGAACGGTAAATAATGGCCTGGATACGTTTTACTATGACAACTCAATCGTAAGGTTGTTCCTTATTGCTACCACAGTTTTTGGAGTGGTGGGCATGAGCGTTGGGTTGCTGGCAGCGTGTCAGTTTTTCTGGCCTGAGCTCAATTTCGGAATACAGTACACCACTTTCGGGCGGATCAGACCACTTCATACCAATGCAGTGATTTTTGCATTTGTGGGCAATGGTATTTTTATGGGTGTCTATTACTCCCTGCAGCGACTGTGCAAAGCCCGGATGTTCAGTGACCTGCTGAGCAGAATTCACTTCTGGGGGTGGCAGTTGATCATACTCGCGGCGGCCATCACCTTGCCTTTGGGGTACACTTCGGGCAAAGAATATGCCGAGCTGGAATGGCCAATAGACATTGCCATAGCCATCATTTGGGTGGTTTTTGGGATCAATATGTTTGGTACCATTCTCAAAAGAAGGGAGCGCCATTTGTATGTGGCCATTTGGTTTTTCATCGCCACGTTCGTCACAGTGGCCATGCTCCACATCGTTAATTCGTTTGAGTTGCCTATCAGCTTTATGAAAAGCTACTCATGGTATGCAGGTGTACAGGATGCCTTGGTTCAATGGTGGTATGGGCACAATGCAGTGGCCTTTTTTCTGACCACTCCATACCTGGGATTGATGTATTACTTTATCCCGAAGGCAGCCAATCGCCCGGTCTATTCATACCGCTTGTCGATTATCCACTTTTGGGCGCTGATATTCATTTACATCTGGGCTGGCCCCCATCACCTGTTGTACAATTCACTCCCAAACTGGGCCCAGTCGCTGGGTACGGTTTTTTCCATCATGCTGATTGCGCCATCGTGGGGAGGTATGCTGAATGGACTGCTGACACTGCGTGGCGCCTGGGACAGAGTACGTGAAGACCCTATTCTGAAATTTATGGTGGTGGCGGTCACCTGCTACGGTATGGCCACTTTTGAGGGGCCGATGCTTTCCCTGAAGAACTTCAATGCCATCGCGCACTTCACGGATTGGATCGTGGCACACGTCCATGTAGGTGGGCTTGGCTGGAATGGCTTCATGACTTTTGCCATGCTTTATTACCTCATTCCCAAATTGTACGGCACAGAGTTGTTTTCCAAAAAACTGGCCAATGTACACTTTTGGATAGGTACCATGGGCATTATCTTCTATACCCTTCCCATGTACTGGGCTGGCTTTGTGCAAAGCCTGATGTGGAAGCAGTTTGCTCCTGAAGGTACGTTGGTCTATAGCAACTTCCTGGAGACGGTGACTCAGATCATGCCTATGTACATGCTGCGGGCCTTTGGTGGAGCCTTGTATCTGACAGGTGTTTTTGTGATGGTTTATAACCTGATAAAAACCGCGCAGGCGGGTACTTTTATCAGTGAGACAAAAGCAGAGGCGGCCCCACTCACAAAAAATTATCGCCCTGCGAAATCCGAACATTGGCATAGGAGAATTTTTGAATGGAGGCCTGTTACCCTGCTGGTTTGGAGTTTGGTGGCAGTGGCAATCGGGGGAATTATCGAGATAGTACCTACATTTTTGGTGCAATCCAATGTGCCCACCATCACCAGTGTGAAACCCTATACCGCATTGGAACTCAATGGCAGGGACATATATGTAAGGGAAGGCTGTTACACCTGTCACTCGCAGATGGTGAGACCTTTCCGGTCTGAAACCGAGCGGTATGGCGAATATGCAAAAGCGGGTGAATTTGTCTATGACCACCCATTTCAGTGGGGTTCTAAGCGCACAGGACCTGATCTGCTGCGGGTAGGTGGTAAGTATCCCAATAGCTGGCATTACTACCATATGCTGGATCCCGTGAGCATGTCTCCAGGGTCTATCATGCCTCCTTACCCATGGCTTTTTGAACAAACCTGGGAAAAAGAGCTCCTCCCCAAAAAGATCAGTGCGATGCAGACGCTGGGAGTACCCTATGCTGAAGGCTTTCAGGATGAAGCGGTGGCAGATGCTGAGTTGCAGGCCCAGTATATATCAGATGACCTGGCAGCCCAGGGAGTCAGAGTAGTTCCCGACAAAGAAATAGTGGCATTGATTGCTTACTTGCAACGTGTGGGTACAGATATCAAGAAAATTGATGAAACCAAAAACGACCAGTAATCATGCTAAAATTTGTAAAACATCACATGGAAACGATCGTGGGAATTGAAATCTTCCCGCTGATCTCACTGATTATTTTCTTCGTGTTTTTCGTGGGACTCTTCATTTATGTCCTTAGGTCAAACAGGAAGCAAATAGACGAAATCTCCAGAATACCACTGAATATAAACGATGAAAGCGATGAACTACTCTAAACCCACGTTGATACTCCTCGCCTTGCTGGGTGGGCCTATGATGGCGCATGCACAAGAGACTGCTTCGGATTTTTATACACAGTACCAGGTAGAAATTGTGCTGACAGTTGGGGTACTGGTTGTTGTTGTGGCGCTTTTGGCACTTTTCACCTCATTGTATGCTTTGTCGGCGATCATGGGAGTAAAGAACCAATCCGCCCCGATTGTAGAAGCCGAGGGATTCTGGAGTCGTCTTTGGCACAAACTCAACAATGCCGTACCTCTGGAAGAAGAGGCTACGGTGATGACTGACCACTCCTATGATGGCATCAGGGAGTTGGACAACAAACTACCTCCGTGGTGGCTGTATGGTTTTTATCTCACTATTATTATCTCTGTTGCCTATATCCTACACTTTCATGTGCTGGGAACCGGCGCTCTGCAGGACGAGGAATACCATGCGGAAATGGAGGCTGCCAATGCAGAGGTGGAAATGTACCTGGCATCTCTGGATAATCTCATAGATGAATCTTCCGTGACCTTGCTGGTAGACCCGGAAGATATCGCTACAGGTAAGAGCCTCTTTGTATCCAAATGTGCCGCATGCCACGGACAGGCGGGTGAAGGCGGCGTAGGGCCTAACCTTGCGGATCAGTACTGGATCCATGGGGGTGATATGAAGGCCATCTTTAAAACCATCAAATATGGCGTGCCAGAAAAGGGGATGATTTCGTGGCAGGCCCAGCTGAGTCCGAAGGAACTTCAGCAGATTTCCAGCTTTGTGTATATCATGGAGGGGACAGATCCACCCAATGCCAAAGAACCTCAGGGTGAGCTTTTTGAGCGGGAGGGAAATATCCCTCAGGATACTGTGGCCACTGTAGGCAGCTGATATGAAACCTGAAATCGCTGATTTATATAAAGAACAGGAAGAAGAGGCCTCCTATCGGGACCACATTTCCACCGTGGATGAATCAGGCAAGCGGGTGTGGGTCTATCCCAAAAAGCCAAAGGGGAAGTTTACCAATTACCGCATGCTGGTCAGTATTCTGTTGCTGCTGTTTCTGCTGGCGGGTCCCTTTATCAGCATTAATGGAGAGCCATTTTTACTGATGAACATACTGGAGCGAAAATTTGTCATTTTCGGGCAGGTTTTCTGGCCACAGGATTTTCATCTGGCAGTGATCGGCATGATTACCACGGTAGTTTTTATCATTTTGTTCACTATCGTGTTTGGACGCATTTTTTGTGGTTGGCTGTGTCCGCAGACCATCTTTATGGAATGGGTCTTCCGGCGGCTGGAGTATTGGATAGAGGGTGACTATATGAAGCAAAAGAAGCTGGATCGGCAGGACTGGGATACTGAGAAGGTTTTTAAAAAAGCGAGTAAACACCTCATTTTTCTGGTGATCAGTGGGGTGATCATGCATACCTTCATGGCCTATCTGATCGGTGTAGACCAGACCTGGCACCTCATCCAAAGTGGCCCGACTGAAAAGCCTGTGGCCTTTGTGGTGATGGTGGCCCTCACAGGAATGTTTTATGGGGTTTTCAGTCGATTGCGGGAGCAGGTGTGTACTACCATCTGTCCCTATGGCAGGTTGCAGGGGGTACTACTGGATCGAAAGAGTATTGTAGTGGCTTATGACTATCAGCGTGGCGAGGCCAGAGGCAAATACAGAAAAGGCGAAGACCGATCGGTAGAGAACAAGGGAGACTGCATTGACTGTAAACAATGTGTTTATGTGTGCCCCACAGGCATTGACATCAGAAATGGCACTCAGCTGGAGTGTGTGAATTGCACGGCATGTATGGATGCCTGTGACTCCATTATGGATGCTATCGGAAAACCAAAGGGATTGGTGCGGTATGATTCTGAGGATCATATTGAGACGAAAACACCATTTGTATTTACCGGGAGAATGAAAGCTTACACCCTGGCGTTGCTGGCGCTGGCAGGGGTGTTGGTGACATTGTTGATCGTCCGTTCGGATCTTGAGACTACTATCTTTCGTACGCCGGGCATGATGTATCAGGAGCGACCTGATGGCACTATTTCTAATTTGTATCAGCTTAAAATACTCAACAAATCCAACAACACCTATCCAGTGGAATTTGAGCTGATGGAGCCTGCGGGAAGTATAGAAATGGTGGGTGAGGAGATGGTGCTGAAGAAGCAGGGCATAGAAGCCGGGGCGTTTTTTATCATTATCAATCCTGCGGAGTTGGATGGGCTGAGTACTTCCGTCAAGGTGGGTGTTTTTTCTGAAGGGAAATTGTTAGAAACTGTAAAGACAAGGTTTTTGGGGCCTTCATAAACTCGTTAAATAGAAAAGCTATGAATTGGAATTGGGGAAAAAGTATTGTGGTAGCGTTTGTGCTATTTTGTGGATTTATCAGCTCCATTGTGGTCGCTGCATTTCAGCAGGATTTTGATCTCGTGTCGGATACTTATTATCAGGACGAACTGGTCTATCAGGAGCGGATTCAGGAACACAGCAACCTTGCACAAAGTGGAGTGAAGGTTTCCATCACTCAAGAGGATAATCGGGTTATTTTCAGCTTTCCTCAGGAGTTTTCAGGAGCTAATGGAGAGATTCACTTTTATCATCCATCCAGATCTATTTTTGATCGAAGCTTCAATATCTCGCTCGATGAGGCGAGGAAGCAAAGCATATTTGGAGAGGAATTAACCAAGGGGAGGTACAAGGTGAAGCTCTCATGGACAAGTAATGGGGTAGATTATTTTCAGGAAGAAGAAATATTCATCAGATGATCTCGGCATTTGTGATCGGACTGTTTGGGAGCGTCCACTGTGTGGCCATGTGTGGCCCCTTGATGCTCACTTTTACCGGAACAAATGGGAAAAGTGCATTTGCCTCTTTTGGCTTGTATCATCTGGGCAGGTTGCTTTTCTATGGGTTCATTGGAGCAATTTTTGGGTTATTGAGCCTTTCCGTTCGGTTTTTTCAGATGCAGCAGTATCTGTCTATCCTGTTAGGTGTCGGGATTCTTGTTGTTTATCTTTTTCCAAAAGTGAGGAGCCGGATAGAGGGATGGTACTACCATTCCAGATTTTACCAATTTCTGAAAAGTAGCCTTACCCGCTATTTCAGCACCCGCGTGCGTTGGTTTGCCGCCGGAATACTCAATGGAGCCTTACCCTGTGGGTTGGTTTATCTGGCCGCTGCGGGGGCCCTCCTGTCTGGTGGGGTGACCAGCTCGTTCTTTTACATGATCCTCTTCGGATTGGGCACGTTGCCCTTGCTGGCTACTTTTCGCTATATATCTCACTACCTGCCGCACTTGCCCCGCCGGATAGGTAACCTGGCCACTCCCGTTGGGCTACTTGCCGGGATTCTGCTGATCTCCCGGGGGGTTCTTTCCGTGGCCCCGGATGTCAATCAACTGATCAAAGCTCAAATCATGCAGGTGATGACCGCCTGCGGGATATGATTGGCAAAAGTCCGGCTCGGCCACAGGCATAGGGGGGTACAGCCTGATCGATTGGTTTCACGTTCAAAAGTGATTGTTGGTCAAGTAGATTTCGATTGTATATATTGAGTCCGAATCCTGTTTATACCCCTTTGCCATGAAAACGACTTACCTCCTGATCATTCTTTTTTTGGCAGCGGCTTGCCAGCAACGCAATGAATCAGCAATGAATTCGCCCATGAAATATGATGAGAAATTCAGACCTCAGTACCATTTCACACCACCCTCTCAATGGATGAACGATCCCAATGGGATGGTTTTTTATGAAGGAGAATATCACCTCTTTTATCAGCACTATCCGGATAGCAACGTGTGGGGCCCGATGCACTGGGGACATGCCGTTTCCGAGGATATGATCCATTGGGAGCACTTGCCCATCGCATTGTATCCGGATGCTTTAGGATATATTTTTAGCGGGAGCGCAGTGATCGATTGGAAAAACACGAGTGGACTCGGATCTACTGATAATCCACCAATGGTAGCCATCTATACTTATCATGACCCGGTTGGCGCAGAGGCTGGCAGAAATGATTATCAAACGCAGGGTATTGCTTTTAGCCTGGACAAAGGTCGTAGCTGGACCAAGTACGAAGGCAATCCTGTGCTGGCCAATCCGGGGATCATTGATTTTCGTGATCCAAAGGTGAGCTGGGACGAATCAAACGAAAGGTGGGTTATGATTTTAGCTGTGCTGGATCATGTCAATATTTACACTTCACCGGATCTCATTAATTGGACACTTCAAAGTGAGTTTGGTCACACCACAGGCGGGCATGGTGGCGTTTGGGAATGCCCGGATCTTTTTCCCCTCACAGACCAGAATGGAGAGGTGAAATGGGTGATGCTGTTGAGTATCAATCCGGGAGGCCCACAGGGTGGTTCTGCCACACAGTACTTTGTGGGAGATTTTAATGGTTCAGTTTTCACCCCTGTGGATTCTGTGACCCGCTGGATCGACTATGGTGCCGATAACTATGCCGGCGTTACGTGGGCCGACATCCCCGAAGTAGATGGAAGGCGTTTGTTTCTGGGCTGGATGAGCAACTGGCAGTACGCCAATGTGGTGCCCACCTATGAGTGGCGAAGCGCTATGACAGTCCCCAGAGCATTGTCTTTGAGCAAAACCGAAGGCGGATACAGGTTACAGTCCAGGCCCGTACCTGAGCTTGAGACACTGATGGGAGAAGCCATCGTTTCACATAATTCCACCATGGATTTATCCACGGAATCCTATCTCGTGGAAATTACCGGTATTCACGATCGGAGCCTGGAAATCACCTTTTCCAATGAACAAGATGAACGGCTGGTGGTGAAAATTGCGGCTGATCGACTGATGATAGACCGTACGAAAAGTGGAGATACATCATTTAGTGAAGATTTTGCTGCCATTCATGAGGCTCCTTTGATGGGAGCAAGTGTAACAGATATTCAAATCTATATGGATCGATCTTCGGTTGAGGTTTTTGTTAACTATGGGGAAATAGTGATGACGGATCTGGTATTTCCAACCACTCCCTACACTAAAGTATCCGTAAGTTCGAAAGGAGTGGGCCTGAGCCTTACACCGATGGCTTCTATCTGGAAGAGCAAATAAAATACAGGCTCTACCCGATTGCTTTTGATTCCTTTTTCCAATGTTATCATCAGCAAACTCATCCTTGGTTGGTTATACCTATCTGTCCAGCCGCAGATTTGAAGATAGAGACCTGCATTTCATGGTCATCAATTTCACGTATTATAAAGGGCGGCTGCCTACGGGCAGCCACCGAATTTTACTTTTTGATCAGCTTAATGATCTGCGTTTTTTCACCCTGTACCATGCGGACAAAGTAGAGACCCGCCTTTACAGAACGGCTATCCCATTCAAATGTGTGAGTTCCTTTTTGCAGCGAGCCTTGATGCAGGGTGGCCACTTGCTGGCCCACCTGATTGTAGATCACCAAACTGGTTTCCTGCTCTTGATTGAGCGTGACTGTGAGTGTGACCAGATCCAAAAATGGATTGGGAGCACTGATAAAGATTTCCTCCGGTACCTCAGGAATCTCTGTTGGATTTGGAGCAGCCCAGCGTGCAGCTGGCAGTGCATCCAGGTAGGCTCTGTAGTTATTGGAAAACTCATAGCCATAGTTAATGTCCCAGTTGATGGACCAGGTCATCATGCCTCTGAACCCGGAATAGCCGTTTCCATTGATGAGGGTATAGTTTCCGCCATACGAGATGCCTTTAATCAGGTAATCGAGTGCAGTTTTTACCGTGTTTGGATTGGTATATCCACCCCCGGCTGCCGAAGGGGAGGCGGGTAGCCCGATGGCCACCTGATCTTCCCGAAAAGCTGGGAATGCTGTGGGATTACCTGCCACCGAGAATCCACGCAAGAGCATTTCTCCCATCGCTACCTGAAAGTCAGCCGTTCCCTGCGAGTAACATTGGTTATCCAGCCCAAGCATGCAACCCGTGTTGTAATGCTGTACATGGATTAAAGCCATTCGATCTTTCAGGGCATATAGCACGGGCAAATAGGCACCATAGATTCCTCCATAGGTGCTGTAGCCACCCTGGACGTAGGCCGTTTCAGGTGCCGCAGTGAGTACAAAGTCAGCGCTGAAATTGGCCAGGACAGCCTCCATCCCATCGATGAAGTACACCACACGCGGGGAGGAAGGAAAGCGAAAATCGGTGTCTCCGGCTCCCAGAGAGAGTGAGCTGCCTTCCAGGTCAATATCCAGGCCATCAAAGCCATATTCATTGATAATGTTGGTCATGGTACTGCTGAAGTTCTGGGCGTGGGCAGCGTTTTCCAGATGGATCGTGCCATTAGCACCACCAATGGAGATCAACACTTTTTTACCCTGACTTTGGAGGAGGGCCACATCGTTTTTGAACTCCTGAGTGGTGGCGTAGATAGAGTTGTCAGGGACGAAGCTCATGGATGAACCCCCTTGTACTGTGGGCTCAGCAAAGGCGATATTGATTACATCCCATTTATCGGAGATGTCTCGCAGTTTGACCACTCCTGATCCATTGTCAAAATTGTGCCAGTAGCCCACCAGCACCCTGTCCGGCAAGTCACCATTGGGGTTTCCCCCGGACGTAACACTGATATATACCTGTGTAGACGTGGTGCTGGCGCCTTCATTGTCAGAGGCTTTGGCTGTCAGGGTGTAGCTGCCGGCTGCAACGTTCGTCCAGGAGTAGGTGTAGGGGCTGTTGGTGTCCTCACCCAGGTAATTTCCGTTTTGAAAAAACTCCACCTTGGATACCGATCCGTCCGCATCTGAAGCCGAAGCAGTCATATTGATGGTACTACCAGGAGTGAATGTACTTCCATTGGAGGGAGAAGTGATACTTACCGCTGGTGCATCATTGCCTCCGGTGCCTCCGCCACATTCACCCAGCAGGTTCCAGGCATCCTGCCAGTTGGTGCCAGTACCAGGGGCATAGGCCTGAGCACCACCGTTGCACCACCCAGAGTATGGCCATTCCTTGCACTGATAGACGTTGCCCACATTTTGAACCTCACTGCCTGCATTGTAGCCACCACCTTCGGTGTATGGAGGGATTCCATTACAATCGCCTCCGGTACCGCCCTCCACAGTGACAGAAACACTGCCGGGCGTGGTGGTAGCTCCCAGGTTATCGGTGATAACGATGCTGAGTGTGTAATTCCCCTGCGAAACACTGCTCCAGGTGTAGCTGTACGGACTGGAGGTGTCTTCACCCAAGTAATTTCCATTCTGGAAAAATTCAACTTTGGTAACCGAACCATCCGCATCTGAGGCGGAGGCCGAGATGGCTATGTTACTTCCCTGTGTGAAAGTGGCACCATTGGAGGGTGCGGTGATGCTACCTGAAGGAGGATTATTGCCTGCACTTTGCACGGTAATACTTACGGCCGATGAGGTGGTTGAAGCATTGTTATTGTCTGTAGCTACGACGGTGAGGCTGTAATTTCCGGCTGATACACCGGACCATGAGTAGCTGTAAGGACTGCTGGTGTCTTCACCCAGCAGGTTGCCATTTTGATAGAAAGCGACTTTACTCACAGTTCCATCCTGGTCGCTGGCGGAGGCATTGATGGCGATCGTAGCACCGGCAGTGAAGCTGGCACCGTTGGATGGGCTCGTGATAGAAGCAGTTGGAGGCGTATTTCCTCCTGACCCACAGGTGCCCAGGTTGATCCAGACATCCCACTGACCAGAGTGTGTAGCCGGGTCTTCATTTTGGGTCCACCATTTGGCTTCATAGCCATTATTATTATGCTGAACCTGATCCCCCTGCGTATAAACTGAGGAAGAAGACCATGCCGGTAAACCGGAGCAGTTGACCTGGGCTTGCACAGATTGGATAAGGAATAGCAACGCAATCAGAATAAACGCTTTCCAGAGACATCTGAGGAAAATTGGTTTTGGTTGGTAAAGGGTATTCATAGAGGTTTGGTTTGGTTGGAATGATTAAAAAAAAGCGGCCACAGCGGAAAGTTGGTTGGTTGGACTAAATGGTAATGAGACTTTCGCTGCAGCCACTTCGAGAAACAAATTGTTATTGCTTGATCATCTTACGAATAATCAGTTGATCACCAATGTTCAAATGACAGAAGTAGATACCTGCTGGCAAATGAAGGGTATTGATGGCGTGGTGATGGTTGCCTTTTCCAAGAATACCCAGAGATTGCTCATGCATCAGCTGACCAGCTGTGTTGTAAACAACCACTTTGACAGGGGAAGATTCATGCACCTCCATGTCCAGTGTAAATGACTCGGTAAATGGATTGGGATATGCAAGGACTTGTCGACTGGTTTGTGATACATTCAAGTCAGCTATTCTGGCACCTGATCCACAGGCGCCCTGGTTTTCCCATACGTCCCATTGCCCGGAATGGGTGGAGGGATCTTCATTTTGAGTCCACCACTTGGCCCGGTAAAGCGTTCCATTGTGCGATACCTGATCATCAGCTACGTACACAGCAGACGACTGCCAGGCAGGAGCGCTGCAGGTGGATGATGAAGCCGTAATGGTAATTTGTTGAGAACTTGTATTGCTGTCGTTATCCGTGGCAGTTACCGTGAGCGTGTAGGATCCACTGGATGCCGGTGTCCAGCTTGCAGTATACACACTTCCGGATCCGGAAGCCGTGAGGTTTTGCCCTCCGGCATTGAAAACCACACTGGTGATACTACCATCATCGGTCGCATTGGCTGTGAGTGTAATGGCCGAACCTGTTGGTACAGTACTTCCATTGGTTGGATTGGTGAAACTAACGTTTGGGTTGCTTCCGTTTGGGTCACAATTATCGGGTGCCGCCTGGTAGATGGCATTCAACAGTGAAAGCGAGACATTGTTGGTAATGTCCTGGGACAATTCCCATATCATGATTCCAGAGGCCTGGCTTTCGGCCAATGCCGTTTTTTGCTGGATCGTCGTGATTCCGTTATAGTAGTCTCCGTTATAAGTATCCGCATATGGATCCGCACCCTCACTGACCAGCGTAGCATAGGATTTCCAGGAAGGTCTCGCATAGAAGGGAACCCCCAGAACGGCTTTGGAAGCGGGCAAACCCCGCCCCAACCAATAGTTGAGTGTGGAGACGGCATAGCTGTAGGGTGAATGGGTAGATCCACTTCCACCATCATAGGCCATGAGGTTCAGGAAGTCTACGTACTGGAAGACACCGGATAAAATACCATCCGCATAGTAGCCCTGAGCGGCTACTGCTGCAGTGAGCAGCTTACCATTCGAATGCATGGTCTGACTGAGTACCTGCATCATGGCCTCATAGTCCTGCGGAGTATTGCCTTCCCGGGGGTATTCCCAGTCGATATCCACACCATCAAGACCATACTGATTACACAGGTTGAGCAGGTTGGTTGCAAAGTTGTTTCTACCCGTAGGAGTGGATGCCATTCCTTCAAAGTCTGCGTTGTTGAAATCTGACCATCCGCCTACGGCGATCAGGACTTTCACTCCCTGTGCGTGCGCCTGGGAAACTATCGATTGTAATTTGGAGGGTTGCTCCACCGCAGTAAGTCCCCCACTGGTGGTAGGTCGGATAAATGCATAGATGATATGACTTACTTTGTCGTATTGGATGTCATTGGCAGATCCGCTCCAGGAAGGCATATAGCCTACAATTTTAAAATCAGACGAACAACCACCCACGGTGTTGACGGCAATACTTACCGTGGAAGAAGTCCCTGTAGCACCATCATTGTCGGTGGCCACGGCGCTCAGGCTATGGCTACCCACAGCGGCGGAAGTCCAGGTGTAGCTGTAGGGGGCAGAGGTGTCTTCGCCTAATTTGGTAGCACCGGCAAAGAACTCTACTTTGGTCACAGAGCCATCATCTGAAGCACTGGCGCTGATGGTGATGGAACTCCCTTCATCAAAGCTGGCTCCATTGGCTGGGGCGGTGATGCTCGCTGTTGGAGGATTGTTTCCCTGAGTCTCTACAGTGATCGATATAGCTGAGGACGTGGTGGTGGCGCTTTCATTGTCTGTAGCTACTACCGTGAGGCTATAACTGCCGGCTGAAACATTGGTCCAGTTGAAGCTGTATGGAGCACTCGTGTCCTCACCCAGTAGATTCCCATTTTGGAAAAATTGCACTTTGGATACACTACCATCAGCGTCTGCTGCATTTGCTGAGATGGTAATGTCAGCTCCCGTAGTGAAAGAAGCGTTGTTGGCCGGGCTGCTAATGCTGGCAGTGGGAGGGGTATTGCTTCCGCCTGTGCCACACTCATCCACATAGGTCCACGCATCCTGCCAGTAGGAGCCCGAACCAGGTTCATAGGCCCAGGCAGCGCCATTACACCAGCCGGAGTAAGGGTATTCCTTGCACTGATAAATGCTTCCATCGTTCTGCACCTGACTTCCTGCAGAATAACCACCATTTTCCACATACTGAGGCGTGTTATTACAGTCACCACCACCCCCGGAGGTTTCCACTGTGACGCTTATGGAAGCATCAGTAGTGGCGTTCTCATTGTCATAGGCTCGTGCCAGCAGGGTATAACTACCGGCTGCTCCAGCGATCCAGTCATAGCCATAGGGAGCCGAGGTATCTTCACCCAATAGTGAGCCATTGGCATAAAAAGCTACTTTACTAATACTGCCATCAGGATCAGAAGCGCTCGCTGCAATACTCACTGTTGCTCCTTCGCTATGAGTAGATCCGGATGTGGGGTTGGTGATGGATACCGTAGGTGATTGATTAGACACTGTACCAACGGTGATGTTAATGCCTGAGGAAAAAGCGGTGGCGCCTTCATTGTCTGTGGCTTTTGATTGTAAGGTGTAGCTCCCCTGAGCGACATTGTTCCAGGTGAAGGAATATGGTGCACTATTGTCTGAGCCCAGTAGGGTGCCACCTGCGTAAAACTCAACCTGAGAGATGCTGCCATCCGCATCGCTGGCAGAAGCCGATATGGTGAGATTGTCTCCCACATTGTAGGAGGCGCCATTGGCCGGGGAAGTAATGGAGGTCGTAGGGTTCGTGTTACCTCCAGTTCCTCCGGCTGCAAATTGCTGGTTGACAGTATTGATCAGTGGTGCACTCACGCTTGACCATCTTTTCAACTTGGTACCAAAGTTGGTGGCCGTTCCTCCAAACTCCAGATCGCCATATACGGTCCATACAATGGCTCCCGCGAGGTTGCGATCCACTATGTAGTCGGCTTTCAGCCCTATGGATTCTTCATCGTCATAACTAAGGAAATAATTGTCTTTCACCAGGTAGGGCACTTTCGCCTGGTCATCCCAATGGCGTGTCCAGCCACTACCCGCTCCGAGTGCCTGTTGCTTGATGTAGTAATGATTAGGGGTGCCGTCATAGACATCCTTTGGCCAGTTGGTAAAGTCGGCACTGGTGGAGATAGGTCCGTCGGGCTGCACGGTTTCTTGTCTCTTCAGTGTGGGTGCGTTCAGGTCAGCTGCACCGTCGGTCACTACTCCCCGTCCATAAAAAGGCACTCCGAAATTGAGTTTGGTGGAAGAAACCCCGTAAGACATCAGTGCGTCATAGGTCGATTGCCAGTTGAAGGTAGGCGATTCTGCTCCATCGTAGGAGTATATGGGTGCGTTATGACCAGCGATGTTTGAAAATCCACCATTGAAGTCATAGGTCATCATATTGAAATAATCCATCGTACTGGAAAGGGCGGGCCAGTTGAATCCTGCCAGCTTCACAGGGTCAGCAGAAAAGGCTGCCGTGATCAGCTTGTCCGGGCCGATGGCCGTTCTGATTTCCTGAACGAGGGTCAGAAAGTTGCCGTAATCCGCCTGCGTACCTGTAAAGTTCATGCCTGAGTAAGGGCCGGGATACTCCCAGTCCAGATCTATCCCGTCAAAGCCTGTATTGATCAGTTTTTGGCAATCGGCGATAAATCGTGCTCTTTTGACGGGATCCGCAGCCATTTCCGGGAAATGCTTGCACATGCTCCACCCTCCAATGGAAGCCAGTACCTTGACGCCATTTTGATGCGCCAACTCCAGCAGTCCCGGAGCACCATCCTCCTTGTGAAGTGGGACGGGCAACGATCCGCTGAGCCCCCAGGTGGGATGCGACCAGGAGTTGCCACCCACAGTCACATCAAATCCCTGAGCAGCAGCCCTGTCGGCAGCTTCCTGGTTGATATACTGGATGGGATCGATCTCGCCAAAAATGATGTGCATGTCCCAGCTGCTGTAGATATCAGTGAAGAAAATATCTCCCGGTGCCTGCACGGCTCCTGGCTGGTAGATGTTCTTATTGCGGAGATCGCCACTGTGCAGCGACCCATTCTGCGCTACCCCAAAGAAGGAATAGTTGAGAATGGTGTACTTGTTATAATCAATATTCAGGTGCGTGAGGGCTCCCTGTGCCGGTAGTCCGGCATTGGTGGCCTTCCAGGCATCCCAATTGGTGATGTAGCCCACGATTTGCTTGGTATGATCGGCCGTTGTAGCCGTTCCACCCGAATTCACCTGGGCCTGAGTTAAGAAACCAATGGATATAGAAAATCCTAGTAAGAAGACTTTCCAGACTCCTTTTATTGTAGCATAGAGATTGTACATAGTAGCTTTTGCTTTTTTGTTGTTAAACAAGGTATTAGCTACACGTTATCGCGATAAATGAGCCAGTCGGAGGAAAAAGGAATAGTAATATATGATTACGGAGACTGGGATAAAAAAAAATTAGCTGAACGACAATACTTAGGCGCTAAGTGGATGCATGTGATATAGGAGTGCTGATTTGTGTTGAGGGATTTGGTATGAACCCTCACGGGAAGTTGTGGTATTTTTTATCTTACTCTATCTTAACATCAAGAGGATGGAAAAGGACTTTAAACGAGCGATATCTATCACCGGTACCATCCGGTTTGAAGACCTGAAAATAACTCCCAGAGCGGAATATGCTGCAGGAGTACCGGCTGTGGCCGTTGCGCTGAAGCATGCCAAAATGGAGATGGGTCTTTTTCGGGGGCTGAAGACTCTGGCTCATATGAATCAGAAAGACGGATTTGACTGCCCGGGATGTGCCTGGCCAGATCCAGACAATCGATCCCGGCTGGGTGAGTACTGTGAGAACGGCGCCAAAGCCCTGGCCGAGGAGGCTACGTTGAAGCGTGTGGACGCTGATTTTTTTCAGCGCTATTCTGTGGAGGAGCTTTCGCGACTTACAGACTATGAGATCGGGAAGAGTGGACGACTTACACAGCCATTTGTATTGGATTCGGGATCAGTGCATTACCGCCCCATCAGCTGGCAGGAAGCGTTTGATCGCATTGGAGATCACCTGCACCAGCTGGAGTCCCCGGATGAAGCTTTGTTTTATACCTCAGGTCGGTCCAGCAACGAGGCGGCTTTTCTTTACGGACTTTTTGCACGTGCCTTTGGGACCAACAATATGCCTGACTGCTCCAATATGTGCCATGAGTCTAGCGGTGTAGCACTCACGGAGACCCTGGGAATAGGAAAAGGATCCGTGACCTTAGAGGATTTTGGAAAGGCCGAAGTGGTCATGGTCATTGGTCAAAACCCGGGCACCAATCACCCGCGGATGCTTTCTGCCTTGCAGCAATGCAAGGAAAATGGAGGGAAGATTATTACCGCTAACCCCATTCCGGAGGCGGGACTTGTACGCTTTAAAAACCCACAGGAGGTGAAAGGAGTCCTGGGTGGCGGCACCATGCTTACCGATGTTTTTCTACAAGTGAAAATCAACCAGGATGTGGCACTGCTCAAGCTGATCATGAAGCGATTACTGGCCATGCACCGATCCGGTCGTTCGGTTTTTGATCAGGAATTCATTCAGGAGCAAACCAGTGGATTTGAGGCGCTTATTCAGGATTTGGACAGCCATAGTGAATCAACCTTGCTGACTGCTTGTGGAGTACCCAATGAGCAGATAGATGAGGCGGTGGAATTACTGGCCTCACGCCAAAGAATCATTATCTGCTGGGCGATGGGGCTTACGCAGCATAAGAATGGTGTGGACAATATCCGCGAGTGTGTGAACCTCCTGCTGTTAAAAGGCAGCATTGGCAAGGAGGGAGCAGGAACGTGCCCGGTGCGTGGCCATAGCAATGTGCAGGGCGATCGCACGGTAGGGATTGTGCACCATGTTTCCCCGTCTTTCAATCAGGCCCTCAGAGACACTTTTGGTTTCGAGCCACCTGAAAAGCCGGGCTATGATACAGTGCATGGTATACAGGCCATGCATGAAGGAAAAGTAAAAGTCTTCATGGCTTTGGGCGGCAACTTTGTATCTGCAGCTTCAGACACGGCCTATACCTCTGCGGCCTTGCAGCAATGTGACCTTACCGTGTCCATCAGCACCAAACTCAATCGTACGCATCTGATTACCGGTAAAACTGCACTTATTTTGCCCACACTGGGTCGCTCTGAACAGGATGTGAGAGAAGGAACTTCCCGGTATGTAACTGTAGAGAATAGCATGGGGAAGGTACACCGGTCGCAAGGGCGGCTGACCCCAGCCAGCGAACAACTGAGGAGCGAAGTGGATATTGTATGCGGAATAGCGAAGGCTTTTTTTGGTGACAAAGGGAGTATTCCCTGGGCGGAATTTTCGACCAATTATGACCTGATTAGGGAAAAGATCGCAGAAGTGGTGGCTGGATTTGAAGGCTACAGCAAACGATCCGAAGGAGGAGGGTTCTACTTACCCAACAATGCCAGAGCAGGAGATTTTTCGAAATTACCAGGAGGAAAGGCTCAGTTCAGTATTAACCGACTACCTCATCACCAAATGGGTGCAGATGATTTTGTGTTAATGACCATCCGTTCTCATGATCAGTTTAATACCACCATTTACGGTTTGGATGATCGCTACAGAGGGGTTTTCAATGCGCGAAGGGTAGTGTTTATGAATGATCGGGATATGGCTAAGCTGAACCTTCAGCAGGAAGATGTGGTGGATCTGGTGAGCCGATACGATGGGGTGGAGCGGCGAGCATGCCAGTTTAAGGTCATTGCTTATGATATCCCCGAGGGGAATCTCGCCACTTACTTCCCCGAAACAAATATTTTAGTGCCGATCAATCACTTTGCCGATAGGAGCCACACTCCCATTAGCAAGTCTATAGTCGTGAAGGTGGTGAAGCAGCCGGATAAATAGGTTGCTCACTGTTATGCAGCAAGCATATGGTTTTTAATACTTATACTTAGGGGATAAATGAAAACTGTAACAAATGACATTCCCGACAGTCTTCCGGTAAACCCCTCTTAAGATGCGCATTGAAAACCTCCAGGATCAAAGGAAAGTGGTATTGTCCACTTTATGGATATTTGTCACGTTAAACTAGCTCTACTGCGATGTAATAACCCCTTATGTCTGCGGAGATGCTCAGTGCATTGCTGACGGGTGAAGTTGCCGGGATCCAAATGAACGAGGTGACTTTGTTGGGGGTATCCATGCTGATGGAAATTTCAATAGTGATGGTGTTACTCTCGAGGGTGCTAAATCGCAGGGCTAACCGTTGGGCCAATATCATTGCGGGGTCCATTAAAACCATTGTGATGATTGGGACCCTCCTGATGGGAGCCAGCTATCACTATGTGTTTTTCGCGACCATCGAGATTGCTACCAGCTTATTTATCGTTTGGTATGCATGGCGATGGGTAGATTCAGAGGCCACTGAAGTGGCTTCCTGACCATCGGTGTTTAAGTCTGCATTTCCGACAGCAGTAGCTCCACATCCTGCTTGTGCAGCATTCCCAGGTCAGCGCGCATGCAGTTGGCTGCCCCGCAGGCCGCTCCCAGATTGGCGATGGACTGAGGAGAAAGCTTTTGTAGTACACCACTAACAATCCCTGCGAGCAGGCAATCTCCGGCGCCTATGGTGCTGACGACTTTTTCAATTTTCGCCAGTGCATGATGCGCCTCATTTTCACTAAGAAGATAAAGACCCCTGGAGCCATCGGTGATAGCCGCCAGTTCGCAGTACTCCAGGATTTGCTTTTTAGCAGTTTCAAAATCTACCTGAAAGTACTCCGTCACCTCTTTACGATTCAGGTGGATGCCGTAAGGATGTGCTTCCAGGGCATTTTTCAATTGTATACCAGTGCAATCCAAAAAGCTTCTAATATTGGATTTTTTCCCGAGATCGATTACCTGCTGATAGCCATTTTCGGGGCTTCCTTTTGGCCAGGAACCACAGAGTGCCATTACGGAGGTGTTAGGGAGTGCCAGATTGATGGCATGAATCAGTGATTCAAAATCAGCGCTGGAAATAGAAGGACCCGGCCCCAGGATTTCCGTATCATCAAAGTCACCTTCTGATTTGAAGGTGTAACAGCTTCTTGACCATTCTGAAATTTCCGGTCCAATGAATTCAATATTGGGATAGTATTGTTTGCAGGTTTTTTTAATCCAGGTGCCGGCTTCACCGCCCCAAAACCCGGCAATGGTCACAGGAAAACCCAATTCGGCAAGGGCCATGCCCACGTGCAGGCCTTTTCCACCCGGGTACCGTGTTTCTTGCTGTATCCGGTTGGGCACCCCTTGTGTAAATCCCTCCACCCACGCAAAAATGTCAATGGCAGGATTGGGGCAAAGAACAAGCACGCGTTTTTCTGTCTTTCCCATCATTAGCTAAGTCTGCTCCAGAATCGTTTCAGGACCATAACAGAGACAATGGTCACCCCCATCAGGATGATTGCATTCAGGTATCTACCATAAATGAATAACCCTGTTCCCATCAGGAAGGAATAAATCCCGATGGTACCGGCGATCATGCAGAGTATCCCAATGGGTACCTTCCAGGGGCCGGAGGGCTCAGTGAGCTGCAGACCATCGGCCTTGGCTTTGTTGATGATTTTTGTCCACCCGGGTCCCCCGGGACTGACCTTATTGATAAAGCTGATCATCACCTCCATGCTGGTAGGCTGTGAGGTATAGGCCACGATGATCCATCCCACTGTGGTGATGCCCACCCCAATGACCAGCTCCATCCATGATGCCAGCGGTTCAAAGCCCAGCATCTTGTGAAACACCCCGAAATAGATGGCGACCAGAAAGCTGATGATCATAGCGGCCATTTCACTGGCCGCGTTAATGCGCCACCAAAACCAGCGCAGAATAAAGATCAGACCTGTGCCAGCCCCTATTTGAAGGAGGATTTGAAAGGCACCCAGTGCATTGTCCAGCAGCAGGGCAAATATCATGGTGAGCACCATTAGCAACACGGTGATAATCCTGCCTACATTGAGCATCTCTTTCTGAGTGGCATCAGGTTTGGCAAAACGCTTGTAAAAATCATTGACGATGTAAGAAGCACCCCAGTTGAGGTGGGTAGAGATGGTAGACATATAGGCCGCAATGAGCGATGTGACCACCAGCCCGAGGAGTCCTGATGGGATAAATGTGAGCATAGCCGGGTACCCCATGTCATGATTGATGATGCTTCCGGCGTTTGGAAAGGCTGTACGGAAACTTTCCAAATCCGGGAAAACCACCAGCGAGCAAAGGGCGACAATGATCCATGGCCATGGACGCAGGGCATAATGTGCCGCATTGAAGAATAAAACGGCCTTAATGGAGTGATCTTCATTCTTTGCCGCAAACATCCGCTGTGCGATGTATCCACCACCGCCAGGTTCCGCGCCAGGATACCAGACACTCCACCACTGTACCAGGAGTGGGATCAGTAAAATGGTAATGAAGATTTCGGGATTCGAAAAAGACGGAAACAGATCCAGTTTGTCGATCACGTTTTCATGCTTCAGCAGATTGGAAAGGCCACCCACTTTGGGATGCTGCAAGGACACCACCGCCGCGATGATAGCGCCCCCAATAGAGAGAAAGAACTGGACAAAATCGGTGATCAGTACACCTTTGAGCCCTCCAAGAGAACTGTAAATAACTGTAACTGTCCCGGCGATCACCACCGTTTGTAGGGGGCTAAGACCGAGGAGGACACCTCCTATCTTAATGGCAGCCAGGGAAACGGTGGCCATGATCATGACATTAAAGAGTAGGCCCAGATAGATGGCCCGAAATCCACGAAGAAACCGGGCGATTTTCCCACTGTACCTTAATTCGTAGAATTCCACGTCCGTGACCACCCCTGATTTTTTCCAAAGCCTGGCGTAGATAAACACCGTGAGCATCCCGGTGAGCAGAAAGGCCCACCAGGCCCAGTTACCTGACACTCCGTTTTGGCGCACAATGTCCGTGACCAGGTTGGGCGTATCCGTAGAAAAAGTGGTAGCCACCATGGAAACCCCAAGCAGCCACCAGGGCATTTTACCTCCGGCGGTGAAATAATCGGAAGCATCTTTATTGCCCCATTTGGCCGTCCAGATACCAATACCCAGGGAGATGATGAAAAACCCGATCACAAATGACCAGTCCAAAGTGCTTAATGCCATAATTAATAACTTTACGAAAGATAAAATTCGCTTAAATATAGAAATATCATTCTAAAACTTTGTTTTTTGAAAACAAAAAGTTTCATTTACTTATTATTTGAAAATTCACGTGATTATTAAGTAATTGGGTGAATATTTTTTGGAGCTAAGATGTCTATAAAGCATGTGTTACCTGCGCGAAAAGTAAGAGTTATATATAGATGATTAATGAATGAATAAAATGGATAGAAGAAATTTTGTATTAAAAACAGCCGCAGGTGCATCATTGGCGATGATGGCTCCCTCATTTGCGTTTGGTTTGGGCGAGGGTCAGGATAAGATCAGGATCGGATTTATAGGGGTAGGTGCACGTGGTACAGGTCAGCTCGGCCTCACGCTGCAACGAAAAGATATTTTGGTCACTGCTGTTTGTGATATCGACCCTGAACGCCTGGCCAATGCGTCTAAAATGGTGCAGGATGCTGGAATGAAGAAGCCTGCTGCCTTTGGTGCCGGACCTTATGACTATCAGAAATTGCTCGCTCGCGAGGATGTGGATGCAGTGATTATTTCTACTCCATGGTTGTGGCATACGCCCATGGCCATAGATGCGATGGAGGCTAAAAAAGCTGTTGGTTTGGAGGTGGCCGGAGCATTTGATATTCAGGAGTGCTGGGCGCTGGTAGATGCTTATGAGAAGACGGGCACACCTTTTATGATCCTGGAAAACGTGGCCTACCGCAGGGATGTAATGGCGGTACTGAATATGGTACGCCAGGATCTGTTTGGTGAAATCATACACCTGCAGGGTGGTTATCAGCATGATTTGCGTCATGTGAAGTTCAATAACGGGCAGCAGCTTTATGGCGGTGGTGTAGAATTTGGGGAGAAGGGATATAGCGAGGCTCGGTGGAGAACCAATCATTCAGTGAACCGAAATGGGGACATATACCCCACACACGGTCTGGGGCCCGTGGCCAATTACATCAACAACAACCGGGGCAACAGGTTTGTCTACCTCACGTCCACCTCGTCAAAGGCCAGAGGGCTGCATGAATACATTGTGGAGCATCCTCAGGGAGGTAAATCACACCCCAACGCCAATGTAGAGTTCAAGCTGGGAGACATAGTGACTACAGTCATTAAATGTGCTCAGGGGGAAACCATTGTCCTGAGTCACGATACTAATTTACCAAGACCGTACTCCCTCGGATTCCGGGTGCAGGGAACTGATGGCATCTGGATGGACCTGAATGATGGTATTTATATAGAAGGTAAGAGTCCTGCCCACGAGTGGGAGAGTGATGCTGCCTATATGAAACAGTACGACCACCCGCTTTGGAAGAAGTATGAGTCAGACTCTGCAGGTGCAGGTCACGGAGGGATGGACTTTTTTGTGATTCATGCCTTTGTGGAAGCCCTCAAGCGCAATGAGCCCATGCCTATGGATGTTTACGACTGTGTTTCCTGGGCGGCAGTTACCTGCATGACGGAGCAGTCCATTGCCAATGGCAGTGCGCCTGTTCAGTTTCCGGACTTTACCCGTGGTAAATGGCTGACCAGAAAGCCCATCTTTGGGTTTGATGATCGGTATTAAGTGTAACAGAATTTATCAAGCCAAAAGCTCAGGTTCATTCAGAAACCTGAGCTTTTTTTATTTACAACGGATGATTACGGGCTTTTTTTTAACTAAAAGAAACGTTATGCATGTATTTATTAGTATAAAGAAAGTAAAAGAAAGTTTAAAATCTTTTAAAAGGTTTATTATCTTAGGACATTCAGTTTTGGTAAGATAAGGAAAGGGAGGAGGGGATATGCTGAACATTCGGGCGATATTCAACCAAATATTTATACTTATGAAAACCATTTTTTTCCAACCAACCTATTCTATTCCAAACTGGAATTCCTTCCGAAATGCTTTCAGGGTGGGTTTCCTGTCCTTCATTCTGTTGCTAGCGTACACTGCGCAAGGTGCCAATGTTTATGTTTCTACCAGCAGCGGGCTGGCCAGTGCCTGCTCGGGAGCTTCTTCGGGTGATGTCATATTGATTGCCGCCGGTACTTACACAGGTCCGTTCGTGCTGAGTGGTAAAACCAATGTCACCCTCAAAAGCTATAACGGCACTGTGAACCTGGAGGGAAGTTCGAGTACTGGCACTAATGGGATTAATATCCTTCACATTACCAATTCAACCAACATCGTCGTGGATGGTCTTGTGTTTCGAAACAATTGGGGAAATACCGGAAACGGTATTATCGTCAATGGGACCGGCAATGAAATTGACATTACCAATTGTGAGTTTTACAACATTGGCTGGACCAACTCGAAAACGACCATGCCTACTTCGGGCGAAAATGCCCATGCCATTGTCATTGTGGGAAGCACCTCTTCTGCGATTGAGAATGTCTTTATAGGAGGCAATAGCGTTCATGACTGCATTACCGGATATAGTGAAAGCATTACCCTGGTGGGCAACGTCCAGAATTTCTTAGTAGAAGGCAATACCCTGGATGGTAATACCAACATTGGGATTGATGCCGCCGGTCACTTTTCATGGACAGGAGCTCCTGCCAGTGTCAACTATGCCAGAAGTGGAATTATCAGGGAAAATGTGGTGAAAAACTACGCCGGCCCTGCAGCGCTGGATGCAGCAGGTGGTATCTACGTAGATGGAGGCAGTTACATTACCATAGAGAACAACATCGTCTTTAATTACAAAGTGGGGTTCTCAGTGGGGTGCGAAGTGGCCGGAAAATCCAGTACAGGGAACATCGTTAGAAATAACCTCGCTTATGACTGCACTTTGTCCGGGTTGTTTTTGGGGTCGAATACGACCAGTACTGTGAGTGGGACTCAGGTTTATAACAATACATTTTACAAATGTGGTACCGGCACTTACGACAATGGTCAGATTGCGCTGCAGAACAATACGAGTAGTGTGATCAAGAATAACATCATGTATCCTACCGACTGGCGATATGCCATCGTGCAAATGGGAGGAACCACAACCACCAGTCATACACTGGCTTATAATCTATACTGGCGTGACAATGCCAACACTTCCAGCTTGTTTTACAACGTGTCTGGTGATGCCAATTCGGTGAAACAAAATCCACTTTTTGTAAATGCCGGGAGTGACAATTATTCAATTTCATCGTCCTCTCCAGCGATAGACGCAGGAGATCCATCCTTTACTGGTTCAGGCCAGGAAGACCTGGCCGGCAATGCCAGAAAGCAGGGGAGTGCTGTTGATATTGGAGCTTACGAGATCGCCGCACCGCTGAACATTACTGTAGATGGTGCAACAAGCGATTGGGCATCTGTGTCCACCATTGCTACCGGCGGCACCAATCTTACCTCGCTCAAAGCAGCCGACAATGCTTCTAATTTTTATGTATTGGCGCAGGGGAGCTTTTCTACTCACTATCAGGTTTTTCTGGATACTGATAACAATACATCTGGCAGCAATGAGTACACCAGTAGTCGCTGGTCCTCCACGGGATTCAATTATATGATTGAAAATGGAACCCTGTATCAGTACACTGGTACCGGTAGTAGCTGGTCCTGGAGTAGCCTTGGGGGGATCACTGCGGTGAAAAATAGTTCAGTGTTGGAATTATCAGTAGCTAAATCCTCCCTCGGAATCTCCGGCTCTGTGGTCAGAGTGGCTGTGGCGTCTCTTAACTCTGGCTATAGCATCGTAGGGTTCATTCCATCGGGTACCAGTGGTGCTGCTTATACCATCGGATCTGCCGGGAGCAGAGTGGCGGAAGAAGTTTCAGTAGCCTTGTCAGACAAGCTTTCAATTTTCCCGAACCCTGCAACAGACTATATCATGATATCGCATGTGCAAGATGAGGAGGGTGGAGTTGTGATTGAGGTGATTGGTATGGATGGGAAAAAACATACTGAGTGGAGTGGATTACTTCCCAAAGGATCCTATGAACATGAATTATCCGTAATGGGGTTGCCAAAAGGAATGGCGCTGGTGAGAGTTACTGCCAATGGTGAAACCATGGTAAAAAAGATCATCATCAGATAAGGAGCGGGACTTTGTGATTATTTGGCCTATCCGTGTCAAATGCACACAAAAGAAAGTAAACGAAAGAAACAGTAATATATTATTGTTTCTTTTGCTTTTATATTAAAATTTAATACTTTCGTTAAGTAACCTAATCTAACCTTATATCTATATGTATCTCAAAATTTTTCTTTCGTTTAGTTTCTTGGTGCTGATGACCGTGCTCCCATGGTCAGGAAATGCCCAGTCCAGATCCACCACCCTCTATGTGGATGCCAGCTATGCTGGAAGCACTTCGGATGGATCCTCCTCTGACCCGTACAAAACCATCAAAGAGGCCCTTGATCACCGTCAGTTGGAAGGACTGACCGGGATGGTGTCTGATGAAGAAATCATCGTTCGCGCCGGCGTATACGCACCGGATTCCAATGACATGATTGTTTTGACCCAGTACAATGGTGGGACTGGCAGCTATTGGCTTACCCTCAAAACGGAGGGTGAGGTGATTATAGATGGTGAAAACCTATACAATAAGAAGTTTGCCGCACTGATAACGATCACTTCTGCTGCCAAAAATGTACGTGTGCAGGGATTCAAATTGCGGGATCACCGATGTAACCAGAGCCTGGCCACTACAGAGACAATTAACGGCACCCCCACATTGGTAAAGGATACCAAATTTGGAATTCAGGTGGCCAATAGTGGTGAGAACATTGAGATCATTGACAATGAGATCTATGATTTCTCCTGGACGGTCAATGTGGATCCGATGAAGGATCGGCTGGATTTCTCAGCGGCAGAAATTGATACTCTGAAATCAGCAGCCCCGAATGATAACATTGGGCCTATCAGCATTGTGGGCACGGATTCACTTCCGCTACTCAATGTGGTGGTTAAGAATAACCTGATTCACCATGTGATTCCAGGCTGGACAGAGGGGATTCAACTCAATGGTCACCTCGATGGTTTTGAGGTTTCTAACAACACGATCTACGAAGTGCAAAACATCGGAATCGTGGCGGCTGGTCATTATACCTGGGTTCCGGACATACAGGGAGCTACCGTTTCTTCCGCTCAGAACTATGCAAGAAATGGGATGATCAAAGACAATAAGGTATGGAGCTGTCGCTCACCAATAGCTGCTGCGGCGGGTATTTACTGCGATGGTTCACAGAATATTACGGTCGAGAATAACGAAGTTTCTGATTGTCAGGTGGGCTTTTCCATTGGCAATGAAAACAGCGGCGTTCACTCCGGTGGTCACATTGTGCGAAACAACCTTTCATTCAACAACTCATGGACCGGCCTGGTGTTGGGTGTGCCTTCTGCCGCCAGTGGTAGCTATATCAACAATGTTTCGATTACGGGAAACACCATTTATGGCAATGGCGGTGTGACAGATACCTACCTCGGCAGTTTGGGTTCTTCTCAGCTGATTATTCAGAAAAACATTAAGAATCTGACCATCAAAAACAACATTGTCTATGCTACCACCACCAACAATCTGGTGACGTTTGCCATGGCATTTGATACCACGTCCTACTATAGCACGATAGTCTTTGATTACAACCTGTACTATACCAACTCTACTGCAGACCCTGCAGTCGGTATTTTCGATTGGTCGCAGTTGGGTAGTGGATATGATTCTTACGGTACTTTCGCCTGGTATCGCGTAAACCGCACAGACCAGGATGAGCATTCCAGCTTTCAAAGTCCGGTGTTTGAGGACATAGTGTCTTCCACGCCTGATTTCAGGTTGCAGTCTACATCCCCGGCCATAGATGCTGGTGACCCGGGCTATTCAGTAGGTACGGGAGAAACGGACATTTTCGGAAACGAGCGGGTCTTTGGTGATACCGTAGATATTGGAGCCTTCGAATCGTCCTCTGTGGCGGCTGGTGATATCGCTGCGACCATCGATGGGGTGAAAAGCGGTAGTGAGGGATATGATGCCCTCCAAACCGGTGTGACTACAGGTGTCTGGAGGAATATTCATGCCTATGACGATAATCACTTTATCTACATCTATGGTGAATACGAAGGTACCATGGCGGAGTACAGCATTTTTGTAAATACCAACTCCAACACTGGGTATGACTACATCTGGACGGAAAAGTCTGACTACTATGTGGATGGCACGCTGAATCTACTTAACAGATACGATACGGCGGCTTCACCCTCATGGCCATTCACTGCGGATAATTCAGTGATGACCATTCGCTTTGTGAAAACTGATTCGACCATTGAGGGCAGGATTCCCAAATACGCTTTAGGGATAGGGAGCACTGGTACTGTTGGTCTGGGTATAGAAGGACATACGAGCGGTTGGGCGAGTAGTTTGGGCTCCATCCCTGTGGAAGATGCCGCGATGGTTTACCTCACGCTGGATGGAGGATCGGATGCCGGTAGCCTGTCGATCGATGGCTACAAGAGTCCGGTGGAGAATTATTCAGCGCTGATTACCGGCGTAACCGGCAGCTCTTTCAAAAACATTTATGGCTACACCGACTCGGACTACGTCTATCTCTATGCGGAAATAGACACCTCTGCGCTGTGGGAGTACAATGTATACATCAATACCAATGGCGCTACGGGCTATCAGTATCTGTGGACGGACAAATCTGACTTCTACATAGATGCCAACTATAACCAGCTGAATGAATATACCGGGAGTGGCGGGTGGCCTTTTGAAGAGTCTACGAACTCTGCCGGGATCGAATTTGTAATGACGCCTTTGGCTGTGGAAGGCAAGATTTTGAAATCGCTCATCGGCGTGGGTAGCAGCGGAACCATCGGTATAGGACTGGAGGGGCACACCAAAAACTGGGGCGCAAGCCTGGGTGGGGTGCCTACCTCAGGAAGCATGGTATACCTGTCGTTGGCCGGTACGGGCTCACGAGTAGCGCAGGAGCTGATCACAGCGCTTTTGGAGGAATCTGCTCAGGCCCAGCTGGTCATGTATCCCAATCCGGCTATGGAACGCCTCACAATCAGTCATCACCTCAATGAGGACGGGCCTGTGTCTGTGAGTGTGTTTGGCCTGGATGGTCGCAGGTACTTGCATCAGGAAGATTTTCTGCTGAAGGGGAGCCACCAGCAGGTGCTGAATGTGTCCGGTTTGCCCAGAGGAATCGCACTGGTGAGAGTGGTCAGCGCATCGGGTGTTTCTACCCACAAGGTGCTGATGAAATAGACCTCTTTTAAGGTATTGTTCAGTTAAGTTTGAGTCACCCCGGTTTTCGGGGTGACTTTTTTTATTTAGGCCCCTAAAAATTGTACAACGCCTTTTTAGCTGATTTTCAGGGAGGTACGATTTATTCATGATTGGATAACAGAGAGGAAAAATCTTTGAACGCAGATTAATCTATAATTGCTGTGTGAATATGACGCAGAAGTCAAATTTTTTTAGTAATATTAATTAAACCAGCGATCTGAAAACTATCCGGACTCCATCCCGCCTTGGAAGGTTTCGGTAGTGACAGGATCTTATCCGTAACTCACTTAAATGGATATGATGATGAATACACAAGTACGAACAATTACCAAGGCGGACTACCACACAGAAGTACGCGATCTTGCCAAAGGAGAACATCTCCAGAGCATTGCCTGTATAGAAAAAATAATGGAGCATGCGCAGAAACTAAAGTCTAGCGGTTCGAATACGCAACTGGCCGAAGTGCGTCTGCAGATGCTTCAGGAGATGCTTCAAATTCATCAGGGACTTATGGCCTGAGAATTTTCGATTACTTCATTGTCAATTTACCTGTGAGGTCTTTCATTGGTGGACGTAATGTCGTGAGGTTAATGTCCGGCAAGGGGTGTGCCGAAGATGCCGACGGCAAGCTCCATCCAAACCAGTAGGAGTATAACCAGCAGGGCTATTGAAAATGCAATTCTGTAGGGAGTACTTTTCACTTTTCTCAGGATGAGATCAAAGGTGAATCCTGTACCCAGCAGGAGAATGGCTGCGATGAGAAAGTCGAATGCAGACCAGTTCACTTCATCCGTATATTGCATGGCGATGAGCGGAATCAGCAATAAGCATGCTACGGCCGATACAATTTTGATTGATCGATTGTTTTTCATGAGTGCATGGTTTGTCAGAGGTACACGTCAGCAGCAAATATAGCTTCTCATAAAATCTGTACTGTCCTTGATTTCAGGTTAATAGGTCACAATATTTTCTTGATGTTAGCGGTGTCTTAAGTGAAGATTAAATAATAGTGCCATCATGCCTTTCCGTGCCATTAATACCTCTTAATTCACAATTTTTGGGAAGTGAAGCAACTGCTATTTCTCATTGTGTGTTTTGGTCTACTGGGTTGTGACACTTCGTTCCCGTCAGAAAATTCGGTAGCTGACCAAAGCCTGAGTGCTTTTTTGGATCAGGCAGAGAAATATCAAAATTCATCACCGGATAGCACTGTTTTTTTTGCCAAAAAAGCCCTGGAGAAAGCGGAGTTTGCAGACAACAGAGCCGCTGCAGCATATGCTAAAAACATGTTGGCCACTGCCTATTTTCAGGTAGGAAGCCTGAACAAAGCCACGGAATTATTACATGAATCATTGGCTGTATTTAAAGAGCTGGGGATTAGCAGCAGGCTGGCTGTAACCTGTGAATTGCTGGGGCAGGTTTATATGCAGTCAGAAAATTACACTTTGGCAACGCTCAACTTCAATGAAGCCTTGCTGCAATATGAACAGTCCTCGGATGAAAAAGGAAAAGCCAGGATGTTGGGGATGCTGGGCCATGTCTGTGAAAAAACGCTGCGCTACGACAGTGCGCTGAGCTATCAAAAACAAGCGCTCAGCTATTTCATTCAAAAGAATGACAGCCTAAATCTGCCCGGGATTTATGACAACATAGGGAGTATATATGAAGACCTGGAACAGTATGACCTGGCTGAAGCAAACTTTAGAAAGGCATATCGAATCAATCAGCGGTTAGGGATAATCAATGACCTGATTATCAATACAAATAACCTGGGCGATATAGGCAGAAAAACCGGAGATCCGGCATCCGCTGTGGTTTACTACCACCAGGCAATGAACCTGGCTAAAAAGCATCATATTAAATACCAGCAAAAATCTGCCGCTAAAGACCTTTCCAAGGTCTATGAACTGACCAGGCAACCGGACAGTGCGCTGTTTTACCTCAATATAAGTCATGAATTAACCGAGGAATTATTCTCAGCCCAAATGGCCAATGAATTGGCCAATGCCCACTCAGTCTATGAACTGGACCAGAAACAAGAGCAGATATTGATGCTAAAAAAGGAACGGGCGGTATCCCGGCGGATTACCCTGATTGTCAGTATATCAGCCATGGCTCTGGTCGTATTGATCGCAGCATTTTTTTACCAGACACTCACCAAAGTACGACAGCAGCGGAGGCTACTGATTACAGAAAACGAGCTCAGTAAGGTGGAGCTGGTAAATACTCAATTGAGCCAGGAAAAGCTGGCTGCCGAACTTGAAAACAAACAGCTAAAGGAAGAACAACTTCAAAAGGAGCTGGGATTGAAAAGCAATTCATTGACCCGGTCTGCATTGCACCTGGTTCAGAAAAATGAACTGCTGGACCACTTGAGAGATCACCTGAAGAAAATCAAAAAAGCTCCGGAGGAAGATATCCCCAGGAAGGTCAGGAAACTCATCAAAACCATAGATCTAAACTTCAGCCTGGATGATGACTGGCAGGAATTTGAGTCCATCTTTCAACAGGTGCATACTTCCTTTTTCGATCAGCTCAAGCACGTTTATCCTCATTTGAGTCCTTCGGAAGTGCGCCTTTGTGCGATGATCAGGCTAAACCTGCACTCAAAGGAAATTGCCACCATCATGGGGATTTCAAATGACAGTTTGCGAATTGCGAGGTATCGGTTAAGAAAGAAGCTGGGACTCAAAAAAGGAGCGAACCTTTACAGCTTTATTCTGAACCTGGATTCACAGCAAATTAACATTTAAATCCCTGGATGACATCTACTTACCATCATGTGTTGCTCTTATGTTGCCTGGTGGTTTAAAGCTGTTGCCTTTTTGTTGTAGCTGGATTAACGATGGGGTAAAAGCAGATGATTACCCTTGTGTCATATCAATTCTACTAACGAACACATGAAATCATTAATTCTAACATTTATCACATTAGCAGCGGGTGTTTTGACTGTTTTCGGTCAGTCCACCCTCAAGGGTCGGGTCATTGATGAAAATGGCCTCGGATTGCCGGGAGCTACTATCCAGATTACAGATCTGGATTTTGTAGGGGGTATTTCTGACGCAGACGGGTTTTATATCATTACCAACATCCCGGCGGGGGATCACACGGTGAGAGTGACGTTCATTGGGTATGCTCCAATAGAGCAGGACTTCTCTACTTCTTCTGGAGTATCAGAATTAACATTGAATATGGAGCCTGGTGTGGTACTGGGTGCAGAGGTGCTGGTATTGGGTGATCGCCTGAAAGGTCAGGCCAAGGCACTCAACAGGCAAAGGACAAATGATAACATTACCAACGTGGTGGCCGCAGATCAAATCGGACGTTTCCCGGATGCGAACATTGGTGATGCGATGAAAAGAATCCCGGGTATCACCATGCAGGGTGATCAGGGAGAAGCCAGAAACATTGTCATCAGAGGACTGGCACCACACCTGAACTCGGTAACCATCAATGGTAACAGAATCCCCTCTGCAGAAGGAGACAATCGAAACATCCAAATGGATTTGATCCCTTCGGACATGATCCAGACCATAGAGGTCAATAAAGCCATCATGCCTGATATGGATGCTGATGCCATCGGTGGTTCTGTCAACCTGGTGACCAGGTCTAATCCATCCGGACAAAGAATCTCCGGAACACTCGCCTCCGGATACAATGCACTGTCAGGCAAACCAATATGGACTGGTGCCATGATCTATGGCGACAGAGCACTCAATGATAAACTGGGGTATGTGGCGAGCATGTCTTACAACAACCACAACTTTGGGTCGGACAACATAGAAGCGGAATGGACAGAAGGTGACGATGTGGATGCTTATATTGAATCATTTGAAACACGGGTATACGAGGTGCAGAGAATCAGAAGGTCAGCTTCACTAAACCTGGACTACATGTTCAATGAAAAGCACAAGATCTTTATCAACAGCATGTACAACTGGAGAGATGACTGGGAAAACAGGTACAGGGTAATCTTGGCAGATATGGGCGAACCTGATGCAAATGGAATTTCTTTTGCTGAGAAAGTAGAAAGAGAGACAAAGGGAGGTATTGATAGCGGCCGAAACAAAAATGCCAGGCTAGAAGATCAGAGGACAATCTCCACCTCTATAAGTGGTGAGCATCTCTTAGGAAATGCGGAATTGACCTGGATGGGTGGTTGGTCCAAAGCCTCCGAAGAAAGACTGAACGAAAGGTATGTGAACTATGTGGCAGAACCGGAAACCACAGTAGACGGTGAAGATGAACCATTGGGCATCCTTTTTTATCAGGACATTTCAAACCCCAGAAAACCTTTGTTTACCGGCGCTCCAAACGATGGCTCCTACCAGGTGGGAACCGACCTGTCTCTGGGAGGCAATGAGCTGTCAGATTTGTCAAATTTCGAATTGGATGAGCTGACAGAAGAAAACCAATATACGGAAGAAACAGATTTGAACGGCCGCATAGATTTAAAACTACCCATTGGAAATAAAGGGTTTTTCAAAGCCGGCACCCGGGTGAGAATCAAGAATAAGAAAAGAGAGAACAGGTTCTCAGAATATTCATTCCTAAGTGATGAGTTTGAAAGCCTCGATATGGTTCCGCTGCTGGAAAAGACTGACGATGGATTCCTGCCTGGTGAGGAATATGCTGCTGGAAGCTTCGCCTCCAATGAATGGCTGGGTGGCCTTGACCTGGGCAATGCGGGCCGATTCGAAGGGGAAGATAAGCCTGATGAATACCTGGCTGACAACTACGAAGCAAACGAAGTGGTAACGGCAGGCTATGTAATGGGAAAATACGAATTCAACACCAAATTCAGTACCATCGTAGGCTTGCGTGTGGAAAACACCTCCATTGAGTATACCGGGAATGAATTTGAAAATGAAGAAGACTTTGTGAGGGAAGTGACCAATAGTAAAAACTATACCAATGTACTTCCTAATGTGCACTTCAAATACAACGCCACCAACAACCTGATTTTCAGACTGGCATGGACCAATTCTTTGGCAAGGCCCAATTATTTTGATCTGGTGCCTTATGTGGACAATCGCATTGAGGATGAGGAATTATTCCTGGGTAATCCTGACCTGAACCCTACCACATCCATGAACATAGATTTTATGGCAGAGCAATATTTTGAAAGCATTGGTCTGATCGGATTGGGATATTTCAACAAAAACGTGGAACATTTTATCTATGTATCCGCTACTGAAAATGCTGCCGGATTTGATGTGTACCAGCCGCAAAACGGAGGTACAGGTACCATCAATGGCATCGAAGCCTCCTTTCAGCGACAACTGGATTTTCTGCCAGGTGCACTCAAAGGTTTAGGTGTCTATCTGAACTATACATTCACCGACTCTAAAGCAGAGGGCGTGGCCAATGAGGATGGGGATTTGCGGGATGACCTTGGATTGCCCGGAACAGCCAGAAACCTGTTCAATGCTTCGCTCTCCTACGAAACTAAGAAATTCATTGCCAGAGTGTCAATCAATTATTCCGGAGATTATGTGGATGAAGTGGGTGGCGATGCGTTCTATGACAGATACTATGATGAGCAGTTTTTTCTGGATGTGAATGCCTCTTACGCATTTACTGAAAACTGGAGATTCTTCCTGGAGGCTAACAACCTTACCAATCAGCCCCTAAGGTATTACCAGGGTATACAGGAGCGCACCATGCAGGCAGAGTACTACAACGCCCGCATCAATGCTGGTCTCAAATTCGATTTATTCAAATAGTCAGTGATCAGGGCGGTCGGTGCACGGCCGCCCTGACAGTTAAAGTTTTATAGATGAAAAATATAATTGGAATATTGTTCCTGGCACTGATAGCAGGTGCCTGTTCGCAACAAAAAACGGCAGAATCAAACACCAATGAAGAAGAAGCAACTTCTGATTCAGTAGTGTTGAAGCCCAGGTTTGTCACTTCAGCGGTCAATTACGACAGTGATGATCCCGCCATCTGGCTGAATAAAAAAGACCTGAGCCAATCCCTCATCCTTGGCACTGACAAAGATACGGATGGAGGCATTTTTGTTTTTGACCTGCAGGGCAATGAAGATACAACCCGTAGGGTGCGAAACATTCAGCGTCCCAATAACATTGAGATTACCTATGGTGTCCGGTTGGGCGATTCTCTGGTAGATATTGCCGTATTTACCGAGCGCGAAAAACAACAAATAAGGGTCTACAGCCTTCCGGAAATGCAGCCATTGGATAATGGCGGCATTCCGGTTTTTGAAGATTCTGAATTTCGGGCTGTGATGGGCGTCGGGTTGTACAAACCGACAGATACGAGTGTTCAGGTGATCGTGAGCAGAAAGGCAGATTCACTCTGGCTGGATCAATATTTATATCAGTACGATCTGATCCCTCAGGATGGCTATTTTGTGGGTAAACTGACCAGGAAGTTTGGACAGTTCAGTGGAAACGAAGGAGAGATCGAAGCAATCTGTGTGGACCAGGAGTCTGGATATGTTTATTACTCTGATGAGTTATTCGGGGTTAGAAAGTACCATGCTGATCCTGACATGGGTAACGACCAATTGGCTGCATTTGGTCTTGATGACTTTAAGGAAGACAGGGAAGGGATCTCTATTTACAAGACCGGCTCCAAAACAGGCTACCTCCTGGTTTCAAATCAGCAGGCCAATGAGTTTTTGGTCTATCCCCGGGAAGGAAAAGCCGGCAACCCCCACCAGCATGAGATCATTGCCAGGCTAAAAGTATCCACCAATGAAAGTGACGGCTCCGAAGTGAGCCATATGAATTTTGGAGCGCCTTTTGAAAAGGGGTTGTTTGTGGCCATGTCTGATGACAAAACTTTCCAGATCTATGCCTGGAAGGATTTGTTGGAAGAGATTGAGCGGCAGCAATAGCCATCAGATTTTCTCTATTGGTTTTTTTAAAAAAAAAGGTGGCTTGGTCACCTTTTTTTGATGGTGGCCAGGTACCAGGTGGAGCCCCCATAGCCGACAATGGTTTGTTCAGGATGGAAAATCAGCTAGATTTGGTAACGTTACAAGCGAGTAACAGCCATTGGTGGTTGATGTTCGGTTGTTGTATGCCATATCCATGAGAGTAACATTCATCTTATTATCCCTATTTGTAGTGCTACAGGGTAACTCCCAGAACTACATTCGAACAATTGACAGCTTAGACCCATGGGCCGGTCAACTTAAATATGATTATCAACTGCTATCACGGTTTGACAAGTATTGTCGAGCGAACAATTTACTAAGTGGTTCACTTGCTATGATTGATGCACGTGGTGACAACTCTTGGAACTACACAAAAGCAGTTGATCTTAACAATGACGGTTTACAAGATGTCGTTTTCGAAGGTCCAAGTGGCGGAGAACCGAATATCGTTTTCTTTTTCATCCAAACTAACTCAGGATTTGAACAAGTATTTGAAGTCATGCAAGGAATTTCAAAAGTCATATGGAAAGATGGAATTTTAGACAAAGTATTTGTGTCAACTCCAGGTTGCTGCGCAGATTTTCGACTGATCAATTCGGTTTATCAGGTCAACTACAATCATCAAAGCAGACCAACATTTAGCAAAATTTTTCAATCCGTTGAGGTGCTCGAGGAACTTGTAAAACCCAAAAACTTCTTTGATCAGCCAATTAAGTTTGTGGTGAACAACGAAGGTTATAAACTTCGCTTAGCGCCAGTTATTGACGATGATACAGAATTCCATTGGGCAGAGATTACGGGAAATACTTTTGCAACCCTAAAACAAGGAACCGTAGGAACTGCTCTTGCTGAACAAACGGATGAAACAGGACGCATTTGGTGGTATGTCACTATCGACTTGGATATGAACGTCCAGAACTGCATTCTACAAACTCCTAATGAATTCCCAACTAAGGTAATAGGATGGATTTCAAGTAGATACGTCACTGAAATTGAAGACTGAACGGCATACAACAGGCACTATCATCCATAAGCTTACTGAGCTATTTGCAAAGGCTGGTGGGATAAGATACTTTTATAGAAATTTGAAAAGTCCAGCTTTAGGATGATAGTTGGACGTTGTGCGTCACCTAAAAAAGGACACTGCAAATAAATGATATACATAATCGGAATAGTCATAACATCCTTCCTGTCATTTATTTTATTGAACAAGAAAGGGAAAAGCATTGCCGACAGAGTACTCTTCACATGGCTCTGTGTGATTCTGGTGCATTTAATTTTGTTTTCGATTATTTCCTCCAATGAATACTTGAAGACCCCTTACCTATTGGGACTCGAAATACCATTACCCCTTTTGCATGGGCCTTTCCTTTTTCTTTACACACTAGCACTCACCTCGGGACAACTTGCCAGAGTCAAAATGTATCTCCATTTTCTACCCTTTGCAATTGGATTCTTAGTAATCATTCCGTTTATAAGTCTGAGCCAGGAAGAGAAAATCATGGTTTACCTAAATGAAGGGGAAGGATTTGAAACCCAATCAACCATCATTTTTATTGGAATCATCCTATCGGGAATTACCTATACTATTTTATCACTACGGGCTTTAAGAAACTATAAAAAGCAGATTAAGGACAATTTTTCTTCTATTGAAAAGATAAACCTGCTTTGGCTCTATGGATTAGTTCTCTGCTTATCGTTCATCTGGGTACTCGTCTTCTTTGCTGATGATGAAATTATTTTTTCATCGGTAGTCTTGTTTGTGATCTTCGTTGGGTACTACGGCATTAAACAAGTAGGCGTTTTTACAAATCAACAAACGCTGGGATTTTATCCTGCCCCTACATCAAAAGAGCCTGGTGGGCAGGTACCCGAAATTGCCAAGTATGACAAATCAGCACTTACTCAGAGTCAATTGCGAGCCATCCATAGTGAACTTGTTCAATTGATGGAACAAAGGAAATTATTCCTTACACCTGACCTGACATTGAAAATGGTTGCGGAAGAACTTGACATACATCCAAACACGCTTTCTCAAGTGATCAATTCTGTCGAACAAAAAAACTTCTTCGATTATATCAATACATTGAGGATTGAAGAGTTTAAGGAACGTATTGCCATTCAAGACAATCAAAAATATACACTTCTGTCGCTTGCCTACGGATGCGGGTTCAATTCCAAAACAACTTTTAATAGAAATTTCAAAAACCTCACCGGCAAATCTCCTTCCGAATACCTGAAAGAGCGGAAAATAATGCCCGATAAACGGGTGTCAGCTCTCATGCAGTAGGTTCACTTTTCACAATGGTTTGATTGTCTATGAGTTAAAGCTTGAGAAAGCAAACCAATAAATGAGTTCCACTTTTCATATTGGGGCGATTGACAATCATTGAGCTCTGTCTTTTGCATCAAATTTAAAACTTGAAAAGTATGAACTTAAAAATTTGGACAGTTACAGGATTAGCTTGTGTGATGCTCATTTCCTGCGAACAGGAACTAGACATTCATGAACCGGGCAACCTGGTACCTAAAACTGTAGCAGAAGACCCCAACTTACCCTCCATATCGGTAAACGGGACAACACTTCATGCTGAAACCTACGGAAACCCTGATGGCTCCCTAGTCATTTTTCTGCATGGAGGTCCTGGATCAGACTACCAAAACGGACTTAACGTAAGGCAGCTAGCAGATGATGGCTACCATGTAGTATTCTATGACCAGCGAGGTACAGGCCTGTCTAAACGGCATGATAAGGATACTTACACTATTCAACTCTACTTAGACGACCTCACAGCGGTGATCGTACATTATAAGACTTCTTCCAGTCAAAAGGTGTTTCTCTTTGGCCATTCGTGGGGTGCTATGCTTGCAGCTGCATACATCAATACGTACCCTGATAGAATCGATGGGGCTATATTCGCTGAAGCTGGTGGATTTAACAAACAACTACTTGACGAGTATGGAGAATCAAGCCGAAAGCTGAACCTTTTTTCAGAAATAACAAATGATGTTCTTTACTACGACCAATTCCTGACCGGACGAGAAAATGAACACCAAATTCTGGATTATAAATTAAGCATGGCTTCAAGTTTTTCCTATGCAAAAGGTAATGATGAAGGTATCGAAGGCCCCTCTCCTTTTTGGAGAAATGGAGCTGCTGTTTTACAAGCCTTTATCGACATTTCAGAAAATGAAGGTTTTGACTTTACCACCAACTTAAACCAATATCAAACCAACGTACTCTTTCTGTATGGTGAAAATAACCAGTCATATGGTTTGAGCTTTGCCGAAAAGGAAGCGGCATTTTTTACGAATCCAAAGATTATTCAGATTGATGATACCGGGCATGAAATGATTTATTTCAGATGGAGTTCGGTCTATCCAGTGGTGCTTGATTATTTAAACTCATTCAACTAAATACAATGAAGGACATTAAAACTTTGATATTCATCGCTATATCATTTTGTATTTATCAAACAGGCAATTCACAAACGTTGAATTGGAATTCTTTGGAAGACTCAAAACATATGATAACCGCAGGTATTTTATGGGATTACAGTGTTTCGTATAGTTTGGGCTACGCGTACCAACTCAAAACCAACGTACCAGTAGTGCTGACTACTACATTTTCCATTCCTTCAGGCGAAAAGCTGTTGGATGACTTTAAAACCAAAGTCGGAGGACAGGTTGTGTTTTTAAATAAATCAAGTCTGAAAGGAAGCGTTGCTTTGAATGGAATCTACCGCAGATATGCAAATCCTTTGGTCAGCCTGCAAAATTTTGGAAGTGAGTTAAAGGGTACCTTTGGCTATTTCAAACCGAAATGGTTTGTAGCAGCAGAAGTTGGTTTTGATAAAGCCATTGTCACAAACTTTAAACATTCCGAAATCTCCAAGGAAACAATCTTTGCAGACGTTAAAGACGGTTGGTATGAACCTGCAACAGGAGGCAATTTCCAGTATGGCATTCAGACTGGCTACTCCTTCAACAAATCGGATATCACATTCAATATTGGCATGGTAACAACCCAGGACTTCAAAACAACTCCTTTGATACCTTATTATCTGATGCTGGGATATAACCACAGGATCAACTGATTCTATGCGAGAATAAAGAATCCGAAACCAAAAAAGGCGAACGTACAACATTGTATAGGGCCATGAAAAGCATCAGGTTTTGACTCCTCATGCTGGCTAGCTTCATCATGCCTGTTGGTGACAACACCAACAGGGGCAAGGGGTGGAGCCCCCATAGCCAACAATGGCTTGTTCAGGATGGAAAACTGCTAGATTGGGTAGGAGGTGGGTAGTAGCCGGGGGGTATTGGTCGGTTGTTGTGAGCAAGTAAAAAATGAGAAAAAGTTTAATAATATTGATTCTGGCAATTGTATGGCTTTCTTCCTGTGGGCAAAGAAGTAAATCAACAGCCGGAAGGGTTTCAATTGATCCGGAAGAGATAGACTTGGCCGAGAGTGATAATGGATTGGTATCTCCAATTCATAATTTAGATCAATTTATTTACACAGATACTTTGTATTCAACTTCCACTGGGAAAGGCATCACCATTCAAAACAGCCTTCCAAAAGGTGGAATGATTGAGCCAGGTGGAACTCAGTATTCTGACTCTTCTGGAAAAAGATACGCCTTTGCTGTGTTTTGGACTCGGATAATTAATGAAACTACTACCCCATTAGAACTTAATATTAGTTTTCCAGGTGATTCATTTGCAATTTTTACACCAGCAAACTCCTACTTAAAGCTGTTTTTACCAACCGATACATTTTCATACCATGAACTATCATCATTTAACTATGGTCTATCTGGTGTTAAATCCTTTTTAGATGCCAATTTTAATAAGCCAACGGAGTTACAAAAAACGATTGAACCCAATGAGGAGCATGTTTTTTACGTTGCAACACTCTCTTATCAGGCAGGTGGCACCCCAAGAGGAGCACTTATCTTGAAAGAGAGTGACCTATATTATAGCATGAGCTTAGCTCCAGATGGTTCTGGAACAGTTTATTGCGGAAAGATTGAAAGATGAAAAAGCCAGCTCACAACAAATGCTCGCCAAAACATCTGGAGGCTACTCCGAATTAACCATGAGATTCCGGTATTCTTCGTGCCTCAGAAACCGGAATGACCTTTTCTTCCCGTTCCGTCATTCCGTTTTTGGACTTCTTAACAGGCCTGAACCTGGAACCTCTGCGCAAAGGCGGGACGGCCCGACAGAATTCCGGGCGTGCGATGGCCCCGATACTGATCGGATAGGGTTGGAAGTGATCATTCTGTCATGATTTTTGGTTACTTTTCATCAAGGAAAAGTAACAGCCTACCCGGCTTGAGGGTATCCCCATAGCCAACAATGGTTTGTTCAGGATGTAAAATCAGCTAGATTTGGCAGGAAGCGGTTATCAACCTATCATATGATGAGGGAGGGTCTGCCCCCAAGAATCTTCAGTGCACTCTGAGTCCTGTATGAACTTTTTTTGACTGGATAGGCTTAAAGTAATAACTTTGTAATTACAATTAGACCATATGGAAGCAACAATCATTAAAATAGGGAACTCGAAAGGACTGCGTCTGAGTAAGCAAATACTTGAACAATATCACATCAAGGATAAAGTGGAGCTTATTTTGGAGGAGGATAAAATAATCCTCAAACCAATCGAAGCGCCTAGAAAGGGTTGGAGCGAAGCGTTTCAGGAAATGTCTCAAAATGGAGATGACCACCTCCTGATTGAAGATGTGTTTAATGACGAGGAATTTGGCGAATGGAACTAGATCAATACCGTGTGGTCCTGGTAAATTTAGATCCAACTATAGGGAGTGAGATTAAAAAAACCAGACCCTGTGTGATTATTTCTCCTAATGAACTGAACTTCAACATTAAGACCATTACGGTGGCTCCAATGACCACTCAATCACATAGCTATCCAACGAGAATCCAGGTCTATCAAAACAAGAAGAAAGGTTGGGTGGTGTTGGATCAAATTCGAACGATCGATAAACAAAGAATAGTAAAATCCTACGACAGACTTTCTTTGAAAGAAATCTCAGAGATTAAACGTGTAATCAAAGAAACCTTCGTGGATTGAATACCCTTGCGGTTCCAAAACATCTAGAGGCTACTCCGAATTACCATGAGATTCCGGTATTCTTCGTGCCTCAGAAACCGGAATGACCTTTTTCCCGTTCCGTCATTCCGTTTTTGGACTTCTTAACAGGCCTGAACCTGGAACCTCTGCGCATAGGCGGGACGGCCCGACAGAATTCCGGGCGTGCGATGGCCCCGATAATGATCGGATAGGGTCGGAAGTGATCATTCTGTCATTATTTTAGGTTACTTTTCATTAAGGAAAAGTAACAGCCTACCCGGCTTGAGGGTATCCCCATAGCCGTTTGTTCAGGATTGAAAATCGGTTAGATTTGAAATGGCTGGCAGCCAGGATTTTCAGCCGAATGTTGGTGGGATAATCGCAATGAGAAAAGAACTTCTTAACTTTAGATATGCTAACGAAGGAACAAGTAATTGGAGCAATCAATAAACTCCCTCAGGAATTTTCGATTGAAGAGGTCATTGATGAACTCATATTGCTCGAGAAGATTGAAACCGGACTTGCTCAGTCTAAGGCAAATAATGTTATTCCGGACGAAGAGCTTGACAAGGAACTTCCTGAATGGTTAAGATAAACTGGACTCAACAGGCCAAGAGCGATTTAATTTCAATCGGTGAGTACATTGGTCAAAATTCAAAGAAATATGCCCGAATTCAAATTCATCGAATTCGTGAACGAACTCGTCAACTGAGGGAGCATCCCAACTCTGGAAGAGAAGTGCCTGAACTAGAGAACCCCAGGATCAGAGAACTTATTCTGGGCAACTATCGAATCATTTATTGTATAGTATCAGATAAAAGGATTGATATTCTAACAGTGCATCATTCAGCTCGACTCCTGAGCTTGTAAGGAGTTCAAACAAGCAAAACTTTTGCTCACAAAATCAGGGCTCCAATAAACCAGAAGATTCCGGTATTTGTCCATGGCTAAGTATCCACTTCATGCCCTTCTTGGAATTGTCTCCAACAGGCAAGACCCCGCTAGCCGGCACATCTCCCCGATGGGGCATACACCTCTATAGCCAATAATGGTTTGTTCAGGATTTAAAAACGGTTAGATTTGGTAACGTTACAAGCGAGTAACAGCCATTGTTGGTTGATATTCGCACGTTACCAGCAATTTTCTGCATGACGAAAACAATCTCATCAATTCTGATCTTACTTTTTAACATCCTAACTCCGATTTGGGTGCTAAGCTTCTTTCCAACGCCATGTGGATATGGATTTTGTATACTGATTTACTACCCTATTATTTTCTTAACAGGTGGAATAAGTGCATTCATATATTTCAAGCTCATTGACCGAACAAGACTCAACAAGGCAATTTCGATTCTAACTCTCTTATTGATCGATGCATCCATTCTTGCACTAACTTATCCGAAGGGTGAATACCACCCGATAAATCAATGGAAATCAGCACAGGTCGCATATGAAAGGTATGACGAACTTTTACCCGAAGATCTGTTTGAGTCAATTGAAAGTAGGAATTTCCTATTAACTGCTGCCATTGACCATAAATTCAACATTCCTGACCATGTATTTGAACTTCACTGTTGCATCTTGGATAGCATAGGAAGTTGCGATCTAACAGTTGATCAATTTAAGTTTTACGTACTCAATGACTCATTGATTACCTCTAAAAGCAATACATATTTGAAACTATCGAACGGTATCGTTTCGGTTAATGGAACTTTTGACTCAACATCACTAAATCTTCGGTTTTCCACGGATGACTTTGGAATGTTTAAGAAGGAATATGACAACTATTCTTCTAACCTAGGCGAACGAGGAACTGGTATAACAGGGCTGTCAAAGGACACGGCTAATGTCCGACTAATGATTTGGAAGCAACCTGCAAAATTCGAATACAAATTCACAAAGAAATTCCAACAATGGCTAACGAACTAAAAAGCTGGTAACATGTGCTATGAATGAATGGGGTTTAATCGGTCAGGAAAGTTTGGTGGCACTTGGAAAGTCCGCCACAAGTTTTAAATTTAAATCAAGGCGTGGCTATGTGCGAGACGAGAGGTTTGTGCTTTCTAATCCCCACTCATCATAGCTGTGCGTTAGGAAGAATATCATGCGTACACTGATCATAATATTTCTCACGATTTTCAATTTGCTAGAAACGCATGCCCAAACCATCGATATAACAGGAATAGGTGAATACAAAATAGGTACAGATACTTCCGAACTCTTTTCCAAATTAACCGAATACGATCATACTGTATTTGATGGAATACACTACTTCTCTAAGAATAAACTAATTCACTTAATGGCTTGGACTTATGGTAACTCAACAATTAGAGGCCTAGGAACTGCCAATCCGAACTTTAAACTGGCTAACGGAATTTGTGTTGGAACACCTATACAAGAGGTACTGAGGTTCTATCCTAATGCTGAATACGGATATAGTATAGAAACAGGAGAAAACTATCTGGTTATTCTAGATGAGTACATTACAGTAGATGGACGTGAACGCACAATGATCCTTTACATAACTTCTTTGGACGATTCGAAAGACTTGGAGCTGAACACTGAATGCGGAAAACCAACTCAGATTTCTTCGAACTCTAAAGTTTCAAGGGTCGAAGTTTACAACTGGAATTAACTCTTCCTAACAGACGCTGATCGGGCATATGTCTCAGTGCTTTTTGGCCGATTTCATTGCAACTCGACTGTGAATCTGCCGCTGAGATATAGCGGTGTTTTCTGCCAGCTTTTGCTCCCAGGATTTTGGATTTTCAGAACGCAGTGCCATTTGGAACCGTTGTGAGCTTTGGCAGATTTCACTACTTTAGTACTATTCACTAGCTGCGGGACATACGCCCGATAGCTGGACGTTACCTTTCAGCCATCATCACTATGAGACATTTATTTGCAACTATCTTCTTAACGTTTTTCATCGTAGGAACTGCCAACTGCCAAACTCAAGCGGAGATGAACAAAGAAGCTGCAGAAAACTACAAGAAGGCGGACGCTGAACTTAACAAGGTTTACCAACAGATCATGAAGGAGTACGCTGACGACCCAACTTTTCTGGACGCACTTCGAACATCTCAACGTAACTGGATAACATTTAGGGACTCTGAACTAAAAATGAAGTATCCTGATCGTGAACCTGGATGGTATGGTAGTATTCAACCTATGTGTGTTTCATACTATATGGCCGAACTATCTAGCGAACGAACTACTAAACTCAGGACTTGGCTAACTGGAACTGAGGAAGGAGACGCTTGTGCAGGAACGATAAAGCCGAAAAGGTAACAGACGATATTGCGCATGGCCTTACTTAGTCTTCTGCCAAGTAACTGCTAAACATCCCCCTTATCTGCCGCCAAGAAACTGAAGTGCTTTCTACCCTCTCCTGCTCGTGGGAGTTTTTTATCTGTATGGCGCAGTGCGTGTCTGATACTTTGAATGCACCCCTTGGCCAGGCGCGGCAGATAAGCTACTTTTATCGGTATTAAAAAAGCTCGGAGGCCACAGCGCCATATCTGGGCATTAGATTCAATTTTTATGAGATACTTAATTCACTTCTTTTTATTCCTTTTGGTTTGCAACCTCTCTGTCGCACAGGATTACGAACCAACTCCAGAACAGATTGAGGCAAAAAAACGCTTCGAGAATGCAAAACAACAATTCTTGAACAATCAATTTGCTTACGTCCTAGATTATTATGATTCGATTTTAAGTGAACAGAGTTATACTCGCTTTGAAACATATAAAATGGTAAATGAGAGTTGTTCCAGACTAGCTGTAATTAACTCTGAAGACAGTGCTCTTTACTTGAACTTGGCAGAAGAAGCATATAATGAAGCCATAAAGTGGTATGGAAAAATGCATGTTGAAGAAAGGTGGGATTCGCTAAAAATCGAAATAAACAAGGAACCCGAAGTTTTTAAGATTGTGGATCAGCAGCCTGAATTTCCTGGAGGTATGGCTGCTTTTTATAAGTATGTCGGTCAAGAGATGAAATACCCTGAAGAAGCTCGAAGAATGGGAGTTGAAGGAAGAGTTTATGTGCAATTTGTAATTAATAAAGATGGAAGTGTCGATGCTGTTAACGCTGTGAAGGGTATTGGTGGAGGTTGTGATGAAGAAGCTGTTAGAGTAATAGCAAATGCCCCAGACTTTATTCCTGGAAAACAAGAGGGTGAACCTGTCTATGTTCGAATGGTAATGCCGGTTATTTTTAAACTCGCTGGTAAACCTTCAAAGAAAAAGAAGAAAAAGAGGGGTTAAAAAGAATCTAACAGACTATCATCCATAAGCTTACTGAGCCATTTGCAAGGGCAAGTGCGATCCGATACTTTTATAGAAATTTGAAAAGTCCAGCTTACGGATGATAGTTGGTCGTTACAACCCATTATGCTTCGAGCCACATTCATCACCATATTGCTAATTTCAACCTTTCAGACCTTTGCATGTCAATGTGCACGAGGATTAGGAAATTTTTTTTTGAACCAAGTCAA